>NZ_BAAGTN010000002.1:0-857280 GCF_054781895.1 Saccharothrix stipae | reverse complement strand
CCTTCATGCCGCCGGGGAACCGGCCCGGGTCGCCCTGGAGGTTGCCCGCCGAGTCACGGTTCGGGTTCATCCAGCAGTCGTCCACCACCACGTACTGGTAGCCCGCCTCGCGCATGCCGGAACTGACCATCGCGTCGGTCATCTGCCTGATCAACGTCTCGTTGATGTTGCAGCCGAACGTGTTCCACGAGTTCCACCCCATCGGCGGGGTACGCGCCACTCCGTTCTCCAATGCCTGCGCGGACGACGCGTGCAGCACCGCCGTCATCGCGGACAGCAGCAGCACGCCTGCCGCCAACAGCGTTGCCGCCCTGCGAGGACGGGGAAGTCGTGTTGCTGTCACCCTGATCTCACTCCTCGGTGCGTATGACGTTCCGGCTGCCATCCGTGCTGCCGCACGGCCGGGCACAGCGCTGCCCGTTGCTCCGGAATTTCGGGTTGGACAAATCCGCCGGCGGGCTGTGACGGGGCGGTTTCCGTCAGCGGCGCAGGCTTCGATGGAGACAGTGTGGCACCCATTGTTCACGCTCACAAGCAGTCTTGGTGTAAGAGGGCCACGACAATCCGGGTGAATCGCCGTTCGGGGCGGAGCCCTCGTTCAGGGCTGAGACACCGCTTCTGCCTGGTGTTATGTGCTTCCGTGCCGACTGTTCGACGAACATTCGACGTCAGCAGGAGGTGGGTTAGCGCTAACATTTAGCACGGGCGACGGGTTGACTTGCCTCGTGGAAGAGGTGGTAGGTCGGTTGTTCGGCTGCGGTGTGTACGCGGAGGCGCACACCCTCCAGGGCGGTGCGCCACGGGACGGCCGTGTGCTCGCCGAAAATGCCGTCCGTCGAGTCGAGCGCCGCGGCGCACCATCCACTACCGCAAAATTGCGCAACTCAATACGGAACCGGTTGTCGTTGACGGTCGTTGCCGCGAAAGAACATCATGAGTCTGCTCGTGGTGGTGCGTGCCGGGTGACTCGCGAATCGGCCGCGCGGCGGTTCGCGAGCGATGCCGACCTTCAAGCGGGACTGGAGATTCGGATGTCCGCAGTGCGCAACCTCGGTGTCGTGCTGGCAGCCGCGTCGATGCTGGCGGCCGGTGCGACCGCCGCGGTCGCCGCGCCACCGGATGTAACGCCGTGCCTCGGAACGGCGGCTTGCGCGTCCGGGCTCCTCCCCGACGGCACCCCGTACCAGTTCGTCAAGCCGGACCGGTGGAACGGCGTGGTGCTGATGGACATGGACTTCGCCGACGGCGGGCTCACCACGCCGCTGACCGGGAACCTCGTCCAGCGCGGCTTCGCCGTGGGCGGCACGACCAGGACCGTCACCGGGTGGCGCATCGCCCAGGCGATCGACAACCAGGCCGCCGCGCTCGGCCGGTTCGAGGCGGCGTTCGGGCCCGCGCGGTGGGCGGTCGCCGAAGGCCGCTCGATGGGCGGATTCGTGGCCGCGGGCGCCGCGCAGGTCCACCCCGACCTGTTCGACGCCGCCGTCCCGTTCTGCGGCGGGCTCGGTGGTTCGGTGGGGCAGTGGAACCAGAAGCTGGACACCGTGTTCGCGCTGAGGACGTTGCTGTTCGGCGACAGCGCTCTGCCCGTGACCGGGATTCCCGCCGACGTCGCCGGTGCGCGGCAGCAGTGGATCTCGGCCCTCGCCGGAGCACAGTCCACGGCGGAGGGGCGGGCGCGCATCGCGCTCGCGTCCGCGATCGGCCAACTCCCGGGCTGGGGGCTCGCGGCGGACGGCACCACGTCGCCGGTGCCGGCGTGGTGGGACGCGGCGGGTATCGAGAACGGCATGTACCAGGCGTTGGCCGGAGGTCCGCTGCCCTACATCGGGCAGGCGATGAGCAGCAGGCGTGCCATCGAGCAGATGTCCGGCGGGAACCCGTCTTGGAACACGGGGGTCGACTACGGCCGGCAACTCGCGTCGGCCGAACCCGGTCAGCAACTCGCCGTCGTGCGACTGTACGCCCAAGCCGGGTTGGACCTGCGCGCCGACCTCGGGCGGTTGGCCGCGGCTCCCCGCGTCGCCGCCGACCCTCCTGCCGTGTCGCAACTGTCCAGGGGAATCTTGTTCACGGGCGACGTGCGCGTGCCGGTCCTCACGGTCAGCGGGCTCGGCGACCAGATCTCCACCGTGGCACAGCAGCAGTCCTACGAGGCGCTGGCCCACCGCGAGGGCAACGGTCGGCTCGTGCGTCAGACGTACGTGCGGACAGCGGGGCACTGCACGTTCACCGTCGATGAGCAGGTCGCCGCGATCGACCGGATGTGGCAGCGGTTGCGGACGGGCGTCTGGCCCGACCTGTCGCCTCGCGCCATGAACGGGCTTGCGGGTGACGGCCGTTACGTCGCCTACGTCCCACCCGTGTTCAACCGACCGTTCGCGGGCTGACGAACACCTGGACGACATTCGGCATCGAGGGAACCGGCTCCCACGGCGCCGGCCCGCACCTCCGCCATGATCACCTCGAAGCCGTGCTCGTCACCGTCGACCCCGATCGCTCATGGACAGCAGGCGGATCCCGGATTGACCAGCTAAAGCCCTGGAAAGACGGCTGCCATGAACCACTGCACGACTACGAGCAGGCAAGCGGTGGCTGCCAGGACCAGAGGTAGGGCATTGCGTTGGCGGAGGAGGTGGGGGCGGCGGACGAGGACGGCTTCCGCGAACACGCCGAACGAGCCGAACAGCGCGGGCAGCAGCCACAGCGGCAGCAACCGGGTCAATTCCGTCTCGGAAAGCCTGTCGAACGCCACCACGTACACGTACAACGCCGTCACCGCGGCACCGGTCAGCGCACCCAGGTACCCGACGCGGACGAGGGCGGACGAGCGCAGGTCCGTGCTCATCGAGTCGGCCTGATGGGGGTGCGTGCGGGCCAGGTGCTGCTGGAGTCGTTGGTGGCGGAAGTGGTAGGCGGTACCGATCTGGCGGAACACGCCGCGGCGGTGCGCGTCCTCCAGGAAAGTCATGACGCGGGGAGTCAGGCGGACGGGCCACCGGAGCAGCAGGGCCAGTCGAGCGACGGTGAGCGCGCCCCACGCGGACAACAGCCACAACGTCACACCCAGTGCAGGGCCGACGAACACGCCCACCCACGGTGCGACCTGGAACCAGACCAGCACGCCGACGGACGCGGCGGCCGCCAGTGACACCAGCAACGTTCGGGTTCGGTCCGCTCGCAGCGTCGAACGCGGCGTGATGGCGCCGGCGATGTCGGCGGGCGCGGTGAGCAGCATCGCCAAGCACATCGGTACGACCGACACGAGCGCGATCGACGCCCCGACCTCAAGCCCTTCCGCGAACGCGGGAACGCCGCCGGACACCAGGGAGACGTACGAGTAGACCAAGCCGAAGCCGAATCCGGCGGCGAGGCTCCCCGCGACACCGATCGCCATCGACCGCACCATGCCCGACGACCAGTCGTCGGGCATGGTGCGCAGTCTGACGCGGGTGCGCGAAGGAGGGCTGGACTGGCGACCGGTGGCGATCAGGGCCAGTCCGACCGCGAGCCCGATGACCACGGTGTAGCGGCGCATGATCGGAAAGGGCACGAATACCTCGTTCACCAGGCCGATCAGCACGAACAGACCGGTTACGACGCTGAGGAACGCCACCCGGTGTGTGACCAGCGGTATGTGCCACCACAGCAGTTGCTGAGTACCGCGACGTTCGAGCAACCACGCGAGGGTGCGCAGGCTGCGCAACGCCCGCTCGTCGTCGCCGTACAGCGCGGGTACGTACCCGGCGAGCAGGTGTTCCTCGGCGTCGGCGCGGGTGGTGAACTCGCTCAGCCGGGCGGGATCTGTGGACGTGCGACTGTACGAGGCGCGGGCGAGTCCTGCCATCAACGGCGTGGACAGGGCTTCGGCCGCGGGGCCGGTGGTGGCGAAACCATCCCACTTCGCTCGGGACGGGGGAGGAGTCGCACCACGGAGGTAGGCCAGGACGTCGTCGATGCCCAGAGGCGCCAACTCGACGACCGTGGCGTCCGCGAGGGGCAGTACGTCGCCGGCGAGGAGGCGATGGTAGTCGTCGGTGCGGCAGGTGACGACGAGCGGTTCGCTCCGGAGCAGCCAGCGGTTGAGGGAGTCGAGGGCGACGGCGCGGGCGGGTTCGGCCATCTCGTCGAGGCCGTCGAACACCGGTAACAACATCTCGTGCCAGATCCAGTGCGAGGCGAGGGTGCCGTTGGCGTGGGTGGTGCCCAAGGCCGGGTACAACTCGATGAGCCGCCGTTCCATCCACGTCTGTGGCGTTTCGTCGATCGGGTTCCACGATGCGACGGGCAGGATCACGGGAACGCGGTCACCTCTGTCGCGTTCGCTGAGCAGTCCCAGTGCCAACTCGAGGGCCACCACGGTCTTGCCCGCCCCCGGTTCGCCGAGGATCACCAATCGGGAGCGGTCGAGCAGTCGGAACGCATCCGCGGCCGCGTCGACCCTTCCGCCGTGCCACCGCACGGGCAGCAGGTCGTTGACGTCGCGCACCCCGCGTTCCCGTCGGTATTCCGCGACGAGCGCGTCGGCGAACTCCTCCAGCGGCCGGCTCTCGCCCGGACGCTGAGCCACCCGCAACGCGACAACCGACACCACCAGCCCGGGGACACCGACAGCGAGGCTCAACACGAGCCCGCCCACGCTGGCCCAGTTGTCAGCCTCGGACAAGGACCGCCGGGCGAGGAACCACACGACGCCACCGATGACGGCCGCCAACGAGGCCACGCCGATCGGGATCCACAAACGATGCCTCCGCACCGCCACAGGATGCAGGAACCCTGCCGACCGCGACCGTCCTACCCCGCTGGAGTCGATGGGGGCCTTGCCCCAAGGCCTGTGGGTGCCAATAGTCGGTCTGCGCTTACGGAAAACGTCGTCCGTGCAGCTCAGAAGGCATGGGTCGGGCGTTGGTGATGGCCTGGTGGGGACGGTGGGTGTTGTAGAACTCCGACGAAGTGCAGCGACCGGGAGTCGGTGCAGCAGCCCACACAGTTCCGGAGTGGTCGAGGGCAACGTCAACCGCATCAAGGTGATCAAGAGGCAGATGTACGGCCGCGCCGGATTCGACCTGCACCGCAAGCGAATCCTCCTCGCTGCCTGACCACCCTGGCATCGGCATCGATCTCGACGAGGGCCATCTTGTCGATCGAGACGCGATTCCCGATGATGGCAGCATGGGTGTCTACGTGGAGCTCGTGCGGTCTACAGGGGTGGTGACAGGTGTGCCGGATCCGGCTGGAGGCCGCTTTGACGCCGCGGGCGACTTTGATCGAATCTTGCCCACCGGCGACGAACGGTTCACCATTCTGGGCCGCATCGACCCATATCGCGACACGCTTCTGCGATCTGAAGACATGAACAACCTCATCGACGAGGTGGACAAGCTGATCGAGGTATCGCGCAACGGCCCTGAACGCAGGGGATTGCTGAGGCTGCGCACGCTTGCGGCAGAGTGTCGGGATACTCCCGGAAGCCGGCTTCGGTTCGCCGGCGACTGACAGGCTCCCGCGCGGCAACATCAGGCCAGGTCGATCACGAAAAGTGGGCCAGAACCAGAACCCCTCGACTGGACCCTGAGTGACGGCCTGAGGTGGACCCGCTCGAGCGTCTTTCAGGCTGGTGGTTGTTGGTCGAGGAGGCCGGCGGGGTCGGTGCTGTAGGCGACCATCCAGCTGGGGTCGATGCGATACCAGATGTTCTCGTCCCAGAACGGGTCGTCGCCGTCGCCGTCGTAGTGGTTGACGAGGTAGTCGCGGATTGCCGGCCACGTCGGGTCGCTGCTCGTCTCCTCGGGGTTGAGCGGAACGGCGTGTCCGTGCGTGAAGATGCCGAGCTGCTCGCCGCGCATGAAGGTCGCGCTGATGCCGGGCCGCGCCGCGAGATGACGGGCTTTGGCGGCCTGACGGTGGGTGCCGAAGATCCAACGGCCGTGCAGGAAGTGTCCGTCGGCGCCGCTGATGCGTGGCTCACCGCGCCGGGTGACCGTGGCGATGGCCAGGGTGCACATGCCTTGGCAGAGTCGGACGACCTGCTCGGCGTCCAAGGTGCTCTCACCTGGCCGGATGATCGACTTGAGATGGCTGCTGGAGCCGGCCAAAGACGCGTCGAGCAGGACTTGGAGGCTGTGGAGCTCGTCGGGAGTCTCGAACATTCGGCCAGTCAATCAGCTCCCACCGACTGTGACCCGGAACCCTTGCTGGGCGGCGGCGGTGCCCAGGCTGATGAGCGGGCGCGACTTGCCGGTCCCGGAGTCGCCGATCAGGCAGAGCGGCTCACCCGCGGTGATCCAGGCGCCGGTGGCGAGGGTGTTGATCGTGGCCGGGTTGATGTTCGGATTCGCGCCGAAGTCGAAGTCCTCGAGCCACTTCTCGCGTGGGAACCCGGCGGCCTCGACCCGGCGGGCGGAGCGGCGACGGTCGCGGTCGTCGCAGAACAGCCGCCGGATCCGCAGCCGAATCACGACCCGCCGGCCGGCCACCGCCGCGTCGACGACGCGGCGTTCGTAGCGGGCATGCACCCGTACCGAAGGGCCGCCACGCCCGGGGCACGCGGCCTCGGACGCCCGTGAGCGCGCCTCGATCCGCACTGCGGGGCCGATCTGTTCGATCCAGTCGATCACGAAATGTGGGCCGGAACTAATCGCAGAGCTCCAGGTAGGGCAGGCCGGGGGCGTAGCCCGCCCATTCGTCCGGGGTCAGTGTGCGACCCACCGCATGGCACAGGGTCCGTTGCACGTCGGCCGCGTAGCCGATGTCCCACAGCCGCACGGCGCTGTCCTCGCCCCCGCTGGCGAGGGTGCGGCCATCGGGGCTGAAGACGACGGAGCGGACGGCCTGCTGGTGACGCAGGTGAGGGCCGCTGACCTGCTTGCGGGTGGCTACGTCCCACAGCCGCACCGACCCGTCGCCGCTGCCGGTGGCGAGCAGGGTGCCGTCCGGGCTGAACGCGGCGGAGTAGACGGGTCCGGTGTGGCCGACGAACGGTTCGCCCGAGCGGTCGCGGGTGGCGGTGTCCCACAGGTGGATGGCGCCGTCGTCGCCGGCCGTGACGAGGTTCCGCCCGTCGCGGCTGAACGCGACGGCGCCGACGGGACCGGTGTGACCTCCCAGGACGGCGACCCGCTGGTTGGTGGCGAGGTCCCACAGGGCTGTGGTGCCGTCGCGGCGACCAGCGGCGACCGTGGTGCCGTCGGGACTCACCACGATCGTGAAGGCACTGGTGCCGGTGTCGAGGACCGCGGTCTCCCGACGGGTGGCGGTGTCCCACACCCGGACCGCCGAGTTTGCCTGACCGAGGTCGTCGGTGGTGCCGACGAGCCGCGTTCCGTCGGGGGTGAACGCCAGGGATCGGAACACCTCGGCGTCGGTGATCGGGTCGCCGACCTGGGTGTGTTGTTCGACATCCCACAGCGCCAGCCGGCCGTCCTGGTCGCCCAGGTGAAGACCGGCGGCTGCGATGGTGCGGCCATCGGGTGCGAACGCCACGGACAGGATCGGGGTGGTGTCGGGGGGTGTCAGGGTCGCCCGGGGTGTCCGCTCGGCCACGTCCCACATCACCAGCGTAGGGCCGAACGGGCCGGCGATCAGCGGCTCACTGCCGATCGCTGCGAGATGCTGGCCCAGCAGCCCGCCCGCCATCTTGACGGTCCTGTCGCCGATGCCGCACACACCCCAGCCGTCGTGACCGCACAGGATCCCGCCACCCTGGTGCCCCGTGCCGCCACCGTTGTCGCCTCCTCCGGCGAGCACGGTGCCGTCGGGGCTGAACGCGAGAGAATGGACGGTGCCGGCGAAGCCGGTCAGTGGGTTGCCGTCCTGCTGGTGGCTGGTGGTGTCCCAGAACCGGATGGTGCCGTCGTGCGCGGCGCTCGCCAGCGTTCGTCCGTCCGGCGCGAAAGCCACCGCGCTGATTGGCCGGGTGTGACCGGCCAGCGGTTCGCCGATCTGTTGCTGCCGGGCCGTGTTCCACAGCCGGATCGTGCCGTCGTAGCTGCCGGTGGCCAGCGTGCGACCTTCGGCACCGAACGCCAACGAGGGCCGCAGTCCGACCCGCTCGGCCCGCGTGTAGCCGGTGAGCCGGGTACCGCGCGGTTGGCGCGTGACGACGTCCCAGAGCATGGTGGTGCCCTCGATGCCCGCAGTGGCGACGGTCCGGCCGCTTTCGGTGAAAGCCACGGTGGGACCGACTGCCGCCGCTCGGTCGACGGGGTGCCCGGTGAGGGAGTCGCCGATCTGTCGGCGAGCGGCAACGTCCCAGAAGCGGACGGTGCCGTCGGTACTCGCGGTGACGAGCAGCGCGCCGTCCGGGCTGAACGCCATCCCAGGGGTACCCCCGCTGTGGCCTGTGAGCGGGGCACCGACACGGGTGCGGGTGGCAACGTCCCACAACTCCACCGCGCCGGACGCCGTTGCGATGGCCAGCATCCGGCCGTCGGGGCTGAACGCCGGCGGGAGCCGATACGCCGGGCTGTCGGACGAGCCGGTGCGACCAAGTCGACCGATCGACTGCCGGGTGTCGACGTCCCACAAGCGGACAGCCCCGGATTGTTCGGCAGCGGCAACGGTGCGGCCATCCGGCGTGAAGGCAGGAGGTCCCAGGGGTTCGTCCGAAGGAAGCGGGTCTCCGATGGCGCGGTGGGTGGCGGTATCCCAAAGCCTGAGTCGGCCGAGTTCGTCGGTGGAGGCCAGCAGCGAGCCGTCGGGTCGGTAAGCGAGGGAGTTGACGGTCAAGCTGCCGGTGTTGATGGTGCCGTTTCCAGGGAGAGCCGCAGTGACGAGCATGGCGGCGCGCGCCTCCGGCGTGTCGTAGACGGCACCGGCCGCGAGGCTGAGCAGGCGAGCAAGCTCGGGGTCGCTGTCGCCCACGATCTCGGCACGGGCCGCGAGTTCCCGGGACAGAGCCTGGTCGCGCTGACCGATGGCCTGGCCCTGGAGCCGCAGCGCGACCCCACCCAGGATCAGGGCGACGACGAGCAGCAACGCCAGCGTGCCCACTCCGATGCGGCGCAGGGTGGTGGCCACCCGGTGCTGATGGACGTCCTCGCTGTCCAGTTCGTCGCGGTCGCGGCCGTGCACGGGGGCGGCGAGGGTGGCCAGTTCGGTGCGGAACCTGCTGTGCCGAACCGACAGCTGCTCCTGCTCGCGAGCCCAGGTCAGGTCGATCCACAGGGGTTCGGCGTGGAACCAACCGCGCAGGCGCGGCGGTAGCGCGTCGGTCCGCTCCCAGTCGAAGTCCCCGGCGGTCCGGTCCCATGCGATGGTGCCGCCGACGTGCACGATCAGGAACGTCTCGCGTTCCCGGTGCCGCACCCAGTACTCGACCTCCTTGTCGACCCACGGCGACGCGGCAGCTTCTGGTGAGGCCATCAGAACGAAGAACCTCGATCGGCGCAGGGCGGTGGTGATGGTGCCCCACAGGTCAGGGTTGGCGGCGAGGTTGGTCCGGTCGCGGAACACCCGCAATGCCCGCAACTGGTACCACTTGCGGGTGAGTCGGTGCAGTCCACGCTGCACGGCCGGTGCCAGACGCGTGTCGGCGGCATGGCTGTATGACAAGAACGCGTCGTAGTCGCTGTCGTCGGCGTCGCCGGGGCTCCGGCCGCGACCGGCGGTTTCGGTCATGCGGCCCCCTTCCCCGGTGTCACACATTGTAGTGAAGTTTCGCACGCCGAGTAGTGGAAGCCGCGTCGTATCCGTGTGGTAGACCGTCGGGCGTCGCGTCGTTCGGTATGCCGGGTGTCGGCCACTAGGGGGAGGAGTGCTGTAGAAGAGGACGTCACTCGAGCAACTCATGGCGGTCGGTAGCTTGGCGAGGCAGTACCGGAACATCGCCCCGGTGTAGGGGCTTCGCGCGAGGCTTGGTCGGGTGAGCTTTGCTGCTCCGCAGGGATCAAGAACAGCGTTCTGCTCCCGTCCACGCCCACCGCCTCCCGGATGTCCAAGGTCACCAGCTGGTCCACCTTCCACACCGTCGCGGAGCGCTCCTCGTGCTGATCGAGGCGGTCGCTGCTGGTCGAGCGGTTGTCAGGAGTGGCGGGCGACGGCGTGGGTGATGGAGGTGACCAGTCGGGCGATGGTCGCGGCGGTCGACGGGTCGGCATCCGTTGTGCGCGCGTGTTGGTCGGTCACGGTGTGGGTGAGGTCGTGCCAGGTGGTCCAGGCGCACACGTCGGGGATGCGGCCGATCAGCTCGTCGAGTGGGCCGGGGTGGTGTGCGAGGGCGTGGACGGTGGGCAGGTGGTGTGCGATCGCGTCGTGTACGGGCATGCGGCCGTGGCCAGTGACGAGGACAGGTGGTGGGGTGCCGAGGATGAGCAGCAGCAGCGGTGTCCGGTCGCCGGCCTGTCGGGTGACGGCAAGGTATTCGCGGGCGAGCTGTTGTGGTTGGAAGGAGCTGCGTCCGATCTTCTTGGCCTCGACCAGGGCGTGGGCGGCGGGGGTGGTGATGACGGCGTCGGGTTGGACGATGAGCCGGTCGCCGCGGGAGCGCCCGTCGGGGTTGAGGACGACTTCGTCGGGCAGGAATACGATCTCGGCATCCTCGCTCTCCCGGGACAGGGCGTGGCGGGCGCGGTCGGCTCCGTGGGCGTTGTCCAGCACGGCGCCGAGGAAGGCGCGGCGGGGGAGGAAGTCCAGGGCGGTGAGGACCTCGGCGGTCAGGACGTTCTCGCGTCCGCGTCCGCCGTCGCGGTAGCCGCGCACGTTGGCGCCTTCCCAGGAGATTTCGTCGAGCAGGCGGCCCAGCACCGAGGTGTTGTCGTGGGCCTGCGGCTCCATCAGTCCTCCTGGGCGATGCGGGATCGTGGACACGCACTCGGGCGCTCTTGCATCGCGGTGTGCGCGAGTCGTTCCTTGCTGCGGGTGCAGCTCAGTCCGATACCAGCCGGTAGCGGCCGCGATCGACGCGTTCCAGGTCGTCGTAGGTGGTGGCGGCGTGGTCGGGGGCGTTGCGGCACAGGTGCGAGGTGACCATGGTGCGGATGGTGCTCTCGGGGTAGTCGGTGCCCCGGCGGGCCATCTCGGCAACGACTTCGGCCAGTGTGAAGGTCGACGCGCCGGATCGGGTCAACACGGCCTGGACCGCGTCGAGGATCTCCCTGCGCGCACCGTCCCGGACGGCGGGGGCACTCGGCAGTGTCGGTGGCGCGTCGGTGTCGGTGACCGTCCCAGCCGCTTGTCGTGCCGCCTCCACCGAAGGCAGCGATCGCTTCGCCTCGGGATCGCCTACGAGCAGGTCTGCGGTCTGCGCGGGGACGAGCGGGTCGACGTGGTAGATGGCCAGGCGCAGGGTGTCGTCGACGGGGATGACCGCGAGGCGGGTCGCCGTGACGTGGTGTCGGACCAGGTCGGGGCCGATGATTCCCAAGGCCGTGGCGGGCAGTCCGGCGACGGCGGCAGGGGTGAGTGCGACCGTGTCGGTGTCCAGGTCGACTCCGAAGCGCCGCGCGGCACCGGCCATGTACCTGCGCAGGCGGTCACCCTCGACGTAGACGAAGATCCGGTCGACCTCGCCGGGATAGGCGGCCAGCCGATAGAAGTCCTTGAGGACCTCACCCAAGGCCATCGTCCACGCCGCGTTCACCTCGTTCGGCTCCCGGGGGAACTTCAACTCGATCAACGCCACCGGCGATGGCCGCCCGACCACCAGATCGACCCGCGAACCCTTCAACGCCGGGTGCGGCGCCTCGACCCGCAACGTCGTCGCGTCCACACCGGCTGCTATCAGGGTTCGCGCGGCGGCGAACCGCACCACGTCCTCGGTGAGCAGCCCACCGAGCCCACGCTCCAGGTGTCCCCGTAGTTCGGCGGCCACCGACGCCCACACCGCGTCGGACCGCCACGAGCATGCCTGCACCACGTGGTCTACGTCGTTCCTGATCGATGGATTATTAGCCGTCGGTTGATGCCTGAAGCCTCCGCTACGCAGGACGTGCAGGTAGGAAGGCGGCCGGCGACGAAGTCGTACTTGTCGACGATCCCAGTATTGCCCACAGTGTTTGTGCAGGTCACCGGCCCGTATGCGGATCACCGTCCGCAGGCCGGTGATTGTTCTGGGGAGCAGTTCGGGAGCAGACCCCCTGTCGGGGTCATCGAATTTGTGGCCGCATTTCATGATAAAATTTCTGGTCGCGCATCCGTGGTCCTGATCAACACGTCTTCCCGGGGTCGGATCGGCTGCCGCCGCGTGCTGGTCCGCTTCCTCATGACTTGGGCTGATGCCGTCGCGGGAGGGGTGCCCGGGGATCGCACAGCAGCCGGGAATTGATCCACCAGTGCGGCGATCACCGTGTGATCGGTCCGGTTCGCGGGCTCGGGTTGGTCGGGTGCCCTACGGCGACCTTGTGCCGCAGCACGGGCAACTGAACACCCTTGGTCGCCGACGATCGAGCGAGCAGAGCCGGCCGGCGATGCGGAGTTCTGGCACTCACACGCTGAACGCCGCTGCGTTTGAGCCGGCCGCTCCCGTGGTATCGATCAGGACCATTGCTGTCCCGCTCCGGAGGCTCCGAATGCAGATCCAGGTCAATACCGACCACAACATCCACGGTGGCGAACGACTGGCCACCTACGTGACCACCGATCTGGAGAGCAGCCTGTCCCGGTTCAGCGGGTGGTTGACCCGGGTGGAGGTGCACCTCAGTGAGGACGGGGGCGGCAAGCCGGAAGACAAGAAGTGCGTCATCGAGGCGCGGCCGGGGGGCAAGCAGCCGGTCGCGGTCACCCACCACGCGACCACCGTGGATGACGCGTACGCCGGGGCGGCGCACAAGTTGGGCAGGGTGTTGGATTCCCGGTACACCCGCGCCCATGACCACAAGGGCAGCGACAGCATCCGTCACATGCCCGCTCCGGAAGACCCGGAGCGAGTCGGCGTGATCGAGGACGAGCCTCGGGGCTGATCAAGGCGACACGACGCTGTCGGCCTCATAGGGCGAACCTCCGGTCGGGTTTTGCCCGACCAGAGCCGACGCGCGGAACCGAGGTCCGCGCGAGCGGCACGGTCGGACGGCATCACCGGGACGAAGGTCGAAGACACCGGCGCCGTCCTCCGATGGCTCGGCCCGCGACCGGCTCGGCGCGCACCGCGCAGGGAGCGTTCGCAGCACTCCTTCCGCCCGGTGGAGTTCTGCTCGGCGGGTGGCTCCTGGACGCCCCGGAACGGTTGCAGTGTCGGCGACGCCGGTCGGTCCGGGCTCGGGCGGCTGAGGGGAGGCGCGGTCGGGCGATTTGGGGGGTCGTGGTCGCTGACCTGGTCGTGGGAGGAGTTCGTGTCGGAGGGTGGTGCCGATGACCCGTTCGCAGTGGGCGTTCATCCGGGGTGCCCGTGGCGTGCTCCAGCAGGACACGATCATCAGGGTATGGCTGCAAGACGGTGACATCCTCGCTCTACCGGCGACGATGACTTTCGGGCTGCACAACAATTCCACGCAAGTGGTGGACGGGCGTTGTTCACGGGCAGGTGTCGCGGTACTCGAAGGCCGTGCCCACGTAGCGGAGCCATTCCTCCCGGTTGAAGCCGCGGCCGGCGCGCTCGCACGCCAGCTCGGTGGGGCGGCCGCGCACGTCGAGGTACGCCGACAGGTCCCACAGCGCGACGTGCCCGGCGGCGTCGCCGCTGACCAGCCTGCGGCCGTCATGACTCAGCGCAACGTGCTGGACGCTCGTGTCATGCCGTTCCAGGGCATCGCCGATGCGGTGGGGCCGGCCGCGGTCGGTGATGTCCCAGACCGACAGGCTCCCGTCGCCCTTGCCGATCGCAAGGATGGTGCCGTCCTCGCTGGTGGCGAGGGAATCGACGTCCGAACCGACGCCCAGCGGTGACCCGAGCTGCCGCGGTTGCCATGCCGTCGACACGTCCCACAGCACGACGTCGTCCCCTCCGGTGGCCAGCACCTCCCCCTCCGCGACGAAGGTCAGGGCTCGGACTTCGTCATGGCGGATCGGCTGCTCCAGCAGCACGACGTCCCTGGGGTCGGTGATGTCGCGGATGACCACCAGGTCCCGATCCTTGCTGTCCTGGGACGCGATCGCGGCCCCGTCGGCGCGGAACGCGATCGCCCGCTGGTTGTCGGAGCGGCCCTGCATCGAGTCGGCTATCACCACCGGGGCGGCCGGATCATCGACGTCCCAGGTCCGCAGCGTGACGTCGACGCTGGTGGCCCAGAGCTGCCTGCCGCTCCGGGAGAAGCGCAGGTTGGCGATGTCGTCGCGCAGCCCGGGAAGCGGTGGTCCGGCACGTCTCGGGGTGTAGACCTCCTCCACGGACCAGAGGGTCACCTGCTCGTCGACCTCCTTACCGCTGTCCTCGGTGCCGGTGGCGAGGAACCGCCCGTCGGGACGGAACGCGAGGGACGTGATCCGTCCCTGCTCGGCCACGACGGAACCGGGTCCGCGCGGAGTCGTCGGATCGGTGAGGTCCCACACCCACGTCCGGCCCGAGTGCGCCGCCACGGCCAGCCGGTGGCCGTCGTCGCTCAGTGCGACGTCCAGGACTTCCTTGTCCACGTCGAGCGAGCGGCCGTCGAGGCGGACCGGTTGCACGTGCGAGGACGGCCACCACAGGATCGCCCTGTTGTCCGCACTCCCGGTCACCAGGGCGCCATCGGCGCCGAAAGCGACCACGTGGACTTCGTTGGTGTGGTCGGTGAGCGGGTTCGCGATCGAGCGCGGGGCCAACGGGTTCCCGATGTCCCAGAGCGCGACGGTGGTGTCCAGGCCGGCCGAGGCGAGCGTGCGTCCGTCCGGGCTGATCGTGATGTCCCGGATGCCGACGTCGTGCCCGCGCAGCGGGTCTCCCACCTGGACGATCGCCTCGGGGGTCGACGTGTCCCACAGTCGGACTTCCGGGTCTGCGCTGCTGAGGTAATCACCCGTGGACGTGGCCAGCATCCGGTTCCGCCCGGGGACGTAGAAGACCGCGGTGAACGAGTCCTCCGCGGTGGCGGCGCGTATGCGCCGAGGCACGGCGACATCGGTGACATCCCACAGCCACAGTTCGCTGGGCAGGTTCCATCCGCCGTCCGGCTGCAGCACGACGGCGAGCTGCAGCCCATCGGGGCTGAACGCCACGTCGCTGTAGGTGTTGAGCAGCTCCTGGGCGACTGGACCCAGTTGTACGATCTTGTTCGGATCGGAGACGTCCCAGAGCGACAGCAGCCCACCATAGGTGGCCGCCAGCTTCGTGCCGTCCGGGCTGAACGCGAGGCCGAGCTTGTCGGCTCGACCTTCACCCTCGAAGGCACCGACCTTGACGATCAGGTGGGGTCGTTCCAGGTCCTCGACGTTCCACAGCAGCAATTCCTTCTGGCTCGCCGTGGCCAGGATGTACCCGTTCGGCGAGAAGGCCGCAGCCAGGACCCACTCGGTGTGCTCGGTCAGCGGCTCCCCGAGCGAGCGCGGGTGCGAGAGGTCCGACACGTCCCACAGCCGCAGTGCGTGGTCGGCCCCGTCACCGGTCGCGAGGACCCGCTGGTCGGGGCTGAACGCGGCGGAGAACACCGAGGAGGTGTGGCCGCGCAGGGTGGCCGCGTAGCGGTCCTGGGTCAGGTTCCGGGTCAGTGCCGTCTCGGTTGCCCGGTCCGGCGCGATGTGGTGCGCGGCCAGGGCGAGCCGCAACGCCTGCTGTGGATCCGCGGCGCGGACGCCGGCGGCCCGGTCGACGAGTCCGCCCTTGGTCGCCGCGTCGCGCTCGTCCTGGGCCCGTCCGGTTTGCACGGCCGCGACCACGCCCGCGACGACGGCCACCGCCAGCAGCGCGCTCAGGATGCTCAACGTCCTGGTGCGCCGGAACCTCTCGCGCCGCCTCCGCCCTTCGACGCGGGCGTCGGTGGCGCGCAGGAACTCCCGGCCGGAAGCGTCAGGACCAGCGGACGGGCTCAGCAGGCGGACGGTCGCCGAGTAGCGCTCCTCGTCCCACAGGTACCCCTCGGACCGGCGCGCCGCGCTCCACTCCGCTGCCGCCTGCTCCACGTCGCGGGCGGCGCGCAGCGCCGTGCCCTGCCGCTTGATCGCCGCGGCCAAGGGCGGCCACTCCGTGAACAGCGCCTCGTGTGCGAACTGGACGACAGCACCGTCGGCGACGAGTAATCGGTGTGACACGAACACCGCCATGGCTTCGCGCAGCGACGGGTCGAGCGTGGCGACGTCCACCGGTCGGCGGGTCCACCGGTCGGACCGGTCGACGCTCACCAGCCGCACCAGACCGGCCAGCACCGCGGGCTCGCCCAGATCACGCGCGGCGACGGTCAGCGCGCCGGAGGCCTGGGACGCCAGTACGGCGTGCAGACCGCCGAGGCCGGCGAACCCGTGCCGGTCCGCCAGCGCGTCGTAGGCGGCGACGGTCAGCGTGTCGCCGCGCCGCTTGCCCTCGGCCAGCAGGTTCAGGGCGAACGCAAGGAGCGGCAGCGCGTCCGTCGAGCCGGTGTCGGCAATCAGCCGGCCGGCCAGTTCCGGTTCCAGTGGCAGGCCCGCGATCCGGGCGGGTTCGCGGATCGCGGCGCGCAGCATGTCCTTGGCCAGCGGGCCGAGCAGGTACGTGCCGATCCGGCCGACCCCGAGCCCGGCCAGGTCGTCCAGGAACTCGGAGCGGACGGTGCCGAGCACGCGCGCCCGTCCGCTCAGCCCGGCGAGGAGTTCACCGAACGCCGCGAGCTCGTCGGCCGGCACAGTGGGGCTGAACAGCGCCTCCAGTTGGTCGACCACCAGCAGCACGTGGCGCGCGCGGGAGGCGATCCGCAGTTCGTCCACCAGCTCCCGCACATCGGCTCCGGCGAGTCTGCGACGCACGTTCTCCGGCGACCACGCCAACCCCGACCTGCGAGCGGTGGCGGCCAGTGCGACCACGAGCGCGTACACCGGATCGGTGCCGGGCTCGACGGTGTCCAGGACCAGCCAGTCGGGGTCGGCCGCCAGCTGCGGTACCACCCCGGCGAGCACCAGCGACGACTTGCCGCACCCCGACGGACCGGTCACGGCGGTCAGGTCGTGCCCGACCTCGGCGCGCAGCAGGGCGACCACTTCCCGCACCTCGCGAGAACGACCGAAGAAGAGCCTGGAGCGGTCCGCGGTGAACGATTTCAGGCCGGGGTACGGGTTGTCACCGTCCCGCCACTCGCCCCGCGTGCCCAGGTCGAGCCATCGCAACCGCGTCCCGACCTGCTCCAGGGCCACGGTCCGGTCGGCGCTGGTGTGCTGTCGGTCTTGGATCAAGGGGTGCGTGATGTCCGCGATACGCATGGGAATCACGAGGCAGCCACGCGCGTCGGCGATCGACACCTCGGCCGTGCACCAGGTAGACGCCACGTAGGCCCGGCTGATCAAGCCGACCACCGCGTCCACCTGGCTCAGCTCGTCGTACAGCCGGGTCTTCCACGCCTCGCCGACGGTGACGCCGTAGACGAGGTCGCGGTCGAAGAAGACCTCGTGCCCCTGGCCGACCAGCCACTCGTGCACGCGGTCGGCGACGTCGCGGTCCTCGGTCGAGTAACTGAGGAAAACCTTCGCCACGTCCACCCGTCCCTCGTCTGCGGTACCACCCTTATCGGGATCGCCCCGAAGCCGTTACGACACAACGTGTTCCGGAGCACGGGCCCGCACATCTGCGGATTGGTCCACCGGTGGCGAACCCATGCACCGATCCGAAGGGATAGCGGGATGGGGAAGTCGCAGGTGACCGCCCGGCGCACCTGCATTTGAGATCTCACCAGCGGGTTGGCTGCCAGCGCGGTGTTGATCGGCCTGGCGGGGGCCGTGACGGCGGCACACGGCGAGGAGCCCGGCCTCCCACAAGTGGGGTGGCACGAGGATTTCTGTTGTTCTGCAACCCGTCGGTGGCGTGCCGACCAGCGCCGCGTCGGCCGTGGAGCGGCTGCAGCGCCGGCTCCGGCACGCCCATAGCAGGTCGTGCAGCCACGGCCGGCAGATGAACCTCCTGGACAACGTCTGGCAACGCGAGTTCACCGTGACGGAGTCCGACACCGTTTACGGCGCCACGATCCGCTGGACCATCGCCGGGACGGCCACCGTCACAGCCGGACCGCGCGACGAAGCGATCCACGATCTCGACGGAGGTGTGAAAACGGTGCAGCCGGGCGACGTCGTCACGATCGCGAGAACCCGTGCTGATCTTCTCGGGCTCGCTGAAGCGCCGCTGACACCCCACCCACCGACGGTCAACCCACTTGGACCAGCAGCACGTACCGGATCTGGCTGGCGTCGCCGACCCCGCAGTCGGCGATCTCACCGGTGCGGACCTTGGTCCATACCCCCCCGGCCTTCCAGTGGTCCCGCCGCCGGGACCCGGACGGCCCCAGCGGCGTCCAGCCTCGGCCGTTCAAGGCCGGCGGGCCGAGGCGATGGGACGTATCCGGGACGTTGGGACGGGAAGGTAGCTCTGACCAGGCATTCCTGCCTGCGCTGGGACGGGCCGTGGCCAAGCGGGTCTGTGCGGTTGTCGGCTCTGTCGCTGATTGCGGTGCGTCGGAGGCGGTTACCGCGGCGTGTTGGATGCCGTAGCCGGTCGGCCGAGGTGGTGGAGTGCTGCGGCGGCCAGCAGGAAGGCGATCGTGGAGGCGATGGTGCGCACGAGGTTCCAGGTGATCCAGGGGTTCTCGTAGGCGCGGCGCACGGCTGCGGGGTCCGCGATGGTGCGGGGATCGCCTGCGGCGGCGAGTTGTTCGTTGAGCGGGACGTTGACCAGCATGGTCAGCAGGAACCCTCCCAGGCCGTAGAGCAGCAGGGCGGCGACCAGCAGGGCGGTGGCGCGACTCGGTCGGCGGCTGATGCCCGTCAGAGCCGCTGCGGCGGTGATCACCAGGGCGCCGAAGAAGCTCGACGCGAACCACGCGTTGCGCACCGACGCGTTGATCGCCTGCATGGCGCCGATGAACGTGACGTCGTCGGTGTGCGCGAGGCCGACCATCACCGAGCACGCGTAGGCGTAGAAGAAACCGGCGATCAGGGCGAGCAGCAGGGTGGCGAGGAACGTCAGGACGAGCTGGGGTCTGAGGGGGCGCATACCCGAACCGTACGGTACGGTTCGGGTATGTCAAGCCACTTGCGCGGCGAAGCCAGGCGTGAAGCGGTGCTGGACGCCGCGCTCGAAATCCTGGAGACCGAGGGGTTGGCCGGCCTCACCACCCGCAAGGTCGCGGAGCGCGCCCGCGCGTCCAAGGAGACGATCTACGCCCACTTCGGCGACCGGCGGGGATTGCTGGAGGCGTTGGTGCTGCGGCAGTCGGCCAAGACCAACGCCCTGCTCGACGACGACCGCCCCGTCCGGGAAATCCTGGTCGACGCGGTGCGCGCCCTGCTGACGCTGCTCACGGACCGCCGTTCACTGGCGCTCAACCGGGCCGCGATCGCCGAGGTGCCCGGCAACCCCGAACTGGCCGGGCAGCTCCTCGCGCACGGCCGCGACACGACCGGACCGCTGTTCGAGGCCGTGCTGAACCGGGCGCACCACGCCGGTGAGCTGAACTGCCCGGACCCGGCCGACGCCTTCACCGTGCTGTTCGGGTTGGCTGTGCGCGACGCGCAGATCAAGGCCCTGCTCACGGCCGTCGAGTGGGATCCCGCCGACATCGACGCGCGGACGCGGCAAGCCGTCGAGCACTTCTACCGGCTTTACGGCACCTGATTCCGCGAGCGCAACCGCTGTGGACGTGCCCGCGCTGGGCCCTACACGATGCCCGTCATCGCGGTAATCCAACTGCGGTACTGCGGGACGTCGACGTACACCGTCGGGGTGAGGCCGCAGCCCGGCCCGCTGGGTGTGGTCGCCGTGCCGACCAGCTCAGGAGAGGAGGTACTGACACCCCCCACCTGGGGGCCGCCGTCGTCTCCGGCGCAGTTGCCGTTGTAGTTCGGGTTGTTCGTGCAGATGATGTGGCCGAGGCCGCTGGTGCACGAGGTGTCCGGCAGGACCGAGGTCCGCAGGGTCTGGAGCGTCGACGGACTGGCGCACGGTCCGGTGCTCCGGCACGTCCCGCCCCACCCCATGATGGTGGTGAAGGCACCGGAGGGCGCCGACGCGGCCGCGATCGCCACCGGCCGTCCGCTCGCCGCCCGGTCCAGCTCGACCAGCGCCAGGTCGACCGCGGGGTGCGCGATGAACCGGACGGGCAGGACCAGGCTCCCGCCGGAGGTGCGGTTCATGCTGCCGGTGCGCAGCTGCACCGCCCCGAGCTGCCTGCCCTGGACGCAGTGCCTGGCGGTCAGCACCCAGCGGGTGCCGATGAGCGCGCCGGTGCAGAAGTGGTCCCCGGTTCCGTCCTGGTTGACCCCGACGCGTTCCTGCACCGAGGCGGCGTAGTAGATCTCCGTTGCCGGTGCCCCGCCGACGATGCCGCGTGCCTCCGGGGTGCTCGGGTGCAGGAACACCGCGGCGAGCGCGGCGGCGAAGGCGATCGACGCTCGGCGGGCGGACGGAGTTCTCATGATGCCTCCCCGTGCTCGTGCGGACCGGTCGAGGTGCGGAGTTGTTCCGCCTCCGGCACGCCCATGTCGGTGTAGAGCGCCAGCGCCCGATCCCGGTGGTCGCGGCTCTCCGGGGTGTCGCCGAGGGCGTCCCCGAGGCCGTCGTGGGCGCGGGCCTGCTGGTACCGGTCGCCGGTCTCGGCGGCGAGCGCGAGCGCCCGCCGGTGGTGGGCGACCGCCCGGCTCGGTCGGCCGGCGGCGCGGTCGGTGTCGCCGAGCCCGTTGAGGGCCTCGGCCTGGAGCCCGCGGTTGCCTGTCTCCTCGCCCACGGCGAGGGCGTGCCGGTGGTGCTCGGCGGCCTCGTCGTAGCGGCCCAGTCCCAGGTGGGCGGACCCCAGGCCCTGCGCGGTGTAGCCTTCCAGGCCCCGGTTGCCGGTCTCTTCGGCCAGGGCCATCGCCTCGCCGAGGTGCGCGAGTGCGTCGGCGAGGCGGCCCAGGCCCTGGTGGGCGATGCCCAGGCCGTGCAGCGCGTAGGCGCGTCCGGCCGGGTCGTCGGCCGCCAGGTCGAGGGCGTGCCGGTGGTGGGCGACGGCCGCCTCGTACTGACCCAGCCGCTCGTGGACGATGCCGGCGTTGTTCGCCGTGCGGCCCTGCCCGGCCCGGTCGCCGGTCTGCCTGGCCAGGTCGAGGGCCTGCCGGTAGTGCGCCAGCGCCTGCCGGTGGTCCGCCACGGCGAGGTGGGCGTTGCCGAGGTTGTTGTGGGTGCGGCCCGCCAGCGCCGGGTCGTCGAGTGCCTCGGCCAGGGCGAGCGCCCACCGGTGGTGGTCGGCCGCGTCGGCGTAGCGGCCCAGTCGCTCGTACACCGTGCCGAGGTTGCCCAGCGACTGGCACTCCAGCCGGCGGTCGCCGGCGGCGCGGGCGGTGAGCACGGCATGACCGTGCACGGCGAGCGCGTCCTCGTGGTGGCCGCGCAGGTCCAGGTAGCGCAGCAGGGTGCCGGACAGGAGGCCGGCCCGGCCGTTCGCCCCTCCCGGACCGGTGTGCGTGGCCACGGCCACCAGGTTGGACCGTTCGCGCTCCAGCCACGCCATGGCCTGGCCGTAGTCGTCCATCGGCGGGACGGCCGTCGTCGCGCGGCCGACCTCGGGCCGCCGGCTCTTCTCGCGGGGCGCGATGAGGTCCATCGCCCGCGCGGCGGCGTGCAGGTACAGGTCGAACAGGCGGGTCAGCGCCGCGTGCCGGTCGTCGTCGGCGTGAGCGGCGTCCCCGTCGGCGGTGTCGGTGGAGAGCTGCGCGGTGAACGCCCGCACCAGGTCGTGGAACCGGTACCGGCCGGGCGCGGATTGGTGCAGCAGGTGCAGGTCGAGCAGGTCCTCCAGCAGGCGGTCGGCCGCCGGCACGCCGATGTCGCCGAGCGCGGCGGCCGCGTGCGCATCGACCTCCGCCCCCGGGTGCAGGCCGAGCAGCCGGAACAACCGCCGCCGGTCGGGCGGGAGGGCCTGGTACGACAACGTCAACGCGGCCGCCACGCTCCGGTCCCCGGTGGCCAGCTCGGCCAGCACCGGTCCCGCGCGCAGCCGCTCCACCAGGTGCGCCACCGTCCATGCCGGGCGGGTCCGCAGCCGCGCGGCCGCGATCCTGATCGCCAGGGGCAGGCCGCCGCACTGCCGGACCACCTCCGCCACGGCGCCGGGCTCGACCTCGGCCCGGTCCTCGCCCAGGACGCGGGTGAACAGCGCGGTGGCGTCGGCGTGCGGCAGCACGTCCAGCGACACGGTCCGCGCCGCCTCCAGGTCGGCCAGCCGCCGCCGGCTGGTGACCAGCACCCGGCACCCGGGGCCGCCCGGCAGCAGTGGCCGGACCTGGGCCGAGTCGACCGCGTCGTCCAGCACGAGCACGGCCTTGCGGCCGGCCAGCTCGGCCCGCCACAGCGCGGCCCGCTCCTCCAGTCCCGGCGGGAGGCGCTCAGCCGGCGTGCCGAGGGAGCGCAGCAGCACGCCCAGCGCCGCAGCCGGGCCGGTGGGCTCGCGGTCGGCCGTGTGGGCGTGCAGGTCGACGAACAGCTGCGCATCGGGATACCGGTCCGCAAGGCGGTGCGCGACGTGCACGGCGAGCGCGGTCTTGCCGATCCCGGCCATGCCGTCGATCGCGGTCAGCTCCGCCGAGGCGTCGACGAGGCGGTCGCGTTCGAGGTCGCGCCCGGTGAAGTCCTCGACGTCGCGGGGCAGGGTGTGCACCGGGGCGGGCGGGTCGTCGGTCGCGGTGAGAACCTGCTGGTGCATCCGCCGCAGCGCGGGACCGGGGTCGACGCCCAGCTCCTCGGCCAGGAGCCCGCGCACCCGCTCGTACCGGTCGAGGGCCTGGGCCGAGCGCCCGGCGCGGTGCAGGGCGAGCACCAGCTGACCGGCGAGCCGCTCGTCGAGCGGGTGCTCGGCGGCGCGCGCGGTCAGGGCGGGCAGCAGTTCGGCGTGCCCGCCGCGCCGCAGGACGATGTCGTTGCGGTCCAGTTCGGCCTCCAGCCGCTCCCGGTCGAGCGCGTCGCGCAGGCCGATGAGCCACGGGGTGTCCAGCAGCCCGAACGCCCGGTCCCGCCACAGGCCGAGGGACTGGTCCAGCAGAGGCAGTGCCTGCTCGTCGCCGACCTCACGGGCCCGCGCCACCAGCCGGCGGAACCGGTGCAGGTCCACCGCCGCGGGATCGACGGTGATCACGTAGCCGGGACGCCGGGCGACGACCAGGTCGGGCGTCGCCAGGACGCCGCGCAGCCGGGACAGGTAGCTCTGCAGGACGGTGCGGGCGCGCAGCGGCGGGTCCTCGCCCCAGACCCGGTCGACCAGGCGGTCGACCGGGACGACCCGGTCGGCGTCGACCAGCAGGGCCACCAGGACGCAGCGCTGCCGGGAGGGGCCTGGGTCCACCGGCTCGCCGTCGACCCGGACCTCCAGGTCGCCGAGGAGCCGGAAATCGAGCCGGGACACCGTCACCATGTTCTTGTCCACCCCCCGGCACTGGCGTAGCGCATCCCGCCGGGGTAATCAAGGGTCACCCGCGTTCACGCACGTCCGGTCGACCGCGAGGTCGGCGACGTCGCGGCCGAGCAGTGCGGCGAGTGGTTCACCGGGGTGAGGCACCGCCCGCCGCCGCCCCGGGATTCGCTTGATCGACGACGGTCACCCGGGCGACCGGTCCGGGCCCGTCGGTTCCGCGTGGGCGCGCAGGATTCTCCAGCACAGGTAGACGCAGGCGCCCGCCGCGGGCGCACCGCCCAACAGCGTGGCGACGATGCCGAGTGGGATCACCTGCCCGGCCGAGTAGAGCGGTACCAGCACCGCCGTGGCGATGGCGAACTTCGCCACGAAAACCGCGGTGCACACCTGATAGCGCCGTCGCCGTACCGGGTCTCCCCGCCAACCGAAGCGTTCACCGCGTGCCGCCCCCACCACCAACCCGATCACCGGCCACCGCACCAGCATGGACATCAGGAACACCGCACCCCCACCCGCCTGCACGAGCACGGCCGGAAGGTAGAAGTCGACCGCGCTCCCGGTACTCCCGGCCAGCAACGCCGACACCCCGACGGTGGTCAGCCCGACCGCTGCCTGCCAGTACTTCCGGTCGGTGAACACCCGCACCACCGCGAACACCGCCACACCACCGACCGCTGTCAACGCGGCGGTCGGCACCTGGCCGGTCAGCAGGAAGGCGATCAGGAACAGCACGCGTGACGCGACGCCTTCCGCGACCGTGCGCCAACCGCCCACCGCGGCGAACAACGACAGAGACCTCCGGGTCAGCATGTTGAGGCTCATGTGCCCGCCTTCGCCGTGGCGGGCGTGACGAAGCTGTCCCCGCGCATCGTGTCCTCGTAGGCGCCGATCGCGTCGAGCAGGTCGAGCCTGCCGCGATCCGCCTCGACCAGTGCGTCCCGGAGGCGGTGCGCGTCCCGCATCGCCAGGTTGCCGCCGAAACCCGGGGCCAGGTGGATGGCGTCGCCGACGACCGTCACCGGGCGGGCGGGCCAGGCAGGTGGCGGTGGGATCGTCCCGATGCGCAGCGCGACCGTGAGGGCCGGCCATGCCTCGGCCACGACCAACCGCAGCGCCGAGGGCAGGTCCGCGGTCGACTCCACCGCCTGGCGCCACACCGCGGCCGGCGACCCGGCCGAACCGAGCCGCTCCGGCGTGGTCGGCAGGGCCCACATCACGTAGTCCTCGACCTCGGCGACCGCGCCGGGGCGCAGGGCAGGCAGCCACCGGTTCCGCGCGGCCTCGGGAGGCTCGGTGAACCGCAGCACGCCCAGCGCCATCATCGTGCCGCGTACCCGCGCACTGGCGGGGCTGTCGCCGACCAGTTCCGGCAGCCCGGTACCGGCCACCGCCCGCAGCGGGGTCGCACCCATGAGCATGCGTCGTCCCGTGTCGACCACCCGCACGTGCGGCAGGTACCGGCGGCGGACCACCGAACCGATCCCGTCGGCGCCGACCAGCACGTCCGCGGTGTCCGTGCCGCCGTCGGCACACCACACCCGGACCGTGCCGTCGGTTCGCTGCTCGAACCGCGTGACCTCCGCGCCGAACCGAACCACGTCCGCCAGCCCCGTCAGCAACACCGCACGCAGCAACGGACGATGAACCTGCCGGCCAGGCCGCGCTCGACCGGCCACGCCGTCGGACGACCGAGCGCCCACGACGGTGAGCGATCCGTCCACTTCGGACAGCGTCAGGGTCTGCTCGCGCGGTCCACCCATGGTGGCCGCCACCATCGCCGCGTGTGCGGGAGGCAGGCACGCCCGCAACGCCGAGGCGCCTCGGTCGTCGACATGCAGGCTGACACCCTGCGGACGCCCCGACGCGTCGTCTCGCTCGTACACGACGACCTCGATCCCCGCTCGGCGTAACCCCTGTGCCAGCGTCAATCCGCCCAGTCCCGCGCCGACCACGATCACCCTCATCCCGTCGCCACCTTTCTTCATCAGTCGATGAAGAAGACTCTACGTCGGGTGGTGGTGAAACTCCACCTACCGGTGAAGAATGGGTGCTAGGCTTCGGCGGTCATGGCAGAACAAGGCACCCACCCCAGGCCGGGACGCTGGCGGTCCGGCGCGGAGAGCAAGCAGCGGATCCTCCAGACCGCCCGCGACCTGTTCGGCCGACACGGCTACCGCGGCACGACCGTGCGTGCGATCGCGACCGCGGCAGGGGTCGACCCGGCGATGGTGTTCTACTTCTTCGGCACCAAACAGGGCCTGTTCGCCGCCGCGGTCGAGATGTCCGACGCCGTCCCGTCCGCCATCGAGTCGATCTTCACCGCTGATCTCGACGCCGTCGGCGCCCGCATCGTCCGCACGCTCCTGGAGAACCTCGACAAGTCCGACCGCACCCCACTCGTGATGCTGACCAGGTCGGCACCCGCCGACGAGGCGTCCGAAGCGCTGCTGCGCGAGTTCATCGACCGTGAGATCACCGACCGGCTCGCGGCGATGCTCGACACGCCGGACGCCGCAGTGCGGGCCGGCATGGTCAACGTGCAGATCCTGGGTCTCGCGGTAGCGCGGTACATCGTGCGGATCGAACCGATCGCTTCATCGTCCATCGACGAGCTGGTCGCCTGGTTCGGCCCGCTCGTGCAGCACTGCCTGACCGGACGGACAGCACCGCCGTGAGTGACGCGGTCTTCACCCCCGATGTTGGTCGGGTCGGGTAGCCCCATGCGCCGCTCCGGCGTGTGGCGCGTCGCCGCCTTGGTCTGCGGCCTCATCGCCGCCGTGCTGGGACACCGGTACGCCGCCCGGCGGGAGCGGTGGAGGGGAGAGTTCGTGCGCGGGGAAGACGTTGCCTTGCCTCCTTTGCGGGAGGGCCGGCGCGTTCTCGTGCCGCGTCGACCGGACCCGGGAGCACGCGGACGTAGGCTTGGGGGATGCGGATCGGTGAGCTGTCCAAGCGCACGGGCGTGAGTCAGCGCTCGCTGCGGTACTACGAGGAGCAGGGTCTGCTGACCAGTTCGCGCTCCGACGCCGGGCAGCGTCACTATTCCGATGCCGCGGTCCAGCGCGTGTCGCTCATCCGACAGCTGTTCGACGCGGGTATGTCCAGCCGGGTGATCGCGACCGTGCTGCCGTGCGTGGACATTCCCGGTGACCTGGGCGTGGCCGAGGAGACGTTCACGGCGATGACGCGCGAGCGCGACCGGATCGACGCCGACATCGCTCATCTGGTCGAGACCCGGGACGCGCTCGACGTGCTGATCAAGGCCAACAGCCGGCACCGGGCGGAGCTGTCCACGACCCCGCAACCGGTGGCCCGGTCGGCCTGATCCTGTGACCCGCGCCTCGGCCGCTTGCCCCTGACATCGATGTGAGGGGTGAGGATGGCCGCAGAGCCCGGAACCACCGGGCCGATCGGCTGAGAGGCGGCAGAGGATGGGTCAGGCGTGGGGTTTCGGCAGGTATGGCGGGCCCGAGGTGCAGGAGTCCTTCGATCGTCCCGACCCCGTCCCCGGTCGCGGCGAGGTGCTCATCCGGGTCGAGGTCGCCGGCGTGAACCCCCTGGACCACCTCCTGCGCTCCGGTCCGGTCCCCGGGCTCGACGGCGGGCGTCCCTTCCCCCGCGTGCTGGGCATGGAGGCGGCGGGAACCGTTCTCGCCGCGGGCGAGGACGTCGACGGGCTGGCGGTGGGTGACGCGGTCTTCGGCCTCGCGCTCACCGGTGGCGGCACCTACGCCGAGACGACGGTGCTGTCCGCGCCGAACACCGCGCGCATCCCGGCGGGCCTGTCCGCGACCGCGGCGGCGACGCTGCCGGTGGCCGGGACGACCGCGGTGGACGCGCTCGACCAGCTCGGCCTCCCGGCCGGTGCCACGGTCCTGGTCAACGGGGTCGGCGGCGGGGTCGGCCTCGCCGTCGCCCGGCTGGCCACCAGCCGCGGACTGCGGGTCGTCGGCACCGGCAGCACCGCCAAGCGCGAGCACGCCGAAGCCCTCGGGGTGCGGTTCGTCGACTACACCGCCCAGGACGTCCTCGCCGCGGCACGCGAGCAGGCCCCGAACGGCGTCGACGGGATCGTCGACCTGGTCGGAGGCACCTCGCTGCGCACGGTCGCTGCGCTGGCCCGGGATCCCCGCACCGTCATCGCCGTGGGTGACATGTCCGTGCCCGACCTCGGCGGGCGGGTCGTCCAGCGCCGCCTCGACCGCGAGAACCTGGAGCGGTCCGCCCGACTGGCCCTCGACGGAGTCCTCGCACCCGTGATCACCGCGGTCCACCCGCTCTCCGACGCCCCGGCCGCCCTCGCCACCGTCGAGAACGGCCACGCCTCGGGCAAGGTCGTCATCAAGGTGACATGAGAAGTGCCCGGCCCGACCGCGCAAGCGTCCGCTCCTCGACTTCGACCTCGATCCCGCCGGACGCGATACCGCCCCCGTCCTGGGACCAAGACGGGGGCGGTGCGGATGTGCGGGTCAGGACTGGCGCGTGATGTCCATGTACCAGTTGGTCTCCCAGGTCTGCCCGCCGTCGGTGGACATGGCCTGTTCCCAGCGTGCCGAGTCACCGGTGATGCGGTGCCACAGGAACCGGATGTGGACGGGGGTGTTGTCTTGGGTCTCGTTGCCGTGGAACGTGCCGACGCCGTTGGTGAAGGAGCCGAACAGTGGTGGGAAGAACACTCCCGAGTCGCTGCTCGCCCAGTTCAGCGACCAGCGGCCGGTGGTGGTGTCGAACAGTCGTACGGTCAGGCCCGAGGTGCCGTCGGGGAAGGTGATCTCGTCCACGTTCCCCAGGCCGCCGAAGATCGGGCGCACGTCCGACGTGGAGGTGAACTCCTCCCAGTCGTCGCTGCCCACCAACCGCCGTCGCAGCCTGCGGTTGTGGATCGACCAGCGGCCCGTGAGGAAGTCGAAGTCACCCACCGTCCTTCACCTCCGCGCGGTCCCGGGTGGACACGTAGCCGGCGACGGCCGCGGCCAGCGCGAAGATCGCCAGCACCGGCCACGCGCCGTGACCCAGCTGGAGGAACAGGAAACCGCCGAGGACCGGGCCGACGGCCGCGCCCAGCCCGTACACGAACTGGAAGCTGCCGATGTAGCGCCCCTTGAGGTGCGCGGGACCGGCCATGCCGGGGTAGGCGAACACCACGGGACCGCCGATGATCTCGCCCAGCGTCCAGACCAGCGTGCCCGCGACGATCACCGCCGGGCCCAGCGGCAGCGCGTACACCGCGACACCGATGCCGACCAGCGCGTAGGAGACGCCGACGACCAGCTTGGGCCGCATGTGCTGCGTCTTCTTGGTGACCACCAGCTCGAACAGGATGACCGCGCCGCCGTTCAGCGCGACCGCCAGCGTGTACCAGAAGATCGGCACGCCGGAGGCCTGGACGTCCAGCGGCAGCGTCGACAGGTACTGCACGTAGACCACGGCGTTGAAGAACGTACCCGCCAGGTACACCAGGTAACGGCGGTCGCGCAGCACGTCGGTGTAGCTGCCGGCGGGCGCCTCGGCGGACTCGCCCTTCTCGCTGGTCCTCGCGGGCAGCACGCGGAACGCCACCAGGGCGTACGCCGCCGCGACCACCGCCTCGCCCCAGAACAGCAGCGTGTAGTCGTCACCGCCGAGCTGGTAGAGGCCGAAGCCGATCAGCGGCGCGGCGGTGGTGCCCAGGTTCAGGCCGAACCGGTACATGGCGAACACCATGACCTGCCGGTCGTCGGGCGTGAGCTCGGAGAGGAGGGTGGCCGACGCCGGCCGGTAGATCTGGGAGACCGCGCCGAGCAGGGCAACCGCGGCGATGAGCAGGGCGTAGTCGGGCAGGTAGAGCAACGCGGCGGTGAGCAGCGCCGCGCCGCCCATGCTGAGCACGGTGGAGTTTCGCGCGCCCAGCCGGTCGGCCATCGCGCCGCCGACGAGCACGCCGACGACGTTGCCGACGCCGTAGACGCCCAGGGCCGTGGCCGCCTGGCCGGCCGAGTAGCCCTGGGAGGTCAGGAACAGCACCAGGAAGATGTTGAGGAACCCACCGACCTTGTTGACGAACACGCCCGCCAGCACGGCCTTCACGGCCGGCGGCGACCCGACGAACGTCTTCCAGATGCTGTGGTCGGTGCTTTTCGCGGTGGTCATCAGGCGCTCTTCACGTCCAGCGCAGCCTCGGCCGCGTCGAGTCGGGTGGCGACCTCGTCGCGCGAGTCACCGGTGGCGATGGCGAAGGCGATGCGGCCCCAGACCGTGCCCTTGGGCGGCGGTGAGACGACGGCACCCGGCTGCGCGACCGTGACGACGCGGTCGATGCCCTCGGGCAGCCTGGCGGAGTCGAACGCCAGCGAGCCGAGCGTGGTGTCCTCCTCCTCGACGTAGAAGAAGCGGATGCCGGCCACGCGGTCGTGCGCGTGCGCGACGTCCACCTCGCCGCCGGTGGCCGCCCCCGCCGCGACCAGACCCGGGTCCACGCCCGTGGCGAGCAGACCCAGGTAGGGGATCATGTCGCCGCCCAGGCGGCCGTTGACCTCGATGACCTTGGGGCCGTCGTCGGTCAGCATGTACTCGGCGTGCGTGATGCCGTCGGTGAAGCCCAACGCCTTGTGCGTCCGCTGCGCCACGTCGAGCAGCACGTCGTCGGTCAGCAGCGGGTCGGAGGCGTCCACGAAGTGGCCGACCTCCTCGGCGTACGGGTGGTAGCCGACGACCTTGCGGCCGATGAACAGCGGCGTCACGACGCCGTCGCGCACCACCGAGTCGACGCTGATCTCCTCGCCCGAGACGAACTCCTCGACCAGGATCGGCTGGTCGGTGTCGAACACCACCGGCTCCGGGCCTTGCGCGGCCTCGGTGAACGCGAAGTTGGCGCGCACCTCCCGCTCGTCGTGCACCTTGATCACGCCGAGGCTCGCGCCGAGGCCGCGCGGCTTGAGGATCGCCGGGTACCCGACCTCCGCCGCCGCGGCGACCGCGTCGTCCACCGTCTTGACCGGGATCGACCGGGGCTGCGGCACGCCCGACGCCTTGAGTGCCGCCCGCGTGCCGCCCTTGTCGCGCAGGCGCCAGATCACGTCCGGGTCGCCGTTGCGCAGGCCCAGGGCCCGCGCCACGAACGCCGTGGCGTGGATGCGCACCTCGTCCCAGCACAGCACGCCGGAGAACGGCGTCCCGGCGTGGATCTCGGCCGCCGCCGTCGCCATCGCCGGCCCGTCGGTGGTCGAGGGGAGCACGGTCCAGCCGGACACGTACTCCTTCTCCCACTCGGGCTCGGCGGTCAGGAACAGGTGCACCCGGTACTCCGCGCTGATCGAGCGCAGCAGGTACTCGCGGTACAACCGCATTCCGGTCGCGACCACGAGCAGCAGGGGCCGCTGGTCGGTCTTGCTCATCGGGGCTCCACTCTCGATAGGGCTTGCACGCCGCCGAACGCAATCTCGCGCTCGCGCTCCTCATCGGTCACGGCGATCCGCCGTGCCGCGTACCGCAACGTCGGCGGCGCCATCAGCGACGTCACGACCGACACCAGCACCACGACCGTGTAAGCCTCGGTCGACAGCACCTCCAGCCGCAGGCCCACCAGCGCCACGATCACGCCGATGACACCGCGGGCGTTGAGCCCCGCGCCGAGCGCGAGACCCTCCCAGTGGGTGAGCCGGGCCAGCCGCGCGCCCGTGTAGGCGCCCGCGAACTTGCCGACCACGGCCAGCAGCAGCACGGCCAGCGCCGTGCCGAGCACCGCCGGGTGCCGCAGGGCCGTGAGGTCCATCCGCAGCCCCGCCGTCGCGAAGAACAGCGGCGCCAGGACGCCCATCACGAACGTCCGCAGCACGGACAGCGGCTCACGGGCGACACCGCCGACCGACGAGATGACCAAGCCGCACACGAACGCCCCCAGCACCGGCTCGAGGTCCAAGGCGTGCGTGCCGGCGGCGGACGCTATCACCAGCAGCACGACCACCGCCACGGTCACCCCGGCATCGCCGGAGCGCTCCGCGAGCCGCAACGCCCCGCGAGCCGCGGGCCGCAACGCGACCAGCGCGAGGACGAGCACTAGCGCCAGCGCGCCCAGCGACCACGCCACGTGCCCGGCGGTCAGCCCGGAGGCGGCCATCCCGGACACCACGGCCAGCAGCGACCAGCCGACCACGTCGTCCACGGCGGCGGCCGTGATGGTGAGCTGCCCGATGTCGCGGTGCAGCAGGTTCATCTCCAGCAGCACCTTGGCGATCACCGGGATGGCGCTCACGCACACCGCCACACCCAGGAACAGCGCGAAGACCGGGCGCTCCGCCGCCGGGCCGAGCATGGCGGCGGGTAAGAGGAACCCGGCGCCGACGCCGAGCGCCAGCGGTATGAGCAGCCCTCCCGCGCCGACCCAGGTGGCGGCCCGGCGCTGCCGGCGCGCCAGGCCGAGGTCGAGGTGCATGCCGGTGAACCCCACCAGCAGCAGCACGCCGAACTGGCCGACGGCGTCGAGCAGGTGCAACTGCACCGGGTTGTCGAACACCGGGGCGAACGTGCCGAGCAGGGACGGCCCGAGCACGACGCCGGACGCCAGCTCGCCGACGACGGCGGGCATCCCGAGCCGGACGGCGAGCCGCCCGAGCACGAGCGCCACGCCCAGCAGCACGGCGACCTGGAGCAGGAACATGAGCAGCGGATGCGCCCCGAGAGTGCTCGGCGGCGCGGCGGACAGGACCACGGGGGGACCCCCTGTTGAGCGGTGGAGAAGCGGGTGCGGGGCCCGGTGCGGACCCCGCGCCGCGGGGGATCAGTCGCGGTAGTACCAGTTCTCGGGGTTGATCATCCCGTAGGGGTTGATCGGCCCGAAGCCGCCGAGGGTGTTGGCGACCTCGAACAGCCGGATCGGGAAGTTCGGCGTGAAGATGACCGGCACCTCGTTGGCGATGTAGTCCTGGTACTCGTAGAGCACGTCCAGGTCGTCGCTGGTGACGGTGCGCTCGATCAGCTCGTCGGCCTTCGGGTCGGTGTAGAAGCCGAAGTTGCCGCCCGCCTTGGTGGAGAACAGGATCTCACCGGTCGGGTGGTGGTAGGCCCAGCCGCCGTTCCAGCAGCACATCTCCCACGTGCACGGCGTCGTGGCGGTCGGTTCGCACGGCGCGTCCTCGGCCACGAGGATCGAGCCGTACACCTCTTCGAGCCGCAGCTCGATGCCCGCCTCCGCGGCGGCGTCGCGGAAGTTCTCCATCACCCGGGTCAGCGCCGGGCGGCCCTCGACGTAGCGCAGCAGGATCGAGAGCTTCGTGCCCGCCGGGATGCCCGCGCCCGCCTCGCCCGGACCCGTGCCCGGCCGCACGCACACCGCGGGCGTGACGCTGGTGTCCCAGCCGTTCGCCTCCAGCAGCGCCTTGGCGTTCTCGGGGGAGAACGGCAGCGGCCACGCGCCCTCGCGCTGGCGCGGCGAGACGTACTCGGTCTTGGGGTACATCGGCACCGGGCCGTTCTGCCGGTACGCGTAGCCCTGGTAGATGTCGCGCACCGCGGTGTCCTGGTCCAACGAGGACTGGAGCGCCTGGCGGATGTAGGTCTGCGCGAACATCTTGCCGACCACGGTCGGGTTGTTGAAGTTCAGCGAGATGTACCGGATGCAGAACGCCGACTGCGGGAACATCGTGTACTCGGTCAACGGGTTCGGCCCGCCGACCACCGGGTCCACCGCCGGCTCCGTGGCGAAGCTCAGCGGCAGGTAGCCGACCTGGATGCCGTTCTCGGCGTCCGGGCCCGCCTTCAGCATCTCGTACTGCTCCTCGTCGGAGAACGTCGGCACCTGGCGGAACTCGTCCAGGTACGGCTTGTTCGGCCCCGAGTAGTGCTCGTTGGGCACGAACGTGACCACGCCCTCCAGCGTGTAGCTCTTGAGCCGCCACGGGCCGCTCACGATGCTCCAGATGGGGCTGTCGGCCCACTTGGTGCGGTGGGCGTTGCCCTCCTCGACGATGTTGCCCTGCTGCGCCATCAGGTACTCGTAGACCGCCTCGACGTCGGCGAGGTCGCCGGAGGCGTTCGCCGGGCCCGCGTCGGTCCGGTCCCACGCCTTGGGCAGCGGCGTGATCGTGCTGAGCTGGTTGTAGAGCACCCAGTGCTTCGAGTACACCTTGTCGAAGGTGAAGAACACCTCGTCGTCGGCGACCTTGCCGTAGTCGGTCAGGTTGTCCGGGAAGTAGCCCGGGACGTACTCGCCGTACCGGGCGCCCTTGACCTTCATCAGGTTCACCCAGAACAGCACGTTCTCGGCGGACAGCGTCTCGCCGTTGGACCACTTCCAGGGCTTGACCTTGACCCGCACGGTCAGGCCGTCCTCGCTCCACACCGGCTCCTCGCCGATGCTCTGCGAGTAGTCGACGTTCGGGGTGCCGTCGCTGCCGAAGTAGTACAGCGTCCGGTACATCAGCGCCTGGAACTCCAGGATGTTGCGGGTGCCCATGCGCTCGGCCGGCGTGAAGGGGAAGATCACGGCGGGCGGGAAGCCCGGCGCGCACGCCCACGTGACGACGCCGCCCTTGCGCGGCGTGCCGTCCGTGGCGGCGGTGATGGTGCTCGCGGAAGTCATGGCTGCTCGTCGGCCTCTCGGGTCAGTTCGCGGTCTGGGTGGGGATTTCCTCGATGATCGAGACGCCGGACGCGGCGTGCTCGCCGAAGCGCTCCCACACCTCGTCGAGGCGGATGCGGCCGTCGTCGAGCACCTTCGGCGTGCTGCGGCAGTGCCCGGAGATGACCTGGCCGTCGTCGAGCACCATGCAGTAGGCGAAGTCGAGCGCGCCGTCGGGCTTCGCGGTGCCGGTCAGCGCGCCGCGGCGCGCCTTGCCGCCGAGGAACTCGCCCCAGAGCAGGTCACCGTCCTGGTGGTACACGGCGACCCGGCTCTCCTCGGGACCGCCACCGGTGACCGGGTGGAACCTCTTGCCGTCGTAGTTGATCATCGAGCTGGCTCCCCACGCAGTTCGAGCGTGCAGCACTTCGCGCTGCCGCCGGATTTGAGAAGTTCGGACAGGTCGACACCAATGGGCGTGAAGCCCCGGTCGGCGAGCTGGTCCGCCAGGTTCGCGGCCTCCTGCGCCAGCAGGACGTGCTTGCCGTCGCTGACGGCGTTGAGGCCGAACACCTCGGCGTCGTGGTCGCCGGCGATCACGGCATCGGGGTACAGGGAGCGCAGCACGCCCCTGCTCCACGTCGAGAACGCCTCGGGGTAGTACATGATCAGGTCGTCGTCCAGGACCGCCAGGGCCGTGTCCAGGTGGTAGAACCGCGGGTCCACCAGGTCCAGCGTGACGACCTCGCGCCGGAAGAACCGGGCCGCCTCGACGTGCGAGCGCTCGTCGGTGCGGAAGCCGGTGCCCGCCAGGATCCGGTCGCCCACCAGCAGGTAGTCGCCCTCGCCCTCGTTCACCCAGAACGCCTCGTGCGTGCGGAAGCCGTTCTCGCGGAACCACTCCAGGTACGCGGGTCCCTCCGCCTCGCGCTGCCGGAACCGGAACCGCGCCGACAGGACCCGCCCGTCCACGACGGTCGCCCCGTTCGCGGCGAACACCATGTCCGGCAGCCCGGGCTCGGGGTCGATCAGCTCGACGTCGTGGCCGAGGTCCAGGTACAGCGCCCGCAGCCGGCTCCACTGGAGCAGGGCGATGGACGCGTCGGTCGGCTTCTCGGGGTTCATCCACGGGTTGATGGAGTAGGAGACGTCGAAGTGCTCCGGCGGGCACATCAGGTACCTGCGGGGGCGCGCGGTGCGTTGGGCGGAGTCGGACACGGCAGGGAAGTCCTCTCAGGCCGGGGCGCCACCGGTCCGCCACATGTGACGCGGAGGGGCCGGCGACGCCTGCGGTGTGCGCTACTGGAAATCGACCTCGATCTTCGACGCGTAGTCGTTCATCAGGGCGAAGGCGTCGGCCTCCGACGTGCCGGTGGCGCCGAGGAAGCCGATGATCGTGTTGCCGTCCGGCGGGCGCTTGACCACGTCGCCGGGTCGTGCGGTGATCTTCAGCAGGAACACGCGGTCCGAGCTGGAGACCTCCTCGGGCACGCGCACCTCCCGCACCACACCGGCGCCGGAGATCAGGCACATCGCGGCGATGTGCGTGCCGGTGGGCTGGAAGTGGCGCACGTTGGGCCGCCGTCCCGCGCCGATGTCGACCACGGCCGCGATCGGGTCGTGCTCGGCGGTGATGCGGGCGATCATGTCCAGCCCGCCACCGCCGACCCGGGCCGCGATCTCCAGCAGGTACGGCTTGCCGCCGTGGAAGCGGACCTCGGCGTGCATCACGCTGTTGGTGAGGCCCTGCGCCAGCGCGCCCGCCGTGACGACCTCGTGCACGGCCTTCAGGTCGTCCGGGCTCATCGACGTCGGCGCGTGGTGCACGTCGTCGTCGAACGTCCCGCCCTCGGCGGTGATGCGGTCCACCACCGACCCGAGGTACACCTCGCCGTCCCAGGCGACGGCTTCCATCAGGTACTCCTTGCCGTCCAGGAAGGACTCGACCAGCAGACCGCTGGGGCCCAGGTCGATCCCGTCCGCCTCGGAGTTGGCCCAGAAGAGGTCCTGGATGCCCTGCGCGGCCTGCTCGTAGTGCTCGGCCAGCTCGGCCTCGTCGTCGCAGCGGAACACGAAGTGGCTGCCCGCGCCCAACGTCGGCTTGACGATCACGGGGTAGCCGAACTCGTCCGCCGCCGCCTTCGCCTCCGCCGCCGACGTGACGAACCGGAAACCGGGGATCGGCGCGCCGGCCTTCTGGTGCGCCTGCCGCATCAGGTACTTGTTGCGGCTGTTCAGCGCCGCCTCCACGCCGATGCCGGGCAGCCCGAGCGCCTCGGCGATCGCCGCGACCGCCACGACGGCCGCCTCGGAGAACGTGATCACGCCGTCGAACGACTCGGTGGCGTGCCACTGCTTGGCGGTGGCGATCATGTCGTCGATGTTCTTCGACCCCACCAGGCGGTAGTGGTCGGCGGGCCAGAAGTCCGCGGTGCCCTCGCCGTTGAGCACGTACAGGTCGACGCCCAGGTCCTGCACCTGCCGGTAGCGCGAGTGGTAGTACTCCAGGTACTGGCGGGTCTCGATGGTCAGCAGCTTCACGGTGCGCACTCCTCCCTAGCTCACGCCGTCGAGGGCCACGTGCTGGCCGGCGGGCGCGTGCGTGCCGGGCAGCGACGGGAACCGGAACGGCCGGATCTCGGCCGGCATGTCGTCGCCGATGGACAGGTCGACGCCCTGCGCGGACACGTCCGCCGCCACGTCGACCAGGATCGGCGCGGCGCACGCGAGCAGCGTGCGCGCCTCCAGCAGCAGGTCGCCCGGCTGCGTCGGCGCCGCGCCGTTGCGGCGGTGGTCCACCGCGTCGGCCAGCGACCGCAGCCGCCCGAGCTGCGTCACGATCGTCTCCGCGGCCCGGCCCATGCTGAACCCGGGCAGGTCGTAGCACAGCCGGAACCGCTTGAGCACGGTCGCCGCCCGCCAGCGCCCGGCCTCCGTGGTCGCCAGCGCACGGGTGCCGTCCACCCCGACCATGGCCAGCGCGATGGCCTCCGCCAGGTCGTTCCACGGCGTGATCAGCCGGCGCGTGGTCGTCGAGTGCAGCGACTCGCGGGTGAAGTTCGCCCGCTGGAACTCCGGACCGGTCAGCGCCAGGTAGAACCGCACCAGGTCGCGCGGCACCTCCGCCAGCAGGTCCGCGCTCCAGATCAGGTGGTTGCGGCTGGTGGAGAACTTCTCGCCGTCCAGGTCGTAGAACTCGTTGCAGACGTTGGACTCCGGCGTCGTGTACTTGTCGCCGTGCGCGAGCAGCATCACCAGGTCGACCAGGCCCCAGTGGTAGACGTTGTCGAAGCCGTGGAAGTACACGAGCTCCGCGTCGTGGTCGGCCCGCCAGAGCTCGTCCACCTCCGCCGTGGGGCGGCCGAGCTGCGTCGCCGCCCACCACGTGGCGTACATCGAGGCGGGCATCGCCTCGACCCACGGGTAGACGATCTGGCCCGGGGTCTCCGGGAACGGCGCGGCGATGCCCCACGTGCCCGGGATCGTCACCGGGATGTCCGGCAGCGGCTTGGACAGCAGCTCGCCGATCAGCTGCCGGGCGTGCGGTCGCCAGCGCGGTGTGCGCGCCGCGTAGTAGGACGTGAGCCGCTCGCGGTAGTCCTCCATCGGCAGCACGAGGATCTCGCACTCCCGGTACACCACCGTGTCGCCCGGGTCGATGGTGTACTTCGGGTCGAGCAACTCGTCGAAGTTGTTCGGGTGGCCGCAGTTCTCGCACGCGCCGCCGCAGCTGGAGGCCAGGCAGGACGGGCAGGTGCCGGTGACGAGGCCGTCGTAGAGGAACGCGCCGGCGTTGCGCGCGTACGGCAGCTGCACCTTGCGCAGGTGGAAGCGGCCGGCGGCGTGCAGCTCCTTGAGGAAGTCCAGCACCGTCGCGCGGTACCGGTCGTCGATGGGCGGCAGGCCCGGCATCAGCGTGCCCATCGCGTCGAGCGACCGCTCGATCTTCGCCATCGACGTCCGGACCAGCTCGTCGGGCGCCAGGCCGCGCCGGTGCGCGGTGGACACCACGTAGCTCTGGCTGTCGTCGGTGCACGTCGTGTAGAGCACCTGGCGACCGGTGGCTCGTAAGTAGCGCGCGTACACGTCGCCGCCCAGGTAAGGACCCGACATGTGACCGACGTGCAGGTCACCGTTGGACGTGGGTGTCGCGGCGACGACGATCGCCGGTCGGGAACGGGTCGTCACGAGGCGGCTCCCTCGTGGCGGGCGGCGAACTTCCCGGCCAGCTCGGCGTCCCACCAGATCGCGTAGAACTGGAAGTCCTCGGCGCCCCTGTTGACGACCTGGTGCTTCTCGTGCGGCGTGAAGTGCACGACGTCACCGGCCTTGAACGGGGTGGTGCCCGCCTGCGTGATGATCTCGGCCTCGCCGGTCATGGCGACCCAGATCTCGTACTCGTGGTGGCCGTGGGCACCCGACTCGGCGCCGGGGCGCACCACGCACCACGAGCCCTCGAACGGCGCGTTGACCAGGTCCCACGGCATCAGGCGCTGGGCGTCCAGGCCGTTGTCGAGTTTGAGGTTGTCCCGGTCCAGGGGGCGGATTTCCATCATGGTGACGACTCCTCTCGGGTCAAGCGGGTTGGGGGGCCTCGGCGAACAGCTCGGTGACGCGTTGCGACACCACCGGCACGGTGTCCCCGGGGCTCTGGTCGAGGTCGGCGACGATCTCCGCGGCGCGGATCGCCAGCACGCTGATCAGCGAGTCGGCGATGCCGTGCGTGGCCTCGTTCACGCCCTGGAGGTACACCCGGGCGGACACCGCCTCGGGCAGTTGGAGCCGGTAGTTGCGGGCGACGGCGAAGTCCTCCTGGCCGACCTCGGCGGCCATCGAGCGGACCAGCGTCGGCATCCGCTTGTCGAAGCCGGTGCCGAGCATCACCCGGTCGCAGCGCAGCTCGCTGCGCTCGCCCGTGCGGCGGTCCAGCAGGGTCAGCACGACCTCGCCGTCCACCAGCGCGGAGTCGACGATCTCCGCCATGGTGATCATCGACAGCCGCTGCGTGCCGGTGAGCTTCTCCAGGTACATCGTGTTGTAGAGGGTGTCCAGCATCGAGGGCGACAGGCCCGCGTAGTTGGTGCGGTGCATCTCGCGCAGCAGCTGCGACCGCGCCTCCGGCTGCGCCTCGTTGAACTTGTCCACGAAGGACGGGTAGAAGAGCTCGTTGGTGAACTTGCTGCTCTCGTAGCCGTTCAGGCCGATCGAGCGCATCACCATCGTCACCTCGGCGCGCGGGAAGGTCGAGTGCGCCGACCACAGCATCTCCGCCGCGCTCTGCGCGCCGCCGACCACGACGATGCGGTGCTCGCCCTGCGGGTCCAGCTCGCCGATCCGGTGCACGAACTCGGTGCTGTGCACCACCCGGTCCCGCGGCAGCGCCGCGAACTCGGTCGGCAGGTGGGGGTCGCGGCCGACGCCGATGACCAGCGTCGCGCACGACACCGTGCCGCCGTCGGCGAACCGCACCAGCCACCGGTCCACGGAGCCTGCTTCATCGCGCTGCGGCTCCACGGCCACCGCGCGCCTGCCGTGCTGCAACCGGACCTTGGTCAGCGACTGCGCCACCCACGCCAGGTAGCCCGAGATCTCCAGGCGGTAGGGCGTGAACGTGCCGAGGTTGATGAACTCGTCCAGCCGGCCCGTCGAGTGCAGGTAGTTGACGAACGAGTACGGGCTGGTCGGGTTCCGCAGCGTCACCAGGTCCTTGAGGAAGGACACCTGGCTGCGCGACCAGGGCAGCAGCATCCCGCGCTGCCACACGATGTCGTCGTGCTGCTCGGTGACGAGGGTCCGTTGGGCGAGATCGGGGGACAGCTCCTCCAGCGCGACGGCGAGGGCCAGGTTCGCGGGGCCTGCTCCGATCGCGAGCAGTTCTACATCCTGGTGGTCCAACTCGGTCTCCAAGCCTTGTCGGGCGGCGCCGCGGCGGCGGTGCCGGCGTGCGGGACGTGCGGACCGGGCGCGGGTGCGCGGCCCGGTCCGCGTCGCCGGGTACGTCGTGCGGCCCCGGCGTCGGGAAGGTGGGTCAGGAGGTGGGTGTCAGGAGGTGGGGCGCACCAGCGCCACGACGTCGTCGACGGTCCGGGCGGCGTGGAACGCGCGCAGGTCCAGCGTGACGCCCAACCGGTTCTCGAGCTGGGCCAGGGCGTCGAGCGAGCTGATGCTGTCCCACTCGTGCCGCGCCAGCACCGGCTCGCCGCGCAGCACGTCGACGCTCACGTCGAGCGCACCGGCGAGGATCTCCAGCACGGACTGCTCCACCGTGATCTCGGTCATCGGGCTACCTCGTTCCCATCCAGCAGGTTGATCCACGCGGGCGTGCCGGGCAGCCCGGCGTCGGAGTCCAGGGCCAGCGCGTACGCGCCGTCGCCCTCGTCGGTGAACCCGGCGTCGGTCCAGAAGCCCTTGGCCAGGCCGTTCTTTTTCGACGGCACGTACCGCCCGCGCAGCGCGGTGGCGCCGGCGGCGTGCGCCCGGCGGGTGAGCCACGCGGCGATCGCCAGTTCCACGCCGCGCCCCAGCACCCGGCAGCTGAGGACGAGGTTGTCCACGTTCCACTCGGCGCCGGAGCGGTCGACCCACGCCGCGCCGATGACGCCCTCGTCGCCGAACCGGTCGGCCACCGCGAAGGTGACGACCAGGTGGTCCGGGTCCGCGATGCGCCGGCCGGTCTCGGCCTCGTCGAACCGCAGTCCGGTCAGGTTGAACTGGTTGGTGCGGGCGGCCAGCTGCGCGACCCGCGCCACGGCGAAGCCGTCCGCCTCCTCGACGACCAGCCGCACGTCCAGCGCGTGCAGGTAGTCCTCCGACGAGCCGAAGCCGCCCGCGAAGTCGTTGCGCAGCGTCCGGCTGCGGTAGAGCTCCGGCCGCGCCAGGTCGGTCTCGGTCAGCTCCGCGACGTCGAACCAGCCCTGCGCCAGCAGCGTCCGCACGATGTGCGCGGGGTCGCCGTCGGCGGCCAGCACCACGACCTCGGGCAGCTCCTCCTCGACGTGGCCGCGCTCGAACGGCGAGTCGTCCAGGAACACGAACGACCCGATGCCCAGCCCCAGGGCGGACGCCGCCTCGCGCAGGTTGCCCGCCTTCGGCGACCAGTTGACCGCCTTGGCGGAGAACGCCTCCGGCCGCAGCAGCACCTCCGGGTGCGCGGTCAGCGCCTCGTCCACCAGGTCGGCGTCGTTCTTGCTGGCCAGCACCAGCACCACGCCCTGGTCGCGCAACCGGCTCGCGGTGCGCTGCACCTCGTGGTAGGCGTTGCCCGGGTACAGGCCGCCGAGCTGCACGCCCTCCGCGCCGACCTCGCCGAGCACACCGCCCCACAGCGTGTTGTCCAGGTCCAGCGCGAGCACCTTGCGCGACAGGCCGGCGCGGGCCTGGGCGAACCGCCGCACCTCGCGCGCCAGCAGGTACAGCGCGCCGTCGGTGTAGGGCAGGTCGCCGTAGCGGTGCAGCCGGTCGTCACGCGCCGCGTGCGGCGAGTCCGCCAGCACCGACACGAGGTCGGTCACGGCGACCTGGCGGTGCTGCCCGGCGAGGTCCAGCAAGCCCTCGTTGAGCTTCGCCCACGCCTTGGACAGCGCGGCGCGCGCCCGCCAGCTGATCACCGAGTCGCGCACCTGGGCGGGCAGCGGCACGGTGTGCAGCAGCACCGTCGCGGTGGTGCGCTCCACCGCCGAGAGCACCAGGCCACGCAGGTCCGCCAGTCGGGCTTCGAGGTGCCCGGCCAGGCCGTCGACGTCCGTCGCGGCCCAGTCGTTGGGCAGGAAGCCCGTCTCGTCCAGCAGCAGGGTGATCACGTCGACGCCGTCGAACGGGTCGGTGGCCAGCGTCAGCTCGAACATCCCGTACGGGCCGGGCACCAGCTCCGGCAGCACGCCGGCCGACACCAGGCTCGCCCGCAGGATCTGCTCGTAGGACCCGATCGTGCAAGTCGCGAGCACGGCCACGCGCAGCGGCCGCAGCCCTTCGGCGTCCTCCAGGCGTGCCAACAGCTTGCCCGCCTTGCGCAGCACGAGCGGGTCGGACACGAGCGCCAACCGCGTCAGGTCCGCGGGCGACGGCGCACGACCCTCGGCCACGGCCGTGCGCAACGACTCCAGCAAGTCCGGCCGATCGCTCATCAGATCCGCACCAACGTGCAGTACCAGCGCATGCCGATGGAGATCCCGCACAGCGCCACGACGTCGCCGGACTTCACGTCGCCGCGCTCGATGTGCTCGCCCAGGCAGAACAGCTGGTCGGCCGCGCCCATGTGGCCGTGGCTCAGCGACAGCTCGGCGTTGGTGTGCTCGACCGTGACGCCGAACGGCTCCGCGACCTCCTCGATCGTGTCGGTGGAGTCGTTGATGTAGATGACGTGCTTGAGGTCGTCGCGGGTCAGGTCCGCGCGGCGCAGCGCGTTGTCCACGGTGTCGGTGATGCGCTGGTTCAGCGTGGCGACGAACTCGCGCAGCTTCGCCGGGTCCTTGTCGAAGTGCGCCTGGATGCGGGCGTGCCCGGGAGGGGCGTCCTTGGCCGTCCAGCCGTCGAACGGGAGCGGGTTGGCCGCGCCGCCGACCTCCGTGCGGAAGAAGTCGGACAGGTCCGGGTCCACGAACTGGTCCGTGGCCAGCCACTTCACGCCCTCGTGGCCGCGCTTGAGGACGGCGGCCACCGCGCCGTCGCTGTGCACGGCGTTGTTGACGTTCATCCGGTTGCGGTGGAACTCGCTGACCCGGTTCACCGCGATGAACAGCACCGTCCGCAGCTCCGGTTGCAGCGCGAGCTGCCCGGCGACGTAGCCGAGGCCCGTGACGCCGCACGCGCAGCCCTCGGTGAGCAACATCGTCTGCGTCGTGCCCTCGACCTTGAGCCTGCGCGCGACGGCGGCCGACGTGTCCCAGTGGTGGTAGTCCGGCACCTCGGAGGCGGCGACCACGACGAGGTCGACGTCGTTGGGGGCGAGCCCGAGGCGGTCCAGCGCGTCCTGCCCGGCGAGCGTGGCCAGGTCGGTCGCGGTCACGCCGTCCGGTGCGCGGTGGAACGTGTGGTAGCCCCAGCGGACGACGCGTTCGGGATCGCCCACGTAGTCACCGGCCGTCTGCGCGACGTCCTGGTCCTCGCCGGTGGCGTACCCGAAGCCCGCGACACCGAAATCCACGAGCTGGCTGGCCATGAGCACTCCTGTCCTGTGACTTCTTTTCGGCACGATGAAGGCCCGCCCGAATATTTGTGCCGGGCTTGGGCAAAGTTGTGGGAGAAGTGGTGGAATGTGCTTCGCAGACGTCACCCCTGACGTCTGCGACGCCCTGACGTGCGTGGATGGTGCGGTGAAAGCAATCCTGGAGGCGACGAGCCCAGTCGGTCGGATTGCTCGGTGAGTGGCTCACCGTCTCCGTTAATTATTTACCGCCCGCGCGGCGGAAGCAATATTCATAGACCGCTTTTCGGCGGTGTGCCGATTGGGATTCCCGATGGCTGCGATAGGCCCCGGCGCGCGGTGGCGTAGTGCACCAGTTCCACGAGCACGCCGGCGGGCTTGGGCGCGTACAGGTACTGCACCGCCATCCCCTCCCGCGCCCCCCGGCACGGCTCCGCGTCCACGAGCGCGAAACCGTTGGCGCGCAAGCGGGACGCTTCGGCGCCCAGGTCGTCCACTTCGAACGCGAGGTGGTACAGCCCGGGTCCGCGCGCGAGCCGCCCCGCGACCGCCGAGTCCTCACGCGCCGGCGCGACCACCTCCACGGCCGGGGCCGCGAGGTCCGCGCCCACCTGCCAGAAGTCGCACGAGACGCCGTAGTCGTCCGCGACGCCGCCATCCACCTTGGACAGCCCGAGCACGGCGAGCAGCGCGCCCACCCCCTCGGGGTCCGCCGTGAGCAGCCCGACGTGGTCGATGCCGAGGATCACGACGCCACCAGCTCCGCCGCCGCCCGCCGGCTCGCCGCCAGCACGGTCTTCGCCGCACCGCCGCTGCCGCCGGTGAACGTGGACACCCCGTCGCCCGCGTCCACCAGGCGCAGCCCGCCCGGTGAGCGGTAGCAGTCGAACGACGCCACCACGCGGTCCGCCACGACCTCGCCGCCCGCGACGCCGAACCGGCGCCGGGCCGTGTCGAGCACCCGCGCGGCCAGGTCGTGGTCGGGCGTCACGCCGTCGGGGTCGACGTCCCAGCGGTCGGACCCCATGCCCAGCAGGAAGGTGCCGTCCCGGTCCGGCCGCCCGTACAGGCCGGTCCGGTCGTCCACGAACGACGCCGCGCACGGGATCGGCAGCCGGTAGAGGCCGTACTGGATGTGCTTGGCCCGCAACGGCTCGCCGCCGACCAGCCGCGGCGTCCACGCGCCGGCCGCGACGACCACCGCGTCGAACGCCGTCACGCCGGCGGAAGTCCGAACCGCCGGGCCGGGCAGCACTTCGGCAACCCGCTCGGTCCGGACGTCGCCGCCGTGCCCGGCCAGCCACCGCAGCGCGTGCGCGCGGAACCGGTCGGGGGAGAAGTGCCCGGCGTGCCGCTCCACGACGCCGGCCGCCGCCTCGGGCAGGTCCCGGAACCCGAAGCGCCGCGCCAGCTCGACACCGTCCACGACGGACGCCGAACCCGGCAGCACCGCCTCGACGGCGGCCACGGACGGCGTCACGTCCTCGGCCGTCACGTACACCGACCCGGTCTCCCGGTACCCCGCCCAGTCCCGGACCCGCTCGTCGGCACGCAGCTCGGCCAGCGACTCGGCCGCGTCCCGCGCGGCGCCCTCGTCCACCTCGAACCCGCGCACCAGCCCGCCGGAGGCCCCCGAGGCGTCGGCGGCGCCCGGCGCGTAGACCGTCACGTCCGCGCCGGCGGTCCGCAGCCGCCAGGCCAGTGCGGCGCCCGCGACGCCACCGCCGACCACCGCGGCTCTCACCCGTGCCTCGCGTGCACGGCGCGGCGCAGGTCGTCGGTCAGGTCCGCGGCCCGTCGGCGCAGCGGCAGCGGCAGGTCGTCGCGCGCGAACAGCTCCTCGGCCGCCTCGATCGTGGCCGGCTCGGCGGCGTAGCGCGGGTAGAGCCACAGCACGAGCGTGTCCAGCACCTTGTCCTCGCGCAACCGCGCGACGTCCGCGATCTCGGTGAAGAACCGGGCCACGTACGGCGCGGTCAGCTCCCGCTGCTCGGGCTGCCAGAACCCCTCGGCGGTGGACCACAGGCGGTAGCTCGACAGCTCGGCGTCGGTGGTGATCGCGGCCCACGCGGCCTGCTTGGCCTCGACCGTCGGGATCGCCGCCCGCGCCTTCACCGCGAACTGCTCGGTGTGCGTGCTCGGGTCCGCCGCGTACGCCTCGGCGATCTCCGCCTCGGTGAACGCGCCCAGCACCGCGAGCCGGTAGCGCACCCGCCACGCCAGGTCGGCGTCCAGCTCCAGCCCGGCCGGCAGCGGCACGCCGTCCAGCCAGCCGCGCAGCTCCGAGGTGTCGGAGGTGAACTCCACCAGACCGCGCGCCAGTGCCAGCCCGAGCTCGTCCTCCGGCGTGACGCGGGAGAGCCGGTCGCGGGCCGCGTCCGCCACGGCCTTGAGCAGGCCGGGTCGCAGCTCGGGGTCCAGCAGCCGGTCGGCCACGTCGATGCGGGCCTGTTCGAGCACCTCGATCACGATCGACAGCTCGGTCTCGTAGCCGAGCATCCGCGTCACCAGGTCCAGGTGGTCGGTCGCCGGCACGGCACCGTCCACCACGCCCTGCAACAGCTGCGCCCACACCATCGCGCGGTCGATCGGCGCGAGCGCCGGCAGCACCTCGGGCAGCGCCCGGCGCGACGCGTCGTCGTAGCGGATCTTCGCGTAGGTCAGGTCGTTCTCGTTGAGCAGCAGGAACTTCGGGGCCGCGCGGCCCACCAGCTCGGGCAGCTCGGTGCGCGCGCCGTCCACGGTCACGCGGATCGTCTCGTGGGTGTCGCCGTACAGGCCGATGTCGATGGTGTGCGGCCGCAGCACCGGGTGCGTGTCCGGCGCGGTCTGCGTCACGGCGAACGACGTGATCACACCGTCCTCGACGGTGAGCTCCGGCGCCAGCGTGGTGACGTTCGCGGTGCCGAGCCAGCGGTCCGCCCAGTCGGTCATGTCCCGGCCGACGGCCTCGCCGATCGCCGCGTTGAAGTCCGCGAACGTCGCCGCGCCGTACGCGTGCCGGGCGAAGAAGATCCGCAGCGCCTCGCGCATCGCGTCGTCGCCGATGTGGTGCGCGAGCTGCCGCAACGCCGAGGAGCCCTTGAAGTACGAGATCCGGTCCAGGTCCAGCAGCGCCGACATGGCGTCCGCGCCGTCGATCCACACCGGGTGGGTCGAGGGCCGCTGGTCGGCCGTGTAAGCCTGGCCCTTGCGGCGGGCGGAGAACGTCGTCAGCGGGCCGGTGAACTCGGTGACCTCGCTGGGCACCCGGTGCGCCAGGTAGTCGGCGAACGCCTGGCCCAGCCACAGGTCGTCCCACCACTTGTTGGTCACCAGGCCCGCCCACCACATCAGCGACAGGCCGTGCGCGATGACCACCGCGCGGGTCTCGTGCTCGCTGCGCGGCGCGGGCGTGCGGAACAGGTACAGCTCCTTGAGCAGCACGCAACCGGGGTGGTCCAGCGACAGGTAGCTGAACTCCGGCGCGAAGACCTGGTCGAACCGGCCGAACGGGTAGCGCACGCCGAACAGGCGGTGGAACTCGTCCAGGCACTGGGCCGTGACGTCGAACACCTCCCGGATGTCGGCCTCCAGCGCCTCGGCCACCGACGCCCGGCAGTGCACGCCGAGCGGCACGCCGTCGTGCACGGTCTCGAACGAGGCGTACGGCCCGGCGACGACCGTGGTCAGGTAGGTCGCCTGCGCCACCTCCTGCACGACCCGCCAGCGCCCGGCCGAGACCTTCGTGGCCGCACCCGTGCCCAGCACCGTCCACTCGTCGGGAACGGTGAGGTCGAACGTGAACGGCGCCTTGAGGTCCGGCTGGTCGAAGCAGGCGAAGATGCGCGGAGCGTGGTCGAGGAACACCGCTCCGTACACGTACACCTGGTCGTCGGCCGGGTCGACGTAGCGGTGCAGGCCCTTCGACTCCCGTGAGTACGCCATCTCGGCGACGACGACCAGCTCGTTGGCGGCGGCCAGCCCGGTCAACGGCAACCGGCCGTCGACCAGGGCGGACACGTCCAGCTCACGGCCGTTGAGCCGGGCTTCCAGGAGGGCCTCCGGCTTGACGTCCACGAAGGTGGACCCGCCCGCCCCGGCGGCGAACGCGATTTTCGTCGTCGACCGGAATACTTTCCCGTCGCCGGTCAGGTCCAGGTCCACGTGATACGAGCCGATCTCCAACAAAGCGCCCCGGGCGGCTGCTTCGTAACGAGTCAAACTGGCCATGCGGCGACCCCTCCTGCTTGGTAGGGAGGATCGTAAACACGACTTCTGCGGCGTCAACGGCCCAATTCGGTTCCCTTATAGGGCCTACCCAAGAAATCCTGATGACCCCGCTCGGGCAGCTTCCCGGAGGCGTCCGTTCGCCCGTCCGGCGGTGTCCGTCCGCCTATCGTCCCAGGTACTCACGCGCGACGCGCTTCGGGACGCACATTCGCCAGGCGTCTACCACCAACTCGGTCAACTCCGCTTCGTCCAATCGAGACAGGGTCGCCCGAACCCAGTTGTACCGCTCGTCCGACGGCACCGGAGGATGGAATTTGTCGGGGTCCGAGGCAATCAGCGCCGCCCGCTCCTCCCTGGGGAACGCAAATCCCATGGTCAGCTCGTCGGGTGCCAGGGCGAGGTACACGATGCGCCCGATGCGGAATTTGACCCGGTCCCGGACCAACGCCTCCTCCGTGCGGGGGAGTGCCCGGGCGATCCGGCGCACGTCGTCGGCCGTGACGCCCCGGCGCGGCGCCGTCCAGCCGCGGGTGAAGGCCAGGTAGCAGTACTCGTCGATCACCTTCGCCAGCGAGCGGCCCGGTCGCCCGAGGTCGTCGAGCAGCTCGGGTTCGGGCACCCCCGCCTCGGCCAGCAGGTCGGCCGCCCAGCCGCGGGTGAGCAGCAGGTGCGCCCGGTACGCCGCGCCGTCCCGACCGCCGTGCAGCCGGTCGGCGATCATGTTGTCCCACGGCGGCAGGCTGTTGGGCCGCAACGCGAACAGCAGTTTGGACGCCGCCGTCGGCCCCAGCGTCCGGGTGCCGCGCGGCGTGGCCGCCGCCGTGCTCGCCGACAGCGCGGCGAAGCCGTCGGCCAGCCGTGCCACCTGTTCGTCGGTGAGGTCGGCGAGCCACGTCCCGGTGGTCGGCAGGACGTCACACCACGTCTCCCACCAGGCAGCCAGGCTCTCGTCGAGCACGCGGGGCTCACCGGGGCGGGGCGTGCGGATGCGGCAGCCCCACGCGTTGAGCCACACGTGCGCGGCCTCCCGGTGCGCCGCGACGCCCAGGTCGAACGCCGGTGCGGTGGCGGCCGTCAGGACCGTCCAGGACTTCTCCGGGGTGGTGAAGCCGCCGAACTCGGACACGGCGGCGCGCAGGGTGGTCAGATCCGGTTTCACGACGCGGCACCCTAGTCGGCCCCTTGCGCGCCGGCGTGGTCGTCGGTAGAAACGTCCGCGAGCCCGGCGTTCGGCCCGCCCCAGCTGCGCGCACCCCAAACCCACTACGGCGTACCGCCGCGTCCTTGGAGTGCCCGACATGACCGAGCCCTGGCTGCTGGAGACCCGCGTGTTCAAGCTCAAGCCCGGCACCCGAGCCGAGTTCGACCGCATCAGCCGGGACGGCACCATCCCGCTCATGCGCCGCATCGGCATCACCGTGCTCGCGTTCGGACCGTCCCCTTTGGACGAGGACGAGTGGCACCTGGTGCGCGCGTTCCCCGGCCTGGACGAGCGCGTCCGCCTGGCGGGCTCGCTGTACGAGCAGCCCGAGTGGGCCGAGTTCGACGGCCCGGTCGGCGAGATGATGGCCGACTACAGCACGGCGCTGGTGCCCGTGCCGGAGAGCACGGTCAAGCTGCTGTCCGAGCCCGGCGCGTTCGCCTAGTGCCGTGCGGCGCCCCGTCGAACCCCCGAAGACCCGGCGTGGCCCGCCGGTCACGGCACTAGGATTCCGCCGGTGACCAGGAACCTGTCGCACCTAGCGGCCATCGCCAACGTCGACGACGACTACCGCCACTACGCCAAGGACGTCATCGCGCTCCCCGAGCACGACCTCGCCCTGCCCGACGCGCACCTGAAGTGGTACGAGGTGCGCGAGCCGCAGGACGTGGTGGACCCCGGGCTGCGCGAGGAGGGCAAGGCGTTCCTGCGCGAGGAGGTGGCCTCCGGCGAACTGGACATCTCCGGCGACCTCGGCTTCGTCATCCACCACCTGTGCCGCGGCGACTTCTACTTCCTCATCGTCTGCACCTGGCGGCGTGAGAACGAGATGTGGGAGACCGTCTACATCCGGGACGTGAAGCAGCACGACAGCTACCGCCGTCTGGAGCAGGGCAAGCACCGCGAGGTGCTCTGCGTGTGGGAGATGGGCGCGCTGCTGCACGAGCAGCAGGCGTGGATCCGCTACCTCTACTCCGACCGGGACGAGCAGGCCAAGATCGCCTACCTGGACGACCGGTTCACCGGCACCGTGTGACGTGGTCCGGGGTCGCCGCCCGTCGCGGCGACCCCGGACGTCGGCGTCACTTGACGACTTCCTCCACCGGGTCCTGGCGCCGCTTCCGGTTCCACCGCAGGAACAGCAGCGCCGTCACGGTCACCACCAGCGGCCACAGCATGTACACCGCCGTGGCGACCGTCAGCCCCACCACGCCGAGGAACGCCACCAGCGCGGCGTACCACGCCGGCGACCGCGTCGGCAGGATCTTCAACGCCGCCGCCGTGCCGATCAGGTACACCGCCACGAACTGCCCGGTCGTCAGCAGGACCAGCAGCTTCGCGCCGGTGCCCGTGCCGATGGCCACCGCCAGGGACAGGTAGCACAGCGCCACCACGACCACCAGGCTGCGCCGGGGCACCTCGCCCGCGACCGCGCCGCCGGACAGCCGGTGCGGGAACGCGCCGTCCCGCGCCAGCGCCGCGCTCAGCTTCGACGCGGAGGCCATGTAGGCGTTGATGGACCCGATGGTCAGCAGCACCGCCGCGACGGCCGCCACCACCTTCACGTCGCCGCCGACCGTGCGCGCGATCAGCTGGCCCAGCGGGGCCTCGCCATCGGCGGCGGCCGGGCCGAGCACCGCGATGATCGCGAACGCCACCGACAGGTACAGCAGGCCCACGATCGCCACGGCGATGCCCGTGGCGCGCGGCAGGTCACGCGCCGGGTGGCGGAACTCCTGCGCCAGGTGGGTGATCGCCTCCCACCCGGCGAAGCTCCACACCAGCAGGCCCGCGGCAGGCGCGATGGCGAGCCAGCCGTGCGGCGCGAACGGGGTCAGGTTGCCCATGTCGACGTGCGGCACGGCCAGCAGCACCGAGCCGAGCACCAGGAACACCAGGAGCGCGGCCAGCACGAACTGCACCGCGCCCGAGGCGCGCAGGCCGATCCAGTTCGTCACGGCCATGCTGGTCAGCAGCGTCAGTGCGGTCACCACGACCGTCCACTGCCCGCCGCCGACGGCCTGCTCGACGTACGCGCCGGCGAACAGGGCCGCCGCCGTGGTGCCCGGCGGCACGGCGAAGTAGAAGCACCAGCCGACCACGGCGGACAGGCGCTCGCCGAACGCCAGCCGCGCGTAGGTCGACACGCCGCCCGCGTCCGGGTGCCGTGAGCCCAGCGCCGCGAACGTCGCCGCCAGCGGGGCCGAGAGCAGCACGAGCGCCAGCCACGCCAGCAGCGACGCCGGACCCGCCATGTCGGCCGCCAGCGCGGGCAGCGCGATGACACCCGTGCCCAGCACCGCCCCGACGTACATGGCGGTGCCCTGACCGACGGTCAGCCGACCGCCCTTCGCGCCCGTCATGCGGCCGCGGCGCGGGCGAGCGCGATCGACGGCCCCAGCGCGTCGAGGTACGGCCGCTGCACGCTGAACGACGTGAAGCCGAACCGGGCGTGGGAGGCCGCGACCTGCGCCGCGATCTCGTCCGCGGTGCCGATCAGCATGTACGGCGAGTCGAGCACGACCTCCGCCGTCAGCTCCCAGTCCGCCGCGATCCGCGCGGCCGCCGCCTCCCGGTCGTCGGTCAGCTCGACGACCTGGACGAACGCGTTGAGCGTGACGTCGCGCCCCGCGGCCGCGTCCCGCACGAACGCCACGCGCTCCTCGGTCTCGTCCCAGCCGATGACGCGGAAGTTCCCCGTCGGCTTGCCCTTGATGTGCTTGATGCCGCCCACGCTGACCACGTCGGCGCGTTCGGCGGCCAAGCGCAGCATGCGGTCACCGGTGCCGCCGATCAGCACCGGCGGGTGCTCGACGTCGGTTTCCGCGTCGAGCTGCTTGCGCAGGTCGTCCAGCAGCGAGCCGACGTGCTCGACCCGCGCGTCCATCGGCGTCCACGGGATGCCGGCCAGGTCGAACTCCTGCTTGATGATCCCGGCGCCGATCCCGAGCTGCAGCCGCCCGCCGCTCATCCGCTGCACGGTCTGCACCTCCCTGGACAGCACCGACGAGTTCCAGAAGGCGCCGTTGAGCACGTAGGTGCCGACCTGGAGGGTGGGCGAGACCTGGGCGGCGAGGTTCAACACCGAGAACGGCGACGTCCGATTCGGCCCGAGGTGGTCGACGGCCAGCACGGAGTCGAACCCGTACCCCTCGGCCGCGCGGCACGACTCGACGAGCGCGTCGTGCGTGGCCGGAGTAGCCAACGTGATCCCGAACGATAAGTGGTGCACAGCGTTCCCCCGCGGTTCGTGGTCGGCAAAATACGCAAACAGTTCCGCGCGGGGACGACGCAGGTCAACTCCCTCCCAAAACCGGTGCGGTATGGGCCGATAGCGATCCCCGATCACGTCACGCGAATGGCCGCGCCTGAACGGTCCACCCACCGCCCGGCGCGTGCGCGAGGTGGTGGGGGAACAGCCCGACCACCGCCTCGCCAACCCCGTCCGGCACCACGACTCCGCCACCCACTGCGACTGAATGGTCCACGCACACCGACCGTGAGACGAGGAATACTGTCGGTGGGCGAGTGACCACGGAGGGGACGTTCAGTTGCGCAAGAGATGGAACACGTTCCGCGTCACCGCCCTGTCCCTGGCATCGGTCCTGGTGGCCGCCGGGGCGTTGACGGGGGCCGCGGGTCCGGCGTCGGCGCAGACGACCGCGGTGCGGATGAGCTACACCTGCACGACCTCTCCCGGACCGACCGTCGGGATGACCGTGTGGGTCGTCGGCGGCCTGCCGGACGAGGGCGCGGGCCCGAACAGCGCCCCCAGCGGCAACTACGCCCACATCGACGTGGACCTCGACCTGCGCGAGCTGCGCCCGGCCCTGCCGGTGGGCAGCGGGGTGCGCCTGGACGGCGACAGCACCGCGACGCTCGACGCGACGATCACCGGCCCGGACGGGACGCGGACCACCCAAGCCGCGTTCACCCTCGCGCCCATCTGGATCACCGACGTCCGCAGCACCGCCGTGCGGGCCGCAGGTGCCTTCCCGGCGCAGTACCTGGGTACGCCGGGCGCCTACGACCTGCACGTGGACGACCTGACGCTGAACTTGCGCCCCGAACGCGCCGACGGCACACCCCTCGGCACGATCACCGCGTCCTGCTCCCACGACCCGGCGCAGAACGACGTGCTGGGCACCATCCAGGCGCAGGCCGCCCACTTCGACCGGCCGCTGCGCCCGACCGAGCTGCGGGTGGTCTCGGCGACGCCGACGTCCGTGACACTGGCCTGGGACGCCCGCTCCTGGTGGAACCCGACCGCGGGCTACGACGTGTACCTGGACGGCGGGCACGTCGTCTTCGTCACGGAGAAGCAGGCGACCATCACCGGGCTGACGCCGGACAAGCAGCACCGGGCGAAGGTCGTCACCGTGGACGTGCGAGGCAGCTGGTCGAACCTGAGCCAGGGCCTGATCTTCACCCTGCCCCGAGCCTGATCCCGCGCGACCCGCCGACCACCGGGGTCCGTCGAGCGGCGGACCCCGGTCGCCCGGTCGCGCGCACGCTCATCCCTTCACCGCCCCCGCGGTGAGGCCCTCGGTCAGGAAGCGCTGCCCCAGCCCGTACATGACCGCGACCGGGATGCTGATCAGTAGTGAGGCGGCGGCCAGTTGGCCCTGCGGCACGACGTCACCGAAGATCATCGACTGCATGCCGACGGGCAGCGTCTTGTAGTCGTCCTTGGTGATGAACACGAAGGCGAACAGGAACTCGTTCCACGCGTTGGTGAGCGTGAACAGCGCGACCGCGAGCAGACCCGGTTTGGCCAGCGGCAGCACGATCCGGATGAACGCCCCGAACCGCGTGCAGCCGTCGACCAGCGCGGCCTCCTCCAGGTCGGCCGGGATCGACTTGAAGTAGCCGACGAGCAGCCACGTCGCGAACGGCAGGGTGAACGTGGGGTAGGCGAGCACGAGCGACCACAACGAGTCGTTGAGCCCGATCCCGCTCATCATCTGGTACAGCGGGATGAACAGCAGCGCGCCCGGCATCACGTAGGTGAGCAGGATCGTGACCGTGAAGCTCTCCGAACCCCGGAACCTCAGCCGCGCCAGCGCGTAGCCGGCCAGCGCCGCGCAGACCAGGGCGATCACGGTGGACGCCACCGACACCAGGATCGTGTTGACGTACCAGGTGCCGAACGCCCTGCCGGTGAACAGGTTGGTGAACTGCTCGGTGCTCCACGGGGTCGGCCAGAGGTCGTCGGTGCGCGCGACGATCTGGTCGTCGGACTTGAAGGCCGTGATCGTCATCCAGTAGATCGGGATGAGCACGAAGCCCAGCAGGCCGACGAGCGCGATCCCCGTGCCGGTGCCGCTGACCAGGCGCGCGGCCGTCCGGTTGCCGCGCGCGGCGAGCGCGGAGACGACCCGTCCGACGGCGGCCGCGAGCACCACGAACACGCCGAGCACGAGCGCGGCCTTCCACACGATCTGCGGTGACGCCCAGACCAGCACGAGCACCGAGCCCGCGACGACCACCCACGGCAGCGCCCGGCGCTGCGCGGGAGTCAGCCGCCTGCGCCCCAGGTCGCCCGCGCCCGGCAGGTCGCTGCGTCGCATCATCCGCACGAGGATCACCACGAGGATGCCGATGATCGGCAGCATCACCAGCGTGACCGCGGCGCCCGCGCCCAGCTGCAGCTGCTGGATGGCCTTGGAGTAGGCCACCATCACGTACGGGGCGGTCGCGTCCCCCGGCCCGCCCTGGGTCATCAGCCAGATCAGGTCGAAGTTGTTGAACGTCCAGATCGACGACAGCAACACCGTCACGATCATGATGTTGCGCAGTCCCGGCAGCGTGATGTGCACGAAGCGCTGCCACGGCGAGGCGCCGTCCACCACCGCCGCCTCGTAGAGACCGCCGTCGATGGCCTTGAGCCCGGCCAGGAACGTCACCGTGAAGAACGGGATCCCCTTCCAGACGTTGACCAGGATGACGGCCGGCATCGCGAGCGCCGGGTCGGACAGCCACTCCGCGGGCCACTTGTCGACGAGCCCGATCGCGGCGAGGGCGGGCCCGATCCCGGAGTCGGTCAGCAGGACGTTGATGCTGCCGAAGATCGGGTCGAACAAGGACCGCCACGTGAAGGCCGTGACGACCGTCGGCACCACCCACGGCAGCAGGATCACCCCGGCGAGGATCGTCCGGCCGCGCCGCATGTGGTGCAGCATCAACGCCGCGATGAGACCGAGGGTCACCTTGAAGATCTCGGCGTACGCGGTGAAGACGAACGAGTTGAGCACGCCCTTGTGGAACACGGTGTCGTCGACGAGGTCGATGTAGTTGTCCAGCCCGACGAAGACCGTCTCCGCGCCGTGGCGCTCCGTGGTGCTGGTGAAGATCGAACTGACGATCGGGAACAGGATCAGGCTTGCGACCAGCAACAGCGTCGGCCCGATGAACACGGCGGCGAGGCGCCAGTCGCGTCCGAGCAGGCGCTGCGACGAGGTGAGCGAGGACGACGCGCTCGACGCCGGACTGGCCGGCGCCGGCCGCGGCCGCAGGAGGGTCACTGCTTGAAGCCCTGCTGCTCGAAGACCTGGACGATCCGGGCGTGGGTCGCGGCGACGGCGTCGGCCGGCCGGGTGCCCTGGATGACCGACTGCATCATGTCGGTCAGCAGGTAGGCGGCGGTGGCGGCTTGCTCGCCGGGGCTCGGGGCCTGGGGGAAGGCGTAGCCGGTCTTGGTGACCAGTGGGAGCGGCGTGCGGGTCTGCTCCCGCAGCGCGGGGAAGGCCGGGTCACCGCTGGTGTAGTACGGGTCGGAGTCCCACACCTTGTCCCACGCGGGGTTGACCAGGCACGGTGCGCCCTTCGCGACGCCGAGCAGCGCGCTCCCGCCGACCATGAACTTCGCCACCAGCTTGGCGAGGTCGGGGTTCTTCGCCCCCTTGAACACGACGAACGAGTTGGACTCGCCGTACGCGAGCGGCCGGTCGATCGCCGGTCCGGTGGCGCCGTTGAACGGGTGCGTGTTGGCGTAGACCGGGTTGTTCTTGGTCTTCGAGTCGGCGTAGACGCTGAACTGGTTGAGCGTGAGCCCCAGGATCTGGGCCAGCCAGTTCTCGTTGTTGCTGGAGTCGGTCCAGCTGCCGACCCCGGGCGGCAGCATCGGCGCGTACTTCGGGTTGGTGTAGATGTCGCCGATGAACGTGACCGCGGCGACCGTCTCCGGCGAGTTGAACACCACCTTCGTGCCGGTGTTGTCCGCGATCGCACCGCCGTAGCAGTTGATGACGTTCGCGATGAAGCCGTTGGCGTCGCCGGAGCGGTTCACCGTGAGACCCCAGCCGTAGCGCCGCTTCGCCGGGTCGGAGACCTCCAACGCGTTGTCGCGTAACTCCTCCCACGTGTAGTGGGGCTTGAGCGGGAGGCCCTTCTCCTCGTACCAGTCCTTGCGCAGGTACATCGCGGCCGCGATGAAGTGGTACGGGATCGCGTACCAGCGCCCGCCGAACACGCAGAAGTTGGTCGCCTCCGTCGAGGGCTCCCCGTAGAGCGCGCGCATCTCCTCGACCACGTCGGTGACGTCGGTGAGGGCGCCGAGGTTGTGGAGCTGGCCGACGAACCGCCGGTCGCTCATGAAGGCCAGGTCGCGGGTGGTGCCCGCTTTCACCTCGGTGTCCATCTTCGCGACCATGTCGCCCGCGTCGCCGGAGACCAGGTCGTTGCGGACCGTGGTACCGGTGGCCTGCGCGAACGCCTGCAGCGACCGGTCCAGCGCCTGGTTGGCGGCCTCCGAGTAGAGCTTCTGCGAGAGCATGCCCACCGACCCGCCGCGCAGCGACGCCGCCTGGTCGAGCAGCGCCTGGGGCACCTGGACGTCGACCTGCGGCGCGGCGGGACCGCCCCCGCACCCGGCGAGACCGAGCACGCCCAGCGCGCTCATCCCGAGGAACGCGCGCCTCGACAGATCCGTCTTCTCTTCCATGACAACTCCTCTCGCGCCCGAGCGAGCGGACGCTTGCCGACGGGCGACGTTGCAACCGGCGGGACAGCGAGGCGAGCGCCGCGCTGCCGGTCGTGCACGCGGCGGACGACGCCGAACTGCTGAGGCGTTGTCCTGGCAGCCCGTCGAACGGCCCGGACGAGCTACGGGGCCGCCACAGCGGTAACCGACCACGCCGGGCACGGGCTCCAGCCCCGGTACGGCCGCCCGTTGCGCGGAGTCGAGAGCACCGCTGGACAATTCCCGCTGGACGATTATCGCGGTGGCCACGCTCCGCGCGACGCCGCCAACCAGCCGCACTCCGGTCGATCGCGAACGCGACCCAGGTCGTCCACCGCGAGACCGGAGACTCCCGCAGTGGACGAACACTCGCTTTCGACGTGCACGTCTACCGGCAATGCCACCCCTGCCAGGCCACCAGCCACATCGCCGCCATCAACGGGTGGCTGCACCACGGCCGAACACGGCCTGGCGACCGGGGTTCACCCCCGCCCTTGCATGCAATCGACCCAGGACGCGGTGGTGACGACGATGTCGGCCGGATGGGTTTCGGTCACGGTCCCGTCCGAGACCCATATCTGCGCGCGGTACTTCGCCAACGGCACCGTCGCGGATCCCGCAACGAGGATGAACCCGTTGATCGTGACCGCACCGTCGTCGGGGTCGGGGTAGTTCGAGCCCGGCGGGATGTGGTACTCCGTGGCGGTCCAGCCGGGCGGCAGGTCGCGCATCCCGAAGTCGAGGTCGGTGGACCAGTTCCCGGTGACCGCGAAGATGAAGTAGGACTGGTGGATCCTCCCGTCGGGGCCGTACTGGACGCACATCCGTTGTGGGGCGCCGAAGTTCTCCAGGTGCCACGTGTGGGTTTGCGAGGCCGGCCGCGCCGACGCGACGGCCGATGAGCCGACCAGGGACAGCAGGAGCACCGAGACCAGGGTGAGCGCCGATCTGGCGATCCGAGGCATCACTCTCACCGAATCCCTCCTGAACTGGTGTGGAAACGCTTTCCCCGACGCTAGCGACCGGATCTCAGAATTCACTGAGACCCTCGATCGGTTCCGGCGCGAGGAAGGCCGGGGGTGTAGGAGGACCCGGTGGGTGTTGCGAAATTTTTCGTATTCGGTCGCGGGGCGTCGTCAGCGCCTGGTGGCCCACTCCTCCGCCGGGGTGAGCGGAACCGGCGCCGGGCGTTCGACCGTGGTCGTCAGGGCGATCCTCCGCCCTTCGTCCGCGGCGCGGAGCACGGTGGTCATCGTTTCGAGCACGTGCAACGCGAGTTCGCCGCCTGCGCGCGGGGGGTGTTGTCCGCGGGCCGTGATCAGGTCGAGCAGGCCGATGCCGCGGCCGGCGCCGGCGTAGCCCGCGCTCGGGAGCAGTTCCCGCCACTCGGTCCCGCCCAGCGGGAAGAGCCGGGTCGTGCCGTCGAAGTGGTTGGGGTCCGGGACCGCGAGGGTGCCGGTCTCGCCGTGCACCTCGATCGGCGCGGTGGTGGTGGTCACGCCGTCGAAGCTGGTCGTGATGGTGGAGAGCGCGCCGTTGGCGTGTTCGAGCACGCCGGAGACGTGGCTCGCCACCTCGACCGGTATCCGCTGACCCGCCCTGGGGCCGGACCCGATGACGCGCTCGTCGCGCAGCCGGCTCGCCATGCCGATCACCGCGCGCACCGGGCCGAGGAGGTGGACCAGCGCGGCGATGTAGTACGGCCCCATGTCCATCAGGGGACCGCCGCCCTCGGCGTAGTAGAAGTCGGGGTTGGGGTGCCAGCGCTCGTGCCCCGGCGTGACCATCACGGCCGACGCGGACAGCGGACGCCCGATGAGCCCGCCGTCGATCGCGGCGCGCGCGGTCTGCGTGCCCGTGCCGAGGACGGTGTCGGGGGCGCAGCCCACCCGGACGCCGGCCGCGGCGGCCCGGTCGACGATCGCCCGGCCCTCCTCGAACGTCACGGCGAGGGGCTTCTCGCCGAACACGTTCTTGCCCGCGTCGAGGGCGCGCAGCGCGATCCCGGCGTGGGCCGCGGGAGTGGTGAGGTTGAGCACGGTGTCGACGTCCGAACCGTCGAGCAGGTCCTCGACGTGCACCGCGGCGGCGTCCGGGAGCTCGGCGGCGACCGCGGCCGACCGGGCGGCGTCGAGGTCGGCGACCGCCGTGATGCGCACCGCCGGGTGGGCGCCGAGTGTGTCCAGGTACGCGCGGGAGATGACCCCGAGGCCTACGACGCCGACGCGGTGCGGGTCGCCCACAGCATTCCCCTCTCGATGACGGTGCGGACGTCGGCGTGTTCCAGCACGTCCAGGCTGTGCCCGGGGGTCGTCACGACGATCCGCCCGGCGCCCCACTGCCGGGTCCAGACGGCCGGGGAGGTGACCGGCCGGCGCCACGGCTGCCACTCCGGGGCCGGGTGGGTCGTGGTGGCCAGCACGTCGATCAAGTCGTCGTGCAGCACCCAGTACTGCTCGGTGACCAGCTCGAAGTCCTCGATGCCCGCGGTGATCGGGTGCTCACGGCCGAGTGCGGTGATGTTCACGGTGTGCGGCAGGTAGTTGTCCTCCGGCCGGCCCGTGCGCTCGCCCGGCTGCTTGCCCGGGTGCGTCGCGAACTGGCCGCCCACCAGGTGCAGGTAGTCCGACGAGGCGCGGAACGAGTCCGCGATGCCACCGTGCCAGCCGGTGAAACCGGTGCCCGCCTCGACCGCCGCACGCAGCCCGGCCACCTCCCGGTCGGTGATCTGCGACATCGTCACGCACTGCACGACCAGGTCGGTGTCGGCCAGTTCGGCGTCGTCGGCGTACACCTCGGTCGAGTCCTCGACCCGCACGGCGTAGCCGCCGCGCTCCAGGAACGGGATGAACAAGTCGGTCGCCTCGACCGGCCGGTGACCCTCCCACCCGCCGCGGACCACCAGTGCCTTCGGCTGCCTCACGCGCACCCCCGGGCCAAGTGGAGAACGCGCCCTGCGGGCAGTTCCCGGGCGGTCACGCCTCCCGTTCCGGAAGCCGTCGCTGCGGCGAGGGCAGTGCTCTTCAGGCCCATGGTTCCCTTCCGGAATGGCCGGCTCGATCAATTCCGAAGCTACTGCCGGGTGCTTGAACGGTCAAGTAGCTGGTGGGGAGCTGTCCCCGTCGGGATTGCACGAAACATTTCGGGGACGGGTGGGCGTTCCGGGTCGATCGCAGTCCGAAGTGGACGAACGTCGACGGTTCGGTCCGGGTGCGCGGCGGGCGGGCGGACATGCCCGCCGATGATGGTGTGGGACCAAGCCGGTGGGCGCCGTGGGATCGCTGTCATCTGCACAAACGCCGGTCGTGCCGGTGGTCGTGCCGGTGTGGGCGTCTCGGCGCGGGGGAGGGGCGCGGAGCCGGGACCTGGACGCGGTGGGCGGGAACGCATCCACCAGCGATCCCGTCGTGTTCCGTGGGAACGGCGAGGTGGCGGTGGTAAGCCTGGTGGGTCCGCGACGACGCCCTCACACTGGAGGGCGACTCATGGGTTTCTGCTGTCACCGGGAGGTCCGGCCGGCGGCCGGGGGTCGCGGCAGGCGTCGTACCGATATCGCAGTACGTGCCCGATGCGGACAACCAGCGACCGCGCGCGCAGGATCATCCTGAAACTCGGTGTCGCGTCACGGGTCGGTGCCGCGGTCGCGTTCGCCAAGTGGAACGCCCGGGGGAGCACGGGGGGATGTGACGGTTCCTGCATGGCGGAAGACGACAGTGCACCAAGGTCCAAGCCCACGAGAAACGCGCACTGCTACCGGGGGGTTGAGCGTGGATACCTTCATCCGCACTTCGGACTACCTGCGTGAAGAGCGGTTCGAGAGGTGGCGGGAACTCGTTTCGAGCACCGTCTCGACACCTATCGAGTTCGTCTGCGACGAGCCCCGGGATTACCGCGGCATATTACGGGGATCACCGTTCGGGGACGTCCTGGTCAGCAATGTGGCGTGCTCCCCGTGCCGGGTGACGCGCTCCGAGAAGATGATCCGGCGCGCTGATCTCGAAGTCGTGCACGTCATGGTGGTGGAGCGTGGTGCGGCGCGATTCGACCAGGCGGGTGTGGCTACCGAAGGCTCCACCGGAGATGTGATCCTCTACGGGAGTTGGCGTCCTTACGTCATCGCCGACGACGGGCACGGGCACAACGTCACCCATGCGACGATTCCTTTCGGGCGGATGCCGATTCGCCGCAACGACCTGGAGCTCCTGTTCGGCACTCCGCTGTCCGGTCGGCAGGGGGTCAGCGGCTTGCTGGCGCAGTTCCTCACCGGTCTCGCCGCGGATGTCGACGCGTTCGAGGGCACGACCCCCGTGCGGCTGGGCGAAGTGCTGACGGACCTGGTGACGACGTTGGTCGCCGAGGCGGTCGACGCTGCGCCGGTCGTTCCCGCCGACAGCGCGGAACGTGCTCTGATGGCCCAGATCCACGACTTCATCCGGCGGCACCTGCACGATCCGAAGCTCACGCCGGCCGTGGTGGCCGCGGCGCACCACATATCGGTGCGGGCACTGCAACGCTTGTTCCAGCAGCGCGGCCGCACCGTCACCGGCTGGATACGCCACCAACGACTGGAACGCTGCCGGCGGGACCTCGTCAAGTCCGAGCTGGCGGCACGGTCGGTGCACGCGATCGCCGCCCGCTGGGGCTTCGTCGACCCCGCGCACTTCAGCCGCACGTTCCGCGCCGCCTACGGGGTGCCGCCCGGTGAGTACCGGGCGCACGCCGTGGCCACCGCGAGTGTCGCGGGCGGTCAACCTGCCGGCGGCCGCGGTCAATGACACGTCGGACGCGTACGGCGAGACTCGGCAACGGTTGGAGCGTCCGGGTGCCCAGGGGGGAGGCAGCCCGGGCAGTGCGGCGGAGCCGGTCGAACTCGACGCCACCCCAGGGCGTTGCGACCCGGCTCCGCCGCATGGCGTTCACCGGGTATCCGAGCGGCCTCGGGGGCGTCCAGGCTTGTCATCATGCCCCGCAAACGTTCACGTTCCGCTTTCGCTCGGCTACGGTGTGGTCAGCCGATTCCGGGAGGTGCCGGTGAAGGCACGAGTGCTCGCAGTGGCAGGCGCCGTCATCATGGTCGCCGCCCCCGCGCCGGCGGTGGCCGCACCGACCCTCGACGTCGTCTGCCAGACGTACGGCGGCAGGTTCTCCTGCTTCACCGCCCGGAGCGGCGGTTCGCCGATGACCGTCACCTGGACCCGCAACGGCGTCCACGTGCCCGCTTGGGACGGCAGCGGGTTCGTCTTCGGCCAGTGCGCGCTCGGCGAGGTGGTGACCATCGGCGCGACGGTGACCGACCCCACCGGGTCCGCGACGGACGACGAAACGTTCCCGTGCAACACCGGTCCCTGGCCCGAAGGTGCGGTTCGCTGATCGGCCGTCATCGCGAGGTCACGGGGAACGCATCCTCGAACCCGTGCCAGGTCCGCAGGTGGGCGGTGGCCGTGACCGGGTCCGCCGCGAGCCAGGTGCGGGTCAGCGCCAGTGATTCCACCTCGGTGGCGTCGGTGCCCGCCAACCGGGCCACGACTTCGTCACCGCGCTCGCAGAACGTCCGCACCACGGCCTCGGCGTACTGCAGGTAGACGCGGAACTGCTCGTTGACCAGCATGAGGTCCTCGGACGTGCCGCCGGGTTGCGGACCCGCCAGCCGGTACCCCCGCAGCGCGGCGCTGTCCACCTCGACCCGCGGCGCGTTGACGATGTGCTGCCGCAGCCGCATGGCGAACGCCTCGAACCGGTCGGTCAGCCGAGCCGCCAGGCTCTCGCACACCGCTTCGAGGTCCGCGGCCACCAACGCGCGCGCAACGTCGGCGAGCCGGCGCTTGTCCTCCTTGTCGAGCAGGTAGTACAGCTCGTACGCCACCCGGTTCAGGTCGCGCGGCAGACCGCCGGACAGCGCGTGGCACAGCCAGACGAACGGTTCGGGCAGTTTCGCGGACCGCTGCATCAGCAGCAGCCGGGTGTCGGCCAGCGTGAACCTCCGCACCCGGACGACGCTGTCGAACGCGGAGTCGAACGCCGTGCGGACGGTCAGCGAGCGGCCGGAGAACGAGGCGAGCGCGTCGTCGGAGACCGTCACCAGGAAGAAGCACCGCGTGCTGCCGAAGATCGCCTTGATGTCGTTGAGGAACCGCTCGGCCTCGGCCGCCGACCCGATCTTGTCCAGTTCGTCGATGCACACCACGATCCGCCCTCGGGTCCGGTCCGCCGCGGCCGTCTCGTCGGGGGAGCCGGCACCCGCGCGGCGTGCGGACTTCTGGTCCGTGAGCAGCCGCAGGAACGCCTCGAACTCGTCGACCAGTTCCGGCAGCGTCTTCGCCCGGCCCGCACGCGCCAGCGCGTGGGAGCCGCCGAACTCGGCCCCGCCCGGGGGCTTCACGGCCGCGGTGCGGGTGACGGTCGTGGTGTCCACCAACCGCAGACCTTCGAGCCGCCGGCGCGCTTCGCGCTTGACGTGGTCGTCGAAGCCGCCCCGGTCCTGCCACCTCCTCCGCAGCACCCACACCGGAATGACGGCCAGCAGCAGTCCCCCCGCCACCGCCAAGCCCCGCCAGTTCGGCGGTACCCACCCGGCCGCACCCACCAGCCACGGCCACTGCCAGGCGCACAGGGCGATCAGCAGGCCGACCGGCGTCAGGAGCAGCGGCCGCCACCGCCACCACCGGGGCGGCGGCTCGTCGTCCACGTCGAGCACCGACGTGCACAGCTTCGCGTACAGGTGGACGAGGAACTCCCGTGAGTCGTAGTTCGTCGGCGCCGAGACCAGCAGGGCCCGATCGTCCAGGCGCGCGCCGAAACCCAACTTCCCGATCATCCTGAGCACGGTGCTCTTGCCCACGCCCCGAGGACCGCAGATGCCGATGGCCCCGCGGGTCAACGAGTCCATGGTGTGGGCCAGTCGGTGCATGGTGTCGGTCGGGACGTACTGGGCGACCTCGGTCACGTCACCGAGGCCGGGCACGGCGTCGGCCGGCGGCATCGTGGTGCGGTAGGAGCGGCCGACACCGGTGAGCCGCGCCGCCACGAGCTGCCGCACACCGACCTCGACCAGGGCGTGGACCCACGCCTCGTGGGCTCGGACGGCCCTCTGCCGCAGGTCCCTGAGCTGCCGCGTCTTCGGCACCGGCCACTTCGCCGGGTCGTCGACCGACAGGGCGGTGACCAGCTTTCTCAACCGCGCTCCCAACAGCGCGAAGCACAGCGCCACGACACCCGATACCGCGCCGATGGCGACGACGGCGGGCGAGACGTCCTCCACCGTGCTGAGCAAGCCCGCGAGAAACGTCAGCGATCCCGCCGTGACCAGGCCGAAGACCAGGTGACCGACACCCCGGTAGGGATTGCCGGGTCGGCCACCCGGCACCCACCAGGACACGACCACCACGATGACCACCGCGCAGAGCAGACTCGCCATCTCGACGCTGACCAGCCCGCTGGCGCGCCAGGTGGTGATCTCGGCGGCGAGCACGATCGCCACGATGCCCAGGACGCTGATGGACCCGGACATCTCGACCAGGTCGACCGCGGAATCCCACGGGCGCGGCACCGCGCGACCGCGGTAGCGGTCCCTGGCCGCGAGGTACTGCCGGCGAACGCCGGCCGTGGCCGCCACGAGGGCGTCGACGTGCATGTCGATGTCGGCGGCCACCCCGTCCACGAACTCGCGGAGCCGGTCCCCGTCGAGCACGCCGGGGACGCCCATCCGGCGGCAGGCGTGGTCGGCGAGGTCGTAGCGCATGGCCGAGATCTGCCGGGCTGTCGTCCTCGCCGTGCCGAGGCCGATCTGCTCGAATCGCGCCTTCGTCAAGGTGCGCGGCACCGAGTCGTCCTGGAAGCGGTACACACCACCTTCCCGGTGCAGCAGCGGCGCGGCAGGGCCCAGGACAGTCAGGCTGAAGAGCAACGAACCGCTCCTGGGCAGCAGCGACGCGACCAGGCAACGCACCGAGGCGGACCACGCCGCACCGGACAGGACCAAAGCCGCGAAGAGCTGCGGCAACTGCTCGTCGAAGTGCACCGAGGCGCGCGAGCTCGCGGAGATGATCGCCGTGACGCCGATGGTCAGGCCCAACCCGCAGGCCAAGCGGACGAGGGCAACCGCCGCGTCCTGCCGCACTACGGTGCGCGGGGAGTCCATGTGATCCTCCTCCACCACGACCACCTTGCCGCGCAGCCACATCAAGGCTCCACCACCGATGCACGCCGTGAGGATCGACAACGCCGTCGGCAAGTCCCCGTTCAGCCAGACCCACGATCCGGCCGCCACGAGACCGCCCAAGCCACCGCCCGCGAGCCACAACCAACCCCTCGGCCTCACGGCGCTCGGGTCGTACTTCACCGGGAGCAGCGTCGGTTCGGGCCGGTGCACGACCGCCGCGACCACTACCGCGATGAGCACGCCGATCAGCACTCGGTACAGCCCGTGCAAGTCCTCGGGCGACGACTGGTCGAGCACGGTGCCCCAGCCTGAGACGGGGTAGGCGACGAACCCGCCGGTCAGCAGGGCGAGGACCACCCACGCCGAGCGCGGGACCGGCTCGGGCAGCCGCCACCAGGCGATACCCGACTCGCCGGTGGTGCGCGCCCAGTGGGCCATGCCCCGCAGCCAGGAGCGGACCTCGCCGGCCGGTTCGTCCAGCAGGTGCTCCTCGACCTTGGCGACGTCGTCGAACGCGGACGGGTCCAGCAGCCCCGACGGGTCGGCTCCCGGCTTCGAGTACGTCTGCACGAACACGAACCTGATGACCAGGTCGGAGAGAGCCGTCGCGAGTGGTCCCGACGGGTTGGCGCGGACCTCGTCGGCGATCCGGGGCCAGCGGCGCAACAGCGCGTGCAGCGGTGGCGGGTCGAGGGTCAGGGTCGGCATCGCGCCGTCGACGTCGATCGGACGACTGGTCAGCAGCACCGGCACCGCCAGCTCGCGCACCTCGGTCACGAACCGCGTGCGCAGCCCGGCGGCGAGCCGGTCCACGCCGTCGACGATGACGTGCACCAGGCCGGCGTCGACCAGCGCGGACGCGGCCGCACGCCCGACCGGCCACTCGGCTGCCAACCGCCGTTCCACCCACTCGCGCACACCCGTCCCGGCGTGCCAGGTGTCCAGCCGGAAGACCACCGGCACCGGCTCGCCCGCGCCACGCCGTCGCAGCACCTCGTACTGGTAACGGACGCTCAGCAACGACTTGCCGGACCCCGGCCCGCCGACGACCAGCAACGGTGTTCCGGCGGCGAGGAAGTCCTCCAGGGGAGGGGTGAACTCGACCGCGTCCCCGTCGACTTCGGCGGTCCGCCCCACCTGGTCGGCGAGCTGGTCGGCCAACGCGACGAGACCCGCTCGCGTGCTCGTGTCGACGGCAGTGGACATGGCGACAACCTCCATCGGTCGTCGGCGGGTGCTCCGGGCGGTGGACCGACCGGTTCGGGAGGTACCCCGATGTCTTGGTGTCGCTGGTCCGAACGGGGGTGTTAGCACGTCTGAACGGACGCGGCCCGATTCACGAGCGGTCGGGGCGACGAATAGGTGCTGTCGCTGAATGGGGTGACCATTTGCTGCTTGGCCACGACCGTGCCGAGGCGTCGATAGAGTCCCGGCATGGAAGGCGTTCGCAACAAGATGAGCGGTCAAGCCTCCGTGGTGATCCAGGTGCGTGACATCCACGGCGATGTAATCGTGCACGGCGACGGCCAGGGGATGCCCGCCGATGCGCTGCCGCTGATGGTCACGGCCTCGCTGGAGTGGGCCAGGGAACAATACGGAATGCACCACGTGGTCGCCGGGCCGATCAGCCGGGTGGCACCGGGAGGAGACCTGCGGGAATTCATCCGGTGGCTGGCCGACCACGAGGTCAAGCCGTCGGACAACACCCGGCTGAAGCTGTTGGTGGAGGGCGTCCGCCCGCAGGCGGTGGTGTTGACCGACCTGGTCATCGCGGTGCAAGCCCGCGTTCCTTCGGGGCCTCCGGAGGGTGTCGAGCTGTTCTCCCCGCAGCTGTTCCACAAGCTGGAGCCCAGGTGGTTCCGGGCCGACCTGCGCGGCGGGGACCGGGTGTCGGTCGTCCCGAACTCGGCACGTGGCCAGAGCGGCGAGTTCCCGTACGTGGTGCACCAGGCGGAGCCGGAGCAGTTCGCCGTGGACCTGGAGCTCGGCGACCAGGACGTGGAGTGGCTCGCCGAGCTGCACTGGACCAGCGCCGGGCGCTCCGGCGTGCTGGAGATCAGCGATCGGGGCAAGCCGTTCGTGAGCCGTTCCGCGGCGGGCCGGCCGCGCTACGACTGGGACTTCGACGCGCGCCGGTGGTCCCTCGGTCGACCTCAGAACGCGTAGCGGACGCGCAGGTACGGTGCGTGCCGGGTGATCAGGTCCAGCAGCTCGTCCAGCAGGCCGCGCTTGAGGCCCCGCCGGTAGCGGACGTTGACGCCGCCGCCCTCGCTGCGCTTCACCTCCTGCAGGTCGGGCCGCCACAGGACGTCCTCGGCGCGGGGGTGCCAGCGCAGGTTCACCTCGTGCAACGCCTGGTTGTGGGTGAGCATGATGATCTCCGCGGCCAGCTGGTCGCGGGTGGCGGGCCGGACCGCGTCGCCCAGCGCCACCAACAGCTCGCGCCAGTCGTCCAACCACCCGTCGTGCACGACGACCGGGCTGAGGTTGACGTGCACCTCGTACCCGGCGGCGTGGAAGTCGTCCAGGGCGGCGAGCCGATCGGCGATCGGGCTGGTGCGGATGTCGAGGAGCTTCGCGGTGCGTTCGGGCATCAGGGAGAACCGCACCCGCGTGCGGCCTCGCGGGTCCCAGTCGAGCAGGTCGCGGTTGACGTGCTTGGTCGCGAACGACGCCTTGGCGGTGGGCAGGTCGCGGAACAGCTCCACCAGGTCGCGCACGTTGTCGCTGACCAGCGCGTCCACCGAGCAGTCCGAGTTCTCCCCGATGTCGTACACCCACGACGCGTCGTCCACCTGGCCGGGCTCGGTCATCGGTCCCTGCCGCGCGACGTGCCGGGCCAGGTAGCCGGTGATCTGCTCGATGTTCGCGAACACCGTGACCGGGTTGGAGTAGCCCTTGCGCCGCGGCACGTAGCAGTACGCGCAGGCCATCGCGCACCCGTTGGCCGTGGACGGTGCGATGAAGTGCGCCGATCGCCCGTTGGGCCGGGCGCCGAGCGACTTCTTCACCCCCAGCACCAGTGCCTCCTGCTTGATCCGCACCCAACGGCGGGCATTCGCCTCGTCGCCGTGCAGCTCGGGGATGCGCCAGTGGCTGTCGACCTCGACGCGCTCCGCGGCGGGGAACCGGTCGAGCACCTCGCGCCCGCGCGGCAGGTCCGCGGCGGCGGGCTCCACGTAGATGCGGGTCGGCGAGATCAGCGGCTGGGTGGTCACCCCTCCAGTGTCCGAGCGGGACCGACGGAACGGCGCGTCGAGCGGTGCGCTGTGGGCCGGTTCACCTCGGCCGACCGGGTGGCGGTCGTCACGGTGCCGCGCGCCCGTCGCCCGTGGTCACCCTCGCCGCAGGCACGGCCGGCCTGGGCTTGCCGCGCGACACCGCGACGCCGACCAGGCACAGCAGGCCGCCCGCGAGCGCCACGAGACCGGGCACCTCGTCCAGCAGCGCCCACGACATCAGCACGACGATCACCGGCACCAGGTACGTCGTGGCGCCGAGCGTCCCGGTGGTCATGTGGGAGAGCGCGTACGCCCACGTGTAGAACGCCAGCGCGGTCGGCAGCAACCCCAGGTACACCACCGAGATCGTCGCGCTCGCCGGGGCGTCGCGCAGGTCGGCGACGAGCTGCCCGCCGAACGGCAGGCACGCGACCGCGCCGACCAGGCAGCCGAACGTGGTGGCCTGGAGGGCGGACGCGTGCCGCAGCGCGGGCTTCTGCGCCACCACCCCGACCGCGTACCCCGCCGCCGCGAGCACGCACAGCAGCACACCGCGGGTGGTCGAGCCGCCACCGCCGTCGGCGAGCCCGACCGCCGCCACGCCCGCGAACGCGATCGCGAGCCCGGCCAGCAGCCGGGCCGGGAAGCCCTCGCGCAGCAGCCACCCGGCCAGGAACGCCACCATGATCGGGCCCACACCGACGATCAGCGCGGCCGTGCCGGCGTCCGCGTACCGCTCACCCCAGTTCAGCGCGACCATGTACAGCGCGAACCAGGACAGCCCGGAGCCGATGATCCCCGGCCAGGCCGCTCTCGGCGGCACGCCGACACCGCGCACCGCGGCGATCGCACCGAGCGCGACCGCGCCGACCAGCAACCGGCCCAGCGCGAGCGACCCCGGCTCGAAGTGCTCGCCCGCGTACCGGATGCCGACGAACGCCGACGCCCACAGCACCATGGTCACCAGGACCGCCGCGGCGGCCTTCCCGCTGACACCGCTCCGCTCCACCGGCTCAACCCCCCGCCATCGCCCGGATGTCACGTCGTCGCAGCTTCCCGGTCGGCGTCCGGGGCAGCTCGGTCACGAAGACCACGTCCTCCGGGACCTTGTACCAGGTCAGCGTGGCGTGCGCACTGGCGAGCAGCTCGGCCCGCACCTGCTCCGGCGACGCGTCGTCCGCCAACGCCACGAAAGCGCGCAGCGTCGTGACACCGGTCTCGCGCCGCGCCGAGCACACCGCCGCCTCGCGCACCCCGGGGTGTCGCATGAGCAGGTCCTCGGTCTCGGCGGGGTGCACGTTCTGGCCGCCGACGATCTCCACGTCGTCCAACCGACCGTGCAGCCGCACGTACCCGTCCTCGTCCGCGGTGGCCGCGTCACCGGTGGCGTACCAGGAGTCACCGGCCCGCGCCGGCGGGTCGCTGCCCCGCCGGACGCCCAGCGCGATCGACGGCCCCGCCACCTCCAGCGCGCCCGGCACACCCGGCGGCACCTCGGCGCCCGCCTCGTCCACGATCCGCATCCGGTACGGCGGCAGGATCCGCCCGATCGTGTGGTCACGGTGGTGGTCGACGGCGTTGGCCACCAGGGCGTGCCCGATCTCCGTGGTGCCGAAGATGTTCAGCAGCCGCTCGCCGAGCACCCGCCGCAGCCGTGTCTCCAGCACGTCCGGCAGCACCTCGCCGGCGACCAGCGCCAGCCGGAGCCCCGACAGCGCCGCGTGGTCGGGGTGGCGGAGCAGCCGGGCGTAGAAGCTCGGTTGGCCGTAGAACACCGTCACGCCGCGGTCCCTGATGATCCGCAGCGCGTCGTCCTCGGTCGCCCGTGCCCGCGACAGCACCGTGGCGCCGCCCCGGTGCAGCGGCAGGAACACGGAGTTGCCCAGCCCGTAGGCGAAGTACATCCGCGACACCGAGAACGTGACGTCGTCCGGCGTGATGCCGACGACCGACCCGATGGCCTGCTCGAACACGCCGGGGTCGCCGTGGGTGTGGAAGCACAGCTTCGGGTCGCCAGTGGTGCCCGAGGTGAACACCGCGTACGCCGGGCTGTCGGACGTCGTCGGGGCGTACGGGGCGGCACCGTCCACCCGGAGGTCCTCCGGCGCGATCACGTCGGCGGGCGGACCGCCAAGGTCCTCCTCGCACACGACGGCGTCCGGCACCGCGATGTCGAGCGCGCGGCGCACCTCGTCCGGGTGCATGGTCGAGTTCACCGGCACCGCGACCGCGCCGATCCGCACCGCGCCGAGGAACGCCCAGACCACGTCGATGCCGTCCGGCAGCACCAGCGCGATCCGGCTGCCGACGCCGAGCCCTCGCGCGGCGTACGCGGCGGCGGCCCGGCCCGCGCCCTCGTAGACGTCGGCGAACCGATAGGTCTCGGCGCCGACGTGGTAGGCCGGGCGGTTCAGCCAGCCGTTGTCGCGCGCGAGCACTTCGAGCCGTTGGACCAGATTCCCGACAACGCGCGGATCACCGCTCAAGGCATGGTTCTTCACCGACATGATTCCCCCATCATCACGTCGAAGGTCGGCCACGACTCCCCAGGTCGTCGCCGTGGTCGAGATTGACGGCCCTCGGTGCGGGGTGTCAAGCAGCATTGATCGCCCGCGCTCTCGTGCACTCGGTGAATCGAGTTGAATTCGCAGGTGGGCACGCTTAAGCTCACACGTTCGAGTGAATTCCGGCGGTCGTTCCGGGAAATGCGGGCGGAAACGTCGTCATCCTGATTCGGCACCGGTCGGGTCGAGTCGGGCCAACCGGCCACCGCGTCCGCGCCGCGCAGCACCCGCAGGCCGCCGTGCGGCACCGAGCCGCTGTCGGCGCGGAGCACGACGTCGGGGTCGAGGATGGCCGGCAGGCCCTCGAAGTCACTGCCGCGCGCGGCGTCCGGAACGTCGTCACCGGTGGCGGCAGTACTGTGGTCGAGAGGGTGCGTATCGAGGCGGGAGCGGGTTTGGCGGGCCACGTGCGGGTGGGTGTTGTCCGCCTCGTCTCACTGGTGCTCATCGTGGCGGCGCTTGCCGCGGGCGTGCTCACGGGCGTGACGCCGGACGTCGCCGAGTTGCGCGGCTGGGTGGAGGCCACGGGTGCGGCGGCCCCGTTCGTGTTCGTGGTCGTGTCGGCGGCGGGGTCGGTGGCGCTGGTGCCCAAGCCGCTGCTGAGCGTCGCGGGTGGGGCGCTGTTCGGGCCGCTGGTCGGCACCTGCGCCGTGGTGGCCGGTGTGACGGTCGGCGCGTTGGCCGGCTTCGTGATCGCCCGTCGGCTGGGCCGCGACGTGGTTCGCCCGTGGACCGCTCGGGGCCGGTTGGCGCGGGTCGACCGGATGCTCGAACGCCGCGGCTTCCCGGCGGTCATCGCCCTGCGGTTGCTGCCCGTCGTGCCGTTCGGCCTGGTCAACTACGCCGCCGGGCTCAGCGGCCTGCACGTCGGCGCGTTCGCGCTGGGAACCGCCGTCGGCGTGGTCCCCGCGACGTTGGTCTACACGGCCGCGGGCGCCTCGCTGACCACGATGACGGTCGGCCAGTGGCTGCTGGCGGGCGCGGCGGTCGGTCTTCCCGCCGTGGTCGGTTTCCTGCTGGTCCGACGCGGCCGGTCGGCCGAGGAGCCGTCCACCGGGTGACCGCGGCCCTGCACCACGTCCGACAGGCGGACGTGGTGCAGGGCCGGTGGGGTCAGTCGCCCTGGGGGAGCAGGCCCTCCATCTCGGTGATCTCCGCCTGCTGGGCGTCGATGATCCGCCGCGCCAGCTCCTTGGCGTCGGCGTTGCGGCCCTGCCGCAACTGCGCCTGGGCCATGTCGATCGCGCCCCGGTGGTGCTCGATCATGGCTGCCAGGAACATCCGGTCGAAGTCGGTGTCCTTGGCGGCCTTCAGCCGGTCCGACTCCTCGGCGCTCATCATGCCGGGCGTCGAGCCGTGGGCGTCGTGGCCGGCGTCGGGCGACGTCTCGACGCCCCACGCGTCGAGCCACCCGGTCATGGTCTTGATCTCCGGGTCCTGGGCCTGCTCGACGCGTGCGGCGAGGTCGAGGATGGTCGCGTTGCCCGTGCGTCCTCGTGCGAGCCCGGCCATCTCGATCGCACCCTCGTGGTGGGGGATCATGTCCCGGGCGAACGCGATGTCGGCGTCGTTGTGGTCCCCGGAGGGCTCCGCGGTCGCGCTCGTCCTGCTCGTGTCGTGGCCGCCGGTGTTCGAACCGGTGCCGCATCCCGCGAGGGTGAGGGCGAGGCCGGTGGTCAGGACGGCAAGCGCCGCCCCGACCAGGTTCTTCCTGGTCATGGTGGTGTTCGTTCCTCTGCGTCCGATCGGTTGGTGCGGTGCGGGGCACGTCGACGTCCGCAGTGGACGACGACGCGCGACCTGTCACAGCCGCAGGACGCAGAGAGAAGCCAGCACGGCCGGTGTGCCGCGTGGGCGTGGGGGAGGGGCGCGCGGCGTCATCGTGCGGGCGGAGAGCCGGCGCGACACGTCGCCCGCCGCGCGACGGCGCAGCAGGAGCACGGCCAGGCTCAGGCCCAGCGCGGCGTACAGCACGGCCAGGCACAGGTGCACGATGTCGTGCCCCTCACCGGGCGCGGGCACGGGCTCGTGCTCCGGTGACGCGACCGGTCCGATGTGGTCGCAGCACACGACCGTCGTCGCCGAGTGCGCGGTCGCGTCGTGCGTGCCGAGATGGTGCATCCCGACCACGGCGAGCACGACAGCCCAGACGAGCGCCCAGTGCAGGGCTCGGGCACGGGCGGTCGTGGGCACGCGGCCACTATACCCAGAGGGGGTAACGCCGACGTCAGGAGCGCACGAGTCGGCCGATGGCCGCGCTCGCCTCGGCGATCTTGTCGGCCGCCACCTCGCCGCCCTGCCGGGCGGCTTCGGCCACGCAGTGCTTGAGGTGCTCGTCGAGCAGTCCGAGGGAAACGGCCTGGAGGGCCTTCGTGGCCGCCGCGATCTGGGTGAGCACGTCGATGCAGTACTCGTCGTTCTCGACCATGCGCTGCAACCCGCGCACCTGACCCTCGATGCGACGCAACCGCTTGAGGTGGCCTTCGCGGCTGTCGGAGTAGCCCGGCATGGCGCGTTCCCTTCCGTCGCGTGGTCGGACCCGACGATACGCGGGCCGGGCGCGGGCTTGGGGCCGTTCGGGTAGCCGCTCGTGTTGCGTACCCCCTGGGGGTATGTTACGTTGACGTGCATACCCCCAGCAGGTATATGAGTACGGGAGTCGGACATGCAACACGAGCACCACGACCACGAGGCCCACCACGCGCACGCCGGGGGAGCCGGGTGGCGCACGGCCGCGTCGGCGACGCTGCACTGCCTGACCGGCTGCGCCATCGGTGAGGTGCTGGGCATGGTGATCGGCACGGCGCTCGGCTGGAGCGCCCTCGCCACCATCGCGCTGGCCGTCGCACTGGCCTTCGTGTTCGGCTACGCGTTGACCATGCGCGGTGTGCTCAAGGCGGGCGTCGGTTTCCGGCGGGCGCTCAAGGTGGCGTTGGCGGCCGACACCGTGTCGATCATCGTCATGGAGGTCGTCGACAACGGCGTGATGGTCGTGGTGCCCGGTGCGATGGACGCGGGCCTGGCCAGCCCCTTGTTCTGGGGCGCACTCGCCTTCGCGTTCGCGGTCGCCTTCGTGGTCACCGTGCCGGTGAACAAGTGGCTCATCGGCCGCGGGCTCGGCCACGCGGTCGTCCACGCCTACCACCACTGAGCAGGCGGGTTCCGGCCCCGTCCTCGGTGTGCGAACGGACGTGCGAGGCCCCGGAAACCGGGACCTCGCACGTCGTACCGCGGTGTTCGATCAGGCGAAGACGTCGATCAGGCGAAGATGCCGAACACGTCGATCACCAGGTGCGTGTAGCCCGCGTTGTTGTAGAACTCGTGCGCGGGGCGGTACACGTTGTCGATCTCGTCGTACGCGCTGCCCAGGCGCACGGTGGCCATGTTCGGCGAGGTCTGGCCGGGGACCAGGTTCAGCGCCGAGGTGTTGGGCCTGCTCGTGCCCGCCGGGAACGGGGTGACGTAGGTGTTCGCCGTCGGCTCCGTGCCCGTCAGGTTCAGCAGCAGGCTGTTGTTCACGGCCAGCTCGGGGTCCAGGTAGAGCAGGGTCAGCTTGCCGGCGGGCTCGATCGGCGTGAGGTCGTCACGGGTGTCGAACGCACGACCGGGGGTCACCGGGTAGAAGTCCGCGCCACCGCTCTCGGTGGGCAGGTAGTACCCCGTGATGTCCACGATCAGGTGGAGGAAGCCGGCGTTGTTGTACAGGCTGACCTTGCGGTCCGCGCTCAGGGCGACGGTCACGCCGTTCGGCGTGGCGCCACCGGGCACGACGTTGAGGCTCGACGCGGTCGGCCGGGTGGAGCCCGACGGCCACGCGGTCACGTAGGTGTTGGCGGTCGCGTCGACACCGGTGACGTTCAGCGACACCGCCGTCGCGCCGGACGGCACGCCCGACGACGCGAAGTCGATGCTGCGGGACTCGCCGGCGTAGAACGCGCCGCCGGTGTTGCGGGAGTCGTACACGCGGGTCGGACCGGTGGCGAAGTACCGGCCGGGCGTGGTGAACCCGGCACCCGGGTTGTCGTGGACGTAGTAGCCCGCGACATCGGCGATCAGGTGGGTGCTACCCGCGTTGTTGTACAGGTTGATCGTGTTGCCGAGCGACACGTAGGTGGTGACCGAGTTGGCGCGGGTCTCGCCGGGCACCAGGTTCAGGGTCGACACACCCGGTCTGGGGATGTCGCCGCCCTCCCACACCGAGACGTAGGTGTTGGCGGTGGGCGAGGTGCCGGTCACGTTCAGCACGACCGCGAGGGCGTAGGTCGGGAGGTTGTCGACGGCGACCTCGATCTTGCTGCCGCCGGCGACCGGCGTGGTGACGCCGTTGCGGCCGAGGCCGGAGCGGGTGTCCAGGATGCGGCGGGGGGCGGACGGGATGAACCGCGTGCCCTGGTACTCCGCTGCCTGGGCGGTGCTCTCCCCGGTGGTCTTGGTGCCGAAGGGCCGGCCGGGACGGCTGGTCCCGTTCGACACCTCGGTGCGGGCGACCTGCTCCCCGTTGCGGGCGGACGCGGGCTCGGCGGTGGCCGGAGCCGCGCCGGTCACCACGGCCGCGGTCGCCGCCGTGGCGACCAGCAGCGCTGCGGAACGACGCATTGATCCTCTTTCCTGACTGCAGGCTGAGTTCAACCTGCACTGTGAGTTACAGGCGTCGGTCGATCAGCCAGTCCGGTGAAAGAGACACGCGAAGACAACAGCGTGAAGCGCGATCCCCCCGATGGAACAAGCCCCCCGACTCGACCGATCGAACGCGAGACTACCTCAGGGGTACGACAGCGGGAAGCGGTATGCGGCGGGACTCTCAGCCCGCGGGCTTCGCCGAGATGTGCACGAATTCGTTGTACGTGAACAGCTTGCCCGCCGACCGCGGGAACGGGAACGACATGCGCTTGCGCTCGACCAGCCCGAGTTGGGAGGTCACGTCGGCGAGGCCGTCGAGGTCGGTGAACGCCACGTGCGTGGGGTCCGACGCGTAGCCGCGCTCCTGCGGGCAGATGAGCACCAGGAGGCCGCCGGGCGCGAGGAACTCGATGTAGCCGCGCAGGATCTCCACGGCCTGGGGGCGTGGCATGTGCTCGACCAGGTGCGCCGCCAGCATGCCGCCGAAGCGGCCGGGCTTGGCGTACTCGGTGTCGAAGAACTCGTCGGTGGTGAACGCCGTCAACCCCATGTCGCGGCAGATCTGCACCGAGTGCGGGTTGTGGTCCACGCCGACGCCCTTGGGCGCGAGGTGCCCGAGGTTGCGGCCGATGCCGCACCCGATGTCCAGCACCTCGCGATCACCGAACAGGCGCCGCACGTTCCACCGGTACGGGGCCTGGACGTTGAGCACACGCTTCCAGGGCAGGTTCTGCAGGCGCGCGAGGCGGTCGGTGTAGTCCTGACCGTCGGTCTTGTCCACGCCTCGTACGGTAGACGACCGTGAGACCCCTGCCACCTCCAGGGTGTCGACGGTCCGCGAACACCTGGGCTTGACCAGCGAAGGGTGACGGAAAGTGGCCAATGGGCACTCACGGTTACGGGCCCCGTGGAAAGTCGGGGAAATGCTGCTCGGAACCGTCGTCACGGGCTGTGGTGGTTGTCGCTTCTCGTGCGGGATTGGTAATTGCCGGGTCGTACCCGGGCGTATTTGTCCCGCCGGCGGGACGAAACCGGCTTCCGGCTGATCCGGCGACACCCGCGGGTGCTCGGGACACGTTCCGTCGAATTCGCGCGTTCGACCTGGGTAGCCCGAGTTTCGGCTGACCGTCCAGTGTGGACCGTGGGTGCGGTCCGCCGCGTGGTGACGACCGGAGCAAGACCGCGGCCGGTGGATCGCGGTCAGGCGATGCCGGCGGCGATCAGCTGCCGCCAGATCTCGCCCTGGTCGACCACCTCGATGCCCAGCTTCTCCGCCTTGGTCAGCTTGCCCGCGCCGACGTCGGCGCCGGTGATGAGCAGGTCGGTGTTCGCCGAGACGGAGGACGCCGTGGTGGCCCCCGCCTTCTCGCACAGCCGCTGGAACGTGGGCCGCGGCACCTTCTCGCCGGAACGCGGGTCGCTGATCGCACCGGTGACGACCACGGTCTTGCCCGCCAGCGGCGCGTCGGCCGCGATGACCGGCGGCAGGTCCTCCTCCCGCACGTCCAGCGAGACGCCGTGCCGCCGCAGCCGGGCCAGCTCGGGCCGCAGCCGGGCGAGGTGCTCGATCAGCGAGGCGGCGACCTTCGGCCCGATGTCCTCCACGGCCACCAGGCGCTCCTCGCCCGCGTCGGCCACCTCTTCCAGCGAGCCGAAGCCGGCGCGGCACAGGCGGGCGGCGGTGCCCTCCGACGCCATCGGGATCGCGAGCCCGATCAACGCCCGCCGCAACCCGACCCGGCTGCTCGCCGCGATCGACTCGACCATCCGCGCGGCCGAGACCTCGCCGATGCGGTCGAACTCCAGCAACCGCTCCTTGGTCAGGGTGTAGAAGTCCGACGGGTGTTCGAGCAGGCCCGCCTCGGCGAGCCGTTCGATCCACACCGGGCCGACGGCGTCGATGTCCGCGGCGGCCCGCGACGCCCAGTGGATCAACCGCCGCACGGTCTGCGCCGGGCACGCCACGTTGGTGCAGAACAGCTCGCGGCTGTTGCCCTGCTCGGTCAACGGCTGACCGCACGACGGGCACTCGGACGGCGGCACGATCTCCCGCTCCGCCCCCGTGCGCTTGGCCGCGTCGAGCACGCCCGCGACGAACGGGATCACGTCGCCGGCCCGGCGGATCAGCACGGTGTCGCCGATCTTGATGTCACGCGCCCGGATCACCTCCTGGTTGGCCAGCGTCGCGCGGGTGACGGTCGTGCCACCCACGAACACCGGCTCCAACCGGGCGACCGGGGCGATCTTGCCGGTCTTGCCGACGTCCCACACGACGTCGGACAGCACCGTGGTCTTCTCCTCGGCGGCGAACTTGAACGCCAACGCGCCGCGCGGCGAATTCGACCGGGTGCCCGCGGCCGCGTAGGCGTTGCGGTCGGCCAGCCGCAGCACGGCGCCGTCCAGGTCGTAGTCCAGCTCGTTGCGCCGCGCCTCGATCTCCGAGATCACCTCCTGCGCCGCCGCCGCGTCGTCGCGGTGCCGCATGTCGGCGACGGCGAACCCGAGCACGCGCAGCCCGCTCTCCAGGTCGGTCCCGCCCGCCGGGTCGGCGGAGGTGTCGAGGTCGAAGGCGAAGAACGTCAGCCGCCGTTCGGCGACGGTGGCCGGGTCCTTCGCGCGCAGCGTGCCCGCGGCGGCGTTGCGCGGGTTGATCAGCGGCTTGTCCGGGTGCGCGGTGTTGTAGGCGGCGAACGTGGAGCGCAGCATCACCGCCTCACCGCGCACCTCCACCCGGCCCGGCGCGTCGACCCGCTCCGGCACGCCGTCGACCAGCGCGCGCACCAGCGGGGTCACGTCGTCACCCGTCGTCCCGTCGCCCCGGGTGACCGCCCGCGCCAACCGCCCGTCCTCGTAGACCAGGGCCAGCGACAGCCCGTCCAGCTTCGGCATCACCACCACCGGCTGGCCGGGGAAGCGCTCGAAGAACGCCGCCACCTGCTCCGGCCTGGTCGCCTTCTCCAGCGACAGCATCGGCCGCGAGTGCCGGACCGGCGCGTGCAGCACCGCGGGCGCACCCACCTGCTCCAGGGGGTTCGGGTCCGGGGCCCACTCCGGGTTGGCCTCGATCAGCCCCCGCAACTCGTCCTCGATCGCGTCGTACTCCGCGTCCGCCACCAGGGGCGAGCCCTGGTAGTAGGCGTCACGCAGCACCACGACCTGGTCGGCGAGTTCCTGGATGCGTTCGCGCGCGTTCACGGCCGACAAGTTACCCGTGACCACCGACAATTCGCCGTCCCGCGGCGGGCCTGGGCGCGAATCTCGGTCGCGGCGCCGCCCGATCGGGCCTAACTTCTGCGTCGAGCAGAGGAGAACCGTGGAGCAGATCAGCAAGCGACTGATGAACTGGGCGTCCATCCTGGACCCGGGCACGCGTGAACAGGCCGAGAAGGCCTCGCGGATGCCGTTCATCTTCCCGCACCTGGCGCTCATGCCCGACGCGCACCTCGGGAAGGGCGCCACGGTCGGCAGCGTCATCCCCACCCTGGGCGCGATCATCCCGGCCGCGGTCGGTGTCGATATCGGTTGCGGCATGATCGCCGTGCGCACCCAGTTCACCGAGGACGACTTCCGGGGCCGCCCGCTCGCCCCCTTGCGCGAGGCGATCGAGCGGGCCGTGCCGCTGTCGGCGGGCAAGTACAACACCCGGCTGACCGACACGGCGCGCGAGCGGGTCGACGTGCTCGCCGGCCGCGCGGAGAAGGCCGGCTTCGACCCCGGCGGGTACGCAGGCAACTGGGAGCTGCAGCTCGGCACCCTCGGCAGCGGCAACCACTTCATCGAGGTCACGCTGGACGAGGCCGGGCGGGTGTGGCTGTTCCTGCACTCCGGGTCGCGCGGCGTGGGCAACAAGATCGCCCAGAAGCACATCCGGATCGCCTACGAGCAGTGCGCGCGGCGGTGGATCAGCCTGCCCGACCCCGACCTGGCCTACCTGGTGGAGGGCGAGGACGAGTTCTGGCACTACATCCGGGAGATGCGCTGGGCGCAGGAGTTCGCCTGGCTCAACCGCGAGGAGATGATGGACCGCGTGGTCGGCTGCGTGGCCGACTGGCTCGGCCGCGAGGTGGACCGGCGGGAAGTGGTGAACTGCTTCGCCGGCGAAACGCAGGTCATCACCCGCACGGGCACACGTCCGATCGAGGCCTTGGCAGACGGTGTGCACGAACTGCTCACAGCAGGCGGCGAGTGGGTCAAGGCCCCTGTCCGATCGTTCGGACGGCAGGAAGTCCACGAGGTCGTGCTGAGCCGCTCTGGCGTGATCAAGACGATTCGGGCGACCTCAGGCCACCGCTGGCTCCTGCGGTCGCGCCGCGGGCGCGAGTACGAGGCCACGACTACCGAGTTGAAGCCCGGCGAACGGCTTCAGTTCACGTTCCCGCGTCGTCCGGATGGCCTCACGGTGGATCGTGAGGCGGCAGCCCGGGGTTTCGTCTACGGGGACGGGCACAGGTCCGGTAACAGCTCTTGCGCGAACTTCTGCGGCATGAAGGACACCGCGCTGCTCCCGCTGTTCGACGGACTTGGACGCCCGCCTCGCACCTACGGGGCGGTGAAGCGGATAAACGGTCTGCCGGTGGAGTGGAAGACCGAGAGGCCGTCGCTCGACGCGCCCTCTGACGTGCTGTACGGGTGGCTCGCTGGTTACTTCGCGGCGGACGGTGATGTCGGCGAGACCGGCCGGCCGACGCTCGTTTCCGCGTCCCGTGAAAACCTGGAGTACGTCCGCTTGGCCTGTCAGGCGGTCGGCATCGGCACCTTCGGCATCAGGTCGAGGATGCGCACCGGCTACGGCGCGGAGCCGACCGCGCTGCACCTCGTCGGCCTGATGCGCGGTGACCTGGACCCGGAGTTCTTCCTGATCGAAGAGCATCGGGCTCGGTTCGTGGCCGGGCGGCACGCGGCTGAGCGCCGTGGCTGGAACGTGCTCTCAGTGCGGCCGACCGGAGAAACGACCGAGGTGTACTGCGCGGTCGTCGACAACTCTCATTCGTTCGCTTTGGCGGACAATATTCTCACGGGAAATTGCCACCACAATTACACGGAGCAGGAGACCCACTTCGGCAAGAAGGTGTGGTTGTCCCGCAAGGGCGCCATCAACGCCGAGGAGGGCCGGGCCGGCCTCGTTCCCGGCTCGATGGGCACCGCCTCGTACGTGGTGGTCGGCAAGGGCAACCGGGTCGCGCTGAACTCCTCGCCCCACGGTGCCGGCCGCGAGTACTCGCGCTCGGCGGCGCGCCGGGCGTTCGGCCGGGAGGACCTGCGCAAGGCGATGGTCGGCATCGAGTACCGCGACACCGACGCGTTCATCGACGAGATCCCGGCGGCGTACAAGGACATCGACGTCGTGATGCAGGACGCCCGCGACCTGGTCGAGGTGCGCCACACGTTGCGGCAGATCGTCAACGTCAAGGGTGATTGACAGTCCGAGCGGTCCGCGCTCGTCCGGGCGCGGACCGGTCATCAAGTCGACCAGGAGTTGCGAGTGTCTGCACCGTTGTCCGACCTGACCACCGACCGGCTCGTGCTGCGGCCGTGGACCGGGGCGGAGGTCGCCGCCGTCGTGACCGGCGCACGGCTGCCGCACTGGGCCGAGGACTTCCCGGCGGAGGGTGATCAGGTCATCGCCGGCCTGTTCGCCGAGCACTCCGCCTGGTTGGGCGGTTACGGCCACCGGCTGATCGTCGAACGCGACGGCGGCCTGGTGGTCGGCTCGATCGGCCTGTTCTGGCCGCCCCACGACGGCGTCCTGGAGATCGGGTACGGCGTCGTGGCGTCCCGGCGGGGCCGTGGTTACGCCGCCGAGGCGACGCGCGCGCTGACCGACTTCGCCTTCACGGCACCGGGCGTGCACGTGGTGCGCGCCGACGTCGAGCTGTCGAACCCCGCCTCCGTCCGCGTCCTCGAGAAGGCGGGTTTCACGCGGTCGGGTGGTGAGCCCGAGGAGGGTGTCGTCCGGTACGGCGTCACCCGCCCGTAGTCGGCACGGCGGGGTCGGCTTCGGTCGGCCCCGCCCCAGCCGCGCCTCGGCCGCGCGCCGCCCCTCACCTCGGCGAAGCCGCAGGTGAGGCATGTTCGACCCCCGCCTATGCATGGTCATGCAGCGTCGTGCATACTTCTCATCGTGTCCAAGGTGCTCACTTACCTCCCCGCCGGCGAACACGTCGGCATCGCGTTCTCCGGTGGTCTCGATACGTCCGTGGCGGTCGCCTGGATGCGGGAGAAGGGCGCGGTGCCGTGCACGTACACCGCGGACATCGGTCAGTACGACGAGCCCGACATCGCCTCGGTGCCGGGCCGCGCCGCGACCTACGGCGCCGAGATCGCCCGACTGGTCGACTGCCGGGCGGCCTTGGTCGAGGAAGGGCTCGCGGCGCTGGCCTGCGGCGCGTTCCACATCCGGTCCGGCGGTCGCGCCTACTTCAACACCACGCCGCTGGGCCGGGCCGTGACGGGCACCATGCTGGTGCGCGCCATGCTCGACGACGACGTCCAGATCTGGGGCGACGGCTCCACCTACAAGGGCAACGACATCGAGCGGTTCTACCGCTACGGCCTTCTCGCCAACCCGTCGCTGCGCATCTACAAGCCCTGGTTGGACGCCGAGTTCGTGAGCGAGCTCGGTGGCCGCACGGAGATGTCCGAGTGGCTGCTCGCGCGTGACCTGCCGTACCGGGCGAGCACGGAGAAGGCGTACTCCACCGACGCGAACATCTGGGGCGCGACGCACGAGGCCAAGGCGCTGGAGCACCTCGACGCGGGCATCGAGCTCGTCGAACCGATCATGGGCGTGCGGTTCTGGGACCCCGAGGTCGAGATCGCCACCGAGGACGTCACGATCGGCTTCGACCAGGGCCGACCGGTGACGATCAACGGCAAGGAGTTCTCCTCCGCGGTCGACCTGGTGCTGGAGGCCAACGCGATCGGCGGCCGGCACGGCATGGGCATGTCCGACCAGATCGAGAACCGGGTCATCGAGGCCAAGAGCCGCGGCATCTACGAGGCGCCCGGCATGGCGCTGCTGCACTCGGCCTACGAGCGGCTGGTCAACGCCATCCACAACGAGGACACCCTCGCCGCCTACCACAACGAGGGCCGCAAGCTCGGCCGGCTGCTGTACGAGGGCCGCTGGCTCGACCCGCAGGCGCTGATGGTGCGCGAGTCGTTGCAGCGGTGGGTCGGCATGGCGGTCACCGGCGAGGTGACGCTGCGCCTGCGGCGCGGTGACGACTACTCGATCCTCGACACCACCGGCCCCGCGTTCAGCTACCACCCGGACAAGCTGTCCATGGAGCGGACCGAGGACTCGGCGTTCGGGCCGGTCGACCGCATCGGCCAGCTCACCATGCGCAACCTCGACATCGCCGACTCGCGCGCCAAGCTGGAGCAGTACGCCGGGCTCGGCATGGTCGGCAGCCAGTCGACGTTGATCGGCGCGGCCCGGGTGACCCCGACCGAGCTGATCGGCGCGATGCCCGAGGGCGGCGCCGAGGTGATCGCCTCGCGCGGCAAGGTGGCCGACGACGAGCTGCTCGACCACGCCGCCTTGGAGGCGGGCAACGACTGACCGGTCGCGAGGCCCTGGATCGCGCGTGCGCCGCTCACGTCGAGCGGCGCACGCGCGTCCGCGTGACGAGGGGTCCGCCGCCGATCGCCCTCCGGGGAGCAGCGGGCCTGATTACCGCGTGCGACCTGGTGATGACGTGCAGGAACGGCAAGTGTGGAGTAGAGGCGGGGCGACCGCCGGTGTGAGACTGCCCGTACCTGGCGCCGAGCGGAAGGCAGGGCGGCATGGACAACTCCACGGTACTCCTCCTTTTTCCCATCACCGTGGCCATCATCATGCTCGGACTGGGCCTCACGCTGACCCCGGCGGACTTCCGCCGGGTGGTGCGCTACCCCCGGGCGATGGTGGTCTGCCTGGTCTGCCAGATGGTGGTGCTGCCCGCGATCTGCCTCGGCCTGGTGGTCCTGTTCGGCCTGGCGCCGGAGCTGGCGATCGGCATGATGCTGCTCGCCGCCTCGCCGGGCGGCAGCACGGCCAGCCTGTACAGCCACCTGTTCAAGGGTGACGTGGCGCTCAACATCTCGCTGACCGCGGTCAACTCGGTGCTGGCGATGTTCACCTTGCCGCTGATCGTCAACCTGTCGGTGGCGGGCTTCCTCGGCGCGGACAGCTCGATCGGCCTCCAGTTCGACAAGGTGATCCAGGTCTTCGCGATGGTCCTGGTCCCGATCGCCGTCGGCATGGTCCTGCGCTCGCGGTTCCCCCGGTTCGCCGTCCGGATGGAACGCCCGGTCAAGATCCTGTCCGTGGTCGTCCTGATCATGATGATCGCCGGTGTGATCAGCGGCCTCGGCGGGGAGGTGACCGCCATCCTCGGCGACATCATCGTGGTGGTCCTGCTGTTCAACCTGATCAGCATGGCGATCGGGTACTTCGGTCCGCGCCTGTTCAAGGCGAGCCCGCGCGAGGCGACCGCATCGGCGTTCGAGATCGGCCTGCACAACGCGACGCTGTCGATCGCCATCGCGATGAGCCCGACGCTGCTGAACAACACCCGGATGGCGATGCCGTCGGTGACCTACGGCTTCTTCATGTTCATCACCGCCATGATCTTCGGCTTCGTCGTGGCCCGCCGCGTGCAGGCCCGGACCGGACCGGTGGTGACGTCGAGCAGGACGTGACGCCCCGACCGCTCCGCCCGTGCCCGCACCGGTTCCGCGCATCGCGGCCGGTGCGGGCACGGGCGTTGCCGGCGGTTCACAGGCCGTGGCGACGGTCGCCCGCGACCAGTTCGGCGACCCGGGCCTCTGACCCGGCGGAGAACGGGCCCCGGTGGGCGGCGACCGCCTCGCGGGTCTCCTCGTCGATCAGGTCCGCGTTGATCCGGGCTCCGGCGGTCGCGCCCGCCGCCGCGGAGGCGCCGACCTGCGCGGCCAGGTCGGTGACGTTGCCCGCGACCCAGACCCCGGGCACGTCGGTCCGGCCCGTCGGGTCGGATGGGATGTGCTCGCCCATCCCCGACGGGTGGGGGACGGGCCGGAGTCCCAGCGCGGCCAGGAAACCGGCGCGCGCCACCATGCGCGACGCGACGACCACCGCTTCGCGGGCCACCGAGCGGCCGTCGGCGAGCCGGACGCCGACGATGCGGTCGCCGACGACCTCCAGGGCCGCCACCTCGCCCGCCACGACGTCGACACCGCGTGCGGCCAGTTGCTCGGCCTGCTCGGCGGTCGGCGGCGCGGTGTGGGCGAAGAACGTGACGTCGGCGCTCAGCTGCCGGAACAGCAACGCCTGGTGCACCGCCGTCGGTCCGCTCGCCAGCACGCCGATCGCCTGATCGCGGACCTCCCAGCCGTGGCAGTACGGGCAGTGCACCACGTCGCGGCCCCACCGCTCCCGCAGTCCGGCCACGTCGGGCAGCTCGTCGACCAGGCCCGTGGTCACCAGCAGTCGTCGGGCCCGGACCGCGCGGCCGTCGGCCAGCGAGACCACGAACCCGCCGTCCGCCCGCGTCACGGCGTCGACCTCGCCGGTCACCACGTGACCGCCGTAGCCGCAGACCTCCGCCCGGCCGCGGGCGAGCAACTCGGCCGGCGGCATCCCGTCCCGGGCCAGCAGCCCGTGCACGCCGTCGGCGGGCGCGTTGCGCGGGGTTCCGGCATCGACCACCACGACCGAGCGCCGTGCCCGCGCCAGCATCAGCGCCCCGTTCAACCCGGCGGCGCCACCGCCGACCACCACCACGTCATAGCCGTCACTCAGCTGAAAGGTCATCACGACCACCTCCACGACCACCATGCGGGCGCGTGGATCGGATCGGCAAACCTTGTTGCCGGTTCGGCAACCACGAGAGGCCGGCCCCCGGCTCCCACCGGGCCGGCCTCCCGTCAAGCGCCGCGGGTCAGAACCTCACCGTCGCACAACCGACCCTGGGACCGGCGGTGCCCGCCTTGCCCGGCTCGGTGGCCGTGCGCTGGGCGTGGACCACGACCGATCCCGCCCGGCGGTCGGCGAACCGCCACGGCACGACCGTGCCGACGACCGCGCGGCCGCGGTCGTCGGTGGTGAAGTCGAGCCAGATCTCGTTCTGCGGGTTGGCGTAGGCCGGGTCCACCGACGGCTGCGCCGGGTCCACCACGTGCTGGTGGTGCGCGCCGGCGTCGGTGGGCAGCGCGCCGCACGGCCGCTGGTGGGCGTGGGCGCCGTAGGTTCGGTTCGGGATGAGGCCGTACACGCTGAGCAGGGTCTTCGTGCCGTGCCGCACGGGGGTGGCCACGACCATCACCGACGCGCCGGGTGCGATCAACGCGGTGTCGTAGGTGTAGGCCTTGGTCGCGGTGTCGGGCGTGGCGAACCGCGCCACCGTCACCGCCACCCCGGTCGAGTTCGACGTGTCGGCGGAGGCCGTCGGCGCCACGATGGCCGCGACGAGCCCGCCGATGACGAGGGGAACCAGACGTTTCACACTTGTGCCTTTCCGGACTGGGCGGCCCGTCAGCGAAGCTAGCACCGTCGACCCGACCCCGCTTTCACTGTGAACGTCCGCGCTAATTCGGCGGCGGGCGGCGGCACCAGTCGTCCACACTGGACCGCGTGCTGCTCACCCTGACCACGACCCACCACCCGGCCACCGACCTCAGCCACCTGCTGCACAAACACCCCGACCGGGCGCAGTCGTTCACCACCTCCTCGGGGACCGCGCACGTGTTCTACCCGCGCGCGGACGAAGAGGAGTGCACGGTCGCGCTCCTGCTGGAGGTCGACCCGATCGCCCTGGTGCGAGGGCCGGGGAGCACCCTCACCCAGTACGTCAACGACCGCCCTTACGTCGCGGGCTCGCTGCTCACCGTCGCGCTCGGCTCGGTGTTCCGCACGGCCATGAACGGCCGCAGCAAGAGCCACGCGGACGTGGCCGCCACGCCGATCCCGCTCACCGCGCGCATCCCCGTCCTGCCGCACCGGCTGGTGGAGCAGCTCTTCACGCCGCTGGGCTGGACCGCGCACATCGCACCCCTCCCGCTCGGCGACGGCGACGACTCGCGGTACGCCGACGTGACGCTCACCGGCACCCTCACCCTGGCCGAGGCCCTGAAGCACCTGTACGTGCTGCTGCCCGTCCTCGACGGCGACAAGCACTACTGGGTCTCCGAGGACGAGGTGGACAAGCTGCTGCGCGCGGGGGAGGGGTGGCTCGGGGCGCACCCGGACCGCGAGCTGATCACCACCCGTTACCTGATGCGCCGCCGCCCGCTGGTGCAGTCCGCGCTGTCGCGCCTGGCCGACGTGGAGGAGGTCGAGCCCGAGCAGTTGGACAACGCCCTGGCCGAGCCCAAGGTGTCGCTGGCCGTGCAGCGCCGCGAGGCGATCCTCGACCAGCTCGGGCAGGTCGGCGCGCGCAGCGTCCTGGACCTGGGCTGCGGCGGCGGAGCGTTGTTGCGAGCCCTGTTGGAGAACCCCGAGTTCACCCGCATCCAGGGCGTCGACGTGTCCGCGCACGCCCTGGCCACCGCCGCGCGCCGGCTCGCCGTGGACCGGATGTCGGACCGGCAGCGCGCCCGGCTCACGTTGCGCCAGTCGTCGCTGACCTACGCCGACCCGGAGCTGAAGGGCTACGACGCGGCCGTGCTGATGGAGGTGGTCGAGCACCTCGACCCGGACCGCCTGCCCGCGCTGGAGCACTCGGTGTTCGTCGTCGCCCGCCCGCGCACGGTCCTGGTCACCACGCCGAACGTCGAGTACAACCCGTTGTTCGAGACCCTGCCGGAGGGCAGGCACCGGCACTCGGACCACCGCTTCGAGTGGACCCGGGCCGAGTTCGAGCAGTGGGCGGACGGCGTCGCGCGACGGCGCGGCTACACCGTGCGCCACCTGCCGATCGGACCGGTGGACGCCGAGCGCGGCGCGCCGACCCAGCTCGCGGCCTTCTCCCTGGGGGACGACAACTGATGGAGCTCAAGATCCCGGACCTGTGCCTGGTCGTGCTGGTCGGCGCGTCCGGCTCGGGCAAGTCCACGTTCGCGCGCAAGCACTTCCGGCCAACGCAGGTGCTGTCCAGCGACTACTTCCGCGGCTTGGTCGCCGACGACGAGAACGACCAGTCGGCCTCCGCCGCCGCGTTCGAGGTGCTGCACTTCGTGGCGGGCAAGCGCCTGGACGCCGGCCGCACGACCGTCATCGACGCGACGAACGTGCAGCGGTCCGACCGCGCGCACCTGGTCGAGCTGGCCCGCGAGCACAACGTGCTGCCGGTGGCGATCGTGCTCGACACCCCGGAGGAGGTCTGCCTCGCCCGCAACGCCTCCCGCCCGGACCGCGACTTCGGCGCGCACGTCGTGCGCCGGCACCGGGCCGCGCTGCGCAAGTCGCTGAAGTTCCTCGGCAAGGAGGGCTTCAAGCGGGTGCACGTGCTGCGCGCGCAGGCCGAGGTGGACGAGGCGGTCGTCGTGCCGGAACCGCTGCTCAACGACCTGCGCCACGAGGACGGCCCGTTCGACGTGATCGGTGACGTGCACGGCTGCCGCGAGGAGCTGGAGGACCTGCTCGTCAAGCTCGGTTACGCGCTGGTGCGCGACGACGCGGGCCGACCGGTGGACGCCGTGCCGCCGACGGGTCGGCGCGCGGCGTTCGTCGGCGACCTGGTCGACCGCGGCCCGGACACGCCCGGTGTGCTGCGCCTGGTCATGGGCATGGTCGAGGCCGGGCACGCGTTCGCCGTGTGCGGCAACCACGAGCAGAAGCTGGTGCGGGCGCTGCGCGGGCGCAACGTGCAGGTCAAGCACGGTCTCGCCGAGTCGCTGGCGCAGCTCGCGGCCGAGCCGGAGGAGTTCCGCGAGCGCGTGGTGCGGTTCTGCGACGGCCTGATCGCCCACTACGTGCTCGCGGGCGGCGACCTGGTGATCGCGCACGCGGGCCTGCCGGAGCGCTACCACGGCCGCGCGTCGGCACGCGTGCGCAGCTTCGCGCTCTACGGCGACACCACCGGCGAGACCGACGAGTACGGCCTGCCGGTGCGCTACCCGTGGGCGGCGGAGTACCGGGGCAAGGCGACCGTGCTCTACGGGCACACGCCGACGCCGGAGGCGGAGTGGGTCAACAACACCATGTGCCTGGACACCGGTGTGGTGTTCGGCGGCAAGCTGACCGCGTTGCGCTACCCCGAGCGCGAGGTCGTGTCGGTCGACGCGCACGAGGTCTGGTACGAGCCGGTGCGCCCGCTCGTGGTGCCCGAGGCGGAGCGGGAGCCGGACGTGCTCGCGCTGTCCGACGTCACCGGCCGCCGGTTCGTCGAGACCGCCCACCGCGGCCGGATCGGCGTGCGCCCGGAGCAGGCCGCGTCGGCGTTGGAGGTGATGAGCCGCTTCGCGATCGACCCGCACGCGCTGCTGTACCTGCCGCCGACGATGGCGCCGACGGCGACCTCGCGGCGGCCGGACGTGCTGGAGCACCCGGAGGACGCGTTCGCCGAGTACCGGGACGCGGGTGTGCGCGAGGTGGTCTGCGAGGAGAAGCACATGGGGTCACGCGCCGTGGTCCTGGTGCGCAAGGACGACGGAGGTGTGATCCACACGCGGACCGGCCGCGCGTTCTTCGACCCGCCGCTGGGCGACGAACTGCTGGCACGCGTGCGCGAGGAGGTGACCCGGGCCGGCCTGTGGGACGAGTTCGACACCGACTGGCTGCTGCTGGACACCGAGCTGCTGCCGTGGAACGCCAAGGCGGCCGGGCTGATCAAGGAGCAGTACGCCTCGGTCGGCGCGGCGGCCACGGGCGCGCTCGGCGTGGCGGTGGACGTCCTCGCGCGGACCGCCGAACGCGGTATCGACGTCTCCGACCTGTTGCGGCGCAGCCAGGGCAGGCATGAGAACGCCATCGGCTACCGCGACGCCTACCAGCGGTACGTCCGGCCGACCGACGGGCTGGCGGGTGTCTCCATCGCGCCGTTCCAGCTGCTCGCCGCGCGCGGCAGGACGTTCCACGACCGGGACCACCTGTGGCACCTGGACGTGCTCGGCCGACTCGGGGGCGAGGTGTTCACCCGCACCCGGCACCTCGTGGTCGACACGACCGACGAGGACCAGGTCGCCGCGGGCATCCGCTGGTGGGAGGAGCTGACCGCGGCCGGCGGCGAGGGCATGGTCGTCAAGCCGCTGGCCAACCTGGTGCGCGGCGACCGCGGCCTGGTGCAGCCGGGCGTGAAGGTGCGCGGGCGCGAGTACCTGCGGATCATCTACGGCCCGGACTACACCGAGCCGGAGAACCTGGAACGCCTGCGCAAGCGCGGTCTGGGCGCGAAGCGGTCGCTCGCGATCCGCGAGTACGCGCTTGGTCTGGAGGCGTTGGAGCGGGTCGCCCGCGAGGAGCCGCTGTGGCGCGTGCACGAGTGCGTGTTCGCCGTGCTCGCGCTGGAGTCCGAGCCGGTCGACCCCCGGCTCTAGACGCGGACCGTGCCGCGCGCCCTCGTGCGCGCGGCACGGACCACGGGGTGCACGACCACGATCAGCAGCGACAGCACCGGCACCGACCGCCCCAGCACGAGCTCGCCGAACGCGTAGTCGAACGCGGGCACGGCCAGGCACAGGGCGAAGGCCCAGGGCGGCGCGGTCCTGGGCTTGGTCGGCGCGGCCCACGGCGTCCGCTTGAACGGCTTGGCCACCGACAACCACACCTGGCTGGCCAGTGCCGAGGCCATCAGCAGCGAGCCGACCCGGATGAGCGGCGGCGAGCCGTCCGGGTGCAGGTTGGGGCTGAGCACGAAGATGCCCGCGTACAGCTGGCTGAACGTGATCGCGAACTTCGCCAGCACCCACCAGTGCCGGAAGTACCCCCACGCGGTGAGGCCGGACAGCATGAGACCGGTGAAGGCCGACGTGGTGGCCATGAACTGGAGCACTTGCACGTCCAGCAGCACCGCCACGTCGAACGCCCCCACGCGGTCGGGCGCGGACAGCGCGTAGCTCACCACCACGAACAGGGCCAACGCCATGAACATCCAGCCCGTGGACGAGACGACGTGCAACCAGACCAGCAGCTTCCTGCCCATGACCAACCCCCACTAGTAGCCGCGCTACATATAGTACGGCTACTAGTGGGATGTCGGCTCAGACCCGGCAGGGGCTGCCGCCGGGCTCGCCCGGCAACGCCTCCAGGTTGGCCCGCGCCTCACCCAGCACCACGTCGGTCAGCAGGGTGTCGAGCGCGAACGCCCGCTGCACCACGCTGGTCGGCGTGGTCGTCGTGCTGTTGAGCTGCAACGAGCCGATCACCAGCGGGATGGTCAGCGGCGCGCTGCCGACGGCCACCGAGACCCCGTTGATCCGCAGGCTCGCGATCTGCGACGAGCCGGCGAACTGCGGGTTGAGGTTCGCGTCGCAGGTCACCGAGGCGTTCGCCTGGATGACGCCCACCTCGATGGTCACCAGCAGGCTGGAGATCCGGGTGTAGTCGACCCGGGCGGAGGACACCGCGCCGTCACCGGGTGCCGGCGGCAGCGCCAGCAGGTCGTCCGGCGTCTGGTTGGTGCTCGCGGTCAGCGCGTTGGCCCGCACGGTCAGGATGCCCGCGGACAGGTTGACGTTGGCCACGTTCTCGTAGTCGTCCACGCACGGCACGTCCGGCGGGTTGGCCCGCGCCACGATGATCCCGGCGAGGTTCAGCGCGGTCGCCTGGCAGGAGAACACGCCGGTCCGCTCCGAGGTCTTGATCCGCAGGTCCGACAGCACCGGGCTGTCACCGGACGGGCTCGCCGTCAACGTCGCCCGCACCTCGATGTACCGGCCGACCCGGGCGAACTCCACCCCGTTGGCCACCGGCGTGAACGTCTCGCCGGCCAGCCCGGCCTCGGTGTCGGACGTGCGCGCCTCGACCGTGATCGAGGTGCCCGGCGGGACGCTGCCCTGCGCCTCGGTGTTCCAGGTGACCGTGCCCCAGGTCTGCCCGGCGACGCCGCCGTCCTGCACCACCGACCACGTGCCGACCGGCGCGGTGATCTCGCCGAGCACCGACCCGGTCATGTCGCTGTAGTTGTACGGCCCGGCACCGGGACCGAGGTCCACGGTCAGGTCGACCGCGCCGACCGGGAACCCGCCGCCGCCGACCGGCCCGGCGTCGGGGTCGATGCGCTGGGCGTTGTTGGAGTTGATGTTGGTGACCCACACCTTGCCGTTGGTGTCGACCGCGACACCGGTGGGGCCGTTGCCGCCGGGCAGCACCACGTTGCCGACGAACGTGCCGTCGGTGCGCAGGTGGCCGACGGTGTTCGTGCCGTTGTCCAGCGCGTGGGCGACCCAGACGTTGCCCTCGGTGTCGACCGCGACGCCCTGCGCGCGCGGGTGGCCGTGCGGGAACGTGCCGAGGATGGTGCCGGCCGGGTCCATCTTGACCGTGTTGCCGGAGTTGACCTGGGTGTGCCAGATCTCGCCGGTCACCGGGTCCATGCCGAGGCCGTAGTCGCCGTGCGTGGTGTCCAGGCAGGCGCCCGCGCCGGAGCCCGGCTCGTAGCGCAGGAGGTTGGTGCCGTACCGGGCGGACCACAGCGTGCCGGCCTTGTCGACCAGACCGCCGTAGCCGCCGCAGCCCAGGCTGAACGGCGCCGTCAGCACCGAGCCGTCCACGCCGGAGATCAGCTGGTGCTGGGTGTTCGAGCCGCCGGTCCACAGGTTGTTGTTCGCGTCCACGGCGACCGTGCGGGTGTTGGTGCCCGCGACCCGGCTGTAGGTGATCAGGCACTCGTCGGCCGCGGTGGTGACGCCACCGTTGGCGTCGGCGCCGCCCGCGTTGGTCCACGGGCGGATGTCGCCCAGACCGCGCGAGGTGGCGATCAGGCCGTCACCGTCGCGGTCCAGGCAGGTGTTGTAGCCGAACGGGCCCCTCAGGTAGTCGCCGTTCGGGTTGGCCGTGCCGTCCGCGTTCGACCGGGTGCCGCCGCGGATCACGCCGACGCGCGTGACCGAGCCCCGGCCGCCGGACGCCTCGTTCCGGTTCGACAGCCACGTGTTGCCGAACTTGTCCACGGTGGTGCGGGAGGGGTTGCGGCCCTGGCCGTCCGGCGCGGACAGCCACTCGCCGACGATGTCGCCGGTGTTCACGTCGATGCGGACCATCGTGCCGCGCGCGGAGGCGGCGACGTTGACGTAGGGGAAGAACACGGTCTGGCGGTTGAGCTGGAGCTGGTCGTTGTTCGGGGCGTCGTGGTTGACGTCCTGGAGCACGCCCTGGTCGAAGTGCGCGTCCAACGTGTAGAGCACGTCCTCGCCCGGCACGGGCGCGGCGACGGCCGACGGCACGCCGACGACCAGGGGGAGCAGCAGGGCGCCGACGGCTGCCGACGTCAAGGACCTTCTTCGGTGACGCATGGATCTGCCCTTCTGGGTGGGGTTCGCAGGTGTTCGGGCATTTCCGTCACGTGACAACCGGGGTGTCGAAGACCCGTCGGAACGTGTTACCGGGTCACGAGAACGTGAGTAGACAATTCGGCAGAAATCGGGCCGGCGATTCATCCCTTTCCGAGCCGGCGCCCTTCCAACGGCCCACCGGAGCGATTCGAACGGTGACTGTTGACGTTGCCCCGTCCGCCGTGCGGCCCAGCGCGTGGGCCGATCCGGGCCGATCCGGCCGGTGTCGCCGTTAACCCTTCGGACACCCCCGGACCACCCGGTATTCGCCCACCCGGTCGTACAGGTCTCAGTCCTTCCGCTCGGCTTGACAAGCGCGCTCGGCGTCCCGAATCCTCCGCTGGGCCGAACGTTTTGGTCGTCCGCGAATAAACCCTCATCACCCGAGGAAGGTTCGACGTGAACCACACCCGAGTCCTGCGGTCGGTAGGCGTCGGCGTCACCGCGCTGGCACTGGTTGCGGCCTGCGGCACGCCGCCGCCCAAGGACGGCGCCGCGAGCGGCACCCCCGCGGCCACCGCGAAATCGGCCGCCGAGTTCGGCGGGTTCGACAAGCTCGTCGAGGCCGCCAAGAAGGAGGGCAGGCTCAACGTCATCGCGCTGCCGCCCGACTGGGCCAACTACGGCGAGATCATCTCGGCGTTCGAGGCGGAGTACGGCATCGAGGTCGACTCCGCGCAGCCCGACGCGTCCAGCCAGGACGAGATCAACGCCGCCAAGCAGCTCAAGGGCGGCGACCGCGCGCCCGACGTGTTCGACCTCGGCCTGAACGTGGCGCTGGCGAACACCGACGTGTTCGCGCCCTACCAGGTGCGGACGTGGGCGGACATCGCCGACGAGCTGAAGGAGCCCTCCGGGCTCTACTACGGCGACTACGGCGGCTTCATGTCCATCGGCTACGACGCCGCCAAGGTGCCCGCGCCGACCTCGGTCAAGGACCTGCTCAAGCCCGAGTACCAGGGCAAGGTGGCGCTCAACGGCGACCCGACGCAGGCCGGCGCCGCGTTCTCCGGCGTGGTCATGGCGTCGCTGGGCAACGGAGGCTCGGCCGACGACATCGCGCCCGGCGTGGAGTTCTTCAAGCAGTTGAAGGCCGCGGGCAACTTCCTGCCGGTCGACCCCTCGCCCGCGACCATCGAGTCCGGCCAGACCCCGGTCGTGATCGACTGGGACTACACCAACGCCGCGCAGACCGCGAAGCTCGCGGGCAAGGCCGACTGGAAGGTCGTCGTCCCGTCGGGCGCGCAGGTCGGCGCGTACTACAACCAGGCGGTCAACAAGGACGCGCCGCACCCGGCCGCCGCCCGCCTGTGGCAGGAGTTCCTGTACTCCGACAAGGGCCAAAACCTCTTCCTCAAGGGCCTGTCGCGGCCGGTGCGGATGGACACGATGACCAAGGCCGGCACGGTCGACGCGGACGCGGCGGCGAAGCTGCCGAAGACCTCCGGCGAGCAGGTGTTCCTGACCCAGGCGCAGTCGGACAAGGCCAAGCAGGTGCTGTCCACCACGTGGGCAGGGGCGGTGGGCTGACCGGTGGTCGCACCCGTCACGACCGCGGCGGGGGGAGGTCGGCAGGCCTCCCCCCGCCGGCGGCGGATCGACCGCGGGCCGTCCTCGAAGTCCTTCCTCGCGTGGCTGGTCGTGGTGCCCTTCCTGGCCTACGTCGGCACGTTCCTGGTGTACCCGACGGTGCTCGTGCTCGCCGGGTCGTTCCAGGACTCGGACGGGGCGTTCACGCTGGACAACCTGGCCGACCTGACCCGGGGCGTGTACCTCCAGGCGTTCCTGCGCAGCGTGGAGCTGTCCGCGATCACCGCCCTGCTCGGCGCGGCGTTCGGCGCGCTGCTGTCGTGGGCCGTGGCGGTCGGGAAGCCGGAAGGGTCGCTGCGCCGCGTGGTGGTGGCGGGTGCGGGCGTGCTCGCGCAGTTCGGCGGTGTGCCGCTGGCGTTCGCGTTCCTGGCCACGGTCGGCTTCCAGGGCTTCGTCACGCGGTTCCTGCGCGACTCGTTCGGCGTCGACCTGTTCGCCACCGGCGCGTGGCTGTTCGAACTGCCCGGCCTGATCCTGGTCTACACGTTCTTCCAGATCCCGTTGATGGTGATCGTGTTCCTGCCCGCGCTGGACGGCCTGCGCCCGCAGTGGCGGGAGGCGGTGGACAGCCTCGGCGGCTCGTCGTGGACCTACTGGCGGCACGTCGGCGGCCCGATCCTGCTGCCCGCGTTCCTGGGCGCGCTGCTGCTGCTGTTCGCCAACGCGTTCTCGGCCTACGCCACGGCGGCGGCGCTGGTGTCGCAGGGCAGCCCGATCGTGCCGTTGCAGATCCGGGGCTTCCTGACCGGCGAGGTGCTGTTGGGGCAGGAGAACCTCGGCAAGGCGCTCGGCCTGGGCATGGTCGTGGTGGTCGGCGTGGCGATGGGCTCGTACGCGTTGTTGCAGCGGAGGTTCGCCCGATGGCAGCGGTGACCAAGCCGCCCGGATCCGCCAAGCGCGCTGTGGCCCGGTTCGTGATCCTGTTGGCGCTCGGCGCCTTCTTCCTGCTGCCGCTGGTCGCGATGGCGGAGTTCTCCACGCGAGGTGCCGGCGGCACGCGCGGCCTCGCGTCGTGGTCGGCGATCGTGGACGACCCGGACCTGGTCGAGGCGATCCTGGTGTCGGTGCAGCTCGCGGTGACCAGCTCGCTGGTCATGCTGGTGCTGCTGGTGCCGACCATGACGTGGATCCGGCTGCGCCTGCCCGGGCTGCGCAGGCTGGTCGAGTTCCTCTGCCTGCTGCCGGTGGCGATCCCGGCGATCGTGCTGGTGGTGGGCATGGCGCCGCTGTACGCGTGGGTGAACTACTTCCTCGGCGACTCGCCGTTGACGCTGACGTTCGCCTACGCGGTGCTGGTGCTGCCGTTCGCCTACCGCGCGATCGACGCGGGGTTGTCCGCGATCGACCTGAAGACCTTGGCGGAGGCGGCCCGCGGCCTCGGCGCGTCCTGGGGCACGGTGCTGCTGCGGGTCGTGGTGCCCAACATCCGCACCGCGCTGCTCGGCGCGTCGCTGCTGTCGGTGGCGCTGGTGCTCGGCGAGTTCACCATCGCGTCGCTGCTGAACTTCGACACGTTGCAGGTGCGGGTCAACCTGCTCGGCAAGCGCGACGCGGGCGTGTCGATCGCGGTGTCGCTGCTCAGCCTGCTGTTCGCGTTCGTGCTGTTGTTCCTGCTCTCGTTCATCGGCAGGCGGCGGCGGGACACCGTCGTCGAGGAAGGCTGACATGGGGTACCTGCGACTGGACCGGCTGCGCAAGTCGTTCGGCGGCCAGACCGCGCTCGACGGGCTCGACCTGGAACTCGCCGAGGGCGAGTTGGTCAGCCTGCTCGGGCCGAGCGGCTGCGGCAAGACGACCGCGTTGCGCATCGTCGCCGGGTTCGAGACGGCCGACTCGGGCGCGGTCCGGGTGGACGGTCGCGACATCACCGGCGTGCCCGCGAACAAGCGGGACATGGGCATGGTGTTCCAGGCCTACAGCCTGTTCCCGAACATGACCGTGACGCAGAACGTCGCGTTCGGCCTGCGGCTGCGCAAGGCGCCGGACCGGGCCGGGCGGGTCGCCGAGCTGCTGGAACTGGTCGGACTGGCCCACCTCGGCAAGCGGTACCCGCACCAGCTGTCCGGTGGTCAGCAGCAACGCGTGGCACTGGCCCGTGCGCTGGCGATCCGGCCGCGGGTGCTGCTGCTGGACGAGCCGCTGTCCGCGTTGGACGCCAAGGTGCGGGTGAACCTGCGCGACGAGATCCGGCGCATCCAGACCGAGCTGGGCATGACCACCCTGTTCGTCACGCACGACCAGGAGGAGGCGTTGGCCGTCTCCGACCGGGTCGGCGTGATGTCGCAGGGCAGGCTGGAGCAGTTGGACACGCCCGCCGTGGTGTACCGGCAGCCCGCCTCCGCGTTCGTGGCGCAGTTCGTCGGCGTGACCAACGCGGTGCACGGCACCGCCGAGGCGGGCGGCGTGCGGCTGGGCCCGTTCCGGCTGGACACCGCCGCGGCCGACGGGTTGACCGGCGAGGTGAAGGTGATCGTGCGGCCGGAGGACATCGGCATCGGCCCGCACCGCGGCCAGGCCGACGGCGCGCTGGTCGGCAACGTGCTCACGCAGAGCTTCCTGGGGCCGGTGACCAGGCTCTCGGTCCGGCTCGACGGCGGCGACCAGGTCGTGCGGGTCGACCAGCCCTCCAGCCGCGCGGCCGACTTCCCGCCCGGCACGACCGTCGCGCTCGACTTCGCGGCCGGCCGGCTGATGGTCGTCGAGGCGTGACCCGGCCCGCGGACCTGTGAGTTCCGGCACGGCCCGCGGGTGGCGGGCCGCGGTTCCGACATGATCTGCGGACCGACAACGCCGGAGGTTCCCGTGTTCACGCTTGGCCCGTCGTCGTTCGACTGGGACGTGCCGCCCGCGAAGTGGGAGGTCGCCGACGACGTGCTGACGGCGGTCGCCGCCGCGCGGACCGACATCTTCCGCAGCCCGATCGGCTCGCACGTCAAGGAGGACGCCGCGCGGGCGCTCACCGAACCGCCGAGCGGTGACTGGCAGTTGAGCGCGCGGCTGCGGGTCGACTTCCACGCCGACTGGGACGCCGGCGCGTTGCTGCTCTGGCGCGACGACCACACGTGGGCCAAGCTGAACCTGGAGTCGGCACCCGGCGGCACGCCCTCGATCTACTCGGTGGTCACGCGCGCCGGCCGGTCCGACGACGCCGTGGGCCCGGCCGTCGACGGCGACACCGCGTGGTTGCGGATCAGCAGCCTCGACGGCGGGTACGCCTTCCACTCGTCGCACGACGGCGTGACGTGGCGGTTGCGGCGGCAGTTCACCCTGGACGGCCCGGTGCGCGTCGGGCTGGAGGTCCAATCACCGGTCGGCACCGGTTGCGAGGTGGTCTTCGACCAGGTTCGACTGGAGCAGAGCCGCCTGGCCGACCTGTTCGGCGGCGCGTGATCCGCCCGCGAACCGTTCAAGGCCGGCGCAATTTCGTCAACCTGAGCCGTTCGGCTTCCGACAACGCCGAATCGGTGAGCACGCGCACCCCGCGCGCGCCGATCGGCTGACCGTTCACGGAAGTCACCCAACCGGTCGGCACGTCGGTGAAGAGGGTGACTTCCGGGGTGTCGGCGAAATGGCCGTAGCCCAATACCGTCGACCGGCTCACCCGCGGTCCGTTCAGCACCACGTAATCCTGGTCGGCCGCGGTCGGATCGGTCACCCAGGGCACCTCGTCGCCCAGCGTCCAGCCGCCGACGCCGCCGTAGCGCAGCAGGAACGTGCGGGCGTGGTGGATGGTGACCACGTAGTGGTGGTCGGATTCCGACTCGACCGGGCCGGGCGTGCGGGTGAAGTTCAGGCCGTAGGAGACGCCCGCCGCCCGCAGGGTCCGGGAGAACTCCGCCCGGTCGTTGCCGCAGGTGCTGATCGCCCGCGAGAGCGCCGACCACGCGCCGGTGGCCGCCTGGTTCGGCAGCCGCGCGCCCGGCCAGGGGTCCCGAATGGTCATGCCGCCCCAGATGAGACGCACGGCGGGTGCCGGCCAGACATTGTCGCGCTCACCCCGGTAGAGGGTCATGTCCGGCATGGGAATACTCCTCGCGAGGAATTCGTGAAGAGGAATCGGCTCCGATCCTACGCGGAGTAGGACCGGGTGCGGACGAATTCACCACCAAGGAGTACCGAGCCGCGAAAATGCGGTCCTAAAAGGGGGAATATGCAGTGTCCGTGCCGCCGGGCGGGCGAAAAGGGGGCCCGCCGCTGGTGCGCGGCGGGCCCCCTCCTGCGTCCGAACGGCGTCGGACCGCCTCGGCTAGCGCGGGAACAGGTCCCGGTACGAGCCCTGCGTCTGCACGTTCAGCTCACCGACGCGGACGAGCTTCGCCGTCATGGTCCGCGGGTCGCGGATGTCGAAGACGTCGAAGCCCTTGGCCATGTCGGAGGAGAAGATGTAGCCGTTGTAGTAGTACGCCGACCACGAGCCGCCGCCGGCGCCGTTGGGCAGCGGACCGCGCTCGAACCAGCCGATCTCCTTGGGGTTGCGGGAGTCGGTGAAGTCCCAGATCGAGATGCCGCCCTGGTACCACGCCTGCACCATGATGTCGCGACCCTGCACCGGGATCAGCGAGCCGTTGTGCGCCACGCAGTTCTCGGTGTCGCCCTGGGTCCGGGAGATCTTGTAGTACGAGCGGAACTCCAGCTTGCGACCGTCACCGCGACCGGTGATGTCGTAGATGCCGTCCGCACCGCGCGTCGGGCCGATCTTCTCGTTGCAGGTCGGGGCGCTGCCGCCGCCGAGCTCGTCGGTGAAGACGACCTTGGTGCCCGCGTTGTTGAAGGTGGCCGAGTGCCAGAACGCGAAGTTCACGTTGTCCTGCACGCGGCTGATCTCGCGGGGCTTCTCCCGGTCGGAGATGTCCCACAGCACGCCGTCACCCATGCAGGCGCCGGCCGCGAGGTCCTTCGACGGGTACACGGTGATGTCGTGGCAGCCGGAGGTGGCGCGGACGTAGCCGTCCTCGATCGTGCCCTCACGGCCGGGGTTGCCGCCGTCCGGGAACAGCACGGTCTCCGACAGCACCGACGCCGACGCCGGGTCCTTGAGCGGGACCTTGACGATGGAGATCAGGTCGTGCGGCGTCTTGCAGTCGGGGAAGGTGTCGTTGGGGCTGTACGACGAAACGTACAGGTAGGCGTTCTTGCCCTTCTTGTCCGGCACCAGCGTGTGCGTGTGCGAACCGCACTTGGTCTCGACCGCGGCGACGTACCTCGGGTTCTTCTTGTCGCTGATGTCGAAGATCTTGATGCCCTCCCACGCGTCCTTGTTGGTCGCGGAGAGCGGCGTGCTGGCGCAGGAGTTGTCGCTGCGCGAGGAGTCGGTGGACAAGAAGAGCAGGTTGTCCTTGACCGAGATGTCGTTCTGCGAGCCCGGGCACCAGACCGTGCTCACGATGGACGGCTTGTGCGGGTTGCGCACGTCGTAGATGACGAAGCCGTCGTAGTTGCCGTCGAACGCGTAGCCGTTCTGGAACGCCAGGTCCGACCACGTCGAAGAGGCGGTGAAGGGCGCCGGCTTCGGGAGGTTCGCCAGGTGCTTGACGTTGCGGCTGTTGCGGATCTCGTCGACGCCGGGGATGCCGGCGGCCGGCTGCTCCTGGCTCGACAGTTGGGTCTCGGACAGACCGGCCAGGTCGGCGTCGTCCGGCGCCGCGGTCGCCTGGGGTGCCCAGGTCACGACCGACAGGCTCAGCGCGAACGCCCCCAAGACCGCGGCCGGCGTTCTGCGCCGGCGGCGGGTCAAATCGCGTACTTCCACTTCAGGTTCCCCTTCCAACCCAGTGCAGGGTCCGCAGTATCACCCGTTCGCAACGCTAAGGACAGACCCATTCGTCGGGAATCTGCCGACTTCCGAGTCGTGGGACCGCCGGGTACGTTGGCGGCCGACCGGTGGCTCTAGGGGGTAGTGGGATGCGGATCGTGTTCGTCGCGGTGCTGGTGGCCGTCCTGGCGGGCTGCACGGCGCAGTCGCCCGACCAGCCTCCGATCATCGCGCCGCAGGGGCCTGGTGAGCAAGCGCAGACCCTGGCGCCGGAGGACTTCGGCACCGACCGGTGGGTCGCCCCGAGCGAGGCGGACCTGAAGTACGTGGCCCGCATGATCGTCCACCACGAGCAGGCGCTGACCATGTCCGCGCTCGCGCCGCAACGCGCGCAGAACGAGACGGTGCGCGGCCTCGCGTCGCGGATCCACGACACGCAGGGGCCCGAGATCAGCGGGATGAAGCAGTGGCAGCGGCAGTACGCGGAGAACGCGCCCGCGCACGGCCACAGCGCCGACCTGCCGGAAGTGGACCACCGGTCGATGCCCGGCATGGCCACCGACGAGCAGCTGGCCGCGCTCGAAGCGGCCCGCGGCGCGGACTTCGACCGGCTGTTCCTGGAGTTGATGATCGCCCACCACGAGGGCGCGGTGCAGATGGCGGTCGAGTTGCTGTCCTCGGGTACCGACGTGCGGGTCGAGGAGATGGCCAACGACGTGGTCGCCTCCCAGTCCGACGAGGTGGAGCGGATGAGGGCGATCACCATCCCCTGACGGGGGCGGTCGACCCGCGGTCACGGGGCGAGCAGGAGGTCCTCCGAGTGGTGGAAGGTCTCCACGGCGTTGCCCGTCACGTGGCGCGCGATGCCGGCGTTGCGCCTGTGCGCCTCCTTGAAGGAGTCCGACGCGACCCAGGCGCGGAAGTCGTCCTCGGTGTCGAACTCGTTGACCGACACGTACGGCTGGTCGGGGCGGGTCGGGCGCAGCAACGTGCTGCGGCGCAGGCCGGGCACGCCGGGCAGGTAGGTGCGCATGTTGCTCTTGAAGTGCGCCTCGAACTCCTCGGCGCGCTCGGCGGGGACGAACAAGCGGTTGGTCGCGATGAACACCCGACACCTCCGTGGTTCCCGACGCTGTGTAGGGAACTATTCCAACGGCACGTAGGTAACGCAAGGGCTAGGATTCGGTGGGTGCCCAGGATCAGCGCCGACACGCTGGCGCAGCACCGTGCGAACCGGCTGCGGGACCTGCTGGACGCCGGGCGTGACATCGTGGCCTCGGAGGGCGCGGACGCGTTGACCCTCGCGTCGCTGGCGCGCCGGGTCGGCTTGTCGCGGCCGAGCCTGTACGAGTACTTCCGCTCCCGCGAGGAGCTGGTCGCCGCGATCGTGTCCGACGAGCTGCCCGAGTGGGGTCGCAAGCTGGTCGAGGCGGTGCGCTCGGTCGAGGGCGTGCAGGCCAGGGTCGAGGCCTACCTCCGCACCGAGCTGGAGATCATCGCCGACGGCAGCCACGGCGCCGTCGTCGCCCTCTCCGCCCACGCGCTGCCCGAGGCCGCCCGCACCCGGATCCGCGCCGAGCACGAGAAGCTCCTGACACCCCTGACCGACGCCCTCACCGAGGCGGGCGTCCCGTCACCCGCCCTGCGCGCCACCCTGATCCACGGCGCCGTCGAGGCCGCCGCCCGCACCCTCCGCCCGGGCGACACCTCCCACAACGCCGAGGTCGTCACCACCCTGGTCACCCAAGTCCTGCACGGCCTCCACCCCTAACCCCCCGCTTCCCACCCCCAGAACCGCGAGAGTCCTACGTTCGCGTCGCGTGAGTCCTACCTCCAGAACGCGCGTGTCCTACGTTCAGAACGCGCGTGTCCTACGTTCAGGACCCCTGAGTTCAACGCTCAGGTGCACCCCGAGCTGGTTCAGGGTGGTCTACGGGAAGATCAACCGATCGGTTGATGCGAGGTCTGACCCGCCGTGCGATCCGGCCGAACGTCGCCGCGACGACGCTGGTGGCATGGCAATCATCGAAGTGGTCGACCTCGTCAAGAGGTACGACCGGAAGGTCGCGGTGGACGGTGTGTCGTTCACCGTCGACGAGGGGGAGATCTTCGGCATCCTCGGCCCGAACGGGGCCGGGAAGACCACGACCGTGGAGTGCGTGGAGGGCTTGCGCTCCCCGGACGGCGGCACGATCCGTGTCGACGGACTCGACCCGCAGCGCGATCGGGTGAAGCTCCGTACCCGGCTGGGCGTGCAGCTGCAACAGAGCGAGCTGCCGGACCGGATCCGGGTCGGCGAGGCCCTCGACCTCTACGCCTCCTTCTACCGCGACCCGGCGGACTGGCGGGAGCTGCTGGCACGCCTGGGCCTGGCCGATCGCGCCAAGACCGAGTACCGCAAGCTCTCCGGCGGCCAGAAGCAGCGCGTCTCCATCGCGCTGGCGCTGATCGGCAAGCCCAAGGTCGCCGTGCTGGACGAGCTCACCACCGGCCTGGACCCGCAGGCCCGCCGCGACACGTGGAGCCTGGTCGAGCAGATCCGCGACGCCGGCGTCACGGTCGTCCTCGTCACGCACTTCATGGAGGAGGCCGAACGGCTGTGCGACCGGATCGCGCTGATCGACGAGGGCAGGCTCGTCGCGGTCGACAGCCCGGCCGGGCTGGTGTCCCGGGTGGACGGTGAGCAGCGGGTCCGGTTCCGGCCGGCCACGCCGTTCGACGTTGCGCTGCTGGAAGAGCTGCCCGAGGTCGCGCACGTCGACCGGCACGGGCCGCAGCTCGTCGTCACCGGCACGGGCAACCTGCTGCACGCCGTCACGTCCGTGCTCGCCCGCAACCAGATCGTCGCCGCCGACCTGCGCATCGAGCAGGCGGGCCTGGACGACGCCTTCATCCGCCTCACCGGCCGCACCCTCACGGAGTAGCAGCATGCTGAAGATCGTCAACACCGAGTGGAAGCTGTTCCTGCGCGAGCCGAGCATGGTCGTGTTCGCCGTGCTCTTCCCGACCATCCTGCTGCTGGTGCTCGGCGCGATCCCCGCGTTGCGCACGCCCGACCCGAACTTCGGCGACCAGCGGTTCATCGACTCCTACATGTCCTCGCTGGTGGTGATCACGCTGGCGTTCCTGGGGTTGAACAAGCTGCCCTCCACGGTGGCCACCTACCGCGAGAAGGGCGTGCTGCGCCGCTTCTCCACCACCCCGGTCCACCCGGCGCGCCTGCTGGTGGCACAGGTGCTCGTCAACGTGATCGCGGGCGTGATCTCGATCGTGCTGCTCATGGTCGTGGCCCGGGCGGTGTTCGGCATCGACCTGCCGCACCACCCGCTCGGGTTCCTCGTGACGTGCCTGCTCGGCATGCTGTCGCTGTCCGCGCTCGGTCTGCTGGTCGCGGCCTGGGCGCCGAACGCGCGGTCCGCGGGCGGGTGGGCGACCGTGGTGTTCATGCTGGTCATGTTCTTCGGTGGCGCGTACCTGCCCCGGTTCCTGCTGCCGGACCTCCTGAACACCATCGGCGAGTACCTGCCGCCGGGCGTCGGCGCGTTGCAGGAGTCGTGGTTGGGCGTCGCGCCGGATCCGGTGCACCTCGGCGTCCTCACCCTGGTCACGCTGGTAGCGGGTACGGTCGCGGCGAAGTCGTTCCGCTGGGAGTAGCGAGGTGCGCGCGATGGACGTGCTGGACACGTGGGAACGGCGGCTCGCCGTCGCCGGGCACGCCATCCCGTACTTCGTGCTGGTGCTGACGACCGCCATGTACCTGGTGGTCGGGACGGACCCCGCGCCGACCACCGCGGTCAACGTGGGCATCGCCGCGGCGACCGGCCTGTGGATGCTGTGGTGGTACACGTGGCACCCGGGCTGGCGCTCCCGGACCGGTCTGATGGCCCTGTTCTTCGTCGGCATCCTGGTCGCGTACGCCTTGCTGGGGCTGCGGGACCCGCTGTTCGGGTTCTTCTCCTTCGCCGGGTACATCTACGCCATAGACGTGCTGCCCGGCCGGTGGAAGCTCGCCGGGGTGTCGGCCACCGGCGTGCTCGCGGCGACGTCGTTGTACGGGGGCCTCCCGCCGGCGGAGTTCGGGCCGATCGTGGTGTACCTGATCATCGTGGTGTTCATCGTGGTCATCGCCTGCACGTTCACCGCGTTCGGCCACATCACCTCCGAGCAGTCACGGCGCCGCAAGGAGATGGTCGCCCAGATGGAGGCGATGATGGAGGAGAACGCGGGACTGCACGCCCAGTTGCTCATCCAGGCGCGCGAGGCCGGTGTGCTGGACGAGCGGCAGCGGTTGGCGCGGGAGATCCACGACACGCTCGCCCAGGGGTTCACCGGCATCATCACCCAGCTCCAGGCCGACGAGAACCCGCCGCGGCACGTCGAGACGGCGTTGCGGCTGGCGCGGGAGAACCTGGCCGAGGCCCGTCGTTCGGTGCACGCCCTGCGGCCGCCCGCGCTGGTGGACGCGAACCTGCCGGACGCGTTGGCCGAGGTCACGGCGGGGTGGGCGGACCAGACGGGGGTGGCCGCGTCGCTCCACACGACGGGTGCGGCGCGCGCTCTGCACCCGGAGGTGGAGGTCACGTTGCTGCGTGCCGCGCAGGAGGCGCTGTCCAACGTCGCCAAGCACGCGCGCGCTTCACGCGTCGGGTTGACGTTGTCGTACATGGAGGACGTGGTGACGTTGGACGTGCGTGACGACGGCGCCGGGTTCGACCCGGAGGTGCGCACGGACGGGTTCGGGCTGGTCGGCATGCGTCAACGGGTGTCGCGCTTGGCGGGAGCGCTGGTGGTGGAGTCCGAGCCGGGCGGCGGCACGGCGGTGTCGGCGTCGGTCCCCGCGATCCCGGCCGAGGTGGCCAGGTGATCCGCGTGGTGATCGTGGACGACCACCCCGTGGTGCGCGACGGGCTGCGCGGGATGCTCGCGGGCGCCGGTGACGTCGACGTGGTGGGTGAGGCGGCGGACGGCGCGGAGGCGGTGACGGTGGTGCGGGCGCTGCTGCCGGACGTCGTGCTGATGGACCTGCGGATGCCCGGTGTGGACGGCGTCACCGCCATCGAGCGGTTGCGCGGTTGCCCGACCAGGGTGTTGGTGCTGACCACGTACGACACGGACAGCGACGTGCTGCCGGCGATCAAGGCGGGCGCCACCGGGTACCTGTTGAAGGACACGCCGCGCGACGAGTTGTTCCGGGCGGTGCGTTCGGCGGCCAGGGGCGAGGCGGTGCTGTCGCCATCCGTGGCGACCCGCCTGGTGGGTCAGGTGCGGCAGCCCGCGGCGGAGCCGTTGAGCGACCGCGAGGTGGAGGTGCTGGCGCTCATCGCGCGCGGGTGCACGAACCGCGAGGCGGCGGCGAAGCTCTTCATCAGCGAGGCGACCGTGAAGACGCACCTGGTGCACGTCTACGCCAAGCTGGGCGTGAAGGACCGCGCCGCCGCCGTCGCGGTCGCCTACGAACGGGGACTGCTGGGCGCCTGACCGTGGACTTCATCGGCGGACGGGAACCTGTCCACAGCTGCGAAGACGGGCCGCGCATCGCGCACCGTCACGTGATATCCGAGGAACGTCCTGGTCGAGCCACGGCGGAGGCGTAGTCGGTCGCCCCGGACACCAGCAGGCGCGGCGCCGTTCCCCGGGACCCCACGAGGCAGTTGTCCACAACCGACGAAGAAGTTGCGGCGCCGGCCGGGAATTCCACCGAACCTGTGTCCATGGCCAACGACTTCAGACCGACCGCGAAGAACAGCACCGCGATCACGGTCATCAACCAGCCGACCGAGCGCCACCGGCCTCGGCACATCTTGATCACCACAAGTGCCGGTGCGGCGGCCCGCGCAGGCACTCCGGGGCCTGCCCGCCTAGTAGTCGACGCGGTCGGTCCGGGACAGCCACGCGGTGAACGGCGCGTTGTCCACCCCCGTGGAGACCTGGTGCACCGGCAGGCTCCACGTTTCGCGCGGCCTGCCGAACAACTCGTAGAACTCGCGGTCGTCGAACCCGGCCTCGGCGGCGTCGTGCCGGTCGGCGGCGTAGACGACCCGGTCCACCCGCGCCCACAGGGCGGCGGACAGGCACAGCGGGCACGGCTCGCACGACGACACCAGCACGCAGCCGGTGAGCCGGAAGTCGCCGATGGCCTGGCAGGCCGCCCGGATGGCGACCACCTCGGCGTGCGCGGTCGGGTCGAGCGTCGGGGTGACCTGGTTGGTGCCGGTCGCGATCACCTCGCCGGCCCGGATGACGACCGCGCCGAACGGGCCGCCACCGGCGGCGACGTTGCGGGTGGCGAGGTCGATCGACGCGCGCAGCCAGGCGTGGTCGGGGGACACGGACGTGGTCATGGGGTGCTCCTAGGGGCGTGCGCGTGCGCGCCACGGCGGCCGTGGCCCGGGTGGTTCGCGCGGGGATCAGGTGCCGGTGATGTGCTCCGGTCGCACGGGCACTCGGGTCAGGGCCAGGCCGGTGGCGGCGCGGATGGCCGCGACGATGGCCGGTGTGGACGAGATGGTGGGCGGCTCACCGACGCCGCGCACACCGTAGGGCGCGTTCGGGTCGGCGAGTTCCAGCACGTCGATGCTCATCGGTGGCATGTCGAGCACGGTCGGGATGAGGTAGTCGGTGAACGACGGGTTGCGCACCTTGCCGCCCGAGAGCTGGATCTCCTCCATCACCGCGAGGCCGAGGCCCTGCGCCGAACCGCCCTGGATCTGGCCCAGCACGGCCTGCGGGTTGAGCGCCTTGCCGACGTCCTGCGCGCAGTCCAGCCCGACCACCTTCACCAGGCCCAGCTCCACGTCCACGTCCACCACGGCCCGGTGCGCGGCGAACCCGTACTGCACGTGCGCGTTGCCCTGCCCGGTCTCCGGGTCGATGGGCTCGGTGGCGCGGTGCCGCCACTCCACGGTCTCGTCGATCACCTCGTCGCCCAGCAGACCGGCCAGGTCCGCGGTCGACGGGTCGCGGCCACCGGCGAGCTTGGCCAGCTTCTCGCGCACGGCCGCGCACGCCGCCTTCACCGCGCCGCCGGTCACGTAGGTCTGACGGGACGCGGAGGTGGAGCCGCCGTTGCCGATGCTGGTGTCCATCGGCAGGATCGTCACCCGCTCCACACCGAGTTCGGTGCGCACGATCTGCTGCATGATCGTCACCAGGCCCTGACCCACCTCGGCCGCCGCGGTGTGCGCCATCGCGGCCGGTTCGCCGTTGATGACCTGCAACCGGACCCGGGCGGTGGAGTAGTCGTCGTAGCCCTCGGAGAAGCAGATGTTCTTGATGCCCACCGCGTACCCCACGCCGCGCACCACACCTTCGCCGTGCGTGGTGTTGGAGACGCCACCCGGCATGTCGCGCAGGTCGACCGTGGTCGCCAGCGGTGGCATCGGCTTGTCCTTCACCAGCTTCAGCAGCTGTGCGACCGGCGCGGCGGAGTCGACCACCTGCCCGGTCGGCATGACCGAGCCCTCGCTCATCGCGTTGACGATCCGCACGTCCACCGGGTCCATGCCCAGCGCCTCGGCGAGCTTGTCCATCTGGGACTCGTAGGCGAATCCCGCCTGCACCGCGCCGAACCCGCGCATCGCGCCGCACGGTGGGTTGTTCGTGTAGACGCCCCAGCAGTCGACGGTCACGTTGTCCACGTCGTAGGGGCCGATGCCGAGCGTCGCCGCGTTCGCCACCACGGCGGAGGTGCTGGAGGCGTACGCGCCGCCGTCGAGGTGGATGCGCGCCCTGACGTACACGAGCTTGCCGGTGCGGTCCGCGCCGTGCTCGTAGTACAGCACCGCGGGGTGCCGGTGCACGTGGCCGTAGAACGACTCCTCGCGGTTGTAGACCATCTTGGTGGGCTTGCCCGTGTGCCGCGCCAACAGGCACGCGTGCACCTGCATGGACAGGTCTTCCCGCCCGCCGAACGCGCCGCCGACGCCGGACAGCGTCAGGCGCACCCGCTCCAGCGGCAGGCCGAGCGCCGCCGCGACCTGGCCCTGGTCGACGTGCAGCCACTGCGTGGCGACGTAGAGGTCCACGCCGCCGTCCTCGGCGGGCACCGCCAATCCGGACTCGGGACCGAGGAACGCCTGGTCCTGCATGCCGACCTCGTACCGGCCGGTGACCACCACCTCGGCCGCCGCGTGCTGGTCGCCACGCCGCACGGGCACGTGCCGCACGAGGTTGCCGCCGGGGTGCAGGGGCGTGTCGTCGACCGCGGTCTCCATGTCCACGACGGGCCTGAGCACCTCGTACTCGACCTTGATGCGCTTCATGGCGCGCTGCGCGGTCTCCGGGTGGTCCGCGCCCACCAGGGCGATCGGTTCGCCCTGGTAGCGCACGACGTCCTCGGCGAGCACCGGCTGGTCCTTGTGCTCCAACCCGTACCTGTTCTGCCCGGGCACGTCCTGGTGCGTGAGCACGGCGTACACGCCGGGCACCTTCAGCGCCTCGGTCAGGTCGATCGAGACGATCCGCGCGTAGGGGTGCGGGCTGCGCAGGGTCGTGCCCCAGATCATGTCCTCGTGCCACAGGTCCGAGGCGTAGGCGAACTCGCCGCGCACCTTGAGGTTCCCGTCGGGCCGCTGCGGGCTGGAGCCGATGCCGCCGGGCACGGCGGAGGTCAGTTCGGCGGGGGTGAGGCTCATCGCGTCCCCTTCAGTCGCTCGGCGGCGGCACGCAGGTCGCGCGCGAGGTCGGTTTCGGAGGCGGTGCGCAGCTCGCCGTCGTCGACCACGGTCCGGCCGCCCACCATCACGAGCTTGAGCTTCGGCGGCGGGCCGAGCACCAGGGCGGCCACCGGGTCGTCGATGCCCGCGTGGTCGAGACCGTCGAGGCGCCACACCGCGAGGTCGGCGAGCTTGCCCGGTTCGATCGAGCCGATCTCCGCCTCACGGCCGAGGCAGCGCGCGCCGCCCATGGTGCCCATCCACAGCGCCTCGCGGGCGTTCAACGACTTCGGGCCGCCGCGTTGCCTGGCCTGGAGCAGGGCCTGGTGCAGCTCTTCGACCATCCCGGCGGACTCGTTGGAGGCCGCGCCGTCCACGCCGAGGCCGACCGGCGCACCGGCGTCGAGCAGGTCGCGGACCGGGGCGATGCCGGTGCCCAGCCGGCCGTTGGACGTGGGGCAGTGCGCGCTGCCGGTGCCGGTCGCGCCCAGCCGCTTCACCGCTTCGGGCGACAGGTGCACGGTGTGCGCGAGCCACACGTCGTCACCGAGCCAGCCGAGGCGTTCGGCGTACTCGGTGGGCGTGCAGCCGTACTCGGCCTGGCACTGCTCCTCCTCGTCGACGGTCTCGGCGAGGTGGGTGTGCAGTCGGACGCCGCGGGCGCGGGCCAGTTCGGCCGCACCGGTCATCAGCTCGGCGCTGACCGAGAACGGCGAGCACGGTCCGACGGCCACTCGGACCAGGGCGTCCGGGCGCGGGTCGTGGTGGTCGACGACCGCCTGTTCGGTGGCGACGAGCGCGGTCTCGGTGTCCTCGACCAGGTTGTCCGGCGGGAGACCGCCGTGCGACCGGCCGCGGTCCATCGAGCCGCGGATGGCGTGCAGGCGGATGCCGATGCGCTTGCCCGCCTCGACCAGGGCGCCGAACTGGTCGCCGCCCTCGCGCGGGTGGACGTAGTGGTGGTCGGCGGCGGTCGTGCACCCGGTGGTCGCGAGCCTCGCCAGCCCGGCGGAGGCCGCCGAGTGCGTGATCTCGGCGTCCAGGCCGCGCCACACCGGGTACAGCGTGGTCAACCACTCGAACAGGGTGGCGTCCTGGGCGATGCCCCGGGTGGCCCACTGGTAGAGGTGGTGGTGGGTGTTGACCAGGCCGGGCGTGACCAGGCAGCCGCTGCCGTCGACCCACGTGTGCGGGCCGGTGGGCTTGGGCGCCTGGCCGGGGCCCACGGCGGTGATCCGGCCGTTCTCGATGACGACGTGGCCGAACGCGTGCTCGGTGCCCGCGGCGTCCACCGTGGCGATCGCGACGCCGTCGAGGATGGTCGGCGTCATCGCGCCGCGCTCTCGGGGTCCGCCTTGCGGGTCGCGGCCAGGCGCACGGCGTCGAGGATCTTCTCGTAGCCCGTGCAGCGGCACAGGTTCCCGGCCAGCGCCTCGCGGATCTCCGGGTCGCTCGGTTGCGGCACCCGGTCGAGCAGGTCGTGCGCGGCGACCACCAGACCGGGCGTGCAGAACCCGCACTGCACCGCGCCCGCGTCCACGAACGCCTCCTGGACGGGGTCGAGCCGATCGCCCGCCCGGGTCGGATCCTTCCTGCCGATCCCCTCCACCGTCCACACCTCGCGGTCCTGCACCTGGCCCGCGGCCACCAGACAGGAGCACACCGGCGTGTTGTCCAGGTACACCGTGCACGAGCCGCACTCGCCCTGCTCGCAGGCGTTCTTGGAGCCCGGCAGACCGAGCCGCTCGCGCAGCAGGAACAACAGGCTCTCGCCCTCCCAGACGTCGTCGGCCTGCTTCTGCTCGCCGTTCACCGTCACGTTCACGCGCATGGTCAGGCCACCTGCTCGGAGTAGTCGCGCCAGGCCCAGTCGAGCGTGCGGCGGGCCAGCACGGAGAGGGCGTGCTTGCGGTACGCGGCCGAACCGCGCACGTCGTCGATGGGGCTCGCGGCCTCCGCCACGAGTTCGCCGAACCGCCGCTTCACCGAGTCGAGCAGCGGTTTCGGCGACTCCCACTGGTTGGTGGAGGTCAGCTCGGCGGACAGGAACTCCTCGGCCGCCGACGCGCGGCGCGGCGTGGGCGCGGCACTGCCGACCGCCGCGCCGACCCGGTGCTGCGCCGGGTGCAGGGCGATGGCGAACGAGCACACCGCGATCACCATGGCGTTGCGCGTGCCGACCTTGGAGAACTGCTGCGGTGCCCGGGCGACCGGCACGTGGACCGCCGTGATCAGCTCGTCCGGCTCCAGCGCGTTGCGCTTCACGCCCAGGTAGAAGTCGGTGGCCGGGATGAGCCGGGTGCCCCGGGTCGAGGCGGCCTCCACGGTGGCGTCGGCGACGAGCAGCACCGGGTGCGTGTCACCGGCGGGTGACGCGGCGCCCAGGTTGCCGCCGACCGTGCCGCGGTTGCGGATCTGCGGCGAACCGACCGTGCGGGAGGCCATCGCGAGCCCGGGCAGGTGCGCGCCCAACTCGTCGATGATCCGGGTGTACGGGACGCCGGAGCCGATGCGCACCGCTGCGCCGTCGGCGGCGTGGTCCGTGTCCCAGGAGCGGAGTTCGGCGATCCGGGTCAGGTCGAGCAGGGCGGCCGGGCGGCGGTGGTCGAAGTTCAGCTCAACCATCACGTCCGTGCCACCGGCGATGGGCACGGCGTCCGGGCGTTGCGCCTTGAGCGCGAGCGCCTCGGCGAGGGTGTCGGGGCGGAGGAAATCCATCGGCTACCTCGGTGGCTGGAGTGCGCGGTGTGAGCCAGTACACAGGCCCGGGACCGTGATCGGCTACGGCGGCGGCGCATGAATCCCAGGCTCCTACAGTGAGGGGATTTGTGCTTTCCTACAAACACGATCGGACGACGGTAAACGGCCGAGATGACGTGGAGGAGGCGCGCGTGTTGCTGGTTCGGAGCCTGCTCGGGATGCCGGAACTCCGACTTCGCCTCGTCCGTGGCGCCGAATCGCTTGACAGGCCGGTGACCAGGCTCTACGGCACCGAACTACCGGATCCGGCCCGCTACCTGTCCGGTGGCGAGCTGGTGCTCTCCGGGCTGTTGTGGCACCGGACCGCGGCCGATTGTGAAAAGTTTGTCGCTTCCTTGGCGGCGTCGGGAGTCGCCGCGTTGGCGGCCAGCCCACCCGATGTCGGCGAATTGCCCGAGGCGCTGGTCGAGGCCTGCGAACGGCACGGCGTGCCGCTGTTGCAGGTACCGGTGGACCTGTCGTTCGCGGTCATCACCGAACGCGTGGTGACCGAGCTCGCGGCCGAGCGGGTCGGTGACGCGGGCGCGCTGCTCGGCAGGCACCGGCGGCTGCTCACCGTGGTCGTCGAAGGTGGTGGGTTGGCCGAGCTGGTGGCCGCGGGCGCGGCGGAGCTGGACGCGCCGTGCCGGGTGCTGTCGTGCACCGGTCACGTCGTCGCCGGGCCCGAACTGCCCGAGGCCGAGGCGTTGGTGCGGGAGTTCCTGCTGGCCGACCGGCTGCCCAGGGTGGTGCGCGGCGTGACGTTGCTGCCGGTGTCCGCGCGCGGGGGTTCCCGGCTCGCCTCGTGGATCCTCGTGGTCTCCGGCGACCGGACGCACGACGAGGTCGCCGCCGAGCTGGCCGGCCTGGTCGGCGTGGAGCGGGCGCGGGTCCTGCAAGGGCGGGAGATCGAGAACCGGGCGGCCGGGCCCTTGGTGCGGCAGGTGCTCACCGGCGGCGAGGTCGCCGCGCGGATCGCGGCGGTCGGCTGGGACCCGGACGCCCCGCTGCGGGTGCTGGCGGCGTCGGTGTCGGACGGGCCGGTCGAGCAGGCCGTCGCGCTGGTGGAGGAGGTGCTGGCGTCGGTCGCGCCGACGTTCCTGGTGGCCGCCGCCGGCGCGGAGGTGTACGCGCTCGTGCCGTCCGGGTCGTGGGCGGAAGGGGTCCGGACGGCGTTGCGGACGCTCGAACCGGGCCTGCGCTCGACCAGGGTCCTGGTCGGGATCTCGTCGCCGGTCGGGCACGCCGGGCTGCGCGGCGCGGCGGAGGAGGCGTCGCACGCCCGGCGGCTGGGCGAACGGCGGACCGGGCGGACCTGCGTGGTGGCGGGGGAGGAGATCGCCCTGCACCAGCTGCTGCTGGCCGGCGTGCCCGAGGAGTTGCGCCGCTCGCTGCGCCGGCGGCTCCTGGGCCCGGTGCTGGACTACGACGCCGAGCACGGTTCGGACCTCGTGGGCACGCTGCGGGTTTTCCTCGACTGCTCCGGCTCGTGGACCACGGCCGCCGCGCGGCTGCACGTCCACGTGAACACCTTGCGCTACCGGGTGGGACGGGTCGAGGACCTCTTGGGGGTGGACCTCTCGAACTTCACCGAACGGGTGGACCTGTACCTGGCGCTCCAAGCCGGCTGAACCGGGAAAGGGGCCATCCCCGACCCGCCGCCGCGCGGATCGGGGATGGCGTCTTCCTCACCTCACCTGCTGCCACGGGACGAGCGTGGGGCGCTGTCCGGTGGCGAGGAACTCCTCGATCGCGACGGCGAGGTCGGCGACCGGGATCTCGCAGTGGGTGGGGAAGTTGACCCCGGCGTACCGGGGGCGTTGGCGGGGGCCTTCGCCGAGGCTGGCCCACGAACCGGTGATCACGTCGGTGAACAGCATCGCCCCGCGGTCACCGCGCACGCCGACCCACACGAGGTGGTCCGGGCAGTCCGTGTGCACGAGCGTGGCGTCCTCGGCCACCGTGAGGCGGTCGAGCAACCGGTGCACGTCCTCGGTGGCGCGCAGTTCGTCCACACCGGACGCGAAGTTCGCCTGGATCATCGTCACTCCTTGCACCGGCGGCCGGTGTTCACGCACTGCACCAGGCGGTTCATGATCTGCTCGGACATGACGTTCGCGAAGTCGTCGTGGTCGGAGAACGGGTTGTGCTCCTCCTGCGGGAACGCGTCGACCGCGTACTGGCCGGCGACCTGGACGTCACGCGGGATGTTGTAGGTCAGGCTGATCCGCAGCTGCGGCACGGCCTTGAAGCCACGCGGGCACTTGCCGTTGTCGTTCGGGTAGACGATGTGGTCGCGGTGGTTGGCGCTGTCGGTGTTCTTGCCGTCCCAGCAGCTGGCGAAGTCGTGGATGCGCTTGACCTTGCTGCCCTCCGGGCAGATCGGGTACTTGTCCATCAGCACCTTGTCCTCGAACCCGGTGCAGGTCCACGACTTGCGGGCGTTCTTCGGGCCGTTCGTGGAGACCTTCGCGTCGCCGTAGAGGACGCGCAGGAACTGCGGCATCGCCTCGACCTTGCCGACGGGGCTGCCGCGGAAGGTCAGGTCGACGACCTCGGGGCGCTGGATCTCGCCCTCGTTGCCGGGCAGTTCGTTCTCGTCGCTGGCGCTCTTGCCGTCACCCTTCTCCGGCGCGTCAGCCTCCGCCTCCTGGGCCGCCTCGGCGACCCGGGCGTCGTTGGCGTCGCCGTCCTTGACCGTGCACGGCGCGAGCCTCTTGAGCCCGCGCGGGCGTTCGGCGACCCGGTCGATGGCGATGGTGATGCGGTCGATCGCCGCGGTCCGCTTGTCCCGCAACGGCCCCAGGACGGTGTTGTTGACGAAGTTCGGGTCGTCGACGTTCGCCGCCGCCTTGAGCTTCTGGTTGGCCTCGGCGATCTGGTCCTTCATCGCCTGGAGGTTGCGGTCCACCTCCGCCTTGGCCTGGCGCGGCACGTTGCGCAGCTTGCGCTGCACGTCCGGGCACTCGACCTCGGCGTCGGCCGGCCGGCCCGGCTCCTCCTCCTCGTCCTCGCGGTCGATCCGGACCACCGGCCAGAAGTAGGCCGACTTGTCACCGTTCTTGCAGGTGGTGTCCGCTTCCAGCAGGCTCTCGTTGGTCGAGTCGGCGTCGGTCGACACGTTGCCCACGTAGTCGTGCAGGTGCTCGGCCCCGTTGCGGACCCCCGGCTGCGCGATGAAGTTGTCCGGGTTGAAGTGGCCGTTCTCGTTGCGGCCGCAGTCCACGGTGAACGTGCCGGTGCTCGCGCCGCGCTGCGGCTGGGGAGCCCGCACGTTGCGCTGCTGCTTCGTGATGTCGACGAACAGGGAGATGTCGGCCCCGTCCGCCTGGGCGGTGCCCTGATCGCCGGTGGTGCTGATCGCGACGGCCAGGCCGATCGTGAGCGCCAACCCGGTCACGCCGGCAGTCAGCTTCGTGCGCCGGGAGAAGCGGTGCCGCCCCTGGTTTCGCGTCATGGATGTGTCACCTCGTCGTAGGTACGCGCATGTGTGCGTTGAACCCCGACCGCCGGTGGGCGGTGGACACAGTGGCATACGTACCGCGCCCAGTCCGCGACCTGACCGTTACCTTTTCGTTATCCAGCGCCACCCCTAACTTCCGGTCCCACTTGCTTCGGATGGGGTCACCGATCCCCGTCCGTCCGCTTGCCGACCCGCCGGTCATCCTGGTACCCGGAGCGCTGGAACCGGCGTCAGGGAGACCGGTTGCGGGGGTTCGGCCAACTCCATGAGGCGGTACATGGTGTGGCGCAGGATGGCGCCGGCCTCACCCGGGCGGGAACTGATCGCTTCGGCGATTCCGGGTACGTCCGTCGCTTCGTCGAGCGCGGGCCGGACGGGGTCGATCACCGGTGCTCCTCGGTACGTGAGGTCCGCCGGGCTTCCTTTGCGCAGCAGGCCTTCCGTCAACGGCACGAGGAGCGTCCGCCTACCGAGCGCCGCCGCGTACTGCGTGCAGGAGCCGTGGTCGCCGATCACCACATCGGCCGCGATGATCGCGGCTCGCCAGCCTTCTTCCGGCGGGATGACGATCAGCCCGTCGGGCAGCCACGCGCGCACTTGCCTGGCTCCGTGCACGCTCCAGATGTTCGGGTGGAGCACTGCCGCCACGGGGTGCCCGGCGTCCACCAGGCGTCGGTACAGGCCGAGGTGCGCCCCGAACGCCGAGTGTGGTGTCCACGTCGAGCTGATCACCGCCAGCCGCTCGTGCGGCGCGACGCCCAGCGCTCGGCGGTAGCGCTCGCGGTGCGGGACGCTCGCCACCATCCGGTCGAGGCAGATGTCGCCCGCGACGACGGCCACGGGTTCCGCTTCCGGGCACGACTCCCGCAGCAGCCGCAGTTCGTCGTGGTGCGACAGCACGAGGGCGTGCGGGACGACGCGCCCGTCACGGATCAACTGCTCGCGGGTCAAGCCGTGTCCGGCGAGCGCATTCGCCCGCCGCGGCCGCAGCCTCGACTTCAGCGCGCCGGCCCCGTGCGGCACCACGAGAACCGGGCCGTGCAACTGGTCCACCCCGCGGAATCCCGCTGCCAGCACGAGGTCGAACTGTTGTCGCGTCGCCTGGTCCCAGGGCAGTACGTGACCGCCCAACCGGTGGGTGAACTCCGCCGTGCCGTGCACGGATCCCTGGACGGTGAACAACACCTGCACCCGTTGATCGGATTCGATCAACGGCAGCAGGTCCACCAGTCGGGTGCCCGCGACGACGTGCGGCACCACCACGAGCACAACACGGCAACCCGCCACCGTGATGCGGTTCTCCGCACCCAGGCCGACAGGTGCGTTCGTCCAGCCGTCTCCGATCATGACGAGTTTCGGCGTAGTGCAGGAGTCGTGGTGATCCGCCTTCGCATCATCGGTATGCCACCTCGTCATGGCCACGCGTGAGCGCCCGACTTTCCTGGGCGGTGCAAAGGGGCATACGTGCCGCCCGCCGTCGACGACCTGGGTGTTACTCCTTCGTTATCCGGGCTGTGGTCGCTCTGAGGCCGGCGGCCAAACGGAGCTATGAGTCCACCCGACGGTCACCCGGCGACCGATGTCATTTCTGTGACACTCAAGTCACGGGTTGTACAGGGAGGGGGCCTGTGAGGCACAGCAGGGAGAACGTGGTGGCAGGCACGGCTTACGGTCCGGTGGTCCAAGCCGGAAGCGTCGGAGCGGTGCACTTCAACACTCCGCGCTCGGAACCGGTGATTCCCTACCAACTACCGCCCGCGCCGAAGCTGTTCACGAGCCGGCGTCGTGAACTGGCGGCGCTCAACGGCTGGCTGGAGGCGGACGAGGCGCCGGTGGTGGTGATCAGCGGACCGGGCGGCGTGGGAAAGACCTCGTTGGCCTTGCGGTGGCTACATGACACCCGCAAGCGCTTCCCTGACGGCCAGCTGTACGCGGACCTGGGCATTCACCACCTCGGGGCACCGACAACGCCGGAGGAAGTCCTTGAGTGGTTCCTCCTGGCGCTGGGCGTACCGGGAACCGACATCCCGTCGGGGCTCGCCCGAAGACAGGCGACCTTCCGCACCCTCACCGCCGACCGGCAAGTGGCGCTGCTGCTGGACAACGCGATCTCCGCGGCACAGGTGCGCCCGCTGCTCCCCACCTCGCCGCGCAGTGCGGTCGTGGTCACCAGCCGCTGGCGGTTGGGCGGACTGGCGGTGGACGGCGCCAGGTTCGTGGAGGTCGAGTCGTTCGACGAAGACGCGTCGCTGGAACTGCTCGAACGCGCCGTGGGCTCGCGCGTCACGTCGGAACCTTCTGCCGCTCGGGAACTGGCCCGGCTCTGCGCGGGGCTGCCCATCGCGCTGTCCGTGATCGGTGCGCGCCTGTCGACCCACCCACGTCGGTCGCTGTCGAAAGAGGCAGGCTCGCTGCGCGCCGAACGCCTGGCCACCCTGGTGGCGGACGACGGCGTGTCGGTCGAGGCGGTCTTCGACCTGTCGTACACGGACCTGCCACCTGATCACGCCCGCGTCTACCGCCTGTGTGCCCTGCACCCCGGGCCGACCTTCGATGCCGAAGCCGCGGCCGCGATGGCGGGCGAGCCACGGCCGGAGATCGAGCCCGTGTTGGGCGAACTCGTCGAGAAGAACCTCCTGACCGAGGTGGGGGACGAGCGGTTCCGGTTCCACGACCTGCTGCGGCTGCACGCCCGCCGGCACGCCGACTGGGCTTCGCACGAGGAGCGCGACGCTGCCCTTCGACGCATGGTGGAGTGGTACCTGGACCGCTTGGTGGACGCGGACCTGGCCCTGCGCCCGACGCGCCACCGGGTCAACACGCGCTTCCACGACCGGCGGTCCTCGTTCCCGACCACGCGCGAAGCGCTGGTTTGGCTGGAGGAGGAACGGGTCAACCTGCGCGAGGTCTGCCAAATCGCCGACAACCTGGGCTTCGACGAGCAGGTCTGGAAGTTCTGCGAGGCGATGTGGGGGTTGTTCCTCCACCTGCGGCACTACGACGACTGGTTGGCGTTGCACGAACTCGGCGTGCCGGCGGCCGTGCGGTGCGGCAACCGGGCAGCGGAGGCCAAGCTGAGGGCACAGTTGGCGTTCACCTACGGGAGCCTGCGCCGGTTCCAGGACGCCGAGCGGGAGGGAACCCGTGCGCTGGCCATTGCGGAGCAAGACGGGGACAGCCAGGGTGTTGCCGTCGCGCTGACCGAACTCGGCGGCGTGGCGCAGGGTGCAGGTGACCTGCAACGGGCTTTGGACCTCTTGGTGCGTGCGCGGGAGATCCGCCGGCACACCGGGTCGCCACGGGCCGAGGCGCTGTGCACCCGCCGGATCGGAGAGGTGCTGGCCGAACTGGGCCGCGACGATGACGCGATGGCGGAGCTGGTCGCCGCGGCCGACTCCATGAGACGGCACGGTGATCGCGCGGGAGAGGCCAGGTGCCTCATGTCCGTCGCCGCGATCGAAGTGGGCCGGAGGCACACCGCCGAGGCCGAGGGGCACCTGCGCACGGCGTTGGAAGTGGTCCGCGGCTTCGGTTCGCCGTTCTACGAGGCGGAGATCCTGGTGATGCTCGGGGAGGTCGCCGAGTCCGGCGGCGACCTCCCCGCAGCACGCGAACGCTACCGCGAGGCGCAGCGACTGCTCGGTGGCTCGGGGAACCCGAAGGCCGCCACGATCACCACCAGACTCGCGGAGCTCGACCGGTGAGTCGGCTCTATCACCAGGTCGGCCAATCCGAGCGCGGCGGGGTCGGCGCGGCCCACCTCACCGATCAGGAGTTGGTCGAGGCTGCCGGACAGGGGGCCGAAGACGAGGCGGTGCACGCCGACACCCACGCCGTCGACGACCAGCCACGCGATCATGTGTGCTCCAGGTGGAGGCGAGTTGGAGCGGGCACCGCCGCGGTGGTGGCGGCCCGATCGGGCTCCGGCAACCTCATCAAGCGGTACATGATCGCGCGCAGGGCCGCCGAGGCCCGACCCGGTCGTGATGACATCAACTCGGCCACCCCCGCCGCGTTCCCGGCGCGGACCGCGGCGACCTGGGGCAGCAACGGCCGATCGCGGTCCAGCATCGGCACGCGTTCGCGGACCGCGTCCGCGAGGCTGCCGCTGCGGACGTTCGCCTCGGGGAAGGACGCCAGCACCACCGGTTTGCCGATCGCCGCGGCGTACTGGGTGGTGGAGCCGTGATCCCCCACCACGGTGTCACTGGCGATGACGGTGCCTCGCCAGCCCTCCTCGGGCGGGATCACCAACAACCCGTCTTCGATGCAGTCGTGCAACCAAGCCCGCACCTGCCACCACCCGTGGACGGCCCAGACGTTCGGATGCAGTACCAGCGCGACCCTGTACCTCGCCCTCGGCAACTCGTCGAGCAACGCGCGGCACAACGACAGGTCGCTGCCGAAGGCCGAATCGGGCGCCCAGGTCGAACTCACCGTGACCAGGAGCTGCTCCTCGCGCACCGCCAGCGCCTCGCGGTAGCGAGACCGGAACGGGAGGCTGGCCACCATCCGGTCGAGGCAGGGATCCCCGACCACCGAAGCGCTTCCCAGTGCTTCCGGGCAGGACGTGCCCAACGCGACCAACTCGTCCTCGTGCGTCAGGCCGATCACGGTGGGGAGGACCCGGCCGCGCCGGACAAGCGACTCACGGCTCAGCCCGGCGTGCGGCAGGGCGGCGCGTCCCGCGTGTCTGCTGTACTTGCGCGACGCCAGGTTGCCCGCTCCGTGCGGCAGCAGCACGATCGGCCCGCGAGCCTGGTCCAGGTCGTTGTGGGCCGCGGCCAGCACCAGGTCGAAGTCGTGCTGGGTCGCCTGGTGCCAGGGCACGACGACTCCTCCCTGCCTGCGCACGTACTCCTCGGTGCCGTGCCACCACTGCCCGGTGTCGGTGACCGAGAACACCACCTGCACCCTGGGGTCGTTGAACAGGAGCGGCACCACGTCGGAGATCAGCCGCGTGCCCGCGACGAGGTGCGGCACCATCACCAGGACGGTCCGACAACCGGGCACCGTCACCCGTCGTTCGGCGTCCGGCCCGATCGGGCCCCTGATCCAGTGGTCCGTCATGCCGCGGACCGGAGGCGTTCGGGAACCAGGCGCGGCTCGCCGGTCGAGCAGTCGAAGACCGGCACGCCCAACCCGTGCAGGTCCTCGTAGACGCGGTGCGGAGTCATGACGACCGCGAAGTCGACACCTCCGAGATCCCCGATGTCCCTGCTGCGGAGCTCGGCTCCGTCGGACAGGACGAGCTCCGCCACATAGGGGTCGTGGTAGTCGACCGCGGTCTCCCTGCGCAGTTCCTCCAGCACCGCCACCGCCGCCGACTGGCGCACGTTCGGGGTGTCGGGCTTGTAGGTCACGCCCAGCACGAGGACCTTGCTGTCGCACAGGGGTTTCCGGGTCACCCGCGCGGCCGCCTCGCGCAACCGGTCGACCGTGTGCGCGGGCATCGCGTCGTTGAGGGCCAAGGCGGCGTCGATCAGCGGGGTGAGCGTGCCGCGGCGTCGTGCGGCGGTGGAGAGGAAGCGTGCCGAGACGGGCACGCAGTCGCCTCCCGCGCCCGCGCTCGGTTGGTGCCCGAGGAACCCGAACGGCTTGGTGCCCGCGGCGCGCAGCACTTCCGCCACGTCGACCCCGTACGCCCGGCAGACGACCGCCAACTCGTTGACCAATGAGATGTTGACCAGCCGGAAGGCGTTCTCGAAGACCTTGGCCAACTCTGCCGCGCAGCTCGTGGTCACGGTGACGACCTGGTGCGCGATCGAGGACAGGAACTGGGTGGCTTGAGCCGCGCACCGGGCGGTGTGGCCACCTACGACGCGGGGTATGGCGGCGAGTTGGTGCGTCCGGTTCCCCGGGTCGATCCGCATCGGGGCCGTGGCGACGTGGAAGTCCGTGCCGGCGCGCATGCCGGAGAGCCGCTCCAGTGCCGGCACCAGGGACTGGTCGACGGTTCCCGGGGGGCACGTGCTCTGGACGATCACCAGATCACCCCGACGCAGCACCTTCGCGACCGCGTGCACCGAGTGGATCAAGGGGCGGATGTCCACCCCGCCGCGCGGTTCGGGCGGGGTCGGAAGGCACAGCACGTGCACCTTCGCGGCCGGCAAGCCACCGGCGACGTCGCGAACGACCAGCCGCCCCGTCGCCAGCACGTCGCTCAGGACCTCTTCCGGCACGGTGCCCAGCCCGCAACCGGGTTGGACGGCGACCACGTCGTCGATGCGCTGCGGTGAGCTGTCCAGACCGAGGACCCGCAGGCCTGCTTCCGCCGCCGCCACCGCCGTGGGCAACCCGGTGAAGCCGAGACCGACCACCACCACATCAGGGAACTCCATGCGTACCTCCTCGGCGATCCGAGCGGGCGTTTCCCGCCGGAGGTGTCCCCAGCCTGGGAGCGGCCGCTGTCGAATCCGGTTCATCGCGCATACGGAAGGCTGAAAGCCGTGCTCCGGGTGGTTGCGGAGATCAATACCGACGCGGATTTGCACGTGCAGGAGCGCGAGCACCAGGTGTGAGCCGCACGCACCTTTCAAAAACCTTTCGGACTCCACCGGGCTAGGCCGACCGGACTACGCATTGTCACATCGAGGTATCGGAACGTGATGGGGAGCTGGATCGAGTAGGTGTGTACGGGCAGACTCAAACGCGAATCATTGCCTCCAGCGAGGGGTGGCGCTGGTGACCATGGATTTCAAGATCCTCGGACGGACACGCGTGCGGGTGGTCGACGGTTTCAGCCACGACTGGGGAACGCCAAAGGAACGCGGTGTTCTCGCGGTGCTGCTGATGTACGTCGGCAAAGCCGTGCCGGTCCGCACTTTGGCGGAATGGGTGTGGCCGGACGGCAAGGCGCCGCGTGATCCCGCGGCCACGCTGTCCACGTACTCGACACGAATACGCAGTGCCCTCAAGCTGCACGACCTGCCGGCGCAACTCAAGACCGAGGACGGGGCGTACCGATTGATCGCCGACCCCGCCACCATCGATTTCCACGTGTTCCAGCGGATCGTGGGAGAGGCGCGTCGGCTGGGGAAGTCGGGCGAGCGGGAGCGCGCCTGCGAGCTGCTGGAGTCGGCGCTGGAGCTCTGGGACGAGCCGCTGGCGGACCTCGACACCGACCGCGCCGACGACTGGCGCCGCGTGGTCGGCCGGGACGAGTGGTTGCAAGCCAACAACGCCCTGATCTACGGCCGCCACCAGTTGGGCGAGTACGAGGAGGTGCTGCGCCTGGTCAAGGCGGCACAGATCGAGTACGACGCGGACGTGCTGCTGGCCAAGCGCCGTCTCCAGGCGTTGTACGCCCTGGAGCGCAGGGAAGAAGCAGTCCAGTACTTCCTCGACTACCACCGCCGTGCCCGGGCGGCGGACTTCCCGGAACGGGCCGACGAGCTGCGCAGGTTCCACGACGAACTGCTGAACGGCAGTCCTCGACCGGTGCCCGCGCGCGGTGCGCCGCAGCGCACCGTGCCGATGTACCTCCCGTACGACATCGACGGCTTCACCGGTCACGAGGACCTGTTGTCCGAGTTGGACGCGCTCCTTGCGGACGGCCCCCGGTCGCGCCTGATCGCGTTGGACGGGCAGCCGGGAGTCGGCAAGACCACCCTCGCCGTGCACTGGGCGCACCGGGTGAAGGGTCGGTTCCCGCAGGGCTTGTGGTTCGTCAACCTCAACGGCTTCGGCGAAGGCCCTTCGATGACCGAGGAGGAGGTCGTCGCGGGACTGCTCGACGCGGTCGGGGTCACCCCCGCGGACTGCCCTCCCACCACCCGGGCCAGGCGCGCGAAGCTGCGCGACGTCCTCTCGACCCGCCGGCTCCTCGTCATCCTGGACAACGCCGCCGACGCCGGACACGTCGAAGGCCTGCTCCCGCTGCTCACGGGGTCGGTCGTGGTCGTCACGAGTCGCGGACGGCTCAGCGACCTCAGCCTCCGCTACGGAGCGCGCTGCTTCACCGTGTCCCCGCTGGAGATCGGCTTGGCGAGGCAGTGGCTGCACGACCGCCTCGGGGCTCGTGCGGAGGCCGAGCCGGACGCGGTGGAGCGGCTCGCGGTGCAGGCAGGGGGCATCCCGTTGACGCTCGGGCTGATCGGGGAGTACGTGGCCGCGCAGCGCGGGAAGCCGATCAGCGACTTCGTGGTCCAGTTCCGCGAGCGCGGCGCCCTCCTCGACCTCGACGCGAACGGATCCCAGGTCGTGGTGTCGCCGCGCGCGGCCATCGACTGCTCGTACGAGGTGTTGAGTCCGCCGGTGCGCCGCCTGTTCCGCCTGCTGGGCTTGTACCCGGGTCTCGTCGTCCAGATCGGGGTGGCCGCGGCGTTGACCGGTCTCCCGCTCGCCGAAGTCCGGCCGCAGCTCGAAGCGCTGGTGTGGGCCAGGCTGCTGGAGCCCAGGGAGGGTGATCGGTACGCCTTCCACGACCTGCTGCGCGACTACGCGGCCGAGCGCGTAGGCCGCGACGAGGGAGCGGAGGAACGACGCCAGGCGGCACGGCGAATGCTCGACTGGTTTCTGCACACCGGCAACAACGCCGACCGCATGGTGTTCGCGAACCAGGAGGGCGTGCCGCTGCTGGAACTCTCCGAGGGCGTCGCGCCTTCGGTGTTCGAAGACCCGGAAGCGGCACTGGACTGGTGCGCCCGGGAACGCGCGGAGCTCGCGGCCGTGATCGATTTCGCGGCGTCGAACGACTTCCACGACCACGTCTGGCGCCTGTTGAACGCCGTTGGCGAGATCATGATGCGCCTGGGGTTCAAGGACGAGGTATTACAGGGGTCGCAGGCGGCCGTCCGGAGTGCCGGGTCTTCGGGCGACCGGGCCGGTGAGGGAAGTCTGCTGTGCAACCTCGGGCTCACCTACGCACGTTTCTACGAATACCCACAGGCCGACGAGTGCTACCGGCTCTCGTACGACATCCTGCTCGAAATCGGGCATCTGCGTGGACAGGCGACGGTGCTGCGCAACATCGGTGAACGGCGCTCCATGGCCGGCGACGTCCCGGGCGCGTTGGAGGTGCTGAACCGGGCCCTGGTGGTCGCGCGGCAGGCGGATGACGTGAACTTGGAAGCCAGCGTGCTGCAGCGCATCGGCGACGCCATGCTCCAGGGCGGGAGGCTGCACGATGCCGTGGTCCAGTTGCACCTGGCGCGGTCGTTGCGGGATCGCCTGAACGACGAGGCCGGTGCCGGCGTGGCCCTGGCATCCCTGGCCAACGCCTACCACGCCCTGGGCGACCACTCCGGTGCGCTGGGCCACGCCCACCAGGCGATGTCCATGTTGAGCAAGGCCCGCGGGCCGGCCCTTGAAGGGCAGGCTGCCACCACGGCGGCTTCCGTGCACCGTGACCTCGGCGATCTGGAGAACGCCTCCTTCTACGCCGAGCGCGCCGTAGACCTCTGTCGTCGAGCCCACGACCCGCTTCGACTGGCGACGGCCCTGGACATGATGGCGCAGATCCGCTGGCGTCAGGGCGCGCACGAGGAAGCACGTCGGTGCTGGAGCCTGGCTCGTGAGCTGTACGGCGGCTTGGGCGACCCCAGGGCGCACAGCATCAGCGCCCAGCTGGCCGAGTGGAGCGACCCGGATGTCCCTGCACCACAGGCCACCGATGGGGTCGGGAAACTCTCACCCGTTAGAGGGAATTGAGTCACTCGAACGGATGGGTTTTCCGCGCGTCGAACCACGAGACGCGGCATGGCGTGGGTCTGGTTCACGTGTCTGACGACGCATGATCACCTAACGCAACCGGGTTCGCCCGCTCGCCGGTACTGTCCCGCTGGGACAGTACCGGTTCGGGAGTGTGCGAGGATTCCCGGCCGTGACACGAAAGAGCCCAATTGGGCGAACCAGATGGCGAGTTGTCCCCAGGGTCCTGGTGGTGCTCGCAGTGATGACGGCGGCGACCGCACTGGTAGGTACGGCCACCGCGTCGGCTGAGCCGACAGACGTTGAGTCCACCCTTGGTCAGTGCGACGTCAACGCCTCGTCATCCATGTGGTGGGAATAGTGATCTTCAAGCACGCCTGCTAAACGCCGATCGATTACCCCCACCACACAGTGCCCGGCTCTGAGACAGAGCCGGGCACGATTATGTGCACATGCAGCATGCTCGATCGGAGCGGTTGCGGACAAGTCGGCACGGGTCGATGTTCCGGAATTGACACCATCGTGTGGATCGCGATTCTTGGTTCCCTGGAATAGTGCATGATCCGAATCGGTACCGTCGGCCCAGAAACTGTGACGGGGCAACCAATGTCCTATTTTGCCTGGTAAGTCACGCTTTCCCGGCGATGAAAGACCACGGGCGGGTGATCGTTCGCGGTGTCGGGGCCGGCGGTCCACGGGCGACCACATCTTCCCGGCCCTGCCGACCCTGTCGATTTGCTGTAGAAGTGCCACCCTGCCGGCGACGGCCTTCACCGCGCGTCCGGCGCTGCGGAACACTCCGGGTCGCCTCACGAGCGAACGCTCCACGAGTCGAGAAGGAGTGTGGTCATGTCTCGCACCCTCGGTGCGCTGGCCGCCGTGGTGTTGGGGGTTTCCCTCGTCACCGCCGCGCCCGCCACCGCAGCGCAAGCACACCCGTTCCCCACCGAGTTCCCCCTGCCCGACGGCTTCCTGCCGGAGGGCATCGCGATCGGCTCGGCGCCGACGGCCTACTTCGGGTCCCGGGCCGACGGCGACCTGTTCCGCGTCGACCTCCGCACCGGGCGCGGCGAGGTGTTCAGCCAAGGGCCGGGAACGGCGTCGGTCGGGCTGAAGGTCGATCGGCGCAAGAGGCTGTTCGTGGCGGGTGGCGCGGGCGGTGACGGTCGCGTTGTCGACGCGCGAACCGGAGTAATCCTCAAGTCCTACGAGTTCGCCGCCGATCCGAGCACTTTCGTCAACGACGTCGTGATCACCGATGAGGCCGCGTACTTCACCGACTCGCGCAAGGCGCTGCTCTATCGCGTCCCGTTCGGCCGGCACGGCGCGTTGCCCGACTCCCACACCGCGATTCCACTCACCGGTGACTTCGTGCTCACTCCGGGCGTGAACAACGCCAACGGGATCGCCGAGACGCCCGACGGCAAAGCCCTGCTGATCGTGCAGAGCAACACCGGCCAACTCCACCGGGTCGACCCGCGCACGGGCCGCACGACCCTCGTCGACCTGGGCGGCGAGGTGCTGACCAACGGCGACGGGCTGCTGGTCGAGGGCCGCACGCTCTACGTCGTGCAGAACCGCCTGAACACCGTCGCGGTGTTTTCGCTGGCCAAGGACGGGTCGCGGGGCACGCTCGTGACGAAGATCACCGATTCACGGTTCGACGTGCCGACGACGGTCGCCTCGTTCGCGGGCCGGCTGTACCTGCCGAACGCCCGCTTCACCACACCGCCCACGCCCACGACGACGTACGACGCGGTTTCGGTCCCGAAGCCGTGAAAGACAGGGGGCCGGTGTCGAGAAGTTCACATCGGCCCCCTGTTGGTGGGATCACTCGACTGGGTAACCTCATCGTCGCGTCGCGCAAGTGATCGCTGTCTCTTCGTAATGATGATCTTCGGGTGTTACCGTTCCGTCGCCGATCGGGTGAAGAAGAGGCAGCGGTACTAGTGCTGCGCCTGACCTGGCAACGGACGAGGCTGCGGAGCGCTGTGAAGCAGAAGAGCACCACGGAGACGAACTACAAGACGATCCGTTCACGACTCACCGGTGTCGTCGTCGTCCCCAGCATCGTCCTGCTCATCATGTGGGCGCTGTTCTCGTCGTACACCCTGTTCGACGGCTTCTACCTCCGCGCGGTCGCCTCCGGCGTGAAGGACGCGTCGATCCCGGCGGTCCAGACGTTCGCCGCGCTGCAGAAGGAGCGCGAGCTGAGCATGACCGCGCTCAGCCAGCCCGACCGCGGCACCAGCGACCTGCAGGCCCAGCAGCAGGAGACCGACCGCGCGGTCGACGAGATGCGCACGGCGTTCGACGAGTTGGCCGCCCAGGCGCCGCAGGAGATCGTCGACAAGATCAACGCGCTGAACGTGCTGCTGGACCAGCTGCCGCAGCGCCGCAGCGCCCTCGAATCGGACCGCGCGTCCAAGTCCGAGATCTACACGTACTACAACAGCCTCCTGGACGCCGGTGACGCGCTGTTCAGCGTGCAGGCCCGGGTGGTGCCCGACCACGAGTCGGTCAAGGGCGCCATCACCGCCACCGAGTACTTCAAGGCCGCCGACTGGATGTCCCGCGCCACGTCGCTCGCGTCCAGCGCCCTGGCCTCCGGGCAGTTCACGCCCGAGGAGCACATCGAGTTCGCCAACCTGGTCGGCGCCTACCACTCCTCGTACGACTCGATCGCCCCATACGCCCGGCCCGAGGTGCGCGAGCACTACCAGTTCATGATCGAGGGCGACCAGTGGAAGCGGCTGGTCGAGTTCGAGGGCAAGCTGATCCAGAACGGCCCGAAGCCGTCCAACGCCGGGTCGCTGCAGGAGTGGCAGAGCGTCAGCGGCCCGATCTCCGACGAGCTGACGGCGCTGGTCAGCGAGCAGGCCTCCAGCGCGGTGGGCGTCACCATGGCCCGCGGCGAGAGCAAGTTCCGCACCGTGCTGATCGGCAGCCTGGTCGCGCTGCTCGCCGTGATCATCGGCATCCTGATCGCGATCCGCACGTCGAACCGCCTGGTCAACCGCGCCCTGATCACCCGCCTCGCGGCGCTGAAGAAGGACTCGCTGACCCTGGCGCACGAACGGCTGCCCGACATCGTCGACCGGCTCCGCGAGGGCAAGCACGTCGACGTCGAGGTCGAGGTGCCGCCGCTGGACTACGGCAGCGACGAGATCGGCCAGGTGGCCGACGCGTTCAACGCCGCCCAGTACACCGCCGTCGCCGCGGCGGTGAAGGAGAGCCAGGCCCGCGAGGGCGTGAACCGCGTCTTCCTCGACATCGCGCACCGCAACCAGGGGCTGGTGCACCGCCAGCTGAAGATCCTGGACAAGCTGGAGCGCGAGGAGGAGAACCCCGAGCAGCTCGACGCGCTGTTCCAGCTCGACCACCTCGCCACCCGCGCCCGCCGCAACGCGGAGAACCTGATCATCCTCGCGGGCGAGCAGCCGGGCAGGCAGTGGCGCAAGCCGGTGCGTCTGCTCGACGTGCTGCGCGCCGGTGTCGCCGAGACCGAGCAGTACGTCCGGGTCAAGGTGAACCCGGTGCCCGACACCGCGCTGGTGGGCGCGGCCGTCGCGGACACCATCCACCTGATCGCCGAGCTCGTGGACAACGCCACCGCGTTCTCCTCGCCCCGGTCCCAGGTGCAGGTGCACGCCAGCGAGGTGCCTCAGGGCATCGTGGTCGAGATCGAGGACCACGGCCTGGGCATCAACCCCGAGGACCGGGAGCAGCACAACGCGATGCTGGCCGACCCGCCGGAGTTCGACGCGATGCGCCTGCGCGGCGAGTCGCGCCTGGGCCTGTTCGTGGTCGCCCGGCTGGCCGCCCGCCGCGGCATCCACGTCGAGCTGCGCGAATCGCCCTACGGCGGCACGTTGGCGCTGGTCCTCATCCCGTCCGCGATCGTCGCGGGCCCCACCACGGCGACGGAGCCCGCCGAGACCCGGCAGCTGCCGCGCCGCTCCTTCCACGACATCCCGGAGCAGGGCGACGACTCAGTGCGAGACGCCAGGTTTCCCGACAGTTCCCGAGACCTCGAAGGTTTCTGGGCCCAGGCCGAGGCCGCGGCCAACTCGGATCCCCTTCCCGAGGTCGAACGAGTGAGCGGCGGGCTGGACCTGTCGCAGCGCAGCGGCGAGCTCGAACTGCCGCAGCGGAAGCGGGCCACGTCCGAGTGGCCCGCGGACGAGCCGGGGTCGGCCGCGACCGCCGCCGACCGACCCGAACTGCCACGCAGGCGCCGTCAGCAGAACCTGGCGCCGCAGTTGGTGCGCAACGATTTCCACCCTTCGCCCGAACCGCTCCCCGAGGTCGATCCCGAGCAGTCCGCCGAGAGGGTCCGCAAGGGCCTGTCGGCGTTCCAACGGGGCACACGCGACGCGCGCCGGACACCCTCCGGCGACCTCGAACCCTGATCAGCAGCAGTGGCCGGACGACTGGAAACCGGAAAGGCAACCCGATGAACGACATGACCAGCCAGCACAACGAACTGAACTGGTTGTTGGAGGACCTGGTCGGGCGGGTGGTCGGAGCTCGACACGCGGTGGTCCTCTCGGCCGACGGTCTGCTGCTGGGCCGTTCGCCCGGGCTCTCGAAGGACGACTCGGACCACCTGTCCGCGATGGCCTCGGCGTTCCAGAGCCTCGCCCGCGGCACGGGGCGGCACTTCGGCGGCGGCGCGGTGCGGCAGACCATCGTGGAGATGGAGCACGCCTACCTCTTCGTCACCGCCGCGGGCCACGGCGCCTGCCTGGCCGTGCTCGGCGAAGAGGACTCCGACATGGGCATGATCGCCTACGAGATGAACATGCTCGTCAAGCGGGTCGGCACGTACCTGTCCTCGGCGCCGCGCGGCACGGCCGCGGCGAGCCTGCCGGCCGCCCGAAGGTCCTCCTGATGGCCGGCCGCGAGGACTGGTGGTACGACGAGGCCGCGGGTCCGCTGGTCCGCCCGTACGCGATGGTGCGGGGTCGGACCCGTCCGCTGCGACCGGAGCTGCACCTGGTCACGCAGGTGCGCGCGATGCCGTCGCCGTCGGACCCGGACGCGTTGTCGGTCGAGCACATGGAGATCATGGAGCTGTGCCGGCGCCCGCTCTCGGTGGCGGAGGTCGCCGCGTACCTCGACGTGCCGCTCGTCGTCGTCAAGGTGCTGTTGAGCGATCTCATCCAACGCGGTGACGTCGTGATCCGAGACCCCTCCCGAGTCCCGCAGGTGCCGGACCGGAACCTGCTCCAGGCGGTGTTGGATGGTGTCCGTGGAATCTGAGCGGCCGGGTGGGGAGCTCCTCGTACCCACCCCAGTGAAGATCGTCATCGCCGGTGGCTTCGGCACCGGCAAGACGACGATGGTCAACGCGGTCAGCGAGATACCCCCGCTGCACACCGAGGAGCTGCTCACCGAGGCCGGTGTCGGCGTCGACGACGTGCTGGGCCTGGAGGCCAAGGAGACGACCACGGTCGCCCTCGACTTCGGCCGCATCACCATCAACCCGGAGGTGGTGCTGTACCTGTTCGGCACCCCGGGTCAGAACCGGTTCTGGTTCATGTGGGACGAGCTGGCCTACGGCGCGATCGGCGCGGTGATCCTGGTCGACACGCGGCGGTTGGACAGCAGCTTCCCGTCGATCGACTTCTTCGAGCGGCGCGGCATCCCGTTCATCATCGCGGTGAACTGCTTCGAGGGCGCGCACAACTACGCGGTCGACGAGGTGCGGCGGGCGTTGGACGTCGACGCCGCCATCCCGCTCGTGCTGTGCGACGCGCGGGACCGGGAGTCGGCCAAGAACGTCCTGGTGAGCCTGATCAAGCACACCATGGACCGGCTCGACGCGATGGCTTAGGGCCCGCGGCCGCGCGGACCGGCAGGTCGGTCGACGGCGGGTCGTCGCCGGGCGGGAACGCCGCGACGCCCCCCGACCTGGAAGGCGGGTGACCGGAACCGGTCACCCGTCCCGCCTACACCACCGGTTCGAGCCGGCAGTTGAAGTGTCGCAACAACTTCGGCACGTGCGTCAGCCGGTACCCGGGCACCCGTTCCGGGTCCTTCGCGATCTCCGCCAGCGTCTCGCCGACGTACTCCAGGTGGCTCTGCGTGTAGACCCGCCGCGGGATGGCCAGGCGGACCAGCTCGTACGGCGCGGGCTTGAGCAGCCCACCCTCGTCGTCCAGCTCACCCAGGTACAGCGAGCCGAGCTCGGCGCACCGGATGCCGCCCGCCAGGTACAGCTCGGTGGCCAGGGCGAACCCCGGGAACCTGCCCGGCGGCAGGTGCCGCAGCAGGCGCCCGGCGTTGAGGTACACCGCGTGCACGCCGGTCGGCCGCACGCTGTCCACCCCCGCCGCCTGCGCCAACTCCGCCACGTACGCGGTGGCGTCGGCCCGTGCGCGCAGGTACTCCGGGTCGGTCACCTCCAGCAGGCCCTGCGCCAGCATCTCCAGGTCGCGGCCGGCGAGACCGCCGTAGGTGCGGAAGCCCTCGGTCGCGATCAGCAGCAGCTCGCACTTGGCGGCCAGCTCCGGGTCGCGGATCCCGAGCAACCCGCCCATGTGGACGATGGCGTCCTTCTTCAGGCTCGCCACGCACCCGTCGGCCAGGCTGAACGCCTCCTCCGCGACCTGCCGCGGCGTGTGGTGCTCGTAGCCCGGCTCCCGCTGCGTGACCAGCCACGCGTTCTCCGCGAAACGCGCCGCGTCGAGGAAGAACGGCACGCCGTGGCGGCGTGCGATCTCACCCGCCGCCTTGATGTTGGCCATCGACACCGGCTGCCCACCACCACCGTTGTTGGTGATGGTGAGCAGCACGATCGCGACGTCGCGCGGCCCGGACAGGATCGCTTCCAGCGCGTCCAGGTCGATGTCGCCCTTGAACGGCGCGTCGTCGTCGAGGTCCCCGGCGGCCCGGCACGGCAGGTCGACGGCCTGACCGCCGAGGATCTCGACGTTCGCGCGCGTGGTGTCGAAGTGCGTGTTGCTGACGCTGACCTGACCCGGCTTGAGCAGCGCGGTGAACAGGATCCGCTCGGCCGCGCGCCCCTGGTGCACGGGGTAGGCGTGCGGGTAGCCGGTCAGGTCGTGCACCACGTCGCGGAACCGGTAGTAGGAGCGCGCACCCGCATAGGTCTCGTCACCGCGCAAACTCGCCGCCTGCTGCTCGGCCGACAGGGCGCCGGTGCCCGAGTCGCTGAGCAGGTCGATCGTCACGTCGGTGGCGGCGAGGTTGAACGGGTTGTACCCGGCCGCGGCCAGCGCCCGCTCGCGGTGCGCGCGGGTGGTGATCGGGATGGGCTCCACGACCTTGATGCGGTACGGCTCCATGGTGGGCATGGGTGACTCCTAGCCGGCCAGGCTGATCGAACGGGGTGAGGCCACGTCGTAGGCCTCGGAGGAGAGGTAGACGGTGATGCCGGGGCGCGGCCTGCCCATGCGCAGCGACACGTGGGCGATCAGGCCGACACCCTCGTCCAGCGGTCGCCGGGCGATGGTGCGCAGCGCGCTGTCGAACTGCGTCGGGTCCAGGTCGTACTTGGCCATCACCGCGAGCACCCGCCTGCGGGCCTCCTCGTCGTCGGTCACGTAGTCGCGGATCGGCACGTAGAGGGAATAGCCGCTCGGTGCCTCGGCGTCGCCGTCCAGGAACGTGTAGCTGGAAATGAGCGGGCGCTTGTCGAAGGTTCCGGTGTGCCCGCCGGTGAGCAGGCAGAAATCGGGCACCCTGTCCACATCGACACCTCGCGCGGCCTTCGCCGCCCGCGTGACGTCCGTTACATCCGCCGCGTGGTGGGAGATGTAGACCTTCACCCGGGCCCGCCGTTGTTCGACCAGGTCGAGGGCGAAGAAGGAATACCTGTCAAGTCCGGGCCGGGTCACCGCGTTGGCGCGCAGGACCGGAAAACCGGCGGCGAAGCCGGTCCGGTCCAGTGCTTCGCGCACCAATCCTTCGGCAGCGGCCTCGCCGCGCACTTCCGGGTTGAAGTAGACCTTCACCGCAGGTGCTTCGTCCGGCCGGAAAACCAACGAGTACCAGAACGTGAAGTCGCGTTCGGGGCGTTGCGGCAGGAACAGGTCCCGCACCGCGTCGAAACGGCGGGTGTCCAGGTTCTCGCGCTGCCTCATCCGGTCCAGCGCGGCGAGCGCCGCCGCCGTGTTGGCAGCACGGGAAGGCCTGGTCGCGGTGGGTTCGACGATGGTGCGGACGATCGGGGCCTCGCCCGCGGCGAACGCCGTGGAGAACTCGACGGGGGTGTGGTCGTCGGCGACGTCGGAAGGCCAGGCCGGGCTGGTGGAAACCGGTCGCAGGCCTCCGGGACCGAGCGCGTCCGCGAGCAATCCATCGGATTTTACGATGTTTTGCGTGATGCCCAAAGAATGCAGGAGGGCGCTGAGCTGTCGGCCCGTGAAATCGCGTATGGATACTTTTTGAGGGTCCAAGGCGGGGTTCTCCTCGTGGGGGGCGAGTCGAAAGTTACGCTAGGCGAAGCAATCTTGTCCACCAGGCGGCCGTAGCGTGACGTAGGGCACTCTAAAGGCAGTTCACGGTCCTGTCGATCAGTAGTTCCCCGGCTTGGCACGGTAATCAAGACTACTCCGAACGGCCTATTGACTAGACCTCGGTCAGTCTTTCGCACTAATCGCGGGACGAAGTCCGATGACGGATCGTGGCATTTTGTCCCGGCGTCCGCCTGGGGTACGGTCGCACGTTTGCCCGCTATTGCCGTCCGGCCATTCAAGACGTGTTCTGTGAATTGCTCGCCCGAGTTGCCGGCGTGACTTCCGCACCAGTCGTGTGGTATGTCCCCCCAGCGGCCGACGGGGCCGCCGATCACCCGGATCGACGGCCCCGCGCACGCCCGGTCGGGCGTGAGGTCGGCTCAGGACGCGTAGTTGTGGAACCCGCGCCCGCTCTTCTTGCCCAGCAGCCCCGCGTCCACCATGCGCAGCAGCAACGGCGGCGGCGAGTACAGCGGCTCCTTGAACTCCTCGTACATCGACTCGGCGATCGCCTTGGTGGTGTCCAGGCCGATCAGGTCGGTCAGGCGCAGCGGACCCATCGGGTGCGCGCAGCCGAGCACCATGCCGTTGTCGATGTCCTCGGCGCTGGCGAACCCGGACTCCAGCATCCGGATCGACGACAGCAGGTAGGGGATCAGCAGGGCGTTGACCACGAACCCGGCCCGGTCCTGCGAGCGGATGACCTCCTTGTGCAGCACGTCGGTCACGAACGCCTCGGCCCTGGCCTTGGTCTGCTCGCCGGTCAGCAGCGACGGCACCAGCTCCACCAGCTTCAACACCGGCACCGGGTTGAAGAAGTGCACGCCGATGACCTGCTCGGGGCGGGTGGTGGCCATGCCCAGCTTCATGATCGGGATCGAGGACGTGTTCGACGCGAAGAGCGCGTCCCGGTCGACGACGACCTTGTCCAGCGCCGCGAACACCTCGGTCTTGACCTGCTCGTTCTCCGCGACCGCCTCCACGACCAGGTTCCGGTCGGCGAAGTCGGCGAGGTCGGTGGTGAACCGCAGGCGCTCCAGTGCGGCGTCCCGGTCCTCGGCGGACAGCTTGCCGCTGCGCACACCCCGGCCGAGCGAAGAGGCGATCCGCCCCCGCGCGGCCTCCGTGGCGTCCGGGCTGACCTCGGCCACCAGCACGTCCAGCCCGGCCCGCGCGCAGACCTCGGCGATGCCGGAGCCCATCAGGCCCGATCCCACCACTCCAACACGTTGAATGTCACTCACGCCCCGATCCTGCCAGGGGCGTCGCCGACGGGCACATCTCCACCGGCGTTCGCCCCGGTCGACCGGGGGACGGGCGCCGGGTCGCCGTATCCCCGGATACCCGCACCCGTCGGCCGCGGAGGTGCCAGGCTGTGGGCGTGGGTATCGAGGTCGCGCTGATCCCGTTGGGTGCGTCGGTGGTCCGCAGCGCGCTGAAGCTGTGGTTGGGGGACAAGTCGGTCACCGCCGCCGTCGGCGGCACGGGCGTCGACCTGCTGGAGAAGCGGCTCACCGGGACGCTCGACCAGCGCAAGCTGCGACGGATGGGCGAGCAGTTCACCGACGCCGTGGTCGAGCGGGTCCAGCCGATCGTGGACACCGAGTACCGCCGATTACCGGAGCACGAACGGCTCGCCGCGATCGAGGCCGTGCGCGAGACGTTCGAACGGGCCGCGCTGGACGACGACGACCTGTTCGCCGCCGACCTCGACGCCCGCCGGCTCGACCGGCACCTGCGCGGCCGCGCGCCCGACGCCGCCGACGGGCTGTCCACCGACGCCGTCCAGCTCTACGGCCTGCTGCTGCGCGAGTGCACCGGGTACGTGATCGAGATCGCGCGCAAGCTGCCGCCGTTCGGCCCGAGCGCGCTGACCGAGGTCCTGCGCCGCGAGACCGAGATCATCACCGGCATCCGCGACGTGCTGGCCCGGCTGCCGCAACGGCGCAGCTCGACCGACTTCTCCTACGACTACCGGCAGCTCGTCGCCCGCACCCTCGACCAGGTCGAGATGTTCGGGGCGACCCTGTCGGAGGCGAGCCGCCGCTACCCGCTCTCGGTAGCCTACATCAGCCTCACCGCCGACGCCCCGGCCACCGACTACTTCACGCCCGGTCAGCGCGTGGAGGACCTGCTGGCCTCCGGCGACCGGATCTTCATCCGCGGCGAGGCGGGGCTCGGCAAGACCACCCTGTTGCAGTGGATCGCGGTCCGCAGCGCGCTGCGGGACTTCGCCGAGCCGTTGACCCGGTGGAATGACACCATCCCGTTCTTCGTCCCGCTGCGCCGCTACGCCGACCGCGAGCTGCCGCCGGCCGAGTGCTTCCTGAACGAGGCCGGCCGCCACATCGCCGACGAGATGCCGTCGGGCTGGGTCCAGCGGCAACTGCGCAACGGCCACGGCCTGATCCTGGTCGACGGCGTGGACGAACTCGCGCCGCACCGCCGCCAGGAGGCCCGCGAGTGGTTGCGGTCGCTGGTCCTGGCGTTCCCCGCGGCGCGGTTCGTGGTCACGTCACGCCCCAGCGCCGTCGACCCGGACTGGCTGGCGGCCGACGAGTTCGCGGTGGCCTCCCTGCAACCCATGACGTCGACCGACGTGCGGGTGTTCGTGGAGCGCTGGCACGACGCCATGCGTTCGCAGCTGTCCGACGACCTGGCCCGCGACGAGCTGGCGGGCTACCAGGCGCGGTTGCTCGACGAGTTCGGCTCCCGGCACCACCTGCGCAAGCTCGCCGGGTACCCGTTGCTGTGCGCCCTGCTGTGCGCGCTGCACCGCGACCGGCGCGGCCACCTGCCGGACAGCCGCATGGAGCTCTACGACACCGCGTTGCAGATGCTGTTGGAACGCCGTGACGCCGAGCGGCGGATCGAGCCGCTGCCGGGGTTGTCGCGGACGCGCAAGATCCTCCTGCTGGGTGATCTGGCCTACTGGTTCATCCGCAACGACCTCACCGACGCGCCGGTCGACCGCGCGATCGGCCAGGTCGAACGCCGGTTGGCGTCGATGCCGGAGGTGCGCGCGTCCGCCGAGGACGTCTACCGGCACCTGCTGGAGCGCAGCGGTCTGCTGCGGGAGCCGGTCGAGGGCCGGGTCGACTTCGTGCACCGCACGTTCCAGGAGTACCTGGCGGCCGGCGCGGCGATCGACGTGGACGACATCGGCACGCTGGTCGCCCACGCGCACCTCGACCAGTGGCACGAGGTGGTCGTGATGGCTGCGGGCCACGCCTCGCGCGGGCGGCGCGACGAGCTGCTCGACCGGATCCTGACCCGCGGCGACGAGTCGAAGCGGCACCGGGCCGCCCTGCACCTGCTCGCCGTGGCGTGCCTGGAGACCGCGCCGGAGCTGACGCCCGCGCTCCGCGACCGCGTCCAGGACCGGGTCGCGCGCCTGCTCCCGCCGCGCTCGGTGACGGCGGCCAAGTCGTTCGCCTCGGCGGGCGCGTTCGTGCTCGACCTGCTCGCCGCGTCGCGGCCCCGCACCGAGGCCGAGGTGGCGGCGACCGTCCGCGCGGCCGCCGCGATCGGTCTGGACGACGCGTTGCCGCTGCTGGCCTCGTACGGGCGGGACACCCGGGAACGGGTGAAGCAGGAGCTGGTCGCCGCGTGGGGCAAGTTCGACGCCGACACCTACGCCGCCACCGTGCTCACCGACCTGCCGGTGCGGTCCGTCAGCCTCACCGATCCGGACATGGCCCGCGGCCTGCGCCACCTCAAGCACGTGCAGCGGGTGTCGTGCTTCGCGCCGCCCGGCCCGCTCGACTTCGTGCCGCCCCAGGTCCGGATCCTCGGGCTGACCCTGCGCGACGAGCCGGACCTCGGCACGCTGCACACGCCGGAGTTGGCGCACCTGAGGGTCGTGCACGCCGGCAGGCTGGACGTCTCGCCGCTCGGCGACCTGCCGGCGCTGCGCGCGGCCCACGTCACGGCCGAGGAGATCACCGGCCTGGCCGGTCTGCGCCGTGCGCCGGCGCTGAACCACCTGAACCTGATCGGCGGTTGCGACGCCGCGGAGCTGGCCCGGCTCGGCCGATGGGAGCTCGCGACGCTGAAGTTCACCAGCGTCCGGCGGCTTGGCGACCTGGACCTGCTGGCGTTCCTGGCCGCGCCACGAGAACTGCGCGTCGAGGACGTGCGGCTGCTGAACATCACGGCCGTCCAGCGGTGGGCCGCCACCCTGGAGACCCTGTCCCTGCGCCGGTGCGGCACCGTCGACATCGGCCCGATCGCCTCGCTGGTCAACCTGCGCAACCTCGACCTGTCCCACACCACGGTGTTCGACCTGCGGCCGTTGGCCGGTCTGTCGCGGTTGGAACGACTGACGGTCAGCTCCACGCGGGACCTGCGGGCACTGGCGCCGATCGCCGGCCTGCCCGATCTGAAGGAGATCGCCTTCACCGAGGGCACCCCGGTGAACCTGGCCGCCTTCGCCGGGCGCCGTGGGTTGTTGGTGAAGGTCCAAGGGCTGCTGACCAAGGTGGTCGGGGCCGAGCTGCTCGGTGAGGGCAGCGTCGTCGAGACCGTCTCGACGTTGCGCCGACCGGTCAGCCCGTGACGCCGAAGTCCTGGGTCCAGTAGGCCTTGTTGCCACCGTCCACGGAGTGGGCCACGCCGAGTTCGCGCAGCTCGCAGTTCACGATGTTGGCCCGGTGGCTCTCGCTGCTCATCCAGGCGCTCACGACCTCCTCGGCGGTCCCCTGGCCGGCGGCGATGTTCTCCGCCATCAGCCGGAAGTGATACCCCGCATCGGTGACGCGTTGCGCCGCTGTGCTGCCGTCCGTGCCGGTGTGGCTGAAGTTGCCCGTGCGCGCCATGTCGTCGCTGTGCCGCTTGGCCGCCGCGGCGAGTTGGGCGTTGGCGGCGAGGGCGGGGCAGCCCGCGGCCGACCGTTCCCCGTTCGTCAGAGCCAGAACCCGGTCTTCGAAGGTCGGCGCGGCAATCGCGGGCGCGGTGGTGAACAGCAGTGCGGCGACCGCCGCGCCGACCGTGAACGTCCTGCGTTTCATGATCGTCCTTCCGTCGTCGGTGGAACCCTGTTGTCAAGGGGTTCCCACGTGCGGAAGGACTTGCTGTACACGATCGGTGGATCCGCAACCACGTCGGGTGGCGGCGTCCACCGCCACCCGACGCGCCGGTCAGTCCTTCAACTCCTCCTCGGCCTGCGCGATGGCGGCGAACTCCTCCTCCGGCGCGGCGGCCACGAGGTGGTGCCGGCTGTAGAACCAGAAGTACGCCAGCGCCACCACGACGATGCCCGCGGTGATCCCGGCGGCCAGCTCGTCCACGAAGAACGTCGCCACCACCGCCGCCACCGCGAGCACCAGCGCCACCCCGGTCGTGAAGACCCCGCCCGGCGTCCGGTACGGACGCTCCAACCCGGGCTCGCGCACCCGCAGCACGATGTGCGCCACCATCATCAGCACGTACGACAGCGCCGCGCCGAACACCGCCACGTTGATCAGCGTCGCGCCGCTCTTCAGGATCGCCGCGAGGATGAACCCGATGGTGCCGGGCACGATCAACGCCAGGTACGGCGTCTTGCGCTTGCCGGTCTTCGACAGCCAACGCGGCAGGTACCCCGCGCGCGACAGCGCGAACAGCTGCCGCGAGTACGCGTAGATGATCGAGAAGAACGACGCCACCAGCCCGGCCAGGCCCACGTAGTTCACGATCTGGGCGAGCGCGTTGTCGCCGCCGTAGGCCGCGCGCACCGCCTCGGGCAGCGGGTTGCCGGACGACATCAACGCCGCCGAGCCCGCGCCACCCGGCGCGAACACCAGGATCGCCGCCGCGAACACCAGCAGCGCCAGCATCGCGCCGATGATGCCGCGCGGCATGTCCTTCTTCGGGTCGCGCGCCTCCTCCGCCGCCAGCGGCACGCCCTCGACCGCCAGGAAGAACCAGATCGCGAAGACCAGCGCGCCGAGGGCGCCGGTGAACCCGAACGGCAGGAAGCTGCCGTCCCCGATGTCGAACAGCTTGGCCGAGTCGAACTTCGGGATCATCCCGACGACGAACGCGATCAGCGCGACCACCGCGACACCGGTGATGACGAACATCAGCCGCAAGGCCTCGCCGACGCCGTAGAGGTGCACGCCGACGAAGATCAGGTAGCAGACCAGGTACACCGGCCACGAGCTGGTGAGCCCGAACAGCCCGAGCGCCTGGACGTAGTCGCCGATGAACACGACGATCGCGGCGGGCGCGATGGCGTACTCGACCAGGATCGCGATGCCGGTCGCGAAACCGCCCAGCGGTCCCAGCGCCCGGCGCGCGAAGCCGTACCCCGCGCCGGCCACGGGCAGCGCGGCGGCCAGCTCCGCCAGGCCGAACACCATGCACGTGTACATGGCGCCCATCAGGATCGTCGCGACCAGGAGCCCGCCCCAGCCGCCCTGGGCGAGCCCGAAGTTCCACCCGGCGAAGTCGCCGGAGATGACGTACGAAACACCCAGACCCGCCAACAACACCCAGCCGGCCGCGCCGCGCTTGAGCTGCCGGTGCTCCAGGTACTCGCTGCCCACCTTCTCGTACTCGACGTGTTTGGCCATCTGCGCTCCCTAATGGGTCAGTCGCGCTCCTTTGCAGGGGAGAGTGGCGCGCGTCACCGGATCGTGTCAACAGGGAGCACGCCGTGGACGTGCCGCCGAAGGGTGTGGCGGGCTTCACTCGAAGGTGTCAAGATGAGGTGTCCAATGGCTCGCTGACATACCTTTGGGAGGTACTGCGGATGCTCGCCGTGGAGGAGTTGCGCGTGCTCGTGGACGCCGGGGAGGTCGACACGGTGCTGGTCGCCGTCGTCGACATGCAGGGCCGCCTCCAGGGCAAGCGCTGCGCCGCGCGCTACTTCCTGGACGAGGTCCTGCCGAACTCCGCCGAGGGCTGCAACTACCTGCTGGCCGTCGACGTGGAGATGAACACCGTCGGCGGCTACGCCATGTCGTCGTGGGACGGCGGCTACGGCGACTTCGTGATGAAGCCAGACCTGTCCACGCTGCGCCGCGTGCCGTGGCAGGAGGGCACCGCGCTGGTCATGTGCGACCTGGTCTGGGAGGACGGCGAGCCGGTGGTGGCCTCGCCGCGGCAGATCCTCAAGCGCCAGCTCGACCGGCTCGCCGAACGCGGGCTGAGCGCGTTCGTCGGCACGGAGCTGGAGTTCATCGTCTTCGACAACACCTACGAGGACGCCTGGGACCGCGGCTACCGCGGCCTCACCCCGGCCAACCAGTACAACGTGGACTACTCGCTGCTGGGCACCTCGCGCGTCGAGCCGCTGCTGCGCGCCATCCGCAACCACATGACCGGTGCCGGCATGGTGGTCGAGTCGGCCAAGGGCGAGTGCAACCCCGGCCAGCACGAGATCGCCTTCCGCTACACCGAGGCGCTGGCGACCTGCGACAACCACAGCCTCTACAAGACCGGCGCCAAGGAGATCGCGGCGCAGCAGGGCCGGTCGCTGACGTTCATGGCCAAGTACAACGAGCGCGAGGGCAGCTCCTGCCACATCCACCTCAGCCTGCGCTCGGCCGACGGCGAGCCGGTGTTCGCCGAGGGGCACGGCATGTCCAAGCTCATGGAGCACTTCATGGCGGGGCAGCTGGCCGCGCTGCGCGAGCTGACCTACTTCCTGGCCCCGAACATCAACTCCTACAAGCGGTTCGCCGAGGGCAGCTTCGCGCCGACCGCGGTGGCGTGGGGCAAGGACAACCGGACGTGCGCGCTGCGCGTGGTCGGGCACGGCCAGTCGTTGCGGTTCGAGAACCGGGTACCGGGCGCCGACGTCAACCCGTACCTGGCCGTGGCCGCGCTGATCGCGGCCGGTCTGCACGGCGTGGAGAACGAGCTGCCGCTGGAGGAGGAGTTCGTCGGCAACGCCTACGCCTCCGACCGGCCCACGGTGCCCGCCACGCTGCGCGACGCCGCCTCCCTGCTGGCCCGCAGCGAACTCGCCCGGGAGGCGTTCGGCCAGGACGTGGTCGAGCACTACCTCAACGCGGCCCGGGTGGAGCTGGCCGCGTTCGAGAAGTCGGTGACGGACTGGGAGCGGATCCGTGGTTTCGAGCGGCTCTAGGGCACGGCCCCTCATCGGGGTCAGCACCTACCTGGAACGCGTGCGGTTCGGCGTCTGGGACGTGGAGGCGGCGGTGCTGCACCGCGACTACCTCGACTCGGTGGTGCGCGCGGGCGGCAACCCGGTGCTGCTGCCGCCGGTCGGCACCTGGGACCCCGACAGCGTCGCCTTCCTCGACGGCCTGGTGCTGGCGGGCGGCGCGGACATCGACCCCGAGCTGTACGGGCGGCCGCGCGACCCGCGCACCGGACCGGCGCGGCCGGAGCGGGACCGGGTCGAGCTGGACCTGGCCCGCGCGGCGCTGAAGCTGGACCTGCCGCTGCTCGCGGTGTGCCGGGGGATGCAGGTGCTCAACGTGGCGCTGGGCGGCACGCTCGTGCAGCACGTGGACGGCCACAACCCGGCGCCCGGCGTCTACGGGCACACCGGCATCGCGGTCGCGCCCGGTTCGGCGCTGGCCGGGATCGTCGGCCTGGCCACCACCGTGTACTGCCACCACCACCAGGCGCTGGACGTGCTCGGCGACGGCCTGCGGGTGGTCGCGGGCGCGCCGGACGGCACCGTGGAGGCGGTGGAGCTGCCGGGCGCGCGGTTCGCGCTCGGCGTGCAGTCCCACCCGGAGGCCGACAGCGAGGACGACCGGTTGTTCGCCGCGCTCGTGGGTGCCGCGTCCGACCGTGGCGCGTCCGACCGGGCGGCGTTCGACCGGGCGGCGTCCGATCGGGCCGCGTTCGACAGGGCCGCATTCGACAGGGGAGTGAAGTGACCGCGTACGACGTGATCAACCCGGCCACCGAGGAGGTGGTCCGCTCGGTGGCCCTGGCGACGGCGGAGGAGACCGACGCGGCGATCGCCCGTGCGTCGGCGGCGTTGCCCGGGTGGCGCGCGGTCGCCCCGGGTGACCGGGCCCGGCTGCTGCGCCGGTTCGCCGAGGCGGTCGACGGCGCGCTGGAGGAGCTGGCGGCGCTGGAGGTGCTCAACGCCGGGCACACCATCGGCAACGCCCGGTGGGAAGCCGGGAACGTGCGGGACGTGCTGCACTACTACTCCGCCGCGCCGGAACGGTTGTTCGGCAAGCAGATCCCGGTGCCGGGCGGGCTGAACGTCACGTTCCACGAGCCCGTGGGCGTGGTGGGCGTGATCGTGCCCTGGAACTTCCCGATGCCGATCGCCGCGTGGGGCTTCGCGCCCGCGTTGGCGGCCGGGAACACGGTGGTGCTCAAGCCCGCCGAGCTGACGCCGTTGACCGCGTTGCGGTTGGCCGAGCTGGCGCTGGAGGCCGGGATCCCACCGGACGTGTTCCAGGTGCTGCCGGGCGCCGGACCGGTGGTGGGGCAGCGGTTCGTCACGCACCCCGACGTGCGCAAGGTCGTGTTCACCGGGTCCACCCGGGTCGGCAAGCAGATCATGGCGGGCTGCGCCGAGCAGGTGAAGCGGGTGACGCTGGAGCTGGGCGGCAAGTCGGCCAACGTCGTGTTCGCCGACGCCGACCTGGAGCGCGCCGCGGCCACCGCGCCGTACGGGGTGTTCGACAACGCCGGTCAGGACTGCTGCGCGCGGTCCCGGATCCTGGTGCAGGCGTCGGTGTACGACCGGTTCATGGAGTTGCTGGAACCCGCCGTCAAGGGGGTCGTGGTCGGCGAGCCGGGTGACGAGGCGACCGAGATGGGACCGCTGATCTCCGCCGCGCACCGGGAGAAGGTCGCGTCCTACGTGCCGTCCGACGCGCCGGTGGCGTTCCGCGGCTCCGCGCCCGGGGGTGCCGGTTTCTGGTTCCCGCCGACGGTCCTCGCCCCCGTCGCACCCGGTGATCGCGCGGCCGTGGAGGAGATCTTCGGGCCGGTGGTGGCCGTGCTGCCGTTCACCGACGAGGAGGACGCGGTGCGGCTGGCCAACGACAGCGCCTACGGCCTGTCGGGGTCGATCTGGACCCGGGACGTGGGCCGGGCGCTGCGCGTGTCGCGTGCCATCGAGGCGGGGAACCTGTCGGTCAACTCGCACTCGTCGGTGCGGTACTGGACCCCGTTCGGCGGGTTCAAGCAGTCCGGCTTGGGACGTGAGCTGGGGCCGGACGCCCTCGACTCGTTCACCGAGACCAAGAACGTCTTCATCGCTCACTGATTGGGAGAGACATGGTTGTGCGACTTGAGGGCCGGGTTGCCGTGGTCACCGGCGGTGGCAGCGGCATCGGGCTGGCCTCGGTGCGGCGGCTGGCGTCGGAGGGCGCGCGGGTCGTCGTCGCCGACGTCGACGCCGACACGGGCAAGGCGGCGGCGGACGAGGTGGGCGGGCTGTTCGTGCCGGTCGACGTGACCGACGAGGAGCAGGTGTCGGCGCTGTACCAGACCACCGTGGACACCTACGGCTCGCTGGACGTCGCGTTCAACAACGCGGGCATCTCGCCGCCGGACGACGACTCGATCCTGACCACGGGCATCGAGGCGTGGGACCGGGTGCAGAAGGTCAACCTGACGTCGGTGTACCTGTGCTGCAAGTACGCGATCCCGCACATGCTCGCGCAGGGGCGCGGCTCGGTGATCAACACGGCGTCGTTCGTGGCGACGATGGGCGCGGCGACCTCCCAGATCTCGTACACGGCGTCCAAGGGCGGGGTGCTGGCGATGAGCCGCGAGCTGGGCGTGCAGTTCGCCCGGCAAGGCGTGCGGGTCAACGCGCTGTCACCCGGACCGGTGAACACGCCGCTGTTGCGGGAGCTGTTCGCGAAGGACCCGGAGCGGGCCGCGCGGCGGTTGGTGCACGTGCCGTTGGGCCGGTTCGCCGAGCCGGAGGAGATCGCGGCGGCGGTGGCGTTCCTGGCCAGTGACGACTCGTCGTTCATCACCGCGTCGAACTTCCTGGTGGACGGCGGGATCGCCGGTGCCTACGTGACACCGCTGTGATGCCGTTGCCGGACGCGTTGTTCCGGCCGGTGCGGGCGGGCAACGCGTTCGAGGAGACCGTGGAACGGCTCATGCAGGCGATCCGGCTCGGTGTGGTGGGGCCGGGGGAGCGGTTGCCCGCGGAACGCGACCTGGCGACCCGGTTGGGCGTCAGCCGGGTGACGTTGCGCGAGGCGATCCGGTCGTTGCAGGACGCCGGGTACGTCGAGTCGCGGCGCGGCCGGTACGGCGGGACGTTCGTCAACTCGCCGCTGCCGGTGCCCGCGCCCGACCGTCGGGTCGACCCGGTGGAGCTGGCGGACGCGTTGACGTTGCGCGCGGCGGTGGAGACGGGCGCGGCGGAGTGCGCGGCGGGCCGGGCGCTCGGTCCGGTCGAGCGGCGCAACCTGGTGGCGCGGCTGACCGAGTGCCGTGACGCGTCGGTGGACTCCTACCGGCGCAAGGACTCGCGGCTGCACCTGGCGATCGCCGAGGCGACCGGCTCCGCGTCGCTCACCGCGGCCGTCGCCGACGCCCGCACCAGGGTCAACGCGCTGCTGGACCGGATCCCGCTGCTGCCGCCCAACCTGGCGCACTCCAACGACCAGCACGAGCTGATCGTCACGCACATCGTGGCGGGCGACCCGGAGGCCGCGCGGCGGGCGATGGCCGAGCACCTGGACGGCACGGCCCTGCTGCTGCGCGGCTTCCTGTCCTGAGCTCAGCGCTCGAAATCGGGTCCGGGCACCCGGTCGGGGCCGCGGTCACCCCGGTCCGGCCACTCGCGCCGGTCGCCTCGATCACCCCGGTCGCCGCGCTCGTCGAACCGCGAGTGACCGGGCCGGTCGGCGCCGACACCGTAGCGGTGGTGGTGGTCGCGGTCGGCCAGCGCCACGATCCCACCGCCCAGCACGAGCCCGAGCAGGCCGACGGCGACCAGCTGGGTGGCCCGGTGCCGGACGACCCGCCCGACCGCCGCGCCCCTGCCCGGAGGCGTCGGGTGGTGGCCGGGGTGCGGCGCGCCCGGCGCCGGTGGGGCGCCGACCGGTTCGGCCGAGGCCGCGGCCTGCTCGCCGGGCGCGGTGGGCCGGGCCGCCGGTGCGTCGGGAGTCCCGCCGGCCTGGGCGGCCGGTTCGCCGGGGGCCGCGGCGGCCTGGCCTGCGGTGGGCTGGGCCTCGCTGGGTTGGCCTGCGGTGGGTTGGCCGGCCGTGGGCTGGGCTGCCGTGGGCTCGGCGCTGGGGGACGCGGGCGTCGTGGCCGCCGGGCCGGCGGGATCGGGTGCCGGGGTGGCCATGGGCGTGGTGGCGTCTGCGGGTTGCTGCCCGGCGGCCGGGGGCGGGGGAGTCCGGTCGGCCGGCGGGCCGGGGTTGTCGTGCGGTGGTCGGTTCGGGTCTGACATGGCGGACTCCTGCTCTCCCGTGCTGGTGACCGCCATGGTGCGTGATCGACCTGAGGAGATCCTGATGGCCGGCTGTAGCTCCGCTGTGAACCCCTGGCGTCAGCACATGTTGACGCCCGCCGAGCGTCAGCATATGTTGACGACATGGCTGCGATCGCCGATCTCGACCCGGACGCGTACGGCGCCGACCCGGACGCCGGCCTGCGCGCCGTGGCCCGCCTGCGCCGCCTGGTCGAACAGCTGGAAGCCGAGCACGTCGCCGCCGCGCGCCGGGCCGGCTGGTCGTGGCGCGACATCGCCACCCGCCTGGGCGTGACCAAGCAGACCGTCCACCGCAAGTACGGCCGAGAGGACTGACCGGTGTTCCGAGGCGACCACCCCGACCTGGACCGCACCATCGGCCGCGCGCTCGCGCTGGCACGGGACCTGGGCCACCCGCGCACGGGCAGTGAACACCTCCTGGCCGCCCTCGCCACCACATCGCCGGCCGACCAGTCGCGCACCGCCGCCCCGGGAGACGACGTCCCGCTCGCCGACGTCCTGCGTCGCCACGGGGCGACCCCCTCCGCGATCCGGGACGCCGCGCACCTCGCGGCGCCGCTCGGCGCGGGCGGTGCGGCGGACCGGGTCGTGCTCGCGCCCCTGGGTGTCGACCTCGACCGCCTGCTGGGCCGGGGTGGCGCACCGGCCCTGGACCGCCCCGCCGGCCGGGAACCGCTGCTGCCGTTCGGCGCGGCCCGCGCGCGCCGGCGCTGCGCCCGCCTCGACCCGCCCCTCGGCCTGGACGCGCAGGCCTCCTACTCGGCCTCCCTGCGCCTCGCCCTGGCCCGGCGCGAACGCGAGCACCGCCCCGAGCACCTGGCCCTCGCCCTCACCGCCCTCGACCCGGGCGTCGCCTGGGTGCTCAAGACCGCGGGCGTCGACCGGCCGGCACTGCTGGCCGACCTGGCCGCGACCTTCCCGCCCCCGCGCCGCAACCCGCTGCTCACCGCCGAACGCCGGCTCGGCCACCACGTCCGCCTCCGCGACCTCGTCCGCCGCTACCAGCGCACCACCGGACGGGCCGTGACCTCGGTCGACGCGCTGCCCACCCTGATCCGCGGCTGACGGGCGACCCGACCGGGTGATCGCGGTGAGCCGAACCCGGCCGACCCGGTGCGCCGGAAAAGGAGTCGGTGAGCACCGATAACATCTGCGGCGAAGGACGGACCACACCACGAGGAGTCACCGTGTCCCTACCGCGCCCCGCAGCCGCCCCGATCCCACCGCGCGTGGTGGTGCCGGCGGGGACCACCGCGGGGACGGCGGTGCGTGAAGCAGGGCTACCGGGCAAGGGCTCCGACGCCGTCGTGGTCGTGCGCGACCCCGAGGGCCACCTGCGTGACCTGTCCTGGACGCCGCAGGTCGAGGTGGAGGTCGAGGCGGTCGCCGCCGACACCGCGGACGGCCGCAGCGTCATCCGGCACTCCGCCGCCCACGTGCTGGCGCAGGCCGTGCAGCAGCAGTTCCCCGAGGCCAAGCTGGGCATCGGCCCGCCGGTCAAGGACGGCTTCTACTACGACTTCCGGGTCGACAAGCCGTTCACGCCCGAAGACCTCCAGGCGCTGGAGAAGCGCATGAAGGCGATCATCAAGGGCGCGCAGCGGTTCACCCGGCGAGTGGTCGAGTCGGTCGACGCCGCCAAGGCCGAGCTGGCCGCCGAGCCGTTCAAGCTGGAACTCGTGGACATCAAGGCCGAGCTGTCCGACACCGCGGTCGACTCCTCGGAGATCATGGAGGTCGGCGGCGGCGAGCTGACGATCTACGACAACCTCGACCCGCGTTCCGGCGAACGCGTGTGGGGCGACCTGTGCCGCGGCCCGCACGTGCCGACGACCAAGCACATCCCGGCGTTCAAGCTGACCCGCGTCGCCGCCGCGTACTGGCGCGGCAACGAGAAGAACCCGCAGCTGCAGCGCATCTACGGCACGGCGTGGGAGTCGCAGGAGGCGCTGGACGCGCACCTGGAGCTGCTGGCCGAGGCCGAGCGGCGCGACCACCGCAAGCTGGGCGTCGAGCTGGACCTGTTCAGCTTCCCCGACGAGATCGGCTCGGGCCTCGCGGTGTTCCACCCGCGCGGCGGGATCATCCGCCGGGCCATGGAGGACTACTCGCGCGCCCGGCACTCCGAGGAGGGCTACGAGTTCGTCTACTCGCCGCACATCACCAAGGGCAACCTGTTCGAGACGTCCGGCCACCTCGACTGGTACAAGGACGGCATGTACCCGGCGATGCACCTCGACGCCGAGTACGACGAGGACGGCAAGCTGCGCAAGCCCGGCCAGGACTACTACCTCAAGCCGATGAACTGCCCGTTCCACGACCTGATCTTCAAGTCGCGCGGGCGGTCCTACCGCGAGCTGCCGCTGCGCATGTTCGAGTTCGGCTCGGTCTACCGGTACGAGAAGTCCGGCGTGATCCACGGCCTCACCCGCGTGCGCGGCATGACGCAGGACGACGCGCACATCTTCTGCACCCCCGACCAGGTGCAGGAGGAGCTCAAGTCGCTGCTCGGCTTCGTGCTCGGGCTGCTGCGCGACTACGGCCTCGACGACTTCTACCTGGAGCTGTCCACCCGCAACGACGAGAAGTACGTCGGCTCGGACGAGGTGTGGGAGACGGCCACCGAGGCGTTGCGGGAGGCCGCCGAGGACTCCGGCCTCGAACTGGTGCCGGACCCGGGCGGTGCGGCGTTCTACGGGCCGAAGATCTCCGTGCAGGCCAAGGACGCGTTGGGCCGCACGTGGCAGATGTCGACCATCCAGCTCGACTTCACCCTGCCCGAGCGGTTCGAGCTGGAGTACACCGGCCCGGACGGCACGCGGCAGCGGCCGGTGATGATCCACCGCGCGCTGTTCGGCTCGATCGAGCGGTTCTTCGGCGTGCTGACCGAGCACTACGCGGGCGCGTTCCCGGCGTGGCTGGCGCCGGTGCAGGTGGTGGGCATCCCGATCGCGGACGAGCACGTCGACCACCTGCTGGCGGTGGCGAAGCAGCTCAAGGCGAAGGGCATCCGGGTCGAGGTGGACGCCTCCGACGACCGGATGCAGAAGAAGATCCGCAACCACACCACGCAGAAGGTGCCGTTCATGCTGCTGGCGGGCGGCAAGGACGTGGAGCAGGGCGCGGTGTCGTTCCGGTTCCGCGACGGCACGCAGATCAACGGCGTGCCGGTCGAGCGGGCGGTCGAGACGGTCGTGGACTGGGTGGCGCGGCGGGAGAACGCCTCGCCCACGGCGGACCTGGTCCAGTGACCAACGAGTACGAGGAGCAGGACGGGGTCGGGGTCGACGACGCGTTGCAGCGGCTGTGGACCCCGCACCGCCTCTCGTACGTGCGCGGTGAGGGCAAGGCCGTCGGCGACGAGCCCGAGGGGTGCCCGTTCTGCCGGGTGATCGGGCTGGACGACGCCGAGGGCCTGATCCTGGCGCGTGGTGAGCTGGTGTTCGCGGTGCTGAACCTGTACCCGTACAACCCGGGGCACCTGATGGTGCTGCCGTACCGGCACGTGCCCGACTACACGGACCTGACCGTGGCGGAGACGGCCGAGTTCGCCGCGTTCACCCAGAAGGCGATGCGGGTGATGCGCCAGGCGGCGAACCCGCACGGGTTCAACATCGGCATGAACCAGGGCGTCGTGGCGGGCGCGGGCATCGCGGCCCACCTGCACCAGCACGTCGTGCCGCGCTGGGGCGGCGACGCGAACTTCATGCCGGTGATCGGCCACACGAAGGTCCTGCCACAACTGCTCGGCGAGACCCGCCAACTCCTCGCCGACGCCTGGACCACCACCTGAGACGCGAGAGTCCTACCTCCACGTCACGAGAGTCCTACGTTCAGGTCGCGAGAGTCCTACGTTCAGAGCACCTGAATTCAACGCTCAGCCACCCCCGGTGGGTCGTGAGCGTTGAACTCAGGGGTCGTGAGCGTTGGACTCTCGTGGGTTGAGCGTTGGACTCTCGCGAGGTGAGTGTTGGACTCTCGCGGGTTGAAGGTTGGACTCTCGGGGGTGGGTGTTCGACTCGTGGGTTGAAGAAATTTCAACTTTTTTTCGTTCGGCTTGAACGGACGGCGGGGCTGTCTCGTTCAGACCGGGTGACCGCGCCCGGCTGACGAGAGGTGCACACCCTGTGACGGCCATGACCGAGCCCTCCGCTGTGCAAGGCCTGCCCCCGGACGATCGTCCGCTGTTCCGACGATTCGGTCGCGGGCCGAGCGCCACCCCGCCGCACCACCGGATCCACCAAGCCTTCGAGTTCCACGCGGCACGGTCGCCTCACGCGCGCGCGGTCGAGCACGAGGGCGATTGCCTGACCTACGGCGAACTCGACCACCGCGCGAACGTCGCCGCCGCCGCGCTCCTCGACGCGGGCGTGCGCCCCGGTGATCACGTCGGCATCTTCTTAACCCGGTCGATCCACCTGGTCGTCGGCATCCTGGCCGTGCTGAAGGTCGGCGCGGCGTACGTGCCGCAGGACGTCCGGATCACCCCGCGCCCCCACCTCGACCACGTCGTGCGCACCGCGGACATCCACGTCGTCCTCACCACCCGCGAGCACGCGCCCGCACTCGCCGCACCCGCGGTCCTGGCCCTCGACGCCCTCCCGGACCGCCGCGTCGGCCCACCCACCACCGAGCACGGCGAGACCGCCGTCGTCATCTTCACCTCCGGCACGACCGGCGTGCCCAACGGCGTCCTCGTCACCCACGCCAACCTGTGCAACGTCCTGCTCACCGCACCCGGCAACCTGGGCATCCGACCGGGCGACCGGGTCGCGCAGCTGCTCAACATCGCGTTCGACATGGCGGTCTGGGAGATCTTCGGCGCGCTCGCCCACGGCGCCACGTCCGTCCTGCGCGGTCGTGACATCGGGGCGACGGCGAGCACCGCCACCGTCCTCATCGCCACCCCGGGCGTGCTGTCCACAGTGGACCCCGACGCGTGCCCCGACGTGCGCGCGGTCGCCGTGGCGGGGGAGCGCTGTCCCAAGCCCCTGGCCGACGCCTGGTCCGCCCGCGCGGCGTTCCACAACGCCTGCGGCCCCACCGAGGTCACGATCGTCAACACCGTGCAGCGCTACGACCCGCGGTCGGGCGGGCTGACCATCGGTCGCCCGGTGCCCAACACCACGGTCTACGTGCTCGACCAGGACCTGCGGCCGTGCCGGATCGGCGAGGTCGGCGAGATGTGGGCGGGCGGCGCCTGCGTCACGGCGGGCTACCTGGGCAACGACGTGCTGACCGCCCAGCGCTACCGCCCCGACCCCTTCCTCGGCGGCGACCACCTGATGTTCCGCACCCGTGACCTGGTCCGATGGACGCCGGAAGGCGAGCTGGAGCACCACGGCCGCACCGACGACCAGGTCAAGGTCCGCGGCTTCCGGGTCGAGCTGGACGCGGTGACGTCGGCGTTGGAGACGACGCCCGGCTGCGCCCGCGCGACCACCGTGCTGCACGAGGGCAGGCTCGTCGGGTTCGTCAGCCCCGCCACCGTCGCGCCCGACGCGGCCCGGGACGCGGTCGCACGCGCCCTGCCGTACTACTGCGTGCCGTCGCTGGTCATCGCGGTGGACGACCTGCCGCTGACCGACCGGGGCAAAGTGGACCGGGCCGCGCTGTCGTCGCTGGTGACGGTCGCATGACCACGACGCGCACCGCCCCGCCGCCGTGGCAGCTCAGGCTCAGGAGGCGCCCGTTCACCCACCACAACCGACTCGCCGTCGCCGTGGTCGGGGCCAACGCGGTCGCGTCGTTCGGTGTGGACTCCGCGGCGGAGCTCGCCGACCTGGTCGTGGTCAACGTCGCCCTGGCCGTCCTGATCCGCCAGCAGCACGTGATCAACCTGCTGTTCCGCCTCGCCACGAGCGCGCCGACGACGTGGCCGCTGCGGGTCCGCTGGACGTTGGGCAAGGTCTACCACTTCGGCGGCCTGCACGTCGGCGCCGCGCTGTGCGCCACCGCCTGGTTCGCGGTGCTGGCCTGGGTCCTGGCCGACCCCCTGACGTGGACGATCCTCGGCCTGCTGACCGCGATGGTGGTGTTCGCCCTGCCGGCCCTGCGCGCCCGGCGGCACGACGTGTTCGAGCGCGTGCACCGGTTCGCCGGCTGGACCGTGCTGGTCCTGTTCGCCGTGCACGCGTCCCGGCAGCCGGGTTTCGTCGGCTCGACCCAGTTCTGGCTGCTCCTGCTGGTGGTCACGAGCGTCGTGCTGCCGTGGACGCGGCTGCGTCGCGTGCCGGTGCGGATCACCCGGCCGTCACGTCACGTCGCGCTCGTGTCGTTCGACCACGGCGTGACGCCGTTCGCCGGTTCCTCGACCGCGGTGAGCCGCAACCCGCTGCTGGAGTGGCACTCGTTCGCGAACGTGCCGACGCCCGGCCGCCCCGGGTTCCGGCTCACCATCTCCCGCGCGGGCGACTGGACCGGCTCGCTGATCGACGACCTCCCCACGCACCTGTGGGTCAAGGGTGTCCCCACCGCCGGTGTCGGCAACATCGACAAGCTGTTCACCAGGGTGGTGTGGGTGGCCACCGGCAGCGGCATCGGTCCGTGCCTGCCCCACCTGCTGTCGCGGGAGACGCCGTCGCGCCTGGTGTGGTCCACCCGCACGCCGCGCGAGACCTACGGCGACGAGCTGGTGGACGAGATCGAGGCCGTGCAACCGGACGCGCTGGTCTGGGACACCGTCCGCGACGGCAAACCCGACCTGGTCGAACTGGCCCTGCGCGCGCACCGGGAGTTCGACGCCGAGGCCGTGATCTGCATCTCGAACAAGAAGACGACCTGGCACGTCGTGGAGGAGCTGGAGGCGCGCGGTGTGCCCGCGTTCGGCGCCATCTGGGACTCGTGAGGAGACTTCGTGGACTACTCGACCTTGCTCATCGGCGAACAGGACGGTGTCACGACGGTCACCGTGTCCCGGCCGACGGCGCGCAACGCGCTGTCCGGCCGGGTCCTCGCCGAACTCGACCACTTCCTGTCCGGCGTCCTCACCGGACGGGCGCCGCGCGGGATCATCCTCACCGGAGCGCCCGGCCCGGCGTTCGTCGCGGGGGCGGACATCCGCGAGATGGCCGTGATGACACCGGCGGAGGGCGAGCGGTTCGGCGCGCTCGGCCAGCGCGTCACCCGGCTGCTGGAGGAGGTGCCGTGCCCGGTGGTCGCGTGCGTCGACGGGTACGCGCTCGGCGGTGGCTGCGAGCTGGTGCTCGCGTGCGACTTCGCCTACGCGACCCGGCGCTCGGTGTTCGGCCAGCCGGAGGTCGTGCTCGGCCTCATCCCCGGCTTCGGCGGGTGCGTCCGGCTCCAACGCCTGGTCGGTCCCGCGGTCGCGCGCGAGCTGATCTACACCGGCAGGCACGTCGACGCGCCGGAAGCGCTGCGGCTCGGGCTCGTCACCGCGGTCTTCGACGGCCGGGATGAGATGCTTGCCGCCGCACGGGCCGTGCTCGGCCGGATCGCGGGCAACTCGGCCACGGCGGTGTCACTGGCCAAGACGGCGGTGAACGCCTCGAACGGCACCACCGTCGCCACCGGGCTGGCCGTCGAACTCGACGCGTTCCGCGCGGCGTTCCACACCGACGACATGCGCGAGGGCACGGCGGCGTTCCTCGCCAAGCGCACGCCCTCGTTCCCGAGCGCGACCCCACCGGTCGCCGCCGGAGCACCGCTGCCGCACGACTAGCCAAGGAGGTGCGCGATCAACGACAGTCACACTGCCCTGCTGCGCTCCCTCCACGACGAGCACGCGCCCGCCCTGTGGCGGTACGTGCGCCGGCTGACCGGGGACGACGAGCTGTCCCGCGACGTGGTGCAGGAGGCGCTCCTGCGCGCGTGGCGCAACCCCAAGGTGCTCGAACAAGGCCCGACGGCGGCCCGCGCGTGGCTCTACACGGTGGCGCGCAACGTGGTGATCGACGAGCGGCGCAGCGCCCGCGCCCGCTGGGAGGTCGGGTCGGCCCGGCCGCCCGAGCGGGCCCGCTCCGACCCCAGCGACTCGGCCCTGGACGCGTGGCTGGTCGCCGATGTGCTCACCCAGTTGACGCCCGAGCACCGCACGGTGATCGTGCGTGCGTACTACATGGGCCAGTCGGTCGCCGAGCTGGCCGTCGCCCTCGACCTCCCGGAGGGGACCGTGAAGTCCCGGCTGCACTACGGTCTGCGAGCGCTGCGGCTGGCGCTGCAGGAGAAGGGGGTCACCGGACGTTGAGCTCGCCAGTCGATCCGTACCGGGACTGGGCCGCCGCGTACGTCCTGGGTTCGCTGTCGCCCGGCGAACGGCGGGAGTTCGAGGGGCACCTGCCCGGGTGCCTGGAGTGCTCGGGCGACGTGGCGTCCTTCGCGGGCGTGCCCGGCATCCTCTCGGCGGTGCCCCGCGACCGGGCGCTCGACCTGCTCGGGCCCGAGCAGGTGGCCGACGAGCTGCCCGCGACGGTGCTGCCCGGCCTGGTGGCCGCCGAGCGGTCACGGCGGCGGCGTGCCCGGGTGTGGGTGGCCGCGGCGATGGTCGGCGCGGCGTTGACGGGGGCGGTGGTCGCGCTGATCCTGCGACCCGCCGCCCCCGACGCCTCGATGGGCCACGACGCGCCGCCGCCCGTGCCCGAGGTGGCCATGCACCAGACCGTGCCCAGCCCGGTGACGGCCACGATGCGGCTGGTGGAGGAGTCGTGGGGCACCCGGATCGAGGTGCTGTGCTCCTACGCCGTGCCGGACGGCCCGCCGCCGCCGGTCTTCGCCTACTCCCTGCACGTGGTCGCGGTCGACGGCACCGAGGTGCGGGTCGCGACCTGGACGGCGGGCCCGGGTTCCACCACCCGGCCGGTCGCGACCACCGAGCTGACCCGGTCGGCCATCACCGGAGTCGAGATCAGATTGGTGCAGAACGACCTGATCGTGCTGCGGGTCGACTTCTGACCCGTGTGCCGGGTGGCGGCAGGCCCGATCCTCGCGTGCCGACCCCCTCCCGGCGCGCTGACCTGCGGCCCTGGGGTCCGCCGCAAGAGCACCTGCACATCCGGATGCATGTGCGTCCCGTCCGGCGTCACCGACCGTGCTTGAGATCACCATCCGGGGGTCGTGGACGGGGCGGCAACACCTTCCTGGCCGATCGTCAAGAGGGGTGAGCGTCGATACGGTGCGTTGCATGACCGCACCTGAGCGTTCGCGGCTGGCCCGAGAACGGCTCTCGCGCGAGTTACGAAGGCTGCGCACCGAGGCCAAGATGACCGGCACGGCCACGGCGCGCGCTACCGGGATGAGCCAGTCCAAGCTGTCGAAGATCGAGAACGGCATGCTCCTCCCCTCCGTGACCGACGTGGAGCGCCTGGTCGCCGAACTGTCCGCGACCAGGGAGACCAGGGTCGAGCTGGTCGAGTTGGCCCGCCAGTTGCACGCCGAGGCGGAGACCCGCCGCGTGGTGCTGCACCGGGGGGCGCACCGGCACCAGCAGACCGTGGCCCGCATCGAGGCCCGCGCCACCACCAGCCGCTTCTTCCAGAACGCGGGCGTGCCCGCGCTGTTGCAGAGCGAGAACTACCTGCGGGTGGTGCTCGACACGACACCGTCGCACGAGCAGGACACCGCCGTCGCCACCCTGCGCAGCCGCCGGGCCCGCATGGACGACCTGGGCAAGCGGTTCGTGTTCCTGCTCGCGGAGAGCGCGCTGCGCTGGCGCATGGGGTCGGCCGACCTCATGTGCGAGCAGATCGACCACCTCGTGCAGATCATGCGAAGACCAAACGTGCAGCTCGGCGTGGTGCCGTGGACGGCGGACGCGAACCTGGTCGCCCTGCACGGGTTCCAGGTCTACGACGAGCGGGTGGTGACGTTGAGCGTGTTGACCGGCAACGCGACCATCACCGACCCGCACGACGTCCGCGAGTACCTGGCCCTGTTCGGCAGGCTCGAACGGCTGGCGGTGCGCGGTGATGCGTTGGAGGACCTGCTGGAGCAGATCTCCAGGGACCACCGCAAGCTCGGCTGAGCTGGGCGGTTACGCTGCCGAGGACCACTTCGTCCCCGTCGGTAGGTGCCCCGCCACCCCATGCTGAACATCTTCGCCCGCGCGTCGGTTTCGCGCGTCACCGATCCGATCGGGGCGTGGCTGCTGCGCCGCGGTCTCACCCCGAACGTCGTCACGGTGCTCGGCACCGCCGGCTCCGTCGCCGCCTCGCTGTGGTTCATCCCGCGCGGGCAGCTGTTCACGGGCGCGGCCCTGGTGACCGCGTTCGTGCTGTTCGACCTCATCGACGGCGCGATGGCCCGCGCGCAGGGAGGCGGCACCAGGTTCGGCGCCGTGCTGGACGCGAGCTGCGACCGGATCGCCGACGGCGCGCTGTTCGCCGCCATCGCCTGGTGGGCGTTCGGCGCGGACGAGCACGGGCTGGCCGCGGCGACCCTGGTCTCGCTGGTCGGCGCCCAGGTCACCTCGTACGTGAAGGCGCGCGCCGAGGCGTCCGGGCTCTCCGCCGACGGCGGGCTGGCCGAACGCGCCGAGCGGTTCATCCTGGCCCTGGTCGGCGTCGGCCTGCACGGGCTGGGTGTGCCCTACGTCCTGCCGGTGACGTCGTACCTGCTCGCCGCGCTCGTGACGATCACCGTCGTGCAGCGCGTCCTGGCCGTGCGCCGCGCCGCGAAGGAGCTCGGGACGTGAAGGCCCGCGAGGTGAAGCACCGGTTGGCCGACCTCGGCTACGCGGCCGGCTGGCGGCTGGTGCGGTTGCTGCCGGAGCAGGCGGCGCGGGCGCTGTTCGACGCGGTCGCCGACCGGGCGGCCGCGCGCGGCGGCGCCGGCGTGGGGCAGCTGCGGGCGAACCTGCGCCGGGTCGTGCCCCGGGCCGGCGAGGCGGAGCTGGACGAGCTGGTCCGGCTGGCCGTGCGCTCCTACGCCCGCTACTGGCGCGAGGCGTTCCGGATGCCGTCGCTGGACCTGAAGGACGCCTACGCCGAACTCGACCGGACGATGAGCGGCGTCGAGAACCTGGACGCGGCGCTGGCCGAGGGGCGCGGCGCGGTCATCGCGCTGCCGCACTGCGGCAACTGGGACATGGCGGGAGTCTGGCTGGTCGGGCACTGCGGCACGTTCACCACCGTCGCCGAGCGGCTCAAGCCCGAGTCGCTGTACCGGCGGTTCATCGCGTTCCGGGAGAGCCTCGGCTTCGAGGTGGTGCCGCTGACCGGCGGCGACCGCAACCCGGCGCTGGTGCTCGCCGACCGGCTGCGCGCCAACCGGGTCGTCTGCCTGCTCGCCGACCGCGACCTGACCGCGGGCGGCGTGCCGGTGACGTTCTTCGGCGAGCGCACCCTGATGCCCGCCGGTCCGGCTCACCTGGCCGCGACCACCGGCGCGGCGCTGATCCCGGCGGGCCTGTGGTTCACCGAGGACGGCTGGGTCATCCGGCTGCACCCGCCGATCCGGGTGTCGGGCACGGCCGGCGTGCCCGCGGCGACCCAGCAGATCGCCGACGTGTTCGCCGCCGACATCGCCGCCCACCCCACCGACTGGCACATGATGCAGCAGCTGTGGCTGGCCGACCTGCCGGAGAGCAGGCAGAAGGCGCTGCGCCGGGTGCTGGCCCGCCGGGGGGAGTCCGCGTGAAGGTCGGCATCGTCTGCCCGTACTCCTTCGACGTGCCGGGAGGGGTGCAGGCGCACGTGGTCGACCTGGCCCGGGCACTGCGGGGTCTCGGGCACGAGGTGGAGGTGCTGGCGCCCGCCGACGACGACACGCCGATGCCGGAATTCGTCACTTCGGCCGGCCGCGCGGTCGGCATACCGTACAACGGTTCGGTGGCGAGACTGTCGTTCGGACCGGTGTCCTTCACCCGCGTCCGGCGCTGGATCGCCGAGCACGACTTCGACGTGCTGCACCTGCACGAGCCGACCGCGCCGTCGCTGTCGATGCTGGCGCTGATGGTGGCCGACGGCCCGATCGTGGCCACCTTCCACACGTCCACGCCGCGGTCGAAGATGCTGTCGGCGTTCCAGGCGGTGCTCCAGCCGTTCCTGGAGAAGATCACCGCCCGGATCGCGGTGTCCGCGCTGGCCCGGCGGGTCCAGGTGGAACACCTCGGCGGCGACGCGGTGGAGATCCCCAACGGTGTGGACGTCGGGTTCTTCGCCGACGCGACACCCCTGGAGGGCTACCCGCGCCCGGGCGGCACGGTCGGTTTCGTCGGCCGGTTCACCGAGCCGCGCAAGGGCATGTCGGTGCTGCTCGACGCGTTGCGCCTGCTCGACCTGCCCGACGTGCGGCTGCTGGTGGTCGGGCGCGGCGACGCCGACGAGCTGTGCAAGCAGGCGGGACCGGAGCTGGCGTCCCGGATGGTGTTCCTGGGCATGGTGGACGACGAGACCAAGGCGCGCGCGCTGCGCAGCGTCGACGTCTACTGCGCGCCCAACACCGGTGGCGAGAGCTTCGGCATCATCCTGACCGAGGCCATGTCGGCGGGCACCGCGGTGGTGGCGGCCGACCTGGACGCGTTCCGGCGCGTGCTCGACGACGGCAAGGCGGGCGTGCTGACCCCGGTCGGCGACCCGGCCGCGCTGGCCGCGGCGCTGCGCGAGCTGCTGACCGATCCGGCGCGGCGGGCGGACTACGTGGACGCCGCGCGGCAGCGCGTGATGATGTTCGACTGGTCGATCGTCGCGCACCAGGTGCTGCGGGTGTACGAGAGCGCCATGGCCGCGGACCCGCGTCGGGTGGGTGAGGCGTGACCAGTTCCGGCGTCGCGACGACGTTCCTGGTGCTGCTTGCGCTGGCCGTGCTGGTCGGGCCGTGGACGCTCGGCACGGCGAACCGGCTGGACCGGCTGCACGTGCGCACGGACGCGGCCTGGGCGGCCCTCGACGCGGCCCTGGCGCGGCGGGCGGTGGTGACCCGGGCGGTGGCGGCGGTGTGCGGCAAACCGGAGTTGCGCGCGGCGGCGGACCGGGCCGAGCGGTCGACGCGGTCGGACCGGGAAGCGGCCGAGAACCGGCTGTCGGCGCTGCTGGAGGGGCTCGACCGGTCGATGTGGGAACCCGAGCTGGCGGCCGAGCTGTCCGACGCCGAACAGCGGGTGGTGCTGGCACGACGGGTGCACAACGACGCCGTGCGCGACACGTTGGCGCTGCGCAGGCGGAGGTCCGTGCGGTGGCTCCGGCTCGCGGGCACCGCGCCCACGCCGTCGTACTTCGAGATCGCCGAACCCGGCGGCGACGCCGACGCGTCCGCCCTGGCCCAGCGCGTGTCCGCGCGGGTCGTGCTGCTGGACGCCGAGGACCGGGTGCTGTTGTTCGAGGGCATCGACCCCAACCGGCCGGACGAGCTGTTCTGGTTCACCGTCGGCGGCGGGGTCGAGCCCGGGGAGGACGTCCGGACCGCGGCGGTGCGGGAGCTGTTCGAGGAGACCGGTGTCGAGGTCTCCGGCGACGAGCTGCTCGGTCCGGTGTGGAAGCGGCACGCCGTGTTCGCCTTCGACGGCTTGAACTACGCGGCGGTCGAGTGGTTCTTCGTGGCAAGGGTGGAGGGAGTCGACGTGGACACCTCGCGGTTCAACGAGATCGAGCAGCAGACCATCCGCCGACACCGGTGGTGGTCGGCCGCGGAACTGGCGTCGACCGACGCGACGGTGTACCCGGTGCAGCTGGCCGAGGTGCTGCCCGGCGCGCTGGTCGAGTGGGACGGCACGACCCGTTCGGTCCGATGATCGGGATATCGAGCCGGTTGGACGACGTGGTGGCCTTCTACCGCGCGTTGGAGGCCTCCGACCGGCCGCGTGCCTGCTTCGAGTTCGTGGACGCCGAGGGCTGGGTGGACGAGGGCGCCCGTGCGCTCTACGAGACCGTGGAGTACGACGGCGAGCTGATCACGATCCGGCAGATCGAGCTGCCCTCGTCGGGCGGCATCCACCGGTACTCGTGGCGGGTGATGGAGGACGCCTACGGCTGCCTCACCGACGAGCCGCTCGACCCCCACGAGGACCCGATCAAGCCGATCGCGCGGGAGACGTTCGAGGCGATCTGGAACACGGTGCCCGAGCAAGCGTGACCCGTCGGTGACACGGCCGATCGGTGTATCGCCTTCCCGTTCCCCCGGGCATAAGGTGGGCCGGCCCGGGTGGGGACGTGGGGGGAACATCATGCGGTTGCGGGTCGTGGTTGTCGTGTGCGCGTTGGCCGTGCTCGGGGTGCACCCCGTTGCGGCCCAGGCCGATCCGGTTGCCCGGGGGGTGGACGCCGCACAGGTCGTCGACGAGGGCGTCACGTTCGTCCCGATGGCGCCGCAGCGGGTGCTCGACACCCGCACCGGCGCCGGTGGCCCGGTCCGGTACCGGGCGGACCTCGACGTGTCCGCGCACGTGCCCGCGACGGCGACCGCGGTGGTGTTCAACCTGACCGGCACGGAGCCGACCGCGGCCACGTACGTCCGGGCGTGGTCCGAGGACTACAACGTGCCCAACTTCTCCAACCTGAACCTCGCGGCGGGCGAGACCCGGGCGAACCTGGTCACCGCCGCGCTGTCGCAGTACCACCGGAAGCTGTACCTGTACAACAACCAGGGCACCGTGCACCTGATCGCGGACCTCGCCGGCTACTACACCACCGACGCGGCGTCGCGGTTCACCACGACATCCCCGACCCGCGTGCTGGACACCCGCACGACCGCGGCCCTCGGCCCCCGCGCGTCACGCGAGGTCGACCTGTCCGGGCAGGTGCCCGCCTCGGCCACGTCGGTCACCCTCAACCTCACCGGCACCGAGCCGACCGCGTCCACGCACGTGATCGCGCACCCGTCGGGCGCGACCCGGCCCGTGGTGTCGAACCTGAACCTGGAGCCGGGGCAGACCGTGCCGAACCTCGTCACGGTCGCACTGGGCGCCAACCGCCGGATCACGCTGTACAACAACGCGGGCTCCACGCACCTGGTCGCGGACCTGGCCGGCTACTACGCGGGCGACCGCGGCCACCGGTTCTTCCCGGTGTCGCCGGTCCGCGCCGCGGACACGCGCGAGGCGGGCGGTCCGCTCGGCGCGGGGCAGACCAGGGTGGTCGACCTGGCCACCCGGATCCCACCGTCCGCAGCCGCCGCCGTGCTGAACCTGACCGGCACCAACGCGACCGCGTCCACGCACGTCACCGCGTACCCGACGGACACGACCCGGCCGGTCGCCTCGAACCTCAACCTGGTCGCGGGCCACGACACGGCGAACGCCGCGGTGGTCGCGCTGGGCGCCAACGCGCGGATGACGCTCTACAACAACGCGGGTTCCACCGACCTGGTCGTCGACGTCGCCGGCTTCTTCGCCAGCCCCGCCACCTGCGCCGCCGATTGCCTGCACGCCTGGGGCGGTCAGTTCCGGTACGGCTCGACCCCGGCCCGCCGCCCGTGGCTGTCCGGCGTCACCGCGGTGGCGGCGGGCGTGCAGAACACGCTCGCGCTCAAGTCCGACGGCACCGTGTGGTCCTGGGGCGACAACCAGTTCGGCCAGCTCGGCGCGGGCGCCACGGAGGGCTGGTCGAACGTGCCGCTGAAGGTCTCCGGGCTGAGCGGCGCGACCGCGGTGGCCGTCGGGACGTGGACCGGGTACGCGTTGAAGTCCGACGGCACGGTGTGGTCGTGGGGCTGGGGCGAGGCCGGTCAGCTCGGCGCGGGCGGCCCGGTCGAGTCGAACGTCCCGGTGCGGGTGTACGGCCTCACCGGGGTGACGGCCATCGCCGCCACGCACCAGACGGCGTACGCGTTGAAGTCCGACGGGACCGTGTGGGCGTGGGGCAACGACGTGTGGGGCGGCCGGGGCAACGCGACCTGCCCGGCCGGCCAGTCCTGCCCGGCGAACACGCCGCTGCGGGTGGGCCTGCCGCTGCCCGGTACGACCAGGATCACCGCGATCGCGGCGGGCGACTCGGAGACCGGGTACGCGCTGCGCTCCGACGGCACGGTGTGGGCCTGGGGGCGGAACTGGACCGGCGAGACCGGGACCGGCTCGGCGCCGCGCAGCTCGGTCAGCCCCACCCAGGTGGTCGGCCTGACCGGTGTCGTGTCGATCGCCGGCGGCGAGGAGGTCGGCTACGCCGTCACCGGCGACGGCCGGGTGTGGGCGTGGGGCGCGGACTACTGGGGCACCCTCGGCACCGGCGCGCCGTGCGTCGACACCGGCACCCCGCAGGTTCCCGGCTGCATGTCCTCCGTCCCGGTCCAGGTCTCCGGGCTGACCGGTCCGGTGGCGATCGACAGCGGGTCGGGGACCACGTTCGCGGTCAAGCCGGACGGCACGGTGTGGGCGTGGGGCCGCAACGCCGAGCAGGGCAACATCGGCAACGGCACGACGGGCAGCTGCGGCACGTTCCCGCAGCCGGAGGGCAGCTGCCGGCAGAGCGTGCCGGTGCGGACCACCATCGCGGGCGTGTCCAGGGTCGCGGCCGGCGGGCTTGGCCACTTCGCCGTCGTGCCGGGCTGACGCCGGGCCCAGGCCGGCGGTGATCGGCCCGTCACGCGTGTGTCGCTTCCGGATTCCCTCTCTCACAAGGTGATCCGGCTCATCGGAGACCTGGGGGAACACCGTGCGTTGGCGTGTGGCGTTGTTGGTGTGCGGAGTGGCCGTGTCGGGGTGCAACCCGTTGCGGCACAGGCTGATCCGGCCGGTCGGCCCGTGGTGGCGGCTCAAGGATCGGGTGCCCGGTCGGTGAACCCGCGGGCCGTGGACGAGGGCGCGACGTTCGCCCCGGCGGCGCCGTGCCGGGTGCTGGACACCCGCGACGGCACCGGGGGCACGGTCGGTCCGATCCACACCGGGACGACCCTCGACCTGTCCGCGTCCCGGTGCCGGTGCGCGGCCTCACCGGGGTGACGGCGATCGCCGCGATCAGCGCCACGGCCTACGCGCTCAAGTCCGACGGCACGGTCTGGGCGTGGGGCGACGCCTCGTCGGGTGCCTTGGGCGACGGCACCTGCCCGCCCGATCCGCACTGCGGGCCGGGCACGCCGGTGCGGGTGGCGTTGCCGCGGCCGGAAGGCACCGCGTTCACCGCGATCGCGGCGGCGGCCGTGGGGCGGACCGCCTACGCGTTGCGCTCGGACGGCTCGGTGTGGGCGTGGGGCTGCAACTCCGTGACCGGGAACCTGGGCAACGGCACGACCGGCGTCTGCGACGGGATCCCGTTGCCGGACGAGTGCCGGTCGACCGTTCGGTGCGGACCACGATCGTCGGCGTGTCCACCATCGCCGCGGGCGGGTTCGGCCACTCCGCCGCCGAACCCGCCGAGTCACAACCAGCCGGTCAGAGGATGAACGTCGCGATGATCTGCCCGAGCAGCCGCACGTCGGCGTGGCCCTTGAACTCCAGCCGCACCTGGCCCAGGCCGCTGAACCACAGGTCGAGCTCGGCGTCCATGTCGAAGGTGCCCGCGGTCTCGATGGAGAACGCCTGCACCCGGCTGTAGGGCAGCGACGTGAAGTCCTTCTTGCGGCCGGTCATGCCCTGGACGTTCACCGCGATCACCCGCTTGTTGGTGAACACCACGAAGTCCCGCACCGTCTTGAAGCTCGACACGATCTGCTCGCCCTGGATCAGGATCGGCGACACCTGCGACGCGATGTCCTCGGGCGCGCACGGCGCCAGCTTGAAGACGGACTGCTTCTCGAAGTCGATCACACCCGCGACGGTACCGGCTACCTCGGCCACCCCGCCGGGTTCGAGACCGATTCCCGGGAGATCCCCGACCCCGTCTCCGGGTAATCCCCGAACCGGTCGGCGTGCAGCCGGGCGAAGAAGTAGCAGAACGCCTCGCACTCGGCGTCCGGCACCGCCACCCGCGGATCGCGGGCCACGGCCTCGTAGAACTCCCGGCCCAGGACGAGGATGAAACCGCGGGCGTAGAGGAAGCCGTCGTCCGAGCCGTCGGTGACCTCCTGCACGTCGGCCCGGTCGATCTCGTACAGCTTGCGCTCGGCCACCCGGTCCAGCGCGGTCAGCTCCTCGGCGGACAGCTCGGCGGAGGCCGCGACCAGCGCCCGGAGCACCGACGGCAGGTGCTCCTCCAACTCGGCGGCCTCCTCGAAGGCCTCCGCGGTCACGTCACGCTTGGCCAACGCGCGCCGCACCCCGTCGGGCCCGGGGCCGAGCCCGGCCCACGCGTCTTCCAGCATCGCCCAGAAACGGGCCTCTTCGGCAGCGGTCGGAAGGGTCATGCGGCGACGCTAGCAACGGGGTACGACAATCGCGGCACGCCGTGGTCGGGGGGTGTGCCCGGTCACCCGGAACACCCCCCGATCGGGTCACACCCGGCCGATCACCTCGTCGCCGTAGGACGCGAGCGTCTTGTCCTTGTCGTCGTGCATCAGGTACAGCGCGAAGTTGTCCACGCCGAGCTCCCGCAGCTCCTGCAACCGGTCCACGTGCGCGGACGCCGGGCCGAGCAGGCAGAACCGGTCCACGATCGAGTCCGGCACGAAGTCGGTCGACCGGTTGCCCGCCTTGCCGTGGTGGGCGTAGTCGTAGCCCTCGCGGTCCTTGATGTAGTCGGTCAGCGCGGCCGGCACCGCGCCCGTGTCGCCGTACCGCGCGACCAGGTCGGCCACGTGGTTGCCGACCATCCCGCCGAACCAGCGCAGCTGGTCGCGCTGGTGCGGCAGGTCCGCGCCCACGTACGCGGGCGCGGCCACGCAGATCGTGATCGCCGACGGGTCGCGGCCCGCGGCCACCGCCGCCTCCCGCACCGACCCGATCGTCCACCGCGCGATGTCCACGTCCGCGGTCTGCAGGATGAACCCGTCCGCCTGCTCGCCGACCAGCCGCAACGCCCTGGGCCCGTAGGCGGCCATCCACATCTCCAGCTTGCCGTCGCGCACCCACGGTATGCGCACCGGCGTGCCGTGGTGCTCGACCTCCCGCCCCTCGGCCAGCTCCTTGATCACCGTCATGGCGCGGCCCAGGGTGGACAGCGTCGCGGGCTTCTGCCCGATCACCCGGCGGGCCGAGTCGCCCCGCCCGATGCCGCACACCGTGCGGTTGCCGAACATGTCGTTCAGCGTGGCGAACAGCGACGCGGTCACCGACCAGTCCCGGGTGCTCGGGTTGGTCACCATCGGACCGACCACCAGGTCCTTCGTCGCCGCCAGCACCTGCGAGTAGATGACGAACGGCTCCTGCCACAGCACCACCGAGTCGAACGTCCAGCCGTACCGGAAGCCGCGGTCCTCCGCGGCCCTCATCGTCGCCACGACGTCCCGCGCGGGCGGATCCGTCTGGAGCACCACACCGAAGTCCACTGCCGCCTCCTACACCAGGTACTGGTTCAGCTCGCGGGACAGGAACTTCCCGTGCCCGGCCGCGCCGTGGAAACCCCGGGCGTCCACGACCACCCGGCCGCGCGAGAGCACCGTGTCGACCTTGCCGGTGATCTCCATGCCCTCGTACGCCGAGTAGTCGACGTTCATGTGGTGCGTGGCCGCCGAGATGACCTGGCGCGCCGCCGGGTCGTACACCACGACGTCGGCGTCCGCGCCGGGCGCGATGACACCCTTGCGCGGGTACAGGCCGAACATCCGCGCGGGCGTGGTGGAGCTGATCTCCACCCACCGCTCCAGGCTGATCTCGCCCTTGACCACGCCCTGGTGCAGCAGGTCCATCCGGTGCTCCACGCCCGGCATCCCGTTGGGGATCTTGGAGAAGTCGCCGCGCCCGAGTTCCTTCTGGTCCTTGAAGCAGAACGGGCAGTGGTCGGTCGACACCACCGACAGGTCGTTGGTGCGCAGGCCCCGCCACAGCTCGGACTGGTGCTCCTTGGGCCGCAGCGGGGGAGAGGCGACGTACTTCGAGCCCTCGAAGTCCGGCTTCGCCATGTCCTCCAACGACAGGTACAGGTACTGCGGGCACGTCTCGGCGAACACGTTCTGCCCGGTGTCGCGCGCCTTCGTCACCGCGTCCAGCGCCTGCGCGGCGGACAGGTGCACGATGTACAGCGGCGACCCGGTGACCTTGGCCAGCGCGATGGCGCGGGACGTGGCCTCGCCCTCCAGCTCGGCGGGCCGGGTCAGGCCGTGCTCGACGGGGTCCGTGCGGCCCTGCGCGAGCGCTTGCGCGACCAGCTGGTCGATCGCGATGCCGTTCTCCGCGTGCATCATGATCGTCGCGCCGGTCTCCCGGGCCTTCTGCATGGCGCGCAGGATCTCGCCGTCGGTGGCGTAGAAGACGCCGGGGTAGGCCATGAACATCTTGAACGTGTTCACGCCCGCGTCGATGCAGGACTCCATCTCTTTCAACGACGTGTCGGTGACGTCGGAGACGATCATGTGGAACCCGTAGTCGACCGCGCACCGACTGTCCGCCTTGGCGTGCCACTTGTCCAGCGTGGACAGCAACGACGAACCCTTGGGCTGCACGGCGAAGTCGATGATCGTGGTGGTGCCGCCCCACGCCGCCGCGATCGTGCCGGTCTCGAACGTGTCCGCGGAGAACGTGCCGCCGAACGGCATCTCCATGTGCGTGTGCCCGTCGATGCCGCCGGGGATCACGTACTTTCCCGCGGCGTCGATCGTCTCGTCGGCCTGCACCGGGAAGCCCGGGGCCAGCAGCGCGACGATCTGCTCGCCGTCCACCAGCACGTCGGCCGTGACGGCGCCGGTGGCGTTGACCACCGTGCCGCCCTTGATCAGGATGCTCACGGCCGGACCAGCCCTTCGTAGGTGTCGGGACGGCGGTCCCGGTAGAACGCCCACAGGTTGCGGACCTCGGCCAGCAGGTCCATGTCGAGGTCGCGGACCACGACCTCCTCCTCCGTGTCGGAGGCCGCCTCGCCCACCAGCTGACCGCGCGGGTCGGCGAAGTACGACTGGCCGTAGAAGTCGTTGTCACCCAGCGGTTCCACGCCGACCCGGTTGATCGTGCCCACGTAGTACTCGTTGGCCACGGCCGCCGCGGTCTGCTCCAGCCGCCACAGGTACTCCGACAGGCCGCGGCTGGTCGCCGACGGGTTGAACACGATCTGCGCGCCGCCCAGCCCGAGCGCCCGCCAACCCTCCGGGAAGTGCCGCTCGTAGCAGATGTAGACGCCCACCTTGCCCACGGCGGTGTCGAACACCGGGTAACCCAGGTTGCCCGGCTTGAAGTAGAACTTCTCCCAGAAACCCTTGACCTGCGGGATGTGGTTCTTGCGGTGCTTGCCGAGGTAGGTGCCGTCCGCGTCGATCACCGCGGCGGTGTTGTAGTAGATCCCCGGCTGCTCCTCCTCGTACATCGGCACGACGAGCACCACGCCCAGCTGCCCGGCCAACTCGCACATCAGGTCGGTGGTCGGGCCGTCGGGGATGCCCTCGGTGTAGGAGTAGTAGTCCGCGTCCTGCACCTGGCAGAAGTACGGCCCGTAGAACAACTCCTGCAGGCACACCACCTGCGCGCCCTGCGACGCGGCGGAGCGCACCGCCTCGACCGCGTTCGCGATCATCGACTCCTTGTCGCCGGTCCACTTCTGCTGCACCAGACCAGCACGGATGATCTTGCTCACGCGTTCTCCCTCCGTGGCGCCAGCGCCAGGTAGACGAGCATGCCGCCGACCAGGCCGACGACCCAGTTGTAGTCGTAGAGCGGTTTGAGGAACGGGATCAGGCCGTCGGCCGGGAACGGCCCGTTGTAGGCGCCGCCGACCGCGAGCACCGAGCCCACCAGCGTGGCCACGACCGCCCGCCAGTTCCACCCCGCCTTGAACCAGTACGCGCCCCGCCCGGCCAGGTAGAGGTCCGGCAGCTCCAGCCGCGTCCTGGCCAGGATCCAGTAGCCGGCGATGAACACGCCCGCCACGGACGCCAGCAGGCCGCCGTAGAAGCCGAGCCAGGCGAAGATGTAGATGCCCGGGTCGGAGATCAGCCGCCAGGGCTGGATCAGGATGCCGATCACGCCGGTGATCAGGCCGCCCACCGCGAAGGTGATCTTCTTCGGGAACGCGTTGGAGAAGTCGTAGGACGGGCTCACCACGTTCGCCGCGAGGTTCGCCGACACCGTCGCCAGCACCAGCGCCACCAACGCCACCAGCACCACCGCGGTGCTGTCGAACCGGCTGGCCAGCTCCGCCGGGTCCCAGATCGGCTCCCCGTACAGCGCCATCGCGCCGGACGTGGTCAGGATCGCCACGATGGCGATGAACGACATCGTGGTCGGCAGGCCGAGCAGCTGGCCGACGACCTGCTTGCGCTGGCTGCCGCCGAACCGGGTGAAGTCCGGCATGTTCAGCGACAGCGTGGACCAGAACGCGATCATGCCCATCAACGACGGGAAGAACACCTTCCAGAAGTCCGCGCCCCAGCCGAGCTCGGACGGCGCGGACAGGATCGGGCCGAACCCGCCCGCCTTCACCGCCACGTAACCGAGCAGCACCAGGAAGCCGACGCTGACCAGCGGCGCGGTCCAGTTCTCGAACCGGCGGATCGCCTCCATCCCGCGCCAGATGATCAGCATCTGTACCACCCAGAACGCCAGGAAGCACAGCCACAGCGTCCACACCTGGCCCAGCACGACCGGCGCGTCCACCCACCCGTCGCCCGCGAGCCTGCCCACGATCACGTGCAGCGCCTTGCCGCCGACCCACGTCTGGATGCCGAACCACGCGCACGCGATGAACGCCCGCAGCAACGCCACCAGGTTCGCGCCCCGGATGCCGTAGAACGCCCGGGCGAACACCGGGAACGGGATGCCGTACTTCGTGCCCGCGTGGCTGTTGAGCAGCATCGGGACCAGCACGATCAGGTTGCCCAGGGTGATCGTCAGGAACGCCTGCAACCAGTCCATCCCCAACGCCACCAGCGACGCGGCCAGCGTGTAGCTGGGGATGTTGTGCGCCATGCCCATCCACAGGGCGAAGAAGTTGTAAGTGGACCAGGTGCGCCGCTCCAGCGGCACCGGCGCCAGGTCGGAGTTGTAGTGCGGGCTGCCCGCGATCGCGGAGTGATCACGCAGCTCGACGCGGCCGTCGGGATCGGCTGTGACCTGGGTTGCGGAGTCAAGGGCCATCGGTCACTTCCCTGTTACGCTCGTGGAACACCCTTCGTACGGGCGGTTCGGCGCGATTTCCATCCCGGCATCCTCCGGTCGGTCCGCGCGCCTGGGCAGTGGCAAAGTGTCCACGCTTGCCATGATCAGGGCACACTCTGTCCATTGCCACTCCAGCCGCTGGTCCGGGCCGGTCCGCGGACCTCCGGAGACGCTGGTCCGGGCCGTCGCGCGAGCCCCCGGCCGACCCTCGACTGGTGGGTGAACGGTGACCTACCGTCCGGTGGATGAAGCTGGAACTGCGGCACCTGCGGGTCGTCTGCGCGATCGCGGACGCGGGCAGCCTGTCGAAGGCGTCCTCCCTCCTGGGCCTGGCGCAACCCGCCCTCACGGCCCAGCTGAACCGGATCGAGACCCTGCTCGGCGGCAAGCTGTTCGAGCGCGACCACCGGGGCGCCCGGCCCACCACGCTGGGTGAACTGGTGCTGGAACGGGCACGCGTGCTGCTGCCCGCGTTCTCCCGGTTGCAGGAGGACGCGCTGCGCCTGGTGGACGACGACGTGCCCGGCGACCGGTACCGGGTGGGCGCGGTGAACGGCCCGATGCTCGGCGGGCTGGTGCACCGGCTGACCGAGGCGCACGCCGGCGCGCACGTCTCCACCCAGGTGTCCTGGTCGGGGCGGGAGCTGTCCGCCATGGTCGCCGCCGGGCGGCTGGACTACGTGCTGGTCGGTGTGTGCGGTGACGCGCCGCCACCGTCGGAGCACGGGCTGACGTGGCACGTGATCGCGGTCGACCCGGTGTTCGTGCTGATGCCGGAGGACCACCCGTTCACGCTGCTGGAGGAGGTGGAGCTGGGTGCGTTGAGGGACACGCAGTGGGCGGTCGTGCCGGGCGACGGGTGCTTCGGCGACTGCTTCGTGGCCGCGTGCAGCCGGGCCGGCTTCACCCCGCGCACCATGTACGAGGTCGACATCAACAGCTGCATCGAGCTGGCCTCGTCCGGTGACGCGGTCGCGCTGTGCCAGCCGACGTTCCGCCGCACCCCGGGCCTGGTCTCGATGCCGCTGGCGGGCGCGCCGCTGCGGTGGCGGCACCTGATCGGCTGGGACCCCGAGGGCCCGGCCGCCGCGTTCGGCCCGCAGGTGCTGCGGTACGCCGCCGAGGCCTACCGGGAGACCGCCGAACGCAACCCGCGCTACACGGGCTGGCTGCCGGGACACCCCGAGTACGGCGCGATCCCGCACCAGGCGCCGGCCTGACCCCGCACCTCCGCCCCGGCGTTCGGCCTCCGCACGCCCTCTACGTCCCACGCACGTCCTCGACGTCCACGCACGGCCCGAACACCACACGGTGGCCATCACTGCGTCTTATGACCTAAGCGGTATTACCGCGACCGGGCCGGCGGTCCTACTTTCACGGGGAATCCCTGCCTCCCATCGAGGAGAATTCCCGATGTCAGCACTGTTGAGACCACTGGCGCTCGCCGCGGCGCTCATCGCGGCGGGGCTCCTGACCCCCGCCGGCGCGACACCCAACGCCCAGGCCGCCCCGGCCGGCCAGGACGCCGAGGTCCTGTCCTCGATCCAGCGCGACCTCGGCCTGGACGCCGACCAGGCGCGTGCCCGGCTGGCCGCCGACGAGCGCTCCGCCGACGCCGCGCGCGGCCTGCGCAAGCGGCTGGACCGCTCGTTCGGCGGCGCGTGGATCGACTCCTCCGGCACGCTGACCGTCGGCGTGACCCGCGCGTCCGACGCGGACCAGGGCGGCGTGCGCACCAAGCTCGTCCAGCGCAGCGAGGGCGACCTGGACGCGGTCAAGGCGGCGTTGGACGCGAACGTGGCCAAGGCGCCGCGGTCGGTGCCCGGCTGGTACGTCGACCTGCCGACGAACACCGTCGTGATCAAGTCCCGGCCCGGCGAGCTCGCCGCCGCACGCGCGTTCGCCGCGTCCTCCGGCGTCGACGCCGCCGCCGTCCGGTACGTCGCCACCACCGAGGCTCCCCGTCCCCTGATCGACGTGATCGGCGGCAACGCCTACAACATCGGCAGCGGCACGCGCTGCTCGGTCGGCTTCTCGGTCAACGGCGGGTTCGTCACCGCCGGGCACTGCGGCTCGACCGGCGCGTCGACGTCCAACCCGAGCGGCACGTTCCGCGGCTCCAGCTTCCCCGGCAACGACTACGCGTGGGTGCAGGTCGCGGCGGGCAACACGCCGCGCGGGCTGGTCAACAACTACGCCGGCGGCACGGTGTCGGTCGCGGGCTCGCAGGACGCGCCGGTCGGTTCGGCGGTGTGCCGGTCCGGTTCCACCACCGGCTGGCACTGCGGCACCATCCAGGCCCGCAACTCGTCGGTGACCTACCCGCAGGGCACGGTGAGCGGTCTGATCCAGACCACCGTGTGCGCGGAGCCCGGCGACTCGGGCGGCTCGCTGCTGGCGGGCACCCAGGCGCAGGGCGTGACCTCCGGCGGTTCGGGCAACTGCCGCACCGGCGGCACCACGTACTTCCAGCCGGTCAACGAGATCCTCCAGGTCTACGGCCTGACCCTGGTCACCTCCGGCGGCGGCGACCCCGACCCGCCCACCGGCTGCGACAACGCCGAGACCACCCACAACGGCTCCCTGGCCGCGGGCGGGCAGGCGTACCAGCCGAACAACGGCTACTACCAGTCCACGGTGTCCGGCGCGCACGTCGGCTGCCTGGCCGGCCCGGGCGGCGCCGACTTCGACCTCTACCTGCAGAAGTGGAACGGCAGCTCCTGGGCCGTCGTGGCGAAGGGCGACAGCCCCGCCGCGAGCGAGACCGTGAACTACAACGGCACACCCGGCTACTACCGGTACCGCGTGCACGCGTACGGCGGCTCCGGCAGCTACTCGCTGGGGGTCACCAACCCCTAGCTGCTCTGGGGGAAGAAACCGCCGCGGGCCCGTGTCGCACCTCGTCTCCCCGACACGGGCCCGCGCGGCACCCGATCCGCCATGGGGGCGGGCGGCCCCGCGGCTCCGGTGCCCCGACCCCGGAGCCGCGGGGCTATCACTCGATCGAGCGGGGCGGGTTTACGCAGCGTCAGTCACCTGATCGAGCGGTCAAGGGTGGGGGGTCCGGTGGTCGATGCGTAGGAGGTCAACTTGCAGGTCCCCAACCAGGTTAGGAAAACCGTGTCTGGATACCGCACGCGCGGACTCCTGCGTGCCGCCGCCCTGCTCGCCGTTGGTACCTCGCCGCTGCTCGCGTCCGCCGCGTCCGCCGCCGAGGCACCCACGGAGATCATGGACGGCAAGATCCGCAACGCCCCCGAGGTCGGTCTCGACGTCACCAAGCCCGCGACCGACCTGCTCAGCGGTCAGGCCGTGCGGCTGCCCGCGCCGCTGCCCGGTGGCACGTCGGAGGTCACGGCGCCGCAGGTGGCCGCCCCCGCCGCGCTCAAGGCCCCGGCCGCGCCCGGGTTGCCGCAGGCCGACGACGTCCTCGCACCGCAGGCCCGCGCCCTGCCCGCGCCCCCGGCGCTCCCGCTCGTGCCGCCCCCGGTCGCGGGTCCGGCGCAGGGGCCCGACCTCGCGGAGCTGGACAAGCTGCCGGTGCCGATGCCGCTCGGCTAGGCCGTCGACGTGGGCGGGCGGGGCAGCTGAGGGTCCCGCTCGCCCATGTCCTGCACCAACAACGCCACGTACAGCGAGAGCACCGACTCCGGGTCCTCCAGGGACACCCCGAGCACCTGCTCGATCCGGCTCAACTGCTGGTAGTACGCGGTCCGGGAGAGGTGTGCGGCGGCCGCCGCGGCGGACTTGTTGCCGCCGTGCTCGCAGAAGCACCGCAACAGCTCCACCAGCCGGGTGCCCTGGTTCGCGTCACGCGACAGCAGCAGCCCCAGCTCGCGGTCCGCGAACGCCACCACCCGCTCGTCCTCGCGCAGCAGGTGCAGCAGCCCGCGCAACCGCACGTCGTCCAGCCGGTGGTACAGCCGCGTCCCCGGTGACCGCAGCGCCGCACCCGCCACGTGCGCCGCCTCGCCCAACGACCGCCGCACGTCCGGCAGCGCGCTCACGGTCGTGCCGACGGCGACCACCACGGGCAGCGCGTGCTGCGTCGCCGCCGCCCGCCGGTGCACCTCCCGCGCCAACCGCCGCAGCACACCGTCCAACCCGGCCTGCGGTGGCAGCGACAGCAGCGCCCGCACACTCGTGTCGTCCACCACCCCGACGAGTGCGGGCACGGTTACCCGCCGCGCCGCCAACGCCGTCGCCTCGGCCAGGTCGCGCAACACCTCCTGCGAGGCCAGCGCCTGCGCGGGCGCGGTCGCCGTGCCCGGCCGGATCGCCACCCCCACGAGCTGGCGCCGTTCCAACGGCACACCGAGCGCGGCCGCACGCGTCGGCAGGTCGTGCGGCGGCTGCCCGAGCAGCTGGGTGAGCAACGTCCGGTGCGTCTGCCGTTCCAACGACTCGCGGTCCCGCGCCACCAGCCGGTGCACGGCCAACGCGGACGCGGCGCGTTCGGCCACCACGACGTGCCGGTGCGGCGGCGCCTCCGGTGAGAGCAGCACCAGCCGACCCCAGTCCGCGCCCCGCGCGCCGACCACCGTCACCAGCCACCCGGCCTGCTCGTGGTAGGCGGTGCGCTCCGACACGGCCACCGCCCGTGACCGCTGGCCCCAGTCGGCCAGCAGCGCGGTCGGGTCCTGCCCCGCCGCGTCGTAGGCCAGCACCTCGTGCCCCAACGTCTCCAGCACCACCGGCAGCCCGGCGGTGCGGGCCACCTCGCGCAACACCTCGGCGGGCTCCGCGCCGGCCACGGTCAACGCGGTGAACGCCTCGTGCACCTGCTCGGCCGCCCGCAGCTCGGCGAGCTGCGCGTCCACGATCAGCGACACCACGGCCTCGGTCACGGACACGAACCGGGTCTCCTCCGCCAGCGTGACCAGCGGCAGCCCGTGCTGCTCGGCGGCGGCCACCAACGCGCCGGGCACGTCGTCGCTCCACCGCCGCACCAGCTCCACCACCAGCCCGGACGCGCCCACCGAGGCGAGGTCGGCGACGTAGCGGCGCAACCCGTCCGGGTCGTCGGGCAGCGCGATGCCGGTGGTCAGCACCAGCTCGCCACCGCGCAGCAGGTGCGCGATGTCGGCCACCTCGGCGACGTGCACCCACCGCACCCGGCGGCCCATCCCGGCGGCCCCGGCGACCACGGCCGGCTTGCCGCGGCGGACCACGGGCAGTGCGAGCGCTTCGGCCACCGTCGGGTACATGGACACAACGTAATGCGCCGGGCGGCAAAGGGGTACAGGTTGTCCATGGCGGCCCCCGGCACCGCCGACCACACTCCTCGCAGGGACCTACGACCGGAGGACGCGATGGGACACGAGGAGTTGCTGGCCCGGCACCGCGCGGTGATGCCCGACTGGATGGCCCTCTACTACGAACGGCCGATCGAGCTGGCGAGCGCGAGCGGACGCCGCGTCACCGACCGCGAGGGCCGCACCTACCTGGACTTCTTCGCCGGCATCCTGACCAACGCGGTCGGCTACGACGTCGCCGAGATCTCCGAGGCGATCCGGTCCCAGCTCTCGACCGGCGTGCTGCACAGCTCCACCCTCTACCTGATCCGCTCGCAGGTCGAGCTGGCCGAGAAGATCGCCGAGCTGTCCGGCATCCCGGACGCCAAGGTGTTCTTCACCAACTCCGGCACCGAGGCCAACGAGACGGCGCTCATGCTGGCCACCCAGTACCGCCGCAGCGACCAGGTCCTCGCGCTGCGCAACTCCTACCACGGCCGTGCGTTCGCCACCGTGGCGATCACCGGCAACCGCGGCTGGTCGGCGTCCTCGCTCAGCCCGGTGAAGGTCAGCTGGGTGCACGGCGGCTACCGGTACCGCAGCCCGTTCAAGGACCTGTCCGACGCCGATTACGTCAAGGCGTGCGTGACGGACCTGCGCGAGGTGATCGAGACGACGACCGCGGGCGACGTGGCGTGCATGATCGCCGAGCCGATCCAGGGCGTCGGCGGGTTCTCCTCGCCGCCGGACGGGCTGTTCGGCGCGTTCAAGGAGGTGTTGGACGAGTACGGCATCCTGTTCGTGTCGGACGAGGTGCAGACCGGCTGGGGTCGCACCGGCGAGCACTTCTGGGGTATCCAGGCGCACGGCGTGACGCCGGACGCGATGACGTTCGCGAAGGGCCTGGGCAACGGCCTGGCGATCGGCGGCGTGGTCGCGCGCGGCGACCTGATGGACTGCCTCACGGCCAACTCGCTGTCCACGTTCGGCGGCAACCCGATCGCCACGGCGGGCGCCCTGGCCACGGTCGACTACCTGCTCGACCACGACCTGCAGGCCAACGCCGCCAAGCTGGGCGAACGGCTGATCGACGGGTTGCGCGACATCGCGGCGGACCGGCCCGCGGTGGGCGACGTGCGGGGCAAGGGCCTCATGGTCGGCATCGAGCTGGTGGGCCCGGACGGCGCGCCGGACCCGGCACGGGCGGTCGCGGTGCTGGAGGGCACGCGGGAACGCGGGCTGCTGGTGGGCAAGGGCGGCCTGTACGGCAACGTGATCCGCCTCGCCCCGCCGATGACGCTGACCGAGGACGAGGTCGAGGAAGCGCTCGGCATCCTGGAGGACGTGCTGTGAACACCACTGGGCCCAAGAAGGTCGGCCACTGGATCGGCGGCAAGCCGTGGAGTGGCGACAGCGCGCGCTACGGCGACGTGTACGACCCGGCGACGGGGCAGGTTGCCGGCCGGGTCGACTTCGCCGACGAGTCCACCGTGGACGCCGCGGTGACGGCGGCGCGCGAGGCGTTCGCCTCGTGGCGCAACGCGTCGCTGGCGCAGCGGTCGAACGTGATGTTCGCGTTCCGCGAGCTGCTCAACGCCCGCAAGGGCGACCTGGCCGCGATCGTCACCGCCGAGCACGGCAAGGTGCTGTCCGACGCGGCGGGGGAGGTGCAGCGCGCGCTGGAGTCCGTGGAGTTCGCGTGCGGCATCCCGCACCTGCTCAAAGGGGGGTTCAGCGAGAACGCCTCCACCCGGGTCGACGTCTACTCGATCCAGCAGCCGCTGGGCGTGGTCGGGGTGATCTCGCCGTTCAACTTCCCCGCCATGGTGCCGCTGTGGTTCGTGCCCAACGCGATCGCCTGCGGCAACGCGGTGGTGCTCAAGCCGTCGGAGAAGGACCCCTCGGCGGCGAACTTCATCGCGGAGCTGTTCGCCGAGGCCGGGTTGCCCGACGGCGTGCTGAACGTGGTGCACGGCGACAAGGTGGCGGTCGACCGGATCCTGGAGCACCCGGACGTGAAGGCGGTGTCGTTCGTCGGGTCGACGCCCATCGCGCGGTACGTCTACGAGACCGGCACGCGGCACGGCAAGCGCGTGCAGGCGTTGGGCGGCGCGAAGAACCACATGGTCGTGCTGCCGGACGCGGACCTCGACCTGGCGGCGGACGCGGCGGTGTCGGCCGGGTTCGGCTCGGCGGGGGAGCGGTGCATGGCGATCTCGGTGGTCGTCGCGGTCGACCCGGTCGGCGACGAGCTGGTCTCGAAGATCGCGGATCGCATACAGGACCTGCACGTCGGTGACGGGCGTCGGGCCGGCTGCGAGATGGGCCCCTTGGTGACGGGCGCGCACCGCGATCGTGTGCGGTCTTATGTGGACAATGGACGGACCGAGGGTGCGTCGCTGGTCGTAGACGGTCGACTGCATGCAATCGACGGTGCGTCCGAGGGGTTCTGGCTCGGACCGACGCTGTTCGACCACGTCGGCACGGACATGTCGATCTACCGCGACGAGATCTTCGGGCCGGTGCTGTCGGTGTTGCGGGTGCCGGCGTACGACGACGCGCTGGACGTGGTCAACGCCAACCCGTACGGCAACGGCACCGCGATCTTCACCAACGACGGCGGCGCGGCGCGGCGGTTCCAGAACGAGGTCGAGGTCGGCATGGTGGGCGTGAACGTGCCCATCCCGGTGCCGGTGGCCTACTACTCGTTCGGCGGGTGGAAGGACTCGCTGTTCGGCGACTCGCACGCGTACGGCCCCGAGGGCGTGCACTTCTTCACCCGCACCAAGGTGGTCACCGGCCGGTGGCTGGACCCGTCGCACGGCGGGGTCAACCTGGGTTTCCCGCAGAACACCTGAGGCGCCCGGCGGTCCCGTCACCAGCGGATCACCCTGAGCCCATGTGAGGACGAATAGTTCACGCCGGCGGGTGTTCGGTGCTCTTACTCGTGACACTCAATCACGAGGGAGGGCGCCGGGATGGATCCGATGCTGGTGGCGTTGGCGACCGTGGTCGTCGTGCGGGGCATGTCCTTGGTCGGCCTGTGGCTGCGACTGCGGGCGGTGGTGGCGTTGGCGCGTCGGGAGAAGCATGGACGAGCGTGAACGGCTGCTCGACGCGTCGACGAGCGAGGTGGTCGCCGAGTTCAGCGCATACTACCGGGCGGACCTGGCCCGGTTGGTCGCCTTCCTGCTGTGGCAGGGTGCGCGGCTGGCCGACGCGGCGGACATCGCCCAGGACACGATGGCCAAGGCGTACGCGGCGTGGCCGACGATCGGGAGACCGGCGGCGTGGACGCGGACCGTGGCGTCCCGGGAACGGGCCCGGCGGATGGCGGAACTCGACGTGCCGATGGCCCGGGTGCCCGAGCCGAGCGCCGTGCTGCGGTCGGCCACGGACGTGGAGGCGTGGGAGCAGCGCCAGGACGTGCTGCGGCTGCTCGACCTGTTGCCGGGACGCCAGCGCCAGGTCATGGCGTGGACGCTCGACGGCTTCACGCCGGCGGAGATCGCCGGTCAGCTGAGGATCGAGCCGGCCGCCGTGCGGGCCAGCCTGAAGAAGGCCAGGCGCAGGCTGGCCGAGCTCTTGAAGGGGCGGCCATGAGGTTCAAGCCGCACGAGCAGCTGGTGCGCGACCTCGCCGACGTGCTGGACGCCGAGGCGGGATTGCGCGAGGTGTTGATCCCGACCAGGCACGGCGAGGTGACGTCGCGCCTGGCGGACGTGCTGGACGTGGACGCCGGTCTGACCGCCATCACGTCGCGGGCCGCGCCCGGCGGACCTCCCGAAGCGGGAAGGTCGCTGGCGGCCTTAGTCGCGCGGGCGCCGGTGGCCCTTCGGCTGGAGGTGCGCCTCCACCCCGCGTTCACCGTGCTCCGGAGAGGACCGTCCGAGGTGGCACTGATCCGGGAAGCGCTGGCGGCGATCGTGGCGGCACAGGGCACGGGCGTCATGAGCACCGCCGGCGACATGCTGCGTGCCATCGGTTCGCTCGACCCGCGGATCAGCGCCCTGAGCCGCACGGTCGGGGACGGCTACCGGGAGCAGCTGCGACGACGGTGGCAGGTGGCTTGGAGAGCAGGCGACACGCGCCCGCTCGACATCCTGAAGCTGATCAGCGCCCTGCGCGCGGTGGCGGAACTGCTGGCGGAGATCGAGGGGGAGCAGGAGGGCGAGAGGGTCGTGCTGGTGGTGGACCTGCTGACCTCGCTCGGCCTGCCGGAGCTGGACGACCCGGTCCAGGCCGTCATCCGGGAGTTCGAGGCGATCCAGGAGGCGCTTGACGACCTGACCGGCGTCGACCTGCGTGAGGTCGACCTGTCCGGGGTGGTGTTGGACGGTATCCGGTGGTCGACCGCGACCACCTGGCCGCCGCACCTGCGCGAGCAGGTGGAGCAGGACTCGGTCGAAGTCGAGCCGGGCCTGTTCGAGATCCGGCCCGGCCCGTCCGCTGATCGTGACCGCTACTTCGCCTGAGCCGCCAGTGCCTGGGGGAGGGGGTCGTAGCGGCTGAACCGGCGCGTGTAGGTGCCGGTGCCCGAGGTGAGCGAGCGCAGCTCCACCGCGTACCGGAGCAGTTCGGTGGCGGGCACCTCGGCGCGGATCACCGTGTAGCCGGGGCTCTCCGCCTCGGTGCCGAGCACCCGGCCACGCCGGCCGGACAGGTCGCCCAGCACGGTGCCGAGGTGGTCGTCCGGCAGCCGCACGCTCACCTCGTCCAGGGGTTCGAGCAGCACGGTCTTGCCGTTGGCGGCGGCCTCCTTGAGCGCCAGCGCGCCCGCGGTCTGGAACGCGGCGTCCGACGAGTCGACCGAGTGCGCCTTGCCGTCCACCAGCGTCACGCGGATGTCCACCACCGGGTGGCCGCCCTGCAAACCCCGTTCGAGCTGCGCCCGCACGCCCTTCTCGACGCTCGGGATGAATTGGTGCGGCACGGCGCCGCCGACGATCTTGTCCACGAACTCGAAGCCCGACCCGCGCGGCAGAGGCTCGACCACGATGTCGCACACCGCGTACTGGCCGTGGCCGCCGGACTGCTTCACGTGCCGCCCGTGGCCCCTGGCCTGGCCACCGAACGTCTCGCGCAACGCCACCCGCACCGGCTCGGTGTCGACCTCCGCGCCGCCCGCGCGCAGCCGGGCCAGCACGACGTCCGCGTGCGCCTCCCCCATGCACCACAACACCAACTGGTGGGTTTCGGCGTTGCGCTCCAGCCGCAGCGTCGGATCGCCCGCCACCAGCTTGCCGAGGTTGCGCGCCAGGTTGTCCTCGTCGCTGCGGCTGCGCGGGACGACGGCGACCGGCAGCAGCGGTTCCGGCATCTCCCACGGCGCCACCAGCAGCGGCTTGTCCGGCGCGGACACCGTGTCGCCGGTCTCGGCGGAACCGAGCTTGGTCAACGCGCACAGGTCGCCCGCCACGCAGTACGGCACCTCGCGCAGGTGCGCGCCCAACGGCGAGTAGACGTGCGCCACCCGTTCGTCCACGTCGTGGTCCTCGTGACCGCGGTCGGCCATGCCGTGCCCGGACACGTGCACCGGCCGTTCGGGGCGCAGCGTCCCGGAGAACACGCGCACCAGCGACACGCGGCCCACGTACGAGTCGACCGCCGTGCGGACGACCTCGGCCACCAGCGGGCCGTTCGGATCGGCCGCCATGCGGGGCTGCGGGATGCCGTCCACGCCGGTCACCTCGGGCAGCGGGTGCTCCAGGGGGGAGGGGAACGCGCGGGCGATGCCGTCGAGCAGCTCGGCCAGGCCGAGGCCGGTCAGCGCGCACACCGGCATCACCGGGTGGAACGAGCCGCGCGCGACCGCCGTCTCCAGGTCCGCGATGAGCGTCGCCTGGTCGATCTCCTCGCCGCCGAGGTAGCGGTCCATCAGGGTCTCGTCCTCGCTCTCCGCGATGATCCCCTCGATGAGCGCGTTGCGCTGCTCCTCGAAGCGGGGGTCGTCGGTGACGAGCAGGTTGACCAGGCCGTCGGGCTGCCCCGGCAGGGGCAGGTACAGCGGAACCACGCCCGCGCCGAACGCCGCCTGGCACGAGGCGATCTCGTTCGGCACGTCGGCGCGCTGGTGGTCGGTGCGGGCGACCACGACCGCGCGCGGCATGCCCACCATCGCGCACTCCTCCCACAGCGCCACGGTGGCCGGGTCGACGCCTTCCGCCGCGCTGACCACGAACAACGCCGCGTCGGCCGCGCGCAGACCGGCCCGCAACTCGCCGACGAAGTCCGCGTAGCCGGGCGTGTCGATGAGGTTGATCTTGATGTCGCCGTGCTGGATCGGGGCGACCGCGAGACCGACCGACCGCTGCTGGCGGACCGCGGCGGGGTCGTGGTCGCACACGGTGTTGCCCTCGGTGACCGATCCCGGTCGGGTCAGCACGCCGGTGCTGGCGAGCAGGGCCTCGGCGAGCGTCGTCTTGCCCGAGCCGGACGGACCGACCAGCACGACGTTGCGGACCTTGGCCGGGTCGTCCACAGCGACCGCGCCTGCCGAGTGGCCGTTGTCGGAGTGTTTGATGCCCATTGGGACCACCCTCCACAAGTATTTAGTGTTCGATCTCACACCCGTGGGGCGCGGGGGACAACCCCAAACGGCCACACCCAACCCGGCAGGAGGAATCCCGTCGGCGGCCGTCACCACGGTGGACGCCGGTCGCCTCGCCGTCGGTGGTCGTGCCGCCGTGGTGGCGGGTGGCGTACGCCACTACCTGCGAAGGAAGTGGAAGTGGCCTGCCGAGAACGTGCCTGATTGGCATGCTTCGGCGGTCCACGTCGGCCGTACCATGGGTGGTGTTCGCCCCTACTTCGAGAAAGGCTGGTCGTGACCACTTCACCCGACGCCGGCACCCAGGTCACCGGCACTTCCCGCGTCAAGCGGGGCATGGCGGAGATGCTCAAGGGCGGCGTGATCATGGACGTGGTCAACGCCGAGCAGGCCAAGATCGCCGAGGACGCGGGCGCCGTGGCCGTCATGGCGCTGGAGCGGGTGCCCGCCGACATCCGCGCGCAGGGCGGCGTGTCCCGGATGAGCGACCCGGACATGATCGACGGCATCATCGAGGCCGTCTCCATCCCCGTCATGGCCAAGGCGCGCATCGGCCACTTCGTCGAGGCGCAGGTGTTGCAGTCCCTCGGTGTGGACTACGTCGACGAGTCCGAGGTGCTGACGCCCGCCGACTACGCCAACCACATCGACAAGTGGCAGTTCACCGTGCCGTTCGTGTGCGGTGCGACCAACCTGGGCGAGGCGCTGCGCCGCATCACCGAGGGCGCGGCGATGATCCGCTCCAAGGGCGAGGCCGGCACCGGCGACGTCTCCAACGCCACCACGCACATGCGCAAGATCCGCGCCGAGATCCTCCGGCTGCAGAACCTGCCGACCGACGAGCTGTACGTCGCGGCGAAGGAGCTCCAGGCACCGTACGAGCTGGTCCGCGAGGTGGCGGAGGCGGGCAAGCTGCCGGTCGTGCTGTTCACCGCGGGTGGCATCGCCACCCCCGCCGACGCGGCGATGATGATGCAGCTGGGCGCCGAGGGCGTGTTCGTCGGGTCGGGCATCTTCAAGTCCGGCAACCCGGCGCAGCGCGCGGAGGCGATCGTGAAGGCGACGACCTTCTACGACGACCCGGACGTGCTCGCGAAGGTGTCGCGCGGCCTCGGTGAGGCGATGGTCGGCATCAACGTGGACGAGATCCCCGAGCCCCACCGCCTGGCCGAGCGCGGCTGGTAGTCCCTGACGTGACCGCGGCCCGCCGGAACTCCGGCGGGCCGCGGTCGTGTCAGGAGACGGGGTAGACGTCGATGTCGACTTGATGCCCGTTCGAACCGGCCAACTTCCCGTCGGTGGTCACCAAGGGCACGCCCAACCGTTCGGCGAGGGCGACGTAGAACGAGTCATTCGTGCTGATCGACTCACGCAGGCTCCAAGCGCGCTCGACCAGCCCTCGAAGGGCGAACCGCTCGACCGGTGCCGTGCAGATGAACGAGAACGCTGTCCCGGCCTGCTCGCTGGAGAGCTCCTCCCTGCGCTCCATGCGTCGCAACACCCGCATCGCTTCCGCATCGAGCAGGACCGGTGCCGCTGCGGTCGAATTCGACAGTCGCCGCAGGAGCATCCGGTCGGGCGCCTTGCCGGCCACGACCTCGATGAGCGCCGAACAGTCGACGACGATGTCGAAGGCCGTCACCTTTCCTCCTCGCGAATTTCGGTGATGGTCCGCTGGATCGTTTCGCTGGTGACTCCCCAGTCGCGATCGGTGGCGGCCTGGATCCACTCCTCCATCGTGGGCCTGGCGGCCATGTCCACCAGGTGGTTGCGGAGGTAGGCGGTGAGCGACATCCCGCGAGCGCCGGCGCGGGTCTGGAGGACGTCGACCACGTCGGCGGGCACGTTGCGGATGTGGACCGGCTTGGTGTCGCGCTCGCTCATGTCGTCGACTATAGGTGGGGCGGTTGCTGTCTGCATGCAAGATCTATCGGCCGTTCGGCGGGCCGACTGGATCGCTCGAACGTGCGTTCTACACGTGCTCCGAGACCAGCAGGGCGGTCGTCCCCCGTTCGAGTGCCTGGGCCGTGTGCGGGATGTCGCCGGGGTAGAGCAGGTAGTCGCCCGGGCCCAGTTCGACCGGCTCGGTCTGCGGGCCGGCGAGCATGCGGCCGCTGCTGACGATCACGTGTTCCACGGTTCCCGGCATGTGCGGTTCGGACTCGCGGGCCGGGCCCGGTTCCAGTTGGAGCAGGTAGATGTCGCGCCGGGCGCCCGGCGGGCAGGACGCCAGCAGGATCGCGGTGTAGTTGGCCCGTTCCGAGTAGATCGCCGGGCCCTCGCCCGAACGGACCACCCGCACGCGGGGGGTCGGCGGGTCGACCAGCCGTGAGAACGGCACGCCCAACGCCACGCCGAGCGCCCACAGGGTCTCCACGCTGGGGTTGCCGCTCGCCGACTCCAGCTGCGACAGCGTGGACTTCGCGATGCCCGCCCGCTTGGCCAGCTCGCTCAACGACAGCCCGACGCGCTCGCGCTCCCGTCGCAGCGAGGCGGCGATGACCTCCAGCGGAGCACCTGTGTTCGACATGACAGTCCAATCGTTCGGCTTGACGAACGCCTGCTTACTGTTCATCGTAGAAGACGATGCGTTCGACATGGCGAACCCTGGATCCCGAGCTGCTGCGTGACGTCGCCGCGGTGGCCGCCGGCGCGGCAGTCAGCGGCGCCTCGTTCGGGGCGATCTCCACCGGTGCCGGTCTGCCGTGGTGGTTGCCCGTGGTGATGTCGCTGCTGGTCTTCGCGGGCGGCTCGCAGTTCATGGCGGTCGGGGTGGTGGCCGCCGGTGGCAGCCCGGCCGCCGCGGTGCTCGCCGGCCTCCTGCTCAACGTCCGCCACCTGCCGTTCGGCCTGGCGGTCGGCGACGTGCTGGGCAAGGGCCTGCTCCACCGGCTCGTCGGCAGCCACCTGCTGATCGACGAGACGACCGCGTTCGCGCTGGCCCAGAGCGACCCGCGCAAGGCCAAGGCCGCCTACTGGTCGTGCGGCGTCGCCCTGTTCATCGCCTGGAACGTCGCCGTGCTCGCGGGCGCGCTGATCGGTCGCAACATCGGCGACCCCAACGCGTTCGGGCTCGACGCGGCGTTCCCGGCGGCGCTGCTCGCGCTCCTGCTGCCCGCGCTCAAGGACCGGGCCACCCGGCACGCCGCGCTGCTCGGCGCCGCGATCGCGCTGGCCACCACGCCGTTGCTGCCCGCGGGCGTCCCGGTGTTGTCCGCCCTGGGCGGCCTGCTGATCACCGCACGACAGGGGGCGAAGACGTGACGCTGACCGCCGTCCTGGTGCTCGCCGCGGGCACCTACGCGTTCCGCCTGGCCGGACCGCTGCTGCGCGACCGCGTCCGGTTGTCCGACCGGGTGAAGCTGCTGATGTCCACCTCGGCGACCGTGCTGCTGTTCGCCCTGGTCGTGACGGCCTCGCTGACCAGGGGCCAGGGGTTCGCGGGCCTGGCCCTGCCGGTCGGCGTGCTGGTGGGCGGGGTGGCGGCTTGGCGCAAGGCGCCGTTCGTGGTGGTGGTCGTGCTGGCCGCCGTGACGACCGCCTGCCTGCGGCTCGCCGGCGTGCCCTAAGCGGCCTCGGGCAGGTACGACACGTTCAGCAGCACGATCCGCCGGGCGCTGATCGCCGTCGCGCCCACGTCGGGCAGCACGGAGGTCCTGGTCCGGTCCGGCGCGCGGTAGGTGATCGGACCGGTTAGCGTCAGCTCGCGATCGGCCACGTCCTCGGCCGCCCGGCTGAACGACAGCAGCCGACCGGCCACGTACGACCCGTCGTCCAGCACGCAGCCGACGAAGACCGCGGCGCCGGGATGCGCGGTGAACAGCAGCGTCCACGCCGAGACCGCCGACTCGTGCTCCTTGACCCGCCGGCCACCCGCCAGGAACGCCACCAGCGTCGCCACGACCAGCAGCCCGATGCCCCAACCCAGCAGCTGCGCGTAGTGCTCGACCGCGTACCGCTGCGGTGTGCGCACGATCGCGCCGACGTCCGGTGTCCACGACGGGAACGCGATGCGCAGCACGGCGAACAGCGCGAGCACGGCGCCGTTGGCCACCACGCTCACCAGCGCCACGGTGGTGGTCTCCCGGAACGCCGACAGGGTGCGACCGGACCGCACCCGCTCCTGGCGCAGCACGAACGCGAAGCCCGGCGCGAGCAGGATCAGGAACAGCGCCAGCCCCACCACACTGGTCGGCACCAGTTCTCCCTCCCCCGGCGCTAGCGGCTCGCGTAGCGTAATCGTGTCGGCACACTCGTAGGGGAGGTACGTGGTGTCCACGCATGACGACCCCGACCGCACGCCACCGCAGGGATTCCGGGCGCCGGACTACCGGGCCGTGCAACCGGCTCCCGAACCCGGGCCGGACCCATCCGACTTCCGGGTGCCCGCCGGGAGCCAGACCGGCCAGTTCGTCCACCCGCAGGCCGCGACCCCACCGCAGGCCGGTGAACAGGTCCCACCCGGTAGAGGAAGTGGGGGTAGCTTCACCGCCACCCCGCCCGCCGGTCAGTTCTTGCATCCGCAAGCGGTGGAACCGAGCGTGGCCGGCACCGGGTTCGCCCGGTTGTCCGGGCCGCGCGCGGATGCCGATGACGTCGAGCCGCGGCACGTGGTCGATACGGGTGCCGGTCAGTTCACGCACTCGCGGGCGGTGGAACCGGGAACGGCGGATGCCGGTTATGTCCCGTCGTCCCGGCCGCGTGCCGACGCCGGTGACGGCGAGCGGCGGTACCTGCTCGACGCGGACGAGGAGGCCGGCCTGTGGAGCGCCGCGCCGCCGGTGATCGGCGAGGCCGACTCGCTGCCGTCGCCGATCACCCGACCTCCCGCGCCGAGCCCGCCGCCCGCACCGCAGCCGCAGCCCGCACCGCAGCACGAGCCGCGCAAGCGCTCGTTCTGGTCGAAGGTCACCGGCCGCGAGTCGTGATCGGCTACAGGTAGGCGCTCAGCCGGTCCGCGAGCCGGTGGCGGTCCGACTCCGTGCCGAACTCAGGCTCGGCGCCGATGTCCTTGCCCGCCAGCACGTCGTCCACGAACCGCGCCACCGCGTTCGGCGGCGGCACGAGCGGCTGACCGAGGTGGGCGATGGTGAGCGGCTTCTCGGTCGGGTCGGTCTCCACCGCGATCGACCAGCCGCGCTGCTCGTTCCACAGCAGCATCAGGTCGCGCCCCGGCCCCTCCAGGCCCAGGTACGCGGTGGCCGTGTCGCTGACCTCGAACTCGGTACCTTCGGGCGGCACGCCGATCTCCTCGGCCACCGCCTGCACGTACCGGGCAAGTCCGAGGCTGATTTGAGCGCTGTCGTCCATGAGCACCATTCAACTCCTCTCAGCGGGCGATCGGTGCGGTGAGCCACGTCTCCGGGATCCCGAAGGCGTCCACCAGGGCTCGCGCGTGCGGGCGGAGCCGGCCGCACAGCTCGTTCACCGCCTGCGACACCGCCTTCGCCCGCTGCGGCGTGAGCCTGCCGTGCTCCAGGAACCACGCCCGGTCCGCCTCGATCGTGCTCAACGCGTACAGGTCGCACACCTGGTCCAGCAGGACCGTCGTCTCCGGGTCGTCGCACCGGTCCACCGCCGCCACGAACGCCTCCAGCACCACCCGGTCAACGTGCACCCGTGCGGCGTGCAGCACGTGGTCCTGCGCGGCGTTGAACACGTCGAACGCGTCGTCCCGGGACGCGCGCCGCAACCGCCGCGCCAACCCCTCCAGCACGTGCTTCTCGCGGTCCTCGAACTGGCGCACCTGCCAGCCCCGGTCCAGCAGGGCGTCCGAACTGCCCGACACCAGCCGGTCGATGATCGCGCGCGCCGCGGTCCGCTCGATCACCACGCCCACCGCCTGGTCGGCCACGAACCTCGCCATTCCCCACGGGTCCAGGTCGCCGACGTGGTCGCGGTAGCTGGTCAGCAGGCCTTTCGCGACCAGTTGCAGCAGCACCGTGTTGTCGCCCTCGAACGTGGTGAACACGTCGGTGTCCGCCTTGAGCCCGGCGATCAGGTTCTCCGACAGGTACCCGGCGCCGCCGCAGGCCTCCCGGCACGTCTGGATGGTCCGCGTCGCGTGCCAGGTCGCCACCGCCTTCACCCCGGCCGCCCGCGACTCCAGCTCCCGCTGCTCCCGGTCGTCGGCCACGTCGTGCAGGGCCGACACCAGCTCCTCCTGCGCGAAGTGCAGCGCGTACGACGTGGCCAGCGCGGGTAGCAGCCGCCGCTGGTGCGCCAGGTAGTCGAGCACCACGACCTCGGCGCCGGTGTCGGGCCGGGTGAACTGGCGCCGCGCGTCGCCGTACCGGACGGCCACCGCCAACGCCTTCTTGGTCGCGCTACCCGCCCCGCCCGCGACGCTGATCCGCCCTCGCACCAACGTGCCGAGCATGGTGAAGAACCGGCGGCCATCGCCCTCGACCGGGCTGGTGTACGTGCCGTCCGGCGCGACGTCGCCGTACCGGTTGAGCAGGTTCGACCGGGGCACGCGCACGCGGTCGAACCACAGCCGCCCGTTGTCCACGCCGTTGAGGCCCGCCTTCGGCCCGCAGTCCTCGATCCGCACGCCCGGCATCGGCGCGCCGGAGGCGTCCCGGATCGGCACGAGGACCGCGTGCACGCCGTGCGTCACGCCGCCGGTGACCAGCTGCGCGAACACCACCGCCATCCGCCCGTCGCGGGCCGCGTTGCCGATGTAGTCCTTGCGCGCCGAAGGGTCCGGCGTGTGCACGACGAACTCCTCGGTGTCCGGGTCGTAGGTCGCCGTGGTGCGCAGGTGCTGCACGTCCGACCCGTGCCCGGTCTCGGTCATCGCGAAGCAGCCGGGCAGGTCCATGGTCATGATCGCGGGCAGGTACCGGTCGTGGTGCTCGGCCGTGCCCAGCGCCTGCACCGCGCCGCCGAACAGGCCCCACTGCACGCCCGCCTTGACCATCAGCGACAGGTCGCCGAACCCGAGCACCTCGAACGCCACCACCGAGCCGCCCACGTCGTCCCGGCCGCCGTACGCGGCGGGGAACCCGATCAACGGGTGGCCGCCGTCGGCCAACGCGTGCAGCTGCTCCAGCACCCAGGCCCGGTACTCCTCGCGCGCCAGGTCGGGCGCGGGCTTGAGCTCGCCGAGCAGGTCCAGCGAACGGCGGCGCACCGACGCCCACCGGCCGTCGAGCAGGTCACGCAACGCTTCGGTCCCCATGGTCATTGTTAACACATGTTCACCGTGCGGGCTCGACGGCGCACTTGTGGGCGGCCGTCACAGGTGCTCGACTGCCGGGGTGATCATCGAGTACACCCGCTACCGCGTGCCGGCCGACCGCGCCGAGGCGTTCGAGGCCGCCTACCGCCGTGCCGCCGCGCACCTCGCCGCCGCGCCCGAGTGCCACGACTTCGAGCTGACACGCGACGGCGGGGAGCACGTCGCCCGGCTGACCTGGGCGGCGGACCCGGAGGGGTTCCGCGCCGGGCCGCACTTCGCCCCGTTCACCGCCGAACTGGCGGACTTCGCCGCGCACGCGGGACCGCCGCGACGGCACGAGCCGGTCGACATCGGGAGGCCGACCCCGACGCTGTACGAGTGGGCGGGCGGCGCGGAGGCGTTCGAGAAGCTGTTCCACGCCTTCTACCTGCGCGTGCCCGAGGACGAGTTGCTGGCGCCGTTGTTCGCGGGCATGGACCCCGAGCACGCGCACCACGTCGCGGACTGGCTCGGCGAGGTCTTCGGCGGCCCGCGGGCCTACTCGTCGTCACGCGGCGGGCACCGGGGGATGGTGGGCAGGCACGTCGGCAAGGGCATCACCGAGGCGCAGCGCAGGCGTTGGGTCTCGCTCCTGCTCGACACCGCCGACGACGTCGGCCTGCCGGGCGACCCGGAGTTCCGCTCGGCGTTCGTCGGCTACCTGGAGTGGGGCACCCGGATGGCGGTGATCTTCTCCGCGCCGGGCGCGCAGGCGAACCCGGCGGAGCCGATGCCCACGTGGGACTGGGGGAACGTGCGGCCCTGGCAGGGGTAGCCGGACGCGGGTCGGGGGTCCCGCGTCACGACCATCGGTCGCCGTCGGTCGGTGGCACGGTGTGCTTGCGGACGTGTTGGAACAGCAGGTTCGTCTGCACCTCGCTGACCTCGCGGCGGGTGGTGAACCGGTCCAGGACCAGGCGTTGCAGGTGCGCCGTGTCGGCGACGGCGACGTGCACCAGGAAGTCCTCCGGTCCCGCCACGTGCGACAGCGCCAGCACCTCGGGCAGCGTCAGCACGTAGTCCATGAACGGTTCCACGATCGCCCTCGTGTGCGGCCGCACCCGGACCGCGATGATCGCCTGCACCGGCCGGCCCATCGCGGTCAGGTCGACCTCGGCGTGGTAGCCGGTGATCACGCCGCGCTCGCGCAGCGACCGGTGCCGGACCACGCACGTGGACGCGGCCACGTTGACCCGGTCGGCCAGGTCCTTGTTGGGCAACCGAGCGTCCTTCTGCAACTCCTGCACGATCGCCGCGTCCACCGAATCCAGCACGTCGAACCCCTCCAAGCGCCGAACAGCCTGCGGAAGTCTCCCCCGACGACCGACGATGTGTCCAAGATTCGGGCATGACCCGGTTGCGAACGACGGCGGTGCACGGTGGGCGCGACGACCTCGCCGACCTCGGCGTGCACGCCCTGCCGATCGACCTGTCCACCACCTACCCCATCCCCGACCAGGTCGAGGGCGGCCACGCGCTGCAACACCTCGCCGAGGGCGCGGCGCACGCCACCTCGCCGGTCTACGCACGGCTGCACAACCCGACCGTGGCCCGGTTCGAGCAGGCCCTCGCCGCGCTGGAGGGCACGTCGACCGCCGTGGCGTTCGGCAGCGGCATGGCCGCGGTGACCGCCGTGGTGCAGGCCGCGTGCGTGCTCACCGGCAAGCCGCACGTGGTCGCGGTGCGCCCCATCTACGGCGGCACCGACCACCTGCTCTCGTCCGGCCTGCTCGGCGTGCGCACCACGTACGCCGAGGCCGACCGGGTCGCCGACGCGATCACCGCCGAGACCGGGCTCGTCGTGGTGGAGACGCCCGCCAACCCCAACCTGGACCTGCTCGACATCGCCGCCGTCGTCGCGCGGGCCGATGACGTGCCGGTGGTCGTCGACAACACGTTCGCCACGCCGGTGCTGCAGAAACCGGCGGCGCACGGCGCGACCTACGTGCTGCACTCGGGCACCAAGTACCTCGGCGGGCACGGCGACGCGGTCGGCGGCGTGGTGGCGTGCGCCGAGGAGCACGCCGGGCCGTTGCGCCAGGTCCGGATCGTCACCGGGGCCGTGCTGCACCCGCTGGGCGGCTACCTCATGCACCGCGGCCTGGCCACGCTGCCGCTGCGCGTCGAGGCCGCGCAGCGGAGCGCGGTCGAGCTCGCCGCGCGGCTCCACGCGCACCCCGGCACGGGCCTGGTGCGGTACCCGGGCCTGCCCGGCGCCGACCCGGCGGGCCTGGTCGGCACGCAGATGCGGGGTCCGGGCGCGATGCTCGCGTTCACCACCCGCGAGGACCCGGCCGGCGTGGTGCGCAGGCTGCGGCTCGTCACGCCGGCGGTGAGCCTCGGCTCGGTCGACTCGCTGATCGAGCACCCCGCCGCGTTGACCCACCGGCTGGTGCCCGACACCGCGCGCGAGGCGTCCGGCGTGCCCGCCAACCTGCTGCGGCTGAGCGTGGGCCTGGAGGACGTCGAGGACATCTGGGACGACCTCGACCAAGCCCTGCACGGACATTGTGAACAGGATTACATCAAGTCTTCCTCAAGCGATTTCCGCGAGCCCGCCGCGAGCCACTAGCGTTTCGCCGTCACGGTTTGAGCGCAGCGCGCGGAGTCGGCCGCCGTCGAATGTCCCAATCGGGCTGTTCGGCTGCCGGACCTGCTACAACGGGTCATCGCGCGGCTGGGCCCAAACCGTGTCCGGAAACCGGTGAACGCGATGAATGCCGTACTGCCGCCGAAGTGGCGTGGCGCGATTCGGCATTCCGCTCGGCCGACCGGCCATTGTCGCCCGCCGCCGAGCCGCGGTCGGGCGGACCGTCGGCCGGATCGTGTTCCCGGCTCCTCCAGGTGCTCGCCGTGCCGTCCGCCGCGGTGCGGGCGAGCCGCCCGAGCCCGTCGTTCGGCGGCCCACCAGGCCGACGAGCGGGTCGCGGTGCGCGACTGGCGCGTCGCGGGAAGGCCGAACGGCCGGGCGGGTGCCACGAGCACCCGTCCGGCCCGGTCACCTAGGCTGGTGGCAGTTGACCCAGGAGGAAGTCCAGCCGTGTCCGTCGTCGGTGTCCTCGCCCTGCAGGGCGACGTCCGTGAGCACCTCGTCGCGTTGGCCGAGGCCGACGTGCTCGCCCGGCCGATCCGCCGGCCCGAGGAGCTGGCCGAGGTCGACGGCGTGGTGCTGCCGGGCGGCGAGTCGACGACCATCAGCCGGCTGCTCGCCACGTTCGACCTGCTGGAGCCGCTGCGCGCGCGCATCAAGGAGGGCATGCCCGTCTACGGGTCGTGCGCGGGGATGATCCTGCTCGCCGACCGGGTCCTGGACGGGCGGCCCGACCAGCACCAGCTCGGCGGTCTCGACATCGTGGTGCGGCGCAACGCCTTCGGCAGGCAGGTCGATTCCTTCGAGGCCGAGCTCGACTTCGTCGACGTGGGCGAGGTGCACGCCGTGTTCATCCGCGCCCCGTGGGTGGAATCGGCGGGATCGGACGTGGAAGTACTCGCCCGGGTGCCCGAATCGGAGGACGCGGGAGAGGCCGCCGGTAGGATCGTCGCGGTTCGGCAGGGGCACGTGCTCGCCACCTCGTTCCACCCGGAACTGACCGGTGACGGGCGAGTGCACCGCCTATTCGTGGACATGGTCCGTGCCGCGGGCTGAGTATTGACGGAGGACGAATGAGCGGCCACTCAAAGTGGGCGACCACCAAGCACAAGAAGGCCGCAATCGACGCCAAGCGCGGCAAGCTCTTCGCGCGGTTGATCAAGAACATCGAGGTGGCGGCCCGCACCGGCGGTAGCGACCCCGACGGCAACCCGACCCTGTACGACGCCATCCAGAAGGCGCGGAAGAACTCCGTGCCGCTGGACAACATCGAGCGCGCCCGCAAGCGCGGCGGTGGCGAGGAGGCGGGCGGCGCGGACTGGCAGACCATCATGTACGAGGGCTACGGCCCCAACGGCGTGGCGGTGCTGGTCGAGTGCCTGACCGACAACCGCAACCGGGCCGCGTCCGAGGTCCGCACCGCGATGACCCGCAACGGCGGCTCGATGGCCGACCCCGGCTCGGTGGCCTACATGTTCACCCGCAAGGGCGTGGTGATCGTGCCGAAGGGCGACCTGGCCGAGGACGACGTGCTGATGGCGGTGCTCGACGCGGGCGCCGAGGAGGTCAACGACCTGGGCGAGAGCTACGAGGTCGTGTCCGAGGCGGGTGACCTGGTCGCGGTGCGCAAGGCGTTGCAGGACGCCGGGTACGACTACGAGTCGGCGGAGGCGAACTTCCTGCCCTCGGTGACCGTGCAGCTGGAGGTCGACGGCGCGCGGAAGATCTTCAAGCTGATCGACGCGCTCGAAGACTGCGACGACGTGCAGAACGTCTACGCGAACTTCGATGTGACCGACGAGGTGATGGCCGAGGTCGGCTGACCTCCGCCGGCGGTTCCGCCCTCGACACCTCGGCCCCGCGCCGGCACCGCCGACGCGGGGCCGACGCGCCGCGCGCCGCGACCGCTTGTGCGGGGTCGGCGGGAGCAACGGGCACAATGGCCGGGTGTCGAACCCCACCGCCCCCTCTGCCCAGGACCTGAACCTGCGCAACTGGCTGTTGGCGCAGGCCGAGCAGCACGGCCACGCCGTGGTCACCGTGCCCGAGGACGAGGAGGGCGCCGGGTACGCGTTCTCCGTCGGCGCGTGGCGCCGGTTCGGCGTCGCCGAGGCGGTCGTGCTCGGCCTGCCGCCCGAGCACGCCCAGGTGCTCATCCGGGCCTACGTCGACCGGGCCCGCCGGGGTGAGCGGTTCGTGCCGGGTAGGCTGTACTACGACTTCCTCGACGGCGTGCCGGTCACGTTCGAGCGCGTCTTCAAGGGCTTCTACCCGGAGTTCTTCGGCAGCGCGTTCCTGCTCTACGGCAAGGGCGACTTCGCCGCGCTGCAGATCATCCTGCCGACCGCCGAAGGCCGGTTCCCGTGGCACCACGACGCGCCGATGGGCTTCGGCGACTGGCAGCTGCTGCTGACCGAGAGCGGTCGGCCGGAGAGCTGGGAGCCCGGCGTCAACGGTCCGTGACCGCACCCGGCGTTGTCCGGGATGTGTTGTCAGGTGTGGCCGACCGACCGCTGACAACACCCGGTGGGCTATCAATGCCCTGTGCGTCGAGACGTCGGGGACTCCGCACGCTGCGAGGGGGAGGTGCACCCCGTCCCGCGTAGTCGGGGAGCTGCGCGGGACGGGGTGTGCGCCGTGGTGCTTGGTCACCGGGGGCCCCGCCCGGGCCAAGGAATGGGCCGGGGGGAGAGCTCCGATGGGCTCTCCCCACGGTGGGACCCACCCGCGACGCCGGTTACGGTGTGCGGCCGAGCAGCGCGATCAGCCTGGTCTGCGGGTCCGCGTCGTCGGGCACCGGCACCGGCGGGTCGAACACCCCGCTCGCCGCCCACGACTCGGCGTCGCGCCCGACGTGGTCCAGCACCGCCTCGGCCAGGTCCGGGTCGATCCGCTCGTCCACCCCGATGGCGCGGGCCAGGTCCCAGGCGTGCACGGCCAGGTCGGACGTCATCTGCCAGCCGTACTCGACCGCCGTCGCCCTGCCGTAGCTCAGGTGCACCGGTTTGAGCAGCGCCTTCGGCGCGATCCACGCCTCGCGCGCCGCGGCCGCCGCCAGCACCCACGAGTGCAGCGGGTCGTCGCCGAGCTGGTCGCCGTCGAACCGGTCGCCCACCTGCTCGATCGTGCAGCCGGCCAGCAGCTCGGGTGCCCACAGCTGCTCGTGGACCAGGTGGTTGACCAGGTCGTGGACCGACCACTCCTTGCAGGGTGTGCCCCAGTCCCACTGCTCGGGGCGCACCTGGCGCACCCGAGAGTCGAACTCCGTCATCGCGCGTCCGTGAGCCTCGATCAGATCCACCCCCCGAGTGCACCAAAGGTTGAACCGGAGCGCACCCCGAGGCTGTGCGCTGGGCCACTCGGCCGTACGCGGATTTCGACCAGTACACCCGTACGGCGTAGCGTGACCCGGTACGCCAGCGTTGACAACGTTGACACCAGGAGGAATCAGTGAGCGCCACGAGCGCCGTCTCCAGCCCGCAGCGGGGCTTCTTCGGGCACCCCCGAGGACTGTCGACGCTGTTCTTCACCGAACTCTGGGAGCGCTTCTCCTACTACGGGATGAAGGCGATCCTCGCCTACTACCTGTACAAGACGGCCGACGAAGGCGGCCTCGGGCTCGACAAGAGCTTCGCGTTGTCGCTGGTCGCCATCTACGGCGCCTCGGTCTACATGTCCGGTGTCGCGGGCGGCTGGCTGGCCGACCGGGTGCTCGGCGGGCAACGGGCCGTGTTCTACGGCGGCGTGCTCATCATGTTCGGGCACATCGCGCTGGCGCTCCCGATCGGCGTGGCGGGCGTCTACACGGGCCTGATCCTGATCGTGCTCGGCACCGGTCTGCTCAAGCCGAACATCTCCACGGTGGTCGGCGGGCTGTACGACCGGGACGACCCGCGCCGCGACTCGGGCTTCACGATCTTCTACATGGGGATCAACCTCGGCGGTTTCCTCGCGCCGCTGGTGTGCGGGTTCCTCGGCGAGACCTACGACTGGCACCTCGGCTTCGGCGCGGCGGCGGTCGGCATGGCGCTGGGCCTGGTCGTGTACCGGCTCGGTCGCCGCGGCCTGGGCGACTCGGCCGCCGTGCCGCCGTTCCCGCTGCCCGCCGCCGAGCGCGGCCGGGTGATCGGTCGGATCGCGGCCGTCGGGCTGGGCTCGGTGGCCGTGGTGGCGCTGCTGGTGGTGCTCGGGGTGCTGGGCGCCGAAGGCGTCATCAACCTGATCAGCCTGCTGTCCGTGCTGCTGCCGGTCGGCTACTTCGCGGTGATGATCCGCAGCCCGCGCACCACGCCGGTGGAGCGGTCCCGGGTGATCGCCTACATCCCGCTGTTCATCGCCGCGGCGATGTTCTGGCTGCTGTTCGAGCAGAGCGCCACGGTGATCGCCGCGTTCGCCGACACGAGGGTCGACACCACGTTCCTCGGCGTGGCGTTCCCGCCGTCGTTCGTCCAGTCGATCAACCCGGTGATGATCATCGCGATCGCGCCGCTGTTCGCGCTGCTGTGGGTGAAGCTGGCCAAGCGCCAGCCCTCGACGCCGCGCAAGTTCGGCTACGCGCTGCTGCTGGTCGGCCTGTCGTTCCTGCTGATGATGATCGCCGGCCAGGGTGACCCGTCGGTGCGGGTGAGCTTCCTGTGGCTGGTGCTGATGTACCTGGTCATGACGTGCGGCGAGCTGCTCCTGTCGCCGGTGGGCCTGTCCGTGACGACGAAGCTCGCGCCGCGCGCGTTCGCCTCGCAGACCATGGGCCTGTGGTTCCTGGCCACGGCGGCGGGCTCGGGTGTCGGCGCGATCGTGGTGCGCTGGTACAGCGACGAGAACGCGGTGGCGTACTTCGGCGTGCTGGGCGCGGTGGCGATCGGCCTCGGCGTCGCGCTGATCATCGCGACCAAGGCCATCCACCGGTTGATGCAGGGCGTGGACTGACCTGACCCGTCGGTGAGGGGCGCGCGGGGTACGCCCCTCACCGCGCGGTCACTTGAAGGCCGCGGCGTTGCGTGCCGCCCAGTCGGCGAAGGAGCCGGCCGGGCGGCCGAGGACCCGTTCGACGTCCGGGCTCACCCGCCGCTCGTCGTCCGTCGGCTCGCCCAGGATGGCGAGGGTGGCGTCGGCGATCACCTCGGGCATGAACGCCCGCATCAGCCCCTTGGCCTCGTCCCGGGTCTGCTCGACGAACCGGACGGGCTCGCCCAGCGCGTCCGCGATCGCCGCCACCTGCCGCCGCGGCGAGATCGGCTCCGGCCCGGTCAGCACGTAGGTGCGGCCACCGTGCCCGGGCTCCCGCAACGCCGCGGCCGCGACCCCGGCGATGTCGTCCGGGTCGATGACGGGCAGCGCGACGTCGGCGAACGGCGCGGCGGCCACCCGCTGCTCGCGGATCGTCCCGGCCCACGCGAAGGCGTTCGAGGCGAAACCGCCGGGCCGCAGCACCGTCCACGCCAGGCCCGAGCCCGTGACGGCGTCCTCCAGGTCCGGCCAGTGGCGCCCCGTCCCGACGCCCTGCGAGGACAGCAGCACGACCCGCCGAACCCCGCCGGCCTCGGCGAGGTCGAGGACGTCGCCCAGCACGCCGCCGTTGCCGCCGGCGGCGGTGAAGTCGCCCGACGTCAGCAGGAACAGCGCGTCGGCGCCCTCGAACGCGGGCTTGAAGCTCGCCGGCTCCGTCAGGTCCGCCCGCAAGTGGTGCACACCCGACGGCATGTCCCGCGCCGAGACCCCGCGCGACACCGCGGTCACCTGCTCGTCCGCCTCCACCAGCGCCCGCACCAGTGTCCGCCCGACGTTGCCCGTCGCCCCGGTCACCACGATCATGATCACTCCCCGTTGTCAGGTTTCGCGTGCACCGGGGACGTTAGTTTCGTCGATGTAGTAGGTACCTAGAGGAAAGTAACGGTGGAAGGGGCTGGGTGTGACCGGTGGCACAAGGGGGTCGGGCGATCCGGAGGTGGCCTGCCCCATCTCGCCCGTGGTGGACATCGTGTTCAGCCGCTGGACGACGCCGATCCTGTGGGCGCTCAACGAGTACGGGCGGCAGCGGTTCGTGGGGTTGGCGCGCCTCATCACCACGATCACGCCCAAGGTGCTGACCCAGCGGCTGCGCCAACTGGAACGCGACGGCCTCGTCGTGCGCACCTATTACGCCGAAGTCCCGCCCCGGGTGGAGTACGAGATCAGCGAACTCGGGCGCAGCCTCGCGCCGTTGTTCGCGACGCTGGCCGAGTGGTCCGCGGTGAACCTGGAGAAAGTCGAGCGGTCCCGGCTTGACCACGACGCCAGAGAACGCGTCGGTGGTCGCCGGAACTCCGGTGAACGGCGGTAATCCGCATTAGTGCGGAAAGGGTGCAACGACCCGCCGCGGCGGCGGTGCGGCGGGTCGTTGCGAGGTACCAGCATGCACCACATTCCTGTGGCTCAGCTGATGGTTTGCACGATCGGGTGTTGTTTTGTCACATTCGTAGCAACGGGTAGCGTCGCCGCACCCCGGATGACGCGCGAAGGCCGGCGGCGCACCCGCCCGGCCGCCCGCAGGTCCGGAAAGCGCCGGAACAGACCGCGCAGGGCCGCCGCGCCCTCCATCCGGGCCAGTCCGGCGCCGAGGCAGAAGTGGATGCCGGACGAGAACGCCAGGTGCTCCCGCACGTCCGGGCGGTCGGGGTCGAACCGGTGCGGATCGGCGAACACCGCCGGGTCGCGGTTGGCCGCCGCGAGCATGAGCATGATCGGCGTGCCCTTCGGCAGCCGGGTGCCCGCTACCTCGGTCGACCGGAACGGCACCCGCACCGTGTACTGCACCGGCGGGTCGTGGCGCAGCGTCTCCTCCACCACGGCGTCGGCGTGCGCGGGGTCGGCGAGCAGCCGGGCGCGCACGGCCGGATCGCCCAGCACCGCGAGCACCGAGTTGCCGATCAGGTTGACCGTGGTCTCGAACCCGGCCACCAGCAGCAGTTCCGTGGTGGCGATCAGGTCCTCGCGGGTCAGGTCGTCGTGCGCGGCCAACGCGGACACGATGTCGTCGCCGCCGGGGTGCCGCCGCCGGTGCTCGATCAGGTCGTCCAGGAACTCCTCGAACTCCCGCAGCGCCGCCTGCAACGCCCGCATCCCGCGCAGGTCGCGCACGCCGTCGAGCGCGTTGACCAACGCGCTGCCCCACCGGGCGAACGGCGCGTGGTCCGCGCCGGGCACGCCGAGCAGGTGGGCGATGACCTGGATCGGCACCCTGGCCGCGAAGTCGCCGACGAGGTCGAACGTCCGCCGGTCCGCCACCTCGTCCAGGTACTGCTCGACGACCCGCTCCACGGTCGCCGCCTGCGCGCGCAACCCGCGCGGGGTGAACCAGGGCGCGACCAGCCGTCGCAGCCGGGTGTGGTCGGGCGGGTGGCGGACCAGGAACGAGTCCTCGACCGGGTTGACCAGCCGCCGCCCGTCGGCCTGGACCGCGGAGTCGACCGGGGACAGCGCGCCCGCGGCCAGCGGTCCGAAACCGGGATCGCGCAGCAGTTGCGAGCACAACTCGTGCGAGGCGGTGAGGTACAGCCCCATCCTGGTCTTCACCAGCACGCCCTGCCGACGCACCGACTCGTACGCCGGGTAGGGGTCGCGGGTCGGGTCGAGCCCGAGCAACCGGGCGGCGGGGTCGCCGAGGAGGGCCTGCGCCCGGACGACGGTGCGCCCCAGTAACAGCATCGTCGCGTTCTTCACCGTGGACGGCATTCCACCACGGTGGCCTGAACGCGAGAAAGGTTCAAGCCCGGTCGGTCGCGGGGCGGAAAACCGATCGCCGCGCGGGATCCGGCCGCATACGCTCCCGCGCGATGACCACCGTGCTCTGGCTCCTCGGCCCGTCCGGCGTCGGCAAGTCGACGGTGGGCTGGGCCGTCTACCGCCTCCTGGAGCGCGCCTCCTACGTCGACGCCGACCAGCTCGGCCTCTGCTACCCGTCGACCGACGACGACCCGGAGAACCACCGGATCAAGTCGGCCGCGCTGGGCGCGATGTGGCCGGAGCTCAGGGGTTCCCCGCTCGTCGTCTCCGGGTTCCTCAACACACCCGAAGAGGCCCGCGGGTACACCGATCGCCTGCCCGGCGCCGACATCACGCTGTGCCGGTTGCGGGTGCGACGCGCCGAGCTGCGGACCCGGTTCCTCGGCCGGGGGTGGCTCACCGAGGAGGTCGACCAGGTGCTCGACGATGCCGAGGCGCTGGAGCGCGCCACCGACTTCGCCGACTTCACCGTGGACACCGACGGGCGCACCCCCGCCTCGATCGCGGCGGAGGTCCGGCGGAGGTGGGCCGCGTGACCGTCCTGTGGATCGCCGGACCGCGCGCGGTGGGCAAGTCGACGGTGGGCTGGGCGGTCTACCGCCGGCTCTTCGCGACCACCAGGGCGGGATACCTGGACCTGGCCCAGCTCACCTTCGCCACGCCGCCGCTCGACGTGGCGGGCAAGGCCCGGCGACTCGACGCGGTGCGGCGCGTCCACCTCGACGCGGGCGCCCGGCACCTGGTCGTCACGGGAGAGCACCACGCGGACCTCCTGCCCGGCGCGAGGTTGTGCTGGCTGCACGCGAGCCACGCCGAGCTCGTGGCGCGCCTGCTGCTGCGTGGCGCGGGCAAGGGGCCCGCGATCCCCGGCGACGAACTCCGTGGCCTGCCCGAGGAAGACCTGCGCCGCCTGGCCGTCGCCGTGCCCGCACCCGCGGCGGCGGAACTCGTGCTCGACACCGACGGCCGGCCGGTCGAGGCGATCGCGGACGAGATCCTCGGCTGGGCCTTCAGCCCCTGACCACCAGCGAGGCCAACCGCCACGTGCCGCCGTCCGGCGTCCGGCGCGGTGCCTCCGCCAGTGCTGGGTCCGGGAACCGTCGCAGCACGGCCGAGATCGCCACCTGCGTCTGCACCCGCGCGAACGCGGCGCCGAGGCAGAAGTGCGCGCCGTGCGAGTAGCCGAGGTGGCCCACCGACGGCACGCGCGTGACGTCCAGCTCGTCCGGCGCGGTGTACACCCGCGGGTCGCGGTTGGCCGACACGATCGCCGTCATCACCCGCTCGCCCTCGCCGATCACCACGTCGCCGAAGGCCACCTCCTCCTTGGTGAACCGGGGCACGGTCAGCAACTGCGGGCCGACCCACCGGGTCAGCTCCTCCACCGCGCGCGGCACCAGACCCGGGTCCGCACGCAGCGCCGCGAGCTGGTCGGGATGGGTGAGCAGGGCTTCCAGGCCGTTGACGATGAGGTTGGTCGGCGTCTGCCCCGCGATCACCAGCTGCCACACCAGCGTCACCAGCTCCGCGTCGGTGAACCGGTCGCCGTCGGCGTCCCGCACCCGCAGCAGCTGGGAGATCAGGTCGTCCCCCGGTGAGGTCCGGCGCAGCTCGACGGCCTCGATCGCGCCCTCGATGATCCCCGGGATCGCCGCGAGGAACCCCGGTCCGTAACCGCTCACCACGGCCACGCCGTACTCGCGCCACCGCGCCCGGTGCTCGGCGGGGATGCCGACCAGCTCGCAGATCACGTCCATCGGCAACGGGCGGGCGAAGTGCTCCAGGAGGTCCACCTCGTCGCCGTCCGGCAGCGCGTCGAGCAGCGCGGCCACGATCGCCTCGATCCGCGGCCGGAAGTCCTCCGCCCGCCGCGCGGTGAACGCGGGCGCGGCCAGCCTGCGCAGCCGGAGGTGCTCGGGGCCGTTCAGCTCCGACATCGTGCGCAGGTACGGCTTGCAGTGCTCCGGGATGCCCGGCAGGCCCATGAAGCTGTTCGCGTTCAGCTCGAAGCGCGGGTCGGCCAGCATCGCCTTGGCGTCCTCGTGCCGGGTGAGGACCCACATGTCACCCATGCCGGGCAGGTGCATCTTCGCCACCGGGCAGCGCTCGCGCGCCTCGCCGTAGGCGGTGAACGGGTCGAGCAGCACCTCGGGCGTCGTGGGGTCGATCTCGGGAACGGTCAACTCAGGCCTCCGGATGTTGACATCAGATGTTCTCATCATCTGAATGGTCACGGTATCTTGGCCACGCGACGCCTGGCAAACGGGGAGCGTGACGTGCGGCTGAGCAGGGCGGAGACCCAGGAGCGCAACCGGGCACGGGTGCTGGCCGCGGCCCGCGCCGAGTTCGCCGACCGCGGCTTCCGGGACGCCAAGATCGACACGATCGCGCAGCGCGCCGAGCTGACCCGGGGCGCGGTGTACTCGAACTTCCCCGGCAAGCGCGCCCTCTACTTCGCGGTGCTGGCCGACCTGGCCGAACGCGCGGTGGCGCCGTCGAACCCGCAACGCGGGGTGGACCGGCGGGAGGCCCTCGGCGCGCTGGCCCGCGCGTGGGTCACCTCGCTCACCCACGACCCGCTGGCGCGGGACTTCCTGCCCGAGGTGGCCGCCGAGGAGGTGACGCGCCGGCCGTTCACGCAGTTGATGAAGCTGGACGCGGTGCTGCTCAGCCTCGCGCTGGAAGCCGTCGACCCGGTCGCCGCGCCGACGCCGGGCGCGCCGCCGATGAGGATGGTCCGCCTCGCCGAGGTCGTGCTCGCCACCCTGCACGGCGCGAGCGGGATGGCCACCGCCGCGCCCGGGTTCCTGGAGCCGTTCGACGTGATCAGCGCGTGCGAACGGCTCGCCGGCCTCGAGCTGAACGACTGGTGGGTGGCGCCTTCCGGCGCGGTGGTGGTCGAGCAGGACCGGCCGTGGGCGCCGCCGACCGTCGTGGACCTCGTGCGCGGCTCGGAGGTGACGCCGGACGAGGACGGCGTGGTGGTCGTGCTGGGGCTCAACCGCCTGGCCGCGGTGGAGGAGGCGGTGCGCAACGGCGCACGGGTGACGCTCGCGGTGGTGACCGGCGCACCGGGGGAGCTTGCCCCGTTGGCACGGCTGGTGGTGGCGCAGCTGTGCGTGAGCCTGCGGCAGGCCTTCCCGGTCGCGGCGTGGCCCCGCCCGCGGGTGGTGTGCGACGAGACCGGCGCGTTGGCGGCCGCGGCCGGCGTGCCGTCGGTGAGCGACGAGACCGAGACCGCGATCCGCGTCGAACGCGGGCGGGTCGTGGCGCGCGCCGAGGGGTCAGGCGCCGGTCACGCGGTCAGCGCCGCGGCGCGGGTGCGGACCTAGCCGCCGGGCGCGCGGTGGCCGGACGGCGTTCCAGCACCTTGCGGAAGTCGGCCGGGATGGGCGTGGTGCGCAGCTCCGGCGTGCCGAAGGAGACGTACCGGTTCCAGCCGGTGGCGACCGGCGTGCCGTCCACGTCCGCGTCGAAGCCCATGGTCAACGTGGTGGTGCCGAGCGTGCGCACCCGCACCGCGATCCGCAGCAGGTCGTCGAACCGGGCCGGGTGGAGGTACCGGATCGAGGTCTCCGCCATCACGAAGTCGATGCCGTGCTTCTCCAACTCCTTGTAGGAGCCGAGCAGCGACCGCAGGGTCTCCACCATCGCGGACTCGAAGAAGACCGCGTAGCGCGAGGCGTGCACGATCCCCTGTCGGTCGCAGTCGACCGGGCGCACCCGCACCCGGTGCACGTGGGCAGGTCGCGCGTCAGCCATGCCGGCGATCCTATGGGGTCACCGCGGCGGCCCGCGTCGGCCTAGCGGTGACTGCTCCGAGTGACGACCCCACCAGCTGGCCGACCGCCACCAGGAAGATCACCGCCACCGGCGGCCACGCGGTGAGCAGCGCGCCGCCGGCCGCCGCACCCACCGCGAACGCGCCGAGCTTCAGGCTCGCGCCCGTGGTGGAGACCTGCCCGAGCAGCGGGCCGGGCGTGTACCGCTGCCGCGCGGTGATCGTCGCGGTCAGGGTCGGCCCCTGCGCCACGCCGCTGACCAGCGCCAGGCCGAGCAGCACGGGGAAGTGCGAGGTGAGCGGCCACAGCGCGAGCGTCACCCCGTACAGCGCGACCGCGGTGAACACGACCCGCTCCGGACGCCACCGGGGCAGCCGCCGCCGCACCGCCAGGACGCTCGCCACGCAGCCGACCTCGAACGCCGCCCAGACGATCCCGGCCTGGTTCCCGTTCACCCCCAGGGTGCCCAGGTGCAGCGGCAGCGCCGTGGTGAGCATGCCGACGGATCCGTACCCGACCGCGGACGCGACGGTCACGCCGCGCAACGGGGCAGTGGTGGCCAGGTGCCGCAGGCCCTGCTTCATCGCCGCACGCAGCGACGGGCGTTCGGCCGGCGGGTGCGGCGGCACGCGCAGCGCCGTCGTGCACAACCCGCCCGCCGCCGACAGCACCGCCACCACGGCCACCGCGACGGCGGGCGACGCGGCCGTGCTCAGCACGCCCGCCAGTCCCGGCCCGGCGATCGCCGCCGCGTTGAACAGCAGCGCGTCGTGCGAGGTGGCCCGGGGCAGGTCGGTGGCCAGGCGCGGGACCAGGCTGGTGAACCCGCCGCTGGTCATCGGCAGCGTGATGCCCGCGACGAACGCGGCGGGCACGAGCCAGGGCGCCGGCGCGAACACCATGGCCACCGCCATCGCGCAGAGCGCGAACTGGTTGGCGGCCAACGCCGCCACCGGCCGCCCGGTCCGGTCGAGCCACGCGCCGAGCAGCGGTCCGGACAGGATCGATGGCACCGTGTACGCGGCGATCACCGCACCGGACAGCACCGTTGACTCGCTGCGCGACAAGGCCAGCAGCACCACCGCCACGGCCACCATCTCGTCGGCCAGCCGGGCCAGGCCCGCGGCCCAGTAGTACCGCCCCATCAGCCTTTCCGGCGGTGTCGGCGCACGCTCTCCTCGACCAGGTCGAGCACCGGTTCGAGGTCGTCCGCGGGCAGGCCCATGGCCAGGTGGGACACCAGGCCCTCCAGCACCAGCTCCAGGAACGACGTCAGCACGTCCACGTCCACGTCGTCACGCAGGTTCCCGGCCTCGCGCTGGCGCTCCAGCCGCTGGCGGGTCGCGTCGGTCAGCTGCCGCGACCGCTCCGCCCACCGGGCCCGGAACTCCGGGTCGGTGCGCAGCCGCCGCGACACCTCCAGCCGGGTGCCGAGCCAGTCCGCCGGGTGCTCGACGTCGTTCGGGTCGGGCGGGTACAGCAGGTCGCGCATCACCTGCACGAGGCCCTGTTGGGAGACGACCTCCGCCATCCGCAGCGCGTCGTCCTCGGCCAAGGCGAGGAACAGCGACTCCTTGTCCCGGAAGTGGTGGAAGATCGCGCCCCTGGACAGGCCGGTAGCCTCTTCCAGTCGGCGCACGGTCGCGCCTTCGTAGCCGAAACGCGCGAAACACGCACGTGCGCCGTCGAGGATCTGGCGGCGACGGGCATCGAGGTGGTCCTGGCTCACCCTGGGCACCTGTCGATGTTGTCAGGGCCGCCGGACGAAATCCAATCAGTACGTACGGCTTGCCCGGTCCACTTTGGGGTGGACTTGCCGGTCTCCGCTCGAACTCGCTGGTCGACGTCACTACGGTGGCGCACCGTGACCGCAGGTGAGGACATCCGGCCGCCGCTGAGGTTGGTGCCGGGATCGGGCTGGTCGGGTGGACCGTCCACGGTGGACCGCAGTCGGCACGGGCCGGACTTGATCGATCTGATCAGGCTCGTCGGCCGTCGACCCGGGGAGATCGCGGACAGCCCGGCCGAGTGCGACGTCGTGGTGTTCGAGACGTTGTGCGTCCCGGAGCCGCTGCGCACGCCCGCCTACGCCGTGGCCCTCGGTGACGACGGCGGCGGCACCGGGTTCGACCGGTTCCCGCACACCGCCGCGCGGTTCTTCGTGCACGAGGCCGTGCTGCACGTGCGCGTCGGCGACGACGCGGTCATGGCCGACCAGTGGGACGCGCTCGCCGACCGGGGTGACGTGCCGGTCCGCCTGGTGCCGTTCTCGGCCGGCCACGCGGGTGCGCTGCGCTCGTCGTTCACCCTGCCCGACGGCCGCCGCCTGGCGGAGGTGCTGGACCGGATCGCGCTGGACGTGCCGTCCTCGCGGGCCGAGTTCCGCCGTCGCGCCGAGCACCACCGCAACCGGTAGCCGGAGGAAGACCCATGGGATCAGGCGCGGCCGGTTCGAACACCTCGCGACGGCGGCTGGTGGTGGCGGCGGCGACGGCGGCGCTGTCCCTGTTCACGGCGTCCGGCGCCGCGCAGGGCGGCCCGGACGCCGACCGCCTCGCCGCCGCACCCGCCGACACCGAGCCGCCCACCCCGCCGCGAAGCCTGCGCGTCACGGGCAAGTCGGCGACCAGCGTGTCGTTGGCGTGGAGGTCGGCCACGGACAACGTCGGCGTGGTCGGCTACGACGTCTACCAGCACGGTCAGCTCATGACGAGCGTGCCGGGCACGACCCTGGCCGCGACCGTCACCGGCCTGCGGCCCGACACCGAGTACGACTGGACGGTCTTCGCGCGCGACGCCGCGCCCAACGTCTCGCAGCCCGGGAACAACGTCGTCGTCCGCACCGACCCCGCGCCACCGGACAACGAGGCGCCCACCGCGCCCGGTCGGCTGCGCGTCACCGGCAAGTCGGCGTCCAGCGTGTCCTTGGCCTGGGAGCCGGCCGCGGACAACGTCGGCGTCACCGCGTACGTGGTGCACCGCGACGGCGCGCAGTCGGTCACGACCGACGGCCCGTCCGCCACCGTCACCGGCCTGACCACCGGCACCGGGTACCGGTTCACCGTGCGGGCGCGTGACGCGGCGGGCAACCTCTCGCCGTTCAGCGAGGAGGTCATCGCCGCACCGGGCGGGACGGCGCCGGCGGGCGAACCGGTCCCCGGCGCGGTGACCGCGTTGCGCGAGGGCACGGACGTGCCGTGGGGCGTGGCGTTCCTGCCCGACGGTTCGGCCCTGGTGTCCGAGCGGGAGCAGTTCACCCTCTACCGCCTCACGCCCGGCGGCGAGCGGATCGACATCGGGCGGGTGCCGGCCGCGCAGGGCACCAACGGCGAGGGCGGCGTGCTGGGCATCGAGGTCTCGCCCACGTTCGCCACCGACGGGCACGTGTTCGTCTACCACACCGCCGCGGGCGGCAACCAGGTCGTGCGGGCCAGGCTGGTGGGGGACACGCTCTTCGGCTGGACCACGATCCTGGGCGGGATGCCGAAGAACCGCTACCACAACGGCGGTCGGCTGCGGTTCAGCCCGGACGGCCGGTACCTGTTCGTCTCCACCGGCGACGCGCAGAACGGCAGCCACGGGCTGAACCTGGACACCAACGCGGGCAAGATCCTGCGCATCCGCCCGGACGGGTCGATCCCGCCGGACAACCCGTTCCCGGGCAAGGCGATCTGGAGCTACGGGCACCGCAACGTGCAGGGCCTGGACTTCGACTCGCAGGGCAGGCTGTGGGCGACCGAGTTCGGCAACAACTCCTGGGACGAGGTCAACCTCATCGAGCGCGGCGGCAACTACGGCTGGCCGGGCTGCGAGGGCGTGGTCGGGTACTGCGAGGGCACCCTGCCGCCGAAGACGACGTGGCCGACCACGGCCGCGGGGCCGAGCGGGTTGGCCATCATCAACGACCACGTGTTCGTGGCCACCACGGTCGGGCAGCGGCTCTACCGGATGCGCATCGACGGCACGGAGCTGGTCGAGCAGCAGGTCTACTACCAGGGCGCGTACGGGCGGTTGCGCACGGTCGAGGTCGACCGCGAGGGCGACATCTGGCTGACCACCACGTGGGACCTGGACGAGGTGGGCGGCAACGACCGGGTGCTGCACGTGGACGTGGAGTACCGGCGGCCCTAAGCCCCGGGTTCGCCCGAACGGCCCGCCCGCCGAGGTCCGGTCGCCGGGGCGGGCGGGCGCCGCTCGTGCGCCGGGGCGGGCGGGCGCCGCTCGTGCGCCGGCCGCGGGTCACCGATCCGCCACGAGGTGTTCACCCGCGAACCCGGCCCGTCGGCCCGGACGCCGTGCGGCGTCCCTTCGGAGCAACCGGCAGGCGGCCGGAACGCCGTCGGGCTCCGTCCGACCGGCCGTCGTGGCGCTGTCGGTGGTCGACATGTCGTTGATCTGCAAGGCTTTCGGTTGGCTGCGAGTGTCGGTGCCTGCGTGTAGCGTCGAACGGACGAGAATGATCACGGGGAGTGCCAACAGTGACTGCTGTGCGTAATGCCCCGCCCCCGGGGCCCACCCCGGCGGTGTTCCGGGACAGAGCCGAGGCCGAGGCCTACGTGGCCTCCGTCTGCTTCAAGCACGGACCTCCGAGGCTGTTCGGAGTCGAACTGGAATGGACCGTCCACCACGTCGAAGATCCCACCCGACCGCTCGACGCGAAGACCCTCGCGGCCGCGCTCGGTCGCCACGCACCACCGACACTCGTCCCCGACAGCCCCCAGCGGCCACTGCCCTCCGGCACCCCGCTGACGGTGGAACCGGGTGGCCAGGTCGAGATCTCCACCCCGCCACGCGAGTCGTTGACCGACCTGCTCAAGACCGTCGCGGCGGACATCGACCACCTCCAGCACCTGCTCGAACCTGCCGGGCTGCGGCTCGGTCAGCACGGCGCGGACCCGTTCCGCCCGCCGCGCCGGATGCTCCGGGTCCCGCGCTACGCGGCCATGGAACACGCCTTCTCCCCACTCGGGCCCGAGGGCATCACGATGATGTGCAGCACCGCGGGCCTCCAGGTCTGCTTGGACTTCGGCTGGGCGAGTGACCTGCCGAAGCGCTGGGCCGCGGTGCACGCGCTCGGCCCGGTGCTGACGGCCCTGTTCGCCAACTCCCCGGGCGTCAACGGTCGTCGAACCGACTGGGCCAGCGCGCGGATGCGGTCCCTCTACGGCACCGACCCGGTGCGCACCCGGCAGGCGGCGGTGTGCGCGAGGCCGGCCGACGCCTGGGCCAAGCGCGTGCTCGACACGCCGGTCATCGCGGTGCGCAGGCCGGGGTCGAACTGGCTGCCACCGCACCGGTTGACGTTCGCCGACTGGGTCGCGGGCGCGCTCGACCGGCCGCCCACCGCCGACGACCTGGACTACCACCTCACCCTGCAGTTCCCGCCGGTCCGGCCGCGCGGGTACCTGGAGGTCCGCTACCTCGACTCGCCGCCGCACGGCCAGTGGCTGCCACCGGTCGTGCTGATGGCGGCGTTGTTCAGCACGCCGCAGGTGGTGGACGACGCGCTCGCCGCGAGCGAGGCCACCGCGAACCGCTGGCTCGCCGCCGCGCGCTACGGCCTGGCCGACCCGGTGCTCGCCCGCGCGGCGCGCGACGTGGTCGAGCTGGGCTGCGTCGCGCTGTCCAACACCGACCTGTCGGTCGGCCAGACCGAGGCCATCGCCGAGGAACTGCACCGCACGCTCGCTGAGAAGACCGGAGGGGGCCGTTCATGACCAGCACCGACTCATCGCACACCGAGGGCATCCGCGACCGGGTCGCCGCCCAGCTCACCAGGGCACGCGACCGCAGCAGGCTGCTCACCGACGCGGTGGACGACCACGACCTCGTCCGCCAGCACTCCAAGCTGATGTCACCGCTGGTGTGGGACCTCGCGCACATCGGCAACCAGGAAGAGCTGTGGCTGGTCCGCGACGTCGGCGGCCGCGAGCCCGTCCGCGCGGACATCGACGAGTTGTACGACGCGTTCAAGCACGCCCGGTCGGCCCGGCCGGAACTGCCGCTGCTCGGGCCCGCCGAGGCGCGCAGGTACGTCGGCGAGGTCCGCGACAAGGTGTTCGACGTGCTGGAACGCACCCCGTTCGAAGGCCACCGGCTCCTCGACGGCGGGTTCGCGTTCGGCATGATCGTGCAGCACGAGCAGCAGCACGACGAGACCATGCTGGCCACCCACCAGCTGCGCGTCGGCGAGCCGGTGCTGGACGCGCCAGCGCCGCCGCGCGGCGGCCCGGTCGGACCGGCCGAGGTGCTGGTGCCCGGCGGCCCGTTCACCATGGGCACGTCCACCGAGGCGTGGGCGCTGGACAACGAACGGCCGGCGCACCAGGTGGTCACCGAGCCGTTCTTCATCGACACCGTGCCGGTGACCAACGGCGCGTACGCGGCGTTCATCGCCGACGGCGGCTACCGGGACCCGCGGTGGTGGAGCGAGGCCGGCTGGGCGCACGTGCGGAAGGCTTCGCTGGTCGCGCCGCGGTTCTGGGAACGCATCGGCGACCAGTGGTACCGCACCGCGTTCGGCCGCACGACGCCGATCGCCGAGGACCAGCCGGTGGTGCACGTCTGCTACTACGAGGCCGAGGCGTACGCGAAGTGGGCGGGCAAGCGGCTGCCCACCGAGGCGGAGTGGGAGAAGGCGGCCCGGTTCGACCCGGTGACCGGCCGGTCCCGCCGGTTCCCGTGGGGCGACGAGGACCCGACCGAGGCGCACGCGAACCTGAACCAGCGGCACCTGGCGCCCGCGCCGGTCGGGGCGTACCCGGCGGGCGCGTCGGCGTTGGGCGTGCACCAGCTCATCGGTGACGTGTGGGAGTGGACCAGCACCGACTTCCACGGCTACGCCGGGTTCGAGGTGTTCCCGTACGCGGAGTACTCGCAGGTGTTCTTCGGGCCGGACTACAAGGTGCTGCGGGGCGGGTCGTTCGGCAGCGACCAGGCCGCGGTGCGCTCGACGTTCCGCAACTGGGACTACCCGATCCGGCGGCAGATCTTCGCCGGCTTCCGCTGCGCGCGGGACGCCTCGCGGGACGAGCTGGCCTGACGGTGTGCCGCCACCTGGGTTACCTGGGCCCCGCCGTGCCCGTCGCCGCGCTCGTGCACGACCCGCCGAACTCGTTGGTCCGGCAGTCGTACGCGCCGCGGGACATGCGCGGCGGCGGCACGGTGAACGTGGACGGCTACGGCGTCGGGTGGTACCCGGCGCCGGGCGGTCCGGCGTTGCGCTACCGCCGTGCCGGCACGATCTGGTCGGACGAGAACCTGCTCGCGCTGAGCCGGGTCACGGTGTCCGGCGGGGTGCTGGCCGCGGTCCGGTCGGCGACGGTCGGCATGCCGGTGGTCGACACCGCGTGCGCGCCGTTCACCGACGGGCGGTGGCTGTTCAGCCACAACGGCCGGGTCGCCGACTGGCCGGAGTCGGTGGTGGACGTGGCCGCGACGTTGCCGGTGGCGACGTTGCTGACGTTGGACGCGCCGACCGACGCGGCGCTGCTGTGGGCGTTGGTGCGGTCCCGGCTCGCGTCGGGCGCCGCGCCGGGTGCCGCGCTGGCTTCCGTCGTGTCCGAAGTGGCCGCCGCCGCACCCGGATCACGGCTGAACCTGTTGCTCACCAACGGAACCGTGCTGGTCGGCACGACGTGGACCCACTCGTTGTGGGTGCGCGCGGGCGACGGCGCGGCGACGTTGGCCTCCGAGCCGTTGGACGACGACCCGCGCTGGCGGGAGGTGCCCGACGGGCACGTCGTCACGGCAGATGTGTCCACTGTGGACGTTCAACCGATTGGACGAGGATGACCGAGCCCGTGCTGGACGTGCACCTCACCCCGGAGGACGCGGCGGTCGCGCTGCGCGCCGAGGCGAAGGCGGGGCTGACCGCCCGGCCGAAGTGGGTGTCGCCGAAGTGGTTCTACGACGCGGTCGGCAGCGAGCTGTTCGAGGAGATCACCCGGCTGCCCGAGTACTACCCGACCCGCGCGGAGCGGGAGATCCTGGTGGCGCGGGCGGCGGAGATCGCGTCGCTCACGGGCGCGCACTCGTTGGTCGAGCTGGGTTCCGGCTCGTCGGAGAAGACGCGGCTGCTGCTCAGCGCGTTGCGCGAGCACGGCACGTTGACCGAGTTCGTGCCGCTGGACGTGTCGCCGTCGGCGTTGACCGAGGCGGCGAAGGCGATCATGGCCTCGTACCCGGGCCTGCGGGTGCACGGGGTGGTCGGCGACTTCACCGAGCACCTGGGCCTGCTGCCCGGCACGCCGCCGCGGGTGGTGGCGTTCCTGGGCGGGACGATCGGCAACCTGATCCCGGAGGAGCGGGACAAGTTCTTCACCTCGGTGCGTGACGTGCTGGAGCCGGGGGAGTGGTTGCTGCTCGGCACGGACCTGGTGAAGGACCCGGACGTGCTGGTGCGTGCGTACGACGACGCGCAGGGCGTGACGGCGGAGTTCAACCGCAACGTGCTGCGCGTGATGAACCGTGAGCTCGACGCCGACTTCGACCCTGCCGACTTCGAGCACGTGGCCCTCTGGAACGCCGAGCAGGAGTGGATCGAGATGCGCCTGCGCGCGCTCCGCCCGGTCAAGACCCACGTCGCCGCCCTGGGCCTGGACGTCGAGTTCACCGAGGGCGAGGAACTGCGCACCGAGGTCTCCGCCAAGTTCCGCCGCGAGGGCGTGGAGCGGGAACTGTCCGCCGCCGGCTTCGCCCTCCACCACTGGTGGACCGACCCCGAATCCCGCTTCGCCCTCTCCCTCTCCCGCGCCCTCCCCTAACCCCACCCCCCGAGAGTCCTACCTCCAGCCCGCGCGTGTCCTACGTTCAGAACGCGCGTGTCCTACGTTCGCGTACCCCGAGTTCAACGCTCAGAACAGTCGATCTTGTTCTGAGTGTTGAACTCGGGTGTTCTGAACGTAGGACACGCGTGACGTGAACGTAGGACTCGCGCGGGTTGGGGGTTGGACTCACGGGAGGTCGTGGGTTTGGTCGACGGTGCCGGTCAGGGGGAGGTCGGCGACCTCGGGGTCGGTGACGGCGGCACGGAGGGCCGTCGCGAAGCGGTCGGCGCGCAGCACCCGGAACGGGCGGCCGTGGTACGGGCGGGTGGTCGGGTCGACCGGTTCGGCCAGGCCCAGCCCGTTGCACTCGGCGGCCACGACCTCGTACGCCTTCGCCAGGTGCCCCTCCCGCGAACGCCAGTCGGTCGCCGCCAGCACGCCCCGCAGCACGGGCACCAGGTCGGCGTACCGGGCGAACGCACTGCCCAACCACTTGCCGTACGGCGGGTAACGGCGGTCGAGCAACAGCCGCAGCCGCATCAGGTCACGGGTCAGCCGGGCCGCCACCACGGCCGACCCCAGCTCGTCCCCGACCTCGCCGCACCGCCCGACGAACGCCTCCTCCCGCGAGATCCGCGCCCACTGGCACGCCAGCACGTACCGCCACACGTCGTCCGGGTACCACCGCAACGCCGCACGCGCCGCCGTCAGCACCCCCAACCCGTCGTAGAACACCGCCCCGGCCGTCGTCTCCGCCAACCGCTGCGTCGACACGCCCAGCCAGTCCCGCACGGTGACGCCCGCCCGCGGGTCGAACCCCAGCTGCCGGTCGAACCACGTGCCCGCGTCGGTGACGTCCACCCGGTGGTGCACCGGCCCGGTCGTCGGGGCCATCCGCCGGACACCCTCGTCCTCCGTGGCCACGAAGTGCGTGGGATACCCCAGGAACACCTTCGGCAGGTGGTCGGCCAGCGCGGACCGGATGTCCTCGGCGCGGGTGTCGTCCGGGTCCAGGAACAGCTGCACCCGCGGCCCCCACTCGTGGTCGGCGGAACGCTCCGTGTCGAAGCCCAGCACCTCCGAACCCGCACCGATGCGGCCCGCGCTGTGCGGCACCTCGCCGAAGTGCGCCCTGACCAGCGGCTCGACCGCCTCTCGGTAGAACCGTTCGGCCAAGTGAAGGCCCGGCAAGAACCATCCGTCGGCCACGAATCCTCCGTTCTGCGGGTGTTGCCAGACACGATCGAGTGAAAGCCTCGCGCGATGGCGTCGCGAAGCCACTGAGGGGCGACGTCGAGTGAACCGAGGGAGCGCTACCACATGCAACTCCGTAACAGAGCGCTGGTTCTCGCGCTGGCCGTGGGCACCGCGGTGTCCGGCCTGGTGGGAACCGGCTCCGCCGCCGCCCAGGAAGCGCAGGAAGCGCCAGACGCCCAACACGTGCAGGGCACGCCGATCCAGTGGTCGACCTGCGCCGCCGACGTGCTCGCCGAGATCCCGGCCGCGCAGCGCGACAAGGTCAGCTGCGCCAACCACCCCGTGCCGCTGGACCACCGCAAGCCGAACGGCGCCAAGATCACCGTCGCGCTGATGAAGCGCCCGGCCGAGGACCAGACCAAGAAGATCGGCTCGCTGTTCATCAACCCCGGCGGCCCCGGTGGCGCCGGCCTGATCTACTCCGCCTACGGCAGCTCGTTCTTCCAGCCGGAGATCATGAACCGGTTCGACCTGATCGGGTTCGACCCGCGCGGCGTCGGCCGCAGCTCGCCGCTGCGCTGCTTCAAGACCCTGGAAGAGGCCAACGAGATCTTCGGCCGCATGTCCGCCATCCCGGTCACCCGCACCGAGATCCGCAACACGATGGACGCGACCGAGGACTACACCGACGCGTGCGCGCGCAACGCGGGCCCGCTGCTGAACCACATGTCCACCGAAGCCGTGGCACGTGACCTCGACCTGCTGCGACAGGGCGTCGGCGACCGCCAACTCACGTTCGTCGGCTTCTCCTACGGCACGCTGCTCGGCGCGACCTACGCCAACATCTTCCCGTCGAAGTCCCGCGCCCTGGTGCTGGACGGCAACGTCGACCCGGCGCTGCGCACCTCCAACGGCGCCGAGTACGACCGGCAGCGCGCGCAGGGCTTCGAGATCGCGCTCGACGCGTTCCTGAAGCGCTGCGACGCCGAGGGCGCCAAGTGCGCGTACAGCGACGGGAACCCGCGGGCGAAGTTCGACGAGGTGCGCGACCACCTGCGCACCCAGTCGATCACGTTGCCGAACAACCAGGTCGTGACCTACGACGGCTACATCGGCCGGGTCACCGGCGACCTGTACGCGCCGACGAGGTTCAAGGCGCTGGCCGCGTGGTTGCAGAGCATCTACGCGGTGCTGCACCCGTCCGCCGCCACGTTCTCCGCGCAGGAGCAGGTCGAACTGCTGCCGCCGCTGGCGAACAAGCACGGCCTGGCCGACATCCGGGCCGGGCTCACCGGCGACACCGAGTACCTGTTCGACGACTCCTACTACGGCGTGAACTGCACGGACAAGCCGTTCGTGCGCGTGCCGCAGCTGTTCCCGCTGCTGGCCGCGAAGTGGGAGCGGGAGTCGCCCACGTTCGGCCGCCAGCAGGCCGCGTCCGACCTGCTCACGTGCGCGACCTGGCCGGTGCCCCGCCCGGACCGCTGGGACGGGCCGTGGCACCGCCGCACCCCGAACCCGGTGGTCGTGGTGGGCAACTACTACGACCCGGCCACCCAGTACGAGTTCTCCAAGCGCATGGCCCGCCAGCTGGGCAACGCGCGGCTGCTCAGCGTGGACTCGTTCGGGCACTGCATCCTCGGTGACAGCGCCGGCGCGGACACCGCGGTGACCGACTACCTGGTCAACCTCAAGGCCCCGGCGGACGGTCAGGTGTTCCAGCCGAACGCCCAGCCGTTCTAGTGGCACCGGGTGCGGTCGTCGTCGCGAAGGCGACGGCCGCACCCGCCAGGACCAGCAGCTCGGTCCGCGCCGGCATCGCCCGCAACCAGGCGACACCCAGGTAGACGACGGCGGTGAGCAGCATGGTCGGGCTCTTGCGCCGCCACGACCACACGGCCAGCCCCACCGCGACCACGACGGCCAGGAACAGCTCGTCGTAGTCCACGTGCGCGACCGCGGACGCCGAGACGTACCCGCTGATCACGATGAGCGTCGCGTGGCGTTCGGCCCCCGGGTCCTGGACGACCGGTTCGGTCCACCGCGGCGCGGTCAGCGCCTCCACCACCGGCCACACCACGAGGCCGACGCCGACCAGCAGCAACGGGTACCAGCTGCCCGGACGGCGGGCGTTCAGGTCGTACCCGCCGACCACCACGGCCGCCACCACCAGTGCGAGCGCGCCGTAGTGCCACAACGAGCCGAGCAACCCGACGATCGCCAACACGTGCCACGCCCGCACCCGGTCCACCCTGGTGTGCGCGAACACCGCACCGGCGACCACCACCAGCTCCGGGTGCGGCGGGAAGTCGAACGGGGGTACGGCGGAGGCGAACGCCGGCACGTCGCCGAGCGGCGCGTAGGCGAACCAGCCGAACTCGGCGACCGGCACGGAGATCTGCTGGAAGTGCCACACCGCCGCCAGGTACCCCACGGCCGTGGCCGCGACGGTGTAGCTGCGTGCCCGCCACGCCCAGGCGCCCAGCCCGATCGCCACCGCCAGCCCGATCAGGAACCGCCACAGGTCGAAGTAGGTGGACCCGATCGAGATGTCCCACCCGCTCGTCAACCCGCCGGACAGCGCCAGGGCAAACGTGGTCGACCCCGTCACCAGCAACGGGAACCAGACGCCTGGCCGGTTCGCGTGCACCTGCCGTGCGCCGAGCAACAAGCCGGCGATCACCAGCGACAGCGACGCCTCGACCGGCGGGCCGCCCTCCCACAGCGGGAGGACGAGCCCGACCACCACCGGTAACGACCACGCGACGGCCCCCATGAGGCCGCAACCCTAGCGGCCCTCCGGGAGGTCCAAGCAGCCGTGCGCAGCCGCGTGTGGTTACCCCCGGGCCGATCCGTGAAGTCGACGCGGGCGTGAGGGGCGCCCCGGTGCGGACGCCCCTCACCCCGGAAACCGCTGACTACTTCGGCGGCGGCGGGACCCGGCAGCTCACCGGATCCGACCGGTTGCCCGACTCGTCCACGCCGTAGACGAGGGCGTCGCCCTTGAGCGTGATGCGCCAGTCGATGTCACCGGCACCGGGCTTCTGGTTCGGCGTCGCGCCCGGCGCCTGGACCAGCTTGATCTTCGTGCCGTCGGCGAAGCCGCCGAACACGGCCGGACTGGCCGAGTCCGAGACGTACACCAGCGGGTTCGGGTCGACCGCGTCGGTCGCGGTCAGGACGAAGAACCCGTCCTCGTTGTCGGCGGGCGGCACGTTGCCACCGCCCGGGTTGTTGGTCGGCCGGCACGTCACGACCGGGGCGGTGGTGTCGACCCAGTCCTTGAGCACGTCGTCGCACACCGAGCGGCCTGCCGCGTGCGTGAAGCAGCCGCGGATCGAGTCCGTGCCGAGGCCCGCGAGGCCCTGGGCGGCCGGGTAGGTGAAGTCGGCCGTGCCGCCGGCGGAGGTGTTCGCGTTGCCCGCCGCGCCCGCGTTCGGGCCGCCGAGGACGGCGAAGTCGACCAGGACGTTCGACACCGGGTCGCCGAAGTCGTCGGTGACGGTGGCGGTCACGGTGTGCGTCTGGCCGGGCGTGCCCAGCTCGTTCACCTCGTGCTCGGGCTCCACGTCGATGGCCGCGGCACAACCGCGCACGTTCACCGCCGGGTTGCCGAACGTCACGACGTGACCCTCGGCGTCGGTGTAGGCGACGGTCGGGTTGACCGCCAGCGCGCCGCCACCGGCGGTCGGGAGGTGCGTCGCGGTGAACGTCAGCGTCACCGACTCGGTGCCGAGCTCGGCGACGGTCCAGGTGAGCTGGTTGCCGTTCTGCGCGACCGAGCCCTTGGACACCGCCGCGCCGCTGACCGTGAACTGGGGCGCCACCGTGTCGACCACGGTCACGCCGGTCGCCGCGGGCACCACGATGGCCGCGCCGATCGCCTCGAACACCTGCTGCAACTCGGCGGGGCTCGGTGCCTGGTAGTAGTGCGTGGCGTCGGGGTCGGTGGTCCAGTCGCGGATCTCGTTCGCGTCGACGGCGCCGAGGCCGATGCCGAAGATCTCGGTGCCCGCGTTGCGAGCCGCCAGCGCGTCGTCGCTGGCGTCGCCGCCCACGGTCGTCACGCCGTCGGTCATCACGACCATCTTCTTGGCGTTGCCGGGCAGCGAGCCGGCCAGTTGCGACTGGCCGGTGGAGATGGCGGCGGAGTGGTTGGTGAGACCGTTGGCGACCAGCGCGTCGATCGCCGCCTTGACCGCGTTCGCGTCGGACGTGAGCCCGGTGTCGACGGAGGCGCCGTCGGCGAAGCTGACCACGCCGATGCGGCTGCCGTTGGCGACCACGCCGTCCAGCGAGCCGTCGGTGGCCTCGTCGATGATGTCCACGAACGACTTCGCGGCCGCTTTCAGGTCGCCGATGGCGCCCTGCATGCTGCCGGACCGGTCCAGGACCAGTTCGACGTCCACCGGGTTGCCCGCGATGCCGGTCTCGGCGTCGAGCGTCACGGTGACCGGGACGGAGCCGCCGCAGGCGATGTCCGCGGCGCCCAGCGCCTTGGTGCCGGTGACCGTGCCTCCCGCGGCCGCCGCGGCGGTGGTGGTGGCGAGTGGGGCCGTGAGTGCGGCCAACAGGATCGCGGTAACGCCGCAAGCCCGTCTTCGAGTGTTGTTGTCGTGCATTCGGTTCGCACCTCCTCGTGCGCGCCGACGAGACGTGAAATCCCCTCTGGAATCACGTTCACGCATTCCGGCGAAGCCGGGTGAGTCAATCCCCGAACAGGTGCGGACCAGCAGGGATCCGACCGAATGACACTGCCTTGCGACTCGGATGGCGTCGGCATGACGAGGTTAAGCAGGCATTCGGCAAACGCCAAATACCTTCACCCGTTCGGTCTAACGTGAATTCGTCGTCGTTTTCGATCTGCGGATCGTTACGGACGAAACTCCAATTGTGACGATAATGGACGGTAAAAGTGCCGGGCTGGTCCGCTGAACGGCGAAGGGGCCGCCCACCCGCAGGTGGACGGCCCCTTCAACGCGACGCGGATTAGCCGCGCACCATCTTGCGCAGCACGTACTGCATGATGCCGCCGTTGCGGTAGTAGTCGGCCTCACCGGGGGTGTCGATGCGGACCACCGCGTCGAACTCCGCCTTCGAGCCGTCCGCCTTCGTCGCCACCACGTGCACCGTGCGCGGCGTCTCGCCGTCGTTCAGCGCGGTGATGCCGGTGAAGTCGTAGGTCTCCGTGCCGTCCAGCCCGAGCGACGACGCCGACGAACCCTCGGGGAACTGCAGCGGCAGCACGCCCATGCCGATCAGGTTCGACCGGTGGATGCGCTCGAACGACTCCGCGATCACCACGCGCACGCCCAGCAGCGAGGTGCCCTTCGCGGCCCAGTCGCGCGACGAACCCGAGCCGTACTCCTTGCCCGCCAGCACGACCAGCGGGACGCCCGCCGCGGCGTAGGCCTCCGACGCGTCGTAGATCGTGGTCTGCGGGGCGCCCTCGGTCAGGAAGTCGCGGGTGAACCCGCCCTGCACGCCCTGCCCGTTGTTCTCGTCGGCGAGCAGCAGGTTGCGCAGCCGGATGTTGGCGAACGTGCCCCGGATCATCACCTCGTGGTTGCCGCGCCGGGAACCGTAGGAGTTGAAGTCCTTGCGCTCGACGCCGTGCTCGGTCAGGTACTTGCCCGCGGGCGAGTCGACCTTGATCGCGCCGGCCGGCGAGATGTGGTCGGTGGTGACCGAGTCGCCGAGCAGCGCCAGCACGCGCGCGCCGGCGATCTCCGTCACCGGCGCCGGCTCCATCCCCATGCCCTCGAAGTACGGGGGCTTGCGCACGTAGGTCGACTGCGGGTCCCACTCGAACGTCTTGCCGGTCGGCGTGGGCAGCGACTGCCACCGCTCGTCACCGGCGAACACGTCGGCGTAACCCTTGGTGAAGCCCTCCGGCGAGATCGCCGACGCGACGACCTCGGAGATCTCCTGCGGCGACGGCCAGATGTCGGCCAGGTACACCGGCTCGCCGCTCTGGTCGACGCCCAGCGGCTCGGTGGTGATGTCCTTGTCCATCGAACCGGCCAGCGCGTACGCCACCACCAGCGGCGGGGACGCGAGGTAGTTCATCTTGATGTCCGGGTTGATCCGGCCCTCGAAGTTCCGGTTGCCCGACAGCACGGACACCGCGGCCAGGTCACCCTGGTTGATGCCCGCGGAGATCTCCTCCTGCAACGGGCCGGAGTTGCCGATGCACGTGGTGCAGCCGTAGCCGACCAGGTGGAAGCCCAGCTTCTCCAGGTACGGCAGCAGGCCGGCGCGCTCGTAGTAGTCCATGACGACCTTGGACCCGGGCGCGAGGGTCGTCTTGACCCACGGCTTGCGCTCCAGGCCCTTCTCCACGGCCTTCTTCGCCAGCAGCGCCGCGCCCAGCATCACCGAGGGGTTGGACGTGTTGGTGCACGACGTGATCGCCGCGATGGCCACCGCGCCGTGGTCGAGCTCGAACTCCGCGCCGTCCAGGCTCACCTTCACCGGGTTGGACGCCCGGCCGGCCGCGCCCTCGGCGGCGGAGTGGAACACGTGCGGCTTGCCCCCGCCGTTCTCGTGCTCGCCCACCGCGATCGGGTCGCTGGCCGGGAACGTGTCCTCGACGGCCTCGTCCACGCTGGACTTGGCGTCGTCCTCGGTGTGCGCGACGTACGCGCCGAGCGCCTGCCGGAACGCCTCCTTGGCGTTGGTCAGCTCGATGCGGTCCTGCGGGCGCTTCGGGCCGGCGATCGACGGCACGATCGTCGACAGGTCCAGCTCCAGCGTCTCGGAGTACACCGGCTCGGCGGCCGGGTCGTGCCACAGGCCCTGCTCCTTGGCGTAGGCCTCGACCAGCGCCAGCTGCTCGGCCGAACGGCCGGTCAGCTTCAGGTAGTCGATGGTCTCACCGTCGATCGGGAAGATCGCGCAGGTGGAGCCGAACTCCGGGCTCATGTTGCCGATGGTGGCGCGGTTGGCCAGCGGCACCGCGCCCACGCCCGAGCCGTAGAACTCGACGAACTTGCCGACCACGCCGTGCTTGCGCAGCATCTCGGTGATCGTGAGCACCAGGTCGGTCGCGGTGGCGCCGGCGGGCAGCTCGCCGTGCAGCTTGAAGCCGACCACGCGCGGGATCAGCATGGACACCGGCTGGCCGAGCATGGCTGCCTCGGCCTCGATGCCGCCGACGCCCCAGCCGAGCACGCCGATGCCGTTGACCATGGTGGTGTGGCTGTCGGTGCCGACCAGCGTGTCCGGGTACGCCTGGCCGCCGCGGACCATCACCACGCGGGCCAGGTGCTCGATGTTCACCTGGTGCACGATGCCGGTGCCCGGCGGGACGACCTTGAACTCGTCGAACGCGGTCTGGCCCCAGCGCAGGAACTGGTAGCGCTCCTTGTTGCGCTGGTACTCCAGGTCCACGTTCAGCTCGAACGCGTCCGGCCGGCCGAAGATGTCGGCGATCACCGAGTGGTCGATGACCAGCTCGGCCGGCGCCAGCGGGTTGACCTTCGTCGGGTCGCCGCCGAGCTGGGTCACCGCCTCGCGCATCGTGGCCAGGTCCACCACGCACGGCACGCCGGTGAAGTCCTGCATCACCACGCGGGCCGGCGTGAACTGGATCTCGGTGTCCGGCTCGGCCGACGGATCCCAGCTGCCCAGCGCGCGCACGTGGTCGGCGGTGATGTTCGCGCCGTCCTCGGTCCGCAGCAGGTTCTCCAGCAGGATCTTCAAGCTGTACGGCAGGCGCTCGGCACCCTCGACCGCGCTCAGCCGGAACACCTCGAAGGAGGCGTCGCCGACGGTGAGCGTGCCGCGGGCGCCGAAGCTGTCCTTGCTAGCTGGTGCAGTCACGTGAAACTCCATCTGGTGACGCGCAAAGTCGGTTGGGGAACTTCTGCTGAGTGTTCCGCACCCTCGGGTGCGGCGCCCTCTCACCCCAAACAGTACGCGTGTCCTGTATTCCGCTTCAACCCGGCCCTACCTTGATCGGAGCATCATCACACCCGTGGTGCGTCTTGATCGAATCGGCAAGCGGTACGGCCGGGGTCCGTGGGTGCTGCGGGACGTCTCGCTCGCCGTGCGGCCCGGTGAGGTGGTCGTGCTGCGGGGCGGCAACGGCACGGGCAAGTCGACCCTGCTGCGCATCGCGGCGGGCGTGACGACGCCGACGACCGGCCGGGTCGACCGCGGCACGTCGGTCGGGTACACCCCGGAGCGGTTCCCGACCGGGGTGCGGCTGTCCGCGCGCGACTACCTGCGCCACCTCGCCGCCGTGCGCGGCGTGCCGGTGCGGTGGGACCTGGTGGAGGCGCTGGGTTTCGTCGGCGACCCGGCCGCGCCGGTGGCCACCCTGTCGAAGGGCAACGCGCAGAAGATCGCGCTGGCGCAGGCGTTGCACGCGACCGACCTGCTGGTGCTCGACGAACCGTGGTCCGGGCTGGACGCCGCCGCGGGCGCGGTGCTGGGCGAGCTGGTGACGTCGTCGCGGGCCGCCGTCGTGCTGACCGACCACCACGGGCACGACCTGCCCGGTGCGCGCGAGGTCGCGTTGGGCGCCGCCCGGCCCGGTGGCGTGGTGATCGAGCTGGACCGGGTGGGGGAGGCGTTCACGCTGATCAGCTCGCTGGAGGGGGTGTTCGCGGCGCACGAGGTCGGCGACGGCGCCCGGGTGGAGGTGCGGGCCGGGTTCAGCGACGGCGTGCTGGCCGAGGCGTTGCGGCTCGGCTGCTCCGTGCGGAGCGTGCGGTCGTGACGGCGCTGGTGCGGTACCTGCTGGTGGACGCGCTGCGGACGCAGCGGTGGCTGCCGCCGTTGCTGCTGCACGTGGCCGTGCTCGGGATGCTCTACGCCTCCGACGCCGGGCCGCCGCTGCCCGCGTACGCCGGGACGTGCGTGCTGGTCTACCCAGTGTCGGCGTGGCTGACGGTGGTCATCGCGACCGCCGAGGACCCCGTGCGCCGGACCGTCACCGTGGTGACCGCGGGTGGCTGGGCACGTGCCCAGGCGGCGGTGACGGTGCTGTCGGCCCTCGCGGCGTTGGGCGTGGCCCTGATCGCCGCCCTGGTGCCGGTCGTGACCCAGCCCCGCCCGTACCCGCTCGGCACGGTGGCGCAGGGCTTCGCGGCGCTGGCGGTGTGCGCGCTGGTCGGCGTCGGCATCGGCGTGCTGAGCAGCCGCCCGGTGATCACCCAGACCGGCTGGTCCGTGCTCGCCGCGACCGCGCTGGTCGTGCTCCTCCTCCTGTTCGGCCGCACCCCGCCGGTCGGCAACGTGCTCTGGGCGTTGTCGCACGACGACGGCATCACGCCCGCGTTGGCCGTCTCGGCCGTGCTGGCGGTGCTGTTCGTGGCCGCCGCCACCTGGCTCGGCACCGCAATCGGCCCTCGCCGCGGCTAGTGACCCTCCCAGGGTTGTTCCCTGCCCCCGGCTGATACCCCGCCGCAGCTATTCCCCGCCGCGGCCATTTCCCGTTGCGGCTGGTGCTCGGTGCTTGCTGGTGCTTACCGGTGCCTCGTGACGAGCCGCGAAGGCCGGAATTGTCGGTCCCCGCCGGCAAAATAAAAGCAGGGGTCCCCTGGGCGAGGACCCCTGCGGAGCTTGCGGTGGTGTCGGACCTACTTGATCGCCTTGATCAGTTCGTCGATGTCCTTCGGCTCCAGGCCGCGCATCAGCGTCAGGAACAGCTCGCTGTAGGTGCGGAAGGGGCTGACGTACCACTTGCCGTCGACCTCCGTGGCGACCACGCCGATGCCGTCCTTCAGCACCTGCGCACCGACCCGGGCGATCACGTCGACCGCGGCCGGCGGGATGTCGCTGCCGCCCTGCTGCTCGACCAGCTGCGTGATCTCGTCCGCGCACAGCCGCTGCGACTGGCCCTTGACCGAGGCGCTGTAGCAGTCGCCGTCCCGGCTGATCTCCACCTGCTCGCCCTCGGCCTCGACGACCAGCTTGCGGACGGTGACCAGCGAGCCGCCCTTGACGTCCTTGGCGTCGGTCTCCAGCTCGATCAGCTTCGCGCCCGTGGCGGGCGTGCGGCCGATCTGGTCGAGCAGCACCGGGCCGACGTCCTGCAGCACGCCCATCTCGTCCGGCGGCAGCAGCGCGATGACGCCCTCGATGTCACCCGCGAGCGCCTTCTCCACGAGCTGCTTGGCGGCATCGTTCGCCGAGCCCGCGCCGGCGGGCGCGATGCCCTGGGCGGGCCACTTGAGGTCCTCGTCCTCCAGCGCGGCGTGCGCGATGGTGTAGAAGAGGCTCGGGTACCACTCGTCGCCGACCTTGATGGTGGCGATGCCGATCGGCTTGCCGTCGCGGTCGGCCTTCTCCTTGGCGAAGTCCAGCGTCTCGGTCTCGGGACCCTGCTGCTTCAGCTCCGCACCGAGCGCGTCGACCAGCTTGTCGGTCAACGGGATCTGCTTGACGTCCGAGGTGATCGTGATCTTGCCCTCGACCACCTTGTTGATCGTCAGGTGGTCGTTGACCTTCTCGGCGGCGGCGTCGTCGAACTTGATGCCCTCGCTCTTGATCTGGACACCGGTGACCTTGTTGGGGTCCGCGTCGGGCTTGAGGATCTCCAGCCGCTTGGCCTCGCTGACCGTGGCCTCGGTGTAGTCCTTGCTGAGCTTGGCCTCGGCGGGCGCCAGGCCGTTCATGATGCCGAGGACGTCACCGCTGCCCAGCGCGCTGAGCAGGTTGTTCGCCGCGGTGGACGGGCTCTCCGAACCGGCGGCCACCTCGTCGGAGCTGCGCAGCGCCCACACCGTGGCGACCGTGCCCGCGGCGAGCGCGAGGACGGCGACGACCGCGGTGACGACCAGGCCGGTGCGCTTCTTCTTGCGCGGCGGCTCACCACCCGCGAAGCCGTACGGCGCCTGGCCGTAGGGCTGCTGGCCGAACTCCTGCTGGTAACCCGGTTGCTGCGGAAAGCCCTGCGGGCCGGTCTGCGGGTAGCCCTGCTGCGGCTGGGGACCGGTCTGCGGGTAGCCGCCCTGCTGACCCTGCTGCGGGTAACCGCCCGGGTGCTGCTGCCCGTGCTGCGGGTAACCGCCCTGCTGCTGCTGGCCCTGCTGCGGGTAACCGCCCTGCTGACCCTGCTGCGGGTAGCCCCCCTGCTGCGGCTGGCCGTACGGGTTGTTCTGCGGTGGCCATTCGCCTCCGCCGCCACCTGGGTACGTCACGGTGCTCCTCCTGGAGTGCTGATCGCTGTGCGGGATTTCGCGGTGAGCACGGTGATCGCCCCGGCGACCCCCAGCACGGCACCACCGAGGGTCACCACCGGTCCGGTCAGGCTGATCCCGACCAGTGCCGCCTCGTTGCCCCCTTGGACGACGGCAAGTGCCGCCACCGTTCCCGCAATCGTGCCAAACATCAGTGCGAGCCATCCCGCGATTCGGGGAAAACGGGCCAACCAAAGCACCAGGCAGCACACGGCCAATGGGGTGAGTGCGACCCACACACCGCGCACGATCTCACCCGGCACACCGTGCAACCCGGCGAAACCACGCAGAGCGAGCACCTCGTAACTGGTCCTCGTGACCGTCCCGGAACGCAGCCAGGGCAGGAAGGTGCCCACCACCGCTGTGACCAAACCGACAACTCCGAGCACCACGCCCGTCCACCGCCTGATCGTCGGCTCAGCCGTCGGTCGTCTCATCGTCGGCTCCGCCGAGGTGTTGTGCGCACCCCGACATGCTCGCAGGCGTGTGGCACGGTGGTGGCATGAGTGCACGGGACGTGATGGCCCTCGCACGGCGCATCACCGTGCTCACCGGCGCGGGGGTGTCCCTGGAGTCGGGTGTGGTGCGGTTCCGGTTCGACGCGTCGTCGTTCCTGACCTCGGCGCGCGTGCGGCGGGAGGCGTGGGAATCCTGGCTCGACGATCCCATGTGGACGGCCGAGCCGAACGCCGCGCACCGCGCGCTGGCGGGGCTGCAGCGGGCCGGACGGGTGCGGTCGTTGCTCACGCAGAACGTCGACGGTCTGCACCAGCGAGCCGGGTCGACGGTGGTGGAGCTGCACGGGTCGATGTCGCGCGTGGTGTGCGCCTCGTGCGACGCCTCCGGTCCGATGAGCGAGGCCTTGGCGCGCGTGCGGGACGGCGAGTCGCCGCCGGACTGCGCCGTGTGCGGCGGGATCCTCCGGCCGGCCGCGGTCGCGTTCGGCGAGCCCCTGCACCCCGACGTGCTGCGGGTGGCGCGGACGGCCGTGCTGGACTGCGACGCGATGCTGGTGGCCGGGACGTCGCTCCTGGTCGAGCCCGCCGCCCAGCTCGTGCCGCTGGCCGCGCGGGCGGGCGCGTCGGTGGTGATCTGCAACCTGGACCCGACGCCGTACGACTCGCTGGCGGCGGCGGTGGTGCGCGAGCCGGCCGCGTCGGCGCTGCCGGAGCTGGTCGCGGTGCCCGTGGTGGCGACCGGCCCGATCCGCACGTGGGGCGACCCCAGCACCTGGTGACCACCCGTTCGTGCCGCTCGATCACTCTCCCGTGACCCCAGGGCGGTGGGACAGTGATCACATGGGAGATCAACAGTCGCCGATCAACCTCCGTGACGCGGTGGTGGTGCCCCGGCTGGCGGACGAGTTGGCCGTGCGCTGGCGGGCCGACCAGTTCCGGGCCGAGGACGAGGGCCACGGCTGGCGCCTGCGCCCGAAGGGCGAGCACGTGGTGTCCCTGGGCGGCCTGGAGTTCCGGCTGGAGAACGTCCACTTCCACCGGCCGAGCGAGCACTGGGTCCGCGGCCGGCCCCGCGGCGCGGAGATGCACGCCGTCCACCTCCGGGCCGACGACGTGCTGCGGGCGTGCGTGGTCGCGGTGTTCGTCGACCTCGGCGAGCCGGGACCGTCGGAGGCCAAGCCGCCCAGCGGCATCGACCTGCCCGCCCTCTTCCCGGGCGGCGGGTTCCACCGCTACGAGGGCTCGCTGACCACCGGTGAGTTCGACGAGATCGTGAGCTGGGTGGTGATGAACGAGCCGGTCCAGGTGGAGGACCCGGCCCTGCGCGCCTTCATCCGCACCCACGCCGACCACCCCCGGCCCGTGCAGCCGGTGAACCGCCGGTTCGTGCTGACGACCGGGTGAGGTGGGAGCTGGCCGGGGCGCGGGTCGGTAAATAAGGTCACCTCGTATGCGCGTACCCCTGACCGTCGCCGATTTCCTCCACCGGGCGGAGCAGGTCTTCGCCGACACCACGGCCGCCGTCGACGAGCCCGACCAGCCCGCCGCACCGGTCCCGACCAGCACCTACGGCCAGTTCGCCACCCGCGTCCGCGCCTGGCAGGCCGGGTTCGACGCGCTCGGCCTCGGCGAGGGCGAACGGGTCGCCGTGGTCAGCCACAACTCGACCCGGCTGCTCGAACTGCTGCACGCGGTGCCCGGCACCGGCCGCATCGCGGTCCCGGTCAACTTCCGGCTGCGACCCGACGAGGTCTCCTACATCGTCGAGCACAGCGGCGTGTCCGTGCTGCTGGTGGACCCCGAGCTGGAACTGGACGGCGTCACGGCCCGGCACCGCTTCGTGCTCGGCGAGCAGACCGAGTCCGAGCTCATGCGCTTCGACACCGAGCCACGCCCCTGGAGCGAGCCGGACGAGGACGCCACCGCCACGATCAACTACACCTCCGGCACCACCGCCCGGCCCAAGGGCGTCCGGATGACCCACCGCAACGTCTGGATCAACGCGGTCACGTTCGCCATGCACGCCCGTGCCTGGGAACGGGACGTCTACATGCACGTGCTGCCGATGTTCCACTGCAACGGCTGGGGCATGCCGTACGGCCTGGCCGGGCTCGGCGTGCCGCAGGTGGTGCTGCGCAAGGTCGACGGCGCCGAGATCCTCGACCGGGTCCGCGACCACGGCGTCACGCTGATGTGCGGCGCGCCCGCCGTGTGGAACGCCGTGCTCGACGCCGCCCAGGCCTGGGACGGCGAGATCCCCGGCCGCGACCGGGTCCGCATCATCTGCGCCGGCGCGCCGCCGCCCAGCCGCACCATCGCCCGGGTCGGCGAGGAGCTGGGCTGGGAGTTCCTCCAGCTCTACGGCCTGACCGAGACCTCACCCCTGCTCACCTTCAACCGCACCCGGCCGGCCGACGACGCGCTGCCGCCGGACGAGCGGGCGAAGAAGCTGTCGCGGGCGGGCGCGCCGGGGCTGGGCGTGCGGCTGCGCGTGTCCGAGACCGGCGAGGTGCTGGCCCGGGGGAACGTCGTCATGGCCGGCTACTGGGACAACCCGGAGGCCAGCGCCGAGGCGTTGGAGGGCGGCTGGTTCCACACCGGCGACGGCGGCGTGCTGGACGACGAGGGTCACCTGACGATCTCCGACCGCAAGAAGGACGTGATCATCACCGGCGGCGAGAACGTGTCGTCCATCGAGGTGGAGGACGCCCTGTTCGGCCATCCCGCGGTGGCCGAGGCGGCCGTCATCGGCGTGCCGCACGACAAGTGGGGCGAGACGATCAAGGCGCTGGTGGTGCTGGCCGAGGGCGCTCAGGTGACGGAAGCGGAGCTGATCGCGCACTGCAAGGCCCGGCTCGCGGGCTACAAGGCGCCGACGTCGGTCGAGTTCCGCGACGCCATCCCGCGCACCGCCACCGGCAAGGTGCAGAAGTTCAAGCTGCGCGAGCCGTACTGGGCCGACCTGGATCGCAAGGTCAACTGACCGTCATTCACTCACCCGAGTGAGTGGTGGTTTCCCGTGCCTCCTGTGACCCGTGTGGCTGATGTTCACGCCGCGACCATTGGAAACGGTGTGGCTGGAGTGGCAGAGTCGGTCCCCGTGTAGGGCCGTTCGGCGTAACGCCGATCGGCCGAGTGCGCGGGGAGGCGGGAGTCGTGACTCGATGGGTGATCTCGGTCGTGATCGCGTTGACCAGCGCGGTGGGCCTGGCGGGCACGGCGCTCGCCGTGCCGCCACCGCCGCCCAACCCCGGCGACGGCGAGATCAGCGCCGGTCGGCAGCTGGCCGACGCCAAGGCCGCCCACGTCGGTGAGCTGACCGGCCGGCTCACCGACGCCGAGGCCCGCCTCCAGGCGCTGACCGACGACGTCGCGTTCAAGATGGAGCTGGCCAACAAGGCGCGGGTCGACCTGGAGACCGCCCAGGGCGAGGCCGACGACGCCCGCCGGGACGCGGACGCGGCACGGGTCGAGGCCGACGCCGCCGGCCGCGCCGTCGAGGACGCCCGCGTGCAGCTGGACGAGTTCGCCGCCGCGAGCTACCAGCAGGGCAGCGTCATCGGGTCCGTCTCGGCGTACTTCGGCGCGTCCAGCCCCGAGGACCTGCTGGCCCGCGCCCAGCTGCTGGAGGCCGTCGGCGAGTCGAGCCTCGACGCGCTGGACGACGTCGAGCGCCGCCGGGCCGAGAAGGCGAACTCCGACTCCGCCGCGCGCGCCGCGCTCGACCTGGCCGACCGCAAGCAGGCCGCGGCCGACCAGGCGAGGAAGGACGCCGACGCGGCGCAGGCCGCCGCCGCGGCCGCGCAGCGGGGCCAGGCCGCCGCCGCGCAGGGCATCAAGGACGACAAGGCCCGCGTCGAAGGCGAGCTCGACCAGGCGTTGCACGCGGTCGAGGGCCTGGAGGACCAACGCGCCCAGTACCACCGCTGGCTGGACGACAAGCGCCGCGAGGAGGAGGAAGCCGCACGCCAGGCCGCCCTCGCCGCGCCGAAGCCCCAGGCGCCGCGGCCGCAGCCCGTGACGGCGCCGAGCGGCGCGGGCGTGGAGACCGTCGTGGCCCGCGCCATGCAGCAACTCGGCGTGCGATACTCGTGGGGCGGCGGCAACTACCACGGTCCGACCGTCGGCATCCGGGACGGCGGCGCCGGCGACGCGCACGGCGACTACTACAGCGTCGGCTTCGACTGCTCCGGGCTGATGATGTACGCGTTCGCGGGCGCCGGCATCTACCTGCCGCACTACAGCGGCTACCAGTACAACGCCGGCCCCAAGGTGCCGCTGTCCCAGGCGCGCCGCGGCGACATGCTGTTCTGGGGACCGGGCGGCGGCACCCACGTCGCGCTCTACCTCGGCGGCGGCATGATGGTCGAGGCGCCGTACTCCGGCTCGCACGTGCGCGTCGCCCCGGTCCGGTACGGCGGGATCATGCCGTACGTCACGCGCCTGCTCTGAACCCCGCTAACGCCGATCGCCCACCGGTTCCAGGCGCAGCGCCCGGACCTCCTCCCGCAACGCCCTGACCTCGTCCAGCACCCGGTCGTCCGCGGCGCTCGCGGCGGTGGTCGACTCGGACTCCATCGCGCTGCACACGACCGCGATGAAGAGGTTCAGCATGGTGAACGTGCCGACCAGCAGGTAGACCAGGAAGAAGATCCAGGCCAGCGGCTGGGTGGCCATCAGGTCGCGCATCACGTCCGACCAGCCGTCGCCGGTGGTGATCTGGAACAGCGTGAGGATGGTCGACCCGAGGTCCTCGAACCGGGGATCACCGCCGGCGCGGAACAGGTTGATGGCGACCACGCTGCCCACGTACAGCATCAGCAGCATCAGACCGGACAGCGACAGCAGGCCCGGGATCGACCGGACCAACGCCGAGACCACCCGGCGCATGCTCGGCACCATCGCGACCAGGCGCAGCGCGCGCAGGATGCGCAGCGCCCGGACCACCGACAGCGGCCCGGCGGCGGGCAGCAGGGCGACGCCGATGACGACGAAGTCGAAGCAGTTCCACGGGTCGCGGAAGAACCGGAGGCGGTGCGCGTACAGCCGCGCGGCCAGCTCCACCACGAAGATCGTCAAGGCGGCGACGTCCAGCGCGGCGAACAGGTCTCCATAGGCCGACACCAGCGCCGTGGACGTCTCGCAGCCGAGGGTGATCGCGTTGACCACGATCACCGCGATGATCACGCGCTGGACGCGCCTGCCGTCCACGACGTCGCGGACGCGGTCGCGCAAAGCCATGCCGAACTCCTCCTGCACACGCCGGGAATCACGCTCGATCGAGCACCGCCCCATCGGCATGCCGTCCGTACGGCTTGAGCGGATTCACCTGGTCGAGCGGAAGAAGTCCGATTTGGCGCGGGTGTAGTCGTCGTAGTCGTCATCGTCGGCATGTGCTTGCGCCGCACGGAGTTTCGCGGCCTCGTACGCCTCGCGCACGGCCGGGTCGGCGCGCAGCCGGTCGCGGAAGTGGACGGTCGCCCCGTGCCACGGGCTGCCGAGCCGCCGCACGTGCAGGATCGCGGGCTCCACCGGGTCCGGCCGCACGTAGAGCCGCTTGCGGTACACCGCCGCCGGCACCGCCGGGTCGGTGCGCCAGTCGTGGTCGACGCCGGGCGAGTCGGGCCGGGCGCCCGTCGCGACGACGAAGCCCAGCGCGGCCACCGCCCGGTCGAACGCGGAGTCGCGGTCAGGCAACGCGGTCACGCCCAGTTGGAGGTCGATGAAGCGCTTGGCGCGCAAGCCCGGCACGGCGGTCGATCCGATGTGGTCGTACGACCAGGACGGCTCGGCGAGGTGCGCGCGCAGCCGGTCGAGCAGCCGTCGTGCGGCGAGGGGCAGCCCCGGGTCGTGGTCCTCCAGCGCGGGCGGTGTGCGCGGCGGCGGGTCGATGCCCGCGAACCGACGCGCGAACGGCGCGATCCGGTCGGACCACACCGCGTCGAGTCGCCCCGGACCGTCCAGCACGACGTCCGCACGCCCGTCCTCGACCCCGCTCACCACCAGCGCGGCCGGTCCCGGTCGGTCGAGCACGGTCACCAACCCGCTCACGTCCAGCTCGCGCAACCGGTCGGCGACACCCGGGCCGGACACCACTTCGACCCGCAGTCGATGATCACCCATGACCCCATGATGGCGCGGACCCCGGCGACCCCGGGGCCCGCGCACCGCGTCAGCGGCTCACCGCGGTCAGCGGTCCATCAAGGCGAACACGCCCCAACCGAGGTACTCGCGCTGGTAACGCGCGTACCGGGCCGGTCCGGTGGCGAGCTCGTCCCGCATCGCGGGCGCCAACTCGTCCTCCGGGTTCTCGTCCAGCCAGCGGCGGGTGTTGAGCCACTGCGCCGCGACGTAGCGGTCCCAGCTGTCCTGGTCCGCCAGCACCATCTCCACCACGTCGCACCCCAGCGCGCCGAACTGCGCGAGGAGGTCGGGCAGCGGGAGGTACTCGTCCCGGTCGGCCGCGTGGCTGCCCTCGACGGCGGCCTGGTCCGGTGGGTCGAGCCGCCAGAACGGGTGCCCGATCAGCAGCAGGCCGCCGGGGCGCAGGCTGCGCCGCAACAACTCCACCGTGCCGGGCACGCCGCCGCCGATCCACGCGGCGCCGACGCAGGCGGCGATGTCCACCGGCTCGTCCGCGACGTGACCCGACGCGTCGCCGTGCACGAACTCCACCCGGTCGGCCACGCCGAGCTCGACCGCCCGGGCCCGCGCGGAGGCCAGGAACGTCGCGCTGAGGTCGACACCCGTGCCGGACAGCCCGTGGTCACGGGCCCAGGTGCACAGCATCTCGCCCGAGCCGCAGGCCAGGTCGAGCACGCGGGCGCCCGGCGCGGGCCGCAGCGCCGCCCCGAGGACGGCCAACTTGGCGTCGTCGAGCGGGTTGTGGATGCGGTGGTTGCTTTCGCGGATGGTGAAACTACGGGGTATGTCCACTTCCGGTTGTCCTCACGTCCAGGGGAATGGCAGGCGTGATCGGCCGCTGGGCGGCCGGGACCCGGACGGGCATGCAATGCACCTCTTCGTGGACGCGTGGGTCGGACGGCCGGAGGGTAGGCCCGAGCCGGTCAGGGGGTCCACCGGTTTTCCTCGGCGTGTCTCAATTGGCCTTTCCGAAGTTGGTCGGCCGTTGGTCGGGGTGGATATGAACCCTAATTCGGAGCGATCTCGGAATGGTCGCCCCGGAAATGCGGAGAAATGGTCCTGATCACCCGAATGCGCGGCGAACTTTCGGTAGCGTCGGTGGTCTGAGGGAGGAAGTCAAAGTCCAGGGGGGACCATGACGGCCGGCCGCTTGATTCTCGACGACGGCGAATTGACCTACCACAGACGTGGCGAAGGACCACCGGTCGTGCTGCTGCACGCCGGTGGGCTCGGCAGCGTCACCTGGGACCGCCAGTTCGCCCTGTTGGCGCGAGACCACACCGTGATCAGGTACGACGCGAGGGGCCACGGCGAGTCGTCGCCGCCGACCGGTCCGTTCGCGCACCACGAGGACCTGCGGGACCTGCTGGACGGGCTGGGCGTCGAACGGGCGACGCTGGTCGGCCTGTCGCTGGGCGCCCGCACCGCGATCGACTTCGCGCTGGCCCACCCCGCCCGGGTGGCGGGTCTGGTGCTGGCCGGGCCGGGCATCAGCGGGATGGAGATCGAGGACCCGTTCATCCTCGACCAGATCGCGCGGATGCGGGCCGCCACGGGGGTGGACGAGGTCGCCGAGTGCCTGCTGCGGATGTGGGTGGACGGTCCGCACCGGGCACCGGACGAGGTCGACCCGCAGGTGCGGGAACTGTGCCGCGGGCTGACCGTCCACGCCGTGTGCAACCGCGCGTTCACCGTGCTCTCCGAGGAGTTGCACGCGGTCGACCGCGTCGCCGAGTTGGCCGCGCGGACGTTGGTGGTCGTGGGCGAGCTCGACTCCTCGGACATCCACGAGGTGGCCGACCTGGTGCTGGAGTCCGCGCCGCACGCGGAGAAGGTCGTCGTCGCGGGCGCGGGTCACCTGGTGAACCTCGACCGGCCCGACGAGTTCGACCGGGCCCTGCTGCGGTTCCTCAGCGCGTCGCGATGAGCGGCGGCTTCCACCAGGCGGTGCTCGAACGGGCCGACGCCGCCGTGCTGGTGGTCGATCCGAGCGACCTGGGCGTCCGGTGGGCGTCCCCGGCGGCCCGGCGGTTGTTCGGCGGCGCGTCCGGCCTGCTGCCCGACCTGGTGGCGACGGGCGACGCGGCGGCGGTCGGCACGTTCCTCCAGGCGGCGGGCCGCACGGGCGCGTCGCGGTGCACGTGCGCGGTGCCGGTGGAGGGATCCGTGCACCGGCGCGTGGACCTGGTCGCCCGCGACCTGAGCGCGGACCCGGACGTGCGTGGCCTGGTCGTGGTGGCCCTGGACGTCACCGGGTGGGCGGAGACGGCCGACGAGTTGGGCAGCCGCGTCAACGCCGACGCGTTGACCGGCCTGGCGAACCGCACCGGGTTCCTGCCCCGGCTGGAGCAGGCCGTGCGCGGCGCGCCGGGCCCGGTGCTGGTGTTCCTCGACCTCGACCAGTTCAAGGACGTCAACGACTGCCACGGGCACGCCGCGGGCGACCACGTGCTGCGCCTGGTGGCGTCCCGGCTGGCCGCGGTCGTGGCCGGTCGCGGCACGGCGGCCCGGCTCGGCGGTGACGAGTTCGTCGTGCTGCTCGACGAGTTGGACGAGGAGCAGGCGGTCGCCGCGGCGCGCGAGATCCTGGCCGTGATCGCCACGCCGGTGACGTTGGACGAGGGCGTGGTCCGGGTGTCGGTGTCGGCGGGCATCACGTTCGTCCGACCCGGTCACGGCGCGGAGGACCTGTTGCACCAGGCGGACCTGGCGATGTACCGGGCGAAGACGCTCGGCCCGGTCGGCGTCGCCGTCTACGACCAGGACCTGGAGGACTGGGCGCTGGCCCGCAAGCACCAGGTCGACCGGCTCGCCGAGCGGCTGGAGGAGTTGCACGCGGAGAACCGGGCGCTGGCCGAGGCGGCGACCATCGACCAGCGGACGGGCCTGCCGAACCCGGCGACGTTCGACGCCGACCACGCGCGCCTCAACCGCGTCGGCGAGCCGTACGGCCTGCTGCTGGTCGACATCGACCGCTTCCACAGCTACAACACGCTCTACCGCTACCTGGCCGGGCACGAGACGTTGCGCACGGTCGGCCAGGCCATCGACCGCGCCACCCGCGCGGGTGATCGCGCCTACCGGTACGGGGGCGAGGAGTTCACCGTGCTGCTGCCGGGCGCGCGGCTGGAGGGCGCGCTGGCGTTGGGCGAGCGGATCAGGCGGATCGTGGAACGACTCGGCCTGGAGCACCGCGGCAACACCGGCGGTGTGGTGACGGTGTCGATCGGCGCGGTGGAGGTGGCGCCCGGCGCGTCGGTCACCGACGCGGTGGAGGAGGCCAGCGTGGCGGTGCTGGAGGCCAAGGACGCGGGCCGCAACCGCGTGGTCGGCCGCCGCACGGGCGGTTGACGTCGGCCGGCCGCCGCATGGGCGGTTGACGTCGGCCGGCCGCCGCATGGGCGGTTGACGTCGGCCGAACTCGTGCCGCCACCCGAATCACCCGCACGGCGCGTTGTGTGGGCTGTTCAGTCCAGTCGATGATTACTCACGGTAGATAAATAGTCTAGTTCCATTGCGAATCAATGAATTCACCTGGGCCAACCTGGTGAATGTGATCACACCGCGTTAGTAAGGGGCGTGAACCACGACTCGATGCAGCACTTCTCCGACGGCCTCTCCACCCTCGTGCTCGCCTACGTCGTCTCCGTCATCGGCTCGCTCATCGGCCTCGCCTGCATGGCCCGCGCCCAGGCCGAGCCGTCCCGTGCGGCCAAGGCGCGCTGGACGGTGTTCGGCGCGTTCGCCATCGGCGGTGTCGCCATCTGGCTCATGCACTTCATCGCCATGCTCGGGTTCGACGTCCCCGGCACCGCGGTCAAGTACTCCGTGCCGCTGACCGTGCTGTCCGCCGTGGTGGCGATCGGGGTGGTCGGGCTCGGGCTGTCGCTGGTCACGCTCGTCCGGTTCACCAGGATGCGGCTGCTCGTCGCGGGCGCGCTGGCCGGGCTCGGCGTGGCGGGCATGCACTACCTGGGCATGTCCGCGCTGCGGTTCCGGGGCGAGATCTCCTACGACGGGGCGCTGGTCGCGCTGTCGTGCCTGATCGCGGTGGTCGCCGCGACCGCCGCGTTCTGGTTCACCCTGGTGGTGCGGACGAAGCCGGCCATGGTCGCGGCCGGGCTGATCATGGGCGTGGCCGTCACCGGGATGCACTACACCGGCATGGCGGCGGTGCGGGTCGGCACCGATCCGACGCTGCCCGCGCCGCAGGGCACGACCGCGTTCGACCTGGTGTTCCCGGTGTTCGTGACCAGCGCCCTGGTGGTGGCGGCGCTGCTCTGGATGCTCTTCACCGCCGACGACGACGCACTGGGCGAGACCGCTTGACCCGCGGCTACCGTGGGCCGGTGGTCTCCTGGGCGGCGGTGGTGCTCGCGGGTGGTCGGGGCAGCAGGCTGGGCGGCGTCGACAAGGCGTCGGTGGTGGTGGGCGGTCGCACGCTGCTCGACCACGTGCTGGACGCGGTCGCGTCCGCACGGCGGACCGTCGTCGTCGGACCTGCCAAGGACGACGTGCACGGCGTGACCTGGGCGCGGGAGGACCCTCCCGGTGGCGGTCCGGTCGCGGGCCTGGCGGCCGGGCTCGCGCACGTCGAGGCCGACCTGGTGGTGGTGCTCGCGGTCGACCAGCCGGGGATCACCCGGTCCACGGTCGACCGGCTGCTCGCGGCCGTCGGCGACACCGGCGCGGTGCTCGTGGACGACGAGGGGCGGTCGCAGTGGCTCATCGGGGCGTGGCGCACCGCGGCCCTGCGCCGCGCCCTGCCCGCCGACCCGCGCGACGCCTCGATGCGGTCGGTCCTCGGCCCGTTGGACCCGGCGACGGTCGTCGCTCTCCCGGGTGAGGCGCGGGACGTCGACACACCGCGCGACCTGACGCCGTGACGGTGGTCCAAGATCGGGCCGGATGGGCGTGAGCTGCATCGCTGCCCGATTCCGGCGTCGACCCCCTTCACAAGAGCCACACCGTCGGCAAGGGAGACTGGGCGGTAGTCGTACAACCATGTCGAGGAGGACCTTTGTCCGAGCCCGCCGCCCAGGCGCCCAACACGCCGGCTCGTGACGCCCAGTTGCTCGAACGGACCGTGTTCGAGGTCAAGCGGGTGATCGTCGGCCAGGACCGGCTGGTCGAGCGGATGCTCGTCGGCCTGCTGGCCAAGGGCCACCTGCTGCTGGAGGGCGTGCCCGGCGTGGCCAAGACGCTGGCCGTGGAGACGTTCGCGGGCGTCGTCGGCGGCTCGTTCTCCCGCGTCCAGTTCACCCCCGACCTGGTGCCCGCCGACATCCTCGGCACCCGCATCTACCGCCAGGGCAGCGAGACCTTCGACGTCGAGCTCGGCCCCGTGGTGGCCAACTTCGTCCTCGCCGACGAGATCAACCGCGCGCCCGCCAAGGTGCAGTCGGCGATGCTGGAGGTGATGGCCGAGCGGCACGTGTCCATCGGCGGCAAGACGTTCCCGATGCCCAACCCGTTCCTGGTCCTGGCCACCCAGAACCCGATCGAGAACGAGGGCGTCTACCCCCTGCCCGAGGCCCAGCGCGACCGGTTCCTGTTCAAGATCCAGGTCGAGTACCCGACGGCCGAGGAGGAGCGGGAGATCGTCTACCGGATGGGCGTCGAGCCGCCGGTGCCCAGCCAGGTGCTCGGCCCGGACGAGCTGGTCCGCCTGCAGGGCGTGGCCTCCCGGGTCTTCGTGCACCACGCGCTGGTGGACTACGTGGTGCGGCTGGTCATCGCGACCCGCGCACCCAAGGAGCACCAGCTCACCGACGTCGCCGGGTGGGTCGCCTACGGCGCGTCGCCGCGCGCCAGCCTCGGCATCATCGCCGCCGCACGCGCGTTGGCGCTGGTGCGCGGGCGGGACTACGTGCTGCCGCAGGACATCGTGGACGTGGTGCCGGACGTGCTGCGCCACCGCCTGGTGCTGTCCTACGACGCGCTGGCCGACGGCGTCCCGCTGGACCACATCATCACCCGGGTGCTCCAGACCGTGCCGTTGCCGCAGGTCTCGGCGCGTCCGCAGACGCCGCAGCCCGCGGGCAGGCCGTGACCGAGTCGACCCCGGCGACCCCCGAGCGGCCGAGCTGGGCGCCGCCGGCGCTGCACGGCGGCCGGATGGAAGCCGCGCTGCGCACGCTCGAACTGGAGGTCCGCCGCCGCCTCGACGGCCTGCTCCAGGGCAACCACCTGGGCCTGGTACCCGGACCCGGCTCCGAACCCGGCGAGGCGCGGCCCTACCAGCCCGGTGACGACGTGCGGCGGATGGACTGGGCGGTCACCGCCCGCACCACCGTGCCGCACATCCGCGAGACCGTCGCCGACCGCGAGTTGGAGACGTGGCTCGCGATCGACCTCTCGCCCAGCCTCGACTTCGGCACGGCCGTGTGCGAGAAGCGCGACCTGGTCGTCGCCGCGACCGCCGCGGTGGCGCACCTGACCCGCGGCGGCGGCAACCGGATCGGCGCGCTGGTCTCGACCGGCGAGGACCTCGTCCGGGTGCCCGCGCGCGGTGGTCTGGCGCACTCGCGCGGTCTGATCCGCAAGGTCGCCGAGACGCCGCGCGCGCCCGAGGGCACCCGCGGCTCGCTCGCGGAGGTGGTCGAGCAGCTGCGCCGCCCGCCACGCCGGCGCGGCCTGGTCGTGGTGATCTCGGACTTCCTCGGCGGCACGGAGTGGCAGCGCCCGCTGCGCGCGTTGTCCGCCCGGCACGACCTGGTGGCCATCGAGGTGATCGACCCCCGTGACATCGACCTGCCCGAGGTGGGCACGGTCGTGCTGGCCGACCCCGAGTCGGGCAGGCAGCGCGAGGTGGTCGCCTCACCGCTGCTGCGCCGCGAGTTCGCCGCCGCGGCGGCCGAGCACCGCGCCGACGTGGCCGCGGGCCTGCGCCGGGCGGGCGCCGGCCACCTGGTGCTGCGCACCGACTCGGACTGGATCGCCGACACCGTGCGGTTCGTCGTCGCACGCAAGCGCCGCTGGTCGGGAGGGGTCGCCTGATGAGCCTGTCCGGGTTCACCGCGCCGTGGTGGTTCCTGCTGCTGGTCGCCGTGGCGGGGCTGACCGCGTTCTACGTGGTGCTGCAACGCGTGCTGCGCAAGCGGACGCTGCGGTTCGCCAACCTGCCGATGCTGGAGAAGGTCGCGCCCAAGCGGCAGGGTTGGTACAAGCACGTGCCGGCGGCGTTGCTGATGGTCGCGTTCATCGTGCTGACCGTGGCGCTGGCCGGGCCGACCGCCGAGCAGAAGGTGCCGCGCAACCGCGCCACCGTGATGCTGGTGATCGACACGTCGCTGTCGATGAAGGCCACCGACGTGCAGCCGTCCCGGCTGGAGGCCGCGCAAGTGGCCGCCAAGTCGTTCGCGGACGGGCTCACGCCGGGCATCAACCTGGGGCTGATCTCGTTCGCCGGTTCGGCCACCGTGCTGGTCGCGCCGACCACCGACCGCGGTGCGGTCACCCAGAGCATCGACGGGCTCAAGCTGGCCCAGTCGACCGCGACCGGTGACGCGATCGTGGCGGCGCTGGCGGCGATCGACTCGTTCGGCAAGGTCGTCGGCGGCGCGGACGGTCCGCCGCCCGCGCGCGTCGTGCTGATGACCGACGGCAAGGAGACCGTCGGCACCCGTGACGCGTTCGACGCGGCCGAGGACGCGAAGAAGGCCGGCGTGCCGATCTCCACGATCTCGTTCGGCACCGAGGAGGGCGTGGTCGAGATCGAGGGGCACCGGCAGGACGTGCCGGTGGACGACGACTCGATGAAGGAGATCGCGAAGCTGTCGGGCGGCGAGTTCTTCAAGGCGGCGAGCGCCGAGGAGTTGCGCCGGGTGTACGACACGCTGGGCGAGCAGATCGGTTACGAGAAGAAGCAGGCCGACGCGTCGCGGCCGTGGGTCGTGCTGGGCACCGTGCTGGGGATGATCGCCGTGGCGGGTGCGCTGCTCTTCGGGCAACGTCTGCCCTGAACCGGCAGTATGTCGCCCGTGGTGGTGGCGGAGCACTGGCGGGAGATGGTCGACTGGTCCGTGGCGCTGCTGCGCCGCGGCACCGGCGAGGGCGTGCCGGAGTGGAATCGGCGGGTGCTCTCGTCCGGCCTCGACAACGAGCGTGACCTGCGGGTTTGGCTGAGCGGGCAGGGCGTCACCGGCTACCCGCAGATGCTGTTGGTGATGGAGCGGTTCGGCTACCCGGAGTTCATGAGCGGGTCGGCGGGCGAGCTGGTGGACGCCCAGTACGCCGACCGGCCTGAGCTGCGGCCCATCCTCGACCGGCTGCTGGCCGAGGCGGCGTTGCTGGGTCCGATGCACGTCCGGGCGCGCAAGGCGTACGTGGCGCTGGTGTCGCCGCGCCGGACGTTCGCCATCGTCAAGGCGACCACCCGTGAGCGGGTCGACCTGGGCCTGCGCCTGACCGGCCACGAGCCGTCGGGTCGCCTGGAACCGGCCGGCTCCCTGGGCAACGACACCATCACCCTGCGGATCGGCATCAGCAGTGCCGACGACGTCGACGACGACACCGTGCACTGGCTCCGCGAGTCCTACACCGCCAACTCCTGACCTCGAGAGTCCAACCCCCAACCCGCGCGAGTCCTACGTTCACGTCACGCGTGTCCTACGTTCGGAACACCCGAGTTCAACGCTCAGAACAAGATCGACTGTTCTGAGCGTTGAACTCGGGGTACGCGAACGTAGGACTCTCGCGTTCTGAACGTAGGACACGCGCGTTCTGAACGTAGGACTCTCGAGGGGAGGGGAGGGGAGGGGGGTTAGCCGTGGAGGGTGCGGTAGGTGGTGGCGGCGCCGGGGTGCAGGGGGAGGCCGGCGGTGCCGATCAGGCTGCGGACGTCCAGGAACTGGGTGCCCAGTGCCTGTTCGGGGACCAGGGCGGCGGCGCGGGAGATCAGGGTGCGGGTGATCGCGGCGGCCACCTCGTCGGCCAACGACGCCCGGCACACCAGCAGGTTCGCCACCCCGATCGTGGGCACCTCGCCGGTCGCGCCGTAGACCCCCACGGGCACCGGCACCTGCTCGTACACCGAACCGTGCGCCGCACGCAGGTCCGTCAGCAGGCCGGCCAACGGCAGCAGGCGGATGCCGGGCAGCCGGGCCAACATCGGCGTCGGCACGCCGCCCGACCACAGCAGCGCGTCGATCCGCCGGTCCGCCAACGCCTGCGTGGCGTCACCGAGCTTGAGGTGCGCCACCCGCACGGAGTCGCGCAGGTCGAGCGCGACGAGCATCCGCTCACCCGACAGCGACGCCCCGGAGCCCTCCGCGCCCAGCGACACCGTCCGCCCGGCCAGGTCGGCCGGCTCCCGCGCCGGGTCGTCCTCACGCACCACCAGCTGCAAGTAGTTCTCGTACACCCGGCCCAGCGCGCGCAGCTCCAACCCGGGATCGGCGACGCGCGCGGAGTCGGCCAGGGTGAGCGCGACCTGGGCCCCACCGGACGCCAGCAGCGCCAGGTTCGCCAGGCTGCCCTCGGTCTCCAGCGCCCTGGCACGCACGTCCACGAGCTGCCCGGCGAGCAGCGTGGCGAAGTCGAAGTACATGCCCCCGCGCTCACCGGCGGCGATCGCGAGCTCACCCGACGGCGCACCGGTCGTGCACCCGGCGGCCAGCAGCCCGAGCAGGAACACCCGCCGGTTCACAGCGCCGGCTCCAGCGGCAGGGTGACGCGGGCGGTGAACCCGTCCTCCGACGACAGGCCCAGCACGCCCTGCCGCGCCTTGACCAGCTGGTCCGCGATCGCGAGGCCGAGGCCGGTGCCGGGCCGCCCGGACCTCCCGCGCCAGAACCTCGACGTGGCCAACGCCAACTCCTCCCCGGTCAACCCCGGACCGTCGTCGTGCACCTCCACCCACCCCACGCCCGCCGCGCGGTCCGCGCCCAGCGACACCCGCACCGCGCCCCCGTACTTCACCGCGTTGTCCAGCAGCACGTCCAACACCTGCGCGAGATCCGACTCGGGGCAGCGCACCAGCACCGCCAACGCGGGCGTCACGGGCAGCGGCACCTGCCAGAACCCGGCCCGGTCCACCGCCACCGCGCCCACGTCGGCCAACTCCGGCTCACGCCCGCCCGCCGCGACCTCGGTGGCCACGCTCTCCGCCGCCGCCAACGCGAGCAGACCGTCCAGCAGCGACTCCAGCCGCTCGATCTCGGCCACGCCCGCCGTGTACGCGCGCACGCCCTCCGGTTTGACCTGGCCGCTCAACGTGTCCATGCGCAGCCGCAGCGCCGCCATCGGGTTGCGCAGCTGGTGAGAGGCATCCGCGATCAGCCGCCGCTGCTGGTCGGCGGCCTCGGTCACGGCGTCGGACATCCGGTTGAACGACTCCGACAGCTCCCGCACCTCCGGCGGCCCGCTGCTGCCCGGCACGTGCGCCCGCCGTTCCCCCGCGGCCACCGCGCGGACGCCGATCGCCAGCTCCGCCAGCGGCTTGAGCAGCCACCGCGTGACGGCCAGCACCAGCAGGATCGAGATGACCGCCGCCGCCAGCGCGCCGCCGAGCACCAGCAGCCACCGCGCGGTCACGTCCGCCGCCGCGCGGTCCACCGACGCCCGCAGCACCACCGCGCCCGCCACCCGGGTGCCCGTGCCGACCGGCCGGGCGAACACCACGTGCCCCGACGACCACGGCTTCACCGTCGGCACGGCCGGCGTCGGCTGGTTGCGCAGCGCGGCGTCCAGCACCTGCGCCAACGCGGGGTCGTCCGCGGTCAGGCCGGCCTGGGCCACCGGCTGCCGGCGCGCGTCGACCACCACCACGGGGTCGCCGTACAGCTCGACGTACGCGGTGACCTCGTCGACCAGGGCGGCGCTGTCACCGGTGGTCTCGGCCTGCTGGGCGAGCGCCGCGAACCGGTCCAGGTCGCCGGTGCGGGTCAGCACGAACCGCTGCGTGCGTTCGGCGGCCGTGGACGACAGCAGCGGCACGGCGAACGCGGCCACCGCGGCGGCCGAGAACAGCAGCAGCACCAGCAGCAGACGGCGGCGCATTCACGCACCGTCCGGCTTCTCGGCGTGGTCGAGGGCCAGCCGGTAGCCGAAACCCCGGATCGTGGTGAGCAGGCCGGGACGGGCCAGCTTGGCCCGCAGCCCGGCCAGGTGCACGTCCAACGACCGCGACACGGCCAGGTACGCGTCGCCCCACACCTCGTCCATGAGCTGCTGGCGGCTCACCGCCGTGCCCGCGCGGCCGGCCAACGCGGCGAGCACGTCGAACTCCTTGGTGGTCAACAGGACCTCCTCGGCGCCGACCACCACGCGCCGACCCTCCAGGTCGATCTCCACGTCGCCGACCCGCACCGTGCGGTCCTTCGGCCCGGTGAGCGCCGCGCTGCGCCGCACGACCGCGTCCATCCGGGCCAGCAACTCACCGAGGCGGACCGGTTTCACCAGGTAGTCGTCGGCGCCGAGGCGCAGGCCGCGCACGATCGACCGCTCGTCACCCCGCGCGGTGAGCACCAGCACGGGCACCGGCGACACCTTGCGGATCTTGCGCAGCACCTCCAGGCCGTCGGTGTCGGGCAGGCCCAGGTCGAGCAGCAGCAGGTCGAACCGGCGGTGGACCAGGAGCGCGTCCGCGCCGCGGGCCACCCGGCTCGGCCGGTGGTCGTTGGCCTCCAGTGCCTCGACCAAGGCGTCCGCGACCCCGTCGTCGTCCTCCACGAGCAGCACGCGCACCCGTCCACCCCCTTTGGTTGGGGCGATTATGGCGTTCGAGGTGTAGAACAAGTGCCTGTGAGCATTGACGAGCACGTGCCCGCAGTCCTCCTGGACGAGGCCAGCGAGGCGTTGGAAGAGCTTGCGGGCGTGCTGGCCGACGGCCAGACCCTCAAAGAGGCCCTTCAGCAGCTGGCCGAGTCGGCGTCGCGGGTCATCCCGGACGCCGAGAACGTCAGCGTCACGGTAGTGGGCGAGGAGGGTGCGGCCACCGTGGCCTGGACCGACGACAAGGTCGTCTCGATCGACGCCGACCAGTACGCGGCCGGCGACGGACCGTGCCTGGAGGCGTCCCGGGTCGGTCGGCCGGTGCGGGCCACCGTGGCGGACGGCCGGGAGCGGTGGCCCGGGTTCGCCGCCGCCGCCGAGAAGGCGGGTGTGCTGGCGTACCTGTCCGCGCCGATCATGCTCGAGGACGACGTGCTGGGCTCGCTGAACCTCTACGGCTCGCACGAGCGGGCGTTCGACCCGTTCGACGAGGCGTTGCTCCGGTTGTTCGTCACCGCCGCGTCCACCGCGATCACCGGTTTCCGCCGGTACGACCGGTCCCGTCGGCTGGTCGACCACCTCCAGCGCGCGCTGGACTCGCGCGCCGAGATCGACCAGGCCAAGGGTGTGCTGATGGCCGCCCACGGCGTCGACGCGGACGAGGCGTTCGGGATGCTGGTGGTCGAGTCGCAGCAGCACAACACCAAGCTGCGCGACGTGGCCCGCAACCTGCTCTCGTCGGTGCGAAGAACGCCGTGATTGTCACGTCGCTGACAAAAGCGGTATTCGAATTCTTGTTTTTCGCAACAGGCGTGAAGTGAACGGCCGCGGTGCTTCGACTTCCGGCTAGAGTGTGCGGGAAGAAAGGCGATTCCCCCATTCCGGTCCGAGGAGGAGCATGCGCAAGAACCGTGTCGCCGCGGCGGGTTTCGCTGTCGTGGTTTCCGCCGCGCTTTCCGCGTGCACCGACGGCCCGTCGTCCACGATGAGGACGTTCGACACGCCGCAGGCGCTGGCCGAGGCCAACCGGGTGGCCGCCGAGGGCAGGGGTTCGGTCACCGTCGACCTCGACCTCGCGACCAACGGCAAGGGCAGCTGCGGGTTGCGCACCGACGACTTCGCCGCGTCGTGCCGCATCTCCATCGCCGACGCCGAGGAGGTGGCGTACGTGATGGTGCCCGATGGCATCTTCGTGCGGATACCGCAGGGCCAGGCGCCGCAACCGGACAAGCCGTGGCTCAAGATCGACCCGGACGACCCGGACAACGCGCTGGGGCGGGCCATGGCGGACGTCGCCGTGCACGTCCGCGACACCGCCGACATCCGCAAGGCGCTGCCCGAGGGCGCGCGGATCGTGGAGAAGGCCGAGGAGTCGGTGTCCGGCAGGCAGACCGTCCGGTACACCGCGCACGTGACGGTGAACGGGCAGGCGTCGGTGCTGAAGCTGTGGGTGGACGAGCAGGACCTGCCGGTGAAGACCGAGGTGCGCACGCCGGTGGAGGGCGGTGAGCCGGTGCAGGTCGTGGCGAACTACCGCGACTGGGGCAAGCCGGTCGACATCACCCCGCCCACGCCGGAGCAGATCAGCGAGTTGCCGACGCTGCCCGGCTGACGCCTTGCCGGTGGATCGGCCCCCTCCCGCAGTTCTTCCTGTGGAGGGGGCCGATCCCGTTGTCCGGCGCGGAAGTCCGTCAGGCGCGACGGCGGGTGCGGCGCAGGTGGAGCAGGATGCCCGCGCCGACGGCGAGAAGGGCGCCGCCCAGCACGAGCGGACCCTGGATCGAGGGGCCGGTGTCGGCCAGCTTGCCGCTGTCGTTCGGGTAGGTCACGGGGACCGCGGCCGGTGTCGTGGTGGTGGTGGTCGTCGTGGTTGTCGTGGTCGTCGTGCTGCTGCTGGTGGTTGATGTGGTGCTACTGGCGCTCGTGGTGGTGGTGCGTGTGGGAGCGCTCGTGGTTGTGGACGTCGGTGTCGTCGTGGTGGACGTCGGCGTGGTTGTCGTGGTGGTCGGCTGAGTGGTGGTGGTCGTCGTTCTCGTTGTGGTGGTGGGACTTGTGGTCGTGGTGGACGTGGTCGTCGTCGGCTGAGTGGTTGTCGTGGTGGGACTGGTGGTGGTGGTCGTCGGGGACGTCGTCGTCGTCGTGGTGGTCGAGTCCGTTGTGGTGGTTGTGGGATCGGTCGTGGTCGTCGGGCTGGTAGTGGTGGTGGTCGTCGTCGTGGGGACGGTCGTCGTCGTCGTGGTAGTAGTAGTGGTGGCGTCCGGCTTCACGGTGAACTGGTACAGCTGCGTCGACTGGCCCGGCTTGAGGGTGCACGCCGAGGTGAACGTGCCCAGCCCGGTCTCCGAGCCGTCGGACTTGCGCGGCGTCAGGGTGGTCTCGAAGTTGCCGATGCTGATCGTCGTGGTCCCCGCGTTGGGGAAGCTCACGGGCGGGGTGCTGCCCGTGGCGACGGTGTCGAACGCACCGGCCGGCGGTACCGGCGTCTTCGCCACGGTCAGGTTCGGCACGATGTCCAGCGCGAAACCCGCGTTGTCGATCCGGGTCTGGGCCTTCGCCGTGCCCTCCACGGTCGCCGCGCCGACGAGCACGAGGCCCTGCGTCGCCAGGTCCGGCACGGTCGCGGTGGCCGTCACGCGGGCCTCCGGGATCGGGCTGCCCACCACCGCCTCGTCCGGCAGGTCGGCAACCACGATCTCGACGCTCATGTCCTGCGCCCCGATCAGCGGGAACGGGCAGTTGTAGACCAGGGTGAGCGTCGCGGTCGCGGCACTGCCGACGCCCGCGCCCCACAGGGCCGCGCCGACGACCACCGCCGCGGCGGCGGCCAGTGCGGCCACCCGGTGTCGCAGTCTCATGTCAGGTTCTCTCCTGGGAACGCCCCGAGCGGGCCGGCGACGTCGCCGGCCCGCCGCGGGGGAGGTGGGGTCACTGCTTGGCGATGTCGAGGTCCAGCGTGTTGCCCGGACCGGGGATGGTGCCGTTGACCACGGCGGTCACCAGACCGCACCGGTCGAACCGGCCGATCTCGTAAGTACCGGTGAGGCCGCCGCCGTTGAGCGGGTCGAAGCCCGGCTCGGAGGTCAGGTCGATGGTGCTCGGCGCGGCGGTCCGGCAGTGGTCGGTCGGCCGCACGACCTGGATGCCCAGCACCCGCACGTCGGTCAGCTTGATCCCGACGGTGGTGCGCGCGGTGACCGCGCCCGCGGTGATCGTGCCCGTCGTGCGGCCCTGCGGGATCATCCGCACGGTGGCCGTGGTCGGCAGGAAGCCGAACAGCTTGAACTTGCCGGACGCGTCGGGCAGCGCCAGGTCGCCCGCGAACTTGCCGCCCACCAGGTCGACCTCGGTGGCCAGCGTGCCCGGTCCGAGCGGCAGGTGGGAGTTCAGCTTCTTGATGGTCGACGAGCCGTTGACGCCGTAGGTGATCCGCAGCGGGTCGTTCGGCGCGGTAGTGGTGGTCGTTGTCGTAGTAGTCGGCTGAGTCGTGGTGGTGGTGGTGGTCGTCGTGGTCGGCTGAGTCGTCGTGGTGGTCGTGGTCGTGGTGGTCGGAACGGTCGCCGGTGTCACGGTGAACTGGTAGAGCCGCGTGTTCTGGTCCGGCTTGAGGGTGCAGTCGGAGGTGAACGTGCCCAGGCCCGTCTCGCTGCCGTCGGCCTTGCGCGGCGTCAACGTGGTGCTGAAGTTGCCGACCGTGATGGTGGTGAGGCCCGCGTTGGCGAAGGTGATCGGGGGAGTGCCGCCGGTGGCGACGGTGTCGAACGGGCCGGACGCGGGCACGTTCGTCTTGGCCACCACCAGGTCCGCCACGATGTCGTGCGGCGCGCCCACGTTGTCCACCACCGTCCGCGCCTTGGCGGTGCCCTCCACGGTCGTGGCGCCGACCAGCGTCAGACCTTGCGTCGCGGTCGCCGGCACGGTCGCGGTGGCGGTCACCTTCGACGCCGGGATCGGTTGACCGACCACCGCCGAGTCGGGCAGGTCGGCCACCTCGATCCGGACGCTCATGTCCTGCGGGCCGATCAACGGGAACGGGCAGTTGTAGACCAGGGTCAGGCTCGCGGTGGCGGCCGTGCCGGTGCCCGCGCCGGCGAACGCCACCGAGCCCACGACCGCCGTGGCGACCGCGAGCGCGCCGACGACCGAACGACCAGTTCGTTCCAGCATGTGCATCTCCTCGTCGAGAGCAGTGCGGAAAACAGGGCTTGCGCTGTGCCGAAAGGGCTACTGGTCGGTAAGGTAGCTTTGTCGAACAGGCGGGGCAAGTATTTCTTTCACGTTTTCCCGGGTCCTGTCAGGCGAGCGACAAAAGCGGCTGAAACCTTTATCACGCGCATGACAAATCATTCGTCGGCGCTTGTGCGCGCAGGCTCGGGGAAAGTACTTTCGAAGAATGAGCGGAGCGGTGCGGTGAGGGTCGCGGTGGTGCTGGCCGCGGTCGTCGCGCTGTGGGTCGCGGTGTGGACCCCGACGTGGGTCGTGCGGCACGCCGAGGCCCGCCCACCGCGGTTGGCGGCCGGCATCAAGCTCACCTACCGGGTCGACGGGGTGACCCGGATCCACCGGCTCCAGTCCGACCTCGTGATCGGACCCGGCACCCTCGAAGCCGAGATCGACCTGGCCAACGGCACGATCACCGGCGACCTGTCGTTGCCGCCCAGCTACGGCTACTTCATCGTGTTCGGCTTCGTGCCCAACACCGCGCGCACCGACCTGATCCCGGTCGGCAAGGTCACCGGCACGATCAAGGACGGCCAGGTCGAGGCGAACTCCAGGCTCGACATCAAGCTCAGCGAGGTCGCCGTCGACGCCCAGCCGCTCGACGTCGGCCAGGCGTGCCGGACCGTCGAACCCGCCTCGATCGACCTGGCGGGCCCGTTCGAGTTGGCGAAGATGCGGATGAAGGGCGTCTACCCGATCCCGCCGTTCGCCGGCTGCCAGGGCCGGGAGCGGTTGGACCCGCTGATGACCGGCCTGATCTCCGGTCCGGGGAACGCGATCGACCTCACGCTGACCTTGCTCCCGGCGGTCCCGTGAACCCCGGCGGACCCGCGGCGCCCGTCGGACCCGCGGACCGGGGCAGCCCGGTCGAGCCCGCGGACCGGGACGGCCCGGTCGAGCCGCCGAGCAGCCGCAGCGCCCGCAGCGCGATGCCCATGTCGAACAACGCGTCCGGGTCGTGCAGCTTGGCCCCGAACAGCTCCTCCAACTGCCGCAACCGGTAGCGCACCGTCTGCGGGTGCACGGCCAGGCTCGACGCGACCTCCGGCGCGCTGCCCCGCGTCTCCACCCAGGCGGTCATCGTCTCCCTCATCCGCTGCTGCTGCTTGGGCGTCAACCCGTCCAGCGGCGCCAGCGTCCGCTTCACCAGTTCACGCACCAGTTCCTCGTCGCCGAGCAGCAGCAGCGTCGACAGGTGCTCGGTGGTGTCCACCATCGGCCGGTCCGGGATCACACCGGACTGGATCAGGGTGATGGTGCGGCGCGCCCAGCGCAGCGACTGCCGCGCCGAGGTCAGCGGCACGACCGGTCCGACGGCCGCGCGCCACCCGCCGAGCTTCTGCTCCAACGCGACCAGTTGCCGTTGCGGGTCGGTGAGCAGCAGGCACGGTTCGCCGCCCTCCAGATCCATCAGGATGTCCTCGTGCAGCGCCGGTATCGGCAGCTGGTGCTGGTCGGTGCGCCGTTCCAGCGCCACCACCAGCACCTTGTCCGGCAACGGCCAGTGCGCCGCCTCGGCCAGCTCGGCCAGGGCGTTCGGGTGGTAGCCGGGTTCGCCCAGGAGCAGCTCCAGCAACCGCTTGCGCCGCCGCTGCAACGCGCCCGCGTGCCGGGCCTGCGCCTCGGCGTACCCCTCCATCGACCGCAGCGACAGCTCGTCGATGTAGGCGAAGATCGCCTCGGCGATCAGGCACATGGTGGCCAGCGGCACGCGTTCGACCTGCCCGAACTCGGAGATCCGCCGCCACGCCACCCGCGCGCCGATCCGGTAGGCGGTCTGGAGCAGGTCGAGGCTGCGGCCCGCGCTCACCTCCAGCTTGCCCAGCAGCCGGAACAGCTTGGCCCGGTCCTCGCGCTGCGCGGTCGGGTCCACCATCCGGTCGATGAACTGGTGGATCGCCTGTTCCACCCCCTCGACCACCACCTGGCCGAACATCCCCTCCAACTTCTGCGAGTATTCGGCGATCTGGTCCTGGATTTCCCGGACCATGTCCACCGCCACGTCACCGGCCCGGGCGCGGAACTTCGGCGCCAGGTCGGCGGGCAGTTGCTCCCACAGGTCCGCGTTCCCGATGAGCGGTAACTCGGAGGTTCGGAGTTCTCCGGTTCTGTTCATGCTGTTCGCCCACCACCAAACGATTGGGTGTGATTCCGAACACTGTATTTTTGATCATGAAAAGTTGTCAACCAGGGCGCACTCGGATGACAAAGTCGCCACTGTTGTCGTGCGTCGGATGACAAAAACGGCGCTAGCGGAGCTCCCGGCGCAACACCTTCCCGGTCGCGTTGCGCGGCAGCGAGGTCGTCAGCACGACCTCGCGGGGCACCTTGTGCCTGGCCAGCCGGTCGCGCACGAAGATCTTGAGCTCCTCCGGGTCGACCCGCGCGCCGGGCACCGGCACCACGAACGCCCGCAGCCGCTGCCCGAACTCCGCGTCGGGCACGCCCAGCACCGCCGACTCCCGCACCTGGTAGTGCGTGGCCAGCAGCTGCTCGACCTCGCTCGGGTACACGCTCTCGCCGCCGGAGACGATCATGTCGTCCTCCCGGCCGTCGACGAACAACCGGCCGTGCCGGTCGAAGTGGCCGAGGTCGCCGGTGCTCACCAGGCCGTCGACGACGTCCTTGCCCCCACCGCCGGAGTAGCCGCTGAACCGCAGCCGGCTGCCCACGAACACCCGGCCGACCACGCCCGGCTCGGTGATCCGGCGGCCCTGCTCGTCGTGGACGCGCACCCGGCACGTGCGCGGCGGCCGGCCGACCGTGCCCGGCGCCGCGCGCAGGTCGTCCGGCGTGGCCACGGTCGCCACCGCCACCTCGGTCGACCCGTACAGGTCGTACACGACCTCGCCGAACCGCCGGGTCGCCTCGGCGGCCAGCGGCGCGGGCAGGTCGGCGCCGGAGCTGAGCACCACCCGCAGCGCGGACAGGTCGTGCGACTCCAGCTCCAGCGGACCGAGGTCGAGGATGCGCCGGAGCATCGTCGGCACCAGCATCACCGCGGTCGCCCGGTGCCGTGCGGCGAGTGCCACCGCCTCGCGCGCGTCGAACCGGCGCGCCAGCACCACGGCCGAGCCCAGCCCCATCGCCAGCACCAGGTGGGCGAAACCGATGCCGTGGAACACCGGCGCGGCGATCAGCGTCACCTCGCGCGACCGCAGCGGGACGCGGTCCAGGAAGTCGACCGCGGCGAACGGCGAGCGCAGCTCCCGGTGGGCGCCCTTGGGCGTCCCGGTGGTGCCGCTGGTGAGCAGCACGACCGTGCCCGGCCGCGGTGGCCGTGGCGGCTCCCGGTCGGGCGCCGAGCCGATCAGCTCGTCGAAACCGCCGGTGTCGATCCTGGTCACGACCCGCGGCACGGCCACCAGCACGGGCGCGAAGTCGCTGTCGTGCACCAGGGCGGCCACCCGCTCCCGCCGCACGACGTCGGCCAGCTGCGGCCCGGCGAACCCGGTGTTGAGCAGCAGCACCCGCGCGCCGAGCCGGGCGCAGGCCAGCATCGCCTCCACCGGCGCACGGTGGTTGCGGCACAGCACGGCCACCACGTGCTCCGCGCCGATGCCCGCCGCGTGCAGCGCACGCGCCAGCCCCATCGACCGCTCGTGCAGGTCGGCGTAGCTGCACGAACCCGTCTCGTCGATCACCGCGGTGGCCCCGGGCTGTTCGCGCACGGCCCGCCGGACCGACCCGAGCACGGGGCCCCACGCCCGCACCTCGACCAGCGACCGGACCGCCCGGGCGGGCCTGAGCGGTTGGACCATTCCGGCGCGGTGGAGCACCCGAACGCAGTGCGTCAGATAGGACACGCGTGCACCCCCGATTGTCGACAACGCCAAACATTGGTAGCCGCAAGGTGGGGTGCGGCGCCAGGGCGCGGTCGGCTTTTTGTATCCGGGTGAGTGTTCGGCCGGACAACTTTGTCACGTGCCTGACAAGCTTTTTCGGCTGCTTGTGCGGTGCGCCGTCCGTTAGTAACGTACTCGTCGGTAACGTTTTTTCGGCAGTATTCACGACACCTTTCGGAGAATACCCGTGGCATTGCGTCGACGCCTGCTGGGGCTGCTGTTCGCGGCCCTCCTGGTCGCGCTGTGCGGGTTGTCCGTCGCGGCGTACCAGAAGGTGTTCACCCCGCGGGTCACCGTGCTGCTGCGCACCGACCACGTCGGCAACCAGCTCCAGGCGGAGTCGGACGTGAAGCTGCTCGGCGTGCTGGTCGGCGAGGTGCGGGCGATCCGCTCGCGCGGCGACGGCGCCGAGGTGGAACTGGGCCTGCACCCGGACCAGGTCGGCCGCATCCCGGCGAACGTGTCCGCCCGGCTGCTGCCCAAGACGTTGTTCGGCGAGCGGTTCGTCAGCCTCGAACTCCCGCACGACCCGACCGGCGCGCTGGACGAGGGCGCCGTGATCGAGCAGGACCGCACGTCCGGCGCGATCGAGCTGGAACGGGTGCTCGGCGACCTGTTGCCCACCTTGCAGGCGGTGCGGCCGGACAAGCTGTCCACCGCGCTGACCTCGGTGGCGCAGGCGTTGGACGGGCGCGGCGCGACGCTGGGGCAGGCGATCGTGCAGCTGGACGCGTACCTGCGCGAGCTCAACCCGCAGTTGCCGGTGCTCAAGGAGGACATCTCCAGGTTCGCCGACGTCACCGGGGTGTACGCCGACGCAGGCCCGGACCTGGTGCGGGCGTTGACGGACGCCACCGCGGTCAGCCGCACGCTCGCCGAGCAACGCGCGGACCTCGACGCGCTGTACTCCAGCCTCACCACCGCGTCCGCCGACCTGACCGGCTTCGTCCGCGACAACGGCGAGACGCTCGTCGCGCTGTCCGACCGGGCCCGGCCCACGGTGGAGCTGTTCGCCACCTACTCACCCGAGTTCGGGTGCGTGCTGAGCGCGGTCAACGCCCTCCGGCCGCGGATGGACCAGGCGCTCGGCAAGGGCACCGACCAGCCGGGCATGCACGCGGAGGTCACCATCGTGCCGCCGGGCCGGGCGTACGTCGCGGGCCGGGACGAGCCGGTGCACCGCCGGGGTGGGGCGCCGCACTGCCCGGCCGGTCCGGCCAACGCCGTCGCGCCGGACCAGGTGCCCGACTGGGCCGGTCTGCTGGTCGCCAAGTGAGGGGCGTGAATGAGGTGGCGCGAATGAGGGGGCCGCGAATGAGGGAGCACCGATGAGGAACGTCGCCGCGCCCTTGACCAAGTTCCTGGTGTTCGTCGTCGTCACCGTCGCCGCCACCGGGTTCCTGGCGGCCACCATCGCGGGCAGCCAGGTCGGGTCGACGGCGCTGTACCAGGCCCGGTTCACCGACGTCACGGCGTTGGCCGAGGGCGACGACGTGCGCATGTCCGGGGTGAAGGTCGGTCAGGTGGAGTCGCTGGAGCTGGTGGACGACGAGCTGGTCGACGTCGGCTTCTCGGTCGCCGACGGCCGGTCGCTGTCCGCCGACGTCACCGCGACCATCAAGTACCGCAACCTGGTCGGCCAGCGGTACGTCGCGCTGGAGCAGCCCGCCGGGCGGATCGGCGCGAGGTTGCCGCACGGCGGCCTCATCCCGGTCGAGCGGACCACCCCGGCGCTCGACCTGACCACCCTGTTCAACGGGTTCAAGCCGCTGTTCCAGGCGCTCGACCCGGAGGACGTCAACAAGCTCTCCCACGAGATCATCCAGGTGCTGCAAGGCGAGGGCGGGACCGTGGAGAGCCTGCTCGCGCACACCGCGTCGCTCACCACCACCCTGGCCGCCAAGGACGACGTCATCGGCAAGGTCGTGGAGAACCTGAACGCGGTGCTGGAGACGGTCAACTCCCGCGACGACCGGTTCGGCTCGCTGCTGACGTCGATGCGGCAGCTGGTGTCGGGGTTCGCCGCGGACCGGCAGCCGATCGGCAACGCCATCACCGGCCTCGCGGCGTTGAGCGACAGCACGGCGTCGTTGCTGGAACAGGGCCGCCAACCGCTCAAGGAGGACATCGCGGCGCTCGGGCTGCTCGCGGGCAACCTCGCCGACGCGCCCGAGCTGGAGCCGTTCATCCGGAACCTGCCGGTGAAGTTCGAGGCCATCGGCCGCACCGCGTCCTACGGCTCCTGGCTCAACTTCTACCTCTGCTTCGCGTCCTCGCCCGCGCCGCCCGCGCCCGGCGGACCGCCGGTCGGCATCCCCGTCACCGAACCGAGGTGTCACCGATGACGCCCAAGAGGGTCGAACGCGGACCGGTGCTGCTGGGAGCCGTCGGCCTCCTGGTCATCGCGGTCACCGCCCTGCTCACCTTCTTCCTGGAGGACCTGCCGTTCTTCGGCGGCGGCACCAGGCACACCGCCGAGTTCACCGAGGCGGCCGGCCTGCGCGTGGACGACGAGGTCCGCGTCGCGGGCATGAAGGTGGGCGCGGTGACCGACGTCGAGCTGCACGGGGGCAGGGTCCGGGTGACGTTCCGGGTCGACGGCGTCGAGCTGGGCGACCGCAGCCGCGCCGAGATCAGGATCAAGACCCTGCTCGGGCAGAAGTACCTGGCGCTGGACTCCGAGGGCCGCGAACCGCTCACCGACACCATCCCGGTGGAGCGCACCACCTCGCCGTACGACGTGGTCGAGGCGTTCAGCGGGTTGTCGACCACCGTCGGCGGGATCGACACCGACCAGCTGGCGCAGAGCTTCCAGGTGCTGTCGGACACCTTCCGCGACTCGCCCGAGCACGTGCGGCAGGCGTTGGAAGGGCTGTCGTCGCTGTCGAGGACCATCTCGTCGCGCGACGAGCAGCTGGCGTCGTTGATCAAGGGCGCGAACCAGGTCAGCGGGGCGTTGGCGGAGCGCAACGACGACTTCGCCGCCCTCATCACCGACGGCAACCTGCTGCTGGAGGAGATCGGGCACCGCCGCGACGCGATCGGCCGGCTGCTCGACGGGACGCGGGAGCTGTCCCGCCAGCTGTCCGGCCTCGTGGCGGACAACGACGAGCAGCTGCGGCCCGCGTTGGAGCAGTTGGAACGCGTCACCGACGTGCTGCGGGACAACCAGGACGCGCTGAACCGCGGCCTCGCGCTGGCCGGGCCGTACTACCGGGTGCTGAACAACTCGCTGGGCAACGGCCAGTGGGTGGACACCTACCTGTGCGGGCTCGTGGTCGATCCCGGCGCGCGGCGCGACTGCCCGACGGGAGGCCGCTGATGTTCGTGCGGACGCGGGGCAACCGTCGCCTGGTGGTCGGGCTCGCCCAGGGGTTCGTGCTGGTGCTCGTCGCGACGGCCGCGGTGTGGTGGATCTTCCTGCGACCCGCGACGACCCGTGTCGCGGCCTACTTCACCGCCGCCGTGGGCGTGTACGAGGGCTCCGACGTGCGGGTGCTCGGGGTGAAGGTCGGCCGGGTGGTCGGCGTGCTGCCCGAAGGCGGGTCGGTGCGGGTGGAGCTGGAGCTCGACCACGGCGTGGACGTGCCCGCGGACGCGCGCGCCGCGGTCGTGTCGCCGAACATCGTGGCCGACCGGTACGTGCAGCTCACGCCCGTCTACACCGGTGGTGACAAGATCGGGTCCGGGGCGGTGATCACCAGCGCGCGCACGGCGGGCACGGTCGAGCTGGACGAGCTGTACGCCAGTCTCGACACGTTGTTGACCGCCCTCGGCCCGAACGGGGCCAACCGCGAGGGCGCGTTGTCCGACCTGCTGCGCACGGGCGCGGAGAACCTCGACGGCACCGGCGGCGCGGTGGGCGAGTCGATCCGGCAGCTCGCGGACGCGGCGAGGACGTTGGCCGGGTCGCGCGACGACCTGTTCGGGACGGTGGACCACCTCCAGTCGTTCACCTCGATGCTCGCCGCGAACGACGAGCAGGTGGGGCGGCTGGCCGACCAGCTGGCCGACGTGTCCGGGTTCTTCGCCGCCGAACGGGACGACCTGGCCGCGGCGTTGGGCGAGTTGGCCACGGCCTTGGAGCAGGTGCGGGGTTTCGTGCACGACAACCGCGACCGGATCCGGTCCAGTGTGGAGGATCTGGCCGTGCTGACCGGGATCCTGGTGGCGCAGCAGGAGTCGATGGCCGAGATGCTGGAGGTCGCGCCGGTCGCGCTGCACAACGTGGTGAACGCCTACGACCCGGCGACCGGGACGTTGACCGCGCGGGCCAACCTGAACGAGTTCGTGACCGACCTGCTGAGCGTGCCCGGCGGTGCGGGTGTGCCAGGAGGTTCGCGGTGAGGCGGTCGGCGGCGGTGGGGCTGGTGCTGGTGCTGACCGGGTGCTCGGCGATGCCCAGCGCGTACGACCTGCCGCTGCCCGGCGGCGCGGACCTCGGCGACCGGCCGTACCGGGTCACCGTCGAGTTCGACGACGTGCTCGACCTCGTGCCGCACGCCGGGGTGAAGGTGGACGACGTGCCGGTGGGCAAGGTCGAGGACATCGCGTTGTCCGAGGACGGCGCCACGGCGTTGGTGCAGGTCGCGGTGCGCGGTGACGTGCTGCTGCCGGCCAACGCCCTCGGGCGGTTGCGGCAGTCGAGCCTGCTGGGGGAGAAGTACGTGGAGCTGGCCGCGCCGGCCGAGCGGTCGGCGTCCCCGCTGGTGGACGGCGCGGTGATCCCGGTGACGCGGACCAACCGCAACCCCGAGGTGGAGGAGGTGTTCGGCGCGTTGTCGATGCTGCTCAACGGCGGTGGGATCGCGCAGATCCAGGACATCTCGCGGGAGCTGAGCGCGGCGTTGTCCGGCAACGAGGCGGCGGTGCGCTCGCTGCTGTCCACGGTGAACTCCTTCGTGGGCGCGATGGACTCGCACAAGGGTGAGATCACGCGTGCCCTGGACGGGATGGACAAGCTCGCGTCGTCGTTGGCGTCGCGCAAGGAGGACATCGGCGAGGTGCTCGACGGGCTGGAACCCGGTCTGCGGGTGCTGAACGACCAGCGCGGGCAGTTGGTCGGGCTGCTGAACGCGTTGCGGGAGCTGTCCGACGTCGCGGTTGACACGGTGGACCGCAGCCGGGACGACCTGGTGGCCGACCTGCGGGCGTTGGAGCCGACGTTGCGGCGGCTGGCCGAGTCGGGGCAGAACCTGCCGCAGTCGTTGGAGGTGCTGCTGACGTTCCCGTTCACCGACGCGGTGCTGGACGGCATCAAGGGCGACTACCTCAACACGTACCTGACACTGAAACCTGGAGCGCGTTGATGATCACCCGGCGGATCAGGTTGCAGGTCGCGCTGTTCGCGGTCATCGCGCTGCTCGGCGTCAGCTACGTGGGCGCGAAGTACGTGGGGCTCGTGGTCGTCGACGACGGGTACGTGGTCCGGCTGGAGCTGGCCCGGACGGGAGGTCTGTTCACCGGCGGTGAGGTGACCTACCGCGGTGTGCCGGTGGGGCGGGTCGGTCCCATCCGGTGGGGTGACGGGCAGGTCGAGGTCGAGCTGCGCATCGGGGCGGGCGCGCCGCGGCTCCCGGCGGACCTGGACGCGGTGGTCGCCAACCGTTCGGCGGTGGGGGAGCAGTACGTCGACCTGCGGCCGCGCGGGAGCGGGGGACCGTACCTGGGTGACGGATCGGTGATCCCGCGGTCGCGGACGCGGCTGCCGTTGCCGGTGGAGCAGGTGCTGACCAGCCTGGACGACCTGGCGCGTTCGGTGCCGGTGGAGTCGTTGCGCACCGTCGTGGACGAGCTGGACCAGGCGTTGCGGGGTACCGGGCCGGACCTGCAGGTGTTGCTGGACGCGACGACGGAGTTCATCGCGACCGCGGGCGCGCACCTGCCGCAGACCACGCGGCTGCTGAACGACTCCGCGACGGTGCTGGAGACGCAGGTGGACCACTCGGCGGCGATCAACTCGTTCGCCGACAGCGCCTTGCTGGTGGCGTCGCGGCTGCGTGCGGCGGACGGCGACCTGCGGCGGTTGATCGGGGCGGTGCCGGGGGCGTCGGCCGAGGTGAGCGCCCTGCTGCGGGAGTCGGGGCCCAACCTCGGGATCGTCCTGGCCAACCTCCTGACCACGGCCGACGTGCTGGTCACCCGGCAGGGCGCGCTGGAGGAGGTCCTGGTGACGGTCCCCGACGCGGTGTCGGTGGGCGCTTCGGTGGTCGGGTCCGGCCAGGCGCGGTTCGGCCTGGCCCTGACGTTCTTCGAACCCCCGCCGTGCGTGACGGGCTACGAGGGCACACCCCGCAGGGGCGGCCTGGACACCTCCGCCGGCCCGTTCGACACCGGTGCCGCGTGCACCCTCCCCCGCGGCTCCGCCACCGGCGTCCGAGGCTCCCAGAACGCCCCACGCTGAACCTGAGCGTTGAATTCGGGTGTTCCGAACGTAGGACACGGTCGTTCTGAACGTAGGACACGCGCGGCGTGAAGGTACGACTCTCGCGCGTGTCCTACGTTCGGAACGCGCGTGTCCTACGTTCAGGTACCCCGAGTTGAACGCTCAGGAGCGCGAGGTGGGGGAGAGGTAGAGCCAGGAGCCGTGCTCGCGGACGAAGCGGCTGTTCTCGTGCAGCACGTCGCGGTGGCCGTGCACGCGGTAGTGGGCGCGGAACTCGACCGTGCCCGTCGTCTGGAACAGGGTGCCGTCGGTGCGGGACAGGATCTCCAGGTGGGTCCAGCGCTGGTCCGGGTCGAGGTCGAGCGAGGCCGGGCGGGTGGACGGGTGCCAGGTGGCCAGCAGGTAGTCCTCGTCACCCACCGCGAACGCGCTGTAGCGCGAGCGCATGAGGGCCTCGGCGGTGGACGCCTGGCGACGGCCCCGGTGCAACGGCCCGCAGCACGCCTCGTACGGCTCGCCCTGGCCGCACGGGCAGCGGCCGACCCCGTCGGACGCGCTCATTCCGGCCGGTCGCACGCCGTGCGGCCGGAACGGTCGTAACGCACCCACGCCAGCGCGTTCTCCGCCTCGCGGTCGCCGGCGGCGGCCTGCGCCGACAGCGACGCGTGCACCTGGTACCGCAGGTCGGCGGGCACGGAGGGGTTGGCCAGCAGGTTCGCCCGGATCGCCGGGCGCGGGTCGTCGGCCAGCAGCGCCAACGCCTCGGCGGGCGCGCCGGGATCGGTCGACAGCGCCTCGCGCACCGCGTCGTCCGGGTCGCCCGCCAGGGCCACGCCCCGCGCGACGGACATCTGTTCGGTCACGTGGACCAGGATATAAGGGAAGCGACCCCCCTCCCGTTGACTGCCAGTCGGGGAGGGGAGCCGCTTCGAGGGCTGGCTACGGCGTCAGCCGCACGCCGCACCGTTCAGAGTGGGAGAAGTGAACGGTGGGGTACCGCCGCTGAAGCTCGCGTTGTAACCGATGGTCGCGGTACCACCGGTCGCGAGTCCGCCGTTCCAGGCCGCGTTGCCGACGCGGACGATGTCGCCGCCGTCGGTCCACGTCCCGTTCCAGCCCTGGGAAACGGTCACACCGGGCGCGGAGAACGTCAGGGTCCAGCCGTTGATCGCCGCGCCCCGGTTCTCGATGACGATCTCGCCGGTGTAACCGCCCGACCACTGGCTCACCACGCGGTGCGTCACCCGACATGCGCCCCCTGGAGGCGATGTGGTGGTCGTGGTGGAAGTGGTCGTGGAAGTAGTTGTGGTGGTCGTGGTCGACGTGGTGGTCGACCGCGAAGTGCTCAAGGACGTCGTGGTGCTGGTCGGGCCGGCCGCCATCGCCATGTCGTACGCCCGCTGCGGCACGAACTGGCCCGCACCCGCGATGCAGCCGTCGGCCTCACCCGGCAGCTTGATCCACAGGAACGCGTCGATCTGCGAGTCCCCGGTGTTGGTGGTGCTCGCCGTGCCGATCGCCCGGCCCGCCGGGTCGCACCACTCGTCGCCCAACGGCCCGTTGCCGTTGCGGCTGGTGTCGACGACCGCCTTGAACCGCGAGTCGCCCAGCCCGTTGAGCACGGCCTTGGCGAACGCGACCTCGTCACGCGTGTGCCGGTAGTTCGACACGTTGGTGGAGATGCCGTCGGCGCTGTTGGCGATGTCCGCGCCGCGCAGTCGCTGCACGGCCTCGGACGGGGTCAGCCACGCGGAGTGGCCGATGTCGAAGTACACCTTCGTCTGCGCGGAACCGTTCTTGAGCTTCTTGCCCGCGTAGGCCATCGACGCCATCGTCTCGGTCTGCTGGGCAGGGGACTGGCAGTTGGTCATGATCGGCAGCACGTCGGGTTCCAGGACGATCGCCGCCGGGCGGCCCGCGATACCCGCGGACACCTGGTCGATCCACGTCCGGTAAGCCGAGTGCGAGGGCGCGCCGCCGCCGCTCGCGCCCCCGCAGTCCCGGTTGGGCACGTTGTAGACGACCAGGATCGGAATCTTCCCGGCCGCCGCCGCGGCGCCCACGAACGCGTCGACCTGCCCCCTGACCTCGGAGGTGTTGGTGGTGGTGTACCACCGCGCCTGCGGGGTGTTGACGATCCGGTCACGGATCACCGCCGCTCGCGAGTCGTTCGGGTTCTGCGCGACCCACCTCGCCGCTGAGGTGTTCGGGTCGACGTAGAACGCCGAGTCGGCTGCTTGCGCGGTGGTCGCACCACCGCCGAGGACCAGTGCCACGGCACTTGCGACCAACGCGCTGGAAAGCGCGCCCGCCGCGGCCAACCTGGCCTTGTGCCGTGGCCTACGCACGCCGTTGCCGGCGTCGTTGGCGTCGTGTGCTCGCATCTGAGTCCTCGCAGCTTCGGTGCTGAACGGGGGCCGGCTTCTTCGACTGGGAGCGCTCCCAGGTGGCAGGACTGTAGCCACTGGTAAACGGTGATGAAAAGGGGTGGTGGTAGCCGGTGGGCTCCCGCCGTTTCTCACGTTCCGTGAAGTAAACGCCGGATGAACCATGCCTGAGACGGGTAACGCGCAGTTGAACGTGGTGCTCGCTACTTTGTGTGTGTATTTGCGCTCCGGACTACTCCGATCGAGTGAGTGAGATCCAGGTCACGGACCAGTCGAAGTCGTCGGTGAAATTTCCAGGAATTGCGCCGTGCGGCCGCAGCGGCAATGGGCCGAAAAGCCTACCTCTGGTGCGGAAAACCGGACAATCTTAGTCTGGGAACGCTCCCAGCACCCTGTGCACCCGTTCCCGACCCGGAGGCAACGCAATGACGCGCACTCCCTCCCGACCCGTCGCGGTGGCGGTGACGACGGCCCTCCTGGCGGCCGTCGCCCTCGCCGCCACCGTGCTCGTGCCGCACCTGCGACCGGTGGCCACCGCCCAGGTCGCGGCCCAGGCCGACCCGCGGGTCGAGCAGCTGCTCGCCCGCATGTCGCTGGACGACAAGATCGGCCAGATGACCCAGGTCGACCGCGGCGCGCTCGACTCCGTCACCGACCTGGCCACCTACCGGATCGGCTCGCTGCTGTCCGGCGGCGGTTCCGCGCCCAGCACGAACACGCCCCAGGCCTGGGCCGACATGTACGACAACTTCCAGCGCACCGCGATGTCCACCCCGCTGGGCATCCCGCTGATCTACGGCGTGGACGCCGTGCACGGGCACAACAACGTGCGCGGCGCGACGATCTTCCCGCACAACATCGGCCTGGGCGCCACCCGCGACCCGGAGCTGGTCAAGCGCATCGGCGCGGTCACCGCGACCGAGGTGGCGGGCACCGGTATCGACTGGAACTTCGCACCCTGCCTGTGCGTGGCGCGCGACGACCGGTGGGGCCGGACCTACGAGTCGTTCGGCGAGGTGCCGGAGATCCCCACCGCGATGACGACCTACGTCGACGGCCTCCAGGGTGCGACGCTCGGCGGCACGCCCAGCTCCGTGCTCGCCACCGCCAAGCACTTCATCGGCGACGGCGGCACCGCGGGCGGCGACGACCAGGGCGACGCGCGGATCACCGAGCAGGAGCTGCGCACGGTGCACCTGCCGCCGTTCAAGGCCGCCGTCGACCGCGGCGTCGGCTCGGTGATGATCTCCTACAGCAGCTGGAACGGCGTCAAGGCGCACGGCCACCGCTACCTGATCACCGACCTGCTCAAGGGCGAGCTCGGCTTCACCGGGTTCGTGGTGTCGGACTGGGCGGGCATCGACCAGATCGACGGCGCCACCGGGTTCACCGGCGCCGAGGTCGCCGCGGCGGTCAACGCGGGCATCGACATGGTCATGGTCCCGACCGACTACCGGCGGTTCACCAGCCTGCTCAAGGCCGAGGTGCAGGCGGGGCGGGTGACCACCGCGCGGATCGACGACGCCAACCGCCGCATCCTGACCAAGAAGTTCGCACTGGGCCTGTTCGAGCGCCCGCTGACCGACCGCTCGCTCACCTCGACGGTCGGTTCGGCGGCGCACCGGGACCTGGCCCGCCAGGCGGTGCGGCAGTCGCAGGTGCTGCTGCGCAACGACGGCGTGCTGCCGCTGGCCAAGTCCGGCAAGTACTTCGTGGCGGGCAAGTCGGCCGACAACATCGGCTACCAGAGCGGCGGCTGGACGATCTCCTGGCAGGGCGGCAGCGGCAACACCACCCCCGGCACCACGATCCTGCAGGGCATCCGCGACCTCGCCGGCTCCCGCGCGACGATCACCCACGACCGGTACGGCGCGGGGGTGGACGGCTCGTACACCGCGGCCATCGCGGTGGTGGGGGAGACCCCGTACGCCGAGGGGCAGGGCGACCGGCCCAACGGCCTGGCCCTGGACCGCGAGGACCTGGAGACGATCAACCGGCTGCGGTCGACCGGCATCCCGGTGGTCGTCGTGCTGGTGTCGGGGCGTCCGATGGACGTCGCGAACCAGGTCGCCGACTGGGACGCGCTGCTCGCCTCGTGGTTGCCGGGCACCGAGGGCCGGGGCGTGGCCGACGTGTTGTTCGGCGACTTCAACCCGACCGGCAAGTTGCCCGTGACCTGGATGAGCAGCGGCTCGCAGCAGCCGATCAACGCCGGTGACGGCAAGGCCGCCCTCTACCCGCTCGGGCACGGCCTGAGCTACGGCCCCATCACCACCAGCAGCACGACAACGACCACAACCACGACAACCACCACCACGACCACGACCACGACGACCACCGCGCCGCCGCCCGGCGGGTGCGTGGCCACCGCACGCGTCACCGGCTCCTGGCAGGGCGGATTCCAGGTCGACGTCACCGTGACCAACACCGGCACCGCCCGGCTGAACGGCTGGACGGTCACCTGGACGAGGGCGGGCGACCAAACGATCAACTCGCTGTGGAACGGCAAGCTCACCCAGACCGGCACCTCGGTGTCCGTGGACGACGTGGGCTGGAACGGCACGCTCGCCCCCGCGGCTTCGGGGTCCTTCGGGTACACCGCGAGCGGGCCGGCCGGCACGCCCGAGCTGACCTGCCGGGCGAGGTAGCGCCGCGCCGTGGTCACTTTCTGGGAGCGCTCCCCCACGCTGCGTCATTCGGCTCAGCGCGGGACGACATTCGGCCCATGGTCCGGAGGCCTTCGGGTCGAACTTGTCAAGGCTTTGTGGCTGAACCCTCTTTTCACGGTGTTTCTATGCGGTTACAGTCCCGGACTGGGAGCGCTCCCAGAAACCTCCACCGCCCTGCCCCTTGGAGGCACCGCATGCGACGACGCATGTCCGGAGCCCTGGCCGGCACGCTAGCCGTGCTGGTCAGCGCCTCGACGCTGACCCCGTTCCAGCCGTCCGCGACGGCCGCGCCCGCGTTCAACTACGGCGAGGCCCTGCAGAAGTCGATCTGGTTCTACGACGCCCAGCGCTCCGGCGACCTGCCCGCCGACAACCGGGTGAACTGGCGCGGCGACTCGGCGTTGCGCGACGGCAGCGACGTGGGCGTCGACCTCTCGGGCGGCTTCTACGACGCGGGCGACCACGTGAAGTTCGGCCTCCCGTTCGCGGCCACGATGTCGATGCTCGCCTGGGGCGCGGTGGAGAACCGCGACGCCTACGAGAGCTCGGGTCAGCTGCGGCACCTGATGGCCAACCTCAAGTGGGGCACGGACTGGATCATCAAGGCGCACCCGTCGCCGAACGTGGTGTACGGGCAGGTCGGCGCGGGCGACGACGACCACAAGTGGTGGGGCGCCGCGGAGGTCATGCAGATGCCGCGCCCGTCGTACAAGGTGGACGCGTCCTGTCCCGGCTCGGACCTCGCGGGCGAGTACGCGGCGGCGATGGCGTCGGCCTCGATGGTGTTCAAGCAGACCGATCCCACCTACGCGGCCACGCTGCTGACCCACGCCGAGCAGCTCTACAGCTTCGCCGACACCTACCGCGGCAAGTACAGCTCCTGCATCACCGACGCCTCGAAGTTCTACAACTCCTGGAGCGGCTACCAGGACGAGCTCGTGTGGGGCGCGATCTGGCTGTACCGGGCGACCGGTGACGCGAGCTACCTGGCCAAGGCCAAGGCGGAGTACCCGAAGCTGTCCACCGAGCCGCAGACCACCACGCGGTCCTACCGGTGGACCATCGCCTGGGACGACAAGTCCTACGGCGCGTACGCCCTGATGGCCAAGCTCACCGGCGAGGCCGAGTACGTCGCCGACGCCAACCGCTGGCTGGACTACTGGACCACCGGCTACAACGGCAACCGCGTGCGCTACTCGCCGGGCGGCCAAGCGCACCTCGACACCTGGGGCTCCCTGCGGTACGCGGCCAACACCGCGTTCGTCGCGCTGGTCTACAGCGACTGGCTGCGCGATCGCGACGCCGCGAGGGCGACCACCTACCACGACTTCGGCGCGCGGCAGATCAACTACGCCCTCGGCGACAACCCGCGCAACGCCAGCTACGTCGTCGGCTTCGGCGCCACACCGCCGCGCAACCCGCACCACCGCACCGCGCACGGCGCGTGGGCCGACACCATGCAGGAACCGGTGACCAGCAGGCACGTCCTGTACGGCGCGCTGGTCGGCGGTCCCGGCACGAACAACGACGCATACAAGGACGACCGCACCGACTTCGTCGCCAACGAGGTCGCGCTGGACTACAACGCCGCCTTCACCGGCGCGCTCGCCCGGCTGTACAAGGAGTACGGCGGCACGCCGTCGGCGAACTTCCCGGTCGCCGAGGCCACCGACGGCCCCGAGCTGACCGTGCAGGCCTCGGTCAACCAGAGCGCGCCCGGCTTCACCGAGATCAAGGCGTTCGTGCTCAACAAGTCCGCCTGGCCCGCCCGGATGTTCAACGGCTCGCTGCGCTACTACTTCACCCTCGACGGCGCGACCACGCCGAACCAGGTCACCGTCGCCACGAACTACAACCAGTGCGGCACGCCGAGCGCTCCCAGGCAGCACAGCGGCTCGGTGTACTACGTGGACGTGCCGTGCCCGGGCGTCTACCCCGGCGGCCAGTCCGCGCACCGGCACGAGGTGCAGTTCCGCATCACCAGCACGGGCACCTGGGACCCGACCAACGACTGGTCCTACGCCGGCCTGGGCACGGGCAACACTGTCGCGCAGACCGACCGCGTGGTGCTGGCCCAGGACGGCCAGGTCGTCTGGGGCCGGGAGCCCGGCCCGGCGGTCGAGGACCGCGAGGCGCCGACCGTCCCGCTCTCGTTGCGGGTCTCGGGCGTCGGCTCGACCAGTGCCACCCTCAGCTGGGTGGCCTCCACCGACAACGTCGGGGTGACCGGCTACGACGTGCTCCGGGCGGATGGCACGGTCGTAGGTGCCACGGCCACCCCGACGTTCCTGCTCACCGGCCTGGCTCCGGGCACGCACACGTTCTCCGTGCGTGCCAAGGACGCGGCGGGCAACCTGTCCGCGCGGAGCACGCCCATCACCTTCACCACCATCGTCGACGACGACCCCGAGCCGCCGACCGTCCCGGGTGGACCGGTCGCCTCCGCGATCACCGCCACGAGCGCCACGTTGACGTGGACGCCCTCCACGGACAACCGGGGCGTGGCAGGTTACTACGTCGAGCGCTCGGACGGGACGGTCGTGGCCACCACCACCGGTGCCAGTCACCAGCTCACCGGCCTCACCCCGGACACCGACTACACGTTCACCGTCCGTGCCAGGGACACCTCCGGCAACGTCTCCGCGTCCAGCACCCCGGTGGCGTTCCGGACCAAGCCGGTCGGCACCGGCGGCCCGCTCGTCGTGCAGCAGCGCGGCAACGGCGCGGCGAGCGCCAACCAGATCGGCGCGACGCTCGCCCTGGTCAACCGCGGCACGACGGCGGTCGACCGGTCCACCGTCACCGCCCGGTACTGGTTCACCGGTGACTCGGCCAACGCCAACTACCAGGTGTTCTGCGACTGGGCCGTGGTCGGCTGCGCGAACGTGCGCGCCACCGTGGTGAAGCTGCCCAACGCCCGACCCGGCGCGGACTCCTACCTCCAGGTGTCGTTCACCGCGGGCAGCCTCGCGCCCGGCGCGAGCACCGGCGACATCCAGTTGCGGGTGGCCAAGTCCGACTGGTCGACCTTCAACCAGGCCGACGACCACAGCTACCGGGTCAGCGCGACCCTCACCGACTTCGACCGGGTGACCGCCTACACCGGCGGTTCCCTCGCCTGGGGCGTGGAGCCCTAGCACCCAGACTCGGCACGGGGCGTTCTGCGCGCCCAGGCGTCCCGTGCCGACCCCACTCCCCGCCACGCCCCTTTCAAGCTTCGCGGGTCAATGGCTGATCCGTGCAGGAGGAGGACGCATGAGGTACCGCACCAGAGCGGGACGGTTGCGCACCGGTCCGCTCGCGCTGATGGCCGCGGCGGCAACCGCCGCGGGTGTTATGCCGTTCGTCGCGCCGGTGGCGAACGCGGCCGTGGCTTGCACGGTCAACTACCAGGTCACGAACCAGTGGCAGGGTGGCTTCGGCGCCAACGTTTCGATTCGCAACGAAGGTGACGCGGTCAACAACTGGCGCCTCACGTGGACCTTCCCGGACGGCCAGCGCGTGCAGCAGGGCTGGAACGGCACGTTCACGCAGAGCGGCAGCGTCGTGACCGTGGCGGCGCCGGGCTGGGCACCGAACCTCGGCACGGGCGCCACCGTCACGCCGGGCTTCAACGGCTCGTGGACCGGCCAGAACCGGCCGCCCACGGACTTCGCCCTCAACGGCACCCGCTGCACCGGTCCGAACGTCAACGTCAACCCGACGGCGACGCTGACGTCGCCGACGCCGGCGCAGACGTTCCAGTCCGGCCAGGCGATCCCGCTGGCGGCCACCGCGTCGGACACCGACGGCACCGTCTCCAAGGTCGAGTTCCTGGCCGACGGCGTGGTCGTCGCGACCGACACGAGCTCCCCGTACACGGGTTCGTGGACCGGCGCGACCGTGGGCGAGCACGCGATCGTGGCCCGCGCCACCGATGACAAGGGCGGCATCGGCAACTCCAGCATCGCGAGCATCCGCGTCATCGCGGGCCAGGCGATCCAGGCGAGCCCGGCGTCGCTGACCGTGCGGCAGGGCGGCACCGGCACCTTCGGTGTCTCACTGGCCACCGCGCCGACCGCGAACGTGACGGTCACCGTGGGGCGTTCGGGCGGCAGCACCGACCTCACGGCCGGCCCGGTCTCGCTGACGTTCACGCCGACCAACTGGTCGACCAAGCAGAACGTCACGGTCACCTCGGCGGCCAACGGCGGCGAACTGGCCACGGCCACCTTCACCGCGAGCGCCACCGGTGCGGCCGCGGCGACGGTCGAGGTCCGCGAGACCAGCGCCGACACCTCGCGGTTCGAGCAGGAGTTCCTGGACCTCTACGCCAAGATCAACGACCCGGCGAGCGGCTACTTCCGCACCTTCTCCGATGGCCTGAAGGTGCCGTACCACTCGATCGAGACGCTGATGGTCGAGGCGCCGGACCACGGTCACCAGACCACGTCCGAGGCGTTCAGCTACTACCTGTGGCTGGAGGCCAGCTACGGCAAGATCGTGGGTGACTGGGCGCCGTTCAAGAAGGCCTGGGCCTCGATGGAGAAGTACATCATCCCGGCCAAGGCGGACCAGCCGACCAACGACAAGTACGACGCCTCCAAGCCGGCGACGTACGCCCCCGAGCACCCGCGGATGGACCAGTACCCGTCGGTGCTGGACTCCGGCGTGCCGGTGGGTCGCGACCCGATCGCGGCCGAGCTGAAGGCGGCCTACGGCAACAGCGACATCTACGGCATGCACTGGCTGCTCGACGTCGACAACACCTACGGCTTCGGCCGGTGCGGCGACGAGTCGGACGCGTTGCCCGCGTACATCAACACCTACCAGCGCGGTTCGTCGGAGTCGGTGTGGGAGACCATCCCGCAGCCGTCCTGCGACACCTTCGCGCACGGTGGCCCCAACGGCTTCCTCGACCTGTTCACCAAGGACGCCAGCTACGCCAAGCAGTGGAAGTACACCAACGCCCCGGACGCCGACGCGCGTGCGGTGCAGGTGGCCATGCTGGCGCAGGAGTGGGCGACCGAGCAGGGCAAGGCCGCCGAGGTCGCGCCCGAGCTGGAGAAGGCCGCCAAGATGGGCGACTACCTCCGCTACGCCATGTTCGACAAGTACTTCAAGAAGATCGGCAACTGCGCCAGCACCAGCTGCCCGGCGGGTACCGGCAAGGACAGCGCGCACTACCTGATGTCCTGGTACTACGCGTGGGGCGGCGCGACCGACACGTCCGCGGGTTGGGCGTGGCGCATCGGTGACGGCGCGTCGCACCAGGGTTACCAGAACCCGTTGGCGGCCTACGCGTTGGCGAACGTGCCCGCGCTGAAGCCGAAGTCGGCGACCGGCCAGCAGGACTGGGCCACGTCGATGACCCGCCAGCTGGAGATGCTCCAGTGGCTGCAGTCGGCCGACGGCGCCATCGCCGGCGGTGTCACGAACAGCTGGGAGGGCCAGTACGCCGCCCCGCCGGCGGGCACGCCGACGTTCTACGGCATGTACTACGACGCCCACCCGGTGTGGCGCGACCCGCCGTCGAACCGCTGGTTCGGCTTCCAGGCGTGGCAGATGGAGCGCACCGCCGCCCTGTACGAGAAGACGGGCAACGCGACGGCCAAGAAGATCCTCGACAAGTGGGTCCCCTGGGCCATCGCGAACACCACCGTCGGCACCGGCGGCCAGTTCCAGATCCCGAACGACCTGACCTGGACGGGCGCTCCGGACAACTGGAACGCCACCAACCCCGGCGCCAACGCGGGCCTGCGCGTGACCGTCGACAACCACAGCCAGGACGTCGGCATCGCCGCGTCCTACGCCAAGACGCTCCTCAACTACGCGGCCAAGTCGGGCAACGCCCAGGCGAAGACCGTCGGTGAGGGCCTCTTGACGGCGATGCTGGCGCACAAGGACGACAAGGGCATCGCGGTTCCGGAGCAGCGCAAGGACTACAACCGCTTCGACGACGTCTACAACACGTCGACGCGTGAGGGTCCGTACGTTCCGACGGGCTGGTCGGGCGACATGCCCAACGGCGACCAGATCAAGCCCGGTGTGTCCTTCGTGGACATCCGCTCGATGTTCAAGCAGGACAAGGACTGGCCCAAGGTCCAGGCGTACCTGGACGGCGGCCCCGCGCCGACCTTCACCTACCACCGGTTCTGGGCGCAGGCTGAGATCGCCACGGCGTTCCAGCTGCACGTGGAGCTGTTCGGGTAGACCTGAGAAGGTCGCGCCGGCACCCCCCTCACGACGTGGTGAGGGGGGTGTTCGGCGTGTCGCCGCACGTCTCAATAGTCGAACGCGTTCGACTATTGAGACCGCCATGAAACAACCTTGAAACTTCGGTGTTGACGCGGGTGAGAGAGCTGTGCCACATTTCTGGCACTCCGCATCGCTGACTCCGGTCGGCATTGATTTCGCAACGATCGAAACGATTCGATTCAGTGAGCTGCACATTCGAATAAATCGACGACCGCGAGAGGGGCGCCGTGGACCCGCAGCCGTTCCGCGATCCGGGTCTGCCGGTCGAGGACAGGGTGACCGACCTGCTCGGCCGGCTGACCGACGAGGAGAAGGTGGCACTGCTGCACCAGCACCAGCCGGCCGTGCCCAGACTCGGGCTGGCGGCGTTCCGCACCGGCACGGAGGCGTTGCACGGCGTCGCCTGGTCGGGGGTGGCCACGGTGTTCCCGCAACCCGTCGGGCTCGCGTCCTCGTGGGACACCGGGCTCGTGCGGCGGGTCGGCGAGGCGGTCGGCGTCGAGGCGCGCGGCTTCCACCACCTCGACCCGGTCAAGCACGGCCTGAACGTGTGGGCGCCGGTGGTGAACCCGCTGCGCGACCCGCGTTGGGGCCGCAACGAGGAGGGCTACTCCGAGGACCCGACGCTGACCGCGGCCATGGGCACGGCGTACGCGAGCGGGTTGCGCGGCGACCACCCGCGCTACCTGCGGACCGCGCCCACGCTGAAGCACTTCCTGGGCTACAACAACGAGGACGACCGCTGCGTCACGTCCTCCGACCTCCGACCGCGGGTGCTGCACGAGTACGAGCTGCCGTGCTTCCGCGGCCCGATCGAGGCGGGCGCGGCGGTCGCCGTGATGCCGTCCTACAACCTCGTCAACGGCCGCCCCGCGCACCTGAGCCCGTTGCTGGAGCAGGAGTTGCAGACGTGGTCGCCGCACGGCGTCGCGGTGGTCAGCGACGCGTACGCGCCGCAGAACGTGGCCGGGCTCCAGGCGTACCTGCCGACCCAGGCCGAGGGGCACGCGGCGCTGCTCAACGCGGGCCTGGACAACTTCACCACCGACGACGCCGACGCCACGTTCATGATCGAGAGCGTCACCGCGGCGATCAAGGACGGCCTGGTGCACCGGGACGTGGTCGACCGGGCCGTCGGCCGGGTGCTCGCGCTGCGGTTCCGGCTCGGCGAGTTCGACCCGCCCGAGGGGAACCCCTACGCGGCGATCACCTCCGACGTGATCGGCACGCACGGCGAGCTGGCCTTGGAGGCCGCGCGGCAGGCGGTCGTGCTGCTGCGCAACGAGTCCCTGCTGCCGTTGGCGCGCGGCACGGAGCTCGCCGTCATCGGCACGCACGCGGACGCGCTGTTCGAGGACTGGTACAGCGGCACCCCGCCGTACCAGGTGACCGTCCGAAGAGGACTGGAGGAGTTCGCCGCCGTCTCCTGCACCGAGGGGGTCGACCGGATCGCGCTGCGCGCGGCGGACGGCCGCTACCTCGGTGTGCGCGGCGGTGTCGTGGGACTGGGCGAGCGCGCGCTGTTCGACCGCTTCGACTGGGGCGACGGCGTGTGGACGCTGCGGGACGTGGCGTCACGCCGCTACCTGGGCGTGGCCGACGACGGGTCGTTGGTGGCCACCGCGATCACGCCGGGCGGCTGGGACGTGCGCGAGCTGTTCGAGCCCAGGTCGACCGACGGCGGTGTGGTGCTGCACAACGTGGTCGGCGGGCTCGACAACCCGGCGACGGTGCGGGGGAGCACCCGCCTGGACGCCACGCCGTTCGCGATCGAACGGGTGGTGGACGGGCTCGCCGCGGCGGCCGAGGCGGCGGCGCGGGCCGACACCGCCGTGCTGGTGCTGGGCAACGACCCGCACATCAACGGCCGGGAGACCCAGGACCGCACCACGCTGCGGCTGCCGTCGCTGGACCTGGTGCGCGCGGTGCGCGCGGCGAACCCGAACACGGTGTTGGTGCTCGTGAGCAGCTACCCCTACGCGCTGGACGGCGAGGAGGAGCACCTCCCGGCCATCGTGTGGACCGCGCACGGCGGGCAGGAGCAGGGCCGGGCGGTCGCCGAGGCGTTGTTCGGCGCGTTCTCGCCGTCGGGGAAGCTGACCCAGACCTGGTACCGGGGCGACGACGACCTGCCGGACATCTTCGACTACGACATCATCCGCGCGGGCGGCACGTACCTGTACTTCACCGGGGAACCGCTGTTCCCGTTCGGCCACGGGCTGGGCTACACCACCTTCGAGTACTCGGAGCTGGAGTGGGCCGACGGCGTCGCCAAGGTGTCCGTCACCAACACCGGTGACGTGGCGGGGGCGGAGGTCGTGCAGCTGTACTCCTCCGCGCTCGACTCGCGGGTGCGCCGGCCGGTGCGCGAGCTCCAGTCGTTCCACCGGGTGCACCTGGAGCCGGGGCGGACCGCGGTGGTCGAGCTGACCGCGGACCGGCTGTGGCACTGGGACGTCATCACCGGCCGGCGCGTGGTGGAGGCGGGGCGGTACGAGATGTGCGCGGGCTCCTCGTCGCGGGACATCCGGGCGCGGCTGGTCGTGGACGTGCCGGGGGAGAGGATCGCGCCGCGCGCCGGCGCGTTGCCCGCCGCGGACTTCGACGACTGCGACGGCGTGCGGCTGGTGGACGACGAGGTCGTGTTCACCCGGGCCGGTGCGTGGATCGCGTTCCACGACGTGACCGACGAGTCCTGGTCCGCGCCACCGGACACCCGGATCTCGGTCGACGGCGGTTCGGTCGTGCTCACCGCGCAGGCGGCGGGCGTGCGGGTGCGGGAGGTGCGTTGACGTGGTGACCATCGCCGATGTCGCGCGGCACGCCGGGGTCGCGCCCAGCACGGTGTCGTACGTGCTCACCGGCCGCCGCTCGATCTCCTCGGCCACCAAGGCCAGGGTCGAGGCGAGCGTGCGGGAACTGGGCTACCACCCGCACGCGGGCGCCCGGTCGCTGGCCAGCAACCGCGCCAACGTGCTGGCGCTGGTGCTGCCGATGCGCGAGGGCATGCACATGCCGGTGCTGATGCAGTTCGTCGTCGCGGTCGCGAACGCGGCCCGCCGGCACGACCACGACGTGCTGCTGGTGACCGCGGACCAGGGCGCGGCGGGACTGCGCCGGGTCGCGGGCAGCGCGCAGGTCGACGGGTTGCTCGTGATGGACGTGGAGATGCACGACGAGCGCGTGCCCGTGCTGCGGGAGCTGGACCGGCCCTCGGTGCTCATCGGCTTCCCCGCCGACGCGGCCGGGTTGACGTGCGTGGACCTCGACTTCGCCGAGGCGGGCTCGCGGTGCGTGGACCACCTGGCCGACCTCGGGCACACCTACGTGGCGCTGGTCGGCGCGCCGCGCGCGGTCTACCAGCGCGACACCGGGTTCGCGCACCGCACCATGGCCGGGTTCAGCGCGGCGGCGATGCGCCGCGGCGTCTCCTCGACCACCCTGCCCACCGACACCGACCACGAGTCGGTCCGGGTGGCGATCACCGGCCTGCTGGAACGCCACCCGACCGTGACGGGTCTGGTGGTGCACAACGAGGCCGCGCTGCCGTCGGTGGTCGAGGTGTTGCGGTCGCTGGGCCGCAAGGTGCCCGACGACGTCGCGGTGATCGCGATCTGCCCGGACGACCAGGCCGAGCGGCTGATGCCGCCGCTGACCTCGGTGGCCGTGCCCGCGGAGCAGCTGGGGCACCACGCGGTGGCGTTGCTGATGGCCAAGCTCGACCGGACCCCGACGCCCCCGTTGACCCTGTTGCAGCCGCGGCTCACCGAGCGGGCCAGCACGACGCGCTGACCACGGCGTTCGCGGACGCGTTGTCCGCCGCGTCCGTCGCCCGGTCGACCGCTGCGGTCGCCGACGCGCCGCCGGGGTGCCGCGCGCTACCCTCCGGTGGATGAGCGACAACCACGTCGTGGTCATCACCACCACCGACAGCGAGGAGGCGGCGGGCGCGTTGGCGCGGGCGATCGTCGAGGCGCGTCTGGCCGCCTGCGTGCAGATCGGCGGCCCGGTCCGGAGCGTCTACCGGTGGGACGGCGAGGTGCACGACGACCGCGAGTGGCAGCTGTGGATCAAGACCGCCTACGACCGGGTGGACGAGCTGACCGAGTTCGTCAAGGCGCGCCACACCTACGACGTGCCCGAGGTGCTGGCCCTGCCGGTGCTCGGCGGCAACACCGACTACCTCGCTTGGCTCACCGACGAGACCAGGCCCGGGTAACCCGGTTGACGCAACGCGTCGCCCGCCGTGCGCACCACCGGTGACCGCGCTGAGCGGACGGCTCTACTCGTTCCATCGAGTGTCACCCGATCGTGGCGGGCGACCGGGTGACTAGTCCCCGTGACGTCGACTGCGTTGCGTCATCGTCGAATTGTTTTTCACCGGATCGTGCCTTCGATTACGACAGCCCGGTATTCACGATCGGAGCACCCCTTCAGGGGACTTACCGTCGCCGGAGCCGGTGCTAGCGTGGGGCGCTGTTGCCGATCGGAACACATGTCCGCGACCGTTGCCCGCACTCGAAACCCTTATGTGCTCGAAGAAATCGGCCGCACCGGGCCCGGGCGGGGGATTGGGTGGGTGTCCGTCGTGACGGTCGGAGGACGCGGGTTTCCGGCCCTGGTCCCGAATGTGTCGGGCATTCCCGACGGCGTCGGGAATGCCCGCTGACAACGCCATCCCGTCAAGGAGAACGAACCAGATGACGATCGAGGCATCGCCCGTCCTGCGCACCGACTACCAGAAGTCCGTGGCGGCGTACTGGAACGCCGAGCGCGACCCGGTGAACATCAAGCTCGGCGAGGTCGACGGGATCTACCACCACCACTACGGGGTGGGCGCGTACGACGAGTCGGTGCTGGCCGGCCCGGAGGAGACCCGCGACGCACGGGTGATCGCCGAACTGCACCGGTTGGAGAGCGCGCAGGCCACCATGCTGCTCGACCACCTCGGCCCGATCCGGCCGCAGGACCGCCTGCTCGACGGCGGGTCCGGCCGCGGCGGCACCAGCCTCATGGCCAACCGCAGGTTCGGCTGCCGCGTGGACGGCGTGACGATCTCGGAGAAGCAGGTCGAGTTCGCCAACGCCCAGGCCGCCAAGTGGGACGTGGCGGACCAGGTGCGGTTCCACTTCCGCAACATGCTCGACACCGGGTTCGAGACCGGCGGTTTCGCGGGCATCTGGACCAACGAGACCACGATGTACGTCGACCTGTTCGAGCTGTTCGGCGAGTTCTCCCGGCTGCTGGCGCACGGTGGCCGGTACGTGTGCATCACGGGCTGCTACAACGACGTCACCGGCGGCCGGTCCAAGGCCGTGAGCCAGATCGACGAGCGCTACACGTGCAGCGTCCACTCGCGCGGCGAGTACTTCAAGGCCCTGGCGGCGAACGGGTTGGTGCCGATGGAGGTGGTCGACCTGACGCCGCTCACCATCCCGTACTGGGAGCTGCGGGAGCGCTCGTCGGTCGCGACGGGGGTGGAGAAGTCGTTCCTCCAGGCCTACCGGGAGGGCAGCTTCCACTACCTGCTGATCGCCGCGGATCGGGTGCGATGACCACGCTGGACGGGCTCGCCGCGGCGCTGGCCGGGCCGACCGGGCTGGGCACGTCCGCGGCCCGGCTGGCCGCCGCGCTGACCGACCAGGCGCCGGGCACCGCATCGACCGACCCGGTGCCCGGCGTCGCACTGCCGAGCCCGCCGTCCGGCGTCGCACCGACCGACCCGCTGCCCGATCCCGCGTACGCGTGGCGGGAGTGGGGCGACGGGTCGGCGTCCCCCCTGTACGTCCCGGTGGCCGAGCGGACCGACGACCGGCTCGCCGACGAGGTCGACGACCTGCTGGTCCGGTGGGCCCGCGACTGCGGCTTCACCGACGACGAGCAGGAGCTGATGCGCAAGGCCGGGTTCGGGCGGCTGGCGGTGCTCGCGCACGTCGACACCGACGACCCGGAGCACCTGCTGATCGCGGCGAAGCTCAACGCCGCGTGGTGGGCCGCCGACGACCTGTACGCCGACGACAGCGGGATGGGCGCCACGCCGACGGAACTGCCGGCGAAGCTGTCGCTGGCGATGGCCGCGATGGACCAGGTCGCGCCCGTGGGCGAGTTCTCCGAGCCGTTGGCGGAGGCGCTGGAGTCCGACCGGGTGCTGGTGGCGCTGCGCACGGGCGTCGAGCACCTGGGGCGGCACGGCACACCGGCCCAGGTGCAGCGGGCGTGCTACGCCACGTTCGCGATGTTCGTCAGCTGGGACACCTACGCCGCGTGGCGGCACACCGGCGCGTACCCGCCGGCCTGGGAGTACCTCGCCACCCGGCAGCACGACAGCTTCTACACGTCGATGACGCTGGTGGACGCCGTCGGCGGCTACGAGCTGCCCGCCAACCTGTACTACGAGCCGCGGGTGCGCCGTGCGCTCATGCAGGCGGGCACCGCGTCGGTGCTGGTGAACGACCTGCACTCGGTGGCCAAGGACGCCGCCGACCCGAACCCGGTGTGCAACATGGTGCTCCAGATCGCCGCGGACCGTGGCTGTTCGACCGAGGAGGCGACCGAGGTCACCGTCGACCTGCACAACCAGCTCGTCCACGACTTCCAGGCGCTGCACGAGAGCCTGCTGCCGGTGCCGTCACCCGAACTCCAGCGCTTCCTGCGCGGCGTGCGGTCCTGGATGGGCGGCGGCTTCGAGTGGCACGCCACCAACCCCCGCTACCGCACCGCGTGACCCTTTGCTCCAGGTGCCCGGCCGGCGCGGCGCCGCACGCGTCGCGCCGGCCGGCCACCTGACACCGGCCTCCGTCGCCGTGCGCTCCTCGGCGAGCGACGCGCGGAACACCCCGATTTCCCGCTCGAACCACCACGAGGTGGTCGGTGGAACTCCGGTCCTAGAGCCCCAACCGCCGCCGGACCAGGGTGGCGGTGTGCACCGGTTCGGCGGCGCAACCGTGCCGGACCTGCGTGCGGCAGCTGAAGCCGTCCGCCACGACCGCCGTGTCACCGCCGGCGGACCGCACGGCCGGGAACAGGGTCTGCTCGCCCACCGCCATCGACACGTCGTAGTGGCCGCGTTCGAAGCCGAAGTTGCCCGCCAGCCCGCAGCACCCCTCCAGCACCGACGCGCTCACCCCGGTCTTGGCCAGCAGCTCCCGGTCGGCGTCGAACCCCAGCTCCGCGTACTGGTGGCAGTGCGGCTGCACCACCGCCCGACCGGTGCCCGCCACCGGCTCCAGCAGCGGCGACACGTGCTCGGCGAACGTGCGCACCGACTCGGCCAGCCGCACCACGTCCGGGTCGTCGCCGGCGACCTCCAACGCGTCGGAGCGCAGGAACGCCGTGCAGCTCGGCTCCAACCCCACCACCGGCACGCCGTCCCGCGTCCACGGCCGCAGCACGCGGGCCGTCCGCCTGACCACCCGCCGGGCGATGCCCAACTGGCCGGTGGAGAACCACGTCAGCCCGCAGCACACCGCCGACCTCGGCACCTCGACGCCCTGCCCGGCGTGACCGAGCACCGCCGCCGCGTCGAAACCGACACCCGGCTCGAAGTGGTTGGTGAACGTGTCGGGGAACAACAGCACCCGGTCACCGGCCGTCGTCCGACGCACGGCCGCACCGCGGGCGGAGGCCGCGAACCGCGACTGGAACGACCGCACCGGCGTCGGCAGCGGACGTTGCGGTGCCAGGCCGCCGAACCGCCCGAACCGGGCGGTGAGCCCGTTCACCAACCGCAGCCGCAACCACAGCGGCAGCCAGCCCATCGAGTAGTGCGCCGCCGGGCGCACCCGTCCCCGGTAGTGGTGGTGCAGGAACTCAGCCTTGTACGCGGCCATGTCCACGTCCACCGGGCAGTCGCGCTTGCACCCCTTGCAGCCCAGGCACAGGTCGAGCGCGTCCCGGACCTCCGCCGAACGCCACCCGCCGCGCACCACCTGCCCGCCGAGCATCTCGAACAGCAGCCGCGCCCGACCCCGGGTGGAGTGCTTCTCCTCCTTCGTCACCCGGTAGCTCGGGCACATCACCCCGCCGGCGGTGTTCAGGCACTTGCCCACGCCCACGCACCGCCGCGTCGCCGCCGCCAGGTCACCGCCGTCGGCGTGCAGCGCGAGCTTCGCCCTGGTCGGGATCACCGGGGGCGCGACCAGCACGCGCAGGTCCGCGTCCAGCTTCACCGGCGCCACGATCCGGCCCGGGTTCATCCGGTTGTCCGGGTCGAACGCCGCCTTGAACCTCCCGAACGCCTCGATCGCGGCCGGCGGGTACATCCGGGGCAGCAGCTCCGACCGCGCCTGCCCGTCGCCGTGCTCGCCGGACAGCGACCCGCCGTGCGCCACCACCAGGTCGGCCGCGTCGTGCAGGAACGACCGGTGCCCGCGCCGGAAGTCGAAGTCGATCCGCACGTGCACGCAGCCCTCGCCGTAGTGCCCGTAGGTGATGCCGCGCCGGCCGTGCCCGGCCAGCAGCGCGTCGAACTCGCGCAGGTAGGCGCCCAGCCGCTCGGGCGGCACGGCCGCGTCCTCCCACCCCGACCACGCCTCGCCACCGTCGGGCATCCGGGTCGCCAGACCCGCGCCGTCCTCACGCACCCGCCACAGCGCACGCTGCCGTCCCGGATCGGTCACCACCACCGAGTGAGGCGCGAGGGCGGCGGCCCGGTGCGCGACCGCGTCCTCGACCGCCTCCACGAACAGCCAGCTCCGACCGGGCGGCAGCAACCGCCGGGACTCGCCCGCCGCCCGGGCCAGCTCGGCGTTGAGGCCCTCGATCGTGAGCACGTCCAGTTCACGCAGACCGGGCGCCAGGTCGGCGGCGTCGTACGGGCCGTCGAAGCCGAGCACCGCCAGCACCCGGCGCGGTGGCGCCCGCACCAGCTCCACCGTCGCGCCGAGCACGGTCGCGCACGTGCCCTCCGAACCGACCAACGCCCTGGTCAGGTCCGGTAGCGCGTCCAACCGGTAGCCGGACACCCGCCGGTCGAGCGCGGGGAACCAGGACGGGTCGACCTCGGGCAGGTCCAGCGCCGGGGGAGTGCGGGTGTCGAACCGGCGGCCGTCGGCCAGCAGCACGTCGAGCGCGCGCACGTTGTCGCTGGTCTTGCCCCAGGCCACGGAGTGCGCGCCGCAGGCGTCGTTGCCGATCATGCCGCCGAGCGTGCAGCGGGAGTGGGTGGACGGGTCCGGCCCGAACACCAGCCCGTGCGGCCGGGCCGCGTCGTTGAGCCGGTCCAGCACCACGCCCGGCTGCACCACCGCGAGGCGCTCGACCGGGTCCACCGAGATCACCCGGTCGAGGTAGCGGGAGAAGTCGACCACCAGGCCGGCACCGGCCGAGTTGCCCGCGATCGACGTGCCCGCGCCCCGGTTGGTGATCGGCACGCCGTGCTCGACCGCCACCCCGACCGCCGCCACCACCGCGTCCACCGATCGCGGCCGCACCACGACCTCCGGCACGTGCCGGTAGTTCGAGGCGTCGACGGAGTAGAGGGCGCGGTGGGCGGGGTCGGCGAGCACGTCGCCGTCCACCTCGGCCCGGAGTCGTCCGATGAAACCGGTCATCGCCAGATTCTGGTCCACCCCCCGGCCAATGGTGGCGCACTTAGGGGTAGGAGATAGCCTCGCCCCGCATCAACCAGCAGCGATGGGAGCAAGCGTGTCGAGGTCCGTTCTGGTCACCGGCGGCAACCGGGGCATCGGTCTGGCGATCGCGCGGGCGTTCGCGGCGCAGGGCGACAAGGTGGCGGTGACGCACCGCGGGTCCGGCGCTCCCGAGGGCCTGCTCGGCGTCAAGTGCGACGTGACCAGCTCCGCCGAGGTCGACGCGGCGTTCACCGAGGTCGAGGCCGCGCACGGGCCGGTCGAGGTGGTCGTGGCCAACGCGGGCATCACCGACGACACGCTGCTGCTGCGGATGACCGACGAGCAGTTCACCCGCGTCCTGGACGCCAACCTGACCGGCGCGTTCCGGGTGGCGCAGCGCGCGTCCAAGGGCATGCTGCGCAAGCGCTACGGCCGGATCGTGTTCATCTCCTCCGTGGTCGGCCTCACCGGCGGCGCGGGCCAGGTCAACTACGCGGCCAGCAAGGCTGGCCTGGTGGGCGTGGCCCGGTCGATCGCCCGCGAACTCGGCACCCGCAACATCACCGCGAACGTCGTCGCGCCCGGCTTCGTCACCACCGACATGACCGACGCGCTGCCCGAGGACCGCAAGAAGCAGATCCTCGCGCAGGTGCCCTCGGGTCGTTACGGCACGACCGACGAGATCGCCGCCGCCGTCACGTTCCTGGCCTCCGACGCCGCCGCGTACATCACCGGCGCGGTGCTGCCGGTGGACGGCGGCCTCGGCATGGGCCACTGAGCCGCCAGACCAGCATCAAAGCCAACACTCTCGGAGGACGGGTTTCAGTGACGGGACTGCTCGAAGGCAAGCGGCTGCTGATCACCGGGGTGATCACGGACGCGTCGATCGCCTTCCACGTGGCCAAGGTCGCCCAGGAGCAGGGTGCCCAGGTCGTGCTCACCGGCTTCGGCCGGATGAGCCTCGTGGAGCGCATCGCCAAGCGCCTGCCGCAGGCCGCGCCGGTGGTCGAGCTCGACGTGCAGAACCAGGAGCACCTGGACACGCTGGCCGACCGGGTGCGCGAGCACGTGGACGGCTTGGACGGCGTCGTGCACGCGATCGGTTACGCGCCGCCGTCGTGCCTGGGCGCGCCGTTCATGGACGCGCCCTGGGAGGACGTGGCCACGGCCATGCACGTCTCGGCGTACTCCTACAAGGCGCTCGTCCAGGCGACCCTGCCGCTGATGGACCGCGGCGCGTCCGTGGTCGGCCTCGACTTCGACGCCCGCCAGGCGTGGCCGGCCTACAACTGGATGGGCGCGGCCAAGGCGGCGTTCGAGTCGATCAACCGCTACCTCGCCCGCGACCTCGGCCCCCGGGGCATCCGGGTCAACCTGGTGTCGGCCGGACCGGTGCGCACGATGGCCGCCAAGTCGATCCCCGGCTTCGCGGACCTGGAGGCCATGTGGGGCGAGAAGGCGCCGCTGGGCTGGGACGTCGACGACCCGACGCCGGTCGCCCGGTCGGTGTGCGGGCTGCTGTCCGACTGGTTCCCCGCCACCACCGGCTCGATGGTGTTCGTGGACGGCGGCGTGCACTTCCTGGGCCTGTAGCCCGGTAGCGCGCGGGACCGGGTCGGCGTGCGGTCGATCACGCCGACCCGGTTGTGCGCCGTCGGGGCACCGGCGCGAGGATGTCCGGGTGAGTTACGACGCGCTGCTCTGGCTGTCCTTCGGCGGACCGGAAGGACCCGAGGACGTCCGCCCCTTCCTGGAGAACGTGACCCGAGGTCGCGGCGTACCGCCCGAGCGGTTGGACGAGGTCGAGCGGCACTACCAGCACTTCGGCGGCGTGTCGCCGATCAACGCGCTCAACCGCGCCGCGATCGAGGCCGTGCGCGGCCTGGTCGACCTGCCGATCTACTTCGGCAACCGCAACTGGCACCCGATGGTCGAGGACGTGCTGGCCGAGATGAAGGCCGACGGCGTCGAGCGCGCCCTCGTCTTCCCGACCAGCGCCTACGGCGGCTACTCGGCGTGCCGGCAGTACGACGAGGACGTCCTGCGCGCCCGCGCGGCCGTCGAGGACGCGCCCGAGCTGGTCAAGCTGCGCCAGTTCTTCGACCACCCGCTGTTCGTGGAGTCGTTCGCCGACGCCGTGCGCGCGGCCGCGGACCGGTTGCCCGACGAGGACTTCCGGGTGGTGTTCACCGCGCACTCGGTGCCCGTGTCGGCGGACCGGGCGGCCGGACCGCCCGAGGACGGCGGCCACCTCTACTCCCGGCAGGTCGCCGAGGCGTCCCGGCTGGTCGCCGCGGCCGCGGGCGTGCCCGAGTTCGACGTGGTGTGGCAGTCGCGGTCCGGTCCGCCGCAGATCCCGTGGCTGGAGCCGGACATCGTGGACCACCTCGACGCCCTCTACGACAAGGGTGTGCGCAACGTGGTGGTGTGCCCGATCGGGTTCGTCAGCGATCACCTGGAAGTGGTGTGGGACCTCGACACCGAGGCCCGTGAGCGCGCCCAGGAGCTGGGCATGGGCTTCGCCCGCGCGGCCACGCCCAACGACGACCCCCGGTTCGCCCGGCTCGTGGCGGAGCTCGTCGCCGAGCACGTGGCCGACGCGCCCGCCCGCAAGCTGTCGGACTTCCCGATCGCCGGGTGCACCACCAACGGGGCGTTCTGCGCCACGCGGTGCTGCGAGCCCGCGAAACGGCCGGGTGCGGGCCGATGAGCGTGGACTTCAGCTGGTCGCCGCGGCCCGCGGACTGGCGTGACGCGTTGCGCATCGCCGTGCCGCTGTACCGGTGGGCGCCGTGGTTCGCCGCGGTGCTCGGCGTGCTGGGCGTCGTCGTGCTGGTGATGGGCATGACGTGGGCGGGCGTGTTCGGCGTCGTCCTCGCTGTGATCATCCTCGCACTGGTGCCGGTGGGCACCGCGGTGAACTTCCACAACCACCCGCTGGCGGCCAAGACGGTGACCGGAACGGCGGACGCGCACTCGCTGCGGATGTCCGTGGGCGAGGCCGCGCGCAGCGAGCTGAGCTGGGCCGAACTGCCGGGGTGGGTGGAGACGGCGCGCGGCTTCGTGCTCAAGACCGGCACCACCGCCTTGTACGCCGTGCCGCACCGGGCGTTCGCGGACGACGAGTCGGTCGAGAGGTTCCGCTCCCTGCTGGTGGAACACGTCGGCCCGGCCGCCTGAGTTGTCGCCGGGCCCGCGTACCCTCGGTAGGCGTGTCTTGTGCGAGTGCGACGCTGGTCGTGTGGACGTCAGCCTGGCTGCACGGTGCGGCCGCGGCCGACGACGTCCTCGACGCCCTGGGGTTCTGGGCCGAGCTGCACGAAGTGGTGGCCGATGACGACGGCACCGCGACCGCGCTCGACCTGCCCGGCCCCGACGAGGCCCCGGTGGGCCCCGCGCTGCTGCTGGCGTCGCTGCGCCGCGCGTCCGCGACCACGGCCCGGTTGGTGATCCCGGTGCCCGGCGACGTGCGCGGGCTGGGCGCCAACGGCCCGCTCGGGAAGTCCGCGTTGCGCGCCGGCGAGGCCGCCGTGCTGCCCGATGTGGGTGTGGGCCTGGTGCCGAAGCTGGTCGCCGACGGGGTGCTGCGGTGGACGGTGTTCGACCTGCCGAACGCGCCCGCGGGCGAGCACGTGCCGATCGGCGAGGCCGAGCACGGCCTGGCGTCGGCGATGCGCGAGGCGGCCACCGCGTTGGTGACCTTGGACGTGGCGCGGCACCGGCCGAACGTGCGGGCGGAGATCGCCGCGCTGGCCGCGGAGCACTCGGCGGTGGAGTGGCCCGCCGGGATGCCCGCCCGTTCCCTGCGCGTGCTCCAGCGTGCCGCCGAGGTCGCCGCGATCCTGACCGCGGCGGCGTCCGACGCGCCCGGTGCGGCGGTGTCGGCGACCGCGACGAGGGCGCGGGACGAGGCGTTGCGGCCGTTGTCCGAGGCCGTCCGGCGGGCGCGGCTCGCGGCCGTGGACGAAGCGGTCCGGGTGCTTTCGGATCAGGGGGCGGGCCGCCACTAGGCGGCAGCCGTCGTCGAATATTCGACAGGGATTCGACGTTCGCCGAACTGGTCATCAGGTCGATTGCGGCGGGTCGTGTCGAATATTCGACGACGACGTTACTCCCGAACCGTGCCGGTAATCGGCCGAACAGGTGAGCCTGGTCGGCCCCGTTTGCTACCCGAATCGATTCCGGCTCGACGCGAACAAGCAATCCCGTCGGTGATCGAAGTACGGAAACCGCAGGTCAGCGGGCCTCGCGCAGGGTACGTGCACGGGTATAGCGGCGGATTATGTCCAGGTCAACCCCTCGTCAACACGAGGTGTCGTGCGTTACCGTACGTCTGGGAGCGCTCCCAGGCAGCTGTTTCGGTCTCGCGTCGAATCCCGATTCGGCGAAATCGCTGGGAGCGCTCCCAGATGGCGGGTTGCTCGCAAGGAGGCGATGCATGAGTCTGCGCACGTTCGTACGTTCCCGGAAATTCACCGGGGCATTGGCGGTGACCTCGGTGGCGGCCCTGTCCGTGGCCGGGGTGGTGGCGTCGGGCGCCACCGCCAATGCGGCCCCCGGTTGCCGGGTGGCGTACCAGATCACGAACCAGTGGCAAGGCGGATTCGGCGCCAACGTCACGATCACCAATCTCGGTGACGCCATTTCCGGCGGTTGGACGCTGGAGTGGGACTTCGCCGCCGGCCAGAGGGTCCAGCAGGGGTGGAGCGGCACGTTCTCCCAGTCCGGGAGCCGCGTGACGGTCCGCAACCCCTCTTGGAGCGCCAACCTGGGCACCGGCGCGTCGGTGACGCCCGGGTTCAACGGCTCGTGGACCGGGTCCAACCCGGTGCCCACGCAGTTCCGGTTGAACGGCACGGTGTGCACGGGGTCGGTCGACACGACCACCACGACCACCACCACTACCACGTCGACCACCACGTCGACGACCACCACGACGACCACGACCGGCACCAACCCGGGTGGCCCCAAGGCCGACAACCCGTACGTGGGCGCCGGCGTGTACGTCAACCCGCAGTGGTCGGCCCGCGCCGCCGCCGAGCCCGGTGGCTCGCGGATCGCGAACCAGCCCACCGGTGTGTGGTTGGACCGGATCAGCGCGATCGCCGGCAACGGCTCGCCGACCACCGGTTTCATGGGTCTGGCGGACCACCTGAACGAGGCCGAGAAGCAGCGCGCGGCCCGTGCGGACGGTCAGCTGGTCTTCCAGTTCGTCGTCTACAACCTGCCCGGCCGCGACTGCGCCGCGCTGGCGTCCAACGGTGAGCTGAAGGCGGGCGAGATCGGTCGCTACAAGACCGAGTACATCGACGCGATCACGAACATCGTGTCCAAGCCGGAGTACTCGCGGCTGCGCATCGTCGCGGTCATCGAGATCGACTCGCTGCCGAACCTGGTGACGAACGTGTCGCCGCGGGCGACCGCCACGCCGAACTGCGACGTGATGAAGCAGAACGGCAACTACATCGAGGGCGTCTCGTACGCCGTCGGCAAGCTCGGCGCCATCTCCAACGTCTACAACTACATCGACTCCGGCCACCACGGCTGGATCGGTTGGGGTGACACCGTTCCGGAGTACGACAACTTCTACGCCTCGGCGAAGATGTTCGCGTCCATCCTGGGCAAGAACGGCGCCACCAAGGACAAGGTCCACGGCTTCATCACCAACACCGCGAACTACTCCGCGCTGGAGGAGCCGTACTGGACGGTCGACGACCTGGTCGGCGGCCGCCCGGTGAAGGAGAACGCCAAGTGGGTCGACTGGAACGACTTCAACGGTGAGCTGGGCTTCGCCACGGCGATGCGCAGCGAACTCGTCAAGCAGGGCTTCGACAGCGGCATCGGCATGCTGATCGACACCTCGCGCAACGGCTGGGGCGGCCCGAACCGGCCCACCGCGAAGTCGACCGCGACCACCGCGGACGCGTACGTGAACGAGTCGCGCATCGACCGCCGCCACCAGAAGGGCAACTGGTGCAACCAGGCCGGTGCCGGTCTGGGCGAGCGGCCGAAGGCCGCGCCGAAGCCGAGCATCGACGCCTACGTCTGGATCAAGCCGCCGGGTGAGTCCGACGGTGCGAGCAAGGCGATCCCGAACGACGAGGGCAAGGGCTTCGACGAGATGTGCGACCCGGCCTACGGCGGCAACGTCCGCAACGGCAACAACCTGTCGGGTGCCCTGGCCGACGCGCCGCTCTCGGGTCACTGGTTCTCGGCCCAGTTCCAGGAGCTCATGCGCAACGCCTACCCGGCGCTGTGATCACCGGTTGACCGGAAACCACAACTGAATGCTCCGCACACCGCAGGCGGCGTCCACTTCGGACGCCGCCTGCGGGCGGTTATTCGGTTGCGGGCGTCTCTAGCGTGGCACGGGTGGACGTCGACGAGATCACCGCGCGGTTGGCCCTGAGGTTCGGTCCGTCGGTCCGCGAGTGGTGCGCGGCCGTGCCCGACCGGGCGGCGCGGGCCGCGGCGCGCTGGGGACTGACCCTGGGCGACGTCATGCCGCCGGGCGCGTCCTCGGTGGTGGTGTCGTGCCGGCGTTCGGGGGACGGGGCGGCGGTGGCGCTGAAGCTGAGCCCGGACCCCGCTTTCCTGGCCGAGCAGACGGCGGCGCTGCGGCTGTTCGCCCCGTCCGGCCGGGTGCCCGCGGTGCTGGCCGAGGCGGATGGCGAGGTGCTGATGGAGGCCGTCCGGCCGGGCACGATGGCGGACGAGCTGCCGACCCCGCCGTCACCGGGGGAGTGGGCCGGGCTGGCGGCGGCGCTGCACACCGTGCCCGATCCGGGCGCGGGCTGGCGGGGCCTGCGCGACCGGTGCGAGGAGTTCTACACCAGGATCGGCCGCCGCCTGGCCGACCCGGCCGTGGCCGCGCACGTGTCCGAGGAGATGTGGACCAGGGCGCGGGAACGCTGCGGCGCCCTGCTCGACACCCAGCCCGCCGTGCTGCTGCACGGCGACCTCCACCTGGGCAACGTGCTCGACGGCGGTCCGGAGCGGGGACTGGTCGCGATCGACCCGCGGCCGTGCGTCGGCGACCCGTGCTTCGACCTCGTGGACTACGTCCTGGACGCGGCCGGCAACCAAGGCGTGGCCGACCGCGCCGAGCAGGTGGCCGAAGCCGCCGGCCTGGACCCCGACCGACTGCACGACTGGTGCCGAGCACTGGCCCCGGTGATCGCCGTCTCCCGCCTGGACGACCCCACCACCCTGACCGAACTACTCACCCTGTCCCGCTGACGCGTCCTTGCCGACACCAGCTCGCCGATGCCTGCCAGCTGACACTTGCTCGCCGACGCCGGTCTGCTGACGCCGTGCTCACTGGGCCGGTATCGGGCGGACTGCCCGGCCGCTCGATTCGTGCTCTACCCGCGGACGCCTCGCAGGGGTCCCCGCCCCAGGGGAACCCCTGCTTTCAGCTTGCCAGAGGGGTACGACAGTTTCGGGCGATGTGCTGGTCCGCCGGTCCGTCACCACGGTGGAGTCGCTCTACGTCGACCGGAGGCCGATCGGTGCGTAACTTCGGTGGGGTGACCTCTGAGCTCCCCACCACCGCAGGCGCCCTCCGCACGGCCGGTTACCTGCCGCGCGGGGTGAAGGCCGAGATCCGGGAGAACCTCCTGGCGGCCCTCCGCGACGGGCGCGACCCGTGGCCCGGCATCGTCGGCTTCGACCGCACCGTGCTCCCCCAGCTGGAGCGAGCCCTGCTCGCGGGCCACGACGTGGTGCTCCTCGGCGAACGCGGCCAGGGCAAGACGCGACTGCTGCGCACCATCGTGGGCCTGCTGGACGAGTGGACCCCGGTGATCGAGGGCGCCGAGCTGAACGAGCACCCGCTCGACCCCATCACCCCCGAGTCCAAGCGCCGCGCCCGCGAACTCGGCGACGAGCTGCCCGTGACCTGGAAGCACCGCGACGAGCGGTTCGCCGAGAAGCTGGCCACGCCCGACACCAGCGTCGGCGACCTGGTCGGCGACGTCGACCCGGTCAAGGTCGCGCAAGGCCGGAGCCTGGGTGACCCGGAGACCATCCACTACGGCCTGCTGCCGCGCTCGCACCGCGGCGTCATCGCCGTCAACGAGCTGCCCGACCTGGCCGAACGCATCCAGGTCGCGCTGCTCAACGTGATGGAGGAGCGCGACATCCAGATCCGCGGCTACACCCTGCGGCTCCCGCTGGACGTGCTGCTCGTCGCCACCGCCAACCCCGAGGACTACACCAACCGCGGCCGGATCATCACCCCGCTCAAGGACCGGTTCGGTGCGGAGATCCGCACGCACTACCCGCTGGAGATCGGCGCCGAGATCGAGCTGGTCCGCCAGGAGGCCCACCTGGTCGCCGAGGTCGGCGACCACCTGCTGGAGGTCATCGCCCGGTTCGTGCGGCACCTGCGCGAGTCCTCCTCCATCGACCAGCGCTCCGGCGTCTCGGCCAGGTTCGCGGTCGCGGCGGCCGAGACGGTGGCCGCGAGCGCCCTGCGGCGCAGCGCCCTGATCGGCGAGAACCCGCCCATCGCCCGGCCGGTCGACCTCGACTCGGTGCCCGAGGTGCTGCGCGGCAAGCTGGAGTTCGAGGCCGGTGAGGAGGGCCGCGAGCAGGAGGTGCTGGTCCACCTGCTGCGCCGGGCGGTCGCGGACACGGCCCGGTCGACGTTCGCCGGTGTCGACCTGCGCCCGCTGGCCGCGCTGGTGTCCGACGGCCACCCGGTGGCCACCGGCGAACGGGTGCACCCCGGCGACCTGCTGGCCGCGCTGCCGGAGCTGCCCGTGCTGCACGACGTGGCGCAGCGGGTCGGCGCGGGCCCCAAGGACCCGGCGGGGCGCATCGCGTCGGCCGTCGAACTGGCGTTGGAATCGCTCTACCTCACCCGTCAGCTGTCCAAGGACACCGACGACGACCGAACGGTGTACGGATGAGCAACTACCGGTACGGCCGGTACGTCGACGGTCCCGACCCGCTCGCACCGCCCACCGACCTGCGCGCGGCCATGGACGAGCTCGGCCGCGAGGTCATGGAGGGCGCGTCGCCCGCCTCCGCGCTGCGCGAACTGCTGCGCCGCGGCCTGCCCGGCACCCGCGGCCTGGACGACCTGACCGCACGCCTGTGGCAGAAGCGCTCCGCCCTGACCAGGCGCAACCGGCTGGACGGCACGTTGCAGGAGGTCCAACGGCTGCTGGAGGAGGCGTTGCGGGCCGAACGGGCCGCGCTGTTCCCCGACCCGGACGACGAGGCGCGGTTCCGCGAGGCCAGGCTGGACGCGTTGCCGCAGTCGACCGCGGCCGCGGTGAGCGAGCTGGCGGAGTACGACTGGCGGTCGCCGCAGGCCCGCGAGTCCTACGAGCAGATCCGCAACCTGCTCGGCCGCGAGCTGATGGACCAGCGGTTCCAGGGCATGAAGCAGGCCATGGAGAACGTCCGGCCCGAGGACGTGCGGCGGATCCAGTCGATGCTGGACGACCTGAACGGCCTGCTGGCCGCGCACGCCGCCGGCGAGGACACGACCGAGCGCTTCGAGCGGTTCATGCGCGAGCACGGCGAGTTCTTCCCAGAGAACCCGCGGTCGGTGGACGAGCTGGTCGACGCCCTGGCCGCCCGGTCCGCCGCCGCCCAGCGCATGATGAACTCGATGTCCGAGCAGCAGCGCCAGGAGCTGTCGGCGTTGTCGCAGCAGGCGTTCGGCAACTCCGGGGTCGGCTCGCAACTGTCCCAGTTGGACTCGCTGCTCCAGGGCCTGCGGCCGGGCGAGGACTGGAACGGCTCGGCGCGGTTCCGCGGCGACAACCCGCTGGGGCTCGGCGAGGGCGCGCAGGCGATGGCGGACCTGGCCGAGCTTGACGCGTTGGCCGAGCAGCTGTCGCAGTCCTACCCGGGCGCCCGGCTGGAGGACATCGACCTGGAGGCGCTGGTCCGGCAACTCGGCGCCGAGGCGGGCGTGGACGCGCGGCGGTTGGCCGAGCTGGAACGCGAGCTGCGGTCGCAGAACCTGCTGGAACGGGCGCCGGACGGCTCGCTGCGGTTGACGCCGAAGGCGCTGCGGCGGTTGGGCGAGACGGCGTTGCGCGGCGTGCTCGACAGCGCCCGGGAGCAAGGGCAGCGGGACAACTCGTCCGCGGGCGCGGCCGGTGAGCTGATCGGGTCGACGCGGCCGTGGCGGTTCGGCGACACCGAGCCGTGGAACGTGCCGCGGACCGTCACCAACGCCGTGCTGCGGTCGGCGGGCGGCCCGGTGCGGCTCGACGTGGTGGACGTCGAGGTCAGCGAGACCGAGCAGCGGTCGCGCGCGGCGGTCGCGTTGTGCGTGGACACGTCCTGGTCGATGGTGCAGGACGGCCGGTGGGTGCCGATGAAGCGCACCGCGCTGGCGCTGCACCACCTGGTGCGGACCAGGTTCCGCACCGACGCGCTGGAGCTGATCACGTTCGGCCGGCACGCCGAGACCGTCGACATCGGGCAGCTGACCGCGTTGGAAGGGGTGTGGGAGCAGGGCACGAACCTGCACCACGCGCTGCTGCTGGCCGGTCGGCACGTGCGCAGGCACCCCGACGCGCAGCCGGTGGTGCTGGTGGTGACCGACGGCGAGCCGACCGCGCACCTGGAGCCGACCGGCGACGCCGAGTTCCACTACCCGCCGCTTCCCCGGACCATCGGCAAGACCCTGGTCGAGGTGGACGGCCTGGCTCGGCTCGGCGCGTCGATCACGGTGTTCCGGCTGGGCGACGACCCCAGGTTGACCAGGTTCGTGGACACCGTGGCCCGGCGCTCCGGCGGCCGGGTCGTCGCACCTGGTGAGGACGGTCTGGGCGCGGCCGTGGTCAGCGACTACCTGAGGTCCCGCAAGCGCCGCTGAGCGGGGAGGTGGCGCGTCCCGGTCGGGTCCGCGCCACCTCGGTGGTCACAGCACGTGCGGGAACGAGCCCCAGCCCCGGCCGATCTGCTCCGGTGGGGAGAGCGCCAGGCCGTTGTTGGGGTAGTAGAGCAAGTTGCCTTCGGCGTTGACGCCGAGGACGTCGGCGTGCCCGTCGCCGCTGAAGTCGGACGCGAAGACCTGGGTGAACGAGCCCCAGCCCCGGCCGATCTGCACTGGCGGGGAGAGCGCCAGGCCGTTGTTGGGGTAGTAGAGCAGGTCGCCTTCGGCGTTGACGCCGAGGACGTCGGCGTGTCCGTCGCCGCTGAAGTCGGACGCGAAGACGTGCTTGAAGGTGTTCCAGCCGTTGCCGATCTGTACGGGTGGGGAGAGCGCCAGGCCGTTGTTGGGGTAGTAGAGCAGGTCGCCTTCGGCGTTGACGCCGAGGACGTCGGCGTGTCCGTCGCCGCTGAAGTCGGCTGCCATGACGTGCTTGAAGGTGTTCCAGCCGTTGCCGATCTGTACGGGTGGGGAGAGCGCCAGGCCGTTGTTGGGGTAGTAGAGCAAGTTGCCTTCGGCGCTCACGCCCAACACGTCCGAGTGCCCGTCACCGCTGAAGTCCGACACCCGTTCGAGGTCCGCCTCGGCCCCGCAGTTGCGGCTGGTCACGTTGCGCCAGGTGCGGGACGCCCCGGTGTAGGTGACACCGGCGAACACCGCCGCGACGCGTTCCGCCCCCGCGAACCCCCAGGTGGCGCTGCCGTCGCCGTTCGCGTCGAAACCCTGCTCGTAGTGCAGGTGCGGGTGGCCGTTCGAGGTCGGGCCGCTCTTGCCGACCCGCCCGATCAGCTGACCCCGCGCGACCCGTGCGCCCACCGCGACCGCACGTGAGTCGAGGTGCAGGTAGGTGGTGAAGTGGCCGCCGCCGTGGTTGATCTGGATCATGTGGCCGGCGTTGTCGTGGTACGTGGACTTGTTCACCGTGCCGGCCGCCGGCGCCAGCAGCGCCGCGCCCAGGGTGCCGACCTGGTTCGGTTCGCGCACCATGTCGAGGGCGGGGCTGTGCGCCCACGTGTCCAGCCGCCACTGCTGCCCGCACTCGAACGGCAGCTGGAACGACGGCGCGGCCTGCGCCGGTAACTCGAAGAGCACCAGCCCGGCCGCGGCGGTCAGGCAAGCGCTCACGACGGCGCGCAGCCGCGCCGTTCTGCCTCGTGACATCCGAGGTCCTCCTCAACGGTCGTGCGGGAACACGTCCCGGACGGGACACACCACCGTAAAGAAGCAACCGGGTATTCGACTATCCGGCGAACGCCCGACAACACCGCCGGCTCAGTCGCGCCGGTCCTCCTTGACCTCGTCCTTGGTCTCGCGCTCCCGCTCGGTCGAGGCCAACGCCTTCTCCGTGGCCAGGTCCGGGGCAACCCGGTGCTTACCCGGATGGGTGAGGGAGAAGTGCGCCTCGTCGCGCATCCGCTCGACCATGTGCGGGTAGTGCAGCTCGAACGCGGGCCGTTCGGACCGGATCCGCGGCAGCTCGGTGAAGTTGTGCCGCGGCGGCGGGCACGATGTCGCCCATTCGAGGGAATTTCCGAAGCCCCACGGGTCGTCGCGCTCGGCCGGGTCGCCGAACCGGTAGCTGCGCAGCACGTTCCACACGAAGGGCAGCACCGAGGCGCCCAGCAGGAACGCCCCGATCGTGGAGATCGTGTTCATCAGGGTGAAGCCGTCGCTGTGCAGGTAGTCGGCGTACCGACGCGGCATGCCGATGTTGCCGAGCCAGTGCTGGATCAGGAACGTGCCGTGGAAGCCGAGGAACGTGGTCCAGAAGTGCAGCTTGCCCAGCGGCTCGTTCAGCATCCGCCCGGTCATCTTGGGGAACCAGAAGTAGATGCCCGCGTAGGTGGCGAACACGATCGTGCCGAACAGCACGTAGTGGAAGTGCGCCACCACGAAGTACGTGTCGGTGACGTGGAAGTCCAGCGGCGGCGACGCCAGGATGATGCCGGTCAGCCCGCCGAGCAGGAACGTCGCCATGAACCCGACGCTGAACAGCATCGGCGTCTCGAACGTCAGCTGCCCCTTCCACATCGTGCCGATCCAGTTGAAGAACTTGATGCCCGTGGGCACCGCGATCAGGAACGTCATCAACGAGAAGAACGGCAGCAGCACCGCTCCGGTGGCGAACATGTGGTGCGCCCACACCGCCACCGACAGCGCGGCGATCGCGAACGTGGCGAAGACCAGTCCTTTGTAGCCGAACAGCGGTTTTCGGCTGAACACCGGGAAGATCTCGCTCACGATGCCGAAGAACGGCAGTGCCACGATGTAGACCTCGGGGTGGCCGAAGAACCAGAACAGGTGCTGCCACAGGATCACGCCGCCGTTGGCGGGGTCGAACACGTGCGCGCCCAGGTGCCGGTCCGCGGCCAGGCCCATCAGCGCGGCGGTCAGGATCGGGAACGCCAGCAGGATGAGGATGCTGGTGACGAAGATGTTCCAGGTGAAGATCGGCATCCGGAACATGGTCATGCCGGGCGCGCGCAGGCAGCACACCGTGGTCACCATGTTGACGCCGCCGAGGATCGTGCCGAGGCCGCTGACCGCCAGGCCCATGATCCACAGGTCGGGGCCGACGCCCGGCGCGTGCACGGCGCTGCTCAACGGCGTGTACGCGGTCCAGCCGAAGTCGGCCGCGCCGCCGGGGGTGAGGAACCCGGCCATCACGGTCAGCCCGCCGAACAGGAACAGCCAGTACGAGAACGCGTTGAGCCGGGGGAACGCCACGTCCGGCGCGCCGATCTGCAGCGGCAGGACGTAGTTGGCGAAGCCGAACAGGATGGGCGTGGCGTAGAGCAGCAGCATGATCGTGCCGTGCATGGTGAACAGCTGGTTGTACTGCTCGTTGGACAGGAACTGCAGCCCCGGCCGGGCCAGCTCGCCCCGGATGAGCAGCGCCATCACGCCGCCGACCATGAAGAACATGAACGACGTGACCAGGTAGAGCAGCCCGATCTGCTTCGGGTCGGTCGTGCGGAACAGCCCCAGCAGCACGGCGCCCTTCGACCGCCGTCGGGCCGCACCCGGGTGGGTGATCACGGGTTCCGGCTTGAGCGCGGTCATGCCGCCTCCCTCGTCCCGACGACGTGAGCCAGCCCACATCGTCCCCCCGTCCGCTGCCGGGGGCAAACGCTCAGCCCGGTTCGGGTGCCTTGACCTGCTGTTCTATCGCGCCCGACGCCCGTTCGAGGAAGCGGAGCAACTCGACCGGGAACGGCAGCACCAGCGTCGAGTTCTTCTCCGCCGCCACCTCCACGATGGTCTGCAACAGCCGCAGCTGGAGCGCGGCGGGCGTCGCGGCCATGGCCGCGGCCGCCTCGGACAGCTTCTTCGACGCCTGGAGCTCGCCGTCGGCGGTGATGATCCGGGCCCGCCGTTCCCGCTCCGCCTCGGCCTGCCGCGACATGGACCGCTTCATGCTCTCCGGCAGCGCCACGTCCTTGATCTCGACCCGGTCGATCTCGATGCCCCAGGCCAGCGCCGGGTTGTCGATCATCAGCTCCAGGCCCTGGTTGAGGCGTTCCCGGTTGGACAGCAGGTCGTCCAGCTCGCTCTTGCCGATGATCGAGCGCAACGACGTCTGCGCGACCTGCAACATGGCGAACCGGTAGTCCTCGACCGTGACCACGGCCCGGACCGCGTCGACCACCTTGAAGTAGACGACCGCGTCCACCCGCACGGTGACGTTGTCGCGGGTGATGCCGTCCTGCGCGGGGATCGGCTGGGTGACGATCTGGAGGTTCACCTTCCGCATCCGGTCGATGCCGGGCACCACCATGGTCAGCCCCGGTCCGCGCAGCACCGGGCGCACCTTGCCGAACCGGAACACCAGGCCCTGCTCGTACTGCTTGACGATGCGGGCGCTGCTCGCGAGCCCGAGCGCGAGGACACTGAGCGCGCCGATGAGGATGTCGAGGATCATCGCGACCATCTCCCAGGTCCCCTGGTGCCGAGGGTACGCCCCCGCGCTTCCCGCAGGGCGGACGTTTCGGCCCTGCTCCGGTGGGCGAGTTAGGGTCGTTGACATGCAGACCTGGTCATATACTCCTGTCCCGCGGGTAGCGGGGGAGCCGCGCCCGTTGCGGCTGTACGACACCTCCGCCGGCGAGGTCAGCCCGACCGCTCCCGGCGTGACCGCCAGGCTGTACGTGTGCGGCATCACCCCGTACGACGCCACCCACCTGGGGCACGCGGCCACCTACCTGGCGTTCGACCTGGTCCACCGGGTGTGGCTGGACAACGGCCACGACGTGCACTACGTGCAGAACGTCACCGACATCGACGACCCGCTGCTGGAACGGGCCGAGCGCGACCAGGACGACTGGGTGGTCCTGGGCATGCGGGAGACGGCGCTGTTCCGCGAGGACATGGTGGCGCTGCGGGTGCTGCCGCCGCGTGACTACGTCGGCGCCGTCGACGCGATCCCCGAGGTGGTCGAGGTCATCGCGAAGCTGCTGGCCGGTGGCGCGGCGTACCGGGTCGACGACGCGGAGTACCCGGACGTGTACTTCGACCACTCGGCGACCGAGCGGTTCGGCTACGAGTCGAACTACGACCTGGAGACGATGAACCGGTTCTTCGCCGAACGCGGGGGCGACCCGGACCGCGCGGGCAAGCGCCACCCGTTGGACGCCCTGCTGTGGCGCGCCGCCCGACCCGGTGAGCCGTCGTGGCCCTCGGAGCTGGGCGACGGCAGGCCCGGCTGGCACATCGAGTGCAGCGCCATCGCGCTCAACCGGCTCGGCATGCCGTTCGACGTGCAGGGCGGCGGCTCGGACCTCATCTTCCCGCACCACGAGTTCTCCGCCGCGCACGCCGAGGCGCTGACCGGCCAGCACCCGTTCGCCCGGCACTACGTGCACGCGGGCATGATCGGGCTGGACGGCGAGAAGATGTCCAAGTCCCGCGGCAACCTGGTGTTCGTGTCCAAGCTGCGGGCCGAGAAGGTCGACCCCAACGCGGTCCGGCTGGCGTTGTTCGCGGGCCACTACCGCACCGACCGGCCGTGGAGCGCGGGCCTGCTGGCCGAGGCCGAGGCCAGGCTGGCGAGGTGGCGCCAGGCCGCCGCCCTGCCGTCGGGACCGAGCGCGGTGGCCGCGGTCGCCCGGCTGCGCGACCACCTCAGCGACGACCTCGACACGCCCCGCGCGTTGGCGGCGCTGGACGCGTGGGCGGCCGAGGCCCTGTCGACCGGCGGCTCGGACCACACGGGCCCGACCCTGTTCCGCGCGGCGGCCGACTCGCTGCTGGGCGTGGAGGTCTGACCGGGGCCTAACCCTCCCTGATGCGCCGAGCGCGCTCATACGCGCGCTTGGCCTCAGCGGGTTGGCCGAGCAGGAGCAGCACGCGTGCCACGCCGAAATGGTGGTTCGCCAGGCGTGGGTGCTTGGGGCCGAAGGCCGACCTGGTGAGCGGGATCGCCCGGCGCAGCAGGGCCATGGCCTCCGCCGGGCGGTTCTGCTCGATCAGCGCGAACGCCAGGTTGTTGAGCAGTTCGGCGATGTCCGGGTGCTCGGATCCCCAGGCCGCCTCGGCGATCGCCAGGGCGCGCCGGTAGTGCGATTCGGCGGTCGTGAACTCGCCGAGCGACACCAGCGCCAGGGCCAGGTTGTTCAGCCGGAGGACGAACCCCTCGCGCCGCTCGTCGTCGCCGTCCATCGCGAGCGCGCGTTCGAGGATCGGCCTGGCTTCGGCGGGCTTGCCGGCGACCCGGATGATCTCGCCGAGGTTGCCGAGGCTCATCGCCAGCTCGACGTCGTCGGGGCTCAAGTTGGCTTCGAGGAGCGAGTGGGCTTGCTCGGCCAGGCGGCGGGCGTCGTCGTGGTAGCCGAGATCGCTGAGCACGGAGGCGTGGTTGCCGATGAAGGTCGCCACCACGGGGTCGTCCGGGGCGAGGTGCTCCATTGCCAGGTACGTGAGGCGCCCCGTGATCAACGCGCCGTCCTGCACCCGGCCGTGGACGCGCAGGTAGGTCGCGGCCTCGTTGAGCAGTTCGGCGACGTGCCCGGCGAGGCCGCGCTGCCCGGCGGGCACGGCGTCCTCGGTCACGGCGAGCACGTGGGGCAGGAACTCCCGCCAGATCGGCCAGAGGTCCGGTGCGGAGCGGATCGAACCCGGAAGGTGGCGGTTCACCAGCTCGACCGCCGTGACGCGCGCCGGTCGGTCGGCCGGCTCCTGCGCGCGGAGGGCCTGTCGGAACAACCGGTGCACGATCGTCAGGTGCCCGGCGGTGCGGTGGACCAGGTAGTGGTCCAAGAGCGCGCTGATCGTGTTGTTCCAGGTGATGGGGTCGGTGACGGCGGCGCGGAGCGGGTCCGGCAACACGTCGGCGTGCCCGGTGAACAGGTCGAGCGGCACGGGTTCCGGGGCCAGGTTCGCCAGCAGGTCCAGCAGCTGCCTGGCGGCCGGGTGCCGGTCGGCCAAGGCGGTCAGCGAGACGTCCCACTGGGACGCCAGCGCGCCGTCCCGCCCCGCCACCCGGCCCTGCTTGATCATCTCGGCGGTGCGCCCGCGGAGCAGCTCGGTGTAGGCGGCGACGGTCAGGCCGGTGGCGTTGACGTAGGCCGCCGCCTGCTCGATCGCCAGCGGCAGGTCCGCCACGACCTCGGCGAGGGCGGCCAGCTCGTGGTCCTCGCCGTCGGGGAGGCGGCGTCGGAGCAGGGCGACGCTGTCGGCGCGGGCCAGGACGTCGAGGTCCAGCACGCCGCCCAGCGCGTCGAAGCCGGCTCGCCTCGTGGTGACGACGACCCTGCCGGGCCCCGAGGGCAGGATGTCACGCAGCACGTCCGCGTCGTCGGCGTTGTCGAAGACGAGCAGCCAGCGGCGCTGTTGCCGCAACGCCGCGTGCACGGCCGCGACGGGATTGCCGCGCACGGTCAGACCGAGGGCGTCGGCGAGCGCGGCGAAGTGGTCGGGGATGACGGCGGGCTGCTCCGCCGGGATCCACCACACCACGTCGAAGTCACCGGCGTGCCGGTGGGCGTACTCGATGGCCAACTGCGACTTGCCGACCCCGCCCATGCCGCGCACGGAGTGCACCGACACCGTGCCGGACGCCTGGTGCAGCGCGGCCAACTGGTCGGTGCGGCCGGTGAAGTGGGGGTTGCGCGGCGGGACGTTCCAGACGTCGGGCAGCGAGCCCGGGAAGCGTGGTGACGCGCCCGGGAACGTCGGGGGAGCGGCGGGTTTGGCGCGTCCGGTGAGAGCACCGCGCACGGCTTGGCGTAATCGCTGCTCGGCGGCGGTCTCCGACAGGCCGAACAGGTCCTCGGAGGTGACCGAACCCAGCAGACCCGGTCGTTCGCAGTCCTCGACGCGCAGGACCAGGAGCTTGCGCCCCTCGCCGAGTGGGTCGTCGCGCCACGCCGCCTGCCACTCCGCCCGACCGTACGCGGAAGACAGGTACGCGGTGGACAGCACGGCGATCGTCCGCTCCGCGCCCTGCACGGCCGTGTGCATGCGGTCGACCCAGCTGCCGCCCGGCACGAAGTCCCATGCCTGCACCAGCACGCGGTAGCCGTCGCGCTCCAGCTCCCAGGCGATCCACTCCGCCCACGCCCGGTCGGCGCTCGTGTACGAGACGAAGAAGTCCCACTCCACCCGTCACCACCCCTTGGCCGCTCATCGTGGCCCAAGGGCGTCGGGTTACCGCAGCGGGGCCGCCTCCCCAGGGGAGACGGCCCCGCCGGGGCAGGTCAAGCTCAGACGTCGAGCGTCCAGCTGTTGATGTAGCCCGTGTCCAGGTAGGCCTGGTCGCGGACGCGCAGCTTCCAGGTGCCCGCGGCGGCCTCGGAGGAGGCGTTCACGGTGAAGGTGCGGTTGATGTTGTCGGCGCTGCCACCGCTGCGGTTGTGCAGGTTGTAGACCGAGCCGTCGGGCGCGACCAGGTCCACGATCAGGTCACCGATGTAGGTGTGCACGATGTTGACCTGCACGGAGGTGGTCGCCGAGGCGTTGGCCGCGCAGTTCAGCGTGATCGGGCTGTTGACGTCGGAGTTGTCCCCGATCGTCACGTCGGTGCCGTTGGTGACCGGGTCGCAGCCGCCACCGGACGACGTGATCGTCCACGAGAAGTTGGCGGTGCCGGTGCGCCCCGCCGAGTCGGTCGCGGTCACCGTCACCGAGTAGTTGCCCACGGTCGTCGGCGTGCCGCTGATCAGGCCCGACGAGCTGATGGACAGGCCGGGGGGCAGGCCGGTCGCGGAGAACGCGTACGGCGCGGTGCCGCCACTGGCCGACAGCTGGAGGCTGACCGGGGTGCCGACGACGGTCGACTGGTTGCCCGGGTTGGTCACCGCCGGGCCGCCGGGGGTGGCGGTGCCGGTGAACAGCAGCTTGTTCGCCGAGCCCGTGCCCGGGCTGGTGATCTTGTCGGAGGTGGCGGCGGCGACGATGGCCGCGTTCACCGTCGGCGGGGTGGCGGTCGGGTTGTCCGCCAGGTACAGCGCCGCGGCGCCCGCGACGTGCGGCGACGCCATCGACGTTCCGCTGATGGTGTTGGTGGAGGTGTCGTTGGTCATCCACGCCGAGGTGATGTTCTGGCCGGGCGCGAAGAGGTCGGTGCAGGTGCCGAAGTTCGAGAACGAGGCGCGCGCGTCGGTGTTGGTCGAGGCGTTCACGCTCAGCGCCTCGGCGACCCGCGCCGGGGAGTAGTTGCACGCGTTGGCGTTGGAGTTGCCCGACGCGACCGCGTAGGTGATGCCCGCGGCGATCGAGTTGCGCACCGCGGTGTCCAGCGCGTTGTCGACGCCGCCGCCCAGCGACATGTTCGCGACCGCGGGCTTGACGGCGTTCTGGGTGACCCAGTTGACGCCGTTCACGACGCCCGCCGTGGTGCCGGAGCCGGCGCAGTTGAGCACCTTGACGGCGATGAGCTGCACGCCCTTGGCCACGCCGTGCGCGGTGCCGCCGACGGTGCCGGCGACGTGGGTGCCGTGGCCGTTGCAGTCGGTGTTGTTGGCGTCGACGGTGTTGGTGCCCCAGGTGGCCCGGCCGCCGAAGTCCGAGTGGGTCGTCCGGATGCCGGTGTCGATGATGTACGCCCGCACGTTGCTCGCGGTCGTGGCGTAGTTGTAGGCGTTGTCCAGCGGCAGGTTGCGCTGGTCGATGCGGTCCAGGCCCCACGACGGCGGGTTCGGCTGGACGGCGTCGATCGAGATCGGCAGGTCGGCCTGGACGAACGCCACCCGCGGGTCGGCGGCCAGGCGCCGGGCCTGGGCCGCGGACATGGTGGCGTGGAAGCCGTTGAGCGCGTGCTGCCAGGCCACCCGGACCTGGCCGCCGTACTTGTCGACCAGCGCGGACGCGGTCGACGCGGACGCGGACCTCGGCGACGCGGAGTCGTGGAGGGCCACCACGTAGGAGCCGGGGACGGCGTCGGCGCGCTCCGCGCCGAGCACGTTGCCCTCGGCTGCCGCGACTCCGACGTTGGAGAGGGCCAGCGCGGCGGCCGACACGGCGGCCAGGCCGAGCGCGGCCAGTCTTCTGGTTGTTCGGGCGTGTCCCATGACGGGGGTTCTCCCTTTGGGCAGGGCTGCGCGACCGTGCCGGGCGGGTGCTCCGGTCGGCCGTGCGATGCAGGGGATGGGACGTCCGCGCGAACGGGGTGGTGCGACCTGGTCACATGCATGGTCGGGACAAAACCCGGTCGCCAGTAGCGCCGATAGTCGTAACTACGTCGAATCGCGCACGATCAGGACAGGTCAGCGGACCGATCAGCGGATCGGTCCTGGCCCAAACGCTCGTCCCGGTAGGCCCGCCACTGCTTGAGCATGTTCGGCAGCTCGGCGTGGAAGAACTCGAAGAACATCAGCGTCTCGGTGATGCGCTTGCCCGCGGGCGTCTCGGGGCCGAGCGCGCTGACGCCCTCCTTGAGCGGCCCGGTCATCCGGCGGAGCATCTCGTCGCGGCGGAACAGCGCCTCGTACCAGAGGTCGTCGAGCACCCGGTAGAGGTCGCGGCGGGTGCCCGTCTCCCGCTCCCGGCTGACCAGGTTCACCTGGGTGAGGTACCGGACCGCGCCGGAGATCGCGGCGGGCGAGACGCGTAGCAGGTCGGCCAGCTCCGCGGCGGTCAGCTCCCCGGAGTCCGCGGCCAGCAGGGCGACGAACACGCGCGCGGGCATCCTCGGCATGCCCGACTCGGTGAACACCGCGGCGAAGCGCTCGATGAAGCGCAGCACCGCCTGATCGTCCCGTTCGCCCACGTGCGTCACCGCCGGATCATCCCTTCGTGGCCTCCTGAACCGGGGGCAGTTTATACGCTTCCTTAACTTCACGACTTTGTGAAATCACTGTAGCTTACGGCTCATGACTGCTGCGATATCCGTGTCGGGCCTGGTCAAGACGTTCGGCCCGACGCGTGCACTGGACGGTCTGGAGCTGACCGTCCGCGAGGGGGAGGTGCACGGCTTCCTCGGCCCGAACGGGTCGGGCAAGTCGACCACCATCCGGGTCCTGCTGGGCCTGCTGCGCGCCGACGCGGGCTCCGCGTCGCTGCTGGGTGGCGATCCGTGGCGGGACACCGCCGAGCTGCACCGCAGGCTGGCCTACGTGCCGGGGGACGTGAGCCTGTGGCCGAACCTCACCGGCGGCGAGGTGATCGACCTGCTGGGCAGGCTGCGCGGCGGGGTGAACGAGAAGCGGCGGGCCGAGCTGCTGGAGCGCTTCGAGCTGGACCCGCGCAAGAAGGGGCGCACCTACTCCAAGGGCAACCGGCAGAAGGTCGCGCTGGTCGCGGCGCTGGCCTCGGACGTGGAGCTGCTGATCCTGGACGAGCCGACCTCCGGGCTGGACCCGCTGATGGAGGCCGTGTTCCAGCAGGCGGTGCACGAGCTGCGCGGCGAGCGGACCGTGCTGCTGTCCAGCCACATCCTGGCCGAGGTCGAGGCGCTGTGCGACCGGGTCAGCATCATCCGCAACGGCCGCACGGTCGAGACCGGCACGCTGGCCGACCTGCGCCACCTCACCCGCACCAGCGTCTCCGCCGAGCTGGCCGGCGCACCCGACGGGCTGGCCGGCCTGCCCGGTGTGCACGACCTGGTGGTCGAGGGCCCGCGGGTGCGGTTCGAGGTCGACACCGACCACCTGGACGCCGCGCTGCGCGCGCTGGTCGGCAGCGGTGTCCGCACGCTGACCAGCCAGCCGCCCACGTTGGAGGAGCTCTTCCTGCGCCACTACGAGGACGAGGTGCCGTCCGGTGGCGCGGTGAAGGGGGCGATGTCGTCGTGACCGGCCTCGGCGCACTGGTGCGCCTCGCGCTGCGCCGCGACCGGCTGCTGCTGGCCGTCTGGGTCGTCGGGCTGGTCGGCATCACGCTGTCCACCGCGTCCACGGTGGGCGAGCTGTACGGCTCGGCCGAGTCGCGGCAGTTGTTGGGCGCGACCGCGGGCAGCAACCCGGCGTTCCTGGCGATGCTCGGCCCGCTGCACGACGCCTCGACCACCGGCGGCGTGGTGGCCTGGCGGTGGGGCGTGTTCGGCGCGCTGCTGGTCGCGCTGATGAGCATGTTCCTGGTCACCCGGCACACGAGGGCGGAGGAGGAGTCGGGCCGGCTGGAGCTGATCGGCTCCGCCGTCGTCGCCCGGCACGCGCCGCTGGCCGCCGCCGTGGTGGTGGCGCTGCTGGCGAGCACGGTGATCGGCGTGCTCGTCGCGCTCGGCCTGACCGGTCTGGGCGAGCGGGCGTCCGGGTCGTGGGCGCTCGGCCTCGCGTTCGCGTCCGTCGGCTGGGTGTTCACCGGTGTGGGCGCGGTCGGCGCGCAGCTGTCGGAGAGCACCCGCACGGCCAACTCGATCTCCGGCGCCGTGCTGGGCGTCGCCTACCTGCTGCGCGCCGTCGGCGACGCGGCGGGCGACGAGGGCCCGACCTGGCTGACCTGGTTGTCGCCGTTGGGCTGGCTGGAGCAGACCAGGGCGTTCGCGGACGACCGGTACTGGGTGCTGCTGCTCCCGGTGGCGTTGTTCGCGGTGCTGGTCGCGGCGGCCTCGACGCTGGTGACCAGGCGCGACCACGGCGGCGGCCTGGTGCCGACCCGGCTCGGCCCGGCCCGTGCGCCCCGCACGTTGGGCAGCGCGCTCGGCCTGGCCTGGCGGCTGCAACGGGGCATGCTCATCGGCTGGACGCTGAGCCTGTTCGTGCTCGGCGCGGTCTACGGGTCGGTCGCGCGCGGCGTCGAGCAGATGCTGGAGGCCAACCCGGCGTTGCGGAAGATCATCGCGCAGATGGGCGGCGCCGGCGCGATCGTGGACGTCTACCTGGCCTCGATCGTCGGCATCATCGCCTTGTTCAGCGCGATCTACGTGGTGCAGTCGACGTTGCGGCTGCGCACCGAGGAGACCGAGTTCCGCGCCGAGCCGGTGCTGGCCACCCCGGTCGGCCGGTTCGCGTGGGTCGGCAGCCACGTGCTGTTCGCCACCGTCGGCACGGCCGTCGTGCTGGCCGCCGCCGGCCTGGGCGCGGGCCTGGTGCACGGCGCACGCGTCGGTGACGTCGGCGGGCAGGTCGCGCGGCTGGTCGGCGCGGCGCTGACGCACGTCCCGGCGGTGTGGGTGGTCGCGGGCCTCGCGCTGGCGCTGTTCGCGCTGGTGCCGAAGCTGTCGTCGGCGAGCTGGGCGGTGATCGTGGTGTTCCTCGTGCTCGGCCAGCTGGGGCCGCTGCTCCAGCTCGACCAGTGGGCGATGGACCTCTCGCCGTTCACGCACATCCCGAAGGTGCCCGGGGCGGAGGTGACCGCCACGCCGTTGCTCTGGCTGACGGCGGTCGCGGCGGCGCTGGTCGTCCTCGGGTTCGTCGGTTTCCGGCGGCGGGACGTCGGCCAGATCTGAAAGAACACTTTCGAAAGAGCTCTTTCAGGTCTACCGTCGGGGTCATGGACCTCCCAGGGCCCCGACGGGTCACCGATGTCGACGCGCTCAAGGCGCTGGCGCACCCGCTGCGCGTGTCGTTGTTGCACCACCTGCTGGCGGTCGGCCCGCGCACGGCGAGCGAGTGCGCCGAGGCGGTCGGGTCGACCGCCTCCAACTGCAGCTGGCACCTGCGGCAGCTGGCCAAGTCCGGGTTCGTCGAGCGGGTCGAGGCGGGCGACGCGCGGGAACGGCCGTGGCGGGCCACCTCGGTGGGCTACGACGTCGGCGCGTTCGCCGACGACCCGGAGGTCCGCACCCAGCAGGACGCCCTGCTCGCGTTGAGCCTCAACGAGGACAACCGGCTGGTGCAGCGGTTCCTGGACCGGCAGCACGAACTGCCGCGCGAGTGGCTGGCGGCCTCCGCGATGCACGGCTACACGGTCAACGTGACCGCCGAGGAGCTTGGCGGCCTGCTCGGCATGATCGACGACATCCTGCGCCCGTACCTCGTGCCGGTGCGCCAGGACGTGCCCGAGGGCGCGCTGCCCGCGCACGTCGGCATCCGGGCGTTCCCGCGATGACCGGCCGGTTGTCGTCGGGCCCGCTGGGGCGGCCCGCGTTCCGCCGGCTGTGGATCGCGGGGTTCGTCTCCGAGATCGGCGACTGGGTGCTGCTGGTCGCGCTGCCGGTGTACGTGTACCAGCGCACCGGCTCCGCGGCGGCGACCGCGACGACGTTCGTGGTGGCGCTGCTGCCGAGCCTCGCGCTGTCGCCGCTGGCCGGGGTGCTGGCCGACCGCTTCGACCGGCGCAGGCTGATGCTGCTGGTCAGCCTCGCGCAGGCGGTCACCCTGCTGCCGCTGCTCACCGGCGACCTGGTGCTGGTGAACGTGGTGACGGCGGTGCAGGCTGGCCTGGCGGCGTTGTTCGAACCGGCCAAGAACGCGCTGCTGCCGACGCTCGTGCCGCGCGAGCAGGTGGCGGCGGCCAACGGGCTGGTCGCGGTGAACGGCAACCTGGCCCGGCTGGTCGGCGCGTCGCTGGGCGGTCTGCTGCTCGGCTACACCGGGCTGCCGGGCGTGGTGCTGGCCGACGTGGCGTCGTTCCTGCTCGCGGCGACCCTGCTGGCGGCGCTCGGCACCCGCGACCCGGTGCGTGCGGCGGGCAACCCCGCGTGGCGGGCCTGGCTGGACGGCCTGCGCGAGATCCGGGGCCCGTTGCGGCCGATGGTCGCCGTGGTCGCGCTCATGTCGACCGCCCAGGGCTTGTTCGTGGTGCTGTTCGTGGTGTTCGTGACCGAGCGGCTCGGTGGGGGAGCGGCGGAGGTGGGGCTGCTGCGCGGCGTGCAGGCGGTCGGCGGGCTGCTCGGTGGCCTGCTGGTCGGCGTGCTGGTGCGCGGGCTCGCACCCGGCAGGCTCCTGGGCGTGTCGCTGGTCGGCTTCGCCGCGATCGCCGCGCTCGGCTGGAACGGGCCGCACGTCACCACCGCGCTGGTCTACTACCTGGCAGCGTTCGTCGCGGTGGGCGTGCCGGGCGTGATCGCGGGCGCCGGGATGATGTCGGTGCTCCAGCTGCACTCCGCCGACGAGGTCCGCGGCCGGGTGCTGGCCACGTTCGTCAGCCTCTACGACGGCGGTCAGGCGCTCGGCATGGTGCTGGCCGGTGCCCTGACGCCCGTGCTCGGCCTGTCCACCCTGCTCAACGCCCAGGCCGGGCTCTACCTGGCGGCCGGGGTGCTGGCGCTGGCGACCCTGGACCCCCGCGTGCCGACCGACCGCGGTGCAGCAGCAGCACGGGAGGCACGGCCGACACCAGCGCGGCGGGCACGAGGAACGCGCTGACCGGGTCGGCGTGGTAGAGCGGCACGAACGCCACCGGCGACACCGCCGCGCCCAGGAACCGCAACGACTGCACCACCGACACCGACCCACCCCGGTTGCCGCCGTCCGCCGACAGCACCAGGGCGTTCAACCCCACCGTCACCGCCTGGCTGGTCGCACCGGCCGCCGCCCACAGCACCCCCACCGCCACCACCGACGGCAGCACGCCGACCCCCGCCAGCAGCGCACCGCCGACCGCCGCACCGGCCACCGCGCACCGCCGCGCGCCGAACCGGTCGATCGACCACCCGGTGAGCCGCGCGGTGCAGATCGCGACCAGGCCGAAGCCGGTCAGCACCGACCCGCGCTGCCCCGCGCCCAGCCCGAACGAGTCACCCAGCCGCAGCGCCACCAGGAACGACAACCCGCCCAGGCAACCCCAGGCCACGAACCCGGCGGCGGCCAACCACGGCGTCCGGCCACGCCACGCGCCGCGCAGACGTGGTCGCTCGCCCCCGCGCGGCGGATCGGCGGGCAAGCCGACCACCGCCAACGCACCGGCCACCACCGCCGCGCCCACGAACGCCCACCGCCACGACGCCTCCGCCGCCAACCCGCTCAGCAACGGCGCCATCGTCTGGCCCGCGGCCTGCATGGACGCGAACACGCCCAACGCCCGCCCCAACCGGGCCTTCGGCGTCACCGCCGCGATCGCCGCCAGCAGCAGGGGAGTGGTGAACGCGTTCGCCGCCCCTTGCACGGCCCGTCCACCCAGCAGCACGGGAAACGACCACGACACCGCGCACAACACCGACGCCACCACGTACACGGCGTAGGCGACCCGCACGGTCCGCCGGGCGCCCCACCGTTCACCCAACGTGCCGGAGACCAGCATGAGCAGCGCGAACGGCACCAGGTACCAGGTCAACGAGGCCGCCGCCGACCCCGCCGGCACGCCGAAGTCGGCACCCACCTCGGGCAGCACCGACGACGTCATCGCGCCACCGAACGGCCCCAGGAACCCACCCGCGTACAACGCCGCCAACCGCACCCGGACCACCGGCCCGGCGGTCGGGCGCGGCCTGCTCACATCCCGGTCGGCCCGCGGCCCGGACCGCGCCCGCGCCGCCGCAGGTACCGCTCGAACTCCGCCGCGATGGCGTCACCGCTGGCCTCGGTGATCTGGATCTCCGCGTCCCCGCGCTCCTCCAGCGCCCGCACGTAGTTGCGCACGTCCTCGTCCTCGTCGGCCATCTCGCTGACCGTGCGCTCCCACTCCTCGGCCTGCTCCGGCAGCGCGCCCAGCGGCACCTCGACGTCCAGCACCTCCTCCACCCGGTGCAGCAGCGCCAACGTCGCCTTCGGCGAGGGCGGCTGGGAGACGTAGTGCGGCACCGCGGCCCAGAACGAGATCGCCGGCACCCCCGCCTGCACGCACAGGTCCTGGAACACGCCGACGATGCCGGTCGGCCCCTCGTACCGGGACCGCTCCAACCCGTACTTCGCCGCCGCCGCCTCGTCGTACGCCGTGCCCGTCACCGGCACCGGCCGGGTGTGCGGGGTGTCCATCAGCAACGCGCCCAGCGTGACCACGGTGGTCACGCCCAGGTTCTCGATGTGGCCCAGCAGCTCGGCGGCGAACTTCCGCCACCGCATGTTCGGCTCGATCCCGTGCACCAGCACCACGTCCGTGGAGGACCCCGGCGGGCGGCAGACCGACAACCGGGTCGTCGGGAATTCAACCCGTCGGGTGACGCCGTCCACCATGCGGACTGTGGGTCGCGTCACCTGGAAGTCGTAGTAGTCGTCCGGATCGATCTCCGCCAACGGCGTCGCGTCCCACGTGAGTTGCAGGTGTTCGATCGCCGTGCTGGCGGCGTCGCCTGCATCGTTCCAACCCTCGAACGCGGCAACCATGATCGGGTTGGTGAGCGGTTCGCTGGGGTCGAAGGGGGTCTGGGCGGCCTGGTCCGGATCGGTCACGCGGCCAGACTACGACCACCGCCGCACACCCGACGCCGTAGGCTTGGCGCATGTCGGTTCGTGTCACGCCGCCTCACCTCGGCGCGCCCGCCGACCGCGCGCCCGTCGCGGACGGCGCGATGGGCACGACGCTGCTGGCCGCCGACCCGACCCCGCACGACTGCGCAGGTCATGGGCGTCGTCACGAGGTCTTGCCGACCACCACGCGGGTGATCACGGAAAAGGTGCACATGACGGTCGAGGCTGTGCTGTGGGACATGGACGGCACGCTGCTGGACTCCGAGAAGCTGTGGGACATCCCGCTCAACGAGTTCGTGGAGAAGCTGGGCGGCACGCTCTCGCTCGCGACCCGGCACGCCCTGGTGGGCTCCAGCACGGCCCGGACCATGCGCCTGCTGTTCGCCGAGGCGGGTGTCGAACCGACCGACGAGGACCTCGCCGACGGTGCGGCGTGGATCAGCCGGCGCACCGAGGAGCTGTTCCGGGCCGGCCTGCCCTGGCGTCCCGGCGCGGCCGGGGCGTTGCGCGCGGTCCGCGACTCGGGTGTGCCGATGGCGCTGGTCACCTCCACCGAACGGCGGCTGACCGAGGTCGCGCTGGACACCATCGGCCGCGACCTGTTCGACGTCACGGTGTGCGGTGACGAGGTGGACCGCCGCAACAAGCCGCTGCCCGACCCGTACCTCAAGGCCGCACGACTGCTGGGCGTGGACCCCACCAGGTGCGTCGCGGTCGAGGACTCGCCGACCGGGGCGAGCTCCGCCGCGGCCGCCGGCTGCACGGTGCTGGTGGTGCCGTGCGACGTGCCGGTCGAGCAGGGCGAGCGCCGCGTGTTCCGCGACTCCCTGGTGGGCGTCACGCTGGAGACGCTCGCCCCGCTGCTAGACCGCTGACCCCTGCTCGGCCCGACGCGTGGCGGGGTCGACCAGCAGGCCGAACACCACACCGAGACCCAGCCACAGCGTCGCCGTCTCGGCGAGCGAGGCCACCCGGAAGTCCCACAGCACGCCGGCCGGCACGTCGGCGGGCACGACGTCCGGTGTCGCCGGGAACGCCACCAGCAGCACGACCACCGCCGCCACCACGGCCCCCGCCACCGCGGTCCAGCGCACCGGACCGCTCAGGTGGCCCAGCCGGGACGCCAGGTAGCCCGCCCCGAACGCGACCAGCAACCCGGCCGCGATCAACCCCAGGTAGAGCACCGTGCGGTACTCCACCGTGTGCGGATCACCGACCCCGGGCGGGTTGGCCGGGTACTTCACCGCGGGCAGCAACGCCGCCGCGCCGAACGCCGCCGCCGACAGCGCCACCGCCCGGACGAACGGCGCCTTGGTCGCGAACCAACGCCGCGACACCGCGTACGCGGTGGCGAACAGCGCGCCGACGGCGACGCCCACCACCACGGCGGCGAGCACACCGCCGACCACCTGCGTGCCTCGGCTGAACAACTCGCCGTGCTCGTGATCCGAGCCCGGCGCCGCGGGACGTGCCCGTTCCACGGCCAGTGCCGCCCGGATCGGCGCCTCGACCACGAGCACGCCGACCAGGCCCGCGAGCAGCCCGGACACCGCGCCCGCGCCGACACCGCGCAGCAGCAACCCCTGGTAGGTGGGTGTTTTCACGTCGCCGCGCCTAGTGGCACGGAACGCCGAGCGCGTGCCGCCCGTCGTGGAAGAACTCGTGCACGGTCTCGGCGGCGTGGCCGAGCGCGATGCCGTTCTCCTGCAGGACCAGCCACGTCACGGTCAACGCGACCAGTGCGACGGCGTAGGCCCACCTGGGAACGGGGGTGACCCGGGGATCGGTGAGAGCAGGGGTGTGCGCGGGGCTCGTCATGACGGCCTCCTCCATACCTCGTGGAAGGTCAACAACAACTCGTGCCGCAGCCGGTCTCCTGACTCCCGGATCGACGCCGTCCCCGCGTCTTCCCAGCCGCTCCACGCGGCCAGTGACGTTCTCGGCGGGTTGGCTCCCCGGTCACAGTGGCGAGGACCGCGCCGGATTCACACCGGCTTCCCGTCCACTGCGGCGCTGCGAACCGTAGATGTCGATCGTGGGCTGGCACAACCGACCAGACGAGTTGTCGTGTTCCTCACGTGCGCCGGTCAGCGCCGCGGCAACGGGCAGTCACCGCAGGTGCCGCCGCCGTCGAGCCGGTAGTACAGGCAGCAGCTGCGCCGCCGGAACACCACCTCGCCGGGGAACGGGATGAACTCGCCCGTGCCCTTGAGCGGCGGGTCGGCGAACAGCTCGTCGGCCAACCCGGAGCAGTCGATCCCGCCGCGGTGGACCGCGCGCAACGCGCCCGCCATGGACGACCCCGCGTTGCCCCACAGCAGGCCGCGCGCCACCGGCGTGACCGCGTGCACCGCCTCCACCACCGGCGCCAGCGACTCGGCCACGCCGATGCCCGCGAGCGGGTCCTTGAGCCGGACCTGGAGACCGTCGGGGCGGTAGCGCCACCACAGGTTGGCGGGCCGGATGTCCGGCGCGACCCCGTCGACCGCGCGTGCGGCGACCACCGGGCTCAGCAGCCGAGCGGTGTAGCCGAGGAAGAACAGCGACGCGGCGACCCGCCGTTCACCGGTGCGGTACCGGTCGCCGATCCGGTCGAGGGCGTCGGGCAGCTCCGGGCCGTCGAGCAGCCGCGCGCCGTCGTGCCAGGTGTCGTCGGGCCGGCCGACGTCCAGGGCGAAGAACGGGCTGAGGCCGCGGATCTGCCGCAGGGTGGTCAGGACTCGGGCGAACTCGGACACGTGACCTAGTCTGCCGCCGTGGACGCACTGGGGTTGGGACTGGCCCTCGGCCTGGCCGCGAGCATCAGCCCCGGGCCGCTGTTGGTGCTGGTGGTGACGTCGGCGCTGCGCTCGGGTTGGCGGGCGGGCGCGCTGACCGCTTGCGCGCCGCTGCTGTCGGACGCCGTGGTGGTCGCCGTGACGCTGCTCCTGCTGGACCGCCTGCCCGCGCGGGCGCTGGGCGTGCTCGGGGTCGTGGGCGCGGTGTTCGTGTTGTGGAGCGGCGTGCAGACGGTCCGGGAGGCGCGGTCGGCAACCCTGACCGCCGGCTCCGCGACCGGCGGCTCCGCCGGCACCGCCGGACCGGTGGACGCCGTCCGCCCCGCCAACGCCGCCGGACCTGCCGATCCCGCCCGACCTGCCGCCGCCGACCGCCCTGTCGATACCGGCGGACCTGCCGATTCGCCCGCTGCCGGCGAGCCCGCTGCCGATGAGACCGTTGTGCCGCAGGAAGGCCGTGCTTCGCAGCCGTCCCCGCCCAGGGGACCCCTGTTTTCGATTCTACCGACGGGGTCCGACAAAACCGGTTCGCGTGCGCTCCGCCGAGCGGTCCTGGTGAACGTGCTCAGCCCGCACCCGTGGCTCGCCTGGGCGACCGCGCTCGGTCCGTTGACCATCACCACCTGGCGCGCGTCGCCCGCCGCCGGTGCGGCGCTGCTGATCGGGTTCTACCTGACCCTCGTCGGCGGCAAGCTGGTGATCGCCCTCCTGGTCGCCCGCGGCCGCCGACGCCTCGGTGACACCGGTTACCGGCGCGCCCTCACCGGCGCCGGCGCGGTGCTCGTGCTCGCCGGCGTGGTGATGGGGGTCGAGTTCGCGTCCCCCTGAACGCCCGGAGATCGTGGTGCCCATGACCGACGAAGCGTTCCTCGACCACGTCGCCGACCGGTTGGCGGCCCTGCCCGCCGTGCACGCGGTCGCCCTCGGCGGCTCACGTGCCCAAGGCGCCCACACCCCGGATAGCGACTGGGACCTCGCCGTCTACTACCGGGGCGACTTCGACCCGGCCGACCTGCGCGCGGTCGGCTGGCCCGGCGAGGTCTCCGAGGTCGGCGGTTGGGGCGGCGGCGTCTTCAACGGCGGCGCCTGGCTCACCGTCGACGGCCGGCGGGTGGACGTCCACTACCGCGACCTCGACGTGGTCGAGCACGAACTGGCCGAGGCCGAGCAGGGCCGCTTCCACTGGGAGCCGCTGATGTTCCACCTCGCCGGCATCCCCAGTTACCTGGTCGTGGGCGAGCTCGCACTGAACCGGGTGCTGCGCGGCGACCTGCCCCGCCCGGCCTACCCGGAGGCGCTGCGGGCGGCGGCACCGCCGGTGTGGCACGAGAGGGCGGCCCTCACCCTGGGCTACGCCCGCACCGCCCACGCCCCGAACGGCCGGCTGGTCGAAGTCGCGGGAGCCCTGGCAACCGCCGCGTTGCAGACCGCACACGCCGTGCTCGCCGCACGTGGTCACTGGACGACGAACGAGAAGCGGCTGTTGCAGGAGGCCGGGCTGCGCGGTGTCGACGCCGTCGTGGCAGGGCTGCGGCCGGAGCCCGAGGCGTTGGCACGGGCGATCGCCGAGGCGGAGCGGCTGTTCCGGGCGGCCTGACCTACGGCAGGTAGAACGTCATCAGGTCGCCGCGCACCGGCGGGAACAGGGTGTGCATCAGGTCGGCGTTCGGACCCGGGTACACGTCCGGGTGACGCGTGGTCAGGCCCCGCAAACCGTGCGGCCCGAACAGCAGCGACGCCAGCAGGTCGGGCGCCACGCCCGCGCCGCCCGCCGCGCCCGGCGCCTGCATCGTCCCGCCCGGCACGACCGACCCGACCTCGCCCGCCTTGAACGGCAGCCGCACGTGCGACTCGTAGAACGAGACGACCGCCTCGCCCTCCCGGTCGGCGAAACCGCCGTCCACCAACCGCCGGCCGAACACCGGCCGCAGGTGCTCCAGCAACGCGACGGGATCGCCGATCCGCACGTAGTACGAGTTCGCCTCCTCCGCCGCGGGCCCCAGGAACGGCTCCAGCGCCTCGCCCGCGACGGTGCCCGGCCGCTCGGTCAGCTCGGTGGCCCCGGTCAACGCGAGCAGCGCGTGCGCCGCCGCCTCGTCCACGGCCGCCACCTCGCACAGCCGAACGCCCTCCTCCGGCGGGGTGGTGCGACCGGTGGCGACCGGCACGCCGTCCCGTTCCACCAGCCACTCCGTGCTGCCGTCACGGGCCACCAACCACCGCCACAGACCGGGGGAGTGCGGCATCCGCAAGTCGGCCCGCGCCTGCTCGGCGTCCTGCAGGCGGGCCATCGTCGGGATGTCGTCGGTGGTGGCCTCGCGCAGCGCGTGCCCGCCGGCGTCGGGACGCCCCGTGACCGGTCGGGTGGCCGAGATCGGGATCGCGTAGGTGTAGCCGAACCGGCGGTAGAAGTAGGGGATGCCGAGCATCACGTTCACCAGCTGGCCGCGTGCGACGGACCGTTCGTGGGCCCAACCCATGAGCGCCCGCACCAGCCCCCGGCCCTCGTAGGCGCGGTCGGTGGCGACCAGTTCCACCTGGCCCGCCGGGATCTCCACCCCGTCGAGCACCAGCGTCTCGTCCAGCAGGGTCGCGGTGGACACGACCTTGTCGCCGTCCACGACGACCGCGCACGCCTCCCAGCCCGCGTCTGGGTCCTCGACCACCAGTCGGTGGTCGACCGCGTCCGCCGGTTCGCCCCGCTCGACCAGCAGCGCGCCGATCTGGTCGAGGTCTTCCGGGCGCGCGGCCCGCAGCACCAACCCCTCGGTCATCGGTGCAGTGTGTCGGCGCGCCCGCGGTGGCGCCATCGGATTTTCGGTGGCGGTCGCGGGCCCGCCCACGCAGAATCCGCGCATGCCGTGGCTTCCCGCTGACTTCGCCCACCCGACCCGCGTGCCGCTCGACGGCGAACACCACCTCCGGCCGATTCGCGAGTCCGATGTGGACATCGACTACCCGGCCGTGATGGGTTCGCGGGAACGGCTGTGGTCGCGGTACGGGGAGAAGTGGGGTTGGCCGCCCGCGGACATGACCCACGAGCACGACCGCGTCGACCTGGCCCGGCACGAACGCGAGCAGGACGCGCACGAGTCGTTCAACTACGCGCTCTTCAACGCCGACGAGACCGAGCTGCTCGGGTGCGTCTACATCGACCCCGTCGACGATCCCAAGCGTGCCGACGACGCGCAGATCTCGTGGTGGGTCGTGGACGAGCACGCGGGCACCGACCTGGAGCGCGCGCTGGACGCGTTCGTGCCGAGGTGGATCACCGAGGCGTGGCCGTTCCGCAGCCCGCACTACGGGATCTGACGGTCGCGCGGTGACCTCGCCGGGCGGTCCGACCGCCACCGCGGCGAACCTTCGCAGGCGCGGTCGTCGTGATGCCTGACCTGGGTTCCTGCGGCCGTTCGGGGGATGGGAGGATCAGACCCCGTGAAGACCTTCGACGAGCTGTTCGCCGAGCTGAGCGAACGCGCACGCACCCGCCCTGAGGGCTCCGCCACCGCCGCGGCTCTGGAGGCCGGGGTGCACGCGCAGGGCAAGAAGGTGCTGGAGGAGGCCGGCGAGGTGTGGATCGCCGCGGAGCACGAGTCGGACGAGCGCCTGGCCGAAGAGGTCTCCCAGCTGCTGTACCGCGTGCAGGTGCTGATGCTCGGCCGCGGGCTGACCCTCGAGGACGTGTACAAGCACCTGTGATCCTGGAGGTCGCCGCGCTCGACGTCCGCCCCGGTCTGGAGGCGGACTTCGAGCGGGCGTTCGAGCAGGCGCGCGCGGTCATCGCGCGGTCGCCCGGGTTCGTCTCGCTGGACCTGCGGCGGTCGGTCGAGCAGCCGTCCCGGTACCTGCTGCTGGTGGGGTGGGAGACGCTGGAGGACCACACCGTCGGCTTCCGGCAGGGACCGCTGTACCCGCGGTGGAAGGCGTTGCTGCACCACTTCTACGACCCGTTCCCGACCGTCGAGCACTACCGCCCGGTCTGACCGCGCAGCAGGTCGACCACCTGGTCGTCGGTGGTCTGGTCGAAGTGCCCGTAGAACCGGCCGACCGCCCGGAAGTCGGTGCGCGGGTGCGGGCAGACCACCAGGTCGGCGTCCGCGCCCAGGGCGCGCACCGAGTCCGCCGCGCCCACCGGCACCGCGAGCACCAGGCGGCGCGGGTGCTGTCCGCGGGCCTCGCGCAGCGCGGCGCGGGCGGTGACGCCGGTGGCCAGGCCGTCGTCCACGACCAGCACGTCGCGGCCCGCCAGCCGCACCGGCCCGTCGCGGTACAGCTCCAGCCGCCGTCGTGCCTCGCGCCGTTCGGCCGCGCACGTCTCGGCCAGGTCGTCCGGGGTGAGGCCGAGCACGCGCAGCGCGTCGTGGTCGAAGATGGGCTCGCCCTCGGCGGTGACCGCGCCGATGCCGTACTCCGGGTGACCGGGCGCGCCGATCTTGCGCGCCACGGCGACGTCCAGCTCGCCGCCCAACGCCGCGGCGACCTCGAACGCCACCGGCACGCCACCGCGGGCCAGGCCGAGCACCAGCGGATCGGTCCACGGCTCGCCGACCAGCGCCCGGGCGAGCACCCGGCCTGCCTCGGAGCGGTCGGCGAACCTCACACCCCCATGGTGCGCCCGTCGTGCGCGTACTGCGAGCACGGCACCTAGCGCTCCCGCACGAACAGCGACTGTGCGCCGCGCCCCACCGGACCGTGCTGGTCGTGCAGCACGCTGCTCGCCACGCCGACACCGGACGGGCCGATCACCGTCCGCGCGTCCAGGGCGAACCACTCGCCGACCGGCTCGCGGTGCAGGTGCACGGTCAGGTCGGTGTTGATCGCGTACCAGGTGCGGATGTCGAGCCGGCTGGACACCCCGCTCGCCGAGTCCGCCACGGTGAACAGGCGTTGCGCCGCGCTCGGCTCCTCGCCCGCCACCACCGGCACGCGCGCCCGCGCCCACACCACCGCGTCACCGGGCGCGAAGATCCCGCCGCTCACCGAGCGCCACTCCATCGCGGCCAGGTAGCCGCCCCGCCAGTGCTCCGGGATGGCCATCGGCTCGCACGCCGACGGCGGCGCCGGTGGTCCGCCGGGTTCGGACGCCACCGCCGCCGTGTCGCCGACGACGATCCGCCAGGCGCTCGCCCGCAGCACCGGCCTGCCCCGGTGCGCCAGCGCCGCGGTCAGCAGCTCCACCGAGCGCCCGGGCCGGGCCATCGACGCCGTCACGGTCAGCTCCGCCACCGGCACCGGGCCCAGCACCTCGAACACCACCCGTGACAGCAGCACGCCCGGACGTGGTGCGCACCGCTCCAACGCCCGCACCAGCAGGGCCGACGGCGGCCCCAGGTGCTGGCTGTCGTCGCCCCACGGCCCGGTGGTGTGCCCGGTGGCGGCGAACCGGTCGTCGTCGAGCCGCTCGTAGAACGCGTCCATCAGCGCGACCTCATCAGCGCGACCCCATCAGCGCAACCCATCGGTCGAACCCCGGCCGGGTCCCGGGTCAGTCGGCCCGGTCCAGCGCGGTCTCCACGCCGGCGTCCGGCTCCGGCCAGCCCGGGTACGGCGGCGGCGTGCCGTCGAACGCCGGGCACAGCGCCTTGTGGTCGCAGTAGTCGCACAGCCTGCTCGGGCTCGGCCGGAAGTCGCCGGACTTCGCCGCGCGCAGGATGGCGTTCCAGATCGCCTCCAACGTGCGCTCGAACCGGGCCAGCTCCGCCTCGTCGGGCTGGTAGGCCAACGCCTGCCGGTCGGCCAGGTACATCAGCCGCAGCTGGCGCGGCACCACGCCGCGCAGCCGCCACAGCACCAGCGCGTAGAACTTCATCTGGAACAGCGCCTTGGCCTCGCCGACCTCGCGCGGCGCCGCGCCCGTCTTGTAGTCGACCACCCGGATCTCGCCGGTCGGCGCCACGTCCACCCGGTCGATGTACCCGCGCAGCAGCACACCGGAGGGCAGTTCCCACTCCACCAGCAGCTCACGGGCGTCCGGGTCGAACCGACGCGGGTCCTCCAGCCCGAAGTAGCCGTCCAGCAGCTCCTCCGCCGAGGCCAGCCACCGCTCCTGCTCGGGGTCGTCCTCGGCGAACAGCTCGGCGAACTCCGGCCGCTCGGCCCGCACCCGTTCCCACGCCGGACCCACCAGTGCCCGTGCCGTCTCCGGCAGCCGTTCGGCGGCGGGCAGGCCGAACAGGTCCTCCAGCACCGCGTGCACCACCGTGCCGCGCACCTGCGCCCTGGTCGGCTTCTCGGGCAGCCGGTCGACGGCGCGGAAGCGGTAGAGCAGCGGGCACTGCTTGAAGTCGCCCGCTCTCGAAGGCGACAGCGCTGGCCTGCGAACAGGGCGCTCGGTGATCGTCGGCACTGCCATGGCCCAGAACCATAGGCCACGACCCCGACAAGATCGGGTTCGAACGGCGTCGGGCGGGTGGCCGCGTCACGCGGTGGCGGTCGCGTAGTCCGGGAGGTCGATGCGGTTGGTCACGTCCCTGCCCGCTTTGAGCATCAGGTCGAGCAGGAACCGGTTGCCCAGCAGACCGTTGCGCATGCGCAACGCGAAACCGCTCGCCGGCGCCAGGAACCGCCCGGTCCGGTCACCTCCCTTCTGGCACCGTTGCGCGTAGTCGCGCATGAGGTCCTCGTAACGCCGGAACGCCGTCACGTGATCGCCGTTCGCGGCGGCCAACTCGCCCGCGAGCACGTACGCGCCGACGACGGCGGTGCCCGCGCCCATCCCGCCGATGGTGGCGCCGCACGCCGCGTCGCCGACCAGCGCGACGCGGCCCCGTGACCAGGGTCGGACGTCCACCCGGCTGATCGAGTCGAAGTACAGCTCGGTGGTGTGCTCCAAGGCCGCCAGCAGCTGGGGCGTCTTCCACCCGAGCCCGCCGAACGCGTCGACCAGCAGCGCGCGCTGCCCTGCCACGTCACGCCGGTCGTACTCCAGCCGGGGCGACTTGAAAGCCACGAACGCGCCCGGCCGATCCGGACCGCCACCGGCGGAGACCATCCGCCCCGGCACGTTGTAGCTCAACGACTCCGGCCCGATGCCGAGGTCGTCGGGCAGGTCCCAGCTCGCGACGTAGTAGCCCAGGTGGCTGACGTAGCGCTCCTCCGGGCCGAAGACCAGGCCGCGGACGCCCGAGTGGATGCCGTCGGCGCCGATGACCAGGTCGAACGTGCGCCGGTTCCCCGAGGCGAACGTCACGTCGACCCCGTCGGGGGTCTCGGCCAACCCGGTGATCGAGTCGCCGAAGACGTAGTCCACGAGCCCTCGGCCGTGCTCGTAGAGCACCCGTGACAGGTCCGAGCGCAGCACCTCGACGTCGCCTCCCGCGAAGTCACCGGGCAGGTGGAGCACCGTGCGCCCGTGCTCGTCGACGAACGTCATCGGGCTGCCGCCGGTCTGCACCTCGCGCAGCCGGTCCAGCACGCCCATCCGCTCCAGCACGGTCAGGTGCGTCTCACCGCGGAAGTCCACCGGCGCGCCACCGCCGCGCAGCGCGGGCGCGATCTCCACGACGGTCGGCTCGAAGCCGCGCCGCGCCAGCCAGTAGGCCAGTGCCGGCCCGGCGATGCTCGCGCCGGAGACCAGGACCTGCTTGTCCGCCATGGCAACCCCAAACTGTGTCCGTTGGAAGCAATTCAATTTGTGTACCTTAGACACAGTTCTTTGGCGACGGCAACACCGGAGGTGGCGATGGACCTGACGGGCAGCCTCGAACTGCTGTGGGGCGACCGTCCCGGCCCGCGCCGCGGCCCCAAGCCCGCGCTCACCCACGAGCTGATCGCCGGCACCGGCATCGCGATCGCCGACGCCGAAGGCCTCGCCGCCCTCTCGATGCAGCGGGTCGCCGCGGACCTCGGCTTCACCAAGATGTCCCTGTACCGCTACGTGCCCGGCAAGGCGGAACTCGTCGCGCTCATGGCCGACCTGGCGATGGGCACGCCGCCCGCCGACCCGGGAGACGGTGACCGGTGCGATCGGCTGCGCGCGTGGGCGCTGGCGCTGCTGCCCGGGTTCGTGCGGCACCCGTGGGTGCTGGAGGCCACCACGGGCCCGCGCGTCGTCGGACCCAACGAACTGGCCTGGATGGAGTCCGGGCTCGCCCTGCTCGACGGCACGCGGCTGCGCGGCGCGGAGCGGATGGACGTGCTGGCCGTGCTCGCCGGGCACGTGCGCGGCATCGCGCAGCAGGCGGTGACGACACCGGGTGGCGACGCGGGGACGCAGTTCGGCGCGATCCTGGTCGAGATCGTCCGCGAGCGAGGCGACCGGTACCCGGCGGTCAAGGCCGCGTTGGCCGAGTCGGCGGCGGAGGGCGGTCAGGACGAGGCCCTGGGCTTCGGCCTGGACCTCATCCTCGACGGCCTGCGGGCGCGGATCGCGTCCCGCGACGACCCGACCGGGCGCTGATCGGTCGCGTTGCCGATCGGGTGCGGCCGCGGTCCGATACCGCACTGATCCAACACAGTCCTGATACACGCCGCGGCCTAGGCTCGGCACGTGGCGACGACGGGTGGTTGGCGGCGGCAGGTCGGCCGGGACGGTGGGCTGCCGCTGTTCCGCGCGGCCGGGATACCGGTGCTGCTCGCGCCCTCGTGGTGGCTCGGCTCGGCGGCCATCGTGGTGCTCTACGCGCCGCTGGTCGGCCGCATCGCACCCGGCACGGGCGGCCTCACCGGCGTGCTCCTCGCCGCCACGTTCGCGGTCTTCCTCGGCCTCTCGGTCCTGGCGCACGAACTGGGCCACAGCCTGGTCGCCCTGCGCTTGGGCCTGCCGGTGCGGCGACTGCGCCTGTTCCTGCTCGGCGGCGTGTCCGAGGTCATGCGCACCCCGACCCGCCCCGGCCACGAGGGCGCCATCGCCGCGGCCGGCCCGATCGTCTCCATCGTGCTGGCCGGCCTGTTCGCCCTGGCCGCCTCCGCCATCCCGCGGCCGGACGCCGTCTGGCTGCTGATCGCCCAGACCGCGTTCGCCAACGCCGCCGTCGCGGTGTTCAACCTGCTGCCCGGCCTGCCGCTGGACGGCGGCCGGATCCTGCGCGCGGGCGTGTGGGCGGTCACGGGTCGTCGCGCGTCGGGCACGAAGGCCGCCGTGATCGGTGGCGGGGTCGTGGCCGCCCTGCTCGTCGTCTGGGCGGTCTGGGGCGTGCTCGACGGCGCCGAGGACCGCTGGATCCGCTTCGGCGTGTGCCTGCTGACCGCGTGGTTCGTGCTGGCGGGCGCGCGGGGCGAGCTCACCGCCGAGCGCCGCAGCACCTGGCCGGACGGCCTGACGCTGGGCGAACTCGTCCGCCCGGTGCTGCAACTGCCCGCCGAGAGCCCGGTGTCGGGGGCCCTCACCGCGTCCGCCGGCCGGGGCGTGGTGCTGGTCCGCGCGGACGGTGTCGCCGCCGGCCTGCTCGACCGCGAGATGGCGCGCCGGCTGGCCAGCACCTCGCCGCACGCGCCCGCCGAGCAGGCCGCCGTGCCGATCCGGCCGGAGACCGTGCTGCTGGAGAACGAGACCGGCGCCGAGGTGGTGGAGCGCGTGCACGGCACCGCCGCCTGGGAGTACCTGGTCGTCGACCTCGAAGGACGGCCCGCGGGCGTGCTGCGCCGCGAAGACCTCAAGGCCGCGCTGGACCGGCGCTGACCCCGCCCCGGCGCTGACCCTGCCGGGTGCCGACCTCGCCCGTACCGAGCCCGCGCGGCGCTGACCTACCCGCCGTTGAGCAGCCCGGCCTCCTGCGCCAGGATCGCCGCCTGCACCCGCGACCGCAGGTCCAGCTTCGTCAGCACCCGCGACACGTGCGTCTTCACCGTCGTCTCACCGATGTGCAGTTTTCGCCCGATCTGGTGATTCGACAGTCCTTCGCCGAGGCACCGCAGCACCTCCACCTCACGCTCGGTCAACGAGTCCAACCCGGCCGGGCGCGACTTCGGCGCGGTCGAGGCGAACTCCCGCATCACCCGCCGCGTCACGCTCGGCGCGAGCACCCCGTCACCGGCCGCGACCTGCCGCACCGCCTCGACCAGCGCGGGCGCCTCCACCGACTTCAGCAGGAACCCCGCCGCACCGGCCCGCAGCGCGCCGCGCACGTACTCGTCCAAGTCGAACGTGGTCAGCACCAGCACCTCGCACACGCCGCTGAGCTGCCTGGTCGCCTCGATGCCGTCCACACCGGGCATCCGGATGTCCATCAGCACCACGTCCGGCCGCAACCGCGTGGCCAGCCGCACCGCCGCCTCGCCGTCCGCCGCCTCGCCGACCACCTCGACGCCGTCCGCGCCGTCGAGGATCATCACCAGGCCCGCCCGGATCGCCGCGTGGTCGTCGGCCACCACCACCCGGATCACAGCGGGAACTCCGCCCGCACGACCCAGTCGCCGTCGTCCTCCCGGCCCGCGGAGAACGCACCGCCGACCACGTGGGCGCGTTCCGCCATGCTCACCAACCCCGTCCCGGTGCCCGTCGGACCGTCGACCCCGTCATTGCGCACCACCACCGCCAACCGCCTGACCTGCCGTTCCAGCACCACCGACGTGCGGGCGCCCGGCGCGTGCTTCAGCGCGTTGGTCAACGCCTCCTGCACGATCCGGTACGCCGCGACGTCCACGCCCACCGGCAGCTCGTCCACGTCCGCGCCGCGCAGCTCCACCACCAGCCCACCCGCCCCGGCCGACTCGACCAGCCTGTCCACGTCCGCCAGCCGCACGGTCACCGGCTCGTCCGCCGGTTCGTCCGCCCGCAGCACGTCGATCATCATCCGCATCTCGGCCAACGACCGCACGCTGTTCTCCCGCACCGACTTGAGCACCGTGCGCACCGTCTCCGGGTCGCCCTCGCGCATCGACAGCACCGCCTCGGACTGGATCGCGATCGCGGACAGGTGCCCGGCCACCACGTCGTGCAGGTCGCGGGCCATCCGGTTGCGCTCGGCGTTCACCGCCGCCCGCCGGTCCAGCTCCGCGATCCGGGTGACGTGCTCGGCCCCCTCCCGGTGCTGCCGCACGTTCGTCGCCCACCACACCGGCACCACGAACAGCGAGAACGCCTGCAAGCCCGCGTAGAACGACTGCCGCCAGTCGCCCAGCACCGCGACCGCCACCGTGATGCCGACCGTCAACACCGCCACCGCGCCGACGATCACCCGGTGCAACCTGCGGGAACCGTGCATCGTGGCCATGAACAGCACGTCGATGCACACCATCATCACCGGCATGCTCAGGCCGAAGTACACGTCGACCGCCGTGACCGGGGTGACCACGGCCAGCGCCACGGCGGGTGACCTGCGGCGGAACGCCTGGCCGGCGCACGCGACGGCGAGGACCGCCGCCCGGATCGCGATCGGCGTGCGCGCGTCCGGGCCGCCGAGCACCAGGTCCATGCCGAGCCGGTAGAGCAGCACGCCCGCGGCGAAGAAGGCCACCGCGATCAGCACGTCCCGGTGTCCGCGGTGGAGCTGCACCCCGTCATCACAGCACAGCGCCCGGCGCCGGGCGTCCTACGAACTGATGACGCGCGGTGGGTCGGCCCGACGACGCGCCGCGGCCGCCGCGGACCGCAGGCTTGCCGACGTGGTCGATCCGCTGGTTGTCGTCATCGTCGCGTGTGAGGTCGGGTTCTGGGTCGTGCTGGGCGCGGGGCTGCTGGCCCGGTACGCGTTCAGGATGCGGAGGCTCGGCGCCGCGCTGCTGGTCTGCACGCCCGTCGTGGACGTGGTGCTGCTCGTCGCGACCGTCTTCGACCTGCGCTCTGGGGGTGAGGCCAAGACGGCGCACGGGCTCGCCGCGATCTACCTGGGGGTGAGCGTGGCGTTCGGGCACAGCATGCTGCGGTGGGCCGACCAGCGGGTCGCCCACCGGTTCGCCGGCGGTCCGCCGCCGGTCAAGCCGCCGAAGGAGGGCCCGGCGAGGGTCCGCTACGAGTGGCGCGAATGGGTGAAGTTCGCGATCGCGTGGGCCATCGCCTGCTCGGTGATGCTGCTGCTGATGTACGTGGTCGGCACGCCGGAGCGGACGCAGGCGCTGTGGGGGCAGATGCGGGGCATGACGGTCGTCGGCGTCATCTGGCTGCTGGGCTGGCCCGTCTACCACACGGTCACCGAGCTGGCCAAGGTACGTGCGGAGAAGATCACTGACAAGGGGGAGTGATGCGTGAGATCGTCGGGATCATCCTGCTGGTGCCGCAGGGGCTGGTGCCTTTGGTGCTGATGGCGCTGGGCGTGGACAGCAAGAGCTGGTTCGTGGTGATGCACCTGCCGGCGTGGGCCCGGCTGCCCGCCGCGCTCGGGTTCGTCGTCGTCGGCGCGGCGCTGACCTACTCGGGGAGGCGCGCGGCGAAGTCCCGCCGGTAGCCGGGTGGGGCCTCCGTGCGACCATCGTGCGCTGTTGACGCGCGTTTTAGCAGGAGGTTTGCCGCGGTGAGCACCGCCAGTGGTCCGTTCCGGCCCGGAGACCGGGTGCAGTTGACCGACCCGAAGGGACGGCACTACACGATCGTGCTCGAACCGGGCAAGGAGTACCACACCCACCGCGGCGCGTTGTCGCACGACAAGCTGATCGGGCAGCCCGAGGGGTCCGTGGTCGTCTCGGTCGGCGGCACGTCGTTCCTGGCGCTGCGGCCCCTGCTGTCGGACTACGTGCTGTCCATGCCGCGCGGGGCGCAGGTGATCTACCCCAAGGACGCCGCCCAGATCGTCATGTACGGCGACGTGTTCCCCGGCGCGCGGGTGCTGGAGGCCGGTGCCGGGTCCGGCGCGCTGACCTGCTCGTTGCTGCGGGCGGTCGGGGAGAAGGGCAGCGTGACGTCCTACGAGGTCCGCCAGGACCACGCCGACCACGCCATCCGCAACGTCGAGCAGTTCTTCGGCGAGCGGCCGGGCAACTGGTCGCTGACCGTCGCCGACGTGAACGAGCACGAGGGCGAGGTCGACCGGGTCGTGCTGGACATGCTCGCCCCGTGGGACGTGCTGCCCGCCGTGTCCCGCAGCCTGATCCCGGGCGGCGTGCTGGTGGTGTACGTGGCGACCACGACCCAGCTGTCGAAGGTCACCGAGGCGATCCGGGAGCAGCAGCACTGGACCGAGCCGCACGCGTGGGAGACCCTCGTGCGGCCGTGGCACGTGGTGGGCCTGGCGGTGCGCCCGGAGCACCGGATGATCGGGCACACGGCGTTCCTGCTGACCACCCGCAGGCTCGCCGACGGCGTCACCCCGCCCCGGCCGCAGCGCCGGCCGTCCAAGGGCTGATAGGGCCTCTGAACTGCGACAACGGCCCCGCACGCGAGGTGCGGGGCCGTTGTCGCGGGCACTTGTGGATCAACTGGTCGGGCAGGCGACCCAGCCGTCGTCGGTCTTCTTCAACGGCAGCGTGTCGGTGTCGTCCTTGACGTACTCCTTCATGCTGTCGGGCACGCCCTGGAACTTGACCGAGACGGTGGCCGTGGCCTCCGTGTCGCTCTTCTCCTCGACCTTGTCGACGGTCAGGTTGACCTTGATGTCCTTCGCGGCCTCCTGGGCCGCCTCGACCTGCTCCTTGAACTCCGGCGGCAGGTTCTCCAGCTCCTTCTCGAGCTCCGCCGCGAAGGCGCCCGGGTCGGTGGCCTTCTTGATGTCGTCGATCGTGCCGTGCTTCTCGGTGCAGGTCAGCGTCTTGAGCTTGTCGAAGTCCCGGGAGTTGACCGCGGCGACGTAGCTGTCGGCGGCGTCCTTGGCGGTGCCGTTGCCGCCACCACCCATCACCACGACGAGCACGACCACGACACCGATCACGGCCAGCGCGCCGACACCGCCGAGGATCCACGGCAGGGGGCTCTTCTTCTTCGGCGGAGCGCCGTAGGGATCGCCGAAACCACCCGGTTGGCCGTAACCGGGCTGGTTGAACTGGCCGGGCTGGCCGTACGGCTGCTGGCCGGGACCGGGCTGGCCCGGCTGCCCGTAGCCACCGGGCGGCGTGCCGTAACCGGGCTGCTGCCCACCCTGTGGGAAGCCCTGACCAGGCGGCGGGTACCCGCCGGGCTGCTGGCCGTATCCCGGCTGCTGGCCGAATTGGCCTGGTTGCTGGCCAAATTGACCCGGCTGCTGACCGTAGGGACCCGGCTGCTGCGGCGGGACGGACATCACGTTCTCCTAGAACTTTCCGCTGGTGGCAGTGGGACACTGCCCGGACCACTCACGTGGGACTCGTACTGGACGCACGGTAGCGGGTGGGAGGTCCCGGCAGACACCGGTATGGAGCAGTTCGTCCGGCCGAGCGGGCGGTAAGCGTGATCACACGACGCCCGGAACTCGCTGGGTGTCGGCTTTTGTCGGTGATCGCCGGTACCGTTGTGGGACGAACACGGGAGGAGGGTGCCGACATGCAGCACGGTCATCCCGGCAGCCAGCCCGATGAGGGCGGCGAGCTGAACAAAAGCAACAACCCTGGTGAGCTGACTGCGCAGATCCGGTTCCTCGAGGACGAGATCGCGTTGCTGCGCCGCAAGTTGACGGAATCCCCACGACACGTCCGGTTGCTGGAGCAGCGGTTGGCCGAGGCGACGGAGCGCGTCAGCCAACTCACCGAGCGCAACACGAAGCTCATCGACACCCTTCGAGAAGCGCGCAGCCAGCTGCTCGCGCTGCGCGAGGAAGTGGACCGCCTCGCGCAACCGCCCAGCGGTTACGGCGTCTTCCTGGCCAGGTTCGAGGACGGCACGGTGGACGTGTTCACCTCCGGCCGTCGCATGAGGGTCTCCGTATCACCGGCGGTCGAGACGTCGTCGCTGGTCCTGGGCCAGTCGGTGCGCCTGAACGAGGCGTTGACCGTGGTCGAGGGCGGCGACTTCGAGCGCATCGGCGAGGTCTGCACGCTGCGCGAGGTGCTGCTGTCCGAGACCGCCGACAGCTCCATCGGCCGGGCCCTGGTCGTGGGCCACGCCGACGAGGAGCGGGTGGTCTGGCTGGCCCAGCCGCTGATGGACTCGCCGCTCAAGGCGGGCGACTCGCTGCTGGTCGACTCGAAGGCGGGCTTCGCCTACGAGCGGGTGCCGAAGGCCGAGGTCGAGGACCTGGTGCTGGAGGAGGTGCCCGACGTCAAGTACGAGGACATCGGCGGCCTGTTCCGGCAGATCGAGCAGATCCGCGACGCCGTGGAGCTGCCGTTCCTGCACGCCGACCTGTTCCGCGAGTACAAGCTGCGCCCGCCCAAGGGCGTGCTGCTGTACGGCCCTCCCGGCTGCGGCAAGACGCTCATCGCGAAAGCGGTGGCGAACTCCCTGGCCAAGCAGGTCCACGCCGCCCGCGGCGAGGACCACCGCGAGGCCAAGAGCTACTTCCTCAACATCAAGGGCCCCGAGCTGCTCAACAAGTTCGTGGGCGAGACCGAGCGGCACATCCGGCTGATCTTCCAGCGGGCCAGGGAGAAGGCCTCCGAGGGCACCCCGGTGATCGTGTTCTTCGACGAGATGGACTCGATCTTCCGCACCCGCGGCAGCGGCGTGTCCTCCGACGTCGAGACCACGATCGTGCCCCAGCTCCTCAGCGAGATCGACGGCGTCGAGGGCCTGGAGAACGTGATCGTGATCGGCGCCTCCAACCGCGAGGACATGATCGACCCGGCGATCCTGCGGCCGGGCCGGCTCGACGTGAAGATCAAGATCGAGCGTCCGGACGCCGAAGGCGCGAAGGACATCTTCAACAAGTACCTCACGCCCGACCTGCCGATCCACGCCGACGACCTGGCCGAGTTCGGCGGCGACCCGGTGGCCTGCATCGACGGCATGGTGCAGCACACGGTCGAGCGGATGTACGAGGAGTCCGAGGAGAACCGGTTCCTGGAGGTCACCTACGCCAACGGTGACAAGGAGGTCCTGTACTTCCGGGACTTCAACTCGGGCGCCATGATCCAGAACATCGTGGACCGCGCGAAGAAGGCGGCCATCAAGAGCCTGCTGGACACCAAGCAGCCGGGCTTGTCGGTGCGCCACCTGCTGGACGCGATCGTGGACGAGTTCGCCGAGAACGAGGACCTGCCCAACACGACCAACCCGGACGACTGGGCCAGGATCTCGGGCAAGAAGGGCGAGCGGATCGTCTACATCCGCACGCTCGTGACCGGCAAGAACCAGGAGTCGGGTCGGGCCATCGACACGGCGACGAACACCGGTCAGTACCTGTAGCACCCGCAGCTCCACCGTCGGAACCCGCCTGGAGGACCCGTCCGGCCACCGCGCCGGACGGGTCCTCCGCGTTCGGGGGTCTCAGCGCGGTCGTGGGTCAGGCGCAGACGCCCTCGTCCCGGCCGTTGCCCAGGGCCCGGACCTCGGCTCACCGCCGGCGATCCGGCATAGCCGGTCGTGCCGCTGCCGATGGCGGACATCTCGTGGCGCACAGCACCGCCACCAGCCCGGTCGCCCCTGAGCTCCCGCGCCAGCTCCCGCGCCGCTGTCCGGCGCCTCGACCGCGGCGAGGATCCGCCGGCCCTCGACGTCCCCCCACCTGCATCGGGCCCGGAGTCGGGTGAGTCGAGCTGGACGACCAGCGTGTCGTCCGGACCGGATCCGACCACGGGCCCCACCTCGCGCGGGACGGGCAGAGCCGGTGCGGCGGCGGAGGACCGCGATCGGTGCCGGTCGTCAGGAGCGGGCGGTGACCAGGCCGGACTCGTAGGCGGCGATCACCAGCTGTGCCCGGTCGCGGGCCTGGAGCTTGTGCAGCAGTCGACCGATGTGGGTCTTCACCGTGCCGACCGACAGGTGCAGCTCCTGCATGATCTCGGCGTTGGAGTACCCGCGCGCGATCAGCAGCAGCACCTCCTGCTCACGTTCCGTGATCACGTCGAGGCGGACGGCACGCGGCGGAGGTGTTCGGGAGAACTCGGCCACCAACCGGCGTGTCACGGAGGGTGACAGCAGGGCGTCGCCGGCGGCCACCACGCGGATCGCGGCCAGCAGGTCGGCCGGGGGAGTGTCCTTCAGCAGGAACCCGCTCGCGCCGGCCCGCAGCGCCGAGTACACGTACTCGTCCAGGTCGAACGTGGTCAGGATCAACACGCGGGCGGCGGAGAACGAGCTGATCCGACGGGTGGCGGCGATACCGTCGACGCCTGGCATCCGCACGTCCATCAGCACCACGTCCGGCGACGTCGACCGCACGACGGAGACCGCCTCGGCGCCGTCACCGGCCTCGCCGACCACCCGCAGGTCGGGCGCCGAGTCCACGAGGACCTGGAAGCTGCCGCGCAGCAGCGCCTGGTCGTCCACGATCACCACGTCGATCACGACAGCGGCACCTCGGCGCGCACCGCGAAGCCCCCACCGGCCAGCGGGCCGGCGGAGAACGTCCCGCCGTAGACCGCCACCCGTTCCCGCATCCCGATCAACCCGTGCCCCCCGCCGCCACCGGCCAACACCCGTTCACCGGGTCCGTCGTCGACCACCCGGACCTCCACCGCATCGTCCCCGACGGCGATCGACACCTCGCAGGCGGCCGGCGCCGCGTGCTTGACCACGTTCGTCACCGACTCCTGCACGATGCGGTACACGGTGAGCCCCAGCCCGTCGGGCAGCGAGCCGGACACCGACAGCGACACGTCCACGCCGGCCATCGACGCCCGCGACACCAGTTCGGGCAAGTCCCCCATACCGGGCATGGGTGCCAGGTCGGCCTCCGCGTTCTCGGACCGCAGCACGCCCAGCAGCCGCCGCATCTCGACCAGGGTGCCGCGGGACGTCGTCTCGATGACCCGCAACGCCTCCTGGGCCAGCTCGGGCCGCGTCGGCGCGACGTGGGCGGCGACGCCTGCCTTGACCGTGATCAGGCTCAGGCTGTGCGCGACCACGTCGTGCAGCTCGCGGGCGATCCGCATGCGCTCCTCGGCGACGGCCTTGGACGACGCCTCCGCGGCCTCGCGGGCCTCGTAGGACCGGCGGATCCGCGTGGTGCGCCCCAACGCCCACGCTGCGCACACGACCAGCGTGAGGAACACGCACAGCCCGAGGGACTCCGGCCACGGCTCGCTGGCGAGCACCGCGACCCACGCCGTGCCGAGCGCGGTGGCCAGCGCGCCCACGGCCACCCGCTGCGAGCAGGCCGAAGCCACCATGTAGATGGCGAACGCCGTCGCGCTGTAGGGCTCCAGCGTGATGTGGGTGATCGTGGCGACGTTCTGCGCGGCCAGGACGAGCCCCAGCGTGAGCAGGGGGCGTTTGCGGCGCAGCGCCAACGGCGCCCCGACCAGCACGGCCACCGGGTACCCCAGCCACGCCGGCACGTCGTTCATCCGGGCGAAGTCCAGGTACACCATGACCAGCACGACGGCGGTGGCCACGTCCAGCGCGTACAGGTAGGCGGTCGGCAGCATCCGCAGGACTCGCGACATCACGATCGGCACGGTAATCGGCCGGGCCGCGCGTGGCGTCGGACCACGGTCCGACCTGAAATCGCAGACCCCGGTCCGATTCGCCCCAAGCCCCACCCCGGCAAGCTCCAACCCATGATCGAAGTAAGGCAACTGACCAAGCGCTACCGGGCCACCCGGGCCGTGGACGGCCTCTCGTTCGAGGTGAAGCCCGGCTACGTCGCGGGCTTCCTCGGGCCCAACGGCGCGGGCAAGTCCACCACCATGAGGGCGATCCTCGGCCTGGACCGGCCGACCAGCGGCGAGGCGCTCGTCGAGGGCCGCCGGTACGCCGACCTCCGCCGTCCCATGCACCACGTCGGCGCGCTGATCGACGCGGGCGCGGTGCACGGCGGTCGGTCGGCCTACGACCACCTCCGCGTGCTGGCGCGCAGCAACGGCATCAAGGACACGCGGGTCGTGGCGACCTTGGAGCAGGTGGGTCTGGCGGGTGTGGCGAAGAGACGGGTGGGATCGCTGTCGCTGGGCATGAAGCAACGCCTCGGCGTGGCGGCGGCCCTGCTCGGCGATCCCGCCGTGCTGCTGTTCGACGAGCCGGTGAACGGCCTCGACCCGGAGGGCATCCGGTGGATCCGCCACCTCATGCGCGGCCTGGCCCGTGAGGGCCGCACGGTGCTGGTGTCGAGCCACCTGATGAGCGAGATGGCCCTGACCGCCGACCGGGTGATCGTGATCGGCCGGGGCAAGCTGATCCTGGAGGCGTCCATGCAGGACCTGCAGGAGAAGTTCCGGACGGACGTCCTCGTCCGCTCGCCCACGCCGGACACCCTGGTGTCCGTCCTGACCGCCGCGGGCGCTACCACCCGGTCCGAGGACGGCGCGCTGCTCGTGCAGGGCCTCGACGCCCCCGACATCGCCGACCTGGCCGCCCTGAACGACATCCGCGTCCACGAACTGACCCCGCGCAGTGCGTCGCTGGAGGAGGCCTACCTGGAGTTGACCGAGGACAGCGTGGAGTACCGCACCAAGGAGACCTCCCGATGACCGACCTGGCCGCCGTCACCGATGTTCGCCTGCACGAGCTGACGCCGCACGGTGCGTCGCTGAGGGACGCCTACCTGGGGTTGACCGAGCAGCATGGAGTACCGCACCAGGGAGACCGTCCGATGACTGATCCGGCCGCCCTGAACGGCGCTGGCGTCCACGAGTTGACGCCGCGCGGTGCGTCCGCTGGGGGCCTTTCTGGGGTTGACCGAGGACAGCATGGAGTACCGCACCAAGGAGACCGCCCGATGACTGATCTGGCCGCCTTGAACGGCGCTGGCGTGCGTGGGTTGATGTCGTGCGGTGCGTGGCTGGGGGAGGCCTTCCTGGGGTTGAGCGAGGGCAGCGTAGTGCCGCACCAGGGAGATCGTCCGATGACCGATCTGGCCGCCCTGAACGGCGCTGGCGTCCACAAGATGACGCCGCGCAGTGCGTCGCTGGGGGACGCCTATTTGGAGTTGACCGAGGACAGCGTGGAGTACCGCACCAAGGAGACCGCCCGATGACCGACCTGCTGAACTCGGAGTGGCTGAAGCTCCGCTCCGTCCGCTCGACCACCTACATCCTGCTGGCCATCACGGCGGCCCTGCTCGGCGGCGTGCTGGTGTCGTTCCTGATGACGGCCGACTGGGACACCTCGCCACCGGACCTGCAGCAGAAGTTCGGCTCGGCGGACCCGGGCATGCTGGTCGTGCCGTTCACCCAGTTCTGCCTCGGCGTGCTGGGCGCCATGGCGATCACCTCGGAGTACGGCACCGGCATGATCCGCACCGCGCTGGTCTCCGTGCCCCAGCGCAAGGCCTACCTCCTGGCCAAGACACTGGTGGTGGCCGGCGCGTCCCTGGCCATCGCCCTGGTGGCCTCCCTGCTGGCCTACCAGGCGGGCGAGTGGATCACCGGCGACCGCCCGCACCCGATCTCGGCCTACGACTCGTTCGCCGACGCCCTGCCGGGGCTGCTGGCGAACACCGCATCGATGGTCCTGCTGGGCCTGGTGGGGATGGGCCTGGGCTTCCTGCTCCGCTCCACGGCCGGCGCCCTGGTCTCGCTCTGCGCCCTGCTGTTCGTCCTACCGACCCTGACCCTCGTACTACCGCAACCGTGGAACGAACGCGCGTACTCCGTCATGCTGCCCGTGCTCGCCCCCCAACTGTCGGGCGACATCACCGACCCCCTGCTGTCCCCGCTGGGCGCCGGCCTGACGATGGTCGCCTACCTGATCGCAGCGGTGGGCGCCGGCACCATCGCCCTGCTCCGCCGTGACGCCTAGTACTGCAACGGCACTTGCTTGTTCGGTAGTGGATCATGTTCGTCGTGGTGGTCGATGTCGCTGTGGCGGAGTTGGTTCGGGTGCACGCGCGGATCGGTGGCCGGTTCGCCAGGTCGGAGCCCGGTCGCGGGCTCGGGAGTATCTGCTCGGGTTGACCGCCGGGTTGGAGCGCGAGAACGGCTGGACGCTGGCCGAGCGGGCCGGGGAGGTGTCGCCGGACGGGATGCGGCGGTTGTTGCGTCGGGCGGACCGGGACGTCGACGGCGTGCGGGACGACCTGTGTGACTACGTCGTGGAGCACCTCGGCGCGAAGGACGGGTGCTGATCGTGGACGACACCGGGTCCCTGAAGAAGGGCACCCGATCGGCCGGGGTGCAGCGGCAGTACTCGGGCACCGCCGGACGCACGGAGAACTGCCAGGTCGGGGTGTCCCTGGCCTACGCCTCCGACCGCGGCCACGCGTTGATCGACCGGGAGCTGTACCTGCCGGAGTCCTGGACCGCGGACCGGGAGCGGTGTCGGACGGCCGACGTGTCCGACGAGGTCGGGTTCGCGACCAAGCCCCGTCAGGCGATGGCGATGATCGAACGGGCGTTGGCCGTCGGGGTGCCGTTCGGGTGGTGACCGCCGACGAGGCCTACGGGCAGGCCAAGTACCTGCGGTTCTGGCTGGAGCAGCACGACGTGGCGTACGTGGTGGCGACCTGGGTCGACGACACGCTGGTCACCACCGACTTCCGCCGGGTCCGTGCCGACGACCTCGTCGCCGGGCTGCCGACGCGGGCCTGGCGCCGGTTGTCGGTGGGCGCCGGGCGCATGGCCCGCGCGACTACGGCTGGGCGAGGGTGCCGCTGCGCATCCTGTGGGAACCGGGCCGCGGACACTGGCTGCTCGCCCGCCGCTCGATCACCGACCCGACCGACATCGCCTATTACGTCTGCTACGGACCGCGCCGCTCGACCCTGCTGGACCTGGCCCGGATCGCCGGAGCCCGCCGGCGCATCGAGGAATGCTTCCAACAGGCCAAGAACGAGGCCGGACTCGACCACTGCCAGGCCCGTTCCTGGCGGGCCTGGTATGCCCACATCACCCTGTCCATGCTCGCCCACGCCTGGCTCGCCGTCACGCGATCCCTAGTGGCAAAAGGGGGAACCAGCGCCGGTCGCACGAACATGATCGGCTTCACGTTACCCGGGATCCGACGCCTGCTGATCGGCCTGGTCCTACGCCCTGCAACCAGCGCCGAGCACGTCTGGTCCTGGTCGTGTTGGCGCCGACGACGCCAACACGACCAGGACCGCCTCAGCCACTACAAACGACGCGGCCACCCACTCACATAAGTGCCGTTGCAGTACTAGTAGCAGATGTACCTATTGCACTCCCTCGTCCAACCCTGCGCGATCGCCACCCCGCCGCTGTACACGGTTCCCTTCGCGATGAACGTGACACGGGAACTGGGCGCGAGGATCTGCGGAGTCACGCACCATGTCTGGCCCGGAGCCACGTGGCCGTTCCCGCCGGGGCTGTCGCAGTTCCACTGGCCGGCAGGTGCCCCGTCGAGGTAGCGGTACAGCCAGGCGTTCGCGGTCCGCCCGGCCGGAAGGGGACCGTAGTTGATGTACATGGCGAAGTAGGAATCGTCGTTGCGGCACAGCTGCACCGCGCCCAGCTCGGACCCCGAGGTGGTCGTGACGTAGTCCGCGCTGACAACCGTGTGGCCGTTGCAGTTCGCGACCTGCGCGGTTGCCCTGGCCATCGCCGGTGCCGCCGCAAGCGGGCCGAGCACCGAAGCGACTGCCACGGCGAGTGTGAGCGCACGTACTCCGCGAATGCCGATCATGAGTTTTTCCTCTCGGTGTGGCTCTTGTCGGTCCGAATCGTGGAGGTTCGGTCGTGTGAATCGCTTGCAGGTTTTCTGCACGGCCGTGCACGAGCTGCTGTTTCAGGGTCGCTGAACCGATCCCGCACTGTTGGCGAGCAGCCTGGTGACCTGAAGCCGACGCCCTCGAACGCAAATTGCGAACCCGGTGATCTTCGGCGGCAGGTCACGCGACGTGGTGCGAGCCGCCGTGGGGCTGACGTTTCGGTCCGTTCGTGGTAGTCACTCATGGGGTTCTGGGTGGCGGGTGCGTGAACCGCTATGCCTGTCGTGCCGGGGGAGGCCGCGATCGGGGGGTGGCTGTGCGGGCTGTGGTGCTGCGTCTGCTGGGAGAGGTGGGCGCCGAGGTCGGTGGGCGTCCGGTGGACTTGGGGACGCCGAGGCAGCGGTGCGTGCTGGCGGCATTGGCGGTCGACGCGGGCCGCGTGGTGCTGGTGGACCGGCTGGTGGAGCGCGTCTGGGGGTCTGATGTGGCGCCGCGGGCGCGGGCGACGCTGCACGGCTACATCTCGCGGTTGCGGCGCGCGTTGGCTTGCGCGGACGGCGTGTCCATCGTGCGCCGGTCGGGCGGCTACGCCTTGATCACCGACGCTCCCGAGCCGGTTGTGGACCTGCACCGATTCCGCGACCTGCGCACCCGTGCACGCGACGATGGCGCCCCTGTGGCACCGATGTTGACCGAAGCGTTGGCGCTGTGGCGGGGGGAGGCGCTGACCGGTGTGGACGGCGAGTGGGCGCGGGCCGAACGCGAGCGGCTCGGGCAGGACCGGCTGGCCGCGCAACACGACCTGACCGACGCCTTGCTGCGCACCGGAGCAGACGGGGAACTGGTGGCATTGCTGGCCGCGCGGACCGCGCAGCACCCGTTGGACGAGCGGGTCGCGGCCCAGTACGTGCTGGCCCTGCACCGGGCCGGACGCACCTACGACGCTTTGGAACACTACCTACAGGTCCGCACGCGGTTGATCGGAGAATTGGGCATTGAACCCGGCGCCGCCCTCCAGGGCGCCCACCGACAGGTACTGACAGCCGACGTCGCCCCCGCCGCAACGCCCTCGGGTACGACACCTGGACCGGTAGCGTCCCGCCAGTTGCACGCCGCTCCCACGTCGTTCGTCGGCCGCCATGACCAGCTACGCCGCCTGGACGAACTCCTGGACGCCGTGAGGCCGAGCGGCACGATGGTGATCTCGGCCATCACGGGGGCGGGCGGCTTCGGCAAGACCTGGCTGGCCCTGCGGTGGGCGCACCGCCACCTCGACCGGTTCACCGATGGTCAACTCTTCGTGGACCTGCACGGCTTCGGCCCGCGCGGCGCGCCGACCGCGCCGGATGAGGCGCTGCGGGGTTTCCTCGCCGCCCTGGGCGTCGAGCCATCGTCGGTCCCTCCCGACATGCAAGCCCGATCCGCCCTGTTCCGCAGCCTGACCGCGAACAAGCGCATGCTCGTGGTGCTGGACAACGCCGCCGACACCGACCACGTGGTCCCGCTTCTGCCCGGAGGCGAGGGGTGCGCGGTCGTCGTGACCAGCCGCAACCGGCTGGCCGGCCTGGTCACCGGCCATGGTGCCCATCGACTGTCCCTGGACGCGCTGTCCGACGGCGAGGCGCGCGACCTGCTGGCCGCCCGGCTCGGCGCGGCCAGCCTCGACGCCCAAGGCGGGGCGGTCGACGAGCTGATCGGCCTGTGCGGCGGGGTTCCGCTGGCCTTGAGCGTGGTCGCCGCCCGCTCGGAGGTGCAGCTGTCCGTCGCGGTCGCCGAGCTGCGGGAGTCGGGGCCGGCCGCGCTGGACGACGACCCGTCGGCCAGCATCCCGGCCGTGCTGTCCTGGTCGCTCCGCGCCCTCACCTCGGAGCAGGCCACCGCGTTCGCGCTGCTGGCCATCGCACCTGGTCCGGACATCGACCTGCCCGCCGCCGCTAACCTGACCGGCCTGCCACCCGCCGCCGCCCGATCGGTGCTGCGGGCACTGACACAGGCGTCGCTGCTCGACCGCGACACGCGCGGCCGGTACCGGATGCACGACCTGGTCCGCGCCTGGGCCACCGACACCGCACGGGAACTGCGCGAGGACGTGCGGGACGCGGCGATGCGCCGCGTGATCGACTTCTACACCCACACCGCCCACACCGCGGACGTGCTGCTGGACGTGCACCGCAGGCCCGTCGGGCCGGCTCCTTCCGCCCCGGGCGCGCACACCCATCCGCTGCCCGACGCCGCGTCGGCAACGGCCTGGTTCGACTCCGAACGCGCCTGCCTTCTCGCCGCCCAGCGCGCCGCGATCCTCCTGCATCACCACCACGCCGTGTGGTGGTTGGCCCTGTCCTCGGAGACTTTCCACCACCGACGCGGCCACCGCCACGATCGCCTCACCATGTGGCGGGCCGCCGCACATGCCGCCGCACACCTGCCCAACCCCGTCGCCCGCATCCTCGCCCACCGACAGCTGGGCCGCGTCTGCGCTGATGTCGGACTGCACGAGGAGGCGACCGAGTACCTGCTTCACGCCATCAACCGCGCCGAAGAACATCACAATCCCTACGAGCAGGCCCATGCCCACCAGACGTTCGCCAGGATCCTGGGGCGATGCCACCCCCGCCAGGCCCTGCACCACGCCACCCGGGCACTGCACCTCTTCCTCGGCCTCGACGTCCCGCTGTGCCAAGCCCACGCATACAACGCGGTGGGCTGGTACACCGCGCAACTGGGCGACCACGACACCGCCCGCAGCCACTTCCGCACCGCCCTCGCCCTGCACCGACAGCACCACAACCCCACCGGGGAAGCGAACACCCTCGACAGCCTGGGCTACGTCGAGCACAACACCGGCAACCACCACCTGGCCATCCGCCACTACCGACAAGCCCTCACCCTGCGCCGCAGCCTCGACAACACCTACGACTCCGCCAGCACCCTCGAACACCTCGGCCCACCCCACACAGCCCTTGGCCAACACGACCAAGCCCGCAGCGCGTGGCGGGAAGCGCTCGAGCTGTACCGCCACCAGGGACGCGACCAGGACGTCGAACGACTACAACGGCAGCTCTCGGAAATACACTCGACATCACCCCAGCTTCGAGCCCGGCGCTGAGTGGCGATCGCCACGAGACGCAGTGGCTCGGTCGCGTGGAGAACGAGGACCGACTGCTCACCCAACTCGCCGGCCTCGCCACACAGGCACGCCGCCACTGAGCACAGACACCGCGCGACGGAGCCGACCACGTCGGCTTCTACGCCGCCGTCGGAGGTCGAACAGGGCCGGCCACGTCCGTCGCGCACTCCGGCGGCACGGCCGGACCGATCACACCCCCTGGACCCGGCAGGCCCCGCGCGCCCGTCGCATCACCTGCACCCGTCCCGAACGCGGTGATCAGATCGCCTACCGCGCGAGCCTCGGTTCACGCGGTAGGCGGCCACCGGCCTTCGACGCCGAACGCCACCCTCTACCTCGCCGCCATCGTCCTCCGGGCTGCGGGGATGAATTACCGACAGCTGGGCCGCATGGGTGATCCTCTCGACACCGAGTGTGAGATCCGAACGGTGGCCAATACACTGAGCGGTCGTTTGATGCCGGCCCATCCATGGAGAGTGACATGGCGAAATCGGCTTTAGGCTTTATTTTAGCTTTGGCGCTGAGCCTCATATGGACCGTGCCCGCTTCAGGAGCGACTTATGAGGTCGACTACGTGGTCGCCGGAACCCCCGGCGCCGGCGCCACCTGCTTCGGAGGCTCGAACGGAGCTCAGGTCTGCTACAACCCCACCGGGGATCGCATATGGGTGCACGACACCGCGTCGGATGGCGCGTCCGCGGTCGCCCAGTGGCAGAACTACCTCGATGGCGACAACACGATTCACCGCCACGGGGAGTGTCGGAATTCGCTGGGCGCCGGCTCACAGGGGGCTTGCAACAAGAACTTCCAGGAGGGCACCCGGCTCTACATCAGGGCTTGCCGGATCAACTTCAGCACCGGGAGCGGGAGTTGCGACGGGTTCGTCCTGTTCAGGGCGTAATTTCGCTTACTCCATCCCAGAGCGGACAGGGCCCCATTCAAGCGCGGCATGTACGCGTTGGTCGACTGGAACCAGCCCTCACCCGGCGACCGACCCCGACGGTCTGACTCTGGTCGGCCCGGGAAACCGGGCCACGGTCGGCCTGTCTGAACGACCGCGACCCGCGGGAGGTGGTGGTCACCCGGTCAACGCGTCGAACCCGGCACTTCCCCGACGGACCACCGGTCGGGCGCGGTGTTCGAGCCGGGACGTGCGCGGGCAACGCGTTCGCCGGGACGGATGTGCTGGAGCCGGCCGGTACATGGGTGTGCGACTGCACCCGCACTGCGGACGACGTCCCGACCGGTCGACCGTGATCACGACGACCGGCGGCACGGGAGACCGCCGGTTACCGTGTCGGGCGTGTCCGACTTCGCCCTTGGCCTGGCCGCCCTCGGCCGGCCCGCGTACATCAACCTCGGCCGTGAGCACGCTCTGCCCGAACACCGCGATGTGGACGCCATGCGCGCGCAGTGCCACGCGGTGCTGGACGCGGCGTACGCGGCAGGTGTGCGTCGGGTGGACGCGGCCCGTTCCTACGGTCGGGCGGAGGAGTTCCTGGCACAGTGGCTCACCGAGCGGGGCCACCAGGACGTGCAGGTGTCCAGCAAGTGGGGTTACGCCTACGTCGCCGACTGGCGGCGCGACGCGGCCACGCACGAGGTGAAGGAGCACTCGCTCGACCGGTTCACCCGGCAGTGGCGGGAAACCGAGGCGCTGCTCGGGCCGCACGTCGGCCTCTACGACGTGCACTCGCTGACGTCGGACAGCCCGCTGTTCGGCGACCCGGACCTGCTCCTCGCCCTGGGCGAGCTGCGGGATTCGGGCGTCCGCCTCGGTTTCTCCACCTCCGGCCCACGCCAGGGTGAGACGGTGCGGCGCGCGTTGGAGCTCACGGTCGAGGGACGGCGCCTGTTCGAGAGCGTCCAGTCCACCTGGAACGTCCTGGAAACCTCGGTGGGGCCCGCGCTGGCGTTCGCCAAGGAGTCCGGCGCGGAGGTGTTCGTCAAGGAGGGCTTGGCCAACGGCAGGCTCGCGGTCGACCCCCCGTCACGGGTGCGCGACCTGGCCGACCGGCACGGTGTCGGCCCGGACGCCATCGCGCTGGCCGCCGTGCGTGCCCAACCGTGGGCCGACGTGGTGCTCTCCGGCGCGGCGAGCCCGCAACAACTGCACGCCAACCTCAAGGCACGCGACGTCGACCTGGCCCCCGACGAGCTCGCGGACTGCGCCGAGCCCGCCGAGCGGTACTGGGCTACTCGGGCGTCCCTGGCTTGGGGATGAGCTTGACCCGGCCCGAGTCGAGGTCGACCGGCCCGCGCGGCGGCGCACCCGACTCCTCGTCCTCGCCCAGCATCCGCGTCACCTGGCGCTGTCGCAGCTCGATGTGCTTGCCGCCCTGGAACACGGTGGTGAACTCCTCGAACGCGGTCGCGGACACGACCGGCCGACCCTTGCGCCGACGCGCCCACCCCAGCAGACGCTCCGCGGTCGCGAGGCCGACCAGCAGCACGGCCAGGCCGGGGATCGACATCGCGAACACCATGCCCATGTGATCCCCCTCCTCCGGATGGCCGGCCACCCTGCTGAACGTGGGCGACCGCACGAATGGTTCCGGACCGGCCGCGCCAAGATCCTCCCCAGGTCGTACCGGCCCGTGCTACCCCGGACCGACGCCTGTCGACGTCGTCGCTTCCTACCGTCGTGGCGTTCGCGTCACGAGGAGGAGTTGTGCCCACATCCCTGCGGCTCGCGGTCGCCGAGTTCCGCAACCGGCCCGGCCGTGCCGTGCTGCCCGGTGTCGCCCTGGTGGTCGGCGTCGCGTGCCTGCTGGCCGCCCTGATGCTCAGCGACGCGATGGTCCGCGCCACCGACGAGGGCGCGCCCACCGTGCCCGCCGGGGTCGACCTCGTCGTCCGCCCACCGGTCCACGCCGACATCCCGGTCCTCGACCAGGCGACCGCCGACCGGGTGGCGCAGGTCGCCGGGGTGACGCTGGCGCAGCCGATCCGCGAGGTCCGCGCCGACCTGCTGCTCGACGGCGGCCGGGCGAACGACCGCCGCGCCACCGCCGACATCGAGCCGGACCGCGCCGACCTGCACCGCGTGCCGATCCTGGAGGGCCGCTCGCCCGGCTCGGACGGCGAGATCGCGGTCGACCGGGTCACCGCCCACGAGCACGGCCTGCTGCCGGGCACGTCGGTCAAGCTCGCCGACGCGGCGGGCAAGCCGGTGGACGTGGTGGTCCGGGGCATCACCAAGCGCGGCTCGCTCGGCGAGGAGCCGATGATCGTCGTCGGCGAGCGCCTGGCCGCCAAGCTCGGCGGCACGCCCCGGGTCGAGGCGATCTACGTGCTCGGCGGCGACCGCGCCGCCGTCGCGCAGGCCGCGGGCGGGAACTCCCGGGTGGACACCAGGGCGGCGATCGCCGCGGAACCGGCCGACAACGACCTGGCGGTCGTGCTGCTGCCGTTCAGCATCCTGGCGCTGGCCACGTCCGTCTTCGTCGCCTCGGCCACCTACCGCGCCGTCTACGCGCAACGCCAGCGGCACACCGCCCTGCTGCGCTGCCTCGGCGCGCACCGAGGCCCGCTGGTCTGGGCGAACCTCCTCGAAGCGCTGGTCACCGGCGTCGCCGCGGGTGCGGCCGGCGCGGTGCTCGGCGGGTCGGTGGCGTGGCTGCTGGCCAGGCTGTTCGACGGCACCGGCCTGTCCGCGCTGCTCGGCGCGGTGGAGCTGAGCCCCGCGCTGCTGCCCACGGTCGGCCAGCTGGTGATCGGCGTCGTCACCGCCGCCACGCTCAGCGCGTTCGCCGCGGTCCGGCCCGCGCTGTCCGCCGCACGCATCTCGCCGCTCGCCGCGCTGCGGACGTCCGAAGGCCAGACACCGGACCAGGCCGTGGTGCGCCGTCGGCGGGTCCTCGGCATCGCGCTGGTCGCCACCGCGGCGGGCATGGCCGCCCTGGCGGTGCTCGCCGGGCCGTCGCTGGTGTCGATCTTCCTGGTCCTGTTCTCCGGCATCACCGCCGTGTTCGGCCTGTTCGGCGTGCTCGGGCCGGTCGTGGTGCCCGCGCTGGGCCGGATCTTCGGCTCGGTGGCGAGCCGCTTCGGCGGCGCGCAGTGGAAGCTGGCCGCGGCCGAGGTGCGGCGGGTGCCGCAGCGGTCCGCGTCGGTGGCGATGCCGCTGCTCCTGGCCGCCGCCATGGTCACGTTCTTCGCCGTCACGGTGGGTTCGGCACAACGCATGGAGGACGAGATCAGCAACGAGCCGCGGCCCGACGCCGTGGTGTCGGACGCGGGCGGGCGGGCGCTCGCCGGCGGCGTCGGCGCGGCGGCCAACCGACCGGAGGCGGCCGGCGCGGTCGTCGTGCACGGCCTCGACGTGCCGCAGGAGGACGAGGACGGAGACACGTTCCCGACGCAGGTCGTCGGCGCCGACCCCGACCGCATGCGCGAGTGGCTGACCAGGCAGAACGTGGACGCCGCCGGCTTCACCCACGGCACCGTGCTGCTCAACGAGTGGTACGCCGAGCGGTTCGGCGCGCAACGGGGCCGGCCCTTCACCGTCGAGGGGCTGCCCGGCGGGCCGCGCACGGCCACGTTCGTCGGCACGTTCACCGGCTCGCTGCTCGACGACGCCGACGTGGTGCTGCCCGACCCCGACCTGGCGCCCCCGTCGAAGGTGCTGGTCACGCTCAAGCCCGGCGCGGACCCGGCCGCCTACCAGGCGGGGGTGCGGGCGGCGCTGGCCGACTCACCCACCGTTCTGGTGAACACGAAGGCCGAGACCAGCGCGCAGAACCAGCGCTACCTCGACCTGGGGATGGTGATGCTGATGGTGCTGATGGGGCTGTCCGTCGCGGTCGCGGTGACCGGCATCGGGACCGCGTTGACGATCTCCGTGCAGGAACGGCGCAAGGAGCTGGCACTGCGGCGCGCGCTCGGCGTGACCAAGGGCGGGCTGCAAGGCGGCGTGGTGGCCGAAGCGGTGCTGTTGGCGCTGGTGGGAGTGCTGGGCGGCGGTCTGTTCGGCCTCCTCGACGCCGAGCTCACGTTGGCCGCGCTCGGGGTGTTCATGTGGCCGACCGCGGCCGTGGCGCCGTTGCTGTTCGGCGGCGTCGGCGTGGTGGTCCTCGCGGTGCTCGCGGCGTTCGGTCCGGCCCGCGGCGCGTCGCGGATCAGGCCCGCCGCCGGACTCGCCGCCGGCTGAAACGTGACCCGGGTTCCGGCGGTGTGCCGGTGGAAGGTCGTAGTCTGCGTACATGCGGCGGATCATGGGAACCGAAGTCGAGTACGGCATCTCGGTGCCGGGTGACGCCACGGCGAACCCGGTGCTCACCTCGACGCAGGTCGTGCTGGCGTACGCGGCGGCCGCCGACATACCGCGGGCGCGCCGGGCGCGCTGGGACTACGAGGTCGAATCGCCGCTGCGCGACGCGCGCGGCTTCGACCTCGGCACGCCCGGCGGCCACCCCGGCGACAGCGACGTGGAGGACCTGGGCGCGGCCAACGTCATCCTCACCAACGGCGCGCGCCTGTACGTCGACCACGCGCACCCCGAGTACTCCGCGCCCGAGGTCACCAACGCGCGCGACGCGGTGATCTGGGACAAGGCGGGGGAGCGGGTGATGGAGGAGGCCGCGATGCGCGCGGCCACCGTCCCCGGCCAGCCCCGGCTCCAGCTGTACAAGAACAACGTCGACGGCAAGGGCGCCAGCTACGGCACCCACGAGAACTACCTGATGCAGCGCAGCACGCCGTTCACCGCGGTGATCTCCGGGCTCACGCCGTTCTTCGCGTCCCGCCAGGTCGTGGTCGGCTCCGGCCGCGTCGGCATCGGCTCGGCGGGCGAGGAGGCCGGCTACCAGCTGTCCCAGCGCTCCGACTACATCGAGGTCGAGGTCGGGCTGGAGACCACGCTCAAGCGCGGCATCATCAACACCCGCGACGAGCCGCACGCCGACGCGGACAAGTACCGCCGGCTGCACGTGATCATCGGCGACGCCAACCTCGCCGAGTACTCCACCTACATCAAGTGCGGCTCCACGTCGCTGGTGCTCGACATGATCGAGGCCGGCCGCCGGTTCGACGACCTGCGGTTGCAGGAGCCCGTCCGGGCGGTGCACCAGATCAGCCACGACCCCACGCTCAAGACCAAGGTCGAGCTGTCCAACGGTCGCAAGTTCACCGGGTTGGACCTGCAGTTCGCCTACTACGAGCGCGCCTCCGCGTTCGTCGAGCAGGAGGGCTACGGCGACCGGGACGTGCTGCGCGTGTGGGGCGAGGTGCTCGACGCGCTGGCCCGCGACCCGCAGGAGTGCGCCGACCGGCTCGACTGGGTGGCGAAGCTGCGGTTGCTCGAAGGTTATCGCGCCCGCGACGGCCTGGCCTGGGGCTCGCCCCGGCTGTCGCTGGTCGACCTGCAGTACTCCGACGTGCGGCTCGACAAGGGCCTGTACAACCGGCTGGTGGCGCGCGGCTCGATGAAACGCCTGGTCAGCGAGGAGGAGGTGCGCGCGGCCATCCTCGCGCCGCCGGAGGACACCCGCGCCTACTTCCGCGGCCGCTGCCTGGAGCGCTACCCCACTTCGGTGGCCGCCGCGTCGTGGGATTCGGTGATCTTCGACCTGGGTCGGGAATCACTCGTCCGGATCCCCACCCTGGAGCCCCTGCGCGGCACGAAAGCGCACGTCGGGGCCCTGCTGGAGGCCTCGGACACGGCCGAGCAACTGGTGGAGGCGCTGACCAGGGGCTGATCAACAGACCCGAGTGGCAGGCGCAGGATGTCGTACCTGGTGGGTAGTGTTTAACTCGCAGGACCCGAAGACCGGGAGGTCGACATGGCCCAGGAACAGGTTCAGCGCCAAGGCGGCGGTGACGGCGACGAGAACGGCGACGGCGCGGCGGGCGCCGGCCAGGAACGCCGGGAGAAGCTCGGCGAGGACGTCGACGCCATCCTCGACGAGATCGACGACGTGCTTGAAGAGAACGCCGAGGACTTCGTCCGCGCGTACGTGCAAAAGGGCGGCGAGTAAGAAGCCGCCGGCGGGACAGGAGAAGAACGCACACATGGACCACAGCTCGACCGGGCACTACCCGGCCGCGTCGCTGCCCCCGGCCTACCTCAGGCCGGGGTCGTCGTCGTTCACCGATTTCCTCCGCGCCCAGGCCCCCGAACTGCTGCCGTCGAGCCGCACCCTGCCCGAGGGCAGCGCGGTGCAGGCACCGCACGGCACGACCATCGTCGCCCTCACGTTCAAGGGCGGCGTGGTGATCGCGGGCGACCGGCGCGCCACGATGGGCAACGTGATCGCCCAGCGCGACATGAAGAAGGTGTTCATCACCGACGACTACTCGGCGGTGGGCATCGCGGGCACGGCGGGCATCGCGGTCGAGATCGTCCGGCTCTACGCGGTCGAGCTCCGCCACTACGAGAAGATCGAGGGCGTCTCGCTGTCGCTGGACGGCAAGGCGAACCGGCTCTCGGCGATGATCAAGGGCAACCTGGACGCCGCGCTGGCGGGCCTCGCGGTCGTGCCGCTGTTCGCGGGGTTCGACACCGACGCGCCCGAGTCCGACCGCGCGGGCCGCATCGTGTCCTACGACGTGACCGGCGGGCGCTACGAGGAGTCGCAGGGCTACCAGGCCGTGGGCTCGGGCTCGCTGTTCGCGAAGTCGGCGCTGAAGAAGCTCTACGACCCGGACGCGGACGCGGAGCGGGCCACCAGGACCGCGATCGAGGCGCTGTACGACGCGGCCGACGACGATTCCGGCACCGGCGGCCCGGACGTGATCCGCAAGATCTACCCGGTCGTCGTGACGATCACCGCCGACGGCGCGGCGCACATGACCGACGAGCAGACCGCCACGCTGGCCGAGTCGGTCGTCGAAGGCCGTCGGATCAGGCCGGCGGGCTGAGCGCCGTGCCGACCCCCATCCCCACCCGCATCCGCCGAGCCCGGGAGCCGCAGCAGTGACGATGCCGTTGTACGCCTCACCCGAGCAGATCCTCCGCGACCGCGCGGAGTACGCCCGGAAGGGCATCGCCCGAGGCCGGAGCGTCGTCGTGCTCCGGTACGCCGACGGCGTGCTGTTCGTGGCGGAGAACCCCTCCGCCACCCTGCACAAGGTGTCCGAGATCTACGACCGCATCGCGTTCGCCGCGGTCGGCCGCTACAGCGAGTTCGAGAACCTGCGCCAGGCGGGCATCCGGTTCGCCGACATCCGCGGGTACCAGAACGACCCGCGCGACGTGACGGGCCGGTCGCTGGCGAACGTGTACGCCCAGACCCTGGGCTCGATCTTCGCCGAGCAGATCAAGCCGCTGGAGGTGGAACTCTGCGTGGCCGAGGTGGGCACCGAACCCGAGCAGGACACGCTGTACCGCCTCACCTACGACGGCTCGATCTTCGAAGAGCCGCAGTACGCCGTGATGGGCGGCCAGGCCGAGGCGACGGGCACGGCGTTGAAGGACGCCTACACCGAGTCCCAGCCGCTGGCCGACGCCGTGCGCACGGCGGTGCAGGCCCTCAGCGCCGGCAGCACCACCACCGGCAACGGCAAGCCGGACCTCCTCGACCGCGGCAAGCTGGAGGTCGCGGTCCTGGAGCGCTCCCGGCCGCGGCGCGCGTTCCGGCGCATCACCGGCGCCGCTCTGGCGGCCCTGCTCCCCGGTGACGACCCGGCGCCCGCCGAGGCCGAGGCCGAGGAGCCGCCCGCCAAGGGCGGCAAGAAGAAGCCGGTGACGGACGTGAACCTGCCGCCGAACGACGACAAGGCGTAGATTCCGCACCCGACCGCGAAGGCCCCCGGCACACCGCCGGGGGCCTTCGTCGCGCTACAGGAAGATCTTGACCAGCTGGTCGTGCCCCTCGGGGTCGCGCAGCACCACCTGGTTGCCCGCGCGCAGCTCCGAGTCGATGAACTCGTAGACCAGCAACGCCCGGTTGACCAGGTCGACCTTCTTGAGGCCGGTCCGCTCCTGCAACTTGCCCAACGCCTCCACCGCCTCCGCGATGAGCGCGACGTTGACCCGGTCCGCCACGGCAGGTTTGTCCGACGCGACCCGCTCGATCGACGACATGGCGCACCCCGCTCCCCGTTGTTCCACCCCAGCATTGCACCATCTGTGCGAATCCGCCACAGATTCGGTGGTGAAAGTGTGGACACGGGGAGTGTTCGAGTGGCACGATCAACTTGCGAGTTCACGCGGCGCCTCGAACCGAGGGCGTGGTGGTCGGCCGGCGATCGTGGGGGTGACAGCCGGCCCATCACGACAACCCTGGTTCCTCCGACGTGCTGCACCTACCGGGGTGCAGGGGGGAGGGGCAAGAAAGGCGCCTCGCATGAGTATCGCAACGCCGGAACCGGGCACGCCCGGAACCGACAACCCGGCGGGCTGGGGCGACCCGACCCGCGAAGCGCGAGTGCGCGTGGAGAAGTCGGGTCTCAAGGTTGAAGTGGCCGTGCCCTCCAACCAAGCGCCCCGCCTCCTGCACGCGGCTGTGCTGGCACTGGTGATGAGCGGGGTGATCCTCGGCCCCGTGCTCACGCTCAGGGCGGTCCCGGTGGACTTCCCGGTGTGGGCGACGGTCGGCTTGATCGCCGGTCAGATCGGTCTGTTCGGGCTGGTCGCGATGATCGCGCGACGTGCGTCCTGGTCGGGAGAGAGGACCCGGGGGCGGGGCTGACGCGGCGAAGGGGCACTCGGGAGAGTGCCCCTTTCGCGTGTCTCAGGCGTGTCTCAGGCGTGGGCCAGCGGTGACGGCAGGTCGGTGAAGTCCTTCGTGCGCTCCAACGAGGTCAGCACGGCGAGCAGGTCGGCCGGCGGCGCGGTGAGCTTGCGGGCGTCCAGGTCAAGCCACCCCGCGGTGGTCACGACGGTGGCGGCGGTGCGGCCGTCCGCCCTGATGATCCTGTTGTGCAGGCGGAACCGCGCGCCGTCCGACGCGAGACCGGCCAGGCGCAGCTCCACCACGATCGGGTCGAGCAGGCGCATCTCGGCGCGGTACCGGATGTCGTCGCCGTGGGAGACCGGGCCGATGCGGCGGGCGGCGAACTCGGTGACCGGGAAGCTCGCCGAGGCGAAGTACTGCATCCGGTTGTCCTCGGCCGCGTCCAGGTACGCGGTGGTGCGCATGTGGCCGTTCTGGTCGACGTCCGGCCAGCGCACGTGGGTGGTGCTGGTGAAGGGCATGCGTCGAGTATGCGTACCCCCACCGGCACCACCCGCCGGTCACCCGGTCAAGCGACCGCCTCGGCCAGCAACCGGCTCGTGCGCTCACGCACCGAAGGCGTGTCCAGCCCGCGCACCACCACCGTGGTCCGCCGCCGGAGCACGTCGTCCACCTCGGTCGCCCACTCGTAGCGCTGAGCGTGCGCCACCTGCGCCCAGATGTCCGGCCCGTCCGGGTGCACCCGGTCCAGCAACGACGGGTCGTCCAACGCCAGCGCCAGCACCTCGTGGCTCACCGTGCCGTAGTGCGTGGCCAGGTGCCGGAGCACGTCGTGCGGCACCGACGGCAGCTCACGGCCCAACTGCGCGCTCACCCGCTCGGGCAGCGCCGCGCCCGGCAACGCCGCCGGCACGCCGTCGAACGCGTGCGACAGGTCGCGTCCCAGCGCCTCGCCGACCCGGGCCAGCACCGACGCGCCGATGCGCCGGAACGTGGTCCACTTGCCGCCCGCCACGCTGATCATCCCGCCGCGCCCGCGGGTGATCACCGTCTCGCGCTTGGCGTGGCTGGTGTCGCCGGACCCGCCGTCACCCGGACCTCGGGGCAGCACCCGCAGCCCGGCGAACGTGTACGCCAACCGCGACCGGTCCAACGCCGACGAGACGATCCCGACCGACGCCTCGCCGAGGATCTGGTCGATGTCGGCCTGCGAGCACCGCACGTCGGCCGGGTCGCCCTCGTAGGCCTCGTCGGTGGTGCCCAGCAGGAGCTGCCCCTCCCACGGGATGGCGAACGACACCCGCACGTCGTCCACCGGGATGGTCATCGCCGCACGCCACGGCGTGTCCGTCTTGAGCACCAGGTGCGAGCCCTTGGACAGCCGGATGCTCGGCGCGGCCGACGCGTCCTCCATCCGCCGCAACACGTCCAGCCACGGTCCGGTCGCGTTGACCACCGCGGAGGCGTCCAACCCGAACGCCGAACCGTCCACGCGGTCGCGCAGCTCGACACCGGTCACCAGCCCGCCGCGCTTGCGCATCCCCACCACCTCGACGTGGTTGAGCAGCACCGCACCGGCCTCGGCCGCCGCACGCGCCGCCGTGATGGCCACGCGTGCGTCGTTCATCTGGTGGTCGTAGTAGAGCGCCGCGCCGCGCAGCCCTTCCGTGCGCAGGTGCGGCACGTGCTCGACGGCCCGCCGCGCCGACAGCACCTTGCCCACGCCGTCGCCGAACCCGGACAGCGCCGAGTACAGCACCACGCCCGCGCCCAGCACGGACCGCGAGTGCGGCCCGCCCCGGTACACCGGCACCAGGAACGGCAGCGGCCGGACCAGGTGCGGCGCCAGGCGGTCGCCCAACGCGCGCCGCTCGGCGTGGTTCTCCCGCACCATCGGCACCGCGCCCGGACCCATCGCCAGGTACCGCAGGCCGCCGTGCACGAGCTTGGACGACGCGCTGGACGTGGCACTCGCGAAGTCCCCCGCCTCCACCAGCGCCACCCGCAGGCCCGACCGAGCCGCCGCCCACGTGGTGGCGATGCCCAGCGCGCCGCCACCGATCACCACCAGGTCGAAGGCGCCGTGTCCCAACGCCTCGCGCGCCCTGGCCCGTTGCTCACTCATCGTTGTCGTCCTCGTCGATCCAGCCGACGGTCCGCTCGACCGCCTTCTTCCACTTGCGGTAGCCCTTGTCGCGCGTCTTCGCGTCCATGGTCGGCAGCCACTCGGCGGCCTTGTGCCAGTTCTCGCGCAGGGACTCGGTGTCCGACCAGTAGCCGACCGCGAGGCCCGCCGCGTAGGCCGCGCCCAGGCACGTGGTCTCGGCGACGATCGGCCGCACCACCGGCACGTCCAGCACGTCGGACAGGAAGCCCATGAGCAGGTTGTTGGCCGTCATGCCGCCGTCGACCTTCAACGCCACCAGCTCGACGCCGGAGTCGGCGTTCATCGCGTCCACGACCTCGCGGGTCTGCCACGCGGTCGCCTCCAGCACCGCGCGGGCGATGTGGCCCTTGTCGATGTAGCCGGTCAGGCCGGCGATGACGCCGCGCGCGTCCGACCGCCAGTGCGGCGCGAACAGGCCGGAGAACGCGGGCACGAAGTACGCGCCGCCGTTGTCCTCGACCGACCTGGCCAGCGTCTCGATCTCGGGTGCGCTGGAGATCAGCCCCATCTTGTCCCGGAACCACTGCACCAGCGCGCCGGTCACCGCGATGGCGCCTTCCAGCGCGTACGCGGCCGGCTGGTCGCCGATCTTGTAGCCGACCGTGGTGAGCAGGCCGTTCTCCGAGACGACCGGCTTGTCGCCGGTGTTGACCAGCAGGAAGCTGCCGGTGCCGTAGGTGCACTTGCCCTCGCCGGGCGAGTAGCAGGTCTGGCCGAACAGCGCCGCCTGCTGGTCGCCGAGCGCGGAGGCCACCGGGACGCCCTCCAGCGTGCCGGTGGCGTGGCCGTAGACCTCGGCGGAGGAGCGGATCTCGGGCAGCATCGCCTTGGGCACGCCGATCGCGTCGACCAGCTCGTCGTCCCAGTCCAGCGTCTCCAGGTTCATCAGCATGGTGCGGCTGGCGTTGGTGACGTCGGTGACGTGGCGGCCGGTGAGCTTCCAGATCAGCCAGGTGTCCATGGTGCCGAACAGCACCTCGCCGCGTTCGCCCCGCTCGCGCAGGCCGTCGACGTGGTCGAGCAGCCAGCGGACCTTGGGTCCGGAGAAGTAGGTGGCCAGCGGCAGGCCGCACTTGTCCCGGAACCGGTTCTGCTCGCCGAGTTCCTTGACCAGCTGGTCGGTGCGGGTGTCCTGCCAGACGATGGCGTTGTGCACCGGCTTGCCGGTGGCCTTGTCCCACACCAGCGTGGTCTCGCGCTGGTTGGTGATGCCGACGGCGGCCAGGTCGTGCACGGTCAGCGAGGCCTTCTGCAACGCGCCGTGCACGACGTCGAGCACGTTGGCCCAGATCTCCTCGGCGTCGTGCTCGACCCAGCCGGGCCGGGGGAAGATCTGCCGGTGCTCCTTCTGCGACACGGACACGATCCCGCCCCCGTGGTCGAAGACGATGCAGCGGGAGGACGTGGTGCCCTGGTCGATGGCTGCCACGAAAGAACGGGCGGAGTAGGTGCTCACGGGGTGCTCCTCAGCTGGCCACAGGACGGCGGTTCAAGACGGCGATTTCAGAAGACGGCGATGTCGACCAGACCGGCACATGCTCCACCGATCAGCGGACCGACCACGGGGATCCAGGCGTAACCCCAGTCCGATCCACCCTTTCCGGGGATCGGCAGGACGGCGTGCGCGAGGCGGGGACCGAGGTCGCGCGCGGGGTTGATGGCGTAGCCGGTGGGCCCGCCCAGGGACATGCCGATGCCGACGACCAGCAGTGCGACGATCAGCACGCCGGTGCCGGAGGTCTCCAGGCCCTTGGTCTGGCCGGTCGCCAGGATGACGAACACCAGCACGAACGTGGCGATGACCTCGGTGGTCAGGTTCTGCGCGCGGTGCCGGACCTCGGGGCCGGTGGCGAAGATGCCGAGCACCTCGCCGGTGTTGGCGCGGAACTGGCCGAGGTAGGCGAGGTAGCACAGCACCGCGCCGGTGAACGCGCCGAGGAACTGGGCGAGCAGGTAGAGCGGGACGGTGCTCCAGTCGCCGTTGTGGATGGCCAGGCCGAGGGTGACGGCCGGGTTGAGGTGGGCGCCGGACAGCGGTGCGACCGCGTAGGCGCCCGCGAGCACCGCGAAGCCCCAGCCGAACGTGATCACCGCCCAGCCCGCGCCGTGGGACTTCGACTTCGCCAACACCACGCCCGCGACGACGCCGTTGCCCAGCAGCAACAGCAGTGCGGTGCCCAGGAACTCACCGATGAAGATCGACTGGTTGGTCATCCACGCGCCCTCTCTGGCCTGAATGCCGTTCGACAATGTCGTACGGTGCGCGTGAATCCTGTGCCGACGCTCACAAGATGTCAACCCTCCCGGAACGTCCGCTTTACCAGGGGATGGCGCCGAGCTCGCGCGAGATGGAGCGCGCGGCCTCGCGGACGTAGGACACGAGCTCGGTGCGCGGCTGCTTGCGCCCGTCGCACAACCGCTCGACGGGGCCGGATATCCCGACCGCGCCGACGGTCACCGCCCGGCGGTCCCGGATGGGCGCGGCCAGCGACACCTCGCCCTCGACCAGCTCCTCCACCTCGGAGGCCCAGCCGCGCTGCCTGACCTGCTCCAACGCGTCACCGAGCCGGTCGGGGTCGGTGATCGTGGCGGCCGTGTAGGCCTTGAGGGGCTCGTCGTCGGTGAGGCCGACGGGGTCGTCGGCGAGCAGCACCTTGCCCAACGCGCTGGCGTGCGAGGGCAGCAGGGCGCCGACCTCCAGGACCTGGCGCGAGTTGTCCGGGCGGAACACGTGGTGCACGACCAGTACCTGGTTCTCGTGCAGGGTGCCGATGCGGACGCTCTCCATGCTGCGCGAGGCCAGCGAGTCCGACCAGTTCAGCGCACGGGTGCGCAGCTCGTTGCCGTCGAGGTAGCTGCTGCCGATGTGGAACAGCGCCGCGCCGAGCTGGTACTTGCCGGTGTCCGGCGACTGCTCGACGAACCCGACCAGCTGCAACGTCCTGAGGATGCCGTGGACGGTCGGTTTGGGCAGCTCAAGGGCGCGGGCGAGTTCCGCGACCCCCATCCGCCGCGCACCACTGGCCAGCAGGCGCAACACCGCGGCTGCCCGTTCGATGGACTGGATGGGTCCCGGCACGAGAGCACTCTAGCGCGTGATCGTTCGACCATGTCGAACTGCGCGCGGGTCGGCCTCGTGCCGAACCGCGCGCGGCCGAACCCGTCGGCGCGTCACCCGACCGGCTGGACCGATGGGCCGCGTTGGGCCGTTCGGAGCAAACTCCCCGAGGGGGTGGCCTACGAGAGGAGTCGAGAATGAGGACCCGAGTGCTCGCCGCGGTGGGTGCGGTCGTGGTGGCCGTGCTGACGCCCGCGACCGCGACCGCGAACGCCGGTGGGATGACGGTGGTGGCCCAGGGCCTGGACAACCCCCGCGGCCTGGCGTTCGGCCCGGACGGCGGGTTGTACGTCGCGGAGTCCGGCCGGGGCGGTGCCGGGCCGTGCTTCCCCGGTCCGGAGGGCGGCGACGTGTGCTTCGGCGACTCCGGCGCCATCACCAGGATCGCCGGGGGCGCCCAGAACCGGGTGCTCACCGGTCTGCCCTCGATCGCCGCGCCGGACGGTTCCGGCGCGATCGGCCCGAGCGACGTCGACCCGCAAGGCGGCGGCCGGTTCTACTTCACCGTCGGCCTCGGGGCGGACCCCGCCGTGCGCGCCGGGCTGCCGGCACTCGGCCAGGAGGCGTCCGCCTGGCTGCTCGCCGGCGGTCACCACGGCGGGTGGAAGCAGGTGGCCGACATCGGCGCGTACGAGGCGCGGGTGAACCCGGACGGCGGCCTGCCGGACACCAACCCCAACTCGGTGCTCGCCACGCCGCGCGGCCAGGTCGTCGCCGACGCGGGCGGCAACGCCCTGCTCGGCGTCACCCAGCACGGCATCTCGACGCTGGCGGTCTTCGGCGACCGCACGATCGACGGTCAGCCGGTGCAGTCGGTGCCGACCTCGGTCGTGCTCGGTCGGGACCACGCCCTCTACGTCGGCGAGCTGACCGGCTTTCCGTTCCCGCCCGGTCAGGCCCGCGTGCACCGCGTCGGGCCGGGCGGCGCCGCCACGGTGTTCGCCACCGGCTTCACCAACATCATCGACGTCGGCTTCGACCACCGGGGCCGGCTCTACGTGCTGGAGATCGCGCACAACGGCCTGCTCTCCGGTGACCCGACCGGCGCGCTGATCCGGGTCGAGCGCGACGGCTCGCACACGGTCGTCGCGTCGGAGGGGCTGGTCATGCCCGGCGGCCTGGCGATCCGCGACGGCGCGGCCTACGTCTCCAACTGCGGCGTGTGCCCCGGAGGTGGCACCGTCGTGCGCATCCCCCTCGGCTGACCGGTCCGGGTCCGGCCGCGCGTCGGGCGCGGCCGGACCGCCGGGCCGTCGGCTAGAGGTCCAGCGACCAGGTCTGGGCCTCGACGTCACGGCCGAACAGGCGCTCGGGCGTGCTCTTCTCGACGGTGAAGCCGACCTTCTCGTAGATGTGCCGCGACGCGGCCAACCCGGCCACGGTCCACAGCACCATCCGCTCGTACCCGGCCCGGCGGGCGAAGCGGAGGCACTCGTCGACCAGTCGCGCGCCGATGCCCAGGCCCCGGGCGGCCGGCTCGACCAGCAGCAGGCGCAGCTTGGCGGTGCGGTCGTCGACCCGAGTGCAGAAGATCGACCCCACCGGCTCACCGTCGACCTCGGCGATCCACGCCGCCTCGCGGTCGGGGTAGAGGTGCTGCGCGTACTCGCCCGCGACCCGCGCCACCAGGGCTTCGAAGGTCTGGTCGAAACCGCACTCCTCCGCGTACCGCACGCCGTGCCGCTGCACCACCCACCCCAGGTCGCCGGGCCGCAACGGGCGCAGCAGGTACGCCCTGGGCGTGCCGGTGAGCAGGCGTTCGATCTTGCGCATCGAGGCGACCAACCCGACCCGGTCGGCTGGCGGCACCCGTTCCAGCAGCGCGCCGATCTCGGCGTCGGACCGGGCGTTCAGCTCGGCGAACACCGACTCGCCGCGCGGGGTGAGGGCCACGACGTGACGGCGCGCATCGCGCTCGGACAGCGTGCGGGTGACCAGGCCGTCGCGGTCGAAGCCGGTGAGGATGCGGCTGAGGTAGCCCGCGTCCAGGTTCAGCGAGGTGCGCAGGTCGGGCACCTCGCACGGGCCCGCCGCCACCTCGAACAGCACCCGCACCTCGGTCAACGAGTACGGCGAGGACAGGTAGCCGCGGTCGAGCAGGCCGATCACGCCGGTGTAGAAGCGGTTGAACGCGCGGACGTCCGCGACCGTCATCGTTGACTCCTCCAACGAAACCGTTGACTGAGTCAACCTTAGCCCTGTGGTCGGTAGATGGCCAAGGCCGCCGGCCGGGAGCGGAACTCGAACGTGGACCCAATGGGGCCGACCTCGCCGTCCGTCGCGATCGCCACCGCACCGCCCAGCAGTCGCACGTCCAGCCACCGCGTCTCCAGGTGCCGGTAGGTCCGGCTGCGGTGCAGGGAGCCGAGCAGGGCGCCGAGGAAGAACCGCGCCCGCGAGAACCGGGTGTCGGCACGGATGTACCGGACGTCCATCAGGCCCGCGTCGAGGGCGGGGCGCATGGTCGGCGCGAAGCCCTTCGGCCGGTAGGGGCCGTTGCCGACGAACAGCATCCACACCAGCTGCGGCTCGCCGTTCAGCTCGACCCGCATCGGCCGCGACGTGCGCAGCACCCGGGCCAGTGCGATGGCCGCCGCCGGCCACTTGCCCCACCTGTCCTGCAACTGGTCCCGCAGCCGCACCATGTCGGGGTAGCCGCCGAGGCTCGCGGTGTTGACGAACCAGCGCGGCCCGGCGCCGTCCACGGACACGGCCGCCAGGTCCACCAGCACGCCGTCACCGTCCGCGACCGCCCGCGCGGCGTCGTCCAACCCCTGCACGCCCACGTCCCGCGCGAAGTGGTTCAACGTCCCGGCGGGCACGAGCACCAGCGGCAGCCGGTGCGCCGCCGCCAGGGCCGCGACGGACGCCACCGACCCGTCACCGCCCGCCACCCCCAGCGCGTGCGGAGCGTGATCGGCGATCACGGTGTCGAGATCCTCGATTCCCACGATCGTGGCCTTCGGCCATTCCGCCAGGATCCGCTCGGTCGGGTCGTCGCCGCCCAGCCCGGCACTCGGGTTCACCACCACGACCATGCCCTCGCCGTCGACCAGGGCGTCCAACGCCCGGTGCTCTCGCGCCGACGCGGGCTCGGTCCGCCCCAGCGGCCACCAACGCCTGGTCAGCAGGGCCGCGCCGACCCCGATCGCGGCGCCCGCGGCCACGTCGGACGGCCAGTGCACGCCCGTGTGCACCCGCGAGTACGCCACCGCGGCCGCGACCGGCGCGACCGCCGCGGCCAGCGCGGGCGACTCCATCGCCAGCGCCGTGGTGAACGCCGCCGCCGACGCCGCGTGCCCGGACGGGAACGACGACGACGTGGGACGCCTGGTCAGCCGCCGGGGCGTGAGCAGCAGTTCGGCCGCCGGCCTGCGGCGCGGGAACAGGCGCTTCGCGACCAGGCTCGCGCTGAAGCTCGCGCCCCCGATCGCCGCCACCCCGCGCAACGCCGCACGCCGCGTCACCCCTTTGCGCGCGGCCAGGACACCCGCCACCACGAGCCACAACACGCTGTGGTTGGCCACGCGTGACAATCTCTTCATACCGGCGTCCACCGGGGAGGCGCGCAACGCCCCGGAACGCCTCATCATGGCCAGGTCCAGGCGGTTCACTCGTCGGAGCACACTCGAACGTTATCCGCGAAATCGGTGCGACGCCCGATTGGATCACTGAGGAAAGCTCCGAATGCGCCTACTGTTGAGGGATGCAGCGGCGGATCTTCGGCATTGAGACTGAGTTCGGGGTGACCTGCACCTTCCACGGGCAGCGCAGGCTGTCCCCGGATGAGGTCGCGCGTTATCTGTTCCGCCGGGTCGTCTCGTGGGGACGCTCGTCGAACGTCTTCCTGCGCAACGGCTCTCGGCTCTACCTGGACGTGGGCTCGCACCCGGAGTACGCGACCGCGGAGTGCGACGACCTCGTGCAGCTCGTGACGCACGACAAGGCTGGTGAGCGGATCCTCGAAGACCTGCTCGTCGACGCCGAGCGCAGGCTCGCCGACGAGGGCATCGGGGGAGACATCTTCCTGTTCAAGAACAACACCGACTCCGCGGGCAACTCCTACGGTTGCCACGAGAACTACCTGGTCGCGCGGGCGGGGGAGTTCTCCCGCATCGCCGACGTCCTGCTGCCGTTCCTGGTGACCCGGCAGCTCATCTGCGGCGCGGGCAAGGTGCTCCAGACGCCGCGCGGGGCGGTCTACTGCCTGTCGCAGCGGGCCGAGCACATCTGGGAGGGCGTGTCCAGCGCCACCACCCGGTCGCGCCCGATCATCAACACCCGCGACGAGCCGCACGCCGACGCCGAGCGCTACCGCAGGCTCCACGTCATCGTCGGCGACTCGAACATGTCCGAGGTGACCACGCTGCTCAAGGTGGGCAGCGCCAACCTCGTGCTGGAGATGATCGAGCAGGGCGTCCAGTTCCGCGACTTCAGCCTGGACAACCCGATCCGCGCCATCCGCGAGATCAGCCACGACCTGACCGGCAGGCGCACCGTGCGGCTGGCGGGCGGCAAGGAGGCCTCGGCGCTGGACATCCAGCGCGAGTACTACGAGCGCGCGGTCGAGCACGTGGCCAAGCGCGCGCCCGACCCGATGGCGGAGCGGGTGCTGGAGCTGTGGGGCCGCACGTTGGACGCGATCGAGGCCGAGGACCTGTCCAAGATCGACCGCGAGATCGACTGGGCCATCAAGTACCGGCTGATGGAGCGCTACCAGGCCAAGCACGACATGGACCTGTCCAACCCGCGCATCGCCCAGCTCGACCTCGCCTACCACGACATCCGGCGCGGCCGCGGCATCTTCGACCTGCTCCAGCGCAAGGACCAGGTGGAACGGGTCACCGACGACGGCGAGATCGAGGCCGCCAAGGACACCCCGCCGCAGACCACGCGGGCCAAGCTGCGCGGTGACTTCATCGCCGCCGCGCAGGCCGCGGGCCGCGACTTCACCGTCGACTGGGTGCACCTCAAGCTCAACGACCAGGCGCAGCGCACCGTGCTGTGCAAGGACCCGTTCCGCGCGGTGGACGAGCGCGTGGAGCGGCTGATCTCCTCCCTCTAGCGGTCGAAGGCACGGACAGGCCCCGGGTCGGGTGGCCCGGGGCCTTCTCCGGCCCGATTGACAAAACAGATTTTTACGTACAAGATGATTTTTGCCATGAGAGACGTCCTGTACCTGGAGCAGATCGAGCAGGCCGAGGCCCTGCTCAAGCCGCAGCGCATCGAGGTGCTGCGGCAACTGGCCGAGCCGCGGTCGTGCACCGAGGTGGCCGCCGCGCTCGACCAGACCCCGCAGCGGGTCTACTACCACGTGAAACGCCTGGTCGAAGCCGGTCTGGTGACCCAGGTGAACGAACGGCGGGTGCGCGGCATCAACGAGGGCCTGTACCAGGCCAGCGCGCGCTCGTACTGGCTGTCACCGGGGCTGGTCGGCCGGCTCGGGCTGCGCCGCGCGCAGGACGAGCTGAGCCTGGGATACCTGCTGGACCTCGTGGAACGGGTCCAGGCGGACATCGCGGGCCTGGACCGGACCCGGCCCGAGCTGCCGTCGCTGGGCGTGTCCGGCGAGATCCGCGTCCGGCCCGAGCAGCGGCAGCAGTTCTTCGACGACCTGAAGACGACCTTGCAGGACCTGTTCGCCCGCTACGGCGGCGCGGAGGGCGACGCCTTCCGCCTGGCCGTGGCGTGCTACCCGAAGGAGGAGACCGATGAGTGAGACGCTGGTCCTTCGCGCCCGCACCACCGCGCCCGTCGAGCGGGTGCGCCGGGCGCTGACCGACGCGACCGAGCTGAGCACCTGGCTGGCCGAGCACGCGGCGGTCGAGCTGCCCGGCCGGTTCGAGTTCTGGGGCCGGTTCACGCCCGAGGGCGACGTGCCGCGCCAGACGGTGCGGCACGTCGACGACCGCTCCCTGCGGCTCGGCTGGAAGGTCGGCGGCGAGGACACCACCGTCGAGATCACCTGGGCCGCCGAGGACGGCGACACCGTCGTCACGCTCTCGCAGAGCCACTTCCCGGGCTGGGGGGACGTGGCCGTCGTGTCGACCAGCGTGCTCGGCTACCTGGCCACCTACTGGGGCCTGTCGCTGGCCAACCTGGTCGACCACGTCGAAGGCCGACCGCTGACGCCGAAGGTGGACTTCGGCACCACCGAGATGCGCGGCGAGGTGCACATCGACGCACCCGTGGACGCGGTGGCCCACTCGCTGGTCGACGCCGAGCAGTACTCGCGGTGGTTCGGCGCGAAGATCGACATCGAGGCGTGGGAGGGCGGCCGGGTCGCCATGGGCGGCTTCGACCTGAACCCGCGGCCCGCGAAGGTGGTCGACTTCGAGCCCGGCAGGCGGATGGGCGTCGACTGGGGCGGCATGGTGTCGACCTGGGAGCTGGCCGAGTCCGACGGCGGCACCCGGCTGACGTTCGTGCAGAGCGGGTTCGACACCGGACAGCCGCCGTACGGCGCGTGGGCGGGCTGGCTGTCGGGCGTGGCGGAGCTGCGCCGGTTCCACGAGCTGCCCGACTGGCGGCCGATCTGGCTGCAGCCCGACGAGCCCGGCCTGCCCGAGGGCATGCTCACCGACGGCTGAGGCGGACCACCGGCGGCGGGTGGCGCGGGACGCACCCGCCCGACGGGGCCGATCGGCTCGGCAATCGGCTGAATGGACCATTCATCCGCGCCCGCCAACCAGCACGGGTCCAGGTGAGACAGTCCTGACCTGCAAGTTCGGTGACACACACGCGGTGTCCTCTGGAGGAAGGTTTCGCACAGCGCACCCACTAAGGAAAAGTCGATGCCGTCTTCCCCGCTGCTTGACTGGCTGGACGAGTGGGATCTCGTCCTCCGGTCCGGCACCCTGGCCCGCAACTCGCGCTACCTCTACGTGCTCGGCGCCCGGCAGTTCATCGAGTGGGCAACGACCGTCCACCCCGACTTGGCCGAACCCGGCGACATCACCCCGCGGCACGCGCACACGTGGGCCGAGTACCTCAAGGACACACGGCGGCTCGCGAACAGCACGCGCGCCCTGCGCCTGCTGGCGGCCCGACTGTGGCTGGACTACGTCGCCAAACAGGCCGGCAGCGGCCTCGTCGCCAACCCGTTCGCCGGGGTGGAGTTGCCGACACCGGACCAGGTGCCGCCCGACACCGTGCCGGACGCGGAGCTCGCCGCGCTGATCGCCACGTGCAAAGGCGGCGAGTTCGTCGACCTGCGCGACGAGGCGATCATCCGCTTGTTGTTCAACTGCGGCGTCCGCAGCGGCGAGTTGCGGAACCTCGGCCTGGACGACGTCGACCTGGCCAAGCAGGAGGTGAAGGTCACCGGCAAGACCGGCACCCGGCTGGCGCCGTACGACACCAAGACGGCGCTCGCGCTGCGCCGCTACCTGCGGGCCCGCGCCAGGCGCCTCGCAACGGCCCAAGTCGTCACGCCCGCGCTGTTCGTGGCCTACCGCATGACTCGCAGAAGCGGTGCGTCGAGGTTGAGCGCCGACGGCCTGTGCTACATCGTCTACCAGCGCTGCGACCGGGCCGGGATCCCGCGGCGCCGGCCGCACCATCTGCGCCACACGTGGGCGGACGACATGCTCGCCAGCGGCCTACAGGAGGGCGACCTCGCCCGACTGGGGGGCTGGTCCCCGAACTCGCGGATGCCGAGGTGGTACGGCTCGGCGAACGCCGATCGGCGGGCGCGTGACGCGGCACGCACGCTGTCCCGGGGTGACCGGGTATGAGCGGCCGGGACACGAGCATCGAGGACGCGGAGTGCCAGTGCTCGCTGATCGAGCGGTGCGCTCTGTGCAAGCGGTCGGGAGCGGCGACGAGCGCGTACGACGACGGGCTCGACCACATCTGCGGGCACGTCCGGAACCGGTGTGCCGGTTGCGGGGTGTGCCGCAGTTGTGACGGCTGCTACTGCGACGAGGACTACGACGACGGACCGCCGCGGCGGACCATGGCGGACAACCTGCGGTACTTCGGGCTCGGCTACTACCGAGACGACGACTGATCGGGTGACAGTGGTGCGCTGTGCTCTGGTCATGGACCAGGCGCAGCGCACCACCCGAGCCAAGATCGCAGCCGACATCTCGTGGGCGAAGTGTTCCGACCGGTCGCGCCGCACCGCGCCTGCCCGTGAAGCGTCCATGGCGCGGTTCGAGCGCGAAGTGGACCCGAACGGCGTGATGAGCCCGCAGGCGCGTGCGCTGGCCGCAGACTCGGCCCGCCGGGCGTACTTCCGCAGGCTCGCGCTGGCCAGCCACGCCGCCCGCCGCGCCAAGCGGGCCGGCTAGCCAGGGCCGACGCGCATCCGGCACAGCAGGCAGTGCGGCGCACCCTCGTCCCGCTCCAGCCGGTGGCGGAACAGCATCCGGCCGCACATGGTGGTGACGACGCCACGAGGCTGCCCCGGCTGGAAGAACGGAACGGCGTGGGCTACGCCGTCTTCCAGCCAGGTCCACCAGACGACCGTGCCGGTCATCGTCGAGGCCACCCGATGGTGGTCACGCGTATGGCTGGCGGGATGACGACGTCGGCACCCATATGAGACCTAACGGCCGATCGGATCATCGGATGTTGCGCCATTCGGGTGTTTCCGCGGCGATGCGCCACGATACCTCCCCGAAGCGGCGCGCGATGGTGTCGAGGATCAGGTCGTGCACGCCGCGGCCGGCGTTGTCGACCACGGTGTTCATGACCTCGTTGGCACCCTCGACGTCGCCCGCCCGCAGATGCGCGCCGACAAGCCTCACCGTGCGCTGCATGTACGCCCTGACCTGCGCCGCGGCCTCCTGCGCCGACTGCGGCATCTGCTGCCCCATCACAGTGCCCCGCCCTGGTGCGCGGCGAGGATGCCGCGCACGGGGCGCAGCACCCCCGCCACGGTCGGGCGCCGACCAGCCCCGAGGGGAGGCGGGCCGGTCGGCTGCTGGGGGGCAGACGCCGCGGCGGGGGCGTGGCATCTGCGGTGGTAGCCGTTCGAGATGCGCACCGCCACGGCGATCGCGAGGCACGGCACGGCGAGGACAGCGATGAGTACGAGCGCTGCGGTCACAGCAAACCTCCAGGGGGACCACCGGTGCGGCGGGCCGGATCCACACCCGCCCGCCGCCCGGTCGCCGACCGCAAGCGCATCCTGGGCAACCCAGGCAAGCGATCGGCGCCCGGTCACCGTACAACTGAAGATGTTCAGTTAGCCATTCTCCGTTTGGGGGATTCGTCGCAGCGTCTCATGAACGGCAGGATGGTGCGAGACACACCCGAGGAGGAGCACGTGGCCGTCCCGAACCCGCTGCGCATCGAACTCGGCCAGCGGCTGCGCACCTACCGCGAACGCGCCAAGGTCACGCTCGCGCGGATCGACGGCGACCCCGGACTCCGCTGGTATCCGGGCAAGGCCTCCAAGGTCGAGTTGGGCCAGCGCGTGCCGGTCGCCGCCGAGATCGACCGGCTGTGCGACCTCCTCGCCGTCACCGCCGAAGAACGCGAACAGGTCGTGGTCCTCGCGGCGGCCGCCCGGCGCCGCACCCGCATGCCCGCGCACGTACCCGACTGGGCGCAGAGCTTCGTGATGTTCGAGCAGTCGGCCAGCCGGATCGACTACCACGACGAGGTGCTCATCCCCGGCATGCTCCAAGCGCCCGGCTACGCCCGCGACCTCCTGACACAGGGCGGCGTCGAGGACGTCGATCAGCGGGTCGCCGAGCGCATCGTCCGCGGACAACTCCTCCGGCGCGATGGCGGACCTCAGGCCAGGATCGTGCTCGGCGAGGCTGCACTCCACCGGCTGCCGGTCGACCTCGCCGCGGCACGCGAGCAGCTGCGGCACCTGCTCGACGCCACCGAGTGGCCGCGCGTCGATCTCCGGATCCTGCCGTTCCGGGCCGGCCTGCACCCGCTGCTCGGAATCGGCTGCACCGTGGTCCGCCTCGACGATCCCGCGGTCGTCCGCGTCTACCTCGAAGGGGCCACCACCAGCACATACCTGCACGAACCCGACGAAGTCAAACGATATGAACACCTGCTCGACCAGCTGTGGCCGCTCGCGGCCCACCCCGCGGAAAGTGCGACCATCCTCCGTGAGCGCATCCAGCAACTCGGGTAACGGAGGAGGCATGCACAACCAGGTCAACTGGGGTTCTAGGAGGAAGAGCAGTCGATCACAGGGCGCGAACAACTGCGTCGAGGTAGCCCATGGAGACCGGCCGGTGGTCGGCGTGTGGGACACCAAGCACCGTGACGCGGGGCCCATCGTGGTGCCGGCCGCACGGTGGCAGGCGTTCGTCGCAACGATGAAGGACTGACGCGGGGGCGCGCGGCCCGTAACGCTCGACACGGGCCGCGCGACCTTTGTCGGAGACGACCACCGGAGGAAGCTATGTCCCTGCGCACATACGTGTTCATCGTCGGCGGGCTGATCGCCACCATCGGGTTCTTCGCGTTGCTCGCCCCCGTTTCTACGCGTCAGGGCTCAGCGCTCGGCCTGGAAGTGGAGTGCGGCACCGGGTTTGCGATGCTGGACAAGCAGGCTTACGGGAACACGCCGGGCTGGCGCGCGACCTGCGAGGACGCCACTGGAACACGTCGCGCGTGGGCGTGGCCGCTGCTGATCGGCGGGCTGCTGGTAGGCGCGGGCGGGTTCGTGGTGCGGGTGAAGCCGGAAGAGCCGGCGGCCGGTCCTGCCGCGGCGGCTTAGCGGCGTTCCAGGCGTCCGAGCCGCTCGGCGAGCGCGCGGAGTTCACGGTCAGTCTTCAGTCGGCCAGTCGTCGGCAGCGTGCTGGCGCGCGGCTGGACGTGCACGAGCGGCCTGCGGATGGCGCGGTCGACGGTGATCTCCACCTCGCGAATCACCGCTGGCACCTTCAGCCCGGTGCCGTAGCCGACCTCTCCGAGTACCTTGTCGCCGAGCCGGTAGTCGACGCCGTAGGTCAGCCGGTCGGTGTCGAGCGGTACCAGGTCGACGGTCTCGACCGGGCCGACCTCGCTGAGCCGCTTCGTGGCGGCCGCGGTGAGCTCGGTGCCTCCGTCGGTGTCGGAGGCTGATCGAGCGTCGTGGAAGGTCTCGCGCCACCGCCAGTCGGCCACGCCCGCCGAGTTGGTCGCGGGCCGGAACATGCGGGTCGTCTCTTCGCCGCGGCCGCCGGCGACCACGAAGGTTGCGGGCGGTGCCTGCAACTCGTAGGTGAGGCTCTGGAGGTTGCGCAGCGCGATCGAGAACCGGGCCGACGCGGTGCGGTCGACCACGGCGGCGATGCCGAGGGTCCGCACGCCCGCCGTGGTCGAGGTGACCGTGATGGCCAGCCCCGCCTGTTCGGCGAGTGGGGCGACGACGTCGAGCAGCGGGTCGAACCGCGCCCGGCCCGAGGCGGTGCCGCCGATGGCGGGGTCGGTGATGTTGCTGACGAAGTTTGCGGTCTGTCGCGGGGTGAGGGCGAGGTCGCCCGCGTTGTAGCGGATGTACTGGAGGATCACGGTCGAGGCGACGCCGGTGCGGATGTCGTAGGCCGGGGTGCCCTGGGCTGCCGAGTTGACCAACGGGTTGGGGTAGGCGAGCCGCTCGGCCAGCACCGTCATGTCGTCGGGGCCGGAGAGGGTCGCCATCGGCGTGCCGGTATCGCGGTCGACGGTGAGTTTGGCGCGGTCGATGTAGCCGCCGAGTCCGTCGACCGGCTGGCCGTCCCATGCGACGCGCCAGCCGCCGTCGAACACGTCGAGGTCCACCGCGCTCAGCGGGGCGACCAACGACCAGCGGCCGACGCCGTTGTGTCGTACCACGACGGTGGCGGTGCGGTAGCGGATCGGGGCTCGGCGGGCACCGGCCGGGCTGATCGGGTAGGCGATCGGCGGGCGGCGGGTCACCACGGCGCACCGTACCGGGGGTAGAACTCCAGCACGATCTCGGAGTCGGCGGTGGCGCCGGTGAGGGTCAGGTCGATCGAGGTGGTGCCCGGTGGGATCTCCCACAGCGCGGACCCGTCGACCAGGTTGTCCCACCAGTCGGTGCCGGCGGGCTGGAGTGAGATGTCGGCGATGGTGGGGTCGGTGACGATGGTGAGCACCTGTCCGCCGGGGATGGACTCGGTGACTCGCAGCACCTCTCCTGAAGCCTCGTTGGTGGCGATGAAGTCCGAGCCGGGCCCGGTGACCCGCCACACGCCCAATGCCGCCTCAGAGCCGGGGTTGACGATCTCGGTCGGGCCGAGCACCGACGACCGTGAGATGCGCAGCGGCAGGAAGTCGGCACCCAGGAACGCCACCGGTGACGCAGACTCCCACGACAGTGTGACCGGGTCGGCCGCGTACCAGAACGGGTCCGGCGCGTAGAGCTGCAACCCGAACCGTGCCCAGGTGGTGTCGCCTCCGACGTCGATTTCCTCGTGGTCGGGCAGGCCGGTGCGGTAGTGGCATCGCAGCCGGAACCGGCGCCCGTCGTGCTGAGCCAACTCCAACTCGCCGGGGGCGGGGCGGCCGCCGGGGGCGCGGGTCCGCATGGCGGCGGCCAGCGCCCGGATACGCGTCAGGTACTCGTCGCGGTCGGCGCCGGTGACGAGCATGGGCAGCATGGGGGCGCGGGGAAGCGCGTAATCGGCGTCCACGGTGTCGCCGTCGGACCACACGGACGCGTCGGTGACGAGCTGGTGCTCCACCTCGCCGAGGCCGCGCGATCCCTTGAGGACGCGGTAGCCGGCGGCGCGGTCGGTGAGGACGATGGGGTCGAGGCCGGTGTGTGCGGGCGGGTACCAGGTGATCTGCCTACTCGTCATAGATCACCTCTGCGTCGTGCAGCACGTCCCGCAGCTCCTTGGCGGTCGGCAGGGTCTTGATCGCGTGCATGTTCACGTAGACGTTCGTGGTGCGGCCGGGCGCGGCCGAACCGAACAGCGCGGCGCCGTCGCCGCCCGCGATGCCCGGCGGCGTACTGGTGGCGGTGGACGGCATGCGTGCCATGGGCACCCTGGCCAGGTCGGTCTCCGGGATGCGCACGTCGCCGCCGTTGGCCTGGTTGATGGCTTCCAAGAATCGACCCCACTTCGCGGCGGCGCGCCGGTTGACGACGAACTCCTTGCTCGTGAGGGGCACGAGGCGGTCGTCGCGGTCCGGGCCGTCGCCGGGCACCCAGCCGCCGTCGTTCATGCCGGGGTCGGCGGAGTTCGCGGCGGCCACCTTGCTGTCGGCGCGGGTCACCACGTTGATGAACAGCGTTTTCGCCAACAGCTGCTTGTCGTTGACCTCTTGGATCTTGCGCACGGCGTCGGTGTTGTCGCCGGTGAGGACGACCTCTTTGCCGCCTGGCAGCGAGTAGACCGCTTGGCCGGTTTCGTTGACGCGGGCCGTGACGCCCATGGACGCGAGGGTGGCCGCGTCCATGCTGGCAATCATGTTCCGGAGGGCGGCCGGCGCGTCGTTGCCCGCAGCGCCAGCCAGGCGCAGGATCTCCTTGTACTGGGCTTCGGTGACCAGCCTGGCCACCTCGCTCGCGGACTTGCCCGCGTTCTCGGCGGCGACCTTCTTGCCCAGTGCGTCGACCGTGACCAGCAGTTGCGTGGCGTAGGCGTTGTTGGCGGTGCGGGCCTCCAACGATCCCGCGCCGTGCTCCCTGGTGGCGTCCGCCGCGGCCTTCTGCGCACGCTCGGTGTTGAGCAACGACGACTCGTAGTTCAGGCCCGCGGCGGATGCGGCCATGGTCATGCCGAGCTGTTCGGCGATCTTGTCCGTGTGGGACTGAGTGGCGGCCGCGGCGTCACGCTGCGCCTGCTCCTGCTTCTCCACCTCGGACCGGTACGCCGCGCCCGCCGCCTCCGCCTCGCTGGAGGACTTGCCATATTGGGCGACAGCTAGGTTGAGCTCGGCTTGTGTACGTTGGACCGGGCCTAGTTCGGCGAGATGCTCGTTCCATGCCGTTGTGGCTGCGTCGACGGCCTGCTGCTGCTCGAAGATCGCATCGTTCATCTTGCCGAGCTGCACGTCGTCAGCACCGGCGGCGATTGCGTCAGGCGAATTGGCCCACGCGTCGCGGGCGGCCTTCAGCCGCGCAAGTTGGTCCGTTGCTGCGCGGAACTCCTGCATTTGCGCGCGCGCAGCGTCGCCACCCTTGAGCAGGTTTTGGACGAACGAGTCCGCACCCTTCTCGATCGCCTGCTGCTGCGTCAGGTAGGTACCGGCGAGGACACCGACCGTGGCGAGCGCGATCCCGAGCGGCGAGGCCGCCTTGGTGAGCATGCCCATCGCCCCGGCGGCGGCGCCGGTCGCCTTGCCCGCCTTGTCCATCTTGTCCGGCAACGGGGTCGCAGCGACCACAGTGGACGTCAACGCCGAAGCGACCGACGCCTTAGCGACCAGGTCCAGCGCACCGCTGTAGATCCTCCACGCCGCAGCGGCCGACAGGACGACACCGATCGACGTGCCCACCGCACCCGAGATCGGCTCAATCAGGTCCAGCACGCCGGACAGCACGTCCATCACCAGGCCGGCCGACGACATCAGCGCCGGAAGCGCCCCGTCCGCCAGCTGGGTCAACAGGCTGATGGCCTGCTGGACGAGCGCCGAGAACTGCGCCGAGTACGGCGCGAACGCCGTGGTGGCCGACTGGAACAGCGTGCCCGTGCCGCCCAACACCGACCGCAGGACGCCACCGAAGTCCGACACGACCCGGCCGGTCGACTCCGCGTCGTTCGTCGCGTTCTCGAAGAACTCGCCGACACCCTCGCCGACCTCGGTGAACAGGTCACCCCAGCCCTCGACGATCGGCCCCGACCGGGACACCGCCTCCGCCATACCCGGCACGGCGCCGCGCGCGAAGCCCGTCACGCCGCGGGTCAGCTCGGCGATCGCGGGCGAGGCGTCGGCGAACAGCTGCCGCACCTCGGGCCGCAGCTCCGACCAGGCCAGCGCGAACTCGCCCGCCGCGTCGACCAGGTCGCCCTCCAACGGCGCGGCCATCGCCTGCGCGTCACGGACGATCTGCCCGGCCAAGTCGCTGTAGCTGTCCGACACCGCCTCGTTGCTCTTGAGGATCATCGCCGCCGCGACCGCGACCCCGACCGCGGGCAGCAACGCCGCCGCACCGGTCGCCGCGCCCACCGCCGCGAGGATCGCGGGCAACGCCCCGATCGCCTTGACCAGACCCAGCTTCGCCGCGGTGTGCGCGACCGTCGCCGCGGCCGCCTCGTCCTCCGCCTCCGCCTCCTGCTCGACCACCGGGATGGCCTGCGTGCGGGCCGCGGTGAGCTGTGCGGTGATGTCGGCGGCGTTGCGCTCGGCGGCCGCGACACCCCGCAGGGCGGCGGCCAGCTTCTCCTCGGCGGCGGTGAGACGCTCGGCCGGGACGTTCTCCGCGCTGCGCAGCGCGTCCAGCGCGGCCTGCGCGGTGCGGACCCGACCCAGCGCGGTCTCCTGCGCGTCCGCCGCGGCTGCCATCTTCAGCTCAAGGCCGGTGATGGTCTTCTCGACCTTGGCGTTCAGCGACGCCTGCGCCGCTTCCGCCTTGGCGACGGCTTCAACGAACGGCGCGGCGTCGGCGTCCAGCTTCGGCTTCTGCGCCTCGACGTCGGCCTTGAGCGTCTTCGCGTCGGCGCGGGTCTCGGCGCTCTTGGCCTTGTACCCGGAGGTGTCCAGGGTGACGATGCCCCGGATGTGGCCGACGGTCGTGCTCACGACGCCAACCCTCCCGCCGGGGTGTCACTCACGGATCACACCGAGCGCCGCGTCCGCCTCCTCGATGCCCACCTCGTCGGCCGGTGCCTGCCTGGCGGTGAGGTGCCGCCACGTCCGCGACTCCGGCGACAGCCCGAACAGGCGGCCCTGGAACCACCGCCACGTGCGCCGGTCGATCTCGCCCGGCACCGCCAAATCCACCCGGTACTCGCGGTGGAAGTCGGCCTCGATCAACTCCCACGCCGCGAGGAAGTCTCCCCACCCGAGCGACGCACCCGACGGCGCCGACCGGTACCGCTGGAGCTCCTCCGCGTCGATGAACTCCGGGATGTCCTCCGGTCCGTCGACGCGGAACGGGCTGGGGGGCCGACATCACCCTCGGGCAGCCCCTCGGTCCACACCAGCTCGGCCGCCGCCTCGCCGGCCATATGCCAGGTGAACAGGGTCAGGTAGACGTGCCGGACCTCGGCCGCGGTGCAGCCGGCGTCCAGCAGCGGCTGCCACTGGTCACCGATCAGGTCACGCATCGCCTGGTCCTCGGTGACGGACTGGTACGCCGCCTCGCCGAGGTCGTCCGGCTCGCGGCCCTCGGCCAGCGCGGCCGCCACCTGCTTGGCGACCACCTGCGCCTCGGCCAGCGCGAGGCCGGTGCGCATGGGGATCGACCGGGAGAAGCGGAACTCCCGCCCCCGGATGGGGAGCACGATCGGTTTGGCGTCCACTTCGGAGCGCAGCGCGTGCAGTTCGGGGAAGGTGGGCACGGGGTCTGCTCCGATCAGGGCGTGTGGGTGTAGGGGGTCAGCACGCCGGAGCCCTTCAACGTGCACTTGAACGGCTCGGCCGCCTTCAGGTCGGCGCCGATCCCGCTCCAGTTCACCGAGACGCGGCCCTCGTAGCCCTTGTTGTTGTCCGACCGGAACACCCGGACGTTCGCGTACGCCTCCGGCCCGGTCTCCAACCCGAGGGCCTTCAGGTACGCCTGGCCCGGGTCGTCGACCTGCGCGCTCGTCGGGCCGGTGAAGCCGTCGAAGCCCTCCAGGTTGATCGACCAGCCGCGGTGCGTGGTCAGCGAGTCGTCCCAGCCCTCGCTGTCGAAGTCGGACACGTCGACCTCGGTCTGCGTGATCGGCATCTCGATCTTCGACAGGCCCTTGACGGTCACCCAGTTCTCCGGGCCCGCCTCACCGCCGGTGTCCACCTGGCACCGGTTGAACCGGGCGATCCTCTTCTTGATGGGCGCGGTCATGCGGATGCCTCCAGGCAGTCAACGGTCACGGAGCACGACCAGACCGGCCGGCCCTTCGGGTCCGACCCCTTGCGGGTCGGGCGTGCCTCGTTGGCGTCGCACCGCGCCACGTCGACCTCGTGCTCCGTCCCCGCAGCCCACGTCACCTCACCGGTGCCGTCGACCGCCCGCCGCAGAGCCTCGGCGCCGTCGTACCCGGCCTGCACACCGGCAGACGCGGACGTGCGACGCATGATCTCCAGCTCAGGGGATTCGTAGCCGGACACGTCCAGCGACGGGAACCCCTGCTGGGAACGGATCAGCACGAGGTCGTCGGGCGCGGTGTCGAGGGGGAAGTCCTCGACATAGCACGGCACGGCAGTACCGGCCGCGTTCGGCGGGTACCGGACGAGGCCGAGCGCGTGCAAGTGCAGCGCGAGCGCCTTCGACAACACGGGCGCAGCGTCACGCGCGCGTGTCACCCGAGGTCGTCCCACACCCCCGAGAGGTGATCCATGTAGCGCTGCGCGTTCGACTTCAACGTCCCGCCGAGGTAGTGCGCCTGCCCCTGGTCCTGGTGCGTCAGGTCTTCACGCAACTCCTGGTAGCGGGCATAGACGATGTCGAAGTTGACCTCTGACTGCGCACCCACGCCCAGCTCTTTCACCGTCACGTGCCCGGACCGCGACAGGTCACCCTCCTGGTACGGCACCACGGCCTGCGCGCCGGCCAGCAGATCCTCGGCCACTTCGCGCACCCGCTTCACCGTCGCGGCCTGCATGTCCGTCTCGAACTGGGCCAGCATGTCCCCGAAGTCGTCGCTCACGACACGTACACCTCCCGGTGCATCACCTCGCCGGACAGCGACACCGGGCACTCCACCTTCTCCACCGGGCGCTCCTGGCCGTCCAGCACCAGCCGGTCGCCCGGCCGCACCTCCGGCAGCGCGGGCATGATGACGAGGTCGGTCAACGTCACCACCCGGCCGTCCATGAGCTGCACCGTCTTCGACGTCGGCTCCCGCCGGCACCCCGTCACGTCCACCGCGACCGCCCAGCGCGCGCCGTCACCGACGTCCTCCAGCTGCGACCGGTGGCCGACGGTGTGCGGCCCGCCGATCAGGCCGAGGAGGTTCAGCACGACGCCACGCTCCCGCCGATCATGCCCGCGGCCAGCAGCGCCTCGACCGCCTCCGGCGGCACCGTGCCCGCGCCGGCGCCGATCCGCGCCGCGCCGGTCCCGCGCGTACCGCCGCTGACGGACAGCTTGGACGCGGTGACCGAGCCGCCGCCCGCCAGCAGCTCCACGAGCCCGGCGCCGCCGACCGCGGTCTCCAGCGCGCGCGCCGCGTACCGGGCCTTCACCGTCTCCGCCACCGCAGCCACCACGTGCGCGCGCTGCTCGGCGTCCTCGACGTGCTCGTCCGCGTCGTCCAGCACCGGCCACCACACCACCCGCGTCGTGAGCGACCGCACCGCCTTGTCGATGGCGCGCTGCACCGCCGCGTCCTCCGTGCCGGTCGGGATGTCCCCGTCGTCGAGGTAGTCGCGCACCTCGCCCACCGTCGCCCAGATCATCATGCTCACCACCTACTCGAAGAACAGCAGCATCGCGCCGCCGCTCGCGGGGATCTCGATGCCGTACGCCTGCGCCACGTCGTCCCGCGCCGGACCCGGCGCACCCGTCGCCGGGTCGGTCACCGCCGCGTCCAGCCCCGGCCGCATCGCGGTCAGCGTGGTCGGCTCGGCGCCCAGGTCGTACAACGCGGCCAGCAGCGCGTTCTGCCAGTCCAGGTCCACGCTGCGGCCGATGTCGGCAACGTCGCCGCCGTACCATCTGTTGACGCCCCACCAGCCGCGCCACGAGCCCGTGTTGAACACCAGCGCGCCGGAGCTCCGGCGGTAGAGGGTGAACCCGGCCGGGAGCAGGTCGGTGTTGCCGGTGTAGACGGTGCCCGCGGCGTTGACGCCCTTGCCGTCGAAGTCGACCTGGTGCGGGTTCAACTCCACCAGCCCGTCCGGCTGTCCCTCCGACCCGTCCGGGATGTCGACCTCGTAGCCCATGGTCGTTTTCACGGTGGCGAACGTCTGCCCGGAGGTGAGCGCCTGGATGCTCGCGCTGTTGCGCCAGATCGGCAGCGACTTCGACGTGAACGGCACCCTCAACTGGTCGACGACCGCGCCGTTGACGAGGAACAGCTGGCCGGTCAGCGCGTTCTCGCGCCGCACGTCCGTGTTCGCCTTGCCGTTGGCCGCGAGCACGTCCCGCCACGTGCCGGTCCACTCCGGGTTCGGGTCGTACCCGGTGCCCGCGTGGCCGGCCGACACGTCGCGCGTGCCCGACTCCTTGTAGCAGATCATCGTGCGGCGCGCGGTGTCCGCGCTCGCGAAACGGGTGTGCCACAGGGCGGTGTTGCTGCTGTTGCACAGCAGGTTCACGCCCGCGTCCAGCGTGTTGGTGTAGGCGTCGTAGACCCCCGCGGTCCAGTACTCGGAGTGCCCGAGCAGCACCACGAGCGCCGCGTCCTCCAGCACCGTCGGGTCGACGTCGAGGTCCACGTCGGACAGGTACGTGAGGTCGTAGCCCTGCGCCTCGGCGAACACGATCCAGCTGTGGTCGGCGTCCCACAGGTACGTGTTGGGGTTGCCGGCCATGGTGTGGAACGGGCGGTCCCAGCTCACCGCGTAGGCGCGGTGGCCGAAGTTGTCGGTCGCGCCGTCCGCGCCGTGCCGGTACAGCGACCGGCCCGACACCGTGCCGGTGCTGAACGACCCGTTGTCGCCGACCGCGCCCCACGCGTTGTACGCCTGGTACGTCATGTCCGGGATCGTCGCAACCACGCGGCCAGCCGTGCTGCCCTTGACGACGAAGTGGTGCGAGCAGAACTTCGACGTGTCGTCGGTGCGCCGGATCAGCGCGTAGTACACGCCGGGGCAGGCGTCGGCCGGCACGGTCCACGTCGCGTTGGTCGTCCACGCGCACGACGTGCTGCCGAGCGTGCCGTCCACACTGGGCGCGGGCTGGCTCTCGATCGTGCCGGTGACGTTCGCCGCCACCCGGCGCGCGCCGAAGCTCTCCCAGCCGTAGTAGCCCAGCCTGAACAGCTCGACCCTGAACGGGTTGCCGGTGCTGTCCACCTTGAAGTTCACCACTTCGCCGGGGTCGTACGACACCTTGTCGGTGTAGCCCGCGATCGTCGCCGACACCCCGCCCGCGCCCGTGAACCAGAACGCCGAGTCGGTGCCGGGCAACGTGTTCTCCGCCGCCACCTCGTTGCGCTCCGGCACCGACGCCACGCCACTGGTGTCGGTGTACAGCACCTGCACCGCGTACGCCGTCGTGCTGCCGCTGGGATTCACGAACTGCGACGTGACCCGGTAGTTGCCCGCCGACTCCGTCACCGGGAACGAGTGCGTGGCATCCACGTCGGCCAGACCCGACGCCCAGACGAACTCGGCTCCGGAGCCGGGCTGGTTGCCGCCCTCGCCGTACAGGTGCCCCAGCGGGCCGAAACCGCGGAGCTTGTTCAGGTCGTTGTGCGGGCGGCTGCCCGACGGTGCAGCGACCGCCCACCCCGCCACGAGCAGGCCGTCCGCCGCCGCGGTCACGGCGGACGTGGGCGCGGTCTCGTAGTTCCCGGTCGGCGGCGCGTCCGGCACCGCGCCCGCGCCGTTCCCGGACCACGCCGAGTAGGCGGTGCCCGGCCCGAGCTCATAGACGAGGCCGGAGACGTTCTCGGCGCCGTTGAGCGTGATCGCGACGCTGGTCTCGCCACCGGCGGCGACGAGGTCGGACACCGAGATGTCCATGCCGCCGCCGCCGTAGGTCGTGCGCTTCGTCCCGCCGGTCATGGTGACGATCGCGCCACCCGCCGCGAACAACACCAACCGCGAGCCCGCCGTGGCGGCCGGGATCGTGATGGACTTCGCAGCACCGGCGGCGGCCACGTGCGACCACTCGGTGACGTTCCGGACCAGCGCCACCTCAGAACCCCTTCGCCAGGGCGAGCACGCGCCACTTGCCGGACGCCGCGTGGTACTGGGCGCCGAGCACGTCGGTCGCCGCCGGGGCGGTGGACAGCGTCACCGCCGGCAGGTCCGCGCCGAACACGAACGCGTTGCCCAAGGTGATGGTCCGGCCGCCGGTCGCGTCCTGCGTGAACTCCCACGTGAGCCGCTGCCCGTCGACCGGGTTGGTCGGGTTGGCCAGCGTGCGGTTGCCCGCCAGCGTCACCCGGAACACGTTGGCCACGCTGGCGTCCGTGGTGATCGTGGCGGCGTCGGTGAGCGTGACGGGGGCCTTCTGCCGCACCGCGTCGAGGTCGACCGCGCCGGTGATGTCCGGCGTCACCCCGTCCACGCTCGTCACCACCGGCACCCCGCCGCCCGTCACCGGCGTCACCGGCGCCAGGTCGGCCAGGTCCACCGTGGCGGTCAGCGCCGGCAGGCTCACCGAGTACTCCTGCTCCGGCTGCCCCGACACCGCAACCGTCACGTCGTACACGAACCCCGTCGGCGCGAGATCCGGGTCGTCGGTCGCGGGCAGCTTGACGCCGAGCCCGCCCGCACCGACTGCCCCCGTGGGACCGACGAGCTTCCCGTCCGCGTCGAGGGTGCACACGATGTCGCCGGGCACCAACGTCGCGTCGGCGCTGGCGTCCTTGAGCCACGGATCACCGCTGGCCCGGAACTTCACCGTGCCGGTGCACGCGGCACCGGTGTAGGTGAGGAACTGGCCGGTCACGGTGACCAGCGAGATATTGCCCGGCAACGGCACCGCTCAGCCCTCCGTCGGGTGGTGCTGGCCGGTCGCTACCTTGTCCATCGTCGCCCGCGACCACACCGAGCTGCGCACCCAGCGGGTCAGACCGAACGACGCCAGCGCGGACACCAGCGACACGGCGGCCGCGATCCGGGTGTCCGGGATCGCCCACCAGCCCAGCGCGTTGCCCGCGATCAGCGCCTGCCGCACCCGCTCGGCCAACTTCGCCGGCTCCATGTCCCGCACGGTGGCCAGCACGTCCGACACGTACGCGCGCACCCGCGCCCACAGGTTCTTCACGACGTTCCCCCTCAGCCCAGCTCGACGCTGTACGCGATCGGCCGCTCGGACGTGTACTGGATGGACACCTGGTCGCAGCCGGCCGGCAGCTTCCACCAGCGGCGGTCGTCCGATCGCAGCGTGAACGCCGGCGGCCCGCCCAGGTACTTGCGGCCCGCGCCGATGAACAGCAGGCCCTCGATCTTCGCGTCCTTCCAGCCGGTCGCGATGCCGAAGAACCCGGCGTCGCCCACGGTCGGGAAGGTCACCAGGTGCTGCGCGTGCTCGCCCGGCGACCATTCGCCGGTCGTCACTCGGGGCATGTCGTCGTCCTCGTCCTTCTGGTTGGTCCCGCCTCGGGCGAGGTCCAAGACCACGTCCCACGGGTAGTTCGGCTGGGGGTCCGTGTGGTCCGTCTCGCCCCACGCGAGGGAGATGTCGCCGTGGCCACACACGCCGGACTTCCCGGCGCGCACCTCGGAGGGCGACAGCTTCACCAGCGGGATGCCCCACCGGGCCGACTTGGCGCGGAGCCACGCGGCGGTGTGCCGCAGCATCGACATCGGTGACGGGATCAGCCGGGTGGCCTTGAGGTGCGGCACGTAGACGGTGACGTCCTGCTCGGACAGCCACTGCGTGCGGGACAGCGCGACGAATGCGCACTGCTCGATGTGCAGGCCGCGCGCGTTGCCGGTCGGGCCCGCAGTCCACGCCGCCCGCTCGTCCGGCACCAAGTCGGACAGCAGGCCGCCCGCGTCCGACACGGCGTGCGCGGAAGCGTTGGGGTTGTTGTTCAGGTACGCCGCCATGTCGTGGCGGCGGATGATGCCCTCACCGGTGTGCGGAACCAGCAGGCTCGGGCGGACACCGGGCGGGCGGGGGCTGGAGTAGGGCACGGACGTACGGTCCGGCCGGGGTGTCACCCAGCCCGGCTACGCAGGCTCGCCCCACGCCGACCAGTTGAACGCCGAGCCGCTCGCGAACTCCAGCGGCACCACACCCGGGTTGACCAGCTTCCCGGTCGTCGGATGCGTCGCGTACAGGACCAGTTCGCTGCCCGCGAGGTCCAGGTCCAGCGGCGCCCACGCCGCACCGCCGACCGGCCGGTGCTGACCGCGGCCATGCCACGTCCCCAGGTTCCCGGGCGCGCGCATCGACAGGCCGACCGGCAGACTGACCTTGATCGCACCCGAGCCCATCGACACGCCGGTGCCGCCCACGATGCTGCCCTGGAGGTACAGCAGCCCGTCGAGCGCGAGCTTGTACAGCCCCTTGGGCACCGAGTCGCCGAACGTGTCGAACCCGGTCACCGTCGGGTTGTACTCCACGAACCCGCCCTGATCGGACCAGATCGGCTCGCGCACCAGGTTGCTGTAGTTCTGGGTGCTGGCCACGCCGGGACAGGTGGCGTAGGCGATGCCGATCTCCCACGTCACCCCAGCCTCTTGCGTCAGCGCGGGCAGCGTCGGGGACGCGCCGGGTGTGCCGCGCTTGATCTGCGCCGTCACGCTGTTCGCCGCGGCCGACCAGCGCAGCACCAGCCGATCCAACCGCGGGTTGCTGTTCGAGTTGGTGACGGCCTCGGTCTTCGTGAGCGCCGAGCTCTCCACCGAGTAGCGGGTGCCGCGCACGATCGCCTCGAACCCCACAGGCACCACGAACGACAAGCCGCTGCTGAGGGTGACGTTCGGCGTGCCCGGCCTGAGCCCGTCGGCGGCGAACATGGACGCCATACGGAACCACGCCAGCTCATCAACCGCAGACCCGTCGAACGGGTAGGAGACCTCAGCCACGCCGTGCAGCGTCGCCGCAGGGTGTCACCCCACGGCAGGCCACAACGGCGGCGGATCCGACACCACACCACCCAGATCGCGCACCTGCTCGGCCACCGTCCGGTCCCACCGCGAGTGCCGCCGCAACAGCATCTCGTGCTGCTCCTCCGCGGCGTCCCGCTCCCGGTCCTTCCGCTTCAACTCCTTGACGTCCTCGGTCAGGCCGGCCAGCATCTCCTGATACTGCCGGATCACGTCACCCGACGCGCCCACCAGCACACCCGTGGTGTCCGCGCCCGTCTTCTTCGCGTCCGCGCGCGCCTTCACCAGCAGCGCCGCAGTCCCGAGCGGGCCGCCCGCGCCGGCCACCAGGGTCGTCCACTGCAACCACTCCGGCATGCTCATGCCACGTCACCCGCCCGCAGATCGTGTCTGATCCGCAGCACCCGCCACAAGGCTCCTCCGGCCAGGAAGAACAAGATCATGGCGAACGTGAACCCGCTCGCGCCGTGCTGACCCAACGCCCACGACCCGTACACCGCCCCGCACAACACCAACCCCACCAGCCCCGCCCGTTCCACCTTCACACCGGTGAGGGTGCGCGTAGCGGCACCGGCCAGCGACACCAGCGCCCCGGCCACGATGGACACCAACAGCAGATGCCCCCACGGCACGGGGAACCCCCGGATCGTCGAGTTCTGCGACAGCCGGTCGAACATCGCCAAGGCGCCGCCGCTGGCCACCGCCAGCCCGGACAGCATCATCACCTCGAACGGCTCCCAGCCTGACCTGATCAACTTCATCTGTCCTCGTCTCCCCGACGATGGAACAGCCCGCCACAGTGGGCGGGCCGTCTAGTCCTGCTCGTCGCGGGGGTCACCCGGCGGATCACCAGGGTCGTCGTCGAGGACCGTGGAGTCCTGCCCACCGCTGCCGGGCGCGGCCTGCACCACGCGGAACCCGGACGCCCGGATCGCGGCCGCGAGCGTTGAGCCCTCGTTGGCCCACAGCTTGTGGGTGTCCGGCGCGTCCGGCCACGGTCCGAGCCACGGCATCAGCAGTCCTCCACGATCTCAGCATAGGGTGGTGTCCCCGGTGGGTGGCCCACCTTCCCCGCAGACGGCGCGACCCGCACGCACCGGGGACACCGGTCTACTCGGCGAGCTTCGCGTCGATCCGGGCCGTCAGCTCGGCGACCGTGCCCGACGTGTCCAGCCCCAACTCCGCGGCCTGCTCCTGAAGAGCCTCCTTCGGGGTGAGCGGCTTCGACGGCGGGTCCGAGGCCTCGACCTCGACCAGCGCACCGGCCTCGACCTGCTTCGCGATCTCGGCGGGCAGCGGCAGGTCCATCGTCCAGACCCTGCCGCCCTCGCCGCGGTAGCGCTTCTGCTCGGCCACGGTCACACCGCCTTCGGCAGCTTGAACGCGGTGATCGTGCCGGTGTGGCCGCTGGCGTAGTCGATGTGCATCGACCCGTCGGCCTGCATGAACCGGCCCGACTCCTGCGGCGGCACGATGAACACACCGGTCGTCGCCGGGACGGTGAACGTCAGGTCACCCAGCCCGGACGCCAACGCGGGCGGGTAGGCACCGGCCTTGATCGTGACGACCTTGTCCGCGCCCGCGGTGTTCGTGACCCGCAGCAGGGTGCGTTCGAACTCGCAGTGCGCGATGACGTGGCCGTTCGTCACGTCGACCGCCGTGCCCGCGGGCTGAGCGATCGGCGTGCCGGTCAGGTTCGTGGTGGACAGCGCGGTACGCGCCATGGTTCCGGTCTCCTATCAGCTCGGGCGGGTGACCTCGACGCCCGCGACCAGGTCGGGACGCATCAGCTTGGCGCCGTAGACGTCCAAGCCCTTGACGGCGTCGGCGAAGCCCTTCTCGGGCCGGAACGCCTCGGACTCGGTGATCTGGTGCGCCATGGACAGCGCGTCCGCGATACCGGCCTGGACGAAGTTGGTGCTGCCGGTCGGGGCCGGGCAATTGTTCGTCTCCAGCAGCGTGAACCCCGCGGCGCGGCCGACCTCGCCGTTCAGCAGGACGCTGGACGAGCCGTACTCGCTGACCCGCGTGAAGTTCGGGTTCTTCTGGAGCAGGCCGGTGTACCAGGCCGGGATGGTCGCGTAGCGACCTTCCTTCGGGATGTCGTTCTCGGTCATCAGGACACCGAGGTCGACCAGGTTCCAGTACGCCTGCTTGCCCCACGCCTCCTCGTCGGTGCCCGAGGTCGACCAGTCGGGCAGCACCTGGCCGGACGGGATGCCGGTGTAGAAGGAGGCGAGGTAGGCGTCGATGGTGGACGCCATGCGGAACCCGGCGCGCTTCATCGACTTGGTCATGAGGTCGCCGCGGGCCTGCCGCTTGTCGACGTCGTCGATCTCGAAGCTGTAGTACTTGGCCTGGTCGATCTTCAGCTTCCGGGCTGCGGTGTTGATGCGCTCGGGCTCGACCTCGGTGACGTACGGGACGTAGTCGTTGATCGAGACCTCGCCGACGGTGTTCACCGTCACGGTGTCGCCGAACTCCGAGATGACGCCCTCGTAGTCCCGGTTGCAGACCAGGGGCTGGCCGTAGACCAGGTTGGTCTCCAGCGGGTCGATCAACGCCGCGACCCACAGTTCGGGGATGTACGTTGCCACGGACACGGGGTGGTTCTCCTCTCCGCGTGGCTGCTTCCTGTCGTGCCCGCGGAGTTCGGGCGGTTACCTCCGTGTCCCGGTGGAGTAGTCCGGGTTGCCTCCGAGTCGTGTCGATCGTGGCCGGGGTGTGTCACCGGCCCGATCGTCAGCCGACGATGCGGCCCTCGCGCTGCGCCTCCAGCAGCTCGGCGCTGCGTGCCCGCAGTTCGCTCTGCGGCATCGCGGCGAGCTGGGCGCGCGTGAACGTCGGCTTCCCGTTGGGCGCCTGCCGGTCGCCGCCGGACGCGGCCGGCAGGGCGCTGCCCTTCCACTCCGGGTACTTGGCGGCTTCGGTCTCCAGCGCGGTGCGCAGCGCGGCCTTGGCGTTGGGGTCGGTGAGGTCGACGTCCTTGAGCACGCCGGACGCGTTCGCGAGGGCGACGAACGTCTCGACCCGCTCCGGTTTGATGCCGGCAGCGAGCGCGATGGACTCGGCGGTCGCGGACAGCGCGAGGCTGTAGGCGGCCTTGGTCTTGCCCTGCTCGGCTTCGAGCGCCTTGGCGGGGTCGACGGGGGCGGACGGGTCGACGATGCCGAGCGCCTCGGCGAACTTCTTGTTCTGGGCGATCCGGTCGGCGGCCAAGCGCTCCTGCACGATGCGGTTGACGTCCTCGACGCCGAACGTCTTGGGCGCGTCGGCGGCGGTCGCGGCGGGCTCACCGGCGGGCGCAACGGCCATGTCCCGGTTGCCCTGCGGCTGCGCGTTGGGCGGCGGGCCGGGCACGGGCGGCGTGGTGGCGGGCGCGGCCGGCTGGCCGTCGGCGGGGCCGGTGGTGGGCGGGGTGGCGCTCTGCGGCGCTGCGGGGGTCGTCACGCCCCGCAGCCTCCGCAGCGCGTGTCACCTACCGGCCGTCCGGACCGGTGACGTCCACGCACATCGGCACCATGCCACCGTAGAACGACACCCACACGTGCCCGCCGGCGGCGAGCTTCTCCAGGTCGCCCGGCTCCAGCGCGCACCGCACGTTGAACCGCGGGGCGGTCTCGCCGTTGACCGTCACCTCGTCGATGACGACTTCGAGCGGAGCGATGTCCGGGTTGAGCAGGTCACCGTCAGGGGCGGCGAGCACGATGCGTCGCGCGCCCTTCCAGACCGCCTCGGCGGGGATCGAGGTCGGCCGCATCAGTCGATGACGCCGACGGTCGCGCCGGTCGCCGAGCTGAAGTTCACGTGGACCCGACCGTCGGCCTGCCGGTACTCGGGTCCGAACGGACCGATGATCTCCCCGACCGCCGTGGTCGCGGCGACGGCCACCACCCGGTCCGTGACGGCCTGCCCGTCGACGAGCGTGGGGATGTCGATGGTGACGTTGGTGGCGGTGCCAGTGGTCTTGACGATCAGCCGTGCGGTCTCGGTCCACACGAAGTACATGCCGTCGGGGCTGGCCGTGGCGTCCACGGCGGTCATGGTGGGTTCGACGCCGGCGCGAGTCGTGTCGGTCGCGGCGATGAGGGTGCGTGCCATGACCGGGAGCGTCCGCGCCCGCTGTCACCTCAGACCCTCGGCGGCCACACGAAGTGGCGCTCACCCTCACCGAGGGACACCGAGGTCGCCCAGAACAGGTCGTTGCCGTCGAGGAACACCTGGCCGTTGACTGCGCTGGTCGGCTGGTCGCCCCACACGCGGACGATGATCATCGGGTACACGTCGCCCGCGCTCACCTGGTTGCCGGTGTGGATCTGCGCGCCCAGTTCCTGACTAGCCAGGGTGACGCCGGCGGCGTTCAGGTTCCCGGCGTCCTTGCGGCGCTTGTTGATCGCAGCGGCGTCCTGCTCGGACAGGGTGTAGTGGACGATGCGGCCCACGCTGGGCTTCTGCTCGGTCATTCCGTGACCGTGCCCGCGCGCTGTCACGCGAGCTCCACACCCCGGATCGTCGCGAACCGCTCCGGCTCCGGCGGCCCCTCCGGCTTCCGCGCGCGCGCCTGCTTCGGGCGCGACGCCAACGCGCGCGCCTCCTCCACCGACATGCCGCCGCCCACCGGCCGTTCCCGCTCGCGGCGCCGGTTCTGCCCCGTCGCGTCCGCATGCGCCGCGATCTGCGCGCGCTTCGCCCGGATCTTCTGCCGCACCGACCGCAACGCCTGCGTCTCGCCCAGCTCCTTCAGCGCCGACTCGGCCCGCTTCAGCTGGCGCACCTCGCGCTCCAGACGCCGCAGCTTCTGTGCCGCGGCGTAGCCCTCTGGGTTCTCCTTCGGCTCGGGCACCTGCGTGAAGCCCGGCGTGAACGGGTCGGCGCGGTGCGTGCAGTTCGGGTGCCACAGGCCCGCCACACGCGCCTCCGTCACCGTCCCGTGCACGCGGTGCCCGTCCACCTCCGCGCCCTCCGGTGTCGCGCCGGACACGCTGAGCAACTTGCCTTCGAACGGGGCGCACAGCTGACACTCGCGCGGGCTGTCGCTGATCACCACCAGGTCGCGGCCGCGCGCCACCATCCCGTCCAGCTGACCCTCCACCGCGGCCTGCTGCGCCGCCGTCCGGCCCGCCATGCGCACGTAGGCGTCGAGGTGCCAGCGGCGCCCGGCCGCGTCGGTGAACCGCTCGCGGCCCTCGACGAGCAGGTGGTCGACGGCCATCGCGACCGCCTCGCGCCGGACCATCGTGCCCGTGGCCATCAGCGTCTCGGAGTCCTGGATAGCCCGCTGGTACACGTCCTGGTGCGCCCGGATCACCGGCAGCCACGAACCGCGGATCTGGGCGACGAACCTGCTCACGAGCGACACGACGCGGCCGACGTTCGTCTCGATCGCCACCTCGCCCAGCTGTGCCGCGACCGTGCCGCCGATCCCGTACGCCTCCTCCAGCGCCGCCGACGCTTGGCCTTGGAGGTCGGCGCCCGCGGCCTGCACGATTCTGGCGAGGTCGGAGCGCACCAGCAGCACCTCGGCCGACTTCCGCTCAGCCCAACCTGGCTCCTCGATCCCGCGCGCCAGCCGTCGGGCGACCGTGGCCAGCATCCGCTCGGACGCCACCTCCCACACGTCGGTCAGCGCCTTGATCGACCGGTAAGCCTGCTCCGGGTTGACGCCGAGGACCACCGGCTACACCTCGTCGTCGGGCGGCTCGGTGCCGGGTAGCGGCTCGGTGCCGTCCAGCGCGGGCGCGGTCATCGCCTTGCGTTCGGCCTCGCGGGCGTCGGCCAGCCGGTTGACCTCGTCGACCACCTGCTCCGGGGACCACTCCGGGTGCGCCATCGCGACCGCCACCTCGTCGGACATCGCCAGCGCACGCCGGTACAGCTCGACGATCTCGGCGACTTCCTTCGGGTCGGCCTGGTCACCCTCCCGCCACTCCAGCACCGGCCGCTGCGGCGGCTCGGGATAGGTGGCCTCGTCGAGCATGTGGTTGATGATCGCCAGCGTCTCGCAGAACCGCTCCAACGGTGATCGCGCGTAGCGGCGCTTGCGGTCGCGGGTCCGGTACGAGCGCTGCTCCCTGCGTCGCATCGCCGTGCCGGACAGTTGCCCGTCGACGTTGATGCCGAACGTCTGCGGGCTGTAGCCGGCGCGGCTGATCACGTCCTCCAGCGCCGCGGCCACCGACCCCGCGTGCTCCGCGAGCCGGATCGCGAACTGGACCTGCGTGAACGGCATGGGCTTGCCGTTGGTGTCCTCGCCGGGGATGTCCATCCACTGGAACACGTCGGCATCCACGTCGAACGCGCGCGCCGGCGTGGCATTCCGTCCCCTGAGGAACCCGCGGATGCCGCCGCCGCTACCGCTGGTGCCCTGAGACACGGGGTCCATGGCCTCTTTGGACGCGAGGATCCTCGCCTTGCCGAGGTCGATGTCCCGCCACCACGACGCCCACGCCCGGTCCAGCGCGTCCAGCCGTGTCTCGTGGCCCTGGAAGTCCGAGCGGGCCAGCGGCATGCCCTTGGCGATCGGATTCGGCTCGCCGTTGGGCCAGTGCTCGACGAGGATGCCTTCCGGTCGGATCGGCGTGGTGTCGATGACGCTCGGGAACCGCTTCGTGGTCGGGTGGTCTTCGAGGCTGAGCAGGCGGCCGACGCTGGTCTCATTGCCCAACCAGAGTTCGTGCCGGATCTGGCCGGGCTCGTGGTGCTCGATCCACCGCCACACCTCGCCGCGTTCCTGCTGCGCCCAGCCGTCCGGCGCGGGCAGTTCCTGCACGAACGCGCACCGCCACAGCACGCCGAAGATGAACTCGGGCAGGCACTCGTCGATCGGCACCACCGTCGGCAGCGCGTGCGGAGCGAGCGTGATGTCCCATGCGGGCCGCAGCACCACGCCGCCCAGCGCGGCCGCGGCACCGGCGCCTTCGAGGAACGTGTTCGCCAACCCGACGGTCTGGGCGTAGGTGTCCCAGGCGTCCTGCATAGGGGTCTCGTTGGGCGCCTCCGGGTCACCGCGGTCCTCACCCCAGTCGAGGGCGGGCGTGTCGCCGGCGACGAGATCGGCCGACGTGCGGGCGATGTCGAGGGCGAGCCCGGAGTGCATCGCCGCGGCCTCGGGGTGGTTCTTCCGCTTGTCCCAGTAGCCGCCGGGTACGAGCACGGGCAGGTGGGTGGCGATCTCGTTGGTGTCGGCGGACCACAGGGCCCGGTGCGCCTGCCAGTGTCTACGCAGCCGGTCGTGACCGGGCGGGGGCCAGGCGGAGTCCTTCGTGATCAGCACACGCGCGAGCCTGTGCCCACGGTGTCACGCGGCCCGTGCGGTCGCGGCGGCGAGGTGCGGTAGCCACAGCCGCCACACGGTGCGCGCGGACATCACGGCGTAGCGCAGGGCGTCTGGCCCGTGGTCGTTGACCTTCAACGGCTGCTCCGGCTCGCCGCGCTCCAACACCTTGTCGTCCCACGCGTAGGAGCACAGCTCGTCCCACAGCTGCGGGCAGCGTGTCTTGTCGACGTACAGCCGCTCGCCGCCGAACAGCGACGAGCAGGCCTGGATGCCGAACTCGACCCTGTTGTCGGCACCTCGCACGCCCTGCCATCCGTCGGAGCGCAGCTGCACCCGCAGGGGCGCGGCGGACGGGTCGAGCACGGTGATCGGCGCGAGGCCGGTGTCGGCCAACAGCGCTTCCGCCCACGTGGCCATGCGCGCGGACTGCTCCGGCGCGGTCAGCTGACCCTGCTCGCGGCCGTTGTGCTGCCACTCGTCCACGACGTACAGGGCGTCGCGGCCGGTGTCGTCGGTGGCGAGCACCATCAGCACGGCGTGGCTGGGGTTGCTGGTGCCGTAGTCGATGCCGATCCACGCGAACTGCCACCGGTCCGGCGGGGGTGCCGGTCGGCAGTGCACGGGCTCGTCGAGCATGCCGTAGATCGCGCCCTCGGCGGCAACCCAGCGGCCTTCGATGTTGCGCTCGTACCACAGGCCGTGGTTCTCGGCCTCCAGTGATCGCAGGTACTCGGCGTCGAGGCTCGGGTTGTCCGGTAGCCGGAAGTGGAACCGCACCATGTTCGGCCGGTCCTCGTGCCCCTCGGGCAACTCCAGCTTCTTGATGAAGTCCTTCATCAGGAAGTGGGTAGGCGCGTCGGGGTTGGTGGTAGCGAACAGCTTCGCGCCCGGCACGCTGAGCCGGTTGAGCAGCTGCCGCCACACAACCTCCGGGATCACGGTGGCCTCGTCCACGTACGCCCCGTACAACGTCCACCCGCGGATCGTCGCCTCGGCCTTGACGTCGTGGGCACCGACGATGTGGACGGTTCGCCCGTAGATTTTGCAGGTGGGCGCGCCCTGGGTGAACGTGATGGCGCCGGGGTCGAGGTCGGCGATGGGGCCGAGGATGTTGCGGGCGATGGAGTCCTTGGTGCGGCCCATGATGACAAGGTCGCCGCGGGCGGGCGCGTCGCGGACGAACTTGAGCCACCGGATCAGCGAGCCGACGGTCTTGCCGGAGCGGACCGCGCCGTCCCAGAGGTTGATGCGGCAGGTGGCGCGGATGATGCTGCGCTTCTGCTTGGGGCTGAGGCGGGCGCGGATGCTCACGCGGGCTCGCTGGCGGGCGGCGGCTCCTCGTCACCGGTGACGTCGGGGTCGTTCTCCAGCGCGCGGTAGAAGTCGTCGATCAGGCCGACGCTGGCCTCGGTGCGCGAGGTGTCGTTGTCGAGCTTCGCGAGGTCGACTGCGCCGCGGGTCAGCGCGGTTATGGCGGCCGCCATGGCCCGGTAGTCGCCAGGGCCCGGCGGCAGGACGGTGTGTTCAACGGTCTCTTGGTACTCGCCGACCTTGACGACGTTGAGGTGGGTGACCAGGTCGTCCATGCGGTCGACCAGGTCGGACGCCTTGTCGACCAGGTCTTCCTGCAACAGCGCACGTTGGCCGCGGACGTAGGTGAGGCGGGACTCGGTGGCCTGGGCGGTCTGTGCCGATCCGGCGGCCCATGCGTCGCCGAGTCCGGCGTCGTCGGCGAGCCTGCCGACGGAGGATTTGCTGATGCCGTGGCGTCGGGCGATGGCGCGGACGCTGCCCTCGCGCGTGCCTGCGAGCGTGCGAACGTCGTCGAGTACGGCGTCGCGGACGTCGTCGGGGATGCGGGGCTGCTCGGGCACGTGCGGGAGCGTGCGCCCCCGCTGTCACCCGGTGTTGGTCACCAGACCTCGGGCGGCTGCCACTCGTCGCGGTAGCCGTCGGCGTGCCGGTAGGCGGAGCCGAGGAGGCGGAACAGGGCGTCCAAGGTGGCCCGCTGGCCGCGGGGAAGGTCGGGTGCGCTGAGCTCGGCGACGAGTTCGTTGAACATGCCGTCGTGCGCGTCCCAGAGCGCCCAGAACCCGTCGGGGTCGATCTCCCTCTCGCCGGTGGGGTCGTCGCCTTCGGCTTCCACCAGCTTGCGGTGCACGTCGGCGTGGTGGTCGAGCTGGGCACGCAGCCACGTCGCCAGGTCATCCATGCCGGTCACCAGCGGACCTCGACGACGACGCGCTCAAGGCCAGCGTGGGCCGTCTGGAAGTAGCCGTCCTCGGGCGGCATGTCCACGAACCTGTGTGCCACGTCGAGGGCGACGCTGGACGGGGCGTGCTTGCGCACGATAGCGGCCAACTTCTCCAGCGCGTGGGCGACCTTCTCGACCTCGTCAGGGGTAGTCGGGCGGAAGTTCTTGCCGATCTCGTCCATGCTGCTCATCCTCTCAGGCTGCGGCGGCGAGCGCCGAGGGTTCGGGTTCGGCGTGCTTGGGTGCGGGCAGGTCGAGCGGCAGCAGGTACTGGCCGGGGCACAGCCGCACCCTGCCGACCCTCACCGGTGCGACCAGCACGAGCAGCGGCGACAGCCACAGGCCGCGGGACTTGAGCGCGCGGCGGGCGTTGGCGCGGCGCTCGGCCTCGTACAGGGCGTGCGCGTCCTTGCACGGCCGGCAGTCGCAGTTCCACTTCACCCGGCGGGCGTTGGTGCCGTGCGGCGGCGGATCGCCGGGCAGCGGGAACCCGAACTCCTGGGCGATGGCCTTCCTGTCGGCGCGGTCCAGCCCACCCCAGATCCCCCACGGTTCGCCCCGCTCCAGCGCGCCGGTCGCACAGTCGAGCCGGACCGGGCACGCCGCACAGATCACCTTGGCGGCGAGCGCGGCGGGCGTGCCGGGCTTGGCCTCGAACCAGGCGTTGAACGCCCGCTGTACGACCTTGCCGTCCGCGATGATCTCGGGCCGGTCGAGCTCGGGGAACAGGCGGCAGGCCGCGCCGTCGTTGTGCCAGTCCGGCACCGCCCACGGCACGCGCGGCAGCTCGACGGCGGCGGTCACAAGCCCTCCTCTGCGGGGGTGTCGGGGCAGCGGGTGGCGTCGGGGTTGGCGGCGGCCCACGTGAGCAGGTCGTCACCGTCCTCCGGCACGTCCATCTCGGGGGCGGTGTCGACGGCGAGGGCGACCATCCACGCCAGGCCCGCCACTCCGAGACCGAACAACGCGGCCAGCGCACCACCGAGCATGCGGATCACCTCTCCACTTCCACGGTGAGCCACAGCCGCCGCGGTCCGGGGCCGGGGTGGATGAGCGGAGCGAGCTTGGTCATGTGCTCCGGCGTGTCGTCCGGCACGAGTTCGAGGCCGACCCAGTCCCGGCGGGGGCCGCGGGCGAGCGCGTCGCAGGCGGCCTTGAACGTCGGGTACAGGTTGTCGGCGTCGCGCCGGCGGTTGTCGCCCGGCGCGTAGTGGAGTTGGACGGTGAGGTGCTTGGCCACGGGGATGCGGGCGGCACGCGCCTTGGCGCACACGAAGCCGCGCACGAGGCGCACCCGGCGGGCCTCGACCATGCGGTGCAGCCGGTCGTTCGCGGTCAGCGGCGGCACGAAGCCGGTCTTGCCGGGCACCATCGGCACCTCAAGTTCGAACACGTCAGCCACGGCGCACCTCGGGCAGGCTGGAGCGGTGACGGCCCGAGCCGAGGCAGTGCGCGCCCTTCCTGCCGGACTTGGTGCGGTGGTCGACGCGGCGCCCGGTCTGCTGCTCCACCCGGATCGCGCGCCGGCCGCAGAACGGGCACCGGCCGGTCTCGAACGCGCCGGCCATCACGCGGCCCGCCCAGCGATGAGCCCGTGCCGGATGGCGAGGGCGATGGCGTGCGGGGCGTCGTTGGCGCCGAGCAGCCGGTAGGCCTCACCTCTGCGGGCGTAGACGGTGCCGCGGGAGATCTGGAGCTTGCGGGCGATCTGGGCCGCCGTCATGCCCTCGGCCATGAGCGCGAGCACGACGGCTTGCGCGTCGGTGATGTCGGGCCGGTCGGGCACGTCGCGCGGCTGCTGGAGTGCGTCGGCCACGGTCAGGAGCGGTTCGACGTCGGCCGGGACGCCGTGCTCGTCGAGCTTGGGCTGGAGCAGTCCGGCGAGCGCGTTCCCTGCCGGGCCGGGCAGGAGGTTGCGGACGTTGAGGCGGGCGACGGTGAGCCGGTCGATGACCCGCTGCGGCTGGGTGGATGTCACGGCCGGTCTCCCTTCGGGACGGTCGGGGGTTGGGTTTGGCACGGCGGCACGCGCGGGTCGACGTGTTCGGTGCGGCCGGTGCGCGGGTCGTGGCGGTGGCCGGGGTGGCCGCAGCGTCCGCAGGCGACGCCACCGAGCGGGATGGGCTGGGTCGGGCGCATGTCACGCCTCCCGGGTGCGGCTGGCCCAGCCGCCGAGGTCGTCGCCGTAGTCGTCGTCCGGGCCGTCGACCCACCGGATCTGGGCGTCGAAGTCGGCGAGCGCGTCCGGGGGTGCGGTGTCCACGCGTGCGGCCGCCTCGCCCGCGAGCCGGCGCTCTTCCGCCTCGTAGTCGGCGACGTCGCTCTCGTGGATGTAGTCCCGGTTGGTGACGCCGAAGCCGGGCGCGGGCACAAGCGGGTCGTCGGTCGGCTCCGCCGGGGCCTGCGGCGCGGCGGGCTCACGCCACCAGCGCTCCGCCTTGCCCTCCTGCGGCTCGCCGAACGCGTCCACCGCGTCGGCCCACAGTTCCTTCTGCTCGGTCGTCATCTGCTTGGTGAGGTAGCGCCAGTCCACGTACAGCCAGATCGCGCCGAGCAGGTGGCGGTAGGGCGCGGTCGGGTCCGCTGCTGCGGGTGCCGGGCCCGTGGTGGGAGTGGCCCCGAGGTCGGCCAGCAGCGCGCGAGCAGCGGCACGCCACGTCGCGCGCTGGTTGTCGGTCAAGCCGTTCTCGAACGCGTCCTGCCACGCTGCGGCGTCGCCGGGGCCGTCCACGATGTTGCCGCCCATCGCGCGCAACAGCCACACGGCGAGCCTGTCCACCGCCGCCGCGTCGTCGGGGATGGGGCGGGCACCGGAGACACGGGCCAGCTCGGCGGTCAGGTCGTGGGCCGTCTGGATCGCCGCTCTGGCTGTCGACTCGACCATGGCGAGGTCGGCGGTGTCCGGCAGGTCGAGGTGCTCGCGGATCTCGTCGAGCACGCGCTGACGGGCGTCCCGCTCGTCGCGGGCTCGGTGGAGGTCGGCGCGCAACCCCGCCACCTGCTCGCGTGCCCGGATCGCCTCGCCGTGCGGGCTGGACTCGACCTGCTCACGGGTGATGCCCAACGGCTCCACCACGATGGCCAACGCGCCGAGCAGCAACTCCCGCACCCGACGTTCCTGTCCGATGTCGCTGGCCACCTGGTCGAGCAGGTTCTCCGTCGATGCGGGCGGCACGCGGCGGGACATGTACGGCACCAGCGCGAGCAGTCGCTCGTGCAAGTCCAGCGGCGGTGCTTCGGTGTCGGGGGCGGGACTGGCACCGGCGGCGGTCAAGCGGTCGACCTCGCGGCAGAGCTTGTCCCGCTCGCGGTGGGCGGTGTCGAGTTCGGCGAGCAACTCCGCCAGCAGCGGCAGCGCGGTGTCGGGGGCGGGCGACACGGGCTCGGGGGTGGCCATCAGCAGTCCTCCCAGATCGCGACCGGGAAGTAGCCCGGCTTGGTGCGGTTGACGTCGGACGGGAAGCCCTGGGGGACCGACCAGTCGAGACCCCAGACGCCGGGCTCCATCCACGAGCACCACTGGCAGCCGCCGGTGCGGACACCGCCGTGGTCCGGGCAGGTCCACAGGACGCGGGCCCAGGTGAAGTCGAGGTCGTCGTAGTCGGCGGCGAAGGTGGCGTCCTGCCACAGCTTCTCGGCCAGCACGGGCGCGAAGGTCCCGACCTGCTCGCGGGTGGGGTGACCGAGGATGACGATGTACTGGCCGTCGTCGCCGATGGTCACGTACCGCAGGCCGTGCAACTCGGAGGAGGACTCGACGACAGCGGTCGGATACTGCTCGCCGCTGCCCGTGGGGTCCGGGGTGAAGGTGGTCACCGGGACACCTCGGGGGCGTCGTGGATGATCTCCAGCTCGGCACACGTGCAGCCGTCGGCCGGGCTCCAAGACGGGCACAGCGTGATCGTGCTCGCGCGGTGACCGCACGGCTGGTTCGTCAGCGGCGGGCTGGTGACGTGGGTGACCTGCCCGTTGCAGTTGGTGCAGGCGATCCACGGGTTGGCGAACACGTCGTCACCGGCGGGAATGCGCTCGATCTTGGCCGGAGTGCCGGAGGCCACCGGCGAAGCCGGCCCGGAAGTCTTGTCGGTCATGGGTGTCTCCTCAGGCCACGGCGGCGGCAGACAGGTGGTGGTGGACGATCAGGCGCCCGATGTGCTCTCCGACGGCGGGGACGACGGAGTTTCCGCCCATGCCAACCAGCCGGGCGGCAGACCCATCAAGCTCTCGACCATCCCGATCGGCGGTCTCCACCGACCGGTCGACGCGATCACGCCAAGCACGCGCCGTTTCGTCGACTCCCGGTACCGGTCCTGCTCCTTCGCCCCCAAGCCCCAGCCGTGGCGCCCCATCGAGAACGTTGGCGTAGGCCACCAGGAACAGGCGCTCACGTGTGTGTGGGGCACCAAAGGAGCACGCGGAGAGCACACTCCACTCCGCATCGAACCCGAGCTGGGCCAGGTCGCCGAGGATCCATCCGAAGGCATCGGCGTCTCGAACAAGCCCGACGACGTTCTCCACGACGACGTAGCGGGGTCGTAGCGCGCGGACCACTCGTTCCATCGCGGGCCACATCCAGCGTGGATCGCTGACACCCCGTTGCCGTCCGGCGCGGCTGAACGGCTGGCAGGGCGGTCCTCCGGCGACGAGGTCCACGCGAGGTCGAGACTTGCTTGTCCACCACTCGACGGCGGTGTGGACGTCGTCATGCTTGGGTGCCTCCGGCCAGTGGTGGGCGAGTACTCGGCGGGCGTGCGGGTCGATCTCGACCTGACCGACGGTGCGCATGCCAGCGCGCTCCAGACCCAGTTCGAGGCCGCCCACGCCGGAGAACAGGGACAGGACGTTCAGCGGCGGGTTGGGGTGTGGTGTGCCGCCTCCGGGCAGCGGCGGGTAGGCGGGTGCCGTCATCGCGCGCTGACCTGTCGTTCGTGGACGGTCCAGCCGACTTCGCCGCGGGGACTGGTGATTTCGACCCAGCCGTCGTCGTGGTGCTGGACGACGACGGCGTCGATGTCGCCCGACTTGGTGCCGACCACGACCTCGTCGCCGTGCTGGTACCGGTCGGGTTCGGGTTCGTCGGGGGTGATGCCGAGCGCCAGCCCTCTCACGAGCGCGGTCACGCCTGGACCTCGGTCCACTGCTTCTCGACCTCGACGAGCCGGTAGTGGCGGGTGGTGGTGTCGCCGTAGTCCTCGCGGAGTTCGACGTGCAGCACCTGCTCGTCGGCGTCCCAGATGACTTGCCGGCGGTCGCCGTCGGGGGCGATGTCGCTCTGGTCGAACCCGTTAAGGGCGTTGATGCGGTCAGCCACGGTCGTTCTCCTCGCGGGTGGCGAGGGCGCGCAGGTCGTCGATGGTGAGGTCGCGTTCCTGGCCGTGGACGAGGCCGAGTGCGTCGGACGCGTCGAACGAGCCCCACACCTCGATGTCGCGGCCGTCGAGGGTGCCGTACACGCCGATCTTCACGTCGTTGGCGACGCCCTCGGCGACCTCGGAGCTGTACCGCAGGGCGCTGATGTGGGCGTCGGGGATGGTGTCGGCCCACTCGGTGAGGCGTTGGGCGTCGGCGCGGAGGCCGCCGTGGCCGCCGGCGATCTGCCACACGCTGCCCTCGTAAGCGTTCGCGTTGACGGTGGCGAGGTGCGGGTGGGCGCGGAGGTGGGCGACGAGGACGGCCAGGTTGGCGGCCAGGCGCAGGGCGGGGGGCTGGTTCACGGCTGCACGACCTTCACGGCGCTGGTGTTCACGGCGGTCTGGATGGGGCCGGGCCGGGTGTCGCGCGGCTGCCATGCGGTGAGGGCGACGATCAGCCCGATGGCGACGATCACGGCGATGACGAGCCGGGCGGCCTGGTGGACGCGCTCGTCGGGGCGCATGTCGGCGAGCCAGCTGGACAGGTCGTCGAGCTTCTCGAAGATCGGCAGGAGGATCCAGGCGAGGAGGTCGAGCGCGGCCGCCCAGTGCGGGTGGTGGGCGGGCTTGGTGTGGCGGTGCGGCATCACGCGTTCACCTGCGCGGTGGTCAGGTGGCGGTGGATGTCGCGGCCGGCGGCGGTGAGGAGGAACTGGTCGCCGCTGCGGTACGCGACGCCGAGGTTGGTCAGGCGGGTCAGGTCGCGGTAGCTGGTGAGGCCGCTGATCTCCGGGAGGCGCATCCAGCGGCCGTCGCCGGGGATGTCGGGCGTGGCCTGCTGGATGAGGGCCTGCTGGTGGCCGGTCAGGGTGTCGCCCAGCGCAGGGCGCGCGGGGTCGGTGTCGGCGGTCCGGCAGGCGGGGCAGATGAGGCCGCCGGTGGCCGCGTCGAAGGCGAGGGTGGTGGCGGGCCAGAAGGTGCGGCAGGTGTCGCAGAACTCGACGATGCCGGTGGGGTGGTCGGCCACGTAGCCCTCGACGCCGGCGGTCTTGGTGGTGAGGGGCACGCAGGGGCCTGCGCACGGGGCGCTGATCTCGGTGCCGCTGGTCAGGCGGCTGGTGGTGGTGTGCATGTCGTCTCCCTGGTGTCACCGGTGATGCGGTGTGCACACACGCTATCAACAGGCGTGCGCACACGCAACAATCTAGGGTGACGAAAGGGTCTCTGCGGCGACCACGACGTTCTCCAGCTCGGCCAACGCGTGCCCGCGCGTGCCCGCTGCGGCCACCTGGGCGGCGTTGATCCGGGCGTCGTGCGCCGGCGACTTGGTCAGCCGCTCGCCCGTCGACGGCACCACGCACGGCGAGCCCTCACCGGCGCCGCAGTGCGGGCACGGCCGCGACAGGAACTCGCGCCGGACTGCGGTTTCGCCCTGGGCGATCTCCATCGCGTAATCGGGGTCGTCACCGCGCCGGATCGCCCGCGCGCCCTGCCACGCGGCGAGCACCCTGTCCACGCCGTCGCGGTGCCGCTGCGGGTCCAGCTCGGCGCGCGGCGTCTTCCGCTCGGTCGCCCGGTTCAGGCCGGTGCGCTCCCGCTCCGTCGGCGGCCGGCGCGCGTTCCACCACTGCACCACGTCCGCCGGCGCGATCGTCTCCCGCTTCTGCGCGAACCGGTCCGAGCGGTAGTAGTCCTTCACCGCCTGCTCGATCACCTCCGCCGGCACGTCGCGCAGCATGTCCACCCACGTCGCCCGGATGAACCCGTCCGGGTCCGACCGCGGCATCCTCGGGTCGATCCCTGCAGCCACCGCCAGGCCCCGGCCGACCGCCACGGCGTGCAGCTCCTCGACGCTCAACTCGTGCTCGATCACGCGGAACGACCTCCTTCGATCACCCGGAACTCGCCGGGCGGCAACTGCGGCTGCTGGCTGGGCTGCTGACGCCCGATGTGGGCGAGGTACGGGTCACGCGGGTCGAGGAACCCGAGCGCCTTCGACGCCCGATCCGAGCCGCTCGCGGGCGGCTGCACGCGCGACCCCGGGACGTCCTGACTGGTCAGGGCTGCTCTGGCTGCTCGTGCGGCGTCGTCGTAGCAGTTGGCGATGAAGCCTGGGGTGCGTCCGCGGCGTCCCCAGTCGTCGAGGGCGGCCCGGAGGGTGTCTAGGTTGGCGCGGTCGCCGAGGTCGTCGAGGAGCCGGTCGAGTTGGACGTTGAGGGCGGCTCGGACTGCGGGGCGGAGGGGGTCTGGGAGTTGCTGTTCCCAGCGGGTGACGAGCGCGTAGGCCTCGGGGTGTCGGACGGCGGTGGCGTTGAGCTCGGCGAGGCGGTCTCGTGTGCGTGCGCCTGCGCTCGTGCGTGAAGCGCCGCAAGGCGCTTGGGTTTGTAGTTCTTTAGTAGTTGGTTTAACTACGTGTGCAGCTGTCGCACTAGCCTGTGCAGCTCCTGCACTAGCCCCTACGCGTGTCCCGGGTGCAGCTCCTGCACTAGGTGGTGCAGCTGTCGCACTAGCCCTGGGTGCAGGAGCTGCACTAGCTTTCGGGGCCGCCGGGTGCGCCTGCTGCACTAGCTTGGCGGCGTTCTTGGGGAGTGCGAGCCGGTACTGGTTGCGGGTGTGGTCGGCGCGCTGCTGGGCGACCGGTGCGCGCTTGACGCGGAGCCAGCCAGCGGTTTCGACCGCGGCCAGGTGGTCGATGACGGTGCGCCGCGATAGGCCGGTGTCCTGGGCGAGTTGGGTGTGGCTGGGCGAGAACTCCGCAGGGATGACGCCGGTGTCGGCGTCGGCGCGGATGGCGAGGACGTGGAGCAGGTGCCGGGACGGGGCGGGCAGGGTGGACGCGGTGACGGCGCGTTCGAAGTCCCAGCGGTTGGTGTTCACGGTGGTGCGGCCTCCGGTCGGTGGGGCGGTTGGTCAGGCCGCGGTGGTGTCGTGGTGCTGGGTGGTGCGGCGCCGTGCGGCGAGGAGGTTGCGGCGTTGGCGGGCGGTCATGCCGCCCCACACGCCGTACTCCCCTTCGCGGTCGAGGGCGTCTTCGAGGCAGGTGGGTTGGACGGGGCAGGTGGCGCAGACGCGTCGGGCGGCGGGTGCGCTGTCGCCTGCCTGGTCGGGGTAGAACGCGTCGGGGTCGGTCTGGTTGCAGAGGCCGTCGGCGTGCCAGTCGGGCGGCGGGGTGATGTTCATGCGGCCTGCTTGGCGCGCTTGGTGCGGGCGCGGGAGGCGCGGACCCATGCGTCGGCGTCGCGGGGCTCGGCCTGGAGGTGGTCGCGGATGTCGTCCTGGGTCCAGCCGCGGCGGAGGAGTTCGTCGACGGCTTCGTCGATCTCGGCGCGGTTGAGGGCGTGGGCGGGCAGGTGGCCGGCGAGGGTCATTTCGACGGCGAGGGGGTTGGCGGCCGCTGTGTCGCCGGTGGTGCGGCCGACGAGCTGGCCGGTCCAGGCGAGGAGTTCGCTGGGTCGTTTGTCGGGGTCGACCATGGCGGCGAGCATGATCGGGATGGCGGCTTGGGGGTCGATTTGGTGGGGTGCGGGGAGGGCGCGGCAGGCGATGAGGGCGCCGGTGATGTCGTCGGGGCCTTCGTCGTGGACGGCGCCGACGAGGCGTGCGACGAGTGGTGCGAGGGCGTCCAGGTAGTCCTCGACGGTGGCGGGCATGGTGGGCTCCTGTGTGGACGGGTGCGGGCCGCGCCGGGGGGAAGCTGGCGCGGCCCGCGGGGAGGGGGACGTGGTCAGTGCTGGGGGAAGGGTGCCGTTCTGGTGCCACCTCTCCACCAGCTGTTGCGGCTGCCCTTGCGGCTGCGGTTGCAGGAGGGGACGAGTCCGGCGGTGGTGTCGCGGGTGATGCGGCCGTCGGCGGCCCAACGCCCCATGACGCTGGAGACGAGGTTGCGGTCGTAGCCGTCGGCGAGGGTGTGGGCGACGAGCTTGTGGACGTCGTCGGCGGTGAACGATCTGGCGCGGTTCTTGGCGAGGAGGGCGACGGCGAGCTCGACGATGTCGCGGTGGTCGCGGTGGCCGGCTGATCCGGCGGCGAGGTTGGCTTCCTGCCCGGCGTGCCGGTCGGCGTACGCCAGGTCGAGCGTCGGCTGGTCAGGCACGGGCGGGCTCCTTCTTGGTGTAGCGCTTGACGTTGGTGCCGTCGTCGAGGAGCCAGGTGCCGGACTGCTCCGGGTCGGGCCAGACCTCGGCGGTGCCGATCCGGATGCCGCGCTCCGTGCGCACGCCGTCGACGGGAGCACACGAGGGCCAGTCGTCGCCGAGGCCGATGAAGATGGCGATGTAGTTCAAGGCGCGGTCGCGGTCAAGCACGGGCGGACTCCTTCGTGTTGGCCCAGAAGCCTTCGAGGCGGTTGCCGCTGTCGTCGTAGTAGATGCGGCCCCCGGCCAGTGGGCCGACGTGCACGCCCACGTGGTCTGCGGCCAGTCGGCAACGACTGCCCGAGCTGTGCCGGTCGCCGCAAACGGTGCCCTCGAAGGTCATGTCGGCGCGCCACGAGAATCGGGCGCCGTCCGGGCGTTCGATGATGAACGTCGGGGTCTCGCAGTAGGCGATGACGCGACCGGAGCCGTGCGGATCACCCTGTGCGGTCCGGGCGGTGACCACGACGTCGGCTGTCACGGCGCGGTCCGGGTCGATCGGCTGGTCAGCCACGGTGGTTGTCCTTCCTGGCGCGCCACCAGCACACGGCGGCGGCGGTGACGAGTCGGCGGGCGACGCCGAGGGTTTCGCGGACGGTGAGCGGGGCGCTGGCCTGCGTGCCGACCGCTTCGTAGGGGACGACGTCGACCCACACGGCCCAGCGGCCCCAACCGTCCACCGTGACGCGGACCTCGCCGCCCACCTCGGGCTCCACGGTGGACTCGTACGGGCGGTCAGCCACGGGACACCTCGGCATCGATGCCGAGCCAGTCGGGGCAGGTGTAGTAGGTGGGGTGGCCGCACATGCACTGCTCGGGCTGGCCGTTGTCCGGGTAGGGCCACGGTTCGCCGTGGTCGTTGGGCTCGTACGGCTCGCCCGCGTTGAAGCCCACCGGGGCGACGTGGCCGCGGCCGTCGCAAAGCGAGCGGTGCGCGACGCTGAGCACGTCGAGGAGGCGCGGGTCGTCGCACTCCCACAGCCCCAACCGGCCCTTCGCCGGGAACGGCTCGCGCAGCAGGCGGGCGTTGTCGAGCCGCCAGTGGGTCTCGTAGGTGTGCGCCCACGGGCCGCAGTTGCAGCGCTCGCCGGTGCGTGCGGCGGTGCACACGTCGACCACGTCCACGACGGCGATGACCATGCCGACGTCGGAGTACGGCAGGTCGCCACGCAGGTGCTTCGGAACCTCGTGACCGTCCGCTCGGGCGCGGCGCACGACGGTGCGCAGGTTGTGCTCCTCCGGGCGGTCCCACATCTTGCTGGCGTGGATGGCCAGCGGGCCGCGGTGGGTGGTGGCGCGCGAGCGGTTCTCGACCGGCTTGTAGCCCTTGGCCACCGCCCACGCCCACGGCTGGCGGATGCTCAACGTCTTCACGCGCCGGCCTCCAGCGGCAGCGACGCGGGCGGGTCGAACCCGATCGGCTTGCCCTGCTCGCGGTCCTTCTGCCACTGCCACAGCAGCTCGCACGCCGTCTCGCCGTCCTCGTAGGCGTCGCCCAACCGCTCGGCCACCACCTTCGCCCGGTCCGGCGCGACCTGCTCCAGCTCGGCCATCAGCGCGGCCACCGTGAAGCTGTCGACGACCATCATGCTGCGGGCGTAGGTCATCATCGGCGGCTCGCTGTCGTCCCACACGTGCTCGGACGCGGCCACGCCGGTCGCCAGGTTGCTGGCGATCACCTCGCCCGGCGTGCGCGACACGTCCCGCCATTTCCGTTCCGGCGGGTCCAGGAAGTCCGCGCGCCGCACCAGCGCCCGCGACAACTCGCGCGCCTGCTTCGGGGTGAGGTCCACGCCCGGCCCGTCGTACGGCGCGCCGATCCACGCCATCACGGACTTGTCGCCCGTGCCGATCTCCTCCAGCACGAAGCTGTTCTTCGCGCACTTCCACGTGCGGGCCTCGAACTTGGTCTTCGGCTCGTCGCTCATGCCGACACCCCCAGCGCGCTGCGCAGGTTCGACAGCTTCCGCTCGGCGGCGAGCGCTCGCCGCTTCCACCCGTCCCGCTCGGCGATCGCCCGGTCCGCGTCGGCCAGCTTCTCCAGCATCGTGTTCAGCGACAGGTCACCGGACACGAGGAGCGGCTTCGGCGGCTTCGGGTTCTTGCCCGCGTTGTGCTTCTGGAGGTGCGGCCGGATCGAGTTGCGGTTCGGGCTGGTGTAGTCGCAGTGGGCGCAGCCGTACACGATGGTGCCGTCGGCCAGGGTCAGTGTGCGCGTCTGCGTCCACACGACCTCCCGGCCGCTCCTGTCGCTGATCGGGGATCGGGTGGGCTCGTCCATGACGACGTTCACGCCGTTGACGCTGGTTGCGGTCATGTGGTCCGTCCTTCGGGGTCTTGTTTGGTGAGGTGCCACACCTGGGTGGTGCCGTGGCGGGGGCAGAGGTAGGCGTGCGACTCGACCAGCCCGCCGCCCCGGAACGCGGGTTTCGCCCAGATCTGCGACAGGGCCGCCTCCGCCGCCTCGCGGGTCGGGTAGCGCAGCTTCCGGCAGTGCCACTGCGGGACGGGCCGGTGCTCCAGCGGAGGCCGGACCGGGTGCACCGGCCTCCGCTGCGGCATCTGCGAGGGCGTGCTCACGACACGACCGGCTTCGGCTTGGCCACCAGCCGCAACTCGATCGACTGCTTGCCCGGCTTCATCGGCGGCTGCGCACCGGCCCGCGCGTACTCGGCGCGCACCGCGTCCAAGTCCACGCCGTTCGGCTGCTTGACCGTGAACTGGAGCGCCTTGTCGTCGAGGCCGACGTCCACGATCGCCTTGCCCTCGTCGTTCGGCCGGATCGCGTCCAACGCACCGCGGGCTTCCTTCTCCCGCTTCTCGGCGTCGGCCCGGTCCTGCTTGGCCTGCACGAGCTTCTTCGCCCAGGCGAGCTGGTCGGGGTTCTCGACGTACAGCACCGACAGCGGGTCGCGGCCGGTGACCGCGCCGTCCCAGCACACGCGCTGGAACGGGCAGTGCCCGCAGAACGGGGAGTCCGGCGCGTAGTCGCGGTTGAGCATCTCGGGCTCGACACCGCGCACCGACTCCAGCCACTCCAGCGCCTCGCGCGTCCACTGCGGCCGGAACGGGGACTCCCACCGGTACACCTCGCCGGTGTCCCTCGCGATGTAGTCGATTACCACGCGGCGGACCTTGCGGCCCTCGGTGATCAGCGCGGCGCCGTACCCGCCGAGCTGGAACAGGTGGCTGCGGTCCGGGCCGTGGAGTTTGATGTGCTCCAGCCACCGGGCCGACGTGGTCTTGACGTCGACCAGCGAGCACGTGTCGGCCTCGTACCGGTCGAGGTGGCCGGGGATGCCCGCGAAGCTGACCGGGTGCTCCACCAAGTCCTCTGGCGCGGCGATCTCGTTGAGCACCTGCTGGACGGCGTCGTGGATCGCCGTGCCCAGCACAGCCTGCACCGACCCGCCGGGGTTGGACGGCTCGGTGCCCGCGAGTCGGTAGCCGGCACGCCGCTTGCACCCGCCGATCTCCGACCAGCCCAACTGCCTCTGCCGCGAGCGCGGGCGGCGGCGGTCCCACTCCAACAGCAGGTCCGCCGTCGTGCGCTCGTTCTCGGTGGTGGTCATCAGAACGGCACCACGCTGCACGGGAAGTCGTGCCCCACCGGCCAGACGCACAGGCCGCCCTCGGTGGGCTTGTTGCAGTAGTTGGGGTTGAGGTACGTAACCTGCTCGTCGTCGGCCGGCCGCCCACGCTCGGGCGCGTCGTCCCAGCCGATGGCCTCGCCCCACTCGGTGATGCGGTTGCTGTCGCCGCACATCTCCATGAGCGGGCCCGCCGCCTGTGCGGCGGCCAGGGCGAGCGTGGCGTGCACCTGGGCGAGCGCGATCGTGTGGACGTAGGCACCGGGCGCGTCCTTCGCACCGTTGATCAGCCGCTCGGCTTCGCGGTAGTGCTCCGCCCCGTTCACAGCCGCTCACCCGCCGTCGGCGCCGACTCGGGCGCGGCGAACATGCCGCCGTCGTCCACCAACTCGGCGTCCATCGGCCCGTTGGGGTCGTGCTGCTGCTCCAGCGCGCGGATCTCGGCCAGCATCGCCGCCTCGTCGGCGGCCTCGTCCACCACCGGCGCGACCGGCTCCGTCACGACCTGGTCAGTGCGCTCCGCCGCGACCTGTGCCAGCGTTGGACGGACCGGCTCCACCACCTCGTCCTCAGCGCCCCAACCCTGCGCCACCTCCGGGCAGATCACCGTCGCGCAGTTCGACACCGCCCGCCACAACAACATCCGCTTCGGCCACGACTTCCACACGTCCTTGCGCGTCAGCCCCGCCCGCTCACCCTCGGCCCACGTGAACGTCTCCGAGTGCTGCTCGCCCGTGTCCTTCCGGACGATCGTCACCGTGCACCGCTGCTCGGTGTGGTCCGACTCGTACCGGTGCCCCGTGTCCGGGGTGTGCTGGTCCGGCGCGAACCCGCACGTCACGCACGGGATGAACATCTTGTGCCCGGCCTCGCGCACCTTCGACAGCCACAGCTGCCCGGACATCGACGGCCGGCCGTTCACCACGTAGATCGACTGGACCGCCTGCATGGGCGTCAGCCCGAGCTGCTGGCCGTACAGCATGATCGTCAGCACGTTCGCGGGCTTGCCGATCAAGTCCTTCGGCAGCAGGCTCGACTGCGCCAACGCCTGCGCGTACCGGTACGCCTGGTCCAAGTCGTTCAGTTGGCCGACCAACGGAACCGGCGGCTTCGGCTGCTGCGGGACCGCCACCTCGGCGGCCGGGCTCGGGCTGCTCATCGGTCCAACTCCTCGTTGTAGATCCGGCGCAACCGCTCGTCGGCGTGCTGAAGCGCCCGCCACCCGAGCCACAACAGGCCCGCCAGCAGACCCAGCACGGCCACCGCGATCAGCCAATCCACGGGGCCACCTCGATCCGCACACCCACACGGGAGCCGTCCCGCAGCTCGCGCCGCGCCCGGTCCGCCACCGACGGCAGGCACCGCGGGCAGCAGTCCACGACCGCGGGCTGCGACGCCTCCGGGACCGGGTCGCCGTACACCGTCGCCGCCGTGAAGCGACCGAACTCGTTGCACACCCCGCAGTCGGCGCGCGTGATCTGGTCCGACACCGTCACCGGCGCCTCGACGAGCGCGGACAGGAACTGGATCGCGATCACCGTGTACGGGTCCGGGATGGTGGTGCGGTAGGATGTCGTCATTGGTGCCTTCCCTGGTGCCTGGGACGCCCCGCCGGCCGGTCAGCCATCAGCGGGGCGTTCGTCATGTCTGGGGTCACTGCTCGTCGGCCGCGACGACCTCGAAGAGGTCTTCGAACTTGGCCGGGGCGAGCGCGATGAGCGCGCCGGCGATGAACGCCGCGCCGGGCTGGGCCTTGCCCGTGCGGACGCGGTGGAGCACCGTGCGGTCGATGTCCATGTCCTTGTAGAGCGGGGCACCGCTGGTGCGGCGTTGGGCCGCGTAGTCGAAGCCGGGTGCCAGTCGAAGGCGTCTCACTCGCGTCTTGCTGTGCATGTACACACACTACGGTTTGGCGTGCGCGCACGCAACAAGTGAGGTATAAAAGCAACGCGTGGTCAGACGGCCACGCGTCGTTACCTGGTTAGGCAGGCCGTACTAACTTCGGGGGAGACATGACCACTGTTGCGTGCACGCACGTACCATCCACACCTATGACCGGCACCGACACCGGATGGTGGGCGTTTCTGCAAGCCGAGCTCGACGAGCGCGGCTGGAACATCGCCGAACTCGCCCGCAAGAGCGACGTCGACCGCAGCGTCGTCACACGCTGGCGCGACGGCGGCGACGCCACCGTCACCAACGCCCGCAAGGTCGCCACGGCCCTCGGTGTGCCGCTGCTCCAGGTGCTCGTCCATGCGGGAGTCCTCACCGGCAGCGAGATCGCCGGCGTGGAACTTCAGGGGGCGTCGCTCGATCCAGCCGTCCTCAGTGACGAGGAGCTGCTCGACGAGATCCGGCGCCGGTTCCAGCGCGGCCTTCAGGTGACTCACTCCGGCGCCGACGTGGCAGCCCGGCCGGCGGCGTTCCCGGAGGTTCCTTTGCCAGGCTCTGGACCACGACGCCTCCAACAGGACAGCTGAATCGAACATCTGTTCGCGCCCTTTGAGCAGCAACTATGCCTCTCTGTCACCAAAAAGTCGAGCAAGTTGCTCTGTTCGGGTGAGAGACCGCAGATTTAGGTAACAGCGTGGAGCCCGATTCCGCTGGACGAGGCATGGATGCCGCACACGCCGCCTCGCTCGTGGCCGGGGGATACGCCGCCGTCCGCTACCTCCGCCGTCTCACCGTCGAGATCGTCGATGACCTCGACGTGCCCTGCCGCATCGACCCCGCCACCAACACGATCATGCTCAGCCTCGGACGCGACGACGACTTCGACCAGTACCTCCGAGCGGCGATACATCAGCTGCTCGACGGCCGGACCGTGGTCGAGTACCCGGACGGCACGATCGGCCTCTCGCCCGGCAGGGTCACCGCGGACGGAGTGGGCATCGTGGACGTGACGACGCCGCCGCGGCTGCGGGTGGTGTGATCCACTCGACTCGGGGAAATAACGAGCACAGCGCAACCCGGTATACTGGCAAAACCAGAGGTCGCACAGCGCATGACACGGGCTGAATGGACCATTCATCCGCCTTGGGGGCGGGGATGGCGTCATCGGGTGTTCGTCCGGGGTTAGGGTTCCGGTGTGGCCATCGCACGTGCCGAACGGCTCGTCAACCTGGTGCTGTGCCTGCTGTCGACCCGGCAGTACCTGACCGCCGAGCGCATCCGCGCCATCGTCCCCGGCTATGCCGACGCACCGACGGACGAGGCGTTCTTCCGCATGTTCGAACGCGACAAGACCGAGCTGCGCGACCTCGGCGTGCCGCTGGAGACCGGCCGCAGCGCGGGCTTCGACGCGATCGACGGGTACCGCATCGCCCGCCGGGACTACGAGCTCGGCGACATCGACCTGGAACCGGACGAGGCCGCCGCCGTGGCGCTGGCCGCCCGGCTGTGGGACTCGCCGCAGTTCACCGGCGCCGCGCACGGAGCCCTGATCAAGCTCCGCGCCGCGGGCGTCGACGTCGACCAGGACGTGCACGTGCCGGTCGAGCCCAAGGTCCGCACCAGCGAACCCGCGTTCCCGCCGCTGCTGGGCGCCGTGCAGGAAGGGCGCGTGGTCGAGTTCGACTATCGCCGCCCGGTGCCGGTCGAGGTGCGCACTCGCACCGTGGAGCCGTGGGGCGTGGTCGCCTGGCGCGGCCGGTGGTACCTCGTCGGGCACGACCGGGACCGCGACGCGCCGCGCTGCTTCCGGCTGTCGCGGATCGTCGGCGACGTCCGCGTGCTCGGCAAGCCCGGCGCGGTGCAGCGGCCCGACCAGGTCGACCTGCTGTCGTTCGTGGCCCGCACCCAACCCGACGCCGACCAGGTGCCGGCCACGGCCAGGCTGTGGGTCGCCCGGGGCCGGGCGCAGGGCGTGCGCAGGCGGGCGAGGGTCGTCGGCGCGCGGGACTTCGACGGCGAGCCGGGCGACGTGCTGGAGATCGAGTTGAGGTTCCCCGACTCGGCCGCGGCGTGGATCGCCGGTTTCGGCCCGGACGTCGCGGTGCTGGAGCCGGAGTTGCTGGCCAAGACCGTGCGGGAGAAGCTGCTGGGCGCGCTGCGCGGCGCGGGGGTGCGCGCGTGAACGCCGCCACCGACCGGCTGCCCCGGCTGCTCGCCCTGGTGCCCTACCTGCTGGCCCGCCCCGGCATCCCGATCGACGAGGTCGCCGAGGACTTCGAGGTCACGCCCAAGCAGGTGCGCAAGGACCTGGAACTGCTGTGGATGTGCGGGCTGCCCGGCTACGGACCGGGCGACCTGATCGACCTGTCGTTCGAGGGCGACACGGTCACCGTCACGTTCGACGCGGGCATGAGCCGCCCGTTGCGGCTGACCGCGGCGGAGGCGACGTCGCTGCTGGTGGCGCTGCGCGCGCTGGCCGAGACGCCCGGCGTGGTCGACCAGGACGCGGTGCAGCGCGCCGTGGCCAAGATCGAGGTCGCGGTCGGGCAGGCCCAACCCGCGGGCGTGGCCGTCGGCTTGGCCCTGCGCGAGGCGCCGGAGACCGCACGCGTGCGTGACGCGGTGTCCGACGGGGTGCTGCGCGGGCGTGCGCTGAACCTGCGCTACTACACCCCGTCACGGGACGAGATCACCGAACGGGTCGTCGACCCGATGCGGATGCTGCTGGTGGAGGGCCGCGGCTACCTGGAGGCGTGGTGCCGCGCGGCGGACGGCGTGCGGCTGTTCCGGCTCGACCGGATCGACGCCGTCGACGTGCTGGCCGAGCCCGCCGCCCCGCCGCCGCACGCCACCCCCACCGATACGTCGGAGGGGTTGTTCCAGCCCGACCCGTCGCAGCGGACGGCCGTGCTGGTCCTCGAACCGGACGCCCGCTGGGTGGCCGAGTACTACCCGACCGACGGCCTGGTCGAGCTGGGCGAGGGGCGGGCCAGGGTGCTCATGAGGTACGCCGACACCGCGTGGATGGTGCGGCTGCTGCTCGGGTTGGGCGGTGAGGTGCACGTCGAGCAACCGCCCGACCTGGTGTCCGAGGTCGCCCGGCAGGCGGAGGCGGCGTTGCGCCGGGCGGATCACCTCCCGTCAACCTAGGGCAAGTACGGTGGTGGCGTGCCGTACTTGCCGATCCTGGCGCTGATCGTCCTCGGGGTGGTCGTGCTCGTCGTGACCGTGCTCCGAGTCATCGGACCCTTGCGCCGCTTCCGCGCCGCAAGCACTCTGGTGGGTGACAGGGTCGGCGATGGCGTCGGTCTGCTGCGGGCGCGGTACGCCGCGCTGGCGGTGGCCGTGGCCGAACGGCGTCCGGACCACGCCCGTGAGGGCAAGCCCCGCGTACCATCGGTGGACCGGGGGAGACAGGAGGACAACGGTGCCTAACCTCGGACCAACCGAGCTGATCATCATCGCCGTGGTGATCATCCTGCTCTTCGGAGCGAAGAAGCTGCCCGACATGGCCCGTTCCATCGGCCGCTCCGCGAAGATCCTCAAGGCGGAGACCAAGGGGCTGCGCAGCGAGGACGACCCGCAGCAGCAGGCCCAGCCGGGCACCACGGCCCAGCAGGTGCCGGCGCCGCAGCAGCTGCCGCCCGCCCAGCCGCAGGTGGTCCAGCCGCCCCAGGTCGTGCAGCCCGTGGCCCAGCCCGTCGCGCCGCCGCAGCCGGTGCAGCCGCAGGTCGCGCCGCCCATCGAGCAGTCCGCGCAGAACCTGCAGAACAAGCAGAACACCAACTAGAGCCGCGTCAACGAGAGCCGAAGGACGGTCCGCACGGTGGGGGCAAGTCCGGTCCGGTGGTGGTCCCAGCGCCGGGAGCGCCGCAAGGTCACGAGTCGTCGGGGCAACCCCGACGGCACCATGTCGTTGAAGGACCACCTCTACGACCTCCGGCACCGGCTGGGGTTGGCGTTGCTGTTCATCGCGTGCGGCGCGATCTTCGGCTTCATCTGGTGGGGTTGGCGCATCTTCGGCCTGCCCAGCCTCGGTGACATCGTCATCGCCCCCTACTGCGGCATCCCGGAGACCCAGCGGCTCACCCAGCAGGGGCAGGGTTGCCAGCTGTTGCAGACCAAGCCGTTCGAGGTCTTCATGATCCGGCTGAAGGTCGGCACCGGCGCGGGCATGGCGTTGACCGCGCCGCTGTGGCTCTACCAGGTGTGGCGGTTCATCTCGCCCGGCCTGTACGCCAAGGAGCGGCGCTTCGCCGTGGTCTTCGTGGCCTGCGCGTCGGTGCTGTTCGCCGCGGGCGCCACCCTGGCGTTCTACGTCGTGCCGCAGGGCCTGTCGGTGCTGGTGGGCTTCGGCGACGAGCAGTTCATCACCGCGTTGACCGCCGGCGAGTACGTCAGCTTCGTGCTGGCGCTGCTGCTCATCTTCGGGGTGAGCTTCGAGCTGCCGCTCATCGTGGTGATGCTCAACCAGGTCGGCGTGGTCAGCTACGAGAAGCTGCACAAGTGGCGGCGCGGCATCGTGTTCGGCCTGTTCATCTTCGCCGCGATCGCGACACCGGGCACCGACCCGATCTCGATGGTCGCGCTGGCCGTGGCGCTCGTGCTGCTGTTCGAGCTGGCCATCCAGCTCGCCCGGGTGCACGACCGGCGGGTCGAGCGCAAACGCAAGGCCGAGGGCCTGGACGAGATACCGGACGACGAGGCCGCACCGTTCGAGTACACGCCGACGCCGGTCGAGCAACCGTCACCCGACCCGGTGCCCACGCCGGACCCGACGCCCACGCCCGACTCGCCCGGCCGGGTCCGCTACGACGACGTGACCTGAGCGAGACCACTCGATCGGGTGGAATCTTTGTAGGCTTGCCGACCATGTCGACGTCAACGCGGGCGGCCCTGCTGGTGTGCCCCGCCTCGGGCAAGGGCAGGGCCGCGCGCATGGCGGGCACCGTGGCCGAACGGCTGCGCGCCGTCGTCGACCACCTCGACCTGCACGTGGCGCGCACCGCCGAGGGCACGGCGCAAGCCGCACGCCGGGCGGTCGACGCGGGCGTGGACGTGCTCGTGGTCCTCGGCGGCGACGGCGGCGCGCACCTGGCCGTGCAGGCGTGCGCCGAGTCCGGGACCGCGCTCGCCGTGGTGCCCGCCGGCACCGGGAACGACCTGGCCACCGCGCTGGGCGTCGCCTCGGTGGACGACGTGGTCACCGCGTTGCGCGAGGGCACCCGCGCCCGGTTCGACCTCGGGCGCGTGGAGCACGGCCCGTGGTTCGCCACCGTGCTGTGCGCCGGGTTCGACTCCGCGGTCAACGAACGGGCCAACGCCATGCGCTGGCCCGCCGGACCCCGGCGCTACGACCTGGCGATCCTGGCCGAACTGGCCGTGCTGCGACCGCGGCGGCTGGTCGTGGAGACCGAGGACGACGTGCTGGAGCTGGACGCGCTGCTGGTCGCGGTCGGCAACACGACCAGCTACGGCGGCGGCATCCCGGTGTGCCCGGACGCCTCGCCGACCGACGGCCTGTTCGACCTGACCGTGGTGCGGGCCGCGCCGCGGCGGACCCTGCTGCGGATGCTGCCCACGCTGCGCACCGGGCGGCACGTCGACCACCCGGCGGTGCGCACGTTGCGGGCGCGTTCCGCGCGGCTGTCCGGGCCTTCCTGGGTGGCCTACGCCGACGGTGAGCGGCTGAGCGACGTGCCGTTGACGACGACCTGCGTGCCCGGCGCCCTCACCGCCGTCACCGCGGCCGGGGTCACCGGGGCGGCCGTCACCGGTGCCGGCTGAGCACGTCGCGCCTGCGCCACGAGCCGTGCGGCTCGGTCGTGCCCCGCTCGAACAGCCACCCGGCGAACGCCAGCACCCCGTTGGCGGCGTCCAACGGGGTGTCGTGCGCCGACTCGACGGTCTCGATCTCGTGCCTGCCGCAGTCCTGGATCGCGTCGCAGCGGACCGAGATCTCGCCCTCCACCTGCCACGGCGGTGGCGGCGTGAGCACGTGGCGGTGCGGATCGCGCGGCAGCGACACGTGCACGCGGAACGCGACCTCCTCCACCTCGGCGAGGGCGGAGAGCCCCGCGTAGGGCGCGCCGGGCAGGTGGTCGAACACCAGGCCGGTGCCCGGTCCGCCCAGGTGACCGGCCAGCCGCTCGACCCGCGCGGCGGCCAGCCGCAGCACGTCGAGCACCGGGCCCACGTCGACCAGGTCCGGGAACACCCACCGGAGGTCGCCCTCCACCAACGGAATCGCCTCCACGGCACACGAGTGTGCCGCACGGACCACTGTTGGTGGTCTTTATAACTTCAGTGTTGATTAAATGCGGTGTTCCGGGGTCCGCTGCGGATCTGAAGCGATTTTGTCGGTGGCGTGTGACAGCCTGGACAGGTGTCAAGCACTTCGCGGTCCCCGGCCGACTCCTACGCGGACTTCCGCCGCCGCTCCTCCCGGCCCAAGCTCGCCGACTTCCTGGGGGTCATCTCGTTCGAACTCGACCCGTTCCAGGAACGCGCCTGCGAGGCGCTGGAGGACGGGCACGGCGTGCTGGTCTGCGCCCCCACCGGCGCGGGCAAGACCGTCGTCGGCGAGTTCGCCGTGCACCTGGCCCTGTCCGAGGGCCGCAAGTGCTTCTACACCACGCCGATCAAGGCCCTGTCGAACCAGAAGTACGCCGACCTCGTCGCCCGCTACGGCGCGCGGAAGGTCGGCCTGCTCACCGGCGACACCTCGGTCAACGGCGACGCGCCCATCGTCGTGATGACCACCGAAGTGCTGCGCAACATGCTGTACGCGGGCTCCTCGACGCTGACCAGCCTGGCCTACGTGGTGATGGACGAGATCCACTACCTGGCCGACCGGTTCCGCGGCCCGGTGTGGGAGGAGGTGATCCTCCACCTGCCCGAATCCGTGCGGCTGGTCGGCCTGTCCGCCACGGTCAGCAACGCCGAGGAGTTCGGCGAGTGGCTGGTCGAGGTGCGCGGCGACACCACCGTCGTGGTCGACGAGCACCGACCGGTGCCGCTGTGGCAGCACATGATGGCGGGCGGCCGGATGCTCGACCTGTTCGCGGGCGACGGCCCCGACGGGCACGCCCGGATCAACCCGCAGCTCCTGCGGCACACCGACGACCTGGCCCGCTTCCACGTGCCGTGGAGCCGCAACCGCAACAACAAGGACCAGCGGGGCAGGCCACCGCGGGCGTCGGGGTTCAAGCCGCCGTCACGGGTGGACATCGTGCAACGGCTGGACGGCGCCGGCCTGCTGCCCGCGATCGACTTCGTGTTCAGCCGCGCCGGCTGCGACGCGGCCGTGCTCCAGTGCGTGCGGGCCGGGCTGCGGCTCAACTCGCAGGACGAGGTCGAGCAGATCCGCGAGGTCATCGAGGCCAAGACCAAGGACCTGCCGCAGGGCGACCTGATGGTGCTGGGCTACTGGGAGTGGCGCGAGGCGCTGGAGCGCGGCATCGCCAGCCACCACGCCGGCCTGCTGCCCGCGTTCAAGGAAACCGTGGAGGAGCTGTTCGTCCGCGGCCTGGTGAAGGTCGTCTTCGCCACCGAGACGCTGGCGCTGGGCATCAACATGCCCGCCCGCACCGTCGTGCTGGAGAAACTGGTCAAGTACAACGGCGAGGCGCACGTCGACCTCACCCCCGGCGAGTACACGCAGCTCACCGGACGCGCCGGGCGGCGCGGCATCGACGTCGAGGGCCACGCCGTGGTGGTGTGGCAGCCCGGCGTCGACCCGAAGGCCGTCGGCGGCCTCGCGTCCACCCGCACCTACCCGCTGCGGTCCTCGTTCCGGCCCGGCTACAACATGGCCGTCAACCTGGTCAACCAGCTGGGCGCGGCGGCGGCACGCGAGATCCTGGAGCAGTCGTTCGCCCAGTTCCAGGCCGACCGGTCGGTCGTCGGGCTGGCCCGGCGCATCGAGCGCAACCGGGAGGCGCTCGGCGGTTACGCCGAGGCGATGACCTGCCACCTCGGCGACTTCACCGAGTACGCGTCGCTGCGCCGCCGGGTCGCCGAGCGGGAGAAGGCGTTGGCGCGGCAGAACACCTCGGCGAAGCGGGCCGAGGCGGCGCAGTCGTTGGAACGCCTGCGCAAGGGCGACGTCATCGCGGTGCCGTCCGGACGGCGGTCCGGGCTGGCCGTGGTGATCGACCCGGGCCTGGAACCGCTCGGCGAGGCGCGCCCGTTCGTGGTCACCGAAGACCGGTGGGCGGGCCGGCTGTCGTCCGCGGACTTCCCCATGCCGGTCGAGGTGCTGGGCAAGATGCGGCTGCCCAAGCAGGTCGACACCCGCTCGCCGAAGTCACGCCGCGACCTGGCGGCGTCGTTGCGCGCCACCGGGATCGTCGCGCCCGCGATGCGCAAGCGCCGCTCGAACGCCGACGACGACGCGGAACTGGCCACGTTGCGGCGGGCGTTGCGCGCGCACCCGTGCCACGGCTGCGAGAAGCGCGAGGAGCACGCCCGCTGGGGCGAGCGGTACCACCGGCTGCTGGCCGAGACCGACCAGGTCGAGCGCAAGGTCGCCGCGACCACGCACTCGTTGGCGCGCGAGTTCGACCGGATCCGCGGCCTGCTGCGCGAACGCGGATACCTGCACGCCGAGGAGAACGGGCCCGGCGAGGAGGTCACCGAGCACGGCAAGCGGTTGACCAGGCTCTACAGCGAATCCGACCTGCTGGCCGCGGAATGCCTCCGGCACGGCGTGTGGCGCGACCTCGACCACGCGGAACTGGCCGCGGTCGTGTCGGCGCTGGTGTACGAGGCGCGCCGGGACGGCCCGCTGGAGGCGCGGCTGCCACCGGGCAAGGTCTCCGACGCGTTGACCGCCACCGCCCGGCTGTGGGCCGAGTTGGAGGACGACGAGCGCAGGCACCGGCTCGACCGCACCCGCCAGCCCGATCCCGGGTTCGCGTGGGCGGTGTACCGGTGGGCGCGCGGCGAGTCGCTGGAGAAGGTGCTGTCGGCGGCCGAGGAGAACGGCGCCGAACTGGGCGCGGGCGACTTCGTCCGGTGGTGCCGCCAGGTGATCGACTTCCTGGACCAGATCCGCGACGTCGTCGGCGGCGGCGACCCGGTGGGAGCGGCCGCCCGAAAGGCCGTGGACGCGTTGCGCCGCGGGGTGGTGGCGATGGCCACCGTTTGACAAAGCTTTGCGGGGTGGGTGGGTACCCTCCGCACAGCTGTGGTTTGATCGCGCCCGCAAGCCTTGAACAGCTTCACCACCACCGTTCCAGACCTACCGTCGGAGGCCGAGCATGACCAGTCCGTACGGACCGTCCGGAGGGAACGACCCGCAGCCGCAGTGGGGCCAGCAGCAACAGCCCTACGGTGGTGGGTACCCCGGCACGCCGTCGGGTGGTTTCCCCGCTCAGCAGCCCAACCCCTACGGGCAGCCGGACCCGTCGCAGCAGCCCAACCCGTACGGGCAGCCGGACCCCTCGCAGCAGCAGTGGGGCCAGCCGCAGCAGCCCCAGCAGCCGTACACCCAGCAGTACCCCGCCGGGTACGACCCGAACAACCCGCAGTCGAACCCGTACGGGCAGCCGCAGCAGGGTCAGTACGGGCAGCCCGGCCAGTACGGCCAGCCGGGTCAGCCCGGCCAGTACGGGCAGCAGCCGGGCCAGTACGGCCAGCCGGGCCAGTACGGGCAGCCCGGGCAGCAGCCGCCGAAGAAGTCCAGCGCGGTGCTGTGGGTCGTGGTGGCGCTGGTCGTGCTGGTGGTCGCGGCCGTCGGCATCACCGGATTCGTGACGCCGGGCTTCTTCAACACCAAGGTCTTCGACCAGGCGGCCGTGCAGAACGGCGTCGTGGGTGTGCTGAAGGACGACTACAAGATCTCCGACGTGGAGAGCGCGACCTGCCCGGCCGAGCAGGAGGTCAAGCCGAACACGACCTTCGAGTGCAAGGTGAAGGTCGGCGGCAAGGACAAGACGGTCAAGATCACGGTCAAGACGGAAGACGGCGAGTACGAGGTCGGCCAGCCCGCCGGCTGATCGCGCTTCGCTGTTCGCTCGCCCGGGGCCACTTCCGCGTTCGTCGCGGGAGTGGCCCCGGTGCTTGTGGCCTGCGGCCTGTGACTTGTAGCTCGTGGTCTGTGGCTAGTGGCCGGCCCCACGGTGAAAGTCGTTAGCGTTGCGAGCGACTCCTCCGGCACCATGCGGTGGTGACCGACCACGACGTCCGCGTGCTGGACGACTCCCAGTACCGAACCGCGCACTCCCTGTTCCGCGGCACGCTGCACCACACGCCCGCGCCGGACGACCAGTGGAAGTTCGCGCAGGAGTCGTACCAGCCCGGCCGCGCGCTCGGGGCGTTCGCCGACGGGGAGATGATCGGCACGGTCCAGTCGTTCCCGTCGCGGCTCGCCGTGCCGGGAGGGGCCGTGCTGCCGCACGGGGCCGTCAGCCGGGTCGGGGTGCGGGCGGACTGGACGCGCCGGGGTGTGCTGAGCGCGTTGCAGCGGGCGCAGCTGCGGGCGATGCGGGCGGAAGGTGACGTCGTCGCGACGCTGCGTGCGTCGGAAACCGCGATCTACGGCCAGTACGGCTACGGCGTGGCGACGCGGTACCGGTTCCTGCGGATCGACCGGCGGCGGGCCGCGCCGCGCACGCGCCCGGTCGGTCGGGTGCGGCTGGTCGAGGGTGAGGCGGGGGAGCGGATCGCGCACGGGTTGTTCGAGGAGCTGTCGCCGCGGCGTGCGGGCACGATCTCCCGGTGGCCCGCGTGGTGGGGGCTGAACGTCCGGCGCGTGGCGGCCGAGGAGAACATCAAGATCGCGGTCCGGTCCGGCGCCTCCTGTGGTTCCAGTGGCTCAGGTGGTTCCGGTGCCTCCGGTGACGACGGCTACGTGGTGTTCAAGGTGGTGCCCGGCGGGCACGGCTCCGACGACGAGAAGCCGACCACGCTCACCGTCCTGGACCTGTGGGCGCGGGACGCGGAGGCGTGGGCCGACCTGTGGCTGTTCGTGCTCGGCGTCGACCTCGTCGCCGAGGTGGCGGCGTTCGGCAGGCCGGTGGACGAGCCGGTGCAGTGGTTGCTGGGTGACCGGCGCGCGTGCCGGGTGGCGGACGAGGACGACGAGACGTGGCTGCGCCTGCTCGACGTCCAGGCCGCCCTGTCGGCGCGGACGTACCGGTCGGGCGAGCCGGTGGTGATCGGTGTGCGCGACACGTACCTGCCGGACAACTCCGGGTCGTACCGGGTTGCGGCGGACGGCGTGACGCGGGTCGACGACGAGCCCGAGTTGGTGCTGGACGTGGACGCGCTTGCCTCCACCTACCTGGGTGACGTGTCGTTCTCGACCCTGGCGGCGACGCGCCGGTTGGACGTGGTCGAGTCGGGTGCGCTCGCGCGTGCCGACGCGCTGTTCGCAACGTCCGAGATTCCTTGGTGCGGCTCGTACTTCTGACCGCACCGGGTTCTCACCTCCTCACCTGATCTTCACCTCTTCACCTGATCGGGCGAAGCCGCTGCACCTTCGACAGGTCACCGCGCAGGAGGTCGTCACGCGCGAGGACGAAGTCACCGTTGGGCGCGGGTTCGTGCGCGACGCGCATCCCGATCACCCGATCAGGCAGGAACTCGCGCAGCTTGTGACGCATCCTGCTGCCGTGCTCGACCGGGTGGCCCCAATCCGGGCTCACCTCGCCCGTCCCGCCGCCGCCGATGCCGTAGACCAACCAGTGATCCGGACGGACCCACGCATCGAGATCCGGAACCGCGCCGGTGTGGCTGTCCAACGCGGGCAGCACCAAGCGCTCCGGGTCGGTCGGGCGGTACCAGAGCAGCAGCGGCTTGGCCCACCGCGCTTCGGCGTTGTCGAAGCAGCACAACACGATCGTGTGACCAGGAAACACATCGGCGTAGAACTGGAACAACTCCGGCCGCAGCCGAGGGCGCTTGTGCGGCGGCACCTGTTCGAGCGCTTGCGGGACGCGCGTCGGGTCCGCCGCCAACAAGACGGTGTAGACGTCGTGCTCGAACACCTCCACGTCGTCGCCCGTCCAGTCCATCGTCGCCGGCCCGTCGCCCGCCGCGGCGTACGCGCCGACGGCGTCCACCATCCGGGTGAGCACGGCACCGTCGCGCCCCGCGGCCAGGAAGTTCCCGCGCGTGACGCCGACCGCGGGCACGTGCAAGATCATCGAGTTCGGCCCGTCGGCCAGGTTCACCACGCTGTTCTGGTACCCGAGCACCTCGACGCGCCCGTGCAACCGATGATCACACCGGCCCGCGTAGAGGATCGTGCCGCGAAACTCGGCGTCGTCCGTCGAGACACACATGCGGCGCACGCTACAACTCGCCACCGCAACGCCACTCCCGCCGATCGCGCGGTCGGCACCGCGCCACCCTGGCCGTTGCTCGACGCCCCGCCCCGCTCGACGCGACGGCCCAGCCCGTCTTGACGCGTCCACCAAGCCCGGTTGGACGCGGCGGCCAAGCTCTACTCGACGGCCCAGCCCTTCTCGGCGCATCCGCCAAGCTCTGCAGGCCGCGTCCGCCAAGGCCTGCTCGACGCGTCGGCGGCGCGGGGCTCGACCCGTGGGAACGGCCCTGCTCGACGCGTCGGCAACGCGCCCCATGCGGGCTCGTCTGCTGCGGGCTCTAGCGGGCTCTAGTGGATTCGTCGATGGGCCTCCCCGTCGGGCAGAACTAGCGGCGTTCGAGGGCGGTCAGGAGTCGGGGTAGGGAGCTGCCCAGGCCCCAGCGCCGGGTCAGCTCGGCTACGCGGTCCGGGTCGACCGGCGCGGCGGGCACGGGGTCCGGGCGGTCCATGACGATCTTCGCGTCGGTCGCCACGTCGACCACGGTCGGTGCGACGGCGAGGTAGTCCTGGGCGTTGAGCAACGCGGTGCGGGCGCGGGTGGTGAGTTTGCGGTCGCGGCCGTCGTGCACGGCGTCGAGCACGGCTTGCAGCGAGCCGAACTCGCTGATCAGCTTCGCCGCCGTCTTCTCGCCGATGCCCGCGACGCCGGGCAGGCCGTCCGACGGGTCACCGCGCAGCACGGCCATGCCGGCGTACGCGCGCCCGGCGTCGTGCACCGGCAGCGCGTACTTGGCGGCCAGCTCCTCCGGCCCGAGCAGCTCCGCCTTCGCCCACCCGCGGCCGAGGTAGAGGACTCGCACCGGGGTCGGCTCGTCGCGCACGACCTGGAACAGGTCGCGGTCGCCGGTGATCACCTCGACCGGGTCGGTGGTCTCGCGCGCGGCCAGGGTGCCGATCACGTCGTCGGCCTCGTAGCCGGCGGCCTCGGCGGTCGCGATGCCGACCGCGTCCAGCACGTCGAGGATGATCGGCACCTGCGGGGTGAGGGTGTCGGGCACCTCCTCCTCGCCGTCGACGGCGCTCTCGGCGACGCGGTGGGCCTTGTACGACGGGAGCGCGGCGACGCGGAACTCCGGCCGCCAGTCGGCGTCCAGGCAGGCCACCAGGCGGCTCGCCTTCCGCTCGGTGATGACCTTGGCGATCGTGTCGACGAACCCGCGCACCGCGTTGACCGGTGTGCCGTCCGGTGCGGTCATCGACTCGGGCAGCGCGTAGAACGCCCGGAAGTACAGGCTGGCGGCGTCCATCAGGACCAGCGGGTTGCTCACCCGGGACAGCTTGCCAGAGAGCACCGACATCGTTGATCGCCCCGCTCATCCCTGTGGATAACTCCATCCCCATCCCGTGGGGGTGGGTCGGGCTGCCGGCAGATGGTGGGCGGTGAGTGAGTGGGAGAGAGGAGAGGTGGGTGAGTGGGAGGGGAGGGGCGGGGAGTGAGGGCGGGGAGCGGAGGGGCGGGTTTGCGGTCGGGAGGTGGTTGGCGCGGCCTCGTTGTTCCAACCGACGTTCGAGGTTGCGGATAACGCCGTTTCGGTTCATGGTTTTTTGTCGAACTCGTGAGGATCACCCGATCGTGGAGCAGGCGAGGGCGGTTCCGCGCTCGGCGGGCCGGGTGGCGCGGGCGGCTTGTTGGCGTGCGCACGGCCGCGCACCACTAGGCTCCTTCCCATGTCGACCCAAGTTGGGCCCGTCGACGTCGACGCCCTGCGCGCGCGCCTCGACCGGGCAACTGCCGCGGCTTCCATCGCGGGCGTGGACGGGTTGCTCGTCTCGCCCGGCTCGGACCTGCGCTACCTCATCGGCGCCGGCGGGGAGTCGTTCGAGCGGTTGACCTGCCTCGTGCTGCCGGTCGGTGGGACACCGGTGCTGGTGGTGCCCAAGCTGGAACAGCCCGGCTACGCCGACGTGCCCACGGGCGAACTGGGCGTCGAGGTGGCCACCTGGGTCGACGGCGAGGACCCGTACGCCCTGGTCAAGCGGGCGTTGAAGGGTGACCGGACGGCGGTCTCCGACATGATGCCCGCCCTGCACGTGCTGCGGTTGCGCGATGTCGTCGGCGGCGAGCAGGTGCCGGCCGGCCCGGTGATGCGCGAGCTGCGGATGCGCAAGGACGCCGCCGAGGTGGCCGCGTTGCGCCAGGCCGGCGCGGCGATCGACCGGGTCCACGCGCGGATGGCCGAGTGGGTCCGCCCCGGCCGCACCGAGGCCGAGGTGGGCGCCGACATCGCCGCGGCGATCGTCGCCGAGGGCCACTCGCTGGCCGAGTTCGTCATCGTCGGCTCCGGGCCGAACAGCGCCTCGCCGCACCACGACGTGTCCGACCGGGTGATCGAGGCCGGTGACGTGGTCCTGGTCGACATCGGCGGCCCGGTGGCCGAGGGCTACAACTCCGACTCCACCCGCACCTACGTGCTGGGCGAGCCGCGTGACGCCGACGTGTGGGAGACCTACGCGGTGCTCCAGGCCGCGCAGCGGGCGGCCGTCGAGGCGGTCCGGCCGGGCGTCACGTGCGAGGAGGTCGACGCGGCGGCGCGCGGCATCATCGCCGACGCCGGCTTCGGCGAGCACTTCGTGCACCGCACCGGCCACGGCATCGGGCTGGACGTGCACGAGGACCCCTACATCGTCACCGGCAACGACCTGCCGCTGGAGCCGGGCATGGCGTTCAGCGTCGAACCCGGCATCTACCTGCCCGGACGGTGGGGCGCGCGGATCGAGGACATCGTCATCGTCACCGCCGACGGCGCGGAGAGCGTCAACAACCGACCGCACGAGCTGGTGGTGCTGCCCGCGTGACGAACCTGGAGCCGATAGACCGGGCGATCCTGCGCGAGCTGGCCGCCGACGGCCGGTGCAGCTTCACCGACCTCGCCGAGCGGGTGGGGTTGAGCGTGTCGGCCGTGCACCAGCGGGTGCGGCGGCTGGAGCAGCGCGGCGTGGTCCGCGGCTACGCGGCGCGGCTGGACGGCGACGAGGTCGGCCTGCCGCTGACCGCGTTCATCTCGCTGACCCCGATCGACCCGGCGGCTCCGGACGACTACCCGAAACGGCTGGAGCACCTGCCGCAGATCGAGGCGTGCTACTCCGTCGCCGGCGACGCCTCGTACGTGCTGCGGGTGCGGGTGGCGTCGCCGCACGCGTTGGAGGAGCTGCTCCGGCAGATCCGCGAGGTGGCGAACGTGTCCACCCGCACCACCGTGGTGCTGTCCACGCCGTACGAGGACCGGCCGCCCGCCGTCTGAGCGCTCAGAACAGGCCGCGCCACGTGCGCGCGAACCGGGCGAGCACGTCGCGGTCCGGCCGGCCGGGGTCCCGCGGCAGGAGGCGCTCGACCTCGTCGTCGGTCGCGGGCCGCACCGACAGCACGAACTCGCGTGCCGCCGAGACGTCCGCCGCGTCGGACACCACGGCCACCGCCTCCACGTCGCCCATCCGCCGCACGACCACGTGGTCGGTGGTGGTGGGCTGGTCCACCAGCCCGGCGGTCTCGACGGTCGCGGGCCGCACCACCAGCCGTGGGAACGCGTGCAGCTCGCCGACCGGGCCGGACGGGGAGTAGTCCAGGGTGGCCCGGCCGTCGGTGATGGTCAGCCGCGGGAAGTCGTAGCCCTCCGGCGTGGCGATCAGCAGCACGCCGCCGGGCGCCTTCGCGTGGGCGATCCGGGACGCCGCGTCGTCACCCGGCATGGTGGTCGGCAGCCAGATCCCGAACGCCACCGCCGCGCCGGTCACGCCGACGGACACCAGCCGCACCGCCAAACCGTCCGCCAGCATCGCCGCGACCAGCGCGAACGGCACGCCGACGCCCGCGATGCCCAGCCACGGCGGCGGTTGCGCCGGCCCGCTCGCCTCCAGCACCGACGTGTAGAGCACCGCGCCGACCAACCCGAGCACCGTCACCGCCGCCGTCCAGCCGACCCGACGCCCCGCCGTGGCCGTCAACGGGCTCGCGCGGGCGGTGAGCGTGCCGACCAGGAAGAACAGCACGAACGGGCCGATCATGGCCACCGCCACCAGCACGGCGCTGCCGAGGAAGAACCCGAAGATCACCAACCAGCCGACGGTCGCGCCGGACAGCGTGCCGACCAGCCACACCGCGGCGATCTGCACGGGCACTCGTAAGTCGATCACCGGCACACGATCTCGTGCGCCCGCCGCGGCCGACATCGGTGGATCTACTCAACCGGGTCGGCGGGGATCGCGTCGTAGGCGGCCTGGACCCGGCCCAACGCCGCGACCTGGTCGAACGTGACGTCGTCGATCCGCGACACCCCGACCACGCCGACGGAGTTGGTCAGGAACGCGCCCCGGTAGCGACCGACGTCGGCCAACCGCACCACCTCCCGGCGGGCCGGCAACGCCCGCTCCAGCAGCTGCATGGTGACGCCGTGCAGCCAGTCGGCCCGGGGCCACACGACCGCGCCGTCGTCGTCGAAGAACGCGATGTTGGCGATCGCGCCTTCGACCACCAGGCCGTCGGCGGTGAGCAGGGCGTCGTCGTAGCCCGCCTGCCGGGCGAGGTTGCCGTGGTGGAGCTGACCGAACCCGCCGAGGTGCTTCACGTGCGGCAGCGGCCGCGTGTAGGTCGTCGACATCAGGCGTCGTGGTGTGGCCGGGGGAAGGACCGGCGGGCGCACGGCGACCATCACCGACGGCACGCCGACACCGAACACGACGACCCGCACGGCGGCGTCGCGCACGTCGTCGCCCAGCGCGTGGGAGATCAGGGCGCGGACGTGCTCCCCGTCCAGCCCGGCGCCGTACAGCTCCCGGTTGGCCAGGTCCAGGCGGCGCAGGTGCAGGTCTAGCCCCTTCACCCGGCGGTCCCGGACCTGCAGCGCGGTGAAGTGCCCGTAGTTGGCCAGCAGGCCGGCGGCCAGCGCCTCGGTGCTCGGCGGCCCGCCGTCGATCTCGATCCTCAACACGGGGCAGGACCGTAGCGTGGCAGGAATCGAGGGTCGCCGGTCGTTGCCGCCGTCCCGGGCGGCGGAGAGGGTGGACGGTGTGGAACGCGAGGTCCTGGTGGTCGGGTACGAGGGTGCGGCGCTGACCGACATCGCGGGCCCGGCGGACGTCTTCGACGGGGCCAACCGGGTGCGTGGCGGCTACCGGGTGCGGCTGGCGGCCGTCGGCGGCGGGTTCGGCGTCACCGGCGGGCTGCGGGTGGAGGCCGAGGACCTGCGGGAGGTGTCCGGCGGGGTGGACACGGTCCTGGTCGTCGGCGGGTTCACGTTCGCCGCGGCGGCCCGTGACGCCGAGCTGCGGCACCACCTGCGGCGGGTCGCGGACGGCGCGCGGCGGGTGGGCAGCGTGTGCACGGGCGCGTTCGTGCTGGCGGCGGCCGGCCTGTTGGACGGCGCCCGGGCCACGACGCACTGGGCGTACTGCGACCGGCTCGCCGCCGAGCACCCGTCGGTGGACGTGGTGCCGGACGCGATCTACGTGCAGGACCGGCGGCTGGTCACGTCCGCAGGCGTCACCGCGGGCATCGACCTGGCGTTGGCGCTGGTCGAGAGCGACCACGACGCCGCGCTGGCCAGGCTGATCGCCCGGTGGATGGTGGTGTTCCTGCAACGGCCCGGCGGGCAGTCGCAGTTCAGCGTGCGGTCGCGGGTGCCGCCGGTGCGCGAGCCGGGGTTGCGGGCCGTGCTCGACGCGGTCGTCGACGACCCGGCGGCCGCGTGGACGGTCGAGGGGATGGCCCGCCGCGCCGCGATGAGTCCGCGGCACTTCGCCCGGGTGTTCCCGCGCCGGGTCGGCGTGTCGCCCGCCCGGTACGTGGAGCGGGTCCGGGTCGAAGCGGCGGCGGGGGTGTTGGAGTCCGGCGACGAAGGGCTGGACGTCGTGGCCAGGCGTTGTGGTTTCGGCTCGGCGGAGACGCTGCGCCGGGCGTTCCTGCGGGTGCTCGGGGTGCCGCCGGGTGGTTACCGCGACAGGTTCCGCACCACCGGCGCGGCATGAGGCCACCGGGATTCGGGTGCAGAGAAATTCGGTGCAGGGGATCGGATGTCACAGGAGGAACGGATGTCAGAGGGGGACCGGATGGACGTCGCTTTCGTGCTCTACCCGCGGATGACCGCGTTGGACCTGGTCGGGCCGTACGAGGTGCTGGGGCACCAGCCGGAGGTGACGGCGCACTTCGTGGCCGCGGCACCCGAGCCGGTGCGCACCGACGCGGGGTTGACGATCGTGCCGACGACCACGTTCGACGCGCTGGACCGCGCCGACGTGATCGTCGTGCCGGGCGGCGCCGGCTGGGCGGAGGTGTTGGCGGAGGGGGTGGTCGCCGCGTGGCTGCGCGAGGTGCACCCGACCGCGACCTGGACCACGTCGGTGTGCAGCGGGTCGACGTTGCTGGCGCAGGCGGGCATCCTCGACGGCCGTCCGGCGACCACGCACTGGGCGTTGCGCGACGAGTTGGCCGCCCTCGGCGCGGAGGTGCGCACCGAGCGGGTGGTGGTCGACGGGTCCGTGGTCACCGGCGCCGGGGTGTCCGCCGGGATCGACATGGCGCTCACCCTCGTCGGCCGGATCTGGGGCGACGAGCGGGCCCGGTTCACCCAGCTGGTGATCGAGTACGACCCCGACCCGCCCTACCGGACCGGTTCGCCCGAGCGGGCGCCCGCCGAACTCGTCGCCTTCGCCCGCGGCCTGTTCGCGGCGGGTTGACCGGGTGACCGCGGCCAGCACGGCGGGCTGCCCGCCGTGCTGGCGCAGCACCCGGAGCGGCAACCCGGCCAACGCCAGCACCGACCCCTCCTCGAACAGCTCGCCGTCCAGGTCGAGCGTGCCGCTGAGCACGATCACCAGCGCGTCCCGCCACTCCCGCGGGTCGTACGGGCCGGTGCCCGCCACGGTCACCAGCCGGACGTCGAAGCTCACAGCGTCGCGGGGAGGCCGAAGAGCGGGAACCGGTCGGACGGGAACGTGATGATCTGCGCGATCTCGCCGTCCTCGATCCGCAGCACGTCCAGCGCCACCGGCCGGAAGTGCTCCTCGCCGGGCTTGCGGGCGTAGGCGGCGATGGCGGGCTGCCGGTTCGCCCTGGTCTCCAGCGTCTTCCACTCGCCGAACGCCTCCGGACCCACCATCACCGGCGTCCAGAGCTCCATCACGGCGTCGCGGCCGAGGTACCACTCGGGCTGCGGCGGCATCGTCCAGGTGATGTCCTCGCGCAACGTCGAGGCCATCAGCTCCACGTCGCAGCGCTCGGTGGCCTCCACGAGCCTGCGGACGACCGCCTTCTCCCGCGGGTTCGAGTCGCCGGACCAGTCGGCACGCCGTTGCGGCAGGTGCTTGCGCATGGTCACGCGGGCGCGTTGCAGCGCGCTGTTCACCGCGGGCACGGTGTCCTCCAGCAACGCCGCCGTCTCGCTCGCGGGCCAGCCGAGCACGTCCCGCAGCACCAGCACCGCCCGCTGCTTGGCGGGTAGGTGCTGCACCGCGGCCAGGAACGCCAGCTCGATCGTCTCCCGCGCCACCACCTCCTCGTCCGGCTCGGCGTCCAGCAGGGCGTCCGGGAACGGCTGCAACCACGGCACGTCGGCCGCGGGCATGTCCTCGGTCGTGGCCTGCGCGGGCCGGCGGTTGATCACGTCGAAGCACGCGTTCGTGGCGATCCGGTAGAGCCACGCGCGGAACGACGACCGCCCCTCGAAGGTGTCCCTGGAGCGCCACGCCTTGAGGAACGTTTCCTGCACCAGGTCCTCGGCCTCGTCGAACGAGCCGAGCAGCCGGTAGCAGTGCACCCGCAGCTCGTGCCGGTACCGCTCCGCTTCCCGCGTGAAGTCAACCGTCATCTGCGCAACCTCGCTCATGGCCACCCTCCGGACTTGTACGGTGACGTGCCGGTCGCACGTCGCACAACATGTGACCCGGCAGGCCCGGAGAACTCATCGGTCGCGTGGGGACCGGTCGCGTCGGATCGGGGGAGCGGTTGGTCGGGGGCACGGGGTTCCGCGCGGTGTTCGCGGTGCCGGAGTTCCGGGTGCTGTGGTCGGCGGCGGTGCTGTCGACGGTCGGCGACCAGCTGGCCCGGGTGGCGTTGTCGGTGCTGGTGTTCCAGCGCACCGGGTCGGCGGCGTGGACGGCGTTGACCTACGCGTTGACGATGCTGCCCGCGCTGGTGTCCGGGGTGCTGCTGACGGGCCTGGCCGACCGGTACCCGCGGCGGACCGTGATGGTGGTCGCCGACGTGGTGCGGGCCGTGCTGCTGGCCGTGATGGCGGTGCCGGGCGTGCCGCTGCCGCTGGTGGCGGCGCTGTTGGTGGTCGCGCAGCTGGCCGAGCCGCCGTTCGCCGCCGCGCAGGGCGCGCTGCTGCCGTCCGTGCTGGGCGAGCGGTACGAGGCCGGGCAGTCGGTGCACCTGATCACCCACCAGGCCGGCCTGCTGCTCGGGTTCGTCGGCGGCGGCTTGGTGGTGGCGTGGCTGGGCACCTCCGGTGCGCTGCTGGCCGACGCGGTGACGTTCGCGGTGTCGGCGTTGCTGCTGCGCTTCGGCCTGCGCGCGCGGCCGGCGCCCGCGTTCGTGCCCGCCGCGCACGTGCGGATCCGGGCCGGTGCGGCGCTGGTGTGGCGGGACCGGCGGCTGCGGCTGCTGGTGGCGCTGGGGTGGCTGGCGCTGTTCACCGTGGTGCCGGAAGGGCTGGCCGCGCCGTTCTCGGCGGAGGTCGGCGCGGGCGCGGCCGGTGTCGGCCTGCTGCTGGCCGCCGACCCGGCCGGGATGGTGCTGGGCACGGTGCTGCTGCGCTTCCTGCCCGCGTCGCTGCGGGTGCGGCTGCTCGGGCTGCTGGCCGTGGCCACCGCGTTGCCCCTGGTCGGTTACCTGTTCGCACCGAACCTGGTGGGCGCGGTGGCGCTGCTGGCGTTGAGCGGGGTGTTCAGCGCCTACCAGGTGACGGCGGGCGCCACGTTCGTCCGCCTCGTCCCGGACGAGCAGCGCGGCCAGGCGTTGGGCTTCGCCCGCAGCGGCCTGGTCGCCGCGCAGGGCATCGGCGTGGCCGCGGGCGGTCTGCTGGCCTCCGCGACGGGCTCCCCGACCACCGCCATCGCCGTGGCGGGCGTCGCGGGCACCGTCCTGGCCGTCACCGCCACCGCCGCGTGGTCCCGCGTGGCGCCCGCCGCGGTGGCCTGACCGTCACCCGGGCCGGGGGACGTCGTCGGGCCACGGCAGGGCCGGCGAGTAGCGGCCCACCAGCGCCGCCAGGAACGAGCCGGCGTGCACCGTCGCCGGGTGGTCGGGGCCGCGGACGTCCCGCAGCAGCGTCCGCGTGCGGCGCAGCGTGCGCACGGCCCACCGGGGTCGGACGGCCTCCTGCCGGGCCAGGGCCAGGCGGCCCACGGCGTAGGCGTGCAGTTGCCGGGCCAGCAGGGCGTCGGGGTGGCGGCGCCCCAGGTGCCGCGCCCGTTCGGCGACGAGCTCGTCGAACTCCGCCGCCGCCTCGGCCCACTTCCCCTGCCAGGCCAGCGCCTTGCCCAGGCTCTCCCGCGTGTCCAGGGTGTCGGGGTGGTCCGCGCCGATCAGCACCGTCCGCTCGGCCAGCACCACGCGGTAGCCGTGCTCCGCCTCGGTCCAGCGGCCCTGCATGCCCACGCTCCAGCACAACATGCACCGGGTGTGCAGGACGTCGATGTCGTCGTGGTCCAGGCCCGACCGGGCGCGGCGCCGGTCGCGGACCTCGCGCAGCTCGCGTTCGGCGCGGGCCCAGTCGCCCCGCCGCCCCGTGGTCCACGCGAGGTCGTGGCGGGTGCGCAGGGTGTCGGGGCGGTCCGGACCGCCGGGCAACGCGGTCTGCGCCGCCAGCACGTCCCGCAGGACCTCCTCGGCCCCGGCGTGGTCGCCCTGCTCGCGCAGCGCCCAACCCTGGACGTGCCGCAGCCGCAGGTAGGCCGGGTCCGCGTGGCAGCCCAGCTCGCGGGCCACGGCCATGGCCCGCACGACGAGGTCCTCGGCCCGCCGCTCGGCGCGACTCCACAGGTAGGCGGTCGCGCACGCGGTCACGCAGTCGAGCAGCCGCACCCGGTCCCGGTGGTCGAGCCGGGGGCCGACCTGCGCGAGCAGGTGGTGCACGTGCGGGGTGAGCAGGTGCGACCGCGGCCAGTCCGCCGCGGCGCCGACCCGCAGCGCGTCGACCGCGGCGCCGACCGCGGCGACCGCCGCCCGACGCGTCCGCCCGGGCCTGGGGTCGTCGGGCGGCAGCGCGTCCAGCACCGCGCCGGTGACCTCGGCGATGAACGGGTGCACCTCCACCGCCGGGATGTCGCCCCCGGACCTCGGGCGTTGCGCCAAGCCGACCGACGCCAGGCCGCGCAGGCACCGGAGGATCGCCTCCAGGTCGCCGGCCGGGGACGGCCCGAGGTCCAGCAGGCGGGTGAGCAGCCGCCGTCCCGGTTCCTCCGGCACCACCGCCGTGATCAGCTCCTCCGGCACGGGCGCGCCGGGCGCGTAGCAGGCCAGCAGCCACAGCAGCGCCCTGGCGTGCGGCAGGCCGTTGCGCGCCAGGGCGTCCAGCGACAGCTCCCAGGTCTGGCCGACCAGGTCGCGGCGGTCCCGGTGCCGGGAGACGTCGAAGACGCCCGCCACGCCGGCGACGTCGAGCGCCTGCCGGTACCGGTCGAAGGTCGGCCACGCCACGAAGTCGCCGCCCAGGTACAGCCCCGCCAGCCGCAGCGCCAGCGGCAGGCCGCCGAGCCGGTCGGCCAGCGCGCCCGCCGACCACTCGTCGCCCGCCCGCGGCGCGAGGTCCAGCAGCACGCGGGCGCCCGCGGCCCGGTCCAGCGGGCCGATCGGGGTCGCCTCCACGTGCCCCGGCCAGCTCGACCGGTCGTGCCGGCGGGTCGTCACCAGCACCAGCCCCGTCGCCGACTCGCGGATCCACCCGGTGCCCTCGGGCGGGCCGAGCAGCTCCGGCACGTCGGCGTTGTCGACGACGAGCAGCCACCCCGGCTCGACGCCCGCCAACCGCCGCCAGACGAGGTCGGCGACGTCGCCGAGGCCCGCGACCCGGTGCGTGCGGATCGCCTCCTGGTGGGCCGCGCCCAGCCCGAGGTCACGGGCCAGGCCGACCAGCCCGCCCGACAGGTGCTCCTCGGTGGCGGCGTTGATCCACCAGACCCGCCGCCCGTGCTCCTGCTCCGCCCGCCGGGCGACGATCCGCGCCACGGTCGACTTGCCCATGCCGCCCGCGCCGAACAGCAACCGCGGTCCGCCGGGGCGCGGGCTCACCACCCGGTCGAGCAGGTCGGCCACGAGCACGTCCCGGCCGTGCGCCACCGGCGGACCGGGTTCGGTCGGCACCGCGGTCGAGATCCCGGTGACGACCCAGGTGTCCGGGGCCGGGGCGCCCGTCCCGTGCACGTGCACCTCGCCGATGCTGCCCGCCTGCACCGCTGTCCCGGTCACCGCACCGGACAGCGAGTTGGCGGTCGTCGCGCCCCGGCGGGACGAGTCGGGTTCGTGCTCCATCGGCGCCCCCTCCGCGGCGGTCCCAGGATCATGATGCCGTGCTCAGGCGGAACCGGTCGTTCCTGTTGTTGTGGGTGGGCCAGTCGGTGTCGCTGGTCGGGTCGCAGGTGACGGTGGTCGCGGTGCCGTTGGTGGCCGCGCTGACGTTGGGCGCGGGGCCGTGGGGGATCGGGGTGGTGGCGGCGTGCGCGCGGTTGCCGTACCTGGTGTTCGGGCTGCCGGCCGGGGTGTGGGTGGACCGGTTGCCGCGGCGGTTGGTGGCCGGGGTGTGCGCGCTCGGACAGGCGGCGAGCCTGGCGGTGGTGCCGGTCGCGGCGGGGCTCGGGGTGTTGTCGGTGGGGTTGTTGGCCGCGGTGGCGGCGGTGGCGGGGACGTTCGCCGTGTTCGGGGACATCGCGGGCCTGGCGCTGGTGCCGATGGTGGTGCCCCGGGAGCAGTTGACGCGGGCGCAGGGGGTCGTGGAGGTGGGGCAGGCCACGGCGCAGGTCGCCGGACCCGCGCTGGGCGGGTGGCTGGTCGGCGCGATCACGGCGGCGGGCGCGCTGGCGGCGGACGCGGTGAGCTTCCTCGTCGCGGCGGTCACGTTGTTGTGGGTGCGGGTGGTGGAACGGCCGCAGGTGGGCGCGGGGATGTGGGCCGGGGTGCGGGCCGTCTTCGGCCACCAGGGGTTGCGGCGGGTCACGCTGTGCACCGCGACGCACGTCTTCTGGTTCAACGCCTTCACCGTCGTGGTCGTGCTGCACCTGGTGACGGCGTTGGGGCTGTCGGCGGCGCGGGTGGGGTTGACGCTGTCCGCCGGAGCGGTCGGCGGGCTGCTCGGCGCACTGGTCGCGGCGCGGTTGGGCGAACGGTGGGGGCGCCGCCGGACGATGGTCGCCGCCGTCCTGGCCACCGGGGGAGGGCAGGCGCTGGTCGCGGTGGACCAGCTGGTGATCGGCGCGGTGGCGGTGATGTGGTTCGCCCTCCAGGTCTACAACGTCCACCAGGTGCCGGTGCGCTACGAGGTCACGCCGGCCGCTCTGCACGGGCGCGTCAACGCGACCATCCGCACCGCGGTCTGGGGCACCGCGCCCGCCGGCGCCCTGGTGGGCGGGCTGCTCGGCGACCTGGTCGGCCCGCGGGCGACGCTCGTGCTCAGCGGCCTGGGCGCCGCGACGGCGTGCCTGTGGCTGGTCCGGGCACGGGTCGACTGACCGCACGCCGGCCGCGGGAGTGGGGAGCGCTCGCCGCGGCCCGCGCCTGACCTCGGGTTTCGCCGTTCACGGTGGTTCGTGGCTCCGGTCTTCACCAGATCTTGTCGCGCATGGCGGCGCACCTCCCTCGACGTGGTTGTCGGCGCGGATCGCGATATCCGGGGGTTCACCAGATCTTGTCGCGCACGACGACACCTCCGTCCTGTCTCGATTGGCTCCGACCAGCGGTTTCACCAGATCTTGTCGCGCACCGCGCTCACCTCCGGTGGGGTGGGTCACCCCGGTAGCGGCTGACACCGACACAGGTCACCATTACTGTGACCCTCCGTCCGGACGCCATGACAGTCCGGGGCAGACAGTCGTGAGGAACCATGGGCAGAGCGCGTTCGACGTCGTCGGGCGATCGACGCTGGTCACTATGGTCCCTGCCGAGGCAGGCCCTGGTGTACGTGCTGTCGGTGGATCTGCTCGCGGTCGTCGGGGCCGCCGCGACCACCGCGTGGCCCGTGCCCGCCGGCTCGTGGACCACGTTCGCGGTCCTGGCCGGCTGCGCCGCGCTGCACCTGCACTGCTCGCGCTGGATCGAGCGCATCCGCCGCGACCACAGCCACCTGCCGCACGTCGACCTGTGCAGCATCTGGATCCTGGCCGGCGCGCTCGTGCTGCCGCCGTCGCTCGCGGTCGCCCTCGTCGTGCTGGTGTACGCGCACCGCTGGTGGGTCGTCGGCCGCTGGGACGCCTCACGCCCACCGCACCGGTGCGTGTTCACCACGGCGATGATGGTGCTGGCCACGCTCGCCGCGAGCGCCGTGTCCGGTCTCACCGGCCTGCGCGAGCACCTCCAGGCCGGTCGACCCGGCGGCGCGCTCGACCTCGTCGGCCTGGCGGGCGCGGGCGCCGCGCAGTGGCTGGTCAACACCGTGCTGGTGGCCGCGGTGATCCTGCTGACCGTCCGGCCCCGCTCGGTGCGGGACTCGATCGGCAGCGCCGCGGACAACCTGCTCGAAGCCGGTCAGCTGGCGATGGGCGGGTTCGTCGCCCTCGCCGTGGCGTGGTGGCCCGGGTTCGCGCTGCCGATGGTCGTCGCGGCCGTCGCCCTGCACCGCACCGTGCTCATCCACCAGCTGGAGCTGGCCGCCCGCACCGACACCAAGACCGGCCTGCTCAACGCCGAGGCCTGGCACCTGCAGGCCAAGCTGGAGCTGGAACGCACCCGCCGGCAGCCACCGGGCGCGCGCGTCGGCCTGTTCATGATCGACGTCGACCACTTCAAGGACATCAACGACACCCACGGCCACCAGACCGGCGACCTGGTGCTGCGGCGCATCGCGGCGGCGCTGGAGAGCACGGTGCGGCGCGGTGACGCGGTGGGCCGCTTCGGCGGCGAGGAGTTCGCCGTGCTGCTGCCCGGCGTGGAGCACGAGGAGGCGGTGGCGGTCGCCGAGCGGATGCGCTCGGAGGTCCACCGGGTGCTCGTGGACGTCGGCGACGGCGGCACGGTGGCGGGCCTCACGGTCAGCATCGGCATCGCGGTGTGGCCGGAGGTCGCCGAGGACACCGTGGAGGGGCTCCTCGCGGCGGCGGACGCGGCCTTGTACGAGGCGAAGCGGCTCGGTCGCGACCAGGTGCAGGCGGCGGGCGGGCAGCGCCGCTCCCGGTGGACGCCCGCGGCCCGCTCCGAGCGGCCCGGCGTGTAACGAGCGCGACTACCTGCCGGATCTCCTACAGGTCGGGGCGTCGGTGGCGTAGTTTCTGCCCGCCACCTCCGACACGGTGGTCTCCTCTCCTCGCTTGCAAGGGTCGTGAGCCAGTGGACCTCGGTGCCCCGCACGGAATCCGCTTCCGCTTCGAAGCGGGGCTGCTGCGTGCCGTCCTGCTCGACGTGCACCGCAAACCGCCCGTCGACGCGGTCGAGGAGCTGACCGCCGAGGCGGGCGCCCGCGACCTGCTGGTCGACGAGACCCGTGACGGGCACGTGCGCGCGGTGCTGCGGCACCGCTTCGACCTGCCCGCGCCCGCCCGCTGGCGGCTCGCCGTCGACGCGCCCGCCACCGAGACCGCGCACGGCGTGTCGTTCGTCCTGCCCGACGGGGTGTCGCTGCTGGTGTCCGGCTCGTCGCCGTGCGCGGTCGAGGACGGCGGCGTGTCCGTCCAGCTGCCCGCGGGCGAGTCGGAGCTGAGCGTCACGGTGATCAGCGAGCCGGTGTTCGAGGTCGGCGACACGGTCGTGGTGTGCCGCCCGGACCAGGTGCGCGAGGCCGCCGTGGTGGTGTCGTGCCTGCCACCGGACCGCGTCACGCCCGTCGTCGCGCTGAGACCGGCGGACTCCTCGTCGCACCGGCACGACCGGCTGGTCGCCCACCTGCTCGACGCCGTGGGCGTGCGGCGGGTGGTGTTCCTCGCCGAACCGGACGAGGAGTTGTTCGGCGACCTGCCCGAACGCCTGCACCTGCCGTGCGGGGACCACCCCGGTGTCGGGGACGTCGCGGCGCTCACCGGCAAGGCGTGGGAGCTGCTGCGCGGCGGCGAGCCCGACCGCACCCTCGACGTGGCGCCGGACGCCGATCTCGTCGCCGCCCTGTTCACCGCCCTGCGCACCGGCGCGGCGCTGCGCGTGGTGGAGGGCGCGCCGCCCGTGCCGCTCGCCGAGTGCAACCCGGACGACGGCGACGAGGCCGTGCTGGTCGAGCGCACCGGCGAGGTGGACGACCTGGCCGCCGCCGGCTACGCGCACCACCGCGGCGCCCGGCTGGTGATCACGCCGAAGCCGGACCTGGTCGAGGTGGGCCGGGTGGTGGCCGAGGAGCAGGAGCGGGTCACCGCGGCGGCGGGCGCGATCGGCGACGCGGTCAAGGGCATCGGGTTCGTCGAGGCGCTGTGGCGGTACCTGTCCACCGGCGGGCACGACCCGTACGCGGCGGTCGAGGCCGTGGTCACCGCGCAGGTGCCCGCCGAGGCGGTCGCGGAGGTAGGCGACCGGCGGCTGACCGCGTTCACCACCGGGCTGCCGTACTCGTTCGTGCACACCGAGGACGTGAACTGGGCGCGCAAGCCGATCGGGCACGTGGTGGCCGACCCGGCGCTGGTCGTGCTGACCGAGCTGCACCGGGCGGGCGTGGCGCGCGAGCCCGGCGCGTTCAGCCTGGTGTTCGACTCCGGGGCGTTCCGGGAGCTGCCGGAGACGATCGCGTCGTTGGGCCACCACACCCACCCGATCGTGCTGTCCGAGCAGGACGCCTCGCCGGACGTGCTGCGCGACCTCGTCGTGGACCTGCCGGTCGAGCTGGTGTTCTTCAACTGCCACGACGCCGACGACGCGATCGTGCTGGACGGCCGCACCCTGCCCGACGACGACATCCCGGTGACGCTGCGGCACCGGCCGATCGTGTTCAACAACTCGTGCCGGTCCTGGACGCGGCTGGGCCGCGAGTTCGTCCGCGCCGGCGCCCGCGGCTACATCGGCACGCTGTGGACCATCCCGCCGAACCTGGCCGCCGGGTTCGCCCGCACCGTCGTGCGGCGGCTCACCGCCGAGGAGACGCCCGCCGCGCGGGCCATCGTCAACACCGGCACACCGGGCGGCATCGAGCGGTCCTACCTGTACGTCGGCACGGTCAACGGCAGGCTGGACGAGTGGCGCGACCGGTCCACCACCGACGCGGAGGCGGCGCTGACCGGGTGCGAGCTGCTGGCCGCCGCCGCGCGCGACGGCGCGGGCACCCTGTCGCCGGTGCTGCACCGGGAGATCACCGCGCTGCGCGAGGTGGCCGAGGCGGGCGGGCTGACCGACACCGCGTCCTACGCCGACGTGCTGCTGGCCGAGCTGAAGCTGGACGACGACGACGAGCGGGCCGCGGCGCTGGTGGAGCGGGTCGACGCGCTGCTGGCCGGACTGGACCTGCCCGACGACGAGCTCGAAGCCCTCTGGGCGACCAGGTTCGAGCTCACCGGCGCACGGTCCGAGCGGCGCGGGGAATACGGGGCCGCGCTCGCGGACTTCGAACGGTGTGTGGGGTTGGGCGACGCGTGCCGCGACCGAGCGGACGTCCTGCTGCGGATGGCGAGGCTGCTGATGCGCGAAGGCAGAACCGACGAAGCCGGACAGGCGGCGCGGTTGGCGTACGAGGAGCACCTCGGGCGCGGGGACGGACCGGGACAGCTGGAGTCGATCACCGTGCTGGACGACCTCGGCGACGCCGACACCGAGACCGCCCTGGGCTACGCCGTCGAGGGCCACGACCTGGCCGAGGAGCTGGGCGACCGGGCCCGGCAGGCCGCGTTCAAGCTCGCCGAGTGCGACCGGCGCCGTGAGACCGGCGACCTCGCCGGGGCGATCGAGGCCGGGTCGCGCGCCGTGGAGCTGTTCCGCGACCTGGGCGACGACCGGCAGGAGCTGGCCGCGTTGCGCCGGCTCGGCGCGTGCCACCGCGACCGGGGCGACCTGGAGACCGCGCAACACTACGCCGCGGTCGGCCTGGCTCGCGCCGAGCAGGTGGGCGCGGCGGCCGAGGTGGCGTCGTTCCACGACGACCTGGGCGGCGTGTTGACCGCGCGCGGCGAGCACGGCAAGGCGCTGGGGCACTACCGGCACGCGGTGGAGAAGCTGGTCGCGACCGGCGCGTGGGAGCGCGGCGCGGAACTGCTGCCGCACCTGGCGGTCGGCGCGGTCCGGGCGGGCGACCCGGAGGCGCTGTGGACCGCGGCCCTGTGCGGCGGCCTGATCTGCGAGGTCGCGCCGCGCGAGGTGTGGGCGTCGCTCGTGCCGCTGGTGGTGGACACGATGAAGCGGGCGATCGAGACCGGGCCGCTGCCGCTGACCGAGCGCGGGATGACCGACTTCGCCAGCGCGGTGACCGCGGGCAAGCGCGAGGACATGCCGTTCCAGGTGGGTCTGCTCGCCGACGTGGTGGTCGTGCTGCTGGCCTGGTTGATGGACCGCGCCGACGCGGGCATCCTCGCGTTCGCCCGCGAGCTGGACCGCACCAGCGGCGGGGTGATCGACCTGGTCGGCTACCTGTCCGTGCCCTACCCCGAACGCGCCCGCGACCCGGGGGTCGGCCGGCTGCGGACTACCAGTGGCGACCCTCGCTGAGGTCGTCCAGCTCGGGCCGTGACAGGTGCGGCACCCGGAACCGGACGTCGGTGCCGGTGCCGGTGTCGGTGCCGGTGTCGGTGTCGGTGTCGGGCGCGGTGCGCCACAGGCTGAAGTGCACCAGCTCCCAGTGCCGCGGGTCGATCGCCAACGCGGTGCAGTGCAGGTCGGGGTGGTCCTTGAGCCGCTGGAGCTCGTCGAGGGCCTGGTCGATCGCCTCGGTCGGCTCGGCGTCGGCGGGCAGGCGCCACGTGCGCTTGGTGGCGGCGGTGGCGTCCTCGGCCGTGCCGCGCGCGAAGGCCAGACCGGTCCAGTGCTGCACGGTCGGGCGGCCGAAGTCGGCGCTCAGGCCGCGGAAGCCCGGTCCCCACAGGAAACCGTTCATGCCCTCGGCGGTGCGCCACAGGTAGAACGGGGCGTACTGGTTGACCGGCGAGCCGTCGACACCGCGTTCGCGCACGCAGTAGGCCTTGAGCCCCAGGCCGGGGAACGCGTCCATCGCCGAGCCGCGGGTGGCGACGCGGGTGCGGATGACGTCCATGTCGTAGTCGGCGGGCAGGGTGATCTCGTAGTGCATCGCGTGCATGGTCAGGTCCCCCGGTAGGCGGCTGCGGTGCGCGGGTAGAGCTCGCGGTAGGCCGCGAGGTGGCCCCAGGACGTGGTGACGGACTCCGCTCGGAGCAGGCCGTGCACCAGGGCCCGGGCGAAGACCTCCCTGGCCGCGGCGAGGACCCGGCCGGGATCGGCGTCGTGGGTGCCGGTCGAGGCGGCGAAGGCGGTGTCGCCGTCGGTGAGGCCGTGGGCCGGGCGGACGGCGGTCGCCAGCCCGTCCTGCGCGGCGTTGGCCAGGGCGAACGGGTGCGGCAGGCGGGCGTTGGTGGCGATCACGCCGATGACCGTGTTGAACGGCTGCGCGTGACCCGCGATCCGGGCCGCGTCGAGGTCGTCGCCCTGGTGGGCGGGGAACTCGCCGGGCAGGCCCAGGTGCGCGGCGAACGGCAGGCCGGTGTCGAGGTCGACCGACGGGCCGACCGCGTTGAGGACCGCGATCGCGCCCACGACCACCCCACCGGGCAGTGCGACGCTCGCGGTGCCCACCCCGCCTTTCAGGGTGGCGTTGAGCGCGCCCGTGCCCGCGCCGACGTTGCCCTGCGCGACCTCGACGCCCGCGTTGCGCACCGCCTCCGCGCCCTCCGCCGGCCCCGGGCGGGCGTGGAAGTCACCGCCGCGGCCCAGGTCGAACAACGCGGCGGCGGGCACGAACGAGCCCAGCTCCCGCGCCGCCCCGTCGGCCGCGGCCAGCCCGTACGCGCTGCCGCCGGTGAGCACGACACCGCCCACTTCCCGGCCGCCGTAACGGGGGTCGAGCGCGGCGGTGTCCCTGGTCGCGGGCGCGCCACCCCGAACGTCCACAGTGGACAACGTGCCGGGTGGGAACAGCACGGCCGTCGTGCCGGTCAACGCGCCGCCACCGATCCGCGTGGCGTGCCCGACCAGCACGCCCGGCACATCGGTGATCGCGTTCCGCACGCCGCCGATGCTACTTGTCGGCCGGCCGCGGCTCCGGGCGATGCGCGCGCGGGTCACGGGACGCGAGCAGGCGGCCACCGAGCTCGCGGACCACCGATGCCAGGAGGTCGATGTCGTCCGCGGTGGTCCGCCAGTTCACGATCGCGGGCCGCAGCGCCACCATGCCCCGGTAGACGGTCGTGCCCGCGTACACCCGGCCGTCCTCGACCAGGGCCTCGCCCAGCTCGCGGTTGAGGGCGTCCAGGTCTTCGGTCGGCACGCCCGGCGGGCGGTAGCGGAAGCAGACGACGAACACGGTGATCGGGGCGAGCAGCTCCAGGTCCGGGGCTTCCTCGATGCGGCGGCCCAGGCGCAGCGCCAGGTCCTGGTGGCGTTCGACCATCGCCCGGTGACCGTCGCGGCCGTAGGCGCGCAGCGTCGCCCAGATCGGGAAGGCGCGTGCCCGGCGCGAGGACTCGGGGCCCAGGTTGTTGTAGTTGACGAACTCCTCGTCCGGGGCGGGCAGGTACGCGGCGTTCCAGCTGCCGAAGGCGCGTCCCTGGACCATCCGGTCCCGCACGAACGCGACGCCGCTCTCGTACGGCACGTTCAACCACTTGTGGCAGTCCGCGGCCACCGAATCGGCGCGCTCCACACCCCTCACGAAGCCGGCTGTGCGCGGGGACAGGGCGGCGAACAGCCCGAACGCGCCGTCCACGTGCAGCCACGCGCCGTGCCGCTCGGCCAGGTCCGCCAGCTCGTCGATCGGGTCGAAGTCGCCGGCGTTGACCTCGCCCGCGTTGCCGATCAGCACCGCGGGCCCGGACGAGGCCAGCTCCCGGTCCAGGGCGTCGACGTCGAGCCTGCCCGCGTCGTCACGGGTCAGCGTCCGCACCGAGTCGCGGCCCAGCCCCAGCAGCTGCAAGGCCCTGCGACTGCTCGGGTGCACGTACCCGCTGGAGAACACCGGCAGCCGCGGCAACCCGACCAGGCCGGCCGCGGTCACGTCCACCCCGTGCTGCTGCGCCCACCACTGGCGCGCGCACGCCAACCCGGTCAGGTTCGCGAACGTCGCGCTCGGCGTGAGCACGCCACCGTGCGACGCGGGCAGCCCAAACGCCTCCTTCAGCCACCGCAGCACCACCGTCTCGGCCCGCGCGGCCAACGGCGAGGTCACCCACAGCCCGGCGTTCTGGTCCAGCAGCGAGGTCACCCAGTCCGCCGCCTGCGCGGCCGGTGTCGCGCCGCCGACCACGAAGTGGAAGAACCGCGGCCCGGACGAGTGCGTGGCGGCCCGCGTGCCGATCCGCAACAGGTCCGCGACCGCGGCGATGGTGCCGTCACCGGACTCCGGCAGCGGACCGTCCAGGTCCTCGACCAGGTGGGCGTGCGTGGCGTCGCGCACCGGCAGGTGCGGCAGCGCGTCGAGGTACGGCCCGGCGGCACGCGCGACCATCCCCAACGCCTCGGCGGCGTCCTCGCGAGCGTTCAGCGGATCACCCATCGTGGCAGGGTATGCCGTGATGACACGACGTGGACAGTTCAGGGGCCGGGCGGTCGACGCCGAAGTGGACGCGTTCCTCGGCATCCGGTACGCGGAACCGCCGTTCGGGGCGCGCCGGTTCGCCGCGCCCGTGCCCGCCGACCCCTCCGGGGACTGCCTGGAGTTCGGGCCGATCGCGCCGCAGTCCGCGCGGTTGCCCGGCGCGCCGGTGTGGCGGCCGGGCGACGAGGACGTGTTGACGCTCAACGTGTGGACCCCGTCCACATCGGACGGGCCGTGGCCGGTGCTGTTCTACGTGCACGGCGGCGCTTACACGTTCGGGTCGTCGGCTCAGCCCGACTACGACGGCACGGCGTTGGCGCGGGCCGGGCTGGTCGTGGTGACGTGCAACTACCGCCTGGGGTTCGAGGGGTTCGGGCACGTGGACGGGCGGCCGGACAACCGCGGGTTGCTCGACCAGCGGGCCGCGCTGCGGTGGGTGCGGGAGAACATCGCGGTGTTCGGGGGCGACCCCGGCGCCATCACCGTCGGCGGGCAGTCGGCGGGCGCGGGGTCGGCGTTGTTCCTGGCGGCGTGGGAGCCGGTGCGGCGGGTCATCGCGCACAGCGTGCCGAGCCGCTGCTACACGCGGGGGTTCGCGCGCCGGGTCGCGGCGTGGATCGACACCGCGACGCCGGAGTCCGCGGTGGCCTCGGCGGACGCGCTGGTGGCCGCGCAGCGCGAGGGACCGTTGAGCTGGGACCCGGTGCTGTTCGGTCCGGTCGCCGACGCGCTGCCCGCGCTGGACCCGGCGGTCGACGCCCTGCTGTGCCACACCGACGTCGAGTACGCCCTGTTCGAGGCGGTCGGTACGTTCCGACCGCCCGCCGACCTGCGCGCGTTCGGCCGCGGTTGGGGCGTCCCGGACCACGTGGTGGCGGCGTACGAGCACTTCGAGGACGCGCACGTGCGGCTCGCCGGCGACCTCGTGTTCGCCGAACCCACCACGAGGCTGGCCGAGGCGCACGGGCGGGCGTCGCTAGCGAGGTTCACCCGGCCACCCGCCTGGCACACGGCGGACGTGCCGTTCTCGTTCGGCAACCTGGACGGCGCCGACTTCTTGATCGGTGGCCCGGCCGGCGACGACGAACGCGCGCTGTCCCGTCGGATGCTCCAGTCGTGGGTGGACTTCTGCACCACCGGCGATCCCGGGTGGACCGGCGTGCGGCACTGGGGCGACGAAGTGGAGGCGCGGCGCGAGCCGTGGCGGGGCGTGGACGTCTTCGCGCCCGTCGACCACCCCGTCGAGCCCCTCACCTGAGCACCGCGCCGACACCGTCAACGGGGGTCGTCGCGCTCCCGGCGCACGGTGACCTTGCGGCCCTTGATGGTGGCGCCCCGCAGCGACGCGATGACCTGCTGCGCCGCCGAGTCCGGCACCTCCACCAGGGAGAACCGGTCGGCGATCTCGATCGCGCCGATGTCGCGGCCGTTGAGCCGCGCCTCGCCCGCGATCGCGCCGACCAGGTCCTGCGGCCGGATGCCCGAGCTGCGGCCCGCGCCGACGAACAGCCTGGTCATGCCCGCGGACGGGCGGCGCGGCTTGCGCGGTTCACGGCGTTCGCCGCCGCCCTCGCGACCGCGGCGCTCACCGGACGGCCCGGACCTCGGCACGTACTCCGGGATCTCCTCCTCGTCCGCCGCCGCGCCGGTGGCCTCGTGCGCGAGCTTGACCGCCGCCAGCGCCACCTCCATGACGTCGAACTGGTCGGTCAGCGTCTCCACCACGACCCGGAAGCTGTCCAGGTCGTCCTCCAGCAGGCTCTCGTGCAGCGCGGCGCGGGTCAGCTCCAGCTTGCGCGCGCGCAGGTCCGCGATCGTGGGGACCTTCTCCATGTGGATGCGCTGCTTGGTGACGCGCTCGATGGTCTTGAGCATGCCGTGCTCGCGCGGCTCGGCCAGGGTGATCGCCACGCCCTCGCGGCCCGCCCGCCCGATCCGGCCGATGCGGTGCACGTACGACTCCGGCGCGGACGGCACGTTGTAGTTGACGACGTGCGTCAGCTGCTCGATGTCCAGGCCGCGGGCGGCGACGTCGGTGGCCACCAGCAGGTCGGCCGTGCCGTTGCGCAGCCGCGTCATCACGCGGTCGCGCTGCTCCTGGCTGATGCCGCCGTGCAGCGACTCGGCCCGGTAGCCCCGCCCGTTCAGCGTCTCGGTGAGCTGGTCGACCTCGTCGCGGGTGCGGCAGAACACGATCGCCGCGGTCGGCGCCTCGACGTCCAGCACCCGGCCCAGCGCGGCGGGCTTGTGCGCGCGCGGCACGACGTACGCGCTCTGCCGCACCTTCGGCGCCTCGCCCGGCTCGGCCTGCTCGCGGCCGATGGTGATGCGCACCGGGTCGGACAGGTGCTGGCGGGCCAGCCGGTCGATGCGGCCGGGCATGGTCGCGGAGAACAGCACGGTCTGCCGCCGCGCCGGCGTCTCGGCCAGGATCGTGTCGAGGTCCTCGGCGAAACCCATGTCGAGCATCTCGTCGGCCTCGTCGAGCACGACGACTTCCAGGTGCTCCAGCTTCAGCGTGCCCCGGCTGAGGTGGTCGACCGCGCGGCCCGGCGTGGCCACCACGACGTCCACGCCCTGCTCCAGCACCCGCAGCTGCCGCCCGATGGGCTGGCCGCCGTAGATCGGCAGCACCCGCGCGCCCAGCTCCCGGCCGTACCGGTGCACCGCTTCGGAAACCTGCACCGCCAGCTCGCGCGTGGGCACCAGCACGAGCGCGAACGGCGCCCGCTGGTCGCGCTCGCTCGCCGCCAGTCGCTCCAGCACGGGCAGCGCGAACGCGGCCGTCTTGCCGGTGCCGGTCGCGGCCTGCCCGAGCAGGTCACGGCCTCCGGTCAACGGCGGGATCGCCTCGCGTTGGATGGGGGTGGGCTCCTCGTAGCCGAGGCCGGACAGCGCCCGGAGCAGTTCGGGGCGCAACCCGAGGTCGGCGAAGCTGGTCCGGTCGTCGGGCTCGTCGTTCATACCCTCAAGTCTCGCTGATCGCCCTCGAACCGCTCGGTGAGGGGGGTCGCCGGGCGCGTGCCGCCACGCGGCGACCCGCACCGACCCACCAAGATCCACTCGCGGGAACCGCGCCGCCGGGTTTCGCCCGAAGGCCGTGGTGCGCACATCCGGCCCGTCACGTGCGACGTCAACAGTTGACCCACCGGAATTTGTGCGAATTGACGGTTAACGGTCGGTGCGGCAACGCCGGGCGGGCCGGTGAACGAATCGGAAATCACCCTGCGACGGTGACGTGAAGTATTTTCGGGAGGGCGAACCCGAAGGTGTGGGTCGGCCGGTCGGGCGAACGCCGGTGCGCCGGACGCCGGCCATCGGAACCGGGGATTTACCCGCAGGCAACACTGGGGCCGCCCGCTATACCTCTCCTATACTTCGCGATCGGCATCCCCTTCATGGTCAACTCACCGGTAGCGTGCCGCGGGTCAATACCGAGCGTGAGTATTCGACCCGAGGGGTGGTGGGCGTGGCGGTGGACGACCTGGACGGGCACACCGGGCACGACGTCCGGCCGGTCTCGTTCGGCCTCGACGGGGTGTGGTTCGAGATCCGCCTCGGCGCCGCCAACGCGGCCCGGCTGCGTGCCGTGCTCGACCGGTTCGTGCGCGCCGCGCGCCGCCTTCCCGGTACCACGCCCGTACCGGTACGCAGCGTCGATGCCCAGGAGGCGCGGACCGTGCGGCACTGGGCGCGCGAGCACGGGTACCGCGTCTGCGACCGCGGCCGGATCTCCGCCATCGTGCTGGAGGCCTACGGGCGGGCGCACCCCGACCGCGGGCCCGGTTCCGGCCCGCGGGACGCTCCGGATCACCCGAAGTGGCTAGGCGGTCGTGACGCGCTGTAGCCGTGACCGCCGTCAGGTCCAAGTTCGCCGATCATGGCAATAGCAGCCGGAGTCCGGCGCTGGCCCGATCGGCCGCATACCTCGGCGGCACGTTCCCGGTGGTCCAAATGATATTTCCCCCCAACGAGTCGGGCTGGGCAACATGTCAACCGCTTTAGCTGGACGTTTTGGGTTCACCGGCCGGTTGGAGCGCGCTCTGCGTCGTCTAGAGACTGGGGGTCGTGACCATGCAGGTGCAGATTCTCGGTGCTGTCGCCCTCGCACGTGAGGATCGTCGGATGGGTGTCGCCGCTCGTCAGGTGCGCACCCTGCTCGCGCTGCTGGCGCTTTCACCGGGCACCCCCGTTCCGTTCGACCAGCTGGTCGAGGAATTGTGGGCGGGTAAACAGATGGGAAACGCCCGCAACGCGCTCCAGGCGAATGTGGTCCGGCTGCGCAAACTGCTGGAGCAGTTCGCCGACGTGCCGGGCGACTGCCTGGTCCGCACGGTGAGCAGCGGGTACGTGCTCGACCTGCCCGCCGAGGCGGTCGACGCGCACCTGTTCCGCGACCTGGCCGACCGCGGTTCCGCGCTCGTGCTGCAACGCCCGGACGAAGCGATCGACCTGCTGGAACGCGCGCTGCGGCTGTGGCACGGGCCGGCGCTGTTCGACGTCAGCGACGGCCTGCGGTTCCGGATCGAGGCCGCCCGGCTCGACGAGCGCAGGCTCAGCGCCCGGGAGGACCTCATCGCCGCCAAGCTCGCCAACGGCGAGGACCGCGGTGTCGTGTCCGAGCTCAAGCAGCTCGCGGCCGAGTACCCGGAGCGGGAGCGGTTCAGCGAGCAGCTGATGGTCGCGCTGTACCGCAACGGCAGGCAGACGGAGGCGCTCGACGTCTTCCACCACACGCGCAGGCGCCTGGCGAGCGAGCTCGGGTTGGAGCCCGGCCGCGCGATGCGACGGCTCTACCAGGCGATCCTCGTCCACGACCAGGTACTGCTGTAGGAGGCGAAGTGCTGGAGTTCCGGGTCTTGGGGCCGGTCGAGGTGCACCACGACGGGCAGGAGGTGCCGCTGGACGGGTCGAAACCGCGCACCGTGCTGACCGCGCTGCTGCTCGCCGACAACGGCGCTGTCTCCGACACCCAGATGAGCGATTTCCTGTGGGGCGACCACCCGCCCGCCACGTTCAACGCGCAGATCTACACCTACGTCTCGCGGTTGCGCAAAACGCTGCGCGGCGAGGTCGGCATCACCCGCCGGTCCCGCGGTTACGAATTGCGGCTCACCGAGTGCGCGTTCGACCTCCGGGAATTCGAGGAGCAGGCGGCGCAGGGCCAGTCCGCGCTCGCCGCGGGTCGGTACGAGGACGCGGCACGGCTGCTGCGCTCGGCGTTGCGGCTGTGGCACGGCCCCGCGTTGACCGGGGTGTCGGAGCACCTGGCCGACGCCGAGGCGCCGCGGCTGGAGGAGGCGCGCATCGCCGCGCTGGAGAGCCGCATCGAGGCCGACCTGGCGTTGGGCAGGCACGCCCAGCTGCTGCCCGAGCTGACCAAGCTCGTGCACCAGTACCCGTTGCAGGAGCGGTTCCGCGCCCAGCTCATGACCACGTTCTACCGCTGCGACCGGCAGGCCGACGCGCTCGTGCTGTACGAGGAGGGCCGCCGCATGCTCGCCGACGAGCTGGGCATCGACCCGGGATCGCTGCTGCGCGAGGTGCACCTGGCGATCCTCACCGCCGACCCCGTGCTGGCCTCGCCGCGCCGCGTGGCGGTGTAGCGCGGGCGGGCGGCCGTATAGCCCGCCGCATAGGCCGGATATAGCCGCGAAAAGCATTCTGGGCACCGGTAGCGCAGAAACCCGTGTTCTCGGAGGTGCTCGGTGACCAGTTCGGTGCAGATCGACGCGGACGGCAAGGCGAAGATCAAGGACATCGTGTCGGAAATCCTCGAGATCGACCCGGAGGAGATGACCGACACGAGCCTTTTCAAGGAGGACCACGACGCGGACTCGCTCGGCGCCATCGAGATCCTGTCCGCGTTGGAGCGCACCTTCGGCGTGGAGATCGACCAGGCCGAGCTGACCCGGATGGTCAACCTGGAGGGCGTCATCGCGGTCGTCGCCGAAGCCCAGGCCGCCAAGTAGCCCCGCACCCGTCGAGCGGTCCGGCACCGGACTTGGAGGACACGATGCACGACGGAGGGCGGCAGCCGCGCCGGGTGGTGATCACGGGTCTCGGGGTGGTCACCAGCATCGGCATCGGCGTCAGCGAGTTCCTGGCCGGCCTGCGCGAGGGCCGCAGCGGGATCAAGCCCATCACCTCGTTCGACACCACCGGCTTCAGCCACGCCAACGGCGCCGAGGTCACCGACTTCGACCCGGCCGCGTGGCTGGAGCGGGTGGACCCCGACGAGCTCGGCCGGGCCGGGCAGTTCTCCGCCGCCGCGGCGCGGATGGCCGTCGGCGACGCGGGCATGACGTTGGACGAGCTGCGCGGCAAGCGGGCACTGGTGTCCGTCGGCACGACCGACGCCGAGTCCCGCGATCTGGACAACCTCGTCGCGCAGCAGATCGAGCACGGCCCCGAGTCGTGGAACCCGGTGGTCGCGCGCCGGTCCACGGCCGGGCGGCTGTCGTCCAGCATCGTGCGCGAGCTGGCGCTGACCGACGTGGAGGCGGTGACCATCCCCACCGCGTGCGCCGCGGGCAACTACGCCATCGGCAACGGCTTCGACGCCATCCGCGAGGGCGAGGTCGACGTCGCGCTGGTCGGCGGCGCGGACGCGGTGTGCCGCAAGACGTTCACCGGCTTCTACCGGCTGGGCACCATCGCGCCGGAGGTGTGCGCGCCGTTCGACAAGGACCGCAAGGGCATCCTCACCGGCGAGGGCGGCGGCATCCTGGTGCTGGAGTCGCTGGAGTCCGCGCTGGCCCGCGGCGCCCGGATCTACGCCGAGGTGCTGGGCTACGGCCTCAACTGCGACGCCAACCACCCCGTGGCGCCGGACCGGGACAGCCTGGCCCGGTGCATCGAGCTGGCGCACCGCAACGCGGGCGTCAAGCCCGAGGACGTCGACTTCATCTCCGCGCACGGCACCGGCACCAAGGCCAACGACGTCACCGAGTCCGGCGCGATCCGGCAGGTGTTCGACGCGCCGCCGCCCACCGTGTCGATCAAGTCGATGCTCGGCCACTCGATGGGCGCGGCGTCGGCGCTGGCCTCGGCGGCGTGCGCGCTGGCGATCACCGAGGGCTTCATCCCGCCCACCATCAACCACACCGAGACCGACCCCGAGGTCGGGCTGGACTGCGTGCCCAACCAGGCGCGGCCGGCCACGCTGAACGTGGTGCAGAACAACGCGCTGGCGTTCGCGGGCAACAACTCGGTGCTGATCCTGGGCCGGTACCGGGACACCGTGTGATGGTCGACGCCCAGCAGGCCCGGCGGGAGGGGGCCCGGCAGGTTCGAGCGCTGTTCCTGCACGGCCTGGCGGGCAAGGCGGCGGTGTGGGACGCCCTGGCCCTGCCGCCCCGCTTCGCCGCCGGCAAGCCGGACCTGCCGTGGCACGGCATGGCCGACCCGGCGTGGAGCCACGGGCCCGACCCCGGCCGGCTCGTGGTGGACGTCGTCTCGGCCTCCCACGACGTCGTGGTGGCGCACTCGATGGGGGCGAACCTGCTGCTGGAGTGCTACGCCGACGGCCGCGTGCCGCCACGCCCGACGGTGCTGGTGTGCCCGTTCTACCGGCCGGAGCCCGCCGACTTCGACTGGCCCACGATCTCGTACTACCTCAACGACTTCCACCGCACGTTCACCGAGGCGCTGCGCGTCGGCGAGACCGCCCGCTTCCCCGAGGCCAAGCGCGAGTGGCTGGCCAGGGCGTTGCGCGACCAGGTCGGCCCGTACGGCTGGACGCGGTGGTTCCAGACCTACCTGCGCACCCCGTTCCTGGACCTGTCCCGGGTGGACGCGCCGGTGCTCGTGGTGAGCGGCGTGGACGACATCGCCGCCCGCCCCGACGACGGCCGCGCCCTGGCCAAAGCCCTGCCCCGCGGCCGGTTCGAGCTGCTGGACGGCTGCGGCCACTTCCCGATGATCGAACAGCCCGACCGCCTCGCGGCCCTGGTCCGCGACTTCTTCGACGAACACCTGGAGCTGACGTGACCACCACGACCGTCTCGCTGCGGCCCCGCTACGAGGGCTCGAACATCTGCACCTGGATCGGCTTCAAGCACGTCAACTACATGGTCGAGGAGGCGGTGCTCGACCACCTGCGGCAGAGCGGGTTCCCGGCGGGCGCGCTCTACGAGCGGTTCGGGCTGTGCACCGACATCACCGACCTCGACACCAAGATCCTCACCGCGTTCCACATCGACGACCTCGCGCAGGCCACCGTGCGGCGCCTTGACGGGGACGGGTCGCTCAAGCTCGTCGTGGAACTCACCGTGGAGCGCGACGGCAAGGCCGTGAAGGCGGTCAAGTCGAAGGTCGCGGTGTCGTTCCGGCTCGACCCGCACGGCTTCGACGCCGAGCCCGTGCCCGCCGAGCTGCTGCCGCACGTGGTGGACGCGATCGGCGCGCCCGAGCACGCGGTGCTGGAGAAGGTCGGCGCCCTGGAGCCGGTCCCGGTCGGTGACGCCGACCCGTTGGACCTGCTCACGGCCGGCAAGAACGCCTTCGCCTGGGCGTGGCGGATCCCCTACTTCTACTGCCACTTCACCGAGCGCGTGCAGATGTCGGGCTACCTCCGTCAGATGGAGGAGATCCTGGACCTGTTCGTCGAGGACCGCGGCGCGTCGATCAAGACGCTGCTGGACGAGCAGAACTGGATCCCGGTGGTGCCGAAGTCGCGGATCACGTTCCTCGGCGAGGCGAACATGGAGGAGACGCTCTACACGGTGTTCACCGTGGAGGAGGTCTTCAAGCGGTACACCTTCACCGCCCGGATGGACTGCTACGTGCTGCGCGACGGCGAGCTGGTGCCGACCGCGACCGGTCGCATCACGCACGGCTGGGCGGTGATCGAGAACCGCAAGGACTGGAGCCTGGTCGACTTCGACGACCGCCTCATCGGCGCCATCACCGGCAAGGCCGGGTCGCTGAGCGGGCGTGGCGTGTCGTGACGGCTTCTATTGTGGACGGTCTGGTGATCTCGGCGTGGTCGGCCGTGTCGCCGTTCGGGATGGGCTCGGAGGCGTTCGCCGGCGGTGTGCGGGCGGGCGTCCCGGCGCTCGCCGCGGCGCCCGGCGGCCCGTTCGAGCGGGCGGCGCTGGTGCCGGACTTCAGCGCGGCGGGCGCGTTGGGCAAGAAGGGCACGCGCACCATGGACCGCGTCACGGCGCTGGCCGTAAGCACGGTCGGCCGGCTGCTGGAGGAGTGCGGGCCGGAGTTGCTGGAGCAGCCCGAACGGGTAGGCGTGGTGCTGGGCACCGGGTCCGGCAGCGTGCAGTCCATCATGGACTTCACGCGGGACGGGCTCACCGGTGACAAGCCCTACCACGTCGACCCGGCGTTGTTCCCGAACACGGTGATGAACCGCGCGGCCGGGCAGAGCGCGATCTGGCACAAGATCAAGGGGCCCAACACGACCATCGCGGGCGGCGCGCTGACCGGGCTGCTGGCGTTGAACTACGCGGCACGGCTGCTGCGCGGCGGGCACGCGGACCGGGTGCTGGTCGGCGCGGCCGAGGAGTACTCCGAGCAGCGCGCGTGGCTGGAGTGGCGCGGCAGCGAGGGCACGGCCGGGCCGCTCGGCGAGGGCGGCGCGGTGGTGCTGCTGGAGCGCGAGTCGACCCGGGCGGGACGGCCGGTGCTGGCCCGCGTGGTGACGACCCGGTTCCGCGGGTTCTTCGAGCCCGGCGGCGCGGCGGAGGCGTTGCGCGAGTGCGTGCGCACCGCGTTGGCCGAGGCCGCCGTGGACCCGGCGGACGTCGTGCTCGTCTCCACCGACGGCGCCGAGGAGTCGGCCGTGGTGGCGGCGCTGGGTCGCACGCCCGAGTGGTTGCGGTGCGTGCCCCTGGTGGGCGACACGTCGGCCGCGGTGGCGAGCTTCCAGCTCGCGGCTGCGGTCGCGTCCGGCCGGTCGGGCACCGTGCTGGTGACCGGCGTCGAACGCGACGGCACGGTCGGCTGCGTCGTGCTGGACCTGCCGTGAGCGCCGTGTACGTGGACCCGGCGGACCCCGTGTTCGCCGGGCACTACCCGGGCTTCCCGATCATGCCGGGGCTGTTCGTGCTCGACCACGTGCGGGCGGCGCTGCCCGGCCACCGGGTGGTCGCGCTGGACCGGGCGAAGTTCCTGCGGCCGGTGTTCCCCGGCGACACGCTGACCGTCGAGACGGTGCTGACGACGGAGGAGGACCAGGTGCGGTGCGCGGCGACGGTGTCCACGGGCGCGGGTCCGGTGGCGGAGTTCAAGCTGCGGCTGGTGACGTCGTGACCGGGTTGGCCGGCATCCGCCGGATCATCCCGCACCGGTTCCCGGTGCTGCTGGTGGACCGGGTGTCCGAAGTGGACCCCGGTAGCAGCATCGTGACGCTGAAGGCGGTCAGCGGCCGCGAGCCGTGCTACGCCGGGGTCGACGTCGAGGACGCCTACCCGTTGGGGTTGCTGATGGAGTCGTGGGCGCAGTCCGCGGTGCTGCTGACCCGGTGGGACAACCCGAACCCGGACGTCCTGGCCGACAAGGTCGAGCTGATCAGCGGTATCCGCGACGTCGTCGTGCACGGCGACGTGGTGCCCGGCGACGTGGTGGAGCACCACGTCCGGCTGGTCCGGGAGGTGGCCGACGCGGCGATCCTCGCGGGCCACAGCCTGGTCGCCGGGCGCAAGGTGCTGGAGGTCGGCTCGTTCACGATGGCACGGCGCAGGGCGGAGGAACTGGCATGAGGCGCGTGGCGCTGGTGACCGGCGGGTCGCGGGGCATCGGGCACCAGGTGGTGGCCCGGCTCGCGCGGGACGGGTTCGACGTGGCGTTCTGCTACCAGTCGAACCGCGACGCCGCCGAGGTGGTGGAGAAGGAGGCCGCCGCGGCGGGCGCGGCCGTGTTCACCGCGCAGGTGGACGTGGCCGAGAAGCGCGAGGTGGACCGGTTCGTCAAGGACGCCGAGCGCGCGCTGGGACCGTTGCACGCGGTGGTGTCGTGCGCGGGGATCGTGCGCGACAACCCGTTGGTGCTGTTGAAGGAAGAAGACTGGCAGCGGGTGCTGCGGGTCAACCTCGACGGCACGTTCCACGTGGCCAAGGCCGCGGTGTTCGCGATGATGAAGCGCAAGGCGGGCTCGGTGGTGACGCTGTCGTCGGTGGCCGGCGTGTACGGCAACGCGACGCAGACGAACTACTCCGCGTCCAAGGCGGGGATCATCGGGTTCAGCAAGGCGTTGGCCAAGGAGGTCGGCAAGTACGGCATCCGGGTGAACGCGGTGGCGCCGGGGTTCATCGAGACCGACATGGTCGCGGGGCTGGGCGAGGAGTTCGCCGACCGGATGGCGGCGCAGATACCGCTGGGGCGGTTCGGCCGGCCCGAGGAGGTGGCCGACCTGGTGTCGTTCCTGGTGTCGGACCAGGCGTCCTACGTGACGGGCCAGGTGTTCGGGGTCGACGGCGGGTTGGTGGTCTGAGGTGGCGCGCACCCCGCGGTTCTACTTCTCGCTGCGCAGCCCGTACTCCTGGCTGGCCTACCACGACCTGCTGCGCGAGTACCCGGACGTGGCGGAGGCGGTCGAGTGGGCGCCGTTCTGGGAGCCCGACGAGCGCAACGAGCGGGCGTTGGGCGAACGCGGCGAGCAGTTCCCGTACACCGCGATGTCCCGGGCGAAGCACTTCTACATCCTCCAGGACGTGGCCCGGCTGGCGGCGGCGCGCGGGTTGGCGCTGAAGTGGCCGGTGGACCGCGAGCCGGTGTGGGAGATCCCGCACCTGGGTTACGTGGTGGCGCTGCGCGAGGGCTTGGGGCGCGAGTACATCGCGGCGGCGTACCGGGCGCGGTGGGAGCAGGGGCGTGACATCTGCTCCCGCGAGACGGTCGCCGGGATCGCGCTGGAGCTGGGGCTCGACCCGGGCGAGGTGTCGGGTGCGAGCGAGGACCCGGAGCTGCGGGCGCGTGGTGTCGAGCTGCTGATGGACGTCTGCAAGGACGGCGCGTTCGGCGTGCCGTTCTTCGTGCACAGGTTCACCCGGTTCTGGGGGGTGGACCGGTTGCCCGACTTCGTCGCGCACGTGCGGTCCAAGCTCGTGCCGGCCGCGGCGATGCCGGCCTCGTCCAGCGCGGTGGGGTTGGGGCGGTCCACGGACGAGGGCCACGCGGGCGGGTGCGGCTGACACCGAACGCGGTCAGCGCGGGTAGGTGAGCACGTCCGGCGGACGCCGAGCGTGGTCAGCGCGCGCAGGCGAGCACGTCGGGTGGCTGGGTGCCCACGTGGCGCCGCCACTCGTCGGCGGTCAGGTCGCGCCCGGCCGCGGCGCACGCGGCGCGTGTCCACTCCCGTTCGGCGAGGTGCCAGCGGGTCAGCTCGCCGCCCGGCTCGGCGGTGAGCAGGTGGCTCGCGTCGGTGCCCGGCGCCACGGCGGTCAACCGTGACACCCCCTGGGAGGGGTGTGCCAACGGGATCGTGCCCAAGGTCTCGCCCGAGCCCAGGTCGGTCAGCACCAGCACGTGGTCGGCGCGGACGCGGGCGGCCACGCGACCGTCTGGCGTGGCGGCCAGGCCGGGGATCCACCGCCCGGTGGACGGGATCGAGCGGATCAACGTCGTGCCGTCGCGGTCCCACACCTCGACCGCGGTCGCACGCTCCACCAGCAGGTGCCCCTCGGTGTGGTGCACGGAGGTGGCGGGGCCGCCGGCCAACTCCCGCGTCGTGCCCGCGGCGACGTCGACCAGCACCACGCCGGCCGCCCCCGACACCGCCACCCGCCCGCCGTCAGGGCTGACCGAGGCGCGGTCGGCCTGCACGGGTCGGTTGAGCAGCGAGGTGTCGACGCCGGTCTCGACCACGTCCAGCACCTCGCCGGTTGAGCTGTCGAGCACGTGCACCCGACCGTCCTGGTCGACCAGCACCAGCCGGGCCCCGTCGGCCGACGCACGGGCGGCCATGAGGTCCGACACCCCGGGCACGGCGGGCCACTGGTCGAGCAGCTCGCGGCCATCGCGGTCGTAGACGTCCACGGTCGCGCTCGGCATCGACAGCACCAGCAGGCGTTCGCCGTCCGCACTCCACACCGGTACCGCGTCGTAGTCGTCCACCCTCGTGTCGTCGAACCCGGTGGAGACGCCGTCGTCGGTCGTCACCATGACCCTCTGCTGCGCGACCACGGCGATCCGGTCGGGTGACGTCACCAGCCACGGCGCGCGACAGGCCCGGCAGGTGACGGGGACGTCGCCGTGCACCGGCTCGCCGACGCGGGTGTTGCGGGTCAGGTCCCACAGCACGAGGGCGTCGTCGGTGCCGGACACCAGGTGGTCGGCGTCGCCCACGAACGCGAGCGCGTCGGCCCGGCTGTTGTTGCCCGGCAGCCGCCACCTCCGGCCCTGGTCCGCGCCGGAGGTCTCCAGCACCTGCAGGACACCGGTGTGGCCGGCGGCGACCCGGGCACCGTCCGGGCTCACGGCGAGCGACTCGGGGTCGGGTTCGCCGATCGGCAACCGGACGTCCGCCGTGTCGTAGTGCGCCGCCGCGACCCCGTCGGTGCGCCACTGCCAGGTCTCGCCGTCCCGCGTCCAGGCGAAGTGGGCGCCGTCGGGGGAGTACCCGACGGCGTGCCCGCCGTCCGCGGGCAGCACGGACACCGGGACGGACCGGCGCACGGCCAGGTCCGCCACCGAGCGCAGCTGCCACTCGGTGGAGGCGAGCACCGCGAGTTCCTCGTCGGACCTCAGCGCCACCTTCTCCGGCCAGTTCCGCGCCGAGGACTCGGCGGACCGCCCGGTGCGCCGGTCGTGCACGACCACCCGGCCCCCGGGATCGCGGGTGTCACCCGGTTCGAGGCGGTGCGACAGGAAGGCGACGACCTCGCCGGACGGGGAGATCGCCGCGCTGCCGCGGTTGTGGCCCGCCGGCACCTCGACCTCGGTGACCGCGTCCCGGCCGTCCCAGCGCACCGCGCGACCCTCGGCGAGCACGGCCGCCGCGTCGCCGTCGGCGTCGACCGAGATGTCGACCACCGGGTGGTCCAGCGCGAGTTCGGTCTTGGTGCCGCCGACGAGGTCCCACCGCACCACGCGGCCGGTCGCGGTGCCCGCCACGGCGACGCGGCCGTCACGTGACGCCGCGACCGAGGTGACGCGGGAGCCCACGTGCAGGTAGCGCTCCAGCCGCGGGCTCGCGGTCAGCACCTGGAACAGCACCGACCTGGTCACCGGCTGCGGGTCGGTCCGGTACGCCTCCACCGCGAGCAGGTGCGCCAGGTCGAGCCGGGTGTCGACGTTGGCCAAAGCGGCGGACGCCAGGCCGCGCGCGGTCGCGATCCGCGCCTCGGTGCGCGCGTTGTCCCGCTGCACGACCGCCACCACCGCGCCGACCACGGCCAGCACGGCGAGCAGCGCCAACGCCACCGCGGCGCCGCGCGCCAGGCGCAGGGTCGTGCGGTGACGGCGGATGTCCTCGCCGACCAGGTCGTCCTTCGGCACGCCGCGCACGGTCGCGGCGATGTCGGCGACGCAGTCGCGGAAGCGGGCATCGGTCTGGTCGACGCGCTCGGCGTCGCGCAGCCACCGCAGGTCCACCCAGCGCGGCTCGGTGGCCATCGCGGCCCGCAGCGGGGGCGGCAGCGCCGTGGACTCGTGGTCGGGGTCCAGCTCGCCGTCGGTCAGCACCACCAGGAGGCGGTCCGCGGACCGGTTGGCCAGCCACCACTCGACCTCGCGGGCCACCCACACCGACCGGGCCGCCTCGACCGAGGCCATCAGCACCAGCCACCGCGAGGAAGCCAGCGCCCGCTCGATCGAACCCCACAGGTCCGGGTCGGCCGACAGGCTCGCGTCGTCGAGGAACACCCGCATCGCGCGCGGCCGGTACCACGGCTTGGCCAGGCGCTGGAGCCCGGTGCGCAGCGCGGGGCCCGACCGCCCGTCACGCGCGTGGCTGTAACTGATGAACGCGTCGTACTCCGTCCGGTCCGTCACTTCCACCCCCGTGGGTCGTCCGCGTCCGATGATCGGCTCACCGAGGAGGAGGAGCTACCCGACAGTGCGGATACAACCGGGACGTGTCCGCACGGCGTGGCGGACCGACCGCCTCTCGGTCGCGGGCCGGGCGGGTTAAGCGATTAAGCTCCGGCTGTGAAGCCGCTGCGCTGGGGTGTGCTCGGGGCCACCGCCCACATCGCGAGCCGGGTCGTGCCCGCCATCCACCGCACGCCGGGCAACGCGGTGGTGGCGGTGGCCGGTCGTCAGGGGAGGCGTGCCGCCGCCGAGGAGGTGGCGCGGCCGTTCGGGGCACGCGTGCACGACGGGTACGACGAGCTGTTGGCCGACCCGGACGTCGACGCGGTGTACATCGCGCTGCCGAACAGCCTGCACGTGCCGTGGACGTTGCGCTCGCTCGAAGCGGGCAAGCACGTGCTGGTGGAGAAGCCCATGGCGCTGTCCGAACAGGACTGCGTGCGGGTCGAACGCGCCGCCGCCGACCTCGTGGTCATGGAGGCGTACATGTACCGCTTCCACCCCCAGCAGGCGCGGGCCGCCGAGCTGCTCGCGTCCGGCGAGATCGGTGAGCTGCGGGTGGTGCGGTCGGCGTTCGCGTACCCGACCGCGGTCGAGGGCAACATCCGGTTCGACGCGGCCCTGGGCGGCGGCGCGACGTGGGACGTGGGCTGCTACGCGTTCGACGTGCCGCTGTGGGCGTTCGACGCGGAGCCGCGCTCGGTGCGGGCGCGGTTCCACCCGCACTCCCGGGCGGTCGACCTGAGCGCCGTGGCCACGCTCGACTTCGGCGACGGCCGCTGGGCGGTGCTCGACTACGGCCTCGACTACGGGCCGCGCGCCGCCTACGAGTTCCAGGGCACGCGCGGCTCGATCGCCGTGCGCAACGCGTGGACCCGTCCCGACGAGGAAGGCCTGATCACCGTCGTCACGCTCGACGGCGTGCGGGACGAGGTCGTACCCGCGTCCGACGCCTACGAACACCAGGCCGCCGCGTTCGCCGAAGCCGTGCGGGAGAAGGTCACGCCACTGGTGTCGCCCGCCCACTCGGCGCGCACGGCCCGGGTGGGCGAGGCGTTGGTGCGGTCGGCCGCGACCGGCGCCGAGGTGGACCTCCGGCGCCGGCCGTGACACACCTCAGTCCAGCGCCGCCGCCGCTTCCACCGGCGGGGTGCGCAGCACGTACGCCGTGGACAGCAGGGTCGACAGCAGCGTCAGTCCGGTCGCCGAGCCCACCACGACCAGGTAGATCCCGATCGGCCCCTGCGGCCAGTACGTGCCGTTCAACGCGATGGCGAACGGGATGAGCGTCACCGCGGACACGATCGCGCCCAGGATGATGCCGCCCAACGAGATCACCACCGACTCGACGCCGACCATGCGCAGGATCTGCCCGTGCGTGGCGCCGATCAGCCTTTGCAGCGCGAACTCGCGCCGCCGTTCACCGGTCGCGATCACCAGGGTGTTCACCAGCGAGATCACCGTGTACGCCAGGATCATGCCGACCAGCAGGTAGTTCACCCACGCGCCGGTCTGCTCACCGCCGCCGCCCGCGGCCAGCGCCCGCTCGCGGTCGGCGACCTCCAGGTCCGGGTTCCGCTCGGTCAACGGCGCCAGCGCCGATTCCGGGCCCTTCACCAGGATCTGCGCCGCCTGACCGCCGGTGGTGTGCGCGACGACCAGCTCCGCGGGCATCAGCGCCGCGTCGAACGCGCCCGTGTGGAGGGCGGCGACCTCCAGGTCCACCACCGAGCCGTCACCGAGCTTCATCCGCACCGAGTCGCCGACGGCGGCGTTCAACGACTCCGCCCAGCCGGTCGGCAACGCGACCGCGTCGCCGCGCAGGTCGTCCAACGACCCGGCGGTGACGTCCACGCCCATGGTCCGCGTGACACCGCTGGGCGTCACGCCGAGCACGGTGATCTCCTCGTCGCCGTCCTCGTGGTCGGGGAAGTAGGCCTCGGTGTCGACCACGGCCGACGCCGCTTCCACGCCGGGCAGGGCGCGCACCTCGTCCACCAGCTCCAGCGGCATCCCGCCGGTCGAGCTGGTGATCACGGCGTCGGCCCGCAAGCTCTCGGCGAACGCCCCCGACGCCGCGTTCGCCTGCGTGGTCTGCAGGTAGATCAGCGCGGTCGCCAGGCCCGTCGCGAGCATGACCGGCGTGATGGCGCCGGCCACCCGCACCCGCCGTGCCCCGGTGTTGAGCACCGCCAGGTACCCGGCCAGCCCGGACAAGGCGCGCACCGGCCAGCGCAGGATCGCGATCAGCACCCGCGCGGCGGCGGGGGAGAGCAGCGCGATGCCCGACGCCCACAGCATCGCCGTGGGACCGGCCGTGCTGGCCGCCACCGGACCGTCCATGACCAGGGCGGTGATGATGCTCAACGCCGTGCCGCCGCCCAGGCACAGCAGCGCGAACACCAGCCGCGGCACGCTGAACCAGCGGTTCTGCAGGCTGGCCGCCATCAACGCCTCGGTCGGCCTGGTCACCGCCGCGCCGCGGCCCGCGACGAACGCCGCGATCAAGGCGCTGAGCAACGAGATGCCGACACCGGCCAGCACCGGCACCCAGCCCTGCCGGTAGACCATCGCCCCGGGCGCCACGCCCGCGCCGGACAGCTGGGTCAACAGCCACTCGCCGAGGTAGCCGCTCACCGGCCAGCCCAGCAGGGTCGCGAGCACCGCGACGACCGTCGTCTCGCCCAGCACCAGCCTGCGCAGCTGGCCCGGCGTGGTGCCGATCGCCCGCAACAGCGCCATTTCCCGGTACCGCTGCTGCACCGACAGCCCGAGCGTGCCCGCCACGACGAACATCGCGACCATGATCGCCAGACCGCCGAAGACGGCGGACAACGTGATGATCGCCTCGCCGCCGCCCCGGGTGTCGGGGAACTCCGCGAGACCGCGTTCGTCGCCCGCGAGCACGGTCACGTGGCGGCTGGCCACCGCGGCCGTGAGGCCTTCGCGCACGCCGTCCACGGTCGCGCCCGGTTCGAGCAGCACGCCGATCAGGTCGACCTTGCCCGGCTTGGCGTACAGCCGGCGTGCCTCGTCGTCGGCGAAGAACACCGCCGCCGCGTCGACCGGGGCCTCGGCGATGCCGACCACCCGGTAGTCGACCTCGGTCGAGCCGACGCGCAGCGCGACGGTGCCGTCCAGCGGCGCGTCGGACCCGGTGACCACCACGACCTCGCCCGGACCCTGCGGCGCACGGCCCTGGTCCAACGTGTAGGGCGCGAGGCGCGCGCCGGACCACGTGTGGCCGGTCGCCTCCGCGCCGTCGGGCAGGGTCACCGGGAACGCCACGTCCGACACGACCTCGGCGACGCCGTCGACGCCGGCGGCCTCGGCGGCCAGCGAGGCGTCGATCGGCGCGCGTTCCAGGTAGGACGGGTCGCCGGTGACGACCAGGGGCGCGGCCGCGAGCCGTTGCGGCGGCACGGCCTCGCGGATGCCGGTCTCCATCAGGCCGCCGCACGCCATCACGATCGCCGCGCCCAGGAACAGCGCGATGAACGAGGCGGTGAAGCCGCCGATCCGGTAGCGCAGGGTGCGCAGGGCGAGGCGCAGCATCAGCGCACCCCGCCGGCCAGGTCGCCCGCGGGCACGTCGGCCCAGGCGCCCAGCTGCGTCATCCGCTCGCTGACCGCGTGCGCGGTCGGGGACGTGAGCTCGCCCGCGATCTGGCCGTCGGCGAGGAAGACGACGCGGTCGGCGTGCGCGGCGGCCACCGGGTCGTGGGTCACGATCACCACGGTCTGGCCGACGTCGCGCACGGCCTGGCGCAGCAGGGCGAGGACTTCCAGCGCCGTGCGGGTGTCGAGGGCGCCGGTCGGCTCGTCACCGAAGATCACCGCCGGCTCGGTGATCAGCGCGCGGGCGATGGCCACCCGTTGCTGCTGGCCGCCGGACAGCTCGCCGGGGCGGTGCCTGCGGCGGTCGGCGAGCCCGACGCGGGCGATCACGTCGTCCACCTGGGCCCGCTTGGGCCGCCGGCCCGCCAGTCGCAGCGGCAGCTGGACGTTCTCCACCACGGTCAGCGCCGGCAGCAGGTTGAAGGACTGGAAGACGAAGCCGATGCGCTCCCGGCGCAACCTGGTCAGCTCGCGCTCGCTCAGGCCGGTGATCTCCTGGCCGTCGAGCAGCACGGAACCCGACGTCGGCCGGTCGAGGCCGGCGGCGCAGTGCAGCGCGGTGCTCTTGCCCGACCCGGAAGGGCCCATCACGGCGGTGAAGGTGCCACGCGCGATGCCGAGCGTGACTCCATCAAGGGCCACTACGCCGTTCCGCTCGTTGCCGTAAACCTTGCGGACGGAATGCAGTCGGACGACGTCATCCGTGCCTTGAATCGGAGATAGATTCACGTTCTTGCTCCCCACGTGGGACCTATCGGTGTGTGCACGCGCCGCAGACCATACGGATGCGATCAAGCGGGCGGCACTGGTGCTGCCCCCCGCATCGGCGGTCGGGTCTGCCGGTGGCGGTCGGCGTCCGCACTGGTGCGGACCCGCGTGCAACCGACTTTCGAGTAGGTACGTGCCGGCGATCGTAGCCACCGTTTCCATAATTTCTGTTGAGAAGTCAACGAATAGTTGGCGGTCGCGTGAACTCCTCCTCTCGTGTTCACCGGTGGGGTAGGTTGGAACGGCCGCCCGGCACGAACGAGGTGGAGCCGGGAAATCCCCGAACTCCGCCGTAGTTAGTGGACCCCGAGTAACGACGCGAAGGGGTTGGATGCATGCACCTGGAGATACGTCACGCCAGGGTGGTCACCACCCTTGCCGAGGCCGGCAGCATCTCGAAGGCCGCCGCGAAGCTGTCCCTGCCCCAACCGAGCCTGACCGCCCAATTGAGACGGATCGAGAAGGCGGTTGGCGGCGACCTGTTCGTGCGTTCGGCCTTCGGGATTACTCCGACACCCCTCGGAGAACGATTAATCCCGATGCTGGCCGATCTCGCCACCCGGGCGGACGCGGTGGTCGCGGAGGCGTCCTCGCTGTCGTCCGGAATTCTCCGCATCGGCAACGCCGAATGGACCCCGGTGACGCTGCGGCGGGCGCTGCAGTCGTCGTTGCCCTCGGTCGAGGTGCAGACGGTGACGCTGAACCCCGATCTGGGGGTGGACGCGGTCAGCCGCGGCGAGCTCACCGCGGCGCTCGTGCCCAGCCCGGAGGCGGTGGACGGCGTGCGGGAGCTGGACCCGGCGCTGGCCAAGGAGATCATCGTGCGCGAGCCGATCTGGCTGGCGCTGCCCCGTGATCACGCGCTCGCGCGCAGGACTACGGTGAGCCGAAGGCACATGATGTCCCTGAGCTGGGTGCACCACGTGCCGGGGCACTGGTTCCACACCGTCGAGGAGCACCTGTTCCGCAAGCTCGACCACCCCACGCCGGAGGTCCTGCACTACGCGGGCGGGCACGCCGAGGCGATGAGCTGGGTGCGTGACGCGGGCGCGGCGGCGTTGGCCACGCCCACCGGGTCCACGTCGGACGTGAGCCTGGTGGCGATGACCGAGCCGTTGCGCAGCCGGCTGCTGCTGGTGTGGCGGCCGGGGTCGATCCACCCGAACACCCTGCGGCAGCTGATCGACGCGTTGCGCCGGTACTACTGCGACTACGCCCGCACGATCCCGCGCTACTGGAACTGGATGACCGAGCGTCCCACGGACTTCCCGGAGCTGGCCGCGTTCCTGCCCCGGCCGAGCCGGTGGTGGCCGCGCGACTCGGCCGGGGACCAGCAACCGGGGGCGAGCTCGCGCACCGCCGCCACCTGAACGTCCACTGGGGAAGAAGGGCCACCTCGACCACGGTCGAGGTGGCCTTCGCCTTCCCCCGCATCACCCCCACCCCCCCGAGAGTCCTACCTCCACCCCCCGAGAGTCCTACGTTCGCGCCCCGAGAGTCCTACGTTCAGGTCCCGAGAGTCCTACGTTCGCGACCCCCGAGTTCAACGCTCAGGCACCCCGCGCCCCGGACCTGAGCGTTGAATTCAGGGGTCCTGAGCGTAGGACTCTCGCGACGTGGACGTAGGACTCTCGCGACGTGAAGGTAGGACTCTCGGGGTTTGGGGGTTGGCGGTCAGCCGAGTGTCAGCACGGTGTCAGCGGTGCTTGCGAACCTTGATCCGGCAACGGACCAGGGCGAGCGAGGAGGACACATGACGGCGTTGGTGGCGGTGTCGAGTCACCTGCCGGAGACGGTGGCCGTCGCGGACCTGCAGGAGTCGTTGGGCCTCGACGAGCAGCAGGTGCGCCGGTTCACCCGGCTCTACGGCCTGGACCGGATCTGCAAGACCGACCTGCCCGAGGCGGAGCTGCTGATCGCGGCGGCGGAGAAGCTGGACGGGCTGCGCGGCCAGGAGGAGCGGGTTCGCTACCTCATCCGCGCCAAGGGCATGCGCACCACCGCGCCCTACCCGACCAGCCCCCTGCACGAGGTCCGCGAGGCGCTGAACCTGCGCCACGCCACGACGCTCGCGGTCGCCGACCACGGCTGCGCCACCGGCCTGCTCGCCATGGACGTGGCCGGCACGCTGCTGGCCGCCGACGGCGACCCGGACGCGCTGGCGCTGATCCTGGCCGGCGACAAGACGTTCACGCCGTTCAACCAGTGGGTGCGCGACACGTCGATCATGGGCGAGGGCATGGCCGCGATCCTGGTGGCCGCCGACGGCGACCGCGACCTGGTGCGCGGCTACGCCAGCCACATCCACGGCCGCGACGACGGCGTGATCGACATGACCCCGGAGATCGCCAAGGACGCGCGCCGCATCTACCAGGACACCCTGGCCGAGATCATCGGCGCGGCCACCGAGGAGGCGGGCATCGCCGTCGCCGACCTCGACCTGGTGCTGCCGCACAACGTCAACCGCGTGTCGTGGACGGTCGCGGCGAAGAACCTGGGCCTGCCCAACGACCGGTTCTTCCTGGACAACGTGGGCCGGACCGGCCACTGCTTCTGCGCCGACCCGTTCATCAACTACCAGACGGTGACCGAGCTCGGCTTGCTCAAGCCGGGCGACAAGTACCTGATGACGGCCGTGGGCCTGGGTCAGACGTTCGCCGCGATGGTCCTGGAGCACTGAGATGTCCCGGAGCGCAGACATGGACGAACCCGACTTCACCCGCAGGCTCAAGACGGCGCTGCTCGGCACACCGGACGCCTCCCTCGCGTTCCTCGGCAACTTCGAGGTGGAGGAGCGGTGGGCGCTGGGCGAGCACACCCTGCCCCGCCTGTCGGCCGAGAGCGGCGCGGCCGTGGTCAACCACATGGACGAGTTCGCGCTGCTGCTGGCCGGCGGCGACGACCACGTCGTGCTCAAGGCCGCGCCCGACCCCGTCTACCTGGCCTACCTCACCGACCTGGGCATCGACCTGCCGACCGTGCACGTGGTGGCCGACTCCGACCCCCGCCGCACGGTCACCGCCGACGCCCTCGCCGACCCGGCCACCCTCGCCGCGTTGGCCGGGCTCGCGGAACGCGGCGTGCGGCTGACCGCGCACGGCGTGTCCGACCTGGAGGTCGAGCTCGCCGAGCGCACCGGCATGGCGTTGGCCGCACCGGACGACGTGACGTGCAAAGCGGTCAACAGCAAGGTCTACAGCAGGCGTGCGGCCGACGAGCTGGGCCTGCGCCAACCCACCGGGTGGGCCTGCGAGACGGTGGACGAGCTGCGCGAGGCGTTCGACCGGGCACGTCCGCTGGTCGCGGAGGGCCGCAAGGTCGTGGTGAAGGAGGCGTTGGGCGTCTCCGGCAAGGGCATCGCGGTGCTGGAGAGCGAACGCCGGATGGACCGGCTGCTCGGCATGGTCGCCAAGCAGGTGGAGAAGTCCGGGCAGCCCCGGCTCGCGTTCGTGGTGGAGGAGTGGGTCGCCAAGCGCGCCGACCTCAACTACCAGTTCACCGTGGCACGCGACGGCGACGTGCGGTTCGACTTCGTCAAGGAGCTGCACACCGAGGGCGGTGTCCACAAGGGACACCGGATGCCCGCCAGGCTCTCCACCGGCCAGGTCGCCGAGCTCGCCGAGACCGCGCACCGCCTGGGCAAGAAGCTCGCCGCGGACGGCTACTTCGGCGTGGTCGGCGTGGACGCGATGGTCGACCCCGACGACGGGCTCTACCCGGTCATCGAGATCAACGCCCGCAACAACATGTCCACCTACCAGGCCCGCGTGCAGGAGCGGTTCGTCGGCGCCGGGCAGATCGCGCTGGCGCGGCACTACCCCGTGCGGCTGCACCACAGGTTGCCGTTCGCCGAGGTCCGCGACCTGCTGCGCGGCCTGCTGCTCGACCGGGCCGGCGGCACCGGCCTGCTGGTCAACAACTTCGCCACGGTCAACGCGGGCCACCGCACCGACTCGGCGTTCGACGGGCGGCTCTACGGCCTGCTCGTCGCGTCGTCGGACGACGAGCTGCGTGCCGTGGACGACGACATCACCGCCCGATTGGAGACGCGACCGTGAGCGCTGAGTTCGAGGTCCAGGGCATCGGGATCACCGAGATCGCCGAGCGGTACGGCACCCCGCTGTACCTCTACGACGGCGAGGAGCTGGAGTCCCGGGTGGACGGGCTCAAGGAGCTGATGCACCCGCGGTTGGAGTTCTTCTTCTCCCTCAAGTCGAACCCCAACATCGGCGTGCTGTCCGTGCTGCACGCACGGGGCGCCCGCGCCGAGGTGTCGTCCATGGCCGAGCTGGTCACCGCGCGCCGAGCGGGCGTCGACCCGGCCGACATCATCTTCCTCGGTCCGGGCAAGAGCGCCGACGAGCTGGCCGCCTGCCTGGACGAGGGCCTCTACGCGATCGTGTGCGAGTCGTTCGGCGAACTTGCGCTGATCGACGAGTTCGCCGGGCTGCGCGGGTTGCGCGCCCCGGTCGCGCTGCGGGTCAACCCCAGCTTCTCGGTGAAGGGCTCCGGCCTCACCATGGGCGGCAAGCCGCGCCAGTTCGGCATCGACGAGTCCCAGCTGTTCGCGTCCGACGACCTGGTGGCACGGCACCCGAACGTCCGGTTCATGGGCGTGCAGGTCTACATGGGCACCCGCATCCTGTCCGAGGAGGCGGTCGCCGAGAACACCGAGCGGATCTTCGAGCTGGCCGACCGGCTGGCCGACCACCTCGGCATCCCGCTGGACCTGGTCGACATCGGCGGCGGCCTCGGCGTGGCCTACTTCGACGGCGAGCGCGACCTCGACCTCGGCCTGCTCGCGGCCAGGGTGAACCCGATCATCGGCGAGTTCGCCGACCGGCACCCCGAGACGCGGCTGGTGATGGAACTCGGCCGCTACCTCACCGCCACGTCCGGCACGTACGTCGTGCGGGTGCGGTACGTGAAGGAGTCGATGGGGGAGCGGTTCGCGGTGGCCGACGGCGGCACCAACCACCACATGGCGGCGGTGGGCATCGGCTCGTTCGTCAAGCGGAACTTCCCCATGCGGGTGCTCAACCGCGTGGACGAGCCCGCCACCGAGAGCTGGCACGTCACCGGCCCGCTGTGCACGCCCAACGACACCCTCGGCAAGAAGGTCGACCTGCCGCCCGTGCGGCCCGGCGACCTCGTCGGTGTGCTGCGCTCCGGCGCGTACGGCCCGACCGCCTCGCCGGTGCTGTTCCTCAGCCACGGCTACCCGGCGGAAGTGCTCGTCCACGGCGGCCGCGCGCACCTGGTGCGCTCCCGCGACGAGACCGAGGACCTGCTGCGCCACCAACACCTCCCCGACCGCGCCGCCGCCACGGCACTCACCGAAGGAACCGCATCATGAGCGAATCCACCACCGTCGCCTCGCGCGAGCGGATCGTCGGCGCCATCACCGCCGTCCTGGCCCAGGTGCTGGACTACGAGCTGCCGGAGCTGACCGAGCAGTCGCGGCTGTTCGACGAGCTCGGCCTGGACTCGACCGGCGTCTTCGAGCTGCTGATGCAGCTGGAGGAGGCGCTGGAGGTCGAGTTCGACACCGACAACCTGGAGATGGCGCACTTCGAGACGGTCCGCTCGCTGGCCGACTTCGTCGCCGCGGAAATGGACCGCTAGCCGTGTACCGGACCACGGCGCCGACCCTGTCGGGGCGGACCTCGGCCGGGGGCGCGTCGTCCCGGCCGGGCACGCGGACGTTGGGCGTGGCGCGGGTCGTGCGGACCCGGGCCACCCCCGACCGCGTGCTCGACGACGAGTTCTCCTCGCGCCACTTCGCCGACCTCACCTCCGGGTTCGGCGTCGCGGTGCGGCCGGACCTGCTCGCCTCGCCGGGCACCACGTTCACCGCGCTGACGCGGTCGCTGCACCACGCGTTGGAGCCCCTGGGGCCGGTGGAGCTGGCGATCGTGGCCCACGCGACGCCCGACCTGGACTGCCGGCTGGCCGCGGCGACGTACCTGGCCGAGGCCGTGCCCGGCCGACCGCTGTCGTTCTCGCTGTCCGACGTCGGCCGGTGCGCGCCGTTCGCGGCGTTGCGGATCGCGTCCGACTACGCGGTGCGGCACGGCTACACGCGTGCGCTGGTGGTGATCGCCGACCAGGCCACGCTGCCGTACGAGGTGGACGACCGGCCGGCCGGCGACGCCGGGGTGGCGTTGCTGCTGGAGCCGGGTGGCGCGCCGGTGTCGGTGGTGCACACGCCCGGTGTGTCGACCGCCGACCTGCCCGGTGCGATCACCGCCGGGCTGGCGTCGCTGGTCGGCGAGGACGAGCGGGTGGCGGTGGTCGCGGGCGCCGGGATCGACCCGGAGCTGGTGCGGCACGGCGGCACCGTGCGGTCCGCGCCGGCCGGGTACCCGTGCACCGCGCTGTGGGAGGGGCTGGCCGAGTCGCTGGGCCGGGTGGTGCTCGTGGAGCACGACGCGGCGACCGGTGACCTGGGGATCGCTGTGGTGGGGGAGGCCCGGTGACCACGTCGGTGCGGTTGGGTGCGGACCAGCTGTCGCGCTGCCACCTGGCGGCGCGGGAGGAGGGGTTGGCGCCCGCGTTGACGGTGCTGGGCTCGCTCGTGCTGCCCGGTGTGCTGCCGAGCGGCCCGGGTGGGCACGCGGTCGTGCCGCAGGAGGTCGCGGCGTCGGCGAACCGGGTGTGGCTGGACGGTGTCGTGGTGGACCGGTCGTTGCTCGACGAGTCCACTGTGGATACGATCGAGCTGCCCGGTGGCGCGGTCGTGCTGCTGCGGGGGTTGGGTACACGATCGGGTGAAGTCGGCCGGGAAATGTACGGAAACACCGTTCCCGTACCTCGGTTGAGAGAAGCGGACCCCGAAACCAGCCCCGGCACGTCCGACCAGCGCTCCGCCTGGGCCCTGGGCCTGGTGTGGCTGCGGCTCGGGCTGTCGGAGGCGTTGCGCGAGACGTGCATGCGCTACCTGAACGGCAGGCGCACCGGCTCCACCACCCTGCTCCAGCAGCAGATGGTGAAGGCGACCGTGGCCGACGGGCTGATCGAGCACCTGGAGGTGCGCGCGGTGCTGACCGGCGTGGACGCCGGTGGGCTGCCGGGCGTGATCCTGGCCCACCTGCACGCCCGGATCACCGCGGCCGACCGGTGGCTGGTGAACCTGCTCGGCGCGAGCGGCTACCTGGTCGGCGGGCCGGGACAGGTGGCGCACGTGTCGGAGCTGGTGGCCGAGGCGTACGTGACGGCCCAGGGCGCCGACGCCGTCGACGGCGTCGACGCGCGGCCCGAGGGCGTCGAGCCGTGAGCGGGCTGGAGGGGCGGCTGGTCGCGCTGCGGGACCAGGTGCGCGAGTGGGGCGCGGACTTCCGCCGCCTCGGCCTCGCCCTGGACCGCGACCCCGAGCTGATCCGCGCCCACTTCGACCTGCCCGCGGTGCGGTACCTGTCGACGATGGGCATCCCGCCGGAGTACGGGAACGTGCCCATCCCCATCGGGGGCAACCGGTTCTACGGCACGCTCGCGCTGGAACGCGCGATCATCATGGAGGAGCTGGCCTGCGCCGACGTCGGCATGCTGGTCGCCTCGCCGGGCCCGCTGCTGGCCGGGGTCCTGGTCGACCTGCTCGCCGACCGCGAGCAGAAGGAGTGGTTCTACGGGCGGATGCTCGCCGAGCCGCTGTGGACGTTCTTCGCCCTCACCGAACCCGACCGCGGGTCCGACGCGGGCGGCCTGACCTCGACGTTGACCCCGGTCGACGGCGGCGCGGTGCTGGCGGGCGAGAAGCGGTACGTCGGCAACGCGTGCCGGGCGCAGCTCGGGGTCGTGTTCGCGCGCGTCGGCTCCGGACCGCTGGGCATCAACGCGGTACTGGTGGAGACGCCCGCGCCCGGGTTCTCGGCGACCGCGCTGCCGAGCATCGGCCTGCGCGGCGCGCGGATCAGCGCGATCACGCTGGACGACGTGCACGTGCCCGCGTCCCGGTTCGTCGGACGGCACCTCTCGCCGTCACGGCGCGGCATGTGGGCGTTCGTGCAGACGTTCAACCTGCTCCGACCGGGTGTCGCGGCCATCGCGCTGGGCATCGCGCGAGCCGCCCACGAGTACGTGGTCGAGCACCGCACCACGTTGCGGCGCGACGAACGCGACCGGCTGGACGAGCTGGGCCGGCGGATCACCGCGGCACGCGCCCTCGTGCACCTGGCCGCCCGCGCGGTCGACGCCCGCACGTCCGACGGCTACCTGGCGTCCGCCGCCAAGGCGCGCGCGTCCCAGCTCGCCCTCGACGCCACCCGCGCGGCCTGCGAGTTCTTCGGCGTCGGCGCCCGCTTCGACCACCCGCAGCTGGACAAGCTGGTGCGTGACGCGCGCGGCCTGGAGTTCATCGAGGGCACGTCGAACATGCAGAAGCTGAACCTGTTCCAGGGCCTGTTCACCGGGAAGCTGGACCGGGACGACCCGTTCCGGGTGGGCGTCGGCTCACCGCGCTGAACCCCGCGAGCCACCGCCCCACCCCGGCGGCGGACCGCAGTCGCACCCACGGCACCCCGGCGCGCGCCAGGCGGTCCGGGTACTCGGCGAGGTGCCGGCGCCGGGCGCGCACCGCCCACGCCACCACCGAGTCGCGACCGATGAGGGCGTCGAGCCCTTCCCGGTTGCCGTTCCACAGCACGGTCCGGCGCACGATCCGGGCCGTGCTGCGGCGCACCAGGCGCGGCGCGACCACCCACAGCGGCAGGTCCAGCCACACGATCAGGTCCGCCCGGTGCCACAGCACCGCCGCGGTCCGGTCGACGTAGTTGCCGTCGACCACCCACGCGGGCCCCTCGGTGGCCGCCGCGAGCCGCGCCCGGAACTCGTCCACCGGCGGCGGGGTCCAGTCGGGGCCGTGCTGGATCGCGTCCAGCTCGACGTGCGGGCCGTCGACCACGCGGGCCAGCTCACGTGCCAAGGTCGACTTGCCCGCCCCGCTCACCCCGAGGACGACGATGCGGCGTGGGGTCATGCGAAGGCCTCCTGCGGATCCGGACCGGACCTTGCAGATCTACCAGCTCCCCGACCCGTCGGCCAACGGTTTCCCGCGCACGCGACGGACGGCACGCGACGGCACGCATCCCGGCCCGCGCACGGCGACGAGCCCACCGGGTCGGGGGACCGGTGGGCTCGTCTTCTTCCCGGGGGGAGGGAAGTCCTACTTGCCGTGCAGCTGCTTGAGGTACTCGTACGTGGTGGGCAGCGTGCTCATCAGTTCCTTCTGCGTCTGCTTGATCTGCGCGAACACCGCCTCGGCCGAGTCGAGCACCTCGGGCCGCGCGGCCAGCGCCGGCAGGGTGTGGTCGGGCAGGTACTCCAGCCCGGCGAAGATGCAGTAGTAGTTGGAGTTGTTCCAGAAGTTGCGGAACTCCGCCTCGAAGTTCGCGTAGTAGGTCGACTCGTCGGTGATCGGCATGTTGACCGCGAGACCGGCCTTGTACATGCGGACCTTCTCCTTGAAGTCGTCCGCCAGCTCCAGGTCCTTGCACGCCTGCCAGAACGGCGTGTCGTTGCGGGGCGCGAAGCTGAAGTGGCCCTGCACGAAGTCCCGGGAGTCGTCGAACATCGTCTCGATCTCCGCGTTGAAGCGGTCCTGCAGGATCGAGTCGAAGTTCTTGTCCGGGAAGTGCTTGGCCAGCTGGAACAGCGCGGCGTAGATGAAGTAGATGCCGGTCGACTCCAGCGGCTCCAGGAAGCACGACGCCAGGCCGATCGACACCACGTTCTTGACCCACGCCCGGCGGTTGCGGCCGACGCGGAACTTCACCTGGTTCAGCGGGGTGTTCTCGGGGTCGAGGCCCCACATGTTGCAGAACTCCAGCGTGGCGTCGTCACGCGACTGGAACCGGCTGGAGAAGACGTAACCGCTGCCGAAGCGGCCCAGCATCGGGATCTTCCACGTCCAGCCCGAGGACATGGCGATCGCGCCGGTGTAGGGCTCGACGCCGTCGGCCGCGTCGTCGTGGGGGACCTGGGCGGCGACCGCGCTGTCGTTGAGCAGGTGGTCGCTCATGTCCAGGAACGGCTCCTTCATGGCCTGGTTGATGAGCAGGCCGCGGAAGCCGGAGCAGTCGATGAACAGGTCGCCCTCGAGGACGCGCCCGGTCTCGGTCTTCAGCGCGGAGACGTGGCCGCGCTGGTCGATCACGGCCTCGACCATCTTGTCCTGGACGTGGATCGCGCCCTGCTTGGTGGTCGCGAAGCGGCGCAGGAAGTCGGCGACCAGGTTCGCGTCGAAGTGCCACGCGTAGTTGGTCCACTTGGTGCCGTCCATGAACCGCGGCGACAGGTTCTGGTCCATGATCGGGGGCTCGCGGTAGCAGGCGTAGTCGAACGGCTCGTCGGTCTGGCCGGTGAGCTTCTTGTGCGCCCAGTAGTGCGACAGCGGCTGGTTCTCGTGGTTGGGCAGCAGGCCGAACAGGTGGTAGTAGTGGTCGGTCGTGCCCTGGTACGGGCGACCGTTCGCCTCACCCACGCCCGGCGTGCGCCAGTTGGTGAACTTGATGCCCATCTTGAAGCTGGCGTTGCACTCCCGCATCCAGTCCTCCTCGGCGATGCCGAGGAAGTCGAAGAAAGTCTTGTGCAGGTTCGGCACGGTGGCCTCGCCGACGCCGATCTTGGGGATGGCGGGCGCTTCCAGCACGGTGATGGTCACGGCCGGCCCGAGCGCCTTGCCGAGGTACGACGCGGCCATCCAGCCCGCGGTGCCGCCACCGAGCACCACGACCTTCTTGATCCTACGATCTTCCATCGAGGTTTGTCCTCCCGTCATGATCACGACAAAAGCCGTCGGAACCGACGTTCGTCGCAGTGCTGCCGGTGTTCGAAGGGCGAGTGCCCGAGATTCCCGTGTCGGGACAACCTGAACCCAAATAGCTATGGAAGTTCTATATCGGCTGCCGTCAGTGGCGTGTCAGCGGCTTGTCAGCCGTGTTCGCCAACATGTGGTGGTGACCGCTGCCCCGCCGGGTCGGCGCTGGTCCTCGGGCCTGAACGAGAAAGGGGCGGTAACGTGGCACCTGCCTTCGCGGTGATTTCCGGCGCTCAGGTGAACCAGGTATTGCGAGGGCGGGAGAAGCACGTTCTCGAACTCATCGAGGCCGCCTACCGATGGCACGGTGAAGGTGACACGGTCAATCCGCCGTCCTATTTCCTGCGGTTCCCCGAAGACCCCTCGTCGCGGATCATCGCGTTGCCCGCGTCCATCGGCGGCGACATCGGCGTGCACGGGATGAAGTGGATCTCCAGCTTCCCCGCGAACGTGGCCGCGGGCCTGCCGCGCGCGTCCGCCGTGCTGATCCTCAACGACCGCGAGACCGGCTACCCGATCGCCTGCCTGGAGAGCTCCATCGTCAGCGCGGTGCGCACCGCCGCGTCGGCCGCCCTGGCCGCCGACTGGCTCAGCCGCGACCGCGACCGGCCGACCAGGGTCGGGTTCGTCGGCACCGGCCTGATCGCCCGCTACATCCACACCTACCTGACCGCCACCGGGTGGAGCTTCGACGAGGTCGGCGTGCACGACCTGAGCGCCGACTCCGCCAACGGCTTCCGCGAGTACGCGCAGGGCGCCGGCGACGGTGTGGTGAGGATCCACGACAGCGCGGAGAGCCTGATCCGGTCCAGCGACCTGGTGGTGTTCGCGACCGTCGCGGGCACGCCCCACGTCACCGACCCGACGTGGTTCGCCCACAACCCGCTCGTGCTGCACGTGTCGCTGCGCGACCTGTCACCCGAGGTGATCCTCGCCTCCACCAACCTGGTGGACGACGTCGAGCACTGCCTGAAGGCCAACACCTCGCCGCACCTGGCCGAACAGCTCACCGGCAACCGCGAGTTCCTGTCCGGCACCTTGTACGACGTCATGACCGGCGCGGTGACGCCACCGGCGGACCGGCCGCTGGTGTTCTCCCCGTTCGGCCTCGGCGTGCTGGACCTGGCGGTCGGCAAGCACGTCTACGACGAGGTGTCGCGGGCGGGCGAGCTGGCCGTGGTCCCGGACTTCTTCTTCGACCTCGACCGCTACGGCAAGCGCTGAGCCGCCTGACCGTGCACCTCGCCTAGGAGTCGGCGCATGCCAGTGATATCGACGCCCCAGGAGTTCAACGTGGACGACCTCTACGTGGACCTCCGGCGGCTCTCGGGCCACCCGCTGTACCTCAAGTGCGAAGGCTTCAACTTCGCCGGGTCCATCAAGCTGAAGGCCGCCAACGAGATGGTGTCCGCCGCCGTGCGCGCCGGCACCCTGCGCGAGGGCACCACGCTGGTGGAGAGCTCGTCGGGCAACCTCGGGGTGGCGCTGGCCATGGTGGCGGCGAGCCGCGGCTACCGGTTCCTGTGCGTCACCGACGCGCGCTGCAACCTCGCCACCAGGCAGCTGATGGAGGCCTTGGGCGCGCAGGTGCACATCATCACCGAGCCCGACCCGGAGACCGGGTACCTGGGCGCCCGCATCCGCCACGTGCAGCAGCTGTGCGAGAACGACAACCACGTGTGGCTCAACCAGTACGCCAACCCGGCGAACTGGATGGCGCACTACCAGAGCACCGGCCCGGAGATCCTCAAGAGCTTCCCCGAGGTCGACGTGGTGTTCATCGGCGCGGGCAGCACCGGCACGTTGATGGGCTGCGCCCGGTACTTCAAGGAGAACAAGCCGTCGGTGCGGATCGTCGCGGTCGACTCGGTCGGCTCCGTCACCTTCGGCACGCCCGCCCAGCCGCGGATGCTGCCGGGCCTGGGCACCAGCGTCCGCCCGCCGCTGCTGGACGAGTCCTTCGTGGACGAGGTGCTGCACGTGGCCGAGCGGGACACGGTCCGGGCCTGCCGGACCCTGCTGCGGCAGGGGTTCCTGTTCGGCGGCTCGACCGGCACGGTGCTGTCCGGCGCGACCGACTGGCTCACGCGCAACCGGCCCGGCGGCGACATGACCGCGGTCGCGATCGCGCCCGACCTCGGCGACCGCTACCTGGACACCGTCTACCACGACCAGTGGATCGCGGACATCTACGGCGCGGACCTGCTCGGCGACCAGGTCGCCGCGGCCGATCCCGCGACGCTTGCGAGGAGAATGCCATGACCGAAGCGGTGAACCTGCCCCTCTCCGCCGGACAGGCCGAGATCTGGTTCGACGAGAAGCTCAACGGGCGGGGCGTCGCTTACAACTCGGCGGGCTACCTCGACATCCGGGGCCCGCTCGACGTGCCCGCCCTGATCGCCGCCGCACGGGGGATGGTCGACGAGGCCGAGTGCACCCGCACCCGGTACGTCACCGTCGACGCGGACGGCAACCCGACGGAGGCGGAGGGCTCGCCGCGGCAGGTCGTGACACCGCTGCCGGAGCTGCCGCTGACCGAGCTGGCGCTGACCGCCGACGAGGCGGCCGACTGGATGCGCGCCGACCTGGCCACGCCGTTCTCGCTGGACGAGTTCCCGCTGTTCCGGCTCGCCGTGATCAAGGTGGCCGAGGACCGGCACTTCTTCTACATGCGCATCCACCACCTGCTGTGCGACGGGTACAGCCAGGTGGTGTTCTGGCGTCGGCTGGCCGAGCTGTACGCCGGGGTGGAGGGCACGCCGATCCCGCCGTTGAGCGCGCTGCTGGACGGTGAGCGGGCGTACGAGCAGTCCGCGGCGGCGGTGAAGGACAAGGACTTCTGGGCGGGCGCGTTCGACGAGGCGCCGGACCTGGTGAGCCTGTCCACCCGCACGGTGTCCGGGCCCGAGGTGCGGGGTTTCCTGCGCCGCACCGACGTGCTGTCGAAGGACACCGCGGAGGCGTTGCGCGAGCTGGCGAGCCGGTCGGCGTCCACGTGGCCCGCGGTCGTGCTGTCCGCGGTGGCCGTCTACACCCAGCGGCTGACCGGTGTCGGTGACGTGCTGCTCACCCTGCCCGCGACCGCCCGGATGGGCGCGACGATGCGCGCGGTGCCCGGGATGGTGGCGAACTACCTGCCGCTGCGGGTGCCGGTCCGCCCCGGCGAGACCCGGTCGGACCTGCTGCGGCGCACGTCGCGCGAGCTGGCCAAGGCGCTCAAGCACCAGCGGTACCGGGTGAGCCGGATCCGCCGCGGCATGGGCCTGGCCGGTGACGACCGGCGGCCGTTCGGCCCGTTCGTGAACATCCTGCCGCAGCAGACGACGTTCGCGCTGGGCGACTGCGAGGTCGAGGTCAACAACCTGTCGACCGGCCTCATCGAAGACCTGATGCTCACCGTGGTGGACGCGCCCGACGGCGGGCTGGAGGTCCACCTCAACGGCAACCCCGAGCTGTACACCGACGAGGAGGCGCGGGAGCACCTGGCCCGCTTCACCGCGTTCCTGGACCGGTTCGCCCGCGCCGACGACGACGAGCCGTTGGCACGCCTGGACGTGCTGGACCCGGCCGAGCGCTCGGCGTGGCTCGCCGCGACGACCGGCGCGACCCGGCGGGACCCGTTCACCGACGTGGTCGAGCAGGTGCGCGCGTTCGCCGAGCAGCGCCCGCACGCCGTCGCGGTGGTCGAGGACGACTTCGACGTCACCTACGCGTCGCTGGTCGCCCGGGCGAGCGCGTTGTCCCGCAAGCTGGTCGGCGCCGACCTGGTCGGCGTGCTCGCCGCGCCCGGCGCCGGGTTCGTCTCGGCGGTGCTCGGCGCGTGGGGCGCCGGCGCGGCCTACGTGCCGCTGGACACGCGCGCTCCCGCCGTGCGCACGGCGGAACTGGTGCGCGACAACGGGATCGGGCTGCTCGTGGTCGACCCCGCGCACCGCGCGTTGGCGCGCGAGCTCGGCGTCGAGACCGTCGTGCTGGACGGCACGGAGGACACCGACCTCGCGCCGGTGCTCGGCGGCCCGGACGACCTGGCGTACGTGATCTTCACCTCCGGCTCGACCGGCAAGCCCAAGGGCGCGATGGTGCACCGGCGCGGCATGGTGAACCACCTGCTGGCCAAGGTCGAGGACCTGGGCCTGACCGACCGCGACAGCGTGGTGCAGAACGCGCCGCTGACGTTCGACATCTCGGTGTGGCAGATGCTCGCCCCGCTGGTCGCGGGCGGCCGGGTGCGGGTGGTCGGCCGGGAGACCGCGGCCGACCCGGATCAGCTGTTCGGCCTGGTCGCCGACGAGCGGATCAGCGTGCTGGAGCTCGTGCCGTCGCTGCTGCGGGCCGCGCTGGACTCGTGGGACGTGGTCGAGGCGCGGCCCAAGCTGCCGTCGCTGCGGCACCTGGTGGTGACCGGCGAGGCGTTGCCGCCGGACCTGTGCCTGCGCTGGTTCGCCCGCTTCCCGACCGTGCCGGTGGTCAACGCCTACGGGCCGACCGAGTGCTCGGACGACGTCACGCACGCGTTCGTCACGGTCGAGGACGCGGCGGGCACCACCCGCGTGCCGATCGGCCGCGCGGTCCGCAACACCAGCCTGTACGTGCTGGGTGACGACCTGAGCCCGGTGCCCACCGGCGTGCCCGGTGAGCTGTACGTCGGCGGCGTCGGCGTCGGCCGCGGCTACCTCGGCGACCCGCGGCGCACCGCCGCGACGTTCATGGCCGACCCGTTCTCCGGTGGTCGGATGTACCGCACCGGTGACCGGGTGGTGCGCCGCGAGGACGGCCAGCTGGAGTTCCTGGAGCGCCGCGACCACCAGGTGAAGGTGCGCGGCCACCGGATCGAGCTCGGCGAGATCGAGACCACCCTGCGCGGCCTGTCCGGCATCGCCGACGCCGCCGTGCGGGTGGTCCCCGACGCGTCCGGCGGCAAGCGGCTGGTCGGGTACGTGGTCGCCGTCGACGGCCGCACGCTCGGCGACCTGCGCGCCCGGCTCGGCGAGGTGCTGCCGGAGTACCTGGTGCCGTCGGCGTTCGTGGAGCTGCCGAGGATGCCGCTGACCGCGCACGGCAAGGTGGACCGCAAGGCCCTGCCGGCACCCGACCTCACCGCCGGCGCCTCCCGCGCCCCGCGCACCCCGCGTGAACGGGTGCTGTGCGAGGTCGTCGGCGAGGTGCTGGGCCTGCGCGACGTCGGCGTGGACGACGACTTCTTCACCCTGGGCGGCGACAGCATCAGCTCCATCCAGGTGGTCAGCCGGGCACGCCGGGCCGGGGTCGTGTTCACCTCGCGTGACGTGCTCAAGCACCGCACGCCCGCCGCGATCGCCGCGATGGCCTCCCACGCGCACGGCCCGGCGGTCGCCGCGGACGACGGCGTCGGCGAGATCGAGCTGACGCCCATCGCGCACCAGCTGCGGGAGGACCTCTCCCAGCTCGACGACATCACCCGCCAGTACAGCCAGTACGTCGTGCTGCACGTGCCGACCGGCCTGGACGCGGTGAAGCTGGCGGGTGCGGTGCAGACCGTGATCGACCACCACGACGCGTTGCGCGCCAAGCTCTCCGTGCCCCTGCCCGGCCTGTGGGGCATGGAGGTCCTCCCGGTCGGCGCGATCCGGGCCACCAAGCTCGTCCGCCGCGCGCAGGTCGCCGAGTCCGACGACCTGGACGCGGCGGTGACCGGGGAGGTCGCCCGCGCCCGTGCCGCGCTCGCGCCCGAGGAGGGCCGCGTGGTCCAGGCCGTGCTGGTCGACTCCGGTGTCGAGGCGCGGCTGGTGCTCGTGATCCACCACCTCGTGGTGGACGGCGTCACGTGGCGGATCGTGGTGCCCGACCTGGTCGACGCGATGGCCGGCACGCCGTTGCAGCCCGTCGGCACCTCCTACCGGCGGTGGTCGAAGGTGCTCGCCGAGCACGCCCGCGCCGGCGCCCGGGTCACCGAGCTGCCGCTGTGGCTGGGCCAGCTCCAACGCGGCGACGTCCCGTTGGGCAGCCGCCCGCTCGACCCCTCCCGCGACACCTACGGCACCGCGCGGTCGATGCGGCTCGTGCTGCCCACCGAGCAGACGGCGGCCCTGCTGACCACGGTGCCCGCGGTGTTCCACGCCGAGATCAACGACGTGCTGCTGGCCGGTCTCGCGGTCGCGGTCGCCGACTGGCGGCGCAAGCGGCTCGGCACGGCCGACTCGGCGGTGCTGGTCGAGGTCGAGGGCCACGGCCGCGAGCAGGTCGTCGACGAGCTCGACCTGTCCCGCACGGCGGGCTGGTTCACCAGCGTCTTCCCGCTGCGCCTCGACCCCGGTCGGGCCGCCGGCTCCGCCGAGGGGACGGACCTGGACCGCGCCGACCTGTGGGCGGGCGGCGCGAGCGCGGGCACGGCCATCAAGCGGGTCAAGGAGCAGTTGCGCGCGCTGCCCGACCACGGCATCGGCTTCGGCCTGCTGCGCTACCTCAACCCGCAGACCGTCGGCGCGCTGGCCCGGTTCGCCACGCCGCAGATCGGGTTCAACTACCTCGGCCGCTTCGCCGCGGGCGAGCACGGCGAGTGGTCGCTGGACGCGGGCACGGCCATCGGCACGGGCGTCCACCCGGACATGCCGCTGAGGCACACCCTCGCGGTCACCCCGGTCACCGAGGACGGCCCGCACGGGCCCAACCTGGTCGCCGACTGGCTGTGGGCCGACGAACTGCTGACCGAGACCGACGTCGAGGACATCGCCCGCACGTGGTTCCGCGCGCTGGAGACGTTCGTCGAGCACGCCGCGCTGCCCGGCGCGGGCGGGCACAGCCCGTCCGACTTCGACCTGGTCGACCTGACCGAGCGGGAGATCGCCGACATCGAGCGCGAGACCGGCTCGGTGCTGGACGTGCTGCCGCTGTCGCCGTTGCAGAAGGGCCTGCTGTTCCAGGCCGAGTTCGACCGCGACGGCGCGGACGTCTACACCCTCCAGGTCGTCGTGGACGTCGAGGGCGCGCTGGACGTCGAGGCGTTCCGCGCCGCGGCCGAGGCGCTGCTGCGCAGGCACCCGAACCTGCGCGCCTCGTTCCACTCCCGCCCGTCCGGCGACGCGGTGCAGGTCGTCCCGGTGGCCGCGGCCCTGCCGTGGGAGGAGGTCGACCTCACCGGCATGGACCCCGACGACGCGGCGCGCGAGCTGGCGCGGCTGACCGACGCCGACTGGGTGCGCCGGTTCGACATGGCCGACCCGCCCCTGCTGCGGTTCACCGCGGTCCGGCTGGGCGACGGGAGGTTCCGGCTGATCTGGGCCGTGCACCACATCCTGGTGGACGGCTGGTCGATGCCGATCTTCGCCCGCGAGCTGTTCACCCTCACGGCCAACGGCGCGGACCTGTCCGCGCTGCCGCCGGCCGCACCCTCGCGCGGCTACCTGGAGTGGCTGGCCCGCCAGGACGAGGAGGCCGCCCGCGAGGCGTGGCGGACCGCGCTGGCGGGCGTCGACGAGGCGACCCGGATCGGTCCCGCCGACCGGGCGCGCGTCACCGAACCGCCCGCGTCGCTGGTGGTGGACCTGCCGGAGGACTTCACCCGCAAGCTGTCGAGCTGGGCCCGGGCCCGCGGCCTGACGCTGAACACCGTCATGCAGGGCGCGTGGGCGATCCTGCTCGGCCGCCTCACCGGGCGGCACGACGTGGTGTTCGGCGCGGTCCACTCGGGTCGTCCGGTCGACCTGCCGGGCATGGAGTCCATGGTCGGCCTGTTCCTCAACACCCTGCCGGTGCGGGTGCGGCTCGACCCGGCCACGTCGGTGTCCGACCTGCTGGCCCGCGTGCAGGACGAGCAGTTCGACCTGGCGCCGCACCACTTCCTCGGCCTGGCCGAGGTGCAGCAGCTGACCGGCGTGGGCGAGCTGTTCGACACGGTGGTCAGCTTCCACAACTACCCGATGGACACCGACGGCCTGTCCGGGATCATCCCCGGCGTCCGGCTGACCGGCGCCGAGGGCCGGCTGGTCGCCGAGTACCCGTTCGCGCTCTCGGTGTACCCGGGCCGGGAGGTGCGGCTGCTCGCCCAGTACCGCGCCGACATCTTCGGCGAGGACCACATCCGGTCCCTGGTGGACCGCTTCACGCGCCTGCTGCACACCCTGGTCAAGGAACCCGACACCCGGGTCGGGCAGGTCGACCTGCTGTCCGCCGACGAACGCGCCCACATCCTGCACGAGTGGGGCGGCACGATCGCGCCCGTCCCGGACGCCGTGGTCACCGACCTGTTCGAGGCACGCGCGTCCGCCGCACCCGACTCGACCGCGGCCGTCTTCCGCGGCGCCCGCCTCACCTACGCCGAGCTGAACGCCCGCGCGAACCGGCTCGCCCGGATGCTCGTCGCGCGGGGCGTCGGACCGGAGGGCGTGGTCGCGCTGGCCATGCCGCGCTCGCTGGAGATGCTGGTCGCCGTGCTGGGCGTGCTCAAGGCGGGCGCGGCCTACCTGCCCATCGACGCCAAGTACCCGGCCGACCGGGTCGACTACCTGATCACCGACGCCACGCCGAGCGTGCTGCTGTCCACCGCGGACGTCGCCGTCACGCTGGACGTGGACGTCGAGGTGGTCGCCATCGACGCGGTCGACCTCGACGCCTTCGCCGCCGCGGACCTCACCGACGACGACCGCGTCGCGCCGTTGCGGCCGCACCACCCGGCCTACGTCATCCACACCTCCGGCTCCACCGGCAAGCCCAAGGGCGTGGTGGTCGACCACGCGGGGTTCGTCGCGATGGTGCTGAGCCTGATCGACAAGTTCGGGGTCACGCCGGACACGCGGGTGCTCCAGTTCGCCTCGTACAGCTTCGACGCCACGGTGTGGGAGATGGGCCTGGCGCTGTGCGGCGGCGGCACGGTCGTGGTCGCGGGCGACGACGCGCGCGGACCCGGCCAGGCGCTGATCGACCTGATCAACGACAACGGGGTGAACCTGGCCGCGCTGCCGCCGGTGGTGGCGGGCGGCATGCCCGAGGGCACGGTGCTGCCCGCCGACCTGACCATGGTCGTGGCCGGTGAGGCGTGCCCGCCGGAGGTGGTGGCCCGCTGGTCGGTCACCCACCGCATGTTCAACGGGTACGGGCCGACCGAGTCGGTGCTGGCCGCGACGGTCGGTGGACCGCTCTCGCCGGGCGGGCGCCCGCCGATCGGCAGGCCCACCGCCGCGCACCGCGTGTACGTGCTGGACTCGCTGCTCCAGCCCGTGCCGGTGGGCGTCACGGGTGAGCTGTACGTCAGCGGCGGCCTGGCCCGCGGCTACCTCAACCGGCCCGGCCTGACCGCGGAGCGGTTCGTCGCCGACCCGTTCGGTGGCCCGGGCGACCGCATGTACCGCACCGGCGACCTGGTGAAGTGGCACCCGGACGGTCAGCTGGACTACCTGGGCCGCGCCGACGACCAGGTGCAGCTGCGCGGGTTCCGGATCGAGCTGGGCGAGATCGAGTCGGCGCTCCTCAAGCACGACGAAGTGAACCTCGCCGTGGCTGTCGTGCGCGAGGACGACGAAGGCGATCGGAAGTTGGTGGCCTACATCGTCACCGACGAGGGCAAGGCGGTCCCGGCCGGTCTGCGCGAGCAGCTGGTCGAGGCGCTGCCCGAGTACATGGTGCCGTCGGCGATCGTGGTGCTGGACGAGCTGCCGCTGACCACCCAGGGCAAGCTGGACCGCAAGGCGCTGCCGGCGCCGGACTTCGCCGGCCAGGCCCGCGGCCGCGGCCCGCGCAACCCGGTCGAGGAGATCCTGTGCGGGGTCTTCGCGGACGTGCTGCAACTGCCGCAGGTGGGCATCGACGACGACTTCTTCGCCCTGGGCGGGCACTCCCTGCTGGCCACGAAGGTGATCAGCCGAGCGCGTGCCGCCCTGGGTGTCGAGCTGCCGATCCGGGCGTTGTTCGAGGCCCGCACGGTCGCGGGGGTGGCCGAGCAGGTCGGCGGCGCGTCCGACGCCCGCCCACCGCTGCGCCCCTTCGCCCGCGACGAGCGGATCCCGCTGTCGTTCGCGCAGCGCAGGCTGTGGTTCCTGGACGAGTTCGAGGACGGCGCGACCGGCACCTACAACGTGCCGATGGCCGTGCGGCTGTCCGGCGACCTGGACGTGCCCGCGTTGCGCGGCGCGCTGCGCGACCTCGTGCAGCGGCACGAGATCCTGCGCTCGGTGTTCCCCGACGTCGAGGGCACGCCCTACCAGCGCGTGGTCGACGTGCCCGCCGACTACCCCGAGCTGCCGCTGACCCGGCTGCCCGAGGCGGAGCTGTCCGACGTGCTCACCGCCGAGGCCGACCGCGGCTTCGACCTGGCCACCGAGCCGGTGATGCGGGCACGGCTGTTCGGCGTCGCCCCGTCGGAGCACGTGCTGCTGCTGGTGTTCCACCACATCGCGTTCGACGGCTGGTCGATCGCGCCGCTGGTCAAGGACCTGGCCACGGCCTACCGCGCCCGGGTGGCGGGCACCCGGCCCGACTGGTCGCCGCTGGCCGTGCAGTACGCGGACTACGCGCTGTGGCAGCGGGAACTGCTCGGCGACGAGCACGACACCGAGAGCCTGCTGTCGCGCCAGCTCGCCTACTGGACCCGAGCGCTGGCGGGCGTGCCCGAGGAACTGGAGCTGCCCACCGACTTCGCCCGGCCCGCCGTGAGCAACTACGACGGCGACGAGCTGCGATTCGAGGTGGACGCCGAGCTGTACCACCGGGTGGTCGCGCTGGCCCGTGAGGCGGGCGCGAGCGTGTTCATGGTGTTCCAGGCCGCGCTGTCGGCGTTGCTGACCAAGCTCGGCGCGGGCACCGACATCCCGCTGGGCACGCCCACCGCCGGCCGCACGGACGACGAGCTCGGCGAGCTGATCGGCTTCTTCGTCAACACGCTGGTGCTGCGCACCGACACCGGCGGCGACCCGACGTTCGCCGAGCTGCTGCACCGGGTCCGCGACACGAACCTGGCCGCCTACCAGCACCAGGACGTGCCGTTCGAGCACCTGGTGGACAAGCTCAACCCGGAGCGGTCGCTGAACAAGCAGCCGCTGTTCCAGGTCATGCTCGCGCTGAACAGCAGCGACGACATCCCGCTGCACCTGCCGGGCCTGTCCGGTCGGGTGGAGCCGGTGCGGTCGCAGCGGGCGAAGTTCGACTTCACCGTGCTGCTGGAGGAGCGCTACGCCGAGGGCGTGCCGACCGGGATGCACGGCGTGCTGGAGTACAGCACCGAGCTGTTCACCGAGGCCTCGGCGCGCAGGCTGGCCGAACGCCTGGTCGCGTTCCTGCGCACGGTCGTGACCGACCCGGCCGCGCCGCTGAGCCGGTTCGACGTGCTCGACGAGGCCGAGCGGGCGCACGTGCTGGCCGCCGGCACCGGTCCGGTCCGACCCCAGCCGTACGAGGGCGTGGTCGAACGCGTCCGCGCGCTGGCGCTGGAGCGGCCCGACGCGGTGGCGGTCGTGGACGACCGCGGCAGCGCCACCTACGCCGAACTGGTCGGGCTCGCCAGTGCGTTCTCCCGGCGGGTCGGCGACGGGCTGACCGCCGTGCTGGCCGCACCCGGCGTCGGGTTCGTCACCGCGGTGCTCGGCGTGCTCGGCGCGGGCGGCGGGTACGTGCCGCTGGACGTGCAGGCCCCGGTGGCCCGCATCGCCGCGCTGCTGGCCGACAGCGGCGCACGGCGGCTCGCGGTGGACGAGGAGCACCTGGAGCTGGCCCGGGAAGTCGCCGGTGACGTGGAGGTCGTCGTGCTCGACGGCGCGGTGGACGCCGAGCCGGCCCCCGCCCTCGGCGAGCCCGACGACCTCGCGTACGTGATCTTCACCTCCGGCTCGACGGGCAAGCCCAAGGGCGCGATGGTGCACCGCCGGGGCATGGTGAACCACCTGTGGTGCAAGGTGGACGACCTCGAAGTGTCCTCTTCGGACAAGATCGTGCACAACGCGCCGGTCACGTTCGACATCTCGGTGTGGCAGATGCTGACCGCGCTGGTGGTGGGCGGGCAGGTGCGGGTCACCGGCCGCGACACGGCCGTCGACCCGAACGCGTTGTTCGCCACCGTCCCGGACGAGGGCGTGACCATCCTGGAAGTCGTCCCGTCGCTGCTGCGCGCCGCGCTGGACGCCTGGGACATCACCGAGGAGACGCCCGCGCTGTCCGGCCTGCGGTGGCTGGTGGTCACGGGCGAGGCGTTGCCGCCGGACCTGTGCCACCGCTGGTTCGCCCGCTACCCGGACATCCCGCTGGTCAACGCCTACGGCCCGACCGAGTGCTCCGACGACGTCACGCACGCGGTCATCCGGTACGGCGACCCGCTGGGCGGCGCGCGCGTGCCGATCGGCCGCCCGGTCCGCAACACGCGGCTGTACGTGCTGGGCGACGACCTGCGCCCGGTGCCCGCCGGTGTGGCCGGTGAGCTGTACGTGGGCGGCATCGGCGTCGGCCGTGGCTACCTCGGCGACCGCGCCAAGACCGCGGTGACGTTCCTCGGCGACCCGTACGGGGAGCCCGGAACCCGCATGTACCGCACGGGCGACCGGGTGGTGCTGCGGCCGGACGGCCAGTTGGAGTTCCTGGAGCGCCGCGACCACCAGGTCAAGATCCGCGGCCACCGCATCGAGCTGGGCGAGGTCGAGGCCGCGTTGCGCGCGGTGCCCGAGGTCGGCGACGCGGCCGTGGCGGTCGGCGGCGACCAGGGCGGCCACAAGCGGCTCGTCGGGTACGTGGTGGCCGCGCCCGGGTCGGTGCTGGACGTGGCGGCGGTGCGGGAGGCGTTGGCCGGATCGCTGCCCGACTACATGGTCCCGGCCGCGATGGTGGTGCTCGACGCGCTGCCGTTGACGCCCAACGGGAAGGTGGACCGCAAGGCGCTGCCCGAGCCGGACCCGGCCGCGAGCGCCAGGGGCCGCGGGCCGCGCACACCGGTCGAGGAGATCCTGTGCGGCGTGTTCGGCGAGGTGCTCGGCACCACCGAGGTCGGCGTGGAGGACGACTTCTTCGAGCTGGGCGGCCACTCGCTGCTCGCCACCAGGGTCGTCAGCCGGGTCCGCACGGTGCTGGACGTGGAGCTGCCGGTGCGGGCGCTGTTCGAGGCGCGCACGGTCGCCGGGCTGGCCAGGCTGGTCGTCGGCGCGGACCAGGCCCGGCCCGCGCTGCGCCCGGTCGAGCGCTCCGGCGACGAGGGCCTGCCGCTGTCGTTCGCGCAACGCCGGCTGTGGTTCCTCAACCAGCTGGAGGAGGGCTCCACCGGCACGTACAACATCCCGCTCGCGGTGCGGCTGGCCGGCGCCCTGGACGTGGCCGCGCTGGCCGAGGCCGTGGACGACGTGGTGGCGCGCAACGAGATCCTGCGGACCGTCTTCCCCGACGTGGACGGCGTGCCGTACCAGCGGGTGCTGCCCGCCCGGCCCGGCGTGCTGCGGACCGGCCGCACGGACGACATCGCGGCCACCCTTGCCGAAGAGGTCGACCGCGGTTTCGACCTCGGCGTGGAACCCGCGTTGCGCGCCCGGCTCTACGAGGTGGGCGAGCAGGAGCACGTGCTCCTGCTGGTGTTCCACCACATCGCGTTCGACGGCTGGTCGACCGCGCCGCTGGCCCGCGACCTCGCCACCGCCTACGCGGCCCGCCGCACGGGCAAGGCGCCGTCCTGGCGGCCGCTGCCCGCGCAGTACGCGGACTACGCGGTGTGGCAGCGGGAGTGGCTCGGCGACGAGCACGACCCGAAGAGCGTGCTGGCCGAGCAGCTGGCCTACTGGACGCGGGCGTTGGCCGACCTGCCCGAGGAGCTGGACCTGCCGACGGACTTCCCCCGGCCGGCGGTCAGCGACCACGAGGGCGACGTGCGCCAGTTCGCCGTGTCGCCCGAGCTGCACGCGGGGCTGCTGGCGCTGTCCCGCGAGACCGGCGCCAGCGTGTTCATGCTCATGCAGGCCGCGGTGTCGGTGCTGCTGACCAAGCTGGGCGCGGGCACCGACATCCCGCTGGGCAGCCCCATCGCGGGCCGCACCGACGAGGCGTTGCACGACATGGTCGGCTTCTTCGTCAACACGCTGGTGCTGCGCACCGACACCAGCGGCGACCCGACGTTCCGCGAGCTGGTGCGCCGGGTCCGGGAGACCGACCTGGCCGCCTACGCCCACCAGGACCTGCCGTTCGAGTACCTGGTGGAGGCGCTGAACCCGACCCGGTCGCTGGCCCGCCACCCGCTGTTCCAGGTGATGCTGGCGTTCCAGAACGACGACGACGCCACCGAGGCGCTGCCCGGCGTGCACGCGGCCGTGGAGCCGATGAAGGCCGAGCGGTCCAAGTTCGACCTGACCTTCGACCTGGTGGAGCGGCAGCTCGACGGCGTGCCCGCGGGCATGGACGGCGTGCTCGCCTACCGCACGGACCTGTTCCGCCGCACCACCGTGGACGCCATCGCGCAGCGGTTGATCCGGGTGCTCGCCGCCGTGGTGGCCGACCCCGACCGGCCGCTGAGCGACGTGGACGTGCTCAGCCCGGCCGAGCGGCACAAGATCCTGGTCGAGTGGAACGACACCGCGCGCAAGCTGGACCGGGCGCTGGTGCCGGACGTGGTCGCCAACCGGACCAGGCAGATCCCCGGCGTCACCGCGATGGTCGGCGGGGACGGCGAGCTGACCTACCGGCAGCTGGGCGCGCGGTCCAACCGGCTGGCGCGTGAGCTGATCCGGCGCGGCGCCGGCCCGGAGAGGATCGTCGCCATCGCCGTGCCCCGGTCGAGCGACCTGGTGGTGGCGGCGCTGGCGGTGCTCAAGTCCGGCGCCGCGTTCCTGCCGGTCGACCCGGACCACCCGGTCGACCGGATCCGGCTCACCCTGGCCGACGCCTCGCCCATCCTGGTCGTCACGACCTCGGGCACGGACCTGCCCGACGACGGCACGCCGAGGCTGGACCTCGACGCGCCCGAGGTGGGCCGGCTGCTGCGCGGTCGCGGCGGCGCGGCGGAGCTGACCGACCGGGACCGGCTCGCGCCGCTGCGGCCCGAGCACCCCGCCTACGTGATCTACACGTCCGGTTCCACCGGCAAGCCGAAGGGCGTGGTGGTGCCGCACCGGGCGCTGCGCAACCTGATCGCGGACATGCGGCTGCGCCTGGCGATGAGCCGGGACGACCGGCTGCTCGCGGTGACCACGTTCGGCTTCGACATCTCCATCCTGGAGATCTTCGTGCCGCTGGTCTCCGGCGCGACGCTGATCGTGGCCGACCGCGAGGTGGTGCGCGACCCGCACGCGCTCGGCGCGGCCGTGGTCGACACCCGCACGACCGTCATGCAGGCCACGCCGAGCCTGTGGCAGGCGTTGGTCGAGGCCGACCCGTCGGCGCTGCGCCGGCTGCGCGTGGTGCTCACCGGCGGCGAGGCGTTGAGCGAGTCGCTGGCCAACTCGCTGCGCGAGCACGCGCACGACGTGCGCAACATGTACGGGCCGACCGAGACCACTATCTGGTCCACGGTGGCCGAGGTGGACGGCGGCAAGCCGACCATCGGCAAGCCCATCGCCAACACCAAGGTGTACGTGCTCGACCACGCGCTGCGGCCGGTGCCGGTCGGCGTGCCGGGCGAGCTGTACATCGGCGGCGAGGGCCTGGCGCGCGGCTACCTCGGGCGCACCGCGCTGACCGCGGACCGGTTCCCGGCCGACCCGTTCGCCGGGCCGGGGGAGCGGATGTACCGCACCGGCGACGTGGTCCGGTGGGACGCCGAGGGCGAGATCGAGTTCCTGGGCCGCCGCGACCACCAGGTCAAGGTGCGCGGGTTCCGGATCGAGCTCGGCGAGGTGGAGGCGGCGCTGCGGGCCGTGCCGCAGATCGCGGACGCGGTCGTGGTGGCCGCGAACGGCAGGCTGGTCGGGTACGTGGTGCCGGTCGCGGGCGCCGAGGTGCCGGAGCCCGCCGCGGTGCGGCGGCGGATCGGCGAGTCGCTGCCGGACTACATGATCCCGTCCGCGCTCGTCACGCTGGAGCGGTTCCCGCTGAACACCAACGGGAAGGTGGACCGGGCGGCCCTGCCGGCGCCGGACTTCGCCGACCGCACCCCCTCGCGCGAACCGGCCACGGCGGCGGAGAGGCTGCTGTGCGACGTGTTCGCCGACGTGCTCGGCGTGCCGTCGGTGCGGGTGGAGGACGACTTCTTCGAGCTGGGCGGCCACTCGCTGCTGGCCACCGGCGTGGTCAGCCGGGCGCGCAAGGCCGGGCTGCGGTTCACCATCGCGGACGTCTTCGTGCACAAGACCGCGGCCGGGCTCGCGGCGATCGCCGAGGAGCAGGACGTGCCCTCGGCGGGCGCCTCGGCGGTGGCCCGGGTGTTCGACGAGGTGCGCGCGCTGGACTGCGGCGACGACACGCTCGACCCGTTCGCGATCGTGCTGCCGATCCGGCCGACCGGGTCGAGGCCGCCGCTGTTCGTGCTGCACAGCGGGTTGGGGTCGAGCCTGCCCTACGTCGGCCTGGCCCGGTCGCTGGACCCGGAGGTGCCGATCTACGGCATCCAGTCGCCCAGCGTCGGCCACCTCGCGCCGTTGCCCGAGTCGATCGAGGCGGTGGCGCAGGAGTACATCGGCCACCTGAAGTCCGTCCAGCCCGAGGGGCCCTACCACCTGCTCGGCTGGTCGTTCGGCGGCGTGCTGGCGCACGAGCTGGCCGTGCGGCTGCAAGCACAGGGCGACGAGGTGGCGCTGGTGGCCGACCTCGACGGTTACCCGCACCGACCCGGTACCGAGGACGAGGAACTCGGCCACGACGAGTTGCTGCTCCGCGTCATGGAGCAGATCGGGCACGACCGGCGCGAGTTCGCCGGCCGCGAGCTGAAGCCCGGTGACGTGGTCGAGGTGCTGCGCCGCGACCGGCACCCGCTGGCCGAGCTGGGCGAGCAGCGGCTGTTGGCCATGCTCGCCGTGGTGCGCAACCACGGCCGGATCATGGAGCGCTTCACGCCGTCGACCCTGCACGGCGACCTGGTGCTGTTCTCCGCGACCGCCGACCGGTCCGAGGCCGAGATCACCGAACTGGCCGATGCCTGGCAGTCCCACGTGGACGGACAGGTCCGCGTGCACCGCATCCCGTGCGGGCACGAGTACATGATGCACCCCGAACCGCAGGCGCTGATCGGCGCGGCGATCGCGGACGAGCTCCGCCGGGTGCAGGGCAACCACTCCGGGGAGGCACGACCGTGACCACGTTGGACATCCCGCCGTCGGCGGCACCGCCGCTGGCGTCCGTGACCGAGGTGCTGGCCATCGCGGGCCGGCGGTTGCGGCGGCTGCGCCGCAACCCCGGCCGGCTCGTCGGCATCACGCTCAACCCGCTGATCACCATGGTCGCGCTGGGCTACCTGTTCTCCAGCGCCATCCAGATCCCGGGCAGCACCAACTACATCGAGTTCATCTTCGCCGGTGTGGTGATGCAGGGCGCCCTGGCCGCCGTCGGCCCGACCGCGATCGCGGTGGCGCTGGACGTGCAGGGCGGCCTGGTCGACCGGTTCCGGTCGTTGCCGATCTCGCGGTCGGCCGTGCTCATCGGGCACGTCATCGCCGACCTGCTGATCAGCCTGATCGGGCTGGTGATCGTGGTCGCGTTCGGCCTGCTGTTCGGCTGGCGGCCGCACAACGGGATCCTGCCGACGCTGGCGGGGTTCGGCTTGGTCGCGGTGTTCATCTTCACCGTGCTCTGGGTCGGCGTGCTGCTGGGCATGGCGATGAGCAACCTGGAGACCATCGAGTCGGTCGGCGGCCTGGTGGCGGTGGTGTTCTCGTTCCTGTCCACCGGTTTCCTGTCGGTGGACAAGCTGCCCGGCTGGATCCAGCCGATCGCCCAGTGGAACCCGGTCAGCTCGGTGATCAGCGCCTGCCGGGAGTTGTGGGGCAACGCCTCGCCGACCGGAACCGGGTTCCCGGCCGAGAACCCCAGCCTGGTGATCCTCGTGTCGCTCGGGTTGCTGTTCCTGGTCACGTCCGTGCTGAGCGTCCGCCGCTACCGCAACGCCTGAAGGGACCGCACCCCGCGATGATCGCCGATCCGGCCACCCTCGACCTCGCCGACCCGCAGACGTTCCTGGACGTGGACCTGCCCGAGCTGTGGCGCCACCTGCGCGCGGAGAACCCGGTGCACTGGAACGAGCCGCGCGGCGACAACCCCGGTTTCTGGGCGGTGACCCGCCACGCCGACTGCGTCGCCGCCTACAAGGACAACAAGCGGCTCACGTCCGAGCGCGGCAACGTGCTCACCACGTTGTTGCAGGGCAACGACTCCGCGTCGGGCAAGATGCTCGCCGTCACCGACGGGGAGCGGCACCGCGCGGTGCGCAACCTGATGCTCAAGTCGTTCTCGCCGCGGTTCCTGGAGTCCGTGGCCGAGCAGGTCCGCAAGCGCACCATGGCGTTGCTGTCGGAGGTGATCGCGCGCGGGTCGTGCGACTTCGCCACCGACGTGGCCGACCACATCCCGATCAACACCATCGGCGACCTGATGGACGTGCCCGCCGCGGACCGGGCGAAGCTCGTCGACTGGAACAACCGCACGTTGAGCCGGATCAGCTCCGAGGACAGCCAGATGGACGAGTGGCTGGCCCGCAACGAGATCCTGCTCTACTTCAGCGACCTGGCCGACCAGCGCCGCCGCAACCCCGGCGACGACGTGCTCAGCGCGTTGGCCAACGGCCTCATCGACGGCGAGCCGCTGGCCGAGGACGAGGTGGTGTTCAACTCCTACAGCCTGATCCTGGGTGCGGACGAGTCGAGCCGGATGTCGTCCATCGGCGCGATCCTCGCCCTCGCCGAGCACCCCGAGCAGTGGCGCGCGCTGAAGAACGGCGACGTCTCCCTCTCCACCGCGACCGAGGAAGTCCTGCGCTGGACCACGCCCGCGATGCACTTCGGCCGGCGCGCGGTGACCGACGTCGAGCTCGGCGGTCGCACCATCCGCGAGGGCGACGTGGTCACCATGTGGAACAGCTCGGCGAACTTCGACGAGGACGTGTTCGACGACCCGGCGCGGTTCGACCTGGGCCGCACGCCCAACCGGCACATCGCGTTCGGCTTCGGGCCGCACTTCTGCGTCGGCGCCTACCTGGGCCGCGCGCACGTGTCGTCGGTGCTGGAAGGCCTGCGCGACCTGGTGTCGGAGATCCACGTCGAAGGACCGCCCACCCGTCTGTACTCCAACTTCGTCTACGGCTACAGCAGCCTGCCCGTGCGGCTGTCGCCGCAATCCTGAAGCGCACCGCCCGGCCGAGCGCATCACCCATCTGTCAGCGCCCGGTCAGCGCGGGCCGAAAGCATTGACCAACTGGGGTCCCCCATCCGCCCGAGGGTACGGAGAACCGAATGACGAACCCCTTCGACGATCAGGACGGCAGGTTCCTCGTGTTGGTGAACGACGAGGGTCAGCACTGCCTCTGGCCCGCGTTCGCCGAGGTCCCAGCCGGGTGGACCGTCGCACTCGCCGAGTCCACCCGTGAGGCCGCGTTGTCCTACGTGGAGGACAACTGGACCGACATGCGACCCCGCAGCCTGCGCGAGGCAGGCGCCGGCGAGAGCAGGGCGAGCTGATGGACCTCGCCATCGAAGTCACCGGACTCCGCAAGACCTACGACAAGACCGAGGCCCTGCGCGGCATCGACCTGTCCGTGCGCACGGGTTCGGTGCTCGGATTGCTCGGTCCGAACGGCGCGGGCAAGACCACCGCCGTGCGGGCGCTGGCCACGTTGCTCGTGCCGGACGGCGGGCAGGCCAAGGTCGCCGGGTTCGACGTGGTGCGGGAGCCGCGCGAGGTGCGCCGCCGGATCGGCCTGGCCGGCCAGAACGCGGCCGTGGACGAGCTGCTGACCGGCCGGGAGAACCTGGTGCTGCTGGGCAGGCTGCTGCACCTGGGCGGTGCGGGCGCCCGCCGTCGCGCGCAGGAGCTGCTGGAGCGCTTCGACCTCGTGGCCGCGGGCGACCGCCCGGTGGGCACCTACTCCGGCGGGATGCGCCGCCGGCTCGACCTGGCCAGCTGCCTGGTGGGCCACCCGCAGGTGCTGTTCCTGGACGAGCCGACCACCGGGCTGGACCCGGCCAGCAGGCAGTCGCTGTGGAACACCGTGCGCGGCCTGGTCGCCGAGGGCATGACCGTGCTGCTGACCACCCAGTACCTGGAGGAGGCCGACTACCTGGCCGACCAGATCGTGGTCATCGCGGCCGGCCAGGTGATCGCCGACGGCACGCCGGACGAGCTCAAGCGCAAGGTCGGCCAGGAGTGGCTGGAGGTGGCCGTCGCGCTGCCCGACCGGCTGCCCGCCGCGGTGGGCGTGCTCGCGCCGCTGGCCGTGGACGAACCGACCACCGACCCGGCGAAGGGCCTGGTGAAGCTGCAACTGCGCGACGGCATGGACGGCATCGCCGCCGCCGCGGTCGCCCTCCGGGACGCGGGGGTGGACGTCGCCGACTTCGCGCTGCGCCGCCCGACCCTCGACGACGTGTTCTTCAACCTCGTCGGGCACCAACCGCAGAGCTGATCGACACGACCGCAGAAGGCACCACCGACCGGTGAGAAGGGACTTGGCCGTGCACATGCGCATCCCCAACTTCGCGGGCAGCCGCGCGCTGTCGATGACCAGGCATGACGTCCTCGGATCACCGGGGGCGCGACCATGAGCGACATCCTGTTGCGCGCGGGGCACGTGGTCGCCGTCCTGGCGGTCGTGCTGGTCGCGGCGTACCTGGGCCGGGTCGCCGCACGCGCGTCGCGGCAACCCGAGGTCATCGGCGAGATCCTGGCGGGCATCCTGGTGGTGCCCGCGGTGCTCGCGGTCGGCGGTGCGCCGACCCTGGCGGCGGTGCTGCCCACCGACGTCGTGGACCCGCTGAAGGTGATCGGCCAGATCGGCCTGGTGCTGTTCCTCGTCGGCGTGGCGCACGACCTGCGCCACGGCGGCTCCGTGCTCGGCGCACGCGCGGTCGGCTGGGTGACCGCCGGCTCGTTCGTGCCCGCCCTGCTGACCGGCCTGGCGATGGCCGCGTGGGTGATCTGGTCGGCCGACCCGGACCTGCGCGGCGACGCCTCCACGCCGGCGCTCGTGCTGATGGTCGCGGTCGCCCTGAGCGTCACCGCCGTGCCCGTGCTGGCCCGCGTGCTGGAGGACCGCGGGATGGTCGACAGCCCGGCGGGCAAGCTCTCCATGGCCGCGGCCGTGGTCACCGACTCGGCGGCGTGGGTGCTGCTGGTGGTGGCCGTCGGCATCTCCGGCGGTGTCGTGGTGTCCCTGGTCCTGGTCGCCCTCGGCGTCACGGTGACCGTGGTCGGCCGCATCCTGTTGCGCGGCCGGGTGCCCATGTCGACCGCCGAGCGCTTCCCCCGCGCCACCGGCGCCGCCGTCGCGGCGCTGGCGCTGCTGGTCGCGTTCCAGTTCGAGCACTGGGGCCTGACCGCCGTGTTCGGCGCGTTCGTGGTCGGCCTCGCGATCCCCGGCGGCGCGTGGGCCGAGGTCGTGCGACCCGTCATGGGGTTGGGCCGGTTGCTGGTGCCGGTGTTCTTCGTGGTGGCGGGCATGGGCGTGGCCAACGCGCCGCGCGGCTCGGTGCCGTGGGCCGCCATCGCGATCGCCATCGCGCTCGCCGTCGTCGGCAAGGTCGGCGGCGGCTACCTCGGCGGGCGGTTGGCCGGCCAGGACCGCCGCACCTCGATCACGGTCGGCGTGCTGGTGAACACCCGCGGCCTGACCGAGATCGTCGTGCTGCAAGCCGGGTACAGCGCCGGTCTGCTCCCCGTGCAGCTGTTCCTGGCCCTCGTGGTGATGGCGTTGGTGACGACCGGCATGACCGGTCCGCTGCTCTCCCTCATCGAACGCACCCGCGCCCCGAGGCGCGTGCCGGTCCCCGAGTTGCCCGGGAGCAGGTCATGACCCAGTCGCTGCCCGCGATCGAGATCGCCGAGTTCCGCACCCTGATGTCGCACTTCCCGACCGGCGTCGCCATCATCACCACCACCGCCGAGGACGACTCGCCGCGCGGCATGACCGTCTCGTCGGTGTGCAGCGTGACGTTGTCGCCGCCGACGCTGCTGGTCTGCCTGCGCAACGGCAGCCCGACCCTGGACGCCGTGCTCGCCCGCGGCGCGTTCGCGGTGAACTTCCTGCACGGCAACGCGAAGGCGGTGGCGGAGCTGTTCGCCTCCGGCGCGCCGGACCGGTTCGACCTGATCCCGTGGCACCTGCCACCCAGCGCGGGCGGCCCGCACCTGGTCGAGGACGCGCACGCGGTGGCCGACTGCAGGGTCAGCCGGACCGAGGCGGTCGGTGACCACACGGTGGTGTTCGGCGAGGCATTCCAAGTCGCGCAGGAACAAGGCCACCTGCCGCTGCTCTACGGGATGCGCGAGTACCAGGTCTGGCGCGCCGACCAGGGGTAGGGCTGGCCCTACCGGCAGTTGGAGAACCACGATCGCCCCGGCGGCCCCTGCCGCCGGGGCGGTTCGCCACTAGCCTCGGGAACGTGGCCCGGTTCTCGCCAGTCATCGCCAGGTACGTGCCGGAGAACTTCGACCTGTGGCCGGTGTCCGGCGGCAACGGCCCGTGGCTGCACCTCGACGGGACGGTGGACCACGCCGGGGTCGGCGCCGTGCTCTGCACGCTCTACCTGCACAGCGGCGGCCGGGGCGCGCGGACTGCGGACGCGGCCGTGCACGAGCTGATCGGCTTCGACAGCCTGTTCGGGCGTGGCGGTCTGCTGCTCGACGGCGACGACGGCGTGCGCGCCGAACCAGGCGGCACCGACCTGTTCGAGTGGCGCACGTGGCTCGGCGCGCTGCACCGCGCACCGGTCGACCTCGGTCACCCGCCCGCGCCGCGGGTCGAGTACGTGGGCGAGGACGTCGTCCGCGTGTGGGTGGACGACGGGCTCGACGTGCCGCACGTCGACTTACCCAGGCGTGCCCTGCCGGCGATGCTGCGCGCCGCTCAGCGCGACCTGGTCGACTTCCTCGGCCCGCTGCGCGGCTGGGCCGGCGTCCACTCGCCGCACCAGGCGGAACTCCTGGTGGCGAGCGTGGACGCCGGCCTGCAGATCACCGAGCCGTTGCCGCTGTAGCTAGCTCACGCAGTCGCGCTCCGGCTGCTGCCTGCCGGGCGCCTGGGTCTCCGTGGCCAGGGGCACGGTGAACCCGCCGGTCGGCGTGTCGGTGGCGCCGTCGGCGAAGAACCCCGCCGTGAACGCCCGGACCGCCGCCGGGTCGACCGCACGGCCCCGGACCGCGCCCGTGCCGTTCTCCACGTCGACCTCCGCGCCGAGCGGGATGATCGCGGTCCGCACGGTCGGGGTGATCCGCTGGGCGAACTCCAGCAGGTTCAGGTCCGGGTCCGTGCGCACGGTGGAGCGCGCCGCCTCGACCACCCGCGTCACCAGCGCCGGGTCCTGCGCGCCGACGACCTTCGCCGCCAGGGCGCGCAGGAACGCCTGCTGCCGCACGACCCGGTCCAGGTCGCCGTTGGGCAACCCGTTGCGCTGCCGCAGGAACGCCAGCGCCTGGTGTCCACCCAACAGGGTGCGCCCGGCGGGCAGGTCGACGCCGGAGAGGTCGTCGCGGGCCGGCCGGCGCAGGCAGACGTCCACCCCGCCCACCACGTCGGACAGCGCGGCGAAGTCCGCCACGTCGACCTCGGCGTGGTGGTCGACCTCGACGCCGGTCAGCGACTCGACCGCGGCCGCCAACGCCTCCGCGCCGGCGCTCGCGCTCGCCTGGCCGGTTCCGGCTGCCCGTGAGTAGGCCGAGTTCAGCCTGTCCACGCCGACGCCGGGCAGGTCGACCAACGCGTTCCGGGGCAGCCACACCGCGCTGACCGGGGTGTCCGCGGCGACCCGCACCAGCACGATCGAGTCGGTGTTCCCGGCGCCGTCCGTGCCGATCAGCAGCACGGTCCGCGCGGACGAGGGCGGCGGAGCCACCTGCCCGCCGGGCGGCGCGGCGGTCCGGTCCAGGCTCAGCGGCACGATGACCGCGACGGCCGCCGCGGCGGCGGTCAGGGTGGCCGCGGCGAACAACGCGATCGGCCGCCGCCGGGACCGCTCGCGCCGCAGGTGGGCCAAGACCTCGCGGTGGTCGACGGCCTGGTCGGCCTCGGCCGCGATGGCCTCCCGGATGAGAGCTTCGTGGTCGGTCATCGCAGCACCTCCGACGGCGTGTTCTCGTTGACCCGGAGCTTGTGCAGCGCGCGGGAGATGTGGCTGCGCACGGTGCCTTCCGTGCAGCCCAGGACTTCGGCGATCTCGGCGTCGGTGCTGTCCTCGTAGTAGCGCAGCACCAGCGCGGCCCGTTGCTTGCGCGGCAGCACGGCGATCCGGGCGCGCATCGCGTCCCGCTCGGCGTGCCGGATCGCGGGGTCGGCGACCGCGGGCGCCAGGTCCTCCAGCGAGACGTGGGTGGACGAGACGTCCCGGGCCGCCCGACGCCGCCGCCATGACAGGTACTCGTTGGTCACCATCCGCTTGACGTAGAGGTAGGGCACGTCCACCGCCCCGATCCGCGCCCACCGCTGCCGGGCGCGCAGCAGCACGTCCTGGACGATGTCCTGGGCGAGGTGCTTGTCGCACGTCAAGGCCGTGGCGTAGCGCAAGAGTCGATCGAGACGTTCGGTGACGAACTGGTCGTAGTCGTCGTCCGGCACGTCGCCCCCTTCTGCCGCTGTCGGTGTCGCGTTGCGGTCGGGAAACCCTTGAGAGGACGCGCCACGTTGAACCATCCGGGTGTGACCTGCGACACGGCTTGTGTGTAACCCCGTGAGGGGGTATGAATGGGGTTATAACGATTTGAGGAGGTCGGACGCGTGCCGAAGATCAACGTCTACCTGCCCGACGACCTGGCCGAGCAGGTCAAGGAGGCGGGCGTGCCGGTGTCCGCGGTGTGCCAGCGCGCGCTGGAGCAGGCCGTGCGGCGGATCGGCACGATCAGGGCGATCCGGCTGGACGAGCCGGCGACGCAGGACGCGGCGGCCCGGCAGTCGAGGTTCACCGACCGGCTGCGCACCGCGCTGCGGCTGGCCGCCGACCGCGCCCGGGCGGACGGTGCGGCGACCGTGGGCACCGGGCACCTGCTCGGCGGCGTGCTGGCGGAGGGGGCGAACCTGGCGTTGCGCGTGCTGCGGGCGATGGACGTCGACCCGGAGCGCGTGCACCTGCCCGAGCGGTCCGGCGACACCACACCCACCGCCTACGGCACCGCGGCCGCCGCCGCGCTGGAGCTGGCCGTCACCGAAGCGCTCACGCTGGGCCACAACTACGTCGGCTGCGAACACCTGCTGATCGGCCTGGTCGCGGAACCCGACGGCTCGGCGGGCCGGGTGCTGCGCGGCCTGGGCGTCGACCCGCGCGGCGCCCGCCAGGCCGTGGTGGCGGCGTTGAGCGGTCTCGCGCACCTCCAGGCCGCCACGGCGGCGCAGCCCGACCCGACCGCCGTGATCACCGCGGTGGTCCGCCGGGAACTCCAGCCGCTCGTCGAACGGATCGAACGCCTGGAGAGCGCCTGACCGGGCCGTGCGGTCCGCGGTCGCACCGGGGGGTCGGCCGCGGATCGCACGTTCTGGATCGTGATGACCAGGACACATCGCGTGGCTGGACGGCGTCGTGACGAGGTAGCTTCGGCGTCGTCCGCGCACCAGCCACGGGGAGCACATGCGATTCCTCTTCCGCCCACCCGCCACCGAGGCCGGTGGACTGCTCGCCCTGCCGTGGGCACAGCCCCTGGAGGAGTGGGACGAGAAGCTGTTGCTGACCGTCCCGCAGCGGGGCATCTCGCGGCACGTCGTGCGGTTCGTGGCCAGCGAAGGGCGCGTGTACGCGCTCAAGGAGATCTCCGAGGCGCTGGCCCGCCACGAGTACGCCGTGCTCGGTGAGCTGGAGGGGGAGGGGATGCCCTCGGTGTCGGTGCTCGGGCTGTGCGTCGACCGCCCCGACGACCAGCAGGCCATCCTGGTCACCCGCTACCTCGACCACTCCATGTCCTACCGCTACCTGTTCTCCAGCCCGCGCGGCGACCACTCGGCCGAGCGCCTGGTGGACGTGCTGGTCGAGCTGCTGGTGCGGCTGCACCTGTCCGGCACGTTCTGGGGCGACTGCTCGCTGTCGAACACGCTGTTCCGGCTCGACGCGGGCAACCTGGCCGCGTACCTGGTCGACGCCGAGACCGTCGAGCGCCACCCGCAGCTGTCGGACGGCCAGCGCACCTACGACGTGGACCTGGCGCGCGAGCGCATCGGCGGCGAGCTGATGGACCTCGAAGCGGGCGGCCTGCTGCCGGCCGACATCGACCCGGTGGTGGTGGCCGACAGCGTGCCCGAGCGCTACGCCGCGCTGTGGGACGAGGTGACCCGCGAGGAGTTCTTCCGGCTGGACGAACAGCGCTACCGGGTCGCCGAACGCCTGCGCCGGCTCAACGACCTCGGCTTCGACGTCGGCGAGGTCGAGCTCGTCACCTCCGACAGCGGCGCGCGGCTGCGGGTGGACATCCGGGTCGCCGAGATCGGCCAGAGCCGGCGCGAGCTGTTCAAGCTCACCGGCCTGGAGGTGCAGGAGGGCCAGGCCCGCCGCCTGCTCAACGACCTGCGCTCGTTCCGCGCGTACCTGGAGCAGCGCGACGGCGCGCCGGTGCCCGAGACCACCGCCGGGCACCTGTGGCGCAACGAGGTCTACGACCCGGTCGTCGCCGCCGTCCCACCCGACCTGCTCGGCGTGCTCGCGCCGGCGGAGCTGTTCCACGAGGTGCTGGTGCACCGCTGGTTCCTGTCCGAGAACGCGGGCCGCGACGTCGGCACCACCGCCGCGTTGCGCTCCTACCTCGCCACCGTGCTGCCGGACCGGGAGGCGGCGGAGCGGGAGGGCGACCTGGCGGACGGGGACCTGGAGTACGAGGACTTGGCGGACGAGGACTTGGCGGACGAGGGCCTCGCGTGACCGCGGGCCGTCTACATTGGCCCGCATGATCTTCGGGATCGCGGCGCTCGTGCCCGCTCTGTTCTTCGTGGTCGGCGTGATCCGCGACCGGCGGCGACTGGGCAACGCGGTGTGGCTCGGCGTGACGCTGGTGTTCCTCGTGCTGTGGTTGGTGTTCCGGGCCTCGGTGAACGGCGGGTGGTCCGCCGCCGTCGTCGGGTACGCGGTCGTGGTCCTGCTCCTGGGGTTGGGGTTCGTGCTGCCGGGCGCGTTGATCGCCAACGGCGTGCTGATGGTGCGCCGGGAGGGTTTCGGCCTGGCGAACCTGCTCTCGCTGCTCGCCGGGCTCGCGATCTTCGGCGTGGTGGCCGCGTTCGGGTTCGCCACCGCGCACACCGGACCCGCGGTGGACGCCGTGATCGGGTCGCTGCTGATCGTCGCGGCCTACGTCGCGTTCCTGTTCGTCAGCCTGCTGCTGTACTCGATCGTGTACGGCAGCATCGGCCGCCGCACGGGCTTCGACGCCGTGGTCGTGCTGGGCGCGGGCCTGATCGGCGACCGCGTGCCGCCGCTGCTGGCCGCGCGGCTGGATCGCGGCCTGCACCTGTACCGCCGGGAGGTCGCCGCGGGCCGCACGCCGCTGCTCGTCGTCTCGGGCGGGCAGGGTCCGGGCGAGGTGGTGTCCGAGGCGGCGGCGATGCGGGACTACCTGCTGCGGCACGGCGTGCCGGACGAGCTGATCGTGCCGGAGGACCGGGCGACCACGACCGAGGAGAACCTGGCCTACAGCGCCCGGCTGCTCGCCGAGCGGGGCTGGACCGGTCGGGCGGTCGCGGTGACCAACAACTTCCACGTCTTCCGCGCCGCCGTGCTGGCCCGCAGGCTGCGGTTGCGCATGCAGATCATCGGCGCGCCCACGGCGTGGTACTTCCTGCCCAGCGCGTTCCTGCGGGAGTTCGCCGCGCTGCTCACCCACAACCCGGTCGTGCACACCGTCACGTGCGGCCTGCTGGTCGGGCTGCACCTGCTGCTGACCCTCACACCCTGACCGTGAGCGAGGCCGTGTAGCCGGCGTCGACGTCGCCGGTGACGTGGGCCGGCTGCTCGTCGTGCCCGTCGCGGAACACGGGGTCGAAGGCGCGGCCGCGGTCGTGGATCGGCGTCATGCCGTCCACCACGACGCCGGTTCCTGTGGGCCGCCCGTGGAGTTCCTATGCGGTTCTTGGCTCCAGGTGCTCGGCGAACCAGGAGACGATCAGCTCGACCGCGTCGGCGAGCCCGGCCCGGTCGATGCCGTGCCCGACCCCGGGGTGCAGCACCAGCCGTGCCGGTTTGCCCAGCTCACGCAGCCTGCGGTACATCTGCTCGGACTCCTGCGGGTTCACGTTCTTGTCGTTCTCCCCGTGCATGATCAGCACCGGCGCGCGGAGCCGGTCGGCGTTCTCCAGCGGGCTGCGCTCGGTGAGGCGGGCCACGTCGTCGGGGTCGTCGGGGTCGCCGATCCAGTCCACCGCCCGCTTGCGCCAGGTCGGCGGGAACGACCGGATGTCGCTGAGCAGGTCCGACGGCCCGCACTCGCTCACCCCCGCCCGCCACAGGTGCGGCAGCAGGGTCAGGCACGCCAGCGCGGCGAACCCGCCGTAGGACGCGCCGTGCACGCCGACCCGCGTCGCGTCGGCCCACGGCACGTCGTCCAGCAGCCGGACCGACGCCTCCAGGTCGACCAGGTCGCCGCCGCCCCAGTCGCGGTAGATCAACCGCTGGTAGCGCATCCCGTAGCCGGACGACCCGCGGAAGTTCGGCGCGAGCACACCGATCCCGCGGTGCAACAACGCCTGCACCACCGGCTGGAACAGCGGCAGCGCCTGCACCTCCGGTCCACCGTGGACGGTCACCACGACCGGCGCGGGGTGCTCCGCGCTCGCCGACGGCGGCCGGTAGAGCAGGCACGGCACGGTGAGCCCGTCCGCGCCGACCGCGCGGACCACCGTCGGCGGCACGATCGGCGAGGGCAGGCCCGCACCGCAGTCGGTCAGCTGCCGGACCTCACCGCGCGGCAGGTCGACCAGGAACAGGTCGGTCGCCGCGTCCGGCCGGCCGAGCTGCACCAGGAGCTCGCCGGACGGCGTGAACCGCGGGGCGAACCCGTCGAGGCCGAACTCGGTGACCGCGACACCGGGCGGCAGCCCGACGACGTCGGCGGCCGGACCGCCCACGTCCGCCCACCGCAGCCGGGTGTAGCCGTCCTCGTTGACACCCCAGACCAGCCGAGTGCCGTCCGGTGCCGGCGCGGCGCCCTCCACATCGGACTCCGGCGTGTCGATCCAGGTCAGCCCGCCGTCGAGGGACAACACCGCGAGGCCGAGGAAGTCACGGCCCTGGGACGTGCACAGGTAGACGCCGGTGGCGTCGGGCAGCCACGCGACGGGCTGGTACTTCGCCGGACCCTCGTGCGGGGTGAGCAGCCGGACCGTGCCGTCGGCCAGGTCGCACGCGAACAGGTCCTGCTCGGTCTGCTGGTGCAGCCGCAGCACGAGCAGCAGCCGCGAGTCGGGCGAGAAGCCCATCGGCAGGTACCGGTCGTCGCCGTGCAGCACGATCCGCTCTTCACCGGTGCGCAGGTCGCGCACCAGCACGTCGAACACCTCGGGGTCGCGTGCGTTGGAGGCGTAGGCGAGCAGCGTGCCGTCGGCGTTGTAGGGCTGCCCGGTGCTGCCGAAGGGCGTGCCGATCTCGCACCGCACGCCGTCCTCGGCGACCAGCCACTCGACGTCGCCGGTCACCGGGTCGACCTCGGCGAGCCGGTGGTCCTCGCCGCCGTCGGGGTCGGTCAGCACGAGGAGCCGCGCGCCGTCCGGTCGCCACGCACACCGTTGGACGGACCCGGCGACCTCGATGTGCCGGGCTTCGCCGTCCAGCGGCAGCACCCAGGGCTGCGGTCGCCCGGAGGCGTCGCTCACGTACACCACGCTCTTGCCGTCGGGGCTGGGGTCGGCGCCGTGCAGCCACTCGAAGTCGGTCCAGCTCACCTTCGCACCTCCGCGATCCCGCGCCGCCGGTCGCCTGCCTGACCCGCCGTGCCCGGCCCCATCCTGCCCACCGCTACCCCCGGAGTGATTTCACTTTGTGCAATCGATAGCAGTGAACCAAATCGGTGACGGTCGCGGCAAGAGCGGGTGGGTTAGCCTCTTCGGCGTGCCGGTCCTGCCCGATCACCCCGCCCGCGACGCCACGGTCGAGGAGCTGAAGGCGCTCGCGCACCCGTTGCGCTGGCGGATCCTGCGGTTGTGCTGGGACCGGGCGTTGACCAACAAGGAGCTGTCGGACCGGCTCGACGTCGCGCCGGCGACCGTGCTGCGGCACGTGCGGGCGTTGGTGAAGGCCGGGTTCCTGGCCGCCGACCCGGTGCGCAGCGGCGCGCGCGGCGCGTTGGAGCGGCCGTACCGGGCGACCGGTCGGACGTGGCGGCTCGGGCTCGTCGACGTGGCGGGGGAGGGCCTGGCCCAGCGGGTGGACCTGGCGATGCTGGCCGCGCACCGCGCCGAGGTGCTGGAGGCCGGGCCGGACGCGAACCGGGAGACCGCCAGGGGGGTGCTGCGCCTCGGCGCGACGTCCCAGGCCGAGCTCAACGCCCGGCTGCTGGAGCTGATCACGGAGTTCGCCCGGCGCGACGAGCCCGACGGCGAGCCGTTGAGCTACCTGTGGTCCCTGGTGGCGCGTTCCGAGCGTTGAACTCGGGTGTTCTGAACGTAGGACTCTCGCGTTCTGGAGGTAGGACACGCGCGTGCTGGAGGTAGGACACGCGCGGGGGTTGGGTGGGTGGTTAGGCGGCGCCGGTTTGGTGGTTGGTGGTGGGCAGGGTGGTGGAGCCCAGGGCGTTCTCCAGTTGCTCCCAGCGCGTGACCAGGTCCGACATCATCAGCATCAGCACGTCGGGGAAGGCGTAGAGGAAGCTCTGGTAGCGGTAGTGGTCCAGGTAGAACACCACGACGTCGTCGCTGAGCGCGGTGACCGATGTGGTGCGGGCGTTGAAGAACAGGTCGTGGTGGCCGAGCACGGTGCCCGGCCCCAGCACCGCGCGCTGGTAGATGCCGCCGAAGTCGACCTCGACCTCGCCGCGCGCGACGAGGAACACCCCGTGCGCGGCCTCGTCCTCCCGGCAGATCGGGTCGCCCGCGGTGAAGGGGATCTCGTCGAACATCGAGGCGAGCGTCTCCAGCTCCGAGTCGACCAGCGAGGCGAACAGCCGCACCCCGTGCGGGTCGACGCACTCGCGCAGGCACGCCACCCGCTCGGTGAGCTCGCGGTCGGTGATGTGGGTCATCCGCATCCGCACGAAGCGCAGCATCCGGTCGGTGTTGCGCGACTGGCGACGTGAGGTGCCGGCGCTCGGCGGTGCGTAGAGGGCGGAGTCCCCGCTGATCCGCGCGGCTTCCCGCCGGCCGGACTCGTAGGCGCTGTGCACGCAGCCCCAGTGGTAGGGGTTGGTGCCCTCGCCGGCGAAGAACAGGCGGTCGCCGACCGGTTCGGCGAGCGTGCCGATGTCCTTGGCCGAGGAGTCGACGCCGATGCAGGTGTAGGTGCCCCGGGCGAACGGGTCGCTGGACCACGCGGTGCGCGAGACGAGCTCGGGCGCGGGCGCGCCGGCGCCGAAGAGGTCGTGCACGACGGTGGTGGCGTAGCCGGCGACCTCCTCGTCGGACCAGGTCTCCATCTCCCGGCCGAGCGAGGCGCCCAGCAGCATCACCAGCACCGGCTTGCCGTGCGACTTCCACATGCTGATGACGACCGTGGGGTAGCGGTCGGTGTCACGGCACAGGTAGCCGAACACGTACTGGTCCCTCGGCCAGAAGGGCTCGCGGTAGTGCAGGGCGATCTTGTTGAGGGTGCCGAAGCCGAGCCGGGCGATCGCCGACCGCTTGGCCTCGGGCAGCGAGGGCTCGAAGCGCACCGCGCCTGCCTTGAGCACGCCCAGCGGCACGGTCACCAGCACCTTGTCGGCCTCGAACCCGCCGCGGTCGGTGGTGACCCGCACCCGCCCGTCGCCGGTGTCGACCCGCGTGACCACGTGCTCCAGCCGCACGTCCAGCCCTTCGGCCAGGGCGTCGACCACGGACTGGTAGCCCTGGTGCAGGACGCTGTCGCCGTAGCCGTAGACCAGGTAGCCGTCCTCCCAGTACTGGAACGACAGCTTGTCGACGTCCTCGGCCACGTCCTCGCGCAGGATCACGTTGAGGTGGTAGCGGACCGCCTGCTCGTCCTCGGGCGACAGCCCGCGCTCGGCGAGCACCCGGCGGAGGGCCTCGCCGAGCGGCATGTCCGGGTGCTGCCCCTTGCGGGCGATCGCGGCCCGCCGTTCGAGCTCGTGCAGCACGTCGTCGGCCAGTTCCAGGGTGCGGCTCTTGTGGCGGTGGTTCGCCAGGCGGTTGTCCGCGCCGAACAGGTCCAGGCTGTCGAAGCCACCGGTGTAGGCGCTGTCGCCGCCCACGTAGCTGTACGGGATGCCCAGGTCCTCGACCAGTTCGGTGATCGGGTTGCCGTCGGTGCCGTGGATCCAGTGCGCGCCGAGGTCGACGCCGTGCTCGTCGGTCCGGATCCGCCCGCCGACGCGGTCACGTGCCTCCAGGACGGTGACGGGGTGGCCGAGGTCGCGCAGCGCCCGCGCCGCGGCCAGTCCGGCCATGCCGGCACCCACGACCAGGACGCTGGGCGGACCGTCGGTGTCGGCTCTTGCGGACATGACCTGATTGTCGGCCGGTCACCACGGGTACGGACAGTCCCGGATCGTGTGCTTGCCGCTGGTCCGACCGGGTTGTCCTCGGCCGGGCACCGGTACGGAGGGTCAGAACGGGTAGCGGGACGGGGTGGTGGCGACGGTGAGCCATCGGGTGGTCGTGAAGGCGTCCACGCCCCAGCGCCCGCCGAAGCGGCCGTAGCCGCTGGCCTGCACGCCGCCGAACGGCGCCTGCGGCTCGTCGTCCACGGTCTGGTTGCCGACGTGCACGATCCCGGTGCGCAGCCGACGCGCGACGGCGAGGCCCCGGCGGGTGTCCTCGGTCAGGACACCGGCGGTGAGGCCGTACTCGGTGTCGTTGGCGAGCGCGATCGCCTCCTCGTCGTCGGCCACCGCGAGCACGGTCACCACCGGGCCGAAGACCTCCTCGTGGTGGATCCGCATGTCCGGCGTGACGCGGTCCAGCACGGTCGCCGGGTACCGGGCGCCCTCCGGTGGGCCACCGCCCGCGCGCACCCTCGCGCCGCGCCCGACCGCGTCGGCCACCAGGTCGGCCACCCGCCGCGCCGACGTGGCGCCGATCAGCGGACCGACCACCGTCGCGGGGTCGGTCGGGTCACCGTGCGGCAGCCCGGCGACCTTCATCGCCAGCCGTGCGGTGAACTCCTCCACGATCGACTCGTGGACCAGGACGCGGTCGGCCGACATGCACACCTGGCCCGCGTTGGCGAACGCGCCGAAGGCCACCGCGTCCACCGCGTGCCCCAGGTCGGCGTCGTCCAGCACCAGCACGGCGTTCTTGCCGCCCAGTTCGAGCACGGCGGGCTTGAGGCGGCGCGCGGCCGACTCGCCGACCACCCGACCGACCCGGGTGGAGCCGGTGAAGTTCACCAGTCGCACCCGGTCGTCACCGATCAGCGCCTCGGCGACGACCGCCGCGTCCGCCCGGTCGTTGGTGACGACGTTGAGCACGCCGTCGGGCAAGCCCGCCTCGCGCAGCACGTCGGCGAGGAACAGCCCGCTCGCGATCGGCGCGTCCTCGCTCGGCTTGAGCACCGCGGTGTTGCCGACGGCGAGCGGTGTCGCGATCGCCCGCGCGCCCAGGATCAGCGGCGCGTTCCAGGGCGCGAACGCCGCCACCACGCCGACCGGTTCGCGCACCGCCAGCGACAGCCGGCCCTCGGCCTCGGTGGCCAGCACGTCGCCGACGGGCTGGGTGACCGCCGCGGCGGCCTCGCGCAGGACGCTCGCCGCGAACCCCACGTTGAAGTGCGCCCACCCGGCCACCGCGCCCACCTCGGCGGCCATCAGCGCGACCGCCTCGGCGGCCCGCGCCTCCAGCACGTCGGCCGCCCGCAGCACGATCGCCCGCCGCGCGGACGGTGGCAGCGCCGACCACGACCCGAACGCGGTGTCGGCCGCCTCCACCGCCCGCCGCACGTCGACGACACCGGCGGCGGCGACGGTCGCGTACACCTCGCCGGTGTGCGGGTCGAGGTCGGCCGTGGTCCGCCGGTCCGCGGCGGGCACGTCCCGGCCGCCGATGAGGAGTCCGCGCGTCAGGGTCATCAAGGCTCCGTTCGCTGAGCGAAATCCGGTTCGCTGGAGGTGCACCGAGTGTCGTTCGACCGCCCGTCCCCGTCAAGGTCCGCCTACGATGTCCCCCCGGACACCGCGACCAGACTGGAACCGACGTGCAGTTCGCCGCCACCACCACCGAGGCCGCGGGCACGTTCGAACGCGGGCTCGCCGTGCTGCACGCCGTCGCCACGCACCCCGAGCCGAGGCTGCGCCGGGGCGACCTGGCCAAGGCGAGCGGCCTGCCGCGCGCCACCGTCGACCGCGTCACGGCAACCCTGCTGCACCTCGGCCACCTGCGCGCCGACGGTCACGACCTGCGGCTCGCGCTGCCCGCCATGGAGCCGGGCAACGCCTACCTCGCGTCGTGCGGGCTGGTCGGCCCGCTCGCGCCGCTGCTCACCCGGCTCGCCGACGAGCTGGACGAGTCGGTGACGCTCGCCGTGCCCGACGACGACGGCGCCCGGCTGATCGCCCAGTCGACCCGGCGGCGTGCCGTCTACCTGGCGTTCCACGTCGGCGCCGTGCTGCCGGACGACCGCACCGCCGCGGGTGTGGTGCTGGCCGCGACCTGGGGCGAGGAGCGGTTCGAGACGTGGCGGCACCGCCGCACCGCCGACCCGCTCGACACCGGGTTCCCCGCCGTGCCGACGCTGACCGACCCGCCACCGGACCGCGAGGCGGTGTTCCGGGCCCGCGTCGAGCAGGCCCGTGCGCGGGGCTGGTCGCTGGACGACCAGTGGGTCGAGCCGGGGCTGCTGGCCATCTCCGCGCCCGTGCACGACCCGGCCGGCCGGCCGGTGGCGGCGGTGAGCGTGTTGAGCCACACCAGCAGGCACACCGCCGGCACGTTCCCGGACACCGTGCTGCCACGGCTGCGTGCCGCGGTGGCGGACATGGAGGCGGCACTGCGCGAGACCCGCCGGGTCACCGAGCGGATCCCTCCCCGGCGGACCGTGCCTCCCGCCGACGACCCGCGATCCGCGAAGGCGGAACTGGGCATGAGCTTCCTGGAAGGCCTCGCCAGGGGCTTGGCCGTGCTCACGGCGTTCCGGGAAGCACCGGACGGCCACACGATCGCGACCGCCGCGGCGGCGTGCGGCCTGGCCCGTGCCACGGCGCGTCGGGCACTGCACGTGCTGTGCGACGCGGGCTACGCGGAGACCGACGGCAGGCGGTTCGTGCTGCTGCCGAAGGTGCTCGACCTGGGTTACGCCCGCCTCGCGCCGCTCACGTTGTCCGACATCGCCCAACCGCACCTCGCCGACCTGGCCGCGGGCGTGGGCGAGTCGGCGTCGATGGCCGTGCTCGAAGGCGACCGGGTCCGGTACGTGGCGCGGGTCGCGGCCGGCCGGGTCGTGCGGGTCGACATCGCGATCGGCACCCGCCTGCCGGCGTACGCCACGTCGATGGGCCGCGTGCTGCTGGCCGACCTCCCCGCCGCCGAACGGGCCGAGCTGATCCGCGCCGCCGACCCGCGCCCGCTGACCGGCCGCACGCTCGTGGACCCCGACGCGCTGGAAGCCGCCGTGCACGCGGTCGTCCGGGACGGCTGGGCGATGGTGGACGAGGAGCTGCACGAGGGTCTGCGCTCGCTGGCGGTCGGCGTGCGCGACCGGTCCGGCGCGGTGGTCGCGGCGGTCAACGTGGCCCTGCACGTCGGCCGCGCCACGCCGGAGGAGGCCGTGCGGTGGCTGTTGCCCGAGCTGCGCGCCGCCGCCGACCGGATCGAGGCTGACCTGGCCGTGGCGTTCGACCAGGTCCCGCTGGTCGTGCACTGACCCGGTGCGCGCTTCCACCGGGCCCGGTGCGGGTGGTGCGGGGACGGGTCGTTTGCCCCACCCGACTCCGGGTAGTCGGACGGCATCGGAAGTGGGTTCCGCGATGCGACGGGAGTCGACATGTCCAGACCCGACACAACCACGTCACGCACACCGGTCCAGCTGGCCGCCACGGTGGTGGGCGCGGTGTTCCTCGTGGTCGGCATCGCCGGGTTCATCCCGGGACTGACCACCAACTACGACACGCTGCGGTTCGCGGGTCACGATTCCCAGGCCATGCTGCTCGGCGTGTTCGCCGTCTCGATCCTGCACAACATCGTGCACCTGGCGTTCGGCGCCGCGGGCCTGGCGATGGCCAGGACGGCGCGCAACGCGTTCCTGTACCTCGTCGCCGGTGGTGTGGTGTACCTGCTGCTGTGGCTGTACGGCCTCATCATCGACCACGACAGCGCGGCGAACTTCGTGCCGGTGAACACCGCCGACAACTGGCTGCACCTGGTGCTGGGCCTCGGCATGATCGCGCTCGGCTTCGCGCTGGGCCGCTCGGCCCGGGCCGACGGCCTGCCGCGGGCCACCTGACCCGGGAACGGCGGCGAGCGGCGTGGACCCGGACTTCGACCCGGACTTCGGCGACACGCCGACCTGCGGCCTGCGGCGTTACGTGCGGGCCGTCGCGGCGGGCCTGGGCTTGGCGGGCCAGTGCTGGCACGTCGACCCGGGCCCGCCCGCGACGGCCGGGCTCGCCGTGGCCGCGACCCTGCCGTCGTTCCCCGACCGGGACTTCGCCCTGCTGTGGGACGAGGAGTACGGCTGGGCCGCCACCGTCCGCGCGGGCCACGACGAGCCACCGGTCGTCATCACCTACCTGGGTGGCGACGTGCTGCCGGGGCCGGCCGAGGTGGCCACCTTCGTGGCCGCGCTGAGGTACGACCGGCACCCCGGCGACCCGAGGCCGATCCGGTTGCGCGCGTACGGCACCCCCGACGACCTCGTGGACCGCCTCCGCACCTACCCCTCGTGACCGACCCGGGCCCCGCCGGCGAGCATCCCGCCGGCGAGCCGTCCCGCGAGCCCTTCCGCCGGCGCGAGCACATCGCCTCGCAACCGCGGTCGCGGCGCGGTCAGCCGTCGTGCACCGACGCCTCCACCGTCTCCGGCCGGCCGGCTGCCTCGCGATAGACGCGGATCGTCTCGGCGGCGATCCGGACCGTGCTGTACCGGGCGTCGACGCGGTCGGCGCCGGCTATGCCGTAGGCCTCGCGGCGGGCTTCGTCTGCCAGCAGGGAGCGCAGCGCCCGGGCCAGCGCGCGTGGGTCGTCCGGCGGCACGAGCAGCCCCGTGACGCTGTCCACGACCGTGTCCGTCGCCGCGCCGACGGTGGCGGCCACGACCGGCACGCCGCACGCCATGGCCTCCAGCGGCGTGACGCCGGGCGAGTCCGGCGCGCCGCACACGACCACGTCGGCGGACCTCATCAGCGCGGGCATCGCCGCCCTGGGCACCCGGCCGACCAGCCGCACCCGGTCGCCGACCCCGGACGTGCCGGCGTGCTCGCGCAACCGGCGCACGTCCTCCGCCCGGCCGCCGACGACCACCAGTTCGGTGTCCCACACCGACCGCAACGCGGTGATCACGTCACCGGCGCCGGCGGCGGGGCAGACCAGCCGGTGCGGCAGCGGCCGGTTCAGCCGCGGTCCCTCCGGCTTGAACTGCTCGACGTCCACGGCCTGCGGCACCAGGGCGATCCGGGCCCGCGGCACGCCCATGCGCACCAGCTGGTCCTTCTCGTCGGTGCAGCGGGCCACCACCCGGCTCGCCTCGCGCCCGATCAACCGCTCGGTGGACAGCCGCGCCTCCGGCACGGCCTCGTCACCCGAGTGCTGCACCACCACCCCCAACGAGTGGAACGTCTGCACCACCGGCACGTCGAGGCCGTTGGCGGCCAGCACCGACGCCACGCCGGACGTCCAGTAGTGGGCGTGCACGACGTCCGGCGGGTCGACCCGCCACTGCGCGCGCAGGAACCGGGTGAACTCGTCCAGGTGAGGCAGGAGCTCGTCCGGGTGAATCGGGCTGGGCGGCCCGGCCGTCACGTGCACCACGTCGTAACCGAGCCGGGTGCGCACCACATCGGGTGATCGAGGGGAGTCACGACGGGTGTGCACCACGACGTCGTGACCGCAGGCGGTGAGGGCCGCCGCCAAATCGGCGACGTGGACGTCCTGGCCGCCCTCCTCGGCATCGCCGAGCACGGGCAACGGGTTCGCGTGCGCCGAAACGAGCGCGATTCTCATGGGTTTTCCTCCAGCCGCGGATGCGGAACCGACCGCGTCACGTCCGCTTAGGCTGTCGTCTCAACCCAAGTTGGCACCGTACAAGCAACCTACGGCCGCTGCCACCGGAGCGCATGACGAGACGTGTGGTTGGCCGGGCGGCTGCCGGGTATGGCACAGGGCGACCACGCTCGACGACCGAGGAGGGATCATGGCCACCGGGGAGACCGGCTTCGACGACGTCAGCTACGACCTGATCTCCGTGCAGTACCACGCGCTCAAGGCCGGCCACGACTACGGCCAGTACGTCCGGGACGCGGAGAACGCGGGCAAGCAGGAGATCGCCGACTTCTTCCGCCGCGTGATGGAGGAGGACTCCGCGCGCGCCAAGCAGTGCCACGAGTTCCTCAAGGAGCTGTCCCTCAGCGGCGACGCGGGCCCGGCCCTCGGCTGAGCCGGACGGTGGGTCGAGCGCCATGCGGGTGGTCGTGCTGTCCGACACCCACGCGCCCCGGCGGTGGAAGTCGTGTCCCCCGGCGGTGGCGGAGCACCTGCGCCACGCGGACGTCATCCTGCACGCCGGTGACGTCTGCGTGGCGGCCGTGCTGGACGAACTGGCCCAGTACGCGCCGGTGACCGCGGTGTGCGGCAACAACGACGGGCCGGACGTGGTCGAGTGGGGCGCGCCGGAGACCGTCGAACTCGACCTGGCCGGACTGCGGGTGGCGATGATCCACGACAGCGGCCAGGCCACCGGCCGCACCGCGCGGATGCGCCGCCGGTTCCCCGGGGCCGACCTGGTGGTGTTCGGCCACTCCCACATCCCGATGGACGTCACCGGCGACGGCGTGCGCGTGTTCAACCCCGGCTCGCCCACCGACCGCCGACGTCAACCGCACGGCACCGTCGGCCTGCTCGACATCGCGGACGGCGCACTCGTGACCGCCCGGATCGTCCCGGTCACCTAGCGCGTGGCCCACCGGATCCCGGTGAAGATCACGCGCCACTATGGTGGGACCCATGGCGTCGGTCAGGCAGGTCCAGGTCACCTTCGACTGCGCGGAACCCGAGCGCGTCGCCCGGTTCTGGTGCGAGGTGCTGGGCTACGTCGTGCCGCCGCCACCGGACGGGTTCGCCACCCGGGACGACTACGACCGCTCGTTGCCGCCGGAGCGCCGGGGTGCGGACTTCGCCTGCACCGATCCCACGGGGGTGGGTCCGCGGCTGTTCTTCCAGCGCGTGCCCGAGGGCAAGGTCGTCAAGAACCGGGTGCACCTCGACGTGCGGGTCGGCACCGGGCTCGTGGGTGAGCAGCGCCTCGCCGCGCTGGAGGCCGAGTGCGCGCGACTGGTCGCGCTCGGCGCGGTCCGCGTGCGACTGCTGCCCGCCGACGGCGTGGACGAGTCCTGCATCGTGATGCAGGACGTCGAGGGCAACGAGTTCTGCCTGGACTGAGCCCGCGACCGGGCGGGCCGCGGGCGGGTGGGCGTGCTCAGCGCCGGCACAGCAGCACCCCGCCGGGCACGTCCGCGTCCGGTTCGAGGAGCACCTGCGCCTCGACGGTGAAGCCCGCGGCACGCAGCCAGGTCGCCACCCGCTCCACGGGGCGCCGGTGCACGTGCAGCGACATCGGGTGCCCGCCGTACCCCTCGGTCTTGAGGTGGTCGCGGTCGCCGACGTGGAAACCGACCATGACCACGCCACCGGGGCGCAGCACGCGGTGGAAGTGCGCGAACACCGTCGGCACCTCCGCGTCCGGGACGTGGATGACGGAGTAGAACGCCAGCACGCCGCCGACCGAGCCGTCGGCCAGGTCGAGGTCGGTCATCGAGCCGACCTCGAACCGCAGCCCGGGGTGGTCGCGGCGGGCGATCTCGACCATCCGGGGCGAGAGGTCGATGCCGAAGGCGTCCACCCCGAGGCCGGCGAGGTGGGCCGCGATCAACCCGGGTCCGCACCCGACGTCGGCCACCGGCCCGCCCAGCTGGCGCGCCGCCTCGGCGAACAGCGCCAGGACACCGCGCAGCAGCGGGGCCGTCGCCAACGCCCCGCGGGTGAAGTCGGTGTAGCTCTCGGCCACGGTGTCGTAGGAAACCCTGGTGTCGGTCAACCAGTCGTGTGCGGTCACGGCCGAGACGCTATCGGCCGGCGGAACCAGGGCTGCGGGAGGTCGTGGCCCGCCCGCGCGGGCAGGCCACGACCGGGGGCGCTCAGTCCATCGCCGCGCGCAGGGACGCGGGTCGCATGTCGGTCCACACTGTGTCGATGTGCGCCGAGCACTCGTCCTTGGTGCCCTTGGTGCCCTCGAACCGCCACCCGGCGGGCACGTCGTGGTGCGCGGGCCACAACGAGTACTGGCCCTCGTCGTTGACCAGGACCTGGTAGGTGATGTCGTCCCTCATGCGCTCTTCTCCTCTTGTTCCTTCGCGTACCCGCGCAGAGTCGGGCTGACTGTGACGAAAACCGTGATCAGGGCGATGCCCGCGGCGCAGACCAGCACCGCGGTGCGCGCCGACAGCGACTCGGTCAGCACGCCGCCGACCAGGGGGCCCACGGCCCCGGCGGCGCCGACCACGACGCCCATCACCCCGCTGAGCCGTCCTCGCAGCTCGTCCGGGGTGAGGAGCAACTGGTGGGTGTTGATGGTGGTGTTGGCGGTCGGCGCGAAGAAGCTCATCAGGGCGAACAACGCCCCGATCAGGTAAGCCGACTCGACCAGCAGGGCGCACGGCACCAGCACCGTCAGCACCCAGAACACCGACGCGATCGACCGGTGCGGCCCGAGCACGCGGTGCAGCCACGGCGCGGCCAGGGCGCCGAGCACACCGCCCACGCCGAGCATCGCCGCCATCACGCCGATCTCCGCGCCGGACGCCCCGCGCCCCTCCACCAGCACGATGACGACCAGGTAGAACGCGGTGAAGAACAGGTTCAGCACCACCGCGCACCACGCGGTCACCCGGATCTCGGGCCTGCTCCACACCCACCGCAGGCCTTCGCCGATCGACCGCAGCAGGGGCGGGTGGGACTCGACCGGCGCGGACGGCGGCACCCGCAGGAACAGCAGCGCCACGAACGCCACCGCGTGCGTGACCATGTCCACCAGGAACGGCAGCCACCGCGTGACCGCGAACAGCACGCCACCCAGCGCCGTGCCCGACATCTGCCCCAACGACGACCGGGCGCTGTTCATCGCCACGGCGGTGGCCAGCTGCGACTCCGGCACCAGCCGGGGCAGGGACGCGTCCTCGGCGGGTTCGAACAGCGCCCGGCACACGCCGAGCACCGCGGCGACCGCCAGGACGTGCGGGATCGTCACCGCGTCGACCCACACCGCGATCACGAGCCCGCCCAGGGCGAACACCTGGGCGGCCTCGCAGCACAGCATGATCCGGCGCCGGTCCCACCGGTCCACCAGCGCGCCGGCCGGCAGCCCGACCACGAGCTGCGCGGTGGCGTCGACGGTGAGCACCAGGCCCGACAGCAGCGGCGACCCGGTCAGCACCAGCACGAGCAGCGGCAGCGCGAGCATCGAGGCGCTGAACCCGACCTCGGCCAGCGCCTGACCGCCCCACAGCAGCGTGTAGTTGCGGTTGCGCGCCAACGACGTGGTCACAGCGCACCCCGGCAGTCCGCGGCGATCGCCCGCAACGCGGCGGCGAAGTCGGCGGCCACCGACTCGACCTCCGCGGTCGGGTGCGCCGACTGGTGGTGGTACCAGGTGAAGCCCAACGTCCTGCCGGCCTCGCCGACCACGTCGATCAGGTGGTCGCCGACGTCGGCCGGGTCGTGCTCCGCGCCGACCGAGGGCAGCACCTCCCGGTACAGCCCGGTGGGCGCCGCGGTGTCCCCGGCGGACCGGGTGGAGCCGAACTGACCCAGGTAGTTGAACGACACCGCGGGCCGCCCGCCGTCGGGCACCATGCCGTGCTGCCGCAGCGCCCCGTACCCGAACCCGTTGCCCGGCACGGCCCGCAACTGGCGGCGCACCGCCTTCACCCGGTCCCGCCAGCTGCCCTCGGGCAGCTCCAGCTCCACCGGGAACACGGTGGTGAACCAGCCGACGGTCCGGGAGAGGTCGACGTCCAGCACGTCCTCCCGCCCGTGGCCCTCCAGGTCCACCGCGACCCGGGACGAGCCGGTCCACCGCGACAACGCGTAGGCCAACGCGGCCAGCAGCACGTCGTTGATCTGCGTCCGGTAGGCGGTGGGCGCGCCGCGCAGCAACGCGTCGGTGTCCTCCTCCGACAGCTCGACCGTCACCGATCCGGGCGCGCCGCACGGTGCGGGGAAGGGCGGGAACGACCGGGTCCAGTACTCGACCTCGTCCGCCAGCCCGCCGCCGAGCACGTGGGCCTCCAGCCGCCGCGACCACTCCTGGTACGAGGTGGTCTTGGCGCCCAGGTCACCGCCCCGGTAGGCGGTCTCCAGGTCGTCGAGCAGGATCCGCCACGACACGCCGTCGACCACGAGGTGGTGCGCCACCAGCAACAGCAGCGGCGGCTCGGTCCCGGGTGACCCGGTGCGGAACAGCACGGCCCGGAACAACGGCCCGGACGCCAGGTCGAACGACGCGTGCACGTCGTCGGCGACCTTCTCCAACTCGTCCACGCCGTCCACGACGGTCAGCACGTCGACCTCCGACACGGGGTCGTTGACCTGGCGCCACACCCCGTCGGCCGACGTGAACCGCAGCCGCAGCGCGTCGTGCTGCGCCGGCAGCGCGCCCAACGCGCGCCGCAGCGCCGCCACGTCCACCGCCGGGTCCAGCTCCACCAGGTGCGACTGGTTGAAGTGGTGCGGGTTGCGCCGCCCCGAGGTGAGGAACCAGTGCTGGATCGGCGTCAGCGGCACGTCGCCGACCACCGGCGCCCGATCGGCCGTCGACACGACCTCCACCGTGACGTGCGGCGCGAGCGACGCGGGGGTCTGGTGCACGAACAGGTCGCGGGTGGTGAACCGGTACCCGGCCTGCCGCGCCCGCGCCACCACCTGCATGCTCAGGATCGAGTCGCCGCCCAGCGCGAAGAAGTTGTCCTGCGCCCCGACCCGCGGCACGGAGAGCACGTCCGCCCACACCGCCGCCAACGCCTCCTCCACCGGCCCGGACGGGGCGACGTACGCCGCCCCGACGAGCGCGCCGAAGTCCGGCTCGGGGAGCCTCGCCCGGTCCACCTTGCCGTTGGGGCTGATCGGCAGCGCGTCCACCGGCGCGAACACCGACGGCACCAGGTAGTCGGGCAACGACTCGCCCAGGAACTCCCGCACCTCCTCGACCTGGAACCGGGCGGCCACGACGTACGCGACGAGCCGCTTGTGGCCCCGCGCGTCGGCCTTGGCCACGACGACCGCCTCCCGCACGTCGGGGTGGCGCAGCAGGGCCGTCTCGATCTCGCCGAGCTCGATCCGGAAGCCGCGGATCTTCACCTGCTCGTCCGCCCGGCCGACGAACTCCAGCACACCGGTCGGCCGATCACCGGCTCCGCCGGAGGTGGCGTTCCACCGCACCACGTCACCGGTGCGGTACATGCGCGATCCGGGCGGCCCGAACGGGTTCGCCAGGAACCGCGACGCGGTCAACCCGGGCCGGTCCAGGTACCCGCGGGCCAGCCCGACACCGGAGACGTACAGCTCACCGGGCACCCCGATCGGCACGGGCCGCAACTCGGCGTCCAGCACGTGCACCCGGGTGCCGGGGATCGGCTTGCCGATCGGCGGCACCCCACCGGGTCGCAGCGGCTCGCTCCACGACGTGACCACGGTGGACTCGGTCGGACCGTAGGCGTTGATCATCCGCCGGCCGGGCGCCCACCGGCGCACCAGGTCGGCCGAGCACGCGTCACCACCGACCACCAGGGTGCGCAACGTCGGCAGCTCCGCGTCCGGCACGGTCGCCAGCGCGACCGGCGGGATCAACGCGTGCGTCACGCCGCGGGAGTCGACCACCTCGGCCAGCTGGTCGCCCAGCAGCGGCCCCGGCGGCGGCACCACCAGCGCCGCGCCGGCGGGCCACGCCATGCACAGCTCCAGCACCGACGCGTCGAAGCTGGGCGAGGAGAACTCCAGCACCCGGTCGCCCGGTCGCACGTCGAGGTGCGCGATCTCGGCCGCCGAGAACGTGGCCAGGCCGGCGTGCGACACCACCACGCCCTTCGGCCGCCCGGTCGACCCGGACGTGTAGATCACGTACGCCGGGTGCTCCGGCCGCACCGCCACGCCGGGGTTCGCGTCGGGCTGCCCGGTCACGTCGACCGGACCGTCCAGCACGACCAGCGGCCGGGCGTCGTCGACCATGAACGCGATCCGCTCGGCCGGGTAGTCCGGGTCGACGGGCAGGAACGCGGCGCCCGCCTTGAGCACCGCCAGCTCCGCCACCAGCAGGTCCACCGATCGCGGCAGCCGCAGCGCGACGATCCGCTCCGGACCCGCGCCCAGGCCGATCAGGTGGTGCGCCAACCGGTTCGCGCGGGCGTTCAGCTCGGCGTAGGTCACCTCCGCCGCGCCCGTCAACGCCACGGCGTCCGGCGTGCGCGCCACCTGCGCCTCGACCAGCTCCACGAGACCGGGGCCGTCGACGGCCGGGCCGCCCGCGCCCCACGCCGCCAGCAGGTCCCGCTCGGCCTCGGGCAGCACCGGCAGCGCCCACAGCGGACGGTCGGCGTCGGCCGCGATGCCGGCCAGCAGCACGCCCAGGTGCTCGACCAGCCGCTCGACCGTGCCCGCGTCGAACAGGTCGGTGTTGTACTCGACCGAGCCGTGCAGCCCGCCGTCCTCGGCCTCGCTGAACTCCACCGTGACGTCGAACCCGGTGCTCACCGTGGGCTGCGTGACGTCCTCCGCGTCCAGCCCCGGGAAGCCGGGCGCCTGCGGCGCGTTCTGCAACGCCACCACGGCCTGGAACAGCGGCGTGCGACTGGTGTCGCGGTCGGGTTGCACCGCGTCCACCACCCGCTCGAACGGCACGTCCTGGTGCGCGAACGCGTCCAGCACGGTTTCCCGCGTGCGGGCCAGGAACTGAGGGAACGTCGCCGACGGCTCGATCCGGGCCCGCAACGCGACCGTGTTGACGAAGAACCCGACGAGGTCCTGCGTCTCCGGCCGGTCGCGCCCGGACGCCACCGTGCCGACCGCGAAGTCGTCCTGCCCGGACCAGCGGTGGAACAACACCTCGCAGGCCGCGACCAACGCCATGAACAACGTGCCGTCCACGGCCCGCGCCAGCTCCCGCAGCCGTTGGGCGACCGGCGCGGGCACGGCGAACTCGGTCTGCGCGCCCGCTGTGGTCTGCACGGGCGGCCGCGGCCGGTCCGTGGGCAGCTCCAGCGCGGGCACGTCGGCCAGCGCCTCCCGCCAGTGGTCCAGCTGCGCGTCCAGCGGCTGCTCCCGTTGCCAGGCCGCGAAGTCGCCGTACCGGATGGGCAGCGGCGACAGCTCCTCGCCGCCGTACAGCGCGGCCAGGTCGGACATCAGCACACCGCCTGACCAGCCGTCGGTGACGATGTGGTGCATGGTCAGCGCCAGCACGTGGTCGTCCGGACCGCGACGAACCAGCGCCGGCCGGAACAGCGGACCCTCGGCCAGGTCGAACGGCTCCGGCGCGGGCAGGGCGTCCACCAGCGGCAGCGTCACCGCGGCCGCCGGCCGGACCACCGCGACCGGCAGCCCGTCCACCGCCGGGAACGTGGTCCGCAGCGAGTCGTGCCGCTCGACCAGCGCGGTCAGCGCCCGCTCCAGCCGGGGCACGTCCAGCTCGCCGCGCAGCCGCACGGCCAGCGGCGTCACGTACTCGGTGCCACCGGGCTGGAACTGGTCCAGGAACCACAACCGCTGCTGGGCGAACGACAGCGGCACGTCGCCGTCGGTCCGGGGGATGGCCGCGCCGTCCGAGCCCGATCCCCACGGCCCGGACCCGGACAACCGGGCCGCCAGCGCCGCCACGGTCGGGTGGTCGAACAGGTCGCGCGGCGAGGCGTCGAACCGCGACCGCAGCCGCGACACCACCCGGATGCTGGAGATGGAGTCACCGCCGAGGGTGAAGAAGTTGTCCTCGACGCCCACCTCCGACAGGCCGAGCACCTCGGCCCACACCTCGGCGACGAGCCGTTCGGCGTCGGTGCGCGGCGCGACGAACCCGACCGACGCCGACGCCTCCCGCTCCGGCGCGGGCAGCGCGGCCCGGTCCAGCTTGCCGTTGGCGTTGAGCGGCAACCGCTCCAGCGCCACGTACGCGGTCGGCACCATGTAGTCGGGCAGCGACCGCTCGACGTGCTCGCGCAACCCGCCCGCGTCCGCCATGCCGACGGGCACGTAGTAGGCGACCAGCCGGTCCTCCCGCACGACCACCGCGACCTGCGCCACCGCGTCGTGCGCGGCCAGCACCGCCTCGATCTCGCCGAGCTCGATCCGGAAGCCGCGGATCTTCACCTGCTGGTCGGCGCGGCCGAAGTACTCCAGCCGACCGTCCACCCACCGGGCCAGGTCACCCGTGCGGTACATGCGCGTGCCCGCCGGACCGAACGGGTCGGCCGGGAACCGCTGGGCGGTCAGGCCCGGCCGGTTGAGGTAGCCGCGCGCCACGCCCGGCCCGGCCACGTACATCTCGCCGACCACGCCGGGCGCGACCGGTTGCAACTCGTCGTCCAGCACGTAGACGCGCAGGTCGGGGATGGGCACCCCGATCGAGCCGTCGGCGGGCGTCCAGGTCACGTGGACCGTGGTCTCGGTGATGCCGTACATGTTGATCAAAGCGCCGGAACCGCGCCACGCGGACAGCTTGCGCATGTCCAGCGCCTCACCGCCGAAGATCACGTACCGCACGCCGAGGTCGGGCGCCTCCTCCAGCAGCTGGTAGAACGCCGACGGCGTCTGGTTCAGCACGGTCACGCCCTCGTCGGCCACCAGCCGGGCGAACTCGCGCGGCGACCGCGACACCTCGTACGGCACCACGACCAGCCGGCCGCCGTGCAGCAGCGGACCCCACAGCTCCCACACCGAGAAGTCGAACGCGTAGCTGTGGAACAGGGTCCACACGTCGTCCGGCCCGAAGCCGAACCAGTGGTCGGTCTCGGCGAACAACCGCACCACGTTCGAGTGCGGCACCACCACGCCCTTGGGTCGGCCGGTCGACCCGGACGTGTAGATCACGTAGGCGGTGTTCTCCGGTCGCAGCGGCACGTCCGGCGCGTCCACCGGCATCCCGGACAGGTCCGGCAGGGCATCCAGGGTCACCGCCGGCCGTGCGTCCTCGATCATGTACGCGATCCGGTCGGCCGGGTAGGAGACGTCCAGCGGCAGGTAGGCCGCACCCGACTTCAGCACGCCCAGCACCGCCACCACGAGGTCGAGCGAGCGCGGGAACCTCAGGGCCACCAGCGATTCCGGTCCGGCGCCCGCCGCGATCAGGTGGTGGGCCAACCGGTTGGACCGCTCGTCCAGCTCGCGGTAGGACAGGCTCGCGCCCTCGCACGTCACGGCGACCGCGTCCGGCGTGCGCGCCGCCTGGGCGGCGAACAGCGATGGGATGGTGTCCTGCACCACCGCGCCGGACGACGTGCCGTTCCACGACACCAGCACCTGGTCGCGTTCGTCGTCGGACAGCCACGGCAGCTCGAACACCCGCCGGCGCGGGTCCGCGCCGATGGCGTCGAGGAGCCGGGCCAGCCGGTCGCCGAGCGCGGTGATCGTGCCGGCGTCGAACAGCCGCGGGTCGTAGGTCAGCTCCACGTGCAACTCGTCGTCCACGTGCGCGCGAACCGTGAGCGGGAACGAGGTGGTGTCCAGGCCGTCGACCTCGCCGATGCCCGGCGCCCCGTCCGGCGAGTCCTTCTCGACCGGGTAGTTCTCGAACGCCAGGAGGCTGTCGAACAGGCGCGTGCCCGACCCGACCTTGGCCAGGCCCTGCACCTGCGCCAGCGACACGTGCTCGAACTGCCTCGACTCGGTCTGCGCGTCCTGCAACCGGCGCAGCCAGGCGACCACCTCGGCGTCGGACTCCACCGTCACCCTGGTGGGCACGGTGTTGATGAACATGCCGACGATCGACTCGACGCCGGGCAGCTCGGCCGGCCGGCCGGACACCGTGCTGCCGAACACCACGTCCCGCTGCCCCGAGGTGCGGGCCAGCAGCACCGCCCACGCGCCCTGCACCAGCGTGTTCACCGTGAGCCCGTGCGTGCGGGCGACCGCGTCCAGCCGCTCGGCCGGCAGGTCCAGCACGATCTGCGCGGACGACTCGGCCCGGTGCGCCTCGGCGGGCGCGCGGTCGAACGGCAGGGGAGTGGGCGTGTCGAACCCGGCCAGCACACCGCGCCAGTACGACTCCACGGCCGACTGGTCGACCTCGGCGAGCCAGGCCAGGTAGTCGCGGAACGGCCGCCGCGCCGGCGCCGTGCCGCCCGCGTACTCGGTGAGCACCTCGCCGAACACCTGCGCGGTGCTCCAGCCGTCGAGCAGCACGTGGTGCGAGGTCCACAGCAGGTCGACCTCGGTGTCGGACACCCGACCGATCGCCAGCCGCATCAGCGGCGCGGTGGTCAGGTCGATGCCCGCCGCCGCGTCGGCCGCGACCAGGTCGTCGGTGACGTCGGCGTAGGTCACCGGCACGGTGACACCGCGCCGCACGACCTGCACCGGCTCGTCCAGGCCCTCCCACACCACGTCGGTGCGCAGGATCGGCGTGCGGTCGACCACCCGTTGCCACGCCTCGGCGAAGCGCTCCGGGTCGTCCACGTTGGACAGTCGCACGCGCAGCTGGTTCACGTAGGCCGTGCCGTCGTCCATCAGGCTGTGGAACAACATGCCCGCCTGCAACGGAGTGAGCGGGTAGACGTCCTCCACGTCCCGGTCGGCGATCCGGTCCACCTGCTCGGCGGTCAGCTTCGCCAGCGGGAAGTCCGAGGGCGTGCGGCCCCAGGAGTCGGGCCGGGCGCAGAACGCGACGATCCCGCGCAGCGCGTCGGCCATCCGGTCGGCCAGCGCCCGCACCGCGGCCTCGTCGTGCGCCTCGGTGGAGTACTCCCACTCCAGCACCAGCTCGCCCGACGACACGGCGGCGGTGATGTCGAGCAGGTGCGGGCGAACGGCGTCGTCGGGCACCTCACGGCCGTGGTCGACGTCGGAACCCTCGTCGTCGTACTGGCCGAGGTAGTTGAAGCACACGCGCGGCAGCGCGCCGGTGACGCCCCGGTCCCAGTACTTCAGGGCCTCGTAACTCAACCCCTTGTCCGGCACGGCGCGCAACTGCTCCTTCACCGACTTCAGCGCCGTCCCCCAGTCCGCGTCCGGCAGCTCCAGCGCCACCGGGAACTGGGCGGTGAACCAGCCGACCGTGCGGGACAGGTCCACGCCGTCGAAGATCTCCTCCCGGCCGTGACCCTCCAGCGCGACCAGCGCCCGCCCGGCGAACGCCGAGGTCAGCGCGGTGAGCAGGACGTCGTTGACCTGCGTGCGGTAGGCGTCGGGCACGGCGTGCAGCAGGGCGTCGGTCTCGGCCTTGCCCAGCCGCACGGACACGCTGCGCGCGCTGCCCGCCGTCGTCGGCGCCGGTTCCTCGGCCGGCACGTCCGCCCAGTGCGGCAGGGCGTGGTCGAACCGGCCCTCGCGCACGTGCCGGTCCAGCCGGTGCGCCCAGTCGGTGAACGCGGTGCTCTTCGGCCCCAGGTCGCGGCCCGCGAGCGCGGTCTCCAGGTCGTCCAGCACGATTCGCCACGAGACCGCGTCGACCACCAGGTGGTGGGCCGTGACGAACAGCCTGCCGTCGCCGAACAGCACCGCGCGCAGCAGCGGGCCGTGGCGCAGGTCGAGGCTCGTCCGGGCCAGGTGGGCCTCCTCGGCGAGGTCACCGGAGGCGACGCGGAACACCTCGGCGGACTCCACCTCCGCCACCTCCTGCCGCCACACGCCGTCGACCTGCGTGAACCGCAGCCGCAGGGCGTCGTGGTGGGCGATCACGGCCCGCACGGCGTCGCGCACCGCGGCCGGCTCGACGTCGCCGAGCTCCACCACGACGGACATGGTGAAGTGCGCCGAAGGGCTCTGCTCGGCGAAGAACCAGCGCTGGACCGGGGTGAGCGGCGCCGGTCCGGCCACCGCCTCGTGGGTCGTCCCGGTGTCGTCGGTGACGGCGAGCGCCAGGTCGGCGACGGTCTGGCGGAGGAAGACGTCCTTGGACGTCAGCTTCAGCCCGGCCTGCCGCGCCCGGGACACGACCTGCATGCTCAGGATCGAGTCGCCGCCCAGGGCGAAGAAGTTGTCCCGCGCGCCGACCCGGTCGACACCGAGCACGTCGGCCCAGATGTCGGCGAGCGTGGCCGCGACACCGGGCTCGGGCGCCACGTACCCGGCGTCGGTGAACGTCGGCGCGGGCAGCGCCCGCCGGTCCACCTTGCCCGCCGGCGTCATCGGCAACGCCTCCAGCGTCACGAACGCCGACGGCACCAGGTAGTCGGGCAGCCGCTGCTTGAGCCAGCCGGCCAGGTCGGCGGCCGGACCCGCGGTGTAGGCGACGAGCCGCTGGTGGCCGTTGTGCTCGCGGGCCACCACGGCGGCCTGCGTCACGTCCGGGTGGTGCAGCAGCGCCGTCTCGACCTCGCCCAGTTCGACCCGGAAGCCGCGGATCTTCACCTGGTCGTCGTTGCGTCCCAGGTATTCCAGCCGGTCGCCGACCCAGCGCACCTTGTCGCCCGTGCGGTACATACGCGCACCAGGCTCGCCGAACGGGTCGGGCAGGAACCGCTGGGCGGTCAGCCCCGGCCGGTCGTGGTAGCCGCGGGCCACCTGCGCGCCGCCGAGGTGCAGCTCACCGGGCACGCCCACCGGCACCGGTCGCAGGTCCTCGTCCAGGACGTGCGCGACGAGGTTGGACAGCGGGCGGCCGATCACCGCGCGGTCGCCGGTGACGACGGTGGACACCGAGTCCACCGCCACCTCGGTGGGGCCGTAGTAGTTGTGCGCGGTCGTCCGGGACGTGGCCAGCGTGTGCCACAGCGCTTCGGGCAGCGCCTCGCCGCCGAGCATCACGTTCGCGGGCACGTGCTCGCCGTCCAGGAGCCCGGCCGGGATGAGCTGCTGCACGTAGGACGGGGTCAGGTCGAGGAAGTCGATCCGGTGCTCCCGCACGTACCCGACCAGGGCGGCCGGTTCGAGCCGGACGTCGTCGGTGATCACGTGCAGTTCGTGGCCGGCCGCCATGAGCAGCGGGCCCTCCCACGACGTGTCGAACGAGAACACGGCGGTCAGCGCGATCCGGGTGCGCTCACCGGCGAGCGCCCGGTGGTGGTTGTGCAGCAGGTTCGTCAGCTGCCGGTGCTCGACCACCACGCCCTTGGGCACGCCGGTCGAGCCGGACGTGTAGATCACGTACGCGGCCTGGTCCGGCCGCACGGCCACCTCCGGCCGGGTGTCCGGGAGGTCGGAGAGGTCGGGCACCGCGTCCAGCACCAGCGCCGGGCGTGCGTCGCGGAGCAGGAAGTCGACCCGCTCGCGCGGCAGGTCGCGGTCGACCGGCAGGTACACCGCGCCCGCCTTGTGCACGGCCAGGATCGCCACCACGGAGTCCGCCGAGCGCGGCAACGACACCGCGACCGTCCGCTCCGCGCCCGCGCCCCGCGCCAGCAGGTGGTGCGCGAGCCGGTTGGCCCGCGCGTCGACCTCGGCGAAGGTGAGCCGGGTGTCGCCGCACACCAGCGCGCCCGCGTCGGGCGTGCGGCGCGCCTGCGCCTCGAAGACCTCGGCGAACGTGGTGTCGGGCACGTCCAGGCGCTCGCCGTGCCCGTCCGGCTCGTCGCCGAGCAGCAGCGGCACCTCGGCCAGCGGCCGGTCCGGCGCCGCGGTGACGCCCTCCAGCAGCGTCACCAGGTGCCGCGCCATCCGGTCGATCGTGTCCGCGTCGAACAGGTCGGTGCTGTACTCCACCGCGCCGCGCAGCTCGCCGTCGACTTCGCCGAACTCGAACGTGACGTCGCACGTCGAGGTCAGCAGCGGCAGCCCGATGTCGTCCACCCGCAGGCCGGGCAGCTCGGGCGCCTCGGCGCCGAAGTTCTGCATCAGCACCATGACGTCGAACAGGGCGTTGCGGCTCGGGTCGCGGTCCGGCCGGACCGCCTCCACCACCCGTTCGAACGGCACGTCCTGGTGCGCGAAACCGTCCCGCACGGTGGTCCGCACGTCGGCCAGCAACCCGGTGAACGACCGCCGCAGGTCCACAGAGGACCGCAGCACGACGGTGTTGACGAACAGGCCGACCACGTCGTCCAGCTCGGCCCGCCCGCGACCGGACACCGCCGTGCCGACCGCGATGTCGTCCTGGCCGGTGTAGCGGGCCAGCAGCGCCTTGGTGGCCGCGACCAGCGCGGTGAACAGCGTGTCGCCGTGCTCGGCGGCCAACGCCCGCACCGCCTTCGCGACCGGGGTGGGCACGGTGAACTCGTGCATCGCGCCCGCGGTGCCGCGCACCGCCGCGCGCGGCCGGTCGGTCGGCAGCTCCAGCGGCGGCACACCGGTCAGGTGCCCGGTCCAGTAGTCGACCGGGGGTTCCGGCAGCCAGGCGGTGTAGTCCACGTACTGCACGGTGAGCGGCGGCAGCTCCGCACCCGCGTACAGCGCGCCGAGGTCACGGGCGAGCACGCCGGTGGACCAGCCGTCGGTGACGATGTGGTGCAGCGTCAGCACCAGCACGTGCTCCTCGGGCGCCACCCGCACCAGCCGGGTCCGGAACAACGGGCCCTGGCGCAGGTCGAACGGCGTGCTCACCTCTTCCAGCAGCACCCCGTCCCACGGGGTGTCCTCGACCGCGAGCGCCACCTCGTACGGCTCGTGCACGACCTGCACGTCGTCGTCGAACGTCGTGCGCAGCGACTCGTGCCGTGCCACCAGACCGTCGAGGGCACGCCGCAGGGCGTCCGGGTCCAGCGGTCCGCGCAGGCGCAGCGCGGTGGGCGTGACGTACTCCGTGCCGCCGGGTTCGAACTGGTCCAGGAACCACAACCGCCGCTGCGCGGGCGACTGCGGGTGCACGAGCGGAGGGTGGACGCCATCGCGCGGGATCACCGGGATGGCGTCCACCTCATCCTTGCCGGACTCCGCCCCGGTGCTGATGGCGGAGGCGAGCCCGGACACCGTGGGGTGTTCGAACACCGCGCGCGGCGACAGCTGCACGCCGAACGCCGCGCGCAACCGCGAGGTCACGCGGATGCTGAGGATCGAGTCGCCGCCGAGCCGGAAGAAGTCGTCCAGCGCGCCGACCCGCTCCAGGCCGAGCACGTCGGCCAGCACGTCGGCGACGACCCGTTCGGCGTCGGTGCGCGGCGCGACGTAGTCGCCGGCCAGGTCGGCCTCGGGCAGCGCCCGCCGGTCCAGCTTGCCGCTGGGCGACAGCGGCAGCTCGTCGATCACCACGACCGCGGCCGGCACCAGGTAGTCGGGCAGCGTCCGCGCCAGCACGTCACGCGGGTCGGTCTCCGGCGTGCCCGTCACGTACCCGATCAGCCGGTCGTGCCGGACCACCACGGCGGACTCCCGCACGCCGGGCACGTCCAGCAGGGCCGCCTCGACCTCGCCGGGCTCGATCCGGAAGCCGCGGATCTTGACCTGGTCGTCGGCCCGGCCCAGGTACTCCAGGACCCCGTCCGACGACCAGCGGACCCGGTCGCCGGTGCGGTACATGCGCGCGCCTGTCGAGGAATCCGACACGGCGAACGGGTCGGCGATGAACCGCTGCGCGGTGAGCCCGGGCCGGCCGAGGTAACCGCGTGCCACCTGCACGCCGCCCACGAACAGCTCACCGGGCACGCCCGGCGGCACCGGCCGCAGGTCGGCGTCCAGCACGTACGCGGTGAGGTTGTCCAGCGGGCGCCCGATCACCGGGTGCTCGCCGACGACCCGGGTCGCCACCGAGTCGACCGTGACCTCGGTGGGGCCGTAGTAGTTGAAGCCCTCCACCGGCGACTCGGCGATCTCCCGCCACAGCGGCGCGTCCACCGCCTCGCCGCCCAGCATGATCCGGCGCAACCCGGACTCCAGCAGCCCGGCCTGCACCAGCTGCCGCGCGTAGGACGGGGTCAGGTCGACCGTGCCGATGCCGTGCTCGGTGATGTACCGCACCAGCGCGGGCGGGTCCAGCCGCAGCTCCTCGTCGATGACGTGCAGCTCGCTGCCCGCCGCCAGGAACAGCAGGCCCTCCCACGACGTGTCGAACGAGAACGTCGCGGTGACCGCGAACCGCGTCGGTTCCCCCATCAGGGCGGTGCTGTTGGCGTAGAACAGGTTCGCCAGCTGCCGGTGCTCGACCACGACGCCCTTCGGCGTGCCGGTCGAGCCGGACGTGTAGATCAGGTAGGCGGCTTGCTCGGGGCGCAACACCACCGGCGGCGGCGCGTCCGGCAGGCCGGTCAGGTCCGGCACGGCGTCCAACACCAGCGCCGGTCTGGCGTCGCGCAGGAGGAAGTCGATGCGCTCGGCGGGCAGCCCCGGGTCGATCGGCAGGTACACCGCGCCCGCCTTGAGCACCGCGAGCACGGCCACCACCAGGTCGGCCGAGCGCGGCAGCACGACCGCGACCGTGCGCTCCGGGCCCGCGCCGTGCGCGAGCAGGTGGTGCGCCAGCCGGTTCGTGCGGGCGTCCAGCTCGGCGAAGGTCAGCGCCGTGCGCGACCCCGTGCGGTCGTGGCAGACCAGCGCGGTCGCGTCCGGCGTGCGGCGGGCCTGCTCGGCGAACACCTCCGGGTACAGCCCCCAGGGCGTGTCCCGCCCGGTCCGGTTCCACTCCACCAGCACCTGGTGCCGCTCGGCGCCGGTCAGCCACGGCAGGTCGGCGATCGGCGTCGTCGGGTCGGCCGCGATCGCCCGGACCAGCTCGCGCAGCCACCCGGCCAGCCGTTCGGCGGTGGCGGCGTCGAACAGCTCGGGGTCGTAGGCCAGGTCCAGGTTGAGCCGGTCGGTCAGGGACGCGCTCAACGTCAACGGCAGCGTGGCGTTGTCGACCGCGTCGACCTCGGCCACCCGCGGCCCGTCGCCGTCGCGTTCGAACGGGTAGTTCTCGAACACCACCACGGAGTCGAACAACCTCGTCCCGACCCACGACTGGATCTCGGCCAGCGAGGTGTGCTCGAACCGCCGCGACTCGCTCTGCGCCGCCTGGAGCTCGCGCAGCCACGCGCCCACCTCGGCCGTGCCGTCCACGACCGCCCTGGTCGGCACGGTGTTGATCAGCATGCCGACCATCGACTCGACCCCGGCGAGCTCCGCCGGGCGGCCGGACACCGTGCTGCCGAACACCACGTCGGCCTCACCGCAGGCGCGGGCCAGCAGCAACGCCCACGCGCCCTGCACGACCGTGTTCACGGTCAGCCCGGCGCGCTGCACGGCGTCGTCCAGCTCCAGCGAGAACTTCACCGACTCGGACGCCTCGGCGCGGTGCGCCCGCGTGGGCGGGCGGTCGAACGGCAGCGGCGTCGGTCCGTCCACATCGGACAGCACGGTCCGCCAGTGCGCCTCGGCCGCGGCCCGGTCCTGCTCGGCCAGCCAGTGCAGGTAGTCCCGGAACGAGCGCCGCGCGGGCAGCCGGGCGGGCGTGCCGGTGGTGATCGCCCGGTACTGCTCCAGCACCTCGCCGAACACCTGCGCGGTGCTCCAGCCGTCCAGGATCACGTGGTGCGACGACCAGACCAGCTCGACCCGGTCCTCGCCCAGCGGCGTGACGGCGACCCGCAGCAGCGGCGCGACACCCAGGTCGAACGGCGCGTCCACCGGTCCGTCGGGTAGCTCCACGTGCCGGTGCACGACCTGCACCGGCTCGGCCACCCCGTCCCACACCACGCTCGACCGCAGCACCGGCGTGCGGTCCACGACCCGTTGCCAGGCCTGCCGCAGCGCGGCCGGGTCGCGCACGCCTTCGAGCACCAGCCGCATCCGGTCCACGTACGTGCCGGGCTCGACCAGGCTGTGGAACACCATGCCCGCCTGGAGCGGCGTGAGGGGGTAGACGTCCTCCACGTCCGGCCCGGCGAGCGCGTCGACCTGCTCCTGGGTGAGGCGGGCCAGCGGGAAGTCCGACGGCGTGCGGCCACCGGCACCGGGCCGGGCGCAGTGCGCCACGATCTCCCGCAGCCCGGCCAGCATCCGCTCGGCCAGCCGCCGCACGGTCTCCTCGTCGTGCACGTGCTCGGAGTACTGCCAGCTCAGCTCCAGCTCGCCGCCCTCGACCAGCCCGGTCACGTCCAGCAGCTGGGTGCGGTGCTCGTCGGCCGCCAGGTCCGCACCGACCGAGTCCCGGCGGGCCCGGTAGAAACCGCCGTCGGCCACGTCGAACCGGCCGTGGTAGTTGAACGAGACCTGCGGCAGCGCGCCACCGCCCGGGCCGCGGATGTCGAGGGCGCCGAAGCTCAACCCCCGGTGCGGTGCCGCGCGCAGCGACTCCTTGACCGACTTCAGCGTCCGGTCCCACTCCTCGAACGCGGGCAGCACCACCGGGAACTGCGTGGTGAACCAGCCGATCGTGCGGTTGAGGTCCACGCCGGGCAACAGCTCTTCGCGGCCGTGGCCCTCCAGCACCACGCTGACCGCGTCCCGTCCGGTCCACTCGGCCAACGCGCGGCCGAGCGCGCTGAGCAGCACGTCGTTGACCTGCGTCCGGTACACCGGCGGCACGGCGGTCAGCAACGCGTCCGTGGTCTCCCGGTCCAGCCGCACCGACACCACGCGCGCCGAACCGGCGGTGTTGGCGCCGTCGCGGTCCACCGGCAGCGCTTCGGGCTCGGGCAGCGAGTCCCAGTGCTCCCGCGCGCCGTCGAACGCGCCGGACCGCACGTGCTCGTCCAGCCGGTGCGCCCACTGCGTGAACGACGTGCCGACCGGTTCCAGCGGCACGCCCCGGTAGGCCTGCTCCAGGTCGCCGAGCAGGATCCGCCACGACACGCCGTCCATCACCAGGTGGTGCACGGTCAGCAGCAGCTTCGGCCGCGCGCCGGGGAAGAACACCGCGCGCAGCAACGGTCCCGAGTTCGGGTCCAGGCTGCGCTGCGCCTCCCGTGCCGCGGCTTCCACGTCCGCGTCCGCCTCGACCCGGAACACGTCGACCTCGGTGTCCGCGACCTCCTGCGCCCACCGCCCGTCGACCTCGCGGAACCGCAGCCGCAGCGCGTCGTGGTGCCCGACCACGGTCCGCACGGCCGCGCGCAACGCCTCGGCGTCCGCCTCCGGTTCCAGCTCGACCAGCAACGACATGGTGAAGTGCCGCAGCTCGCCGTACTCGGCGAAGAACCACCGCTGGATCGGGGTGAGCGGCGCCGGCCCGGTGAACTCCGGCTCCGGCGCGGTCTCGGCGGCCTCGGACACCACCAGCGCCAACTCGGCCACGGTCTGGTGCCGGAACACGTCCCGCGAGGTCAGGTGCAACCCGGCCTGCCGGGCGCGGGACACCAGCTGGATGGACAGGATCGAGTCGCCGCCCACCGCGAAGAAGTTGTCCTCGACGCCGATCCGGTCCGCGCGGAGCACCTCGGCCCAGATCCGCGCCAGCTCGGCCTCGACGGGCGTGCGGGGCGCGACGAACTCGCCGTCGGCGACCGCCCGGGGCGCGGGCAGCGCGGCCCGGTCCAGCTTGCCGTTGGGCGTCAGCGGCAGCCGGTCCAGCTCCACGAACGCCGACGGCACCGCGTAGTCCGGCAACGACTCGCGCAGGTGGGCCCGCAGGTCGACCGGCCCGGTGGTGACGACGTACGCGACCAGCCGGGTGTGCCCGTCGTCCTCGCGGGCCACGACGGCGGCCTCGGTGACGTTCGGGTGGGTGGAGACGGCGGCTTCCACCTCGCCGGGCTCGACCCGGTACCCGCGGATCTTCACCTGGTCGTCGGTCCGCCCCATGAATTCGAGGACGGCCCGCTGTGCCCCGGCGTCGGCTCCGTCGACGGCCACCCAGCGCACCCGGTCTCCGGTGCGGTACATGCGCCCACCCGGCCCGCCGAACGGGTCGGCCAGGAACCGCTGCGCGGTCAGCCCCGGCCGGTCCAGGTAGCCGCGGGCCACCTGGGCGCCCGCGATGAACAGCTCGCCCGGCACGCCCACCGGCGCCGGCCGCAGGTCGTCGTCCAGCACGTACGCGGTCACGTTGCCCAGCGGCGTGCCGATGACCGGCCGGTCGCCGGTGATGCGGCACGACACGGCGTCGACCGTGGCCTCGGTGGGGCCGTAGTAGTTGTGCGCCCGCAGACCGGCGGCGACCAGGTCGCGCCACAGCGCGGTGCCCAGCGCCTCGCCGCCCAGCAGCAGCACCTTCGGCCCGTTCTCCGCCGTCAGCAGGCCGTCGGCCAGCAGCTGCCGGACGTAGGACGGCGGCAGGTCGAGCAGGTCGATCCGGTGCTCGCGGGCGTAGCCGATCAACGTGGCGGCGTCGAGCCGCACGTCGTCGGTGAGCACGTGCAGCTCGTGGCCGTCGGCCATGAGCAGCATGCCCTCCCACGACGTGTCGAACGAGAACACGGCGCTGAGCGCGACGCGCATCCGTTCGCCGGCGAACGTCTCGCGGTGGTTGTGCAGCAGGTTCACCAGGTGCCGGTGCTCGACCACCACGCCCTTGGGCAGCCCGGTCGAGCCGGACGTGTAGATCACGTACGCCGCGTGGTCGGGCCGCGGCCGCACGTCCGGCGCGGTCCCGGGCAGGCCGGAGGTGTCGACCGGCGCGTCGATCACGCGCACCGCGCCGGAGTCGGCCAGCAGGTACTCCCGGCGCGCGTCGGGCAGGCCCGGGTCGACGGGCAGGTACACCGCGCCGGCCTTGAGGATGCCCAGGACCGCGACGACCCAGTCGACACCGCGAGGCAAGGAGAGGGCGACGATCTGCTCGGGCTCGACGCCCTCGGCGAGCAGGTGGTGCGCGAGCCGGTTGGCGCGGGCGTCCACCTCGGCGAACGTGAGCGCGTCGCCGTCGCACACCAGTGCCGTGGCCTCGGGCGTGCGACGGGCCTGCGCCTCGAACGACGCCGGGAACGTGGTGTCGGGCACGGTCAGCGCCGGCCCGCGGCCGTCCGGCTCGTCGCCGAGCAGCATCGGCAGCTCGGCCATCGGCCGGTACGGGTCGGCGGTGATCGCGCTCATCAGCGCGAGCAGGTGCCGCGCCATCCGGTCGACCGTGTCGGCGTCGTACAGGTCGGTGCTGTACTCGACCGACCCGAGCAGCCCGCCGGGGGTCTCGGTGAACTCGAAGGTGAGGTCGAAGTTCGACCACTCGCGGCTGAGCGGGTGCTCCTCGACGCGCAGGCCCGGCAGCTCGGGCAGGGTGTGCCCAAGAAATGAAGCACTGTGGAGCACGACCATCACGTCGAACAGCGGCGTGCGGCTCGGGTCGCGTGCCGCGCCGACCGCCTCCACCACCCGGTCGAACGGCACGTCGTCGTGCGCGAACGCGTCCAGCGCGGCCCGGTTCGCCTCGGCCAGGAACTCGGTGAACGACCGTGATTTGTCCACTGTGGACCTCAGCACCACGGTGCCGACCAGGAAACCGACCAGCCCGGCCAGCTCCGGCCGGTTGCGCCCGCTGGTGACGGTGCCGACCGCGATGTCGTCCTGGCCGGTGTAGCGGGCCAGCAGCAGTTGGCACGCGGCCAGCAGCGTGGTGAACAGCGTGGTCTCGTGCACCCTGGCCAGCTCCGCCAGGTCGCCCGCCACCCGCGCGGGCACGGTGAACTCGTGCGTCGCGCCCGCCGACGTGCGCTCCGCCGGTCGCGGCCGGTCGGTGGGCAGGTCCAGCGGCGCCACCCCGGCCAGGCGGTCGACCCAGAACCCGGTGTCCACCGGCCGGCCGCGCTGCCAGACGGCGTAGTCGGCGTACTGCAACCGGGGCTCGGGCAGGGCTTCGCCCCGGTACAGCGCGCCCAGCTCGTCCGCCAGCACGCCGAGCGACCAGCCGTCCACCACGATGTGGTGCGAGGTCAGCAGCAGCACGTGCGACTCGTCGGACCCGGTCGGCGGCGCCGCGAGCAGCGCGGCGCGGAACAGCGGCCCGTGCCGCAGGTCGAACGGCTCGTCCAGCACGTCGCGCAGGTCGTCGGCGGCGACGAGGTCGACCTCGACGTCATCGTGCACCACCTGCACCGGACGGCCGTCGACCTGGTCGAACGTCGTGCGCAGCGACTCGTGCCTGCGCACCAGGCCGCGGACGGCCCCGGTCAGCCGGCGCCGGTCGAGCGGACCGGTCAGGCGCAACGCGATCGCGCTGGTGTACTCGGTGCTCCCCGGCTGGAACTGGGCCAGGAACCACAGCCGCTGCTGGCCCGCCGACAGCGGCAACGGCTGGTCGCGCGGCGCGGGCGGGATCACGTCGGCCCGCGGCGCGGCGCGGCCGGCGAGCCGCGCGCGCAGCTTCTCGCGGAGGTGCTCCGGCAACGCGGAGATGCGGTCGTTCTTGGACGCGGTCATGACGGGTCACGCCTCCGTGTCGGCAGCGAGAGCTTCGAGGTCCGCGAGCACCAGGTCCTCGACCAGGTCGGCCAGGGCGGAGACGGTGCGCGCGGTGAGGACGTCGCGCGGTGACAGGTCGACGCCGAACGCCGCCTTGGTCCGGGACGTGATGTGCAGGCTGCGGATCGAGTCGCCGCCCAGGGTGAAGAAGCTGTCCTCCACGCCGACCTGGCCGACCCCGAGCACGTCCGCCCAGATGGCGGCGATCGCCTCTTCGGTCTCGGTCCGGGGGGACACGTACTCGCCGGATGTGACCGCGTCGCGCTCGGGCGCGGGGAGCGCGACGCGGTCGAGCTTGCCGTTCACGGTCAACGGCAGGCTTTCCAGTGCGACGAACGCCGCGGGCACCATGTGGTCGGGCAGGACCTTGGCCGTGTGGTCGCGCAACTCCGCCGCCGTAGTCGGCTTGTCCGGCACGAAGTACGCCACCAAGCGTTGTTCGTTCGCCACTACAACGACCTGGGCGACGGCAGGATGCGCGGCGAGCACCGATTCCACCTCACCGAGCTCGATCCGGAACCCGCGGATCTTCACCTGCTGGTCGGCGCGGCCCAGGTAGTGCAACACGCCGTCCTCCCACCGGGCGAGGTCGCCGCTGCGGTACATGCGGGTACCGGGTGGGCCGAACGGATCAGCGACGAACCGGGACGCGGTCAGCCCCGGTCGGTCGAGGTAGCCGCGGGCCAGGCCCGGCCCGGCCACGTACATCTCGCCCGGCACGCGCGGCGGGACCGGGTTGAGGTCCTCGTCCAGCACGTAGACCCGCAGGTCCGGGATGGGCACGCCGACGGAGCCGTCGGCGACCGTCCACGTCACGTGCACGGTCGTCTCGGTGATCCCGTACATGTTGATCAACGCGCCGGTCCCGCGCCACGCGGACAGCTTGCGCGTGTCGAGGGCTTCGCCGCCGAAGATCACGTAGCGGACGCCGAGGTCGGGCGCGTGCTCCAGCAGCTGGTAGAACGCCGACGGCGTCTGGTTGAGCACCGTCACGCCCTCGTCGGCGATCAGGCGGGCGAACTCGCGCGGCGATCGCGCCACGTCGTGCGGCACGACGACGAGCCGGCCGCCGTGCAGCAGCGGTCCCCACAGCTCCCAGACGGAGAAGTCGAAGGAGTAGCTGTGGAACAGGGTCCACACGTCGTCGGGCCCGAAGCCGAACCAGTGGTCGGTGGCGGAGAACAGCCGCACCACGTTGCCGTGCGGGACGACCACGCCCTTGGGCCGTCCGGTGGAACCGGAGGTGTAGATGACGTACGCCGAGTGGTCCGGGCGCAGCGCAGGCGTCGGCGCCGTCGTGGGCAGGCCGGTCAGCTCCGGGATCTCCGACAGCACGGCCACCGGTCGCGCGTCGGCGATCGTGGCCGCGATCCGGTCGGCCGGGTAGGCCGGGTCCAGCGGCAGGTAGGCCGCGCCCGACTTGAGCACCGCCAGCACCGCGACGACCTGGTCCAGCGAGCGGGGGAACCGCAGCGCGACTATCCGCTCCGGCGCCGCGCCGAGGGCGACCAGGTGGTGCGCCAGCCGGTTCGCACGCTCGTCCAGCTCGCGGTAGGTCAGGTGCGCGCCCTCGCACGTCACCGCGACCGCGTCCGGCGTGCGGGCGGCCTGGGCGGCGAACAGCGCGGTGATCGTGGTGGTCGGCACGTCCACTGCGGTGCCGTTCCAGTCGGACAGCACCTGGCGGACCTCGTCGTCGGACAGCCACGGCACGTCGGCCACCGGCCGGTCCGGGTCGGCGACGAGACCGACCAGCAGCCTGCGCAGCCGCTCGCCGAGCCGTTCGACCCCGGCCCGCTCGAACATCGCGGGCTCGTAGCCCAGCAGCACCCCCAGCCGTTCGGCCGGGTAGACGGTGGCGCTGAGCGGGAAGCTCGTGGTCTCGACCGCGGACAGCTCCCGCAGACCCATGTCCGCGGCGAGCTCGACCGGGTAGTTCTCGAACACCACGACGCTGTCGAACAGGTTCGTGCCGCGCTCGACCTCGCTCCAGGACTGGATGTCGGTCAACGGCACGTGCTCGAAGCGCCGCGACTCGACCTGGGCGTCCTGCAACGCGCGCAGCCAGTCCGCGACCGGCGCCGCCCCGTCGACCTGGACCCGGACCGGCAGCGTGTTGATGAAGATGCCGGTGATCGCGTCCACGCCGGGCAGCTCCGCGGGCCGGCCGGAGACCGTCGCGCCGAAGCAGACGTCACGCCTGCCGCTGGAGCGGGCCAGCAGCAGTGCCCACGCGCCCTGCACGATGGCGCTGGGCGTGAGGCGGTGCCGGCGCGCGAACTCGTACAGCCCCGCGGACTCCTCGTCGGTCAGCTCGACCTTGAGGCGTTGCGACGACGTGCCGTGCTCGGCCGGGCGGTCGGCGGGCAACGGGGTCGGCGAGTCGAACCCGGCCAGCACCCGCCGCCAGTGGGCCTCCGCCTCGGCCTCGTCCTGCTCGGCCGTCCAGGCGACGTAGTCGCGGAACGGCCGCCGCTGCGCCGGTTCGCCGAGCACGTCGGACAGCACGTGGAAGATGCTCCAGCCGTCGAGCAGCACGTGGTGGAACGTCCACAGCACTTGCACGCTGGTGGGGGACAGGCGCGCGATCGCGACCCGCATCAGCGGCGGCGCGGCCAGGTCGATGCCCTCGGCCCGGTCCTCCGCCAGCAGTTCGCGCAGCCGGTCGGCGCGGGCGCCGTCGTCGAGGTCGCTCCAGTCCAGGAACGTGAACGGCACGCGGACGTGCTCGTGCACGACCTGCAACGGCTGCCGCACGCCCTCCCACAGCACGCTACTGCGCAGTACGGGGGTCCGGTCCACCACCCGCTGCCAGGCGGCGGCGAACTCGGCCGGGTCGGTGACGCCGTCGACCACGAACGTGGTCTGCTGGAAGTACACGCCCTTGTCGCCCAGGCCGTGGAAGACCATGCCCGCCTGCATGGGCGTGAGCGGATAGGCGTCCTCGCCGGTGATCCGGTCCACCTCGGCCTGGGTGAGGTCGGCCAGCGGGAAGTCCGACGGCGTGCGGCCACCCGCGCCCGGCTCGGCGCAGTGCGCCACGATGCCGCGCAACGCCGCGGCGAACCCGTCGGCGAGCCGGGAGATCGTGTCCCGGTCGTGGTTGTGCTCGCTGTAGTGGAAGGTGAACTCCAGCCGGTCGCCGCGCACCTGGCCGACGACGTCGAGCAGGTGGGGTCGCGGCGCGCGCGGGTCGGCGGACAGCTCCAGGTCGCGCTGGTCGGCGTCGAACCGGCCCAGGTAGTTGAACGAGATCCGGGGGTCGCAGGCGGGCGCGGTGCGGGCCAGGTGCCGCAGCGCGCCGTACCCGATGCCGCGTCCGGGCACGGCCCTGAGCTGTTCCTTCACCGACTTCAGCGCGGTGCCCCACTCGTCGGGCGCTCGGTCGTCGGACGCCCGGTCGCGGTCGGGCAGGTCGAGCGCGACCGGGAAGACGGTGGTGAACCAGCCGACCGTGCGGGACAGGTCGACGTCGGCGAACAGCTCCTCGCGGCCGTGGCCCTCCAGGTCGAGGAGCACCCGCGGCCGGCCGGTCCAGTCGGCCAGCACCCGGCCCAGGGCGGTCAGCAGCACGTCGTTGACCTGGGTGCGGTACACGCCGGGCACGTCGCGCAGCACCGCGCGGGTCTCCTCGGCGGTGAGCCGCACGGTGACCTCCCGCTGGGAGCCGACCGTGTTCGGGCCGGGCCGGTCGACCGGGATGTCGGTCGGGGTGGCGGCCACGGCGGTCCAGTGGTCGAGCTCGGCGTCGAAGCCGTGCTCGGCGTGCTCGGCGAGCCGGTTCGCCCAGTCCCGGAACGACGTCGTCTTGCGTCCGATGTGGACGGTCTGACCCGCGTGGGCCTGGTGATAGGCCGTGGTGAGGTCCTCGACCAGCACCCGCCACGAGACGCCGTCGACCACGAGGTGGTGCGCGGTCAGCCGCACCGACCGCGCGTCGAGCACCTCGGCCCGCAGCAGGGGGCCGCGGGTGAGGTCGAAGTGCTCCAGCGCCAACGGGTCGGCGTGCGTGACGGGCTCGACCACCTGCCGGTCCCCCTCGAACCGGGTGCGCAGCGCGTCGTGGTGCTCGACCAGCGCGGCCAGGGCGGTGCGCAGCGCCGGCACGTCGAGGTCGGCGTCGAGGTCGACGACGACGGACTGGTCGAAGTGCTCGGGGCGAACGGCGTGGTGGTCGAGGAACCAGCGTTGGATCGGGGTGAGCGGCGCGTCGCCGGTGACCTCGCCCTGATCGGCGTCCGGCGGCAGGTCGCGGGTGACGTGCGGCGCGATGGCGGCGATGGTCTGGTGCGCGAAGATGTCCCGCGAGGTCAGCACGAGGCCGGCGCGGCGGGCGCGGGTGACCACCTGGATGCCCAGGATGGAGTCGCCGCCCAGGGCGAAGAAGTTGTCCCGCACGCCGACCCGGGCCGCGCCGAGCACGTCGGCGAACACGTCCGCCAGCACCGCCTCGACCGGCGTGCGCGGTGCCACGTAACGGGTTTCGGCGCGTTCGTCGGGCGGTGCGGGCAGCGCGTCGCGGTCGAGGTGGTCGAGCCCGACGAACGTCGTGGGCACGGCGTGCGCGGGCAGCACCTGACCGAGGAACCCCGCCAACGCGGCCGCGTTGACCGGGGGCGTCACGTACGCGACCAGTCGGCGGTCGGCGAGGACCACGGCCGCGTCGGTCACCTCGTCGTGCCGCCGGATCGCCCGCTCGACCTCGGCGAGGTCGACCCGGACGCCCCGGATGCGGACCGTCTGGTCCGGCGTGCCGTCGTCCGACCCCGGGTCGAGGTCGACCAGGCCGCGCAGCGGGCGGTCCGGGTCGTCCACCACCAGGCGCAGCAACGCTTCCAGGTCGTCGCCGAGCGACTCGACGGTGGCGGCGTCGAACAGGTCGGTGTTGTACTCGACGGTCAGCGCGAGGTCGTCGCCGCGCGGCCAGAACTCCACCACGAGGTCGAACCGGGCCACCGGCCGGGGCAGGTCGTGCTCGACCGCGGTCAGCCCGCCGAACGCGGCGTCGCGCAGCAGCGGCTGGTGCAGCGCCACGACGGCCTGCACGAGCGGCGTGCGGCTGGGGTCCGGGTCGGGCCGCACCGCCTCCACCACCCGGTCGAACGGCACGTCGTCGTGCGCGAACGCCTCCAGCGCGGTGTCCCGCACCTGGTCGAGGAACGCGCTGAACGGCAGGTCCGGGTCCACCCACGAGCGCAGCACGAGCGTGCGCACGAAGAAGCCGACCGCGCGTTCCAGGTCGGCGCGGTCGCGGCCGGAGCTGACCGTGCCCACGGCGACGTCCCGCTGCCTGCTGCGCGCCGACAGCAGCACCTGCACGGCGGCGGTGAGCGTCATGAACAGGGTGGCGTCGTGCGCGCGGCCGACGGCCGTGAGCCGCCGGACCAGCCCGGCGGGCAGCGGGCGGCGCAGCACCGCGCCGGACGTGGTGCGCAGCGGCGGTCGCGGGCGGTCGGTGGGCAGGTCCAGCGCCTCGATGCCGTCGAGCCGGTCGCGCCAGTAGGCCGGGTCGCCCGCGGGTCTGGCCATGTCCCACACGGTGAAGTCGGGGTACTGCACGGCCGGCTCGGCGGGTTGCCCGCCCGCGTACAGCTCGGCCAGCTCCTCCAGCAGCACCTGCACCGACCAGCCGTCGGTGACGATGTGGTGCTGCACCAGGACCAGCAGGTGCTCGTCGGTGCCGAGCGGGCTGAGCACGGCGCGGGTCAGCGGGCCGCGCCGCAGGTCGAACGGCTCGTCCAGGCCGAGGTCGGCGGTCGTGGCCCGGTCGGGCAGCACGCGCAGCGGGATCGTGCCGCCCGGCGCCACGACCTGCACCGGCTCGTCGCCCATGAGGTCGAACGTGGTGCGCAGCGCGTCGTGCCGGCAGGCGACCGCCTCCAGCGCCCTGGCCAGCCGGGGCACGTCCAGCGACCCGGTGAGCCGGATGCCGACCGCGGTGTTCTGCTCGGCGGTGCCGTCCAGCGAGAACAGCCGGCGCTGGGCCGACGACAGCGGCAGCGGCGTGACCCGCGGCACGCGCGGGATCGGGGTGCCGTCCTGTTCGGGCAGGGCTTCGGCGAGCGCGGCGACCGTGCGGTGGTCGAACATCGCCCGCACCGGCAGCCCGCCGAGCCGGGACAGCGCCCGCACGGCCAGGATCGAGTCGCCGCCCAGGGCGAAGAAGTCGTCGTGCGCGCCCACTCGCGGCACGCCGAGCACGTCCGACCACACCTCGGCGACCCGGCGCTCGGCCGCGGTGCGCGGCTCGACGTGATCTTCCGGCACGTCGCCGACGACGGGCTCGGGCAGCGCGTCGCGGTCCAGCTTCCCGTTGGGCGTCAACGGGAACGCCTCCAGCGCGACGAACGCGGACGGGACCAGGTAGTCCGGCAGCTTCGCGGCCAGGCCCTGGCGCAACCCCGCCAGGTGCTCGTCCGACCCCGTCTCGCCGACCACGTACGCGACCAGCCGCTTCGGCTCACCGCGCGCGACGACGACGGCGTGCTCGACACCGGGCTGCCGGCGCAGCAGCGCCTCGATCTCGCCGGGCTCGACCCGGAAGCCCCGGATCTTCACCTGGTGGTCGGCGCGGCCGACGAACTCCAGCTGGCCGTCGGCGCGGGTGCGGACCACGTCGCCGGTGCGGTACATGCGGGCGCCGGGCGGGCCGAACGGGTCGGCCACGAACCGCTGCGCGGTCAGCCCCGGCCGGCCCAGGTAGCCCCGCGCCAGGCCGACGCCGGTGACGTACAGCTCGCCCTCGGTGGACGGGCGCAGGTCGTCGTCCAGCAACCGGACCTCGGTGCCGGGGATGGGGCGGCCGATGGGCGGCGTGCCGCCGGGCTCCAGCGGCTCGCTCCACGACGTGACCACGGTGGACTCGGTGGGCCCGTAGGCGTTGATCATGCGGCGGCCGGGTGCCCACTTCGCGACGAGGTCCGGCGGGCAGGCGTCGCCGCCGACGATCAGCGTGCGGAAGGAGGGCAGCGCCACGTCCGGCACGGTGGCCAGCGCCACCGGCGGGATCAGCGCGTGCGTGACGCCGAAGCCGGCGATCACCTGCGCGAGCTGGTCGCCCAGCAGCGGGCCGGGCGGCGGCACCACGAGCGCCGCGCCGGCGGGCAGCGCCATGCACAGCTCCAGCACCGAGGCGTCGAAGCTGGGTGAGGAGAACTGGAGCACCCGGTCGCCCGGGCGCACGTCGAAGTGGTCGATCTCGGCGGCCGAGAACGCCGGTAAGCCCCGGTGCGGCACTACCACGCCCTTGGGTCGGCCGGTCGAGCCGGACGTGTAGATGACGTACGCGGGGTCGTCCGGTCGGATCTCCACGTCGGGCGCCGTGGTCGGACCGCCGGCGAGCTCCGGCGTGCCGTCGAGCACCAGCAGCGGCTCGGCGTCCTCGACCATGAACGCGATCCGGTCGGCCGGGTAGTCCGGGTCGATCGGCAGGTACGCGGCACCGGTCTTGAGCACCGCGAGTCGCGCCACCACGTTGTCCACCGACCGCGGCATGGCCACCCCGACGATCCGTTCCCGCCGTGCCCCCTTGGCGACCAGCAGGTGCGCGAGCCGGTTCGCGCGCTCATCGAGTTCCCGGTAGTCCAACACCTCGTCGGCGGATATGACGGCGGGTGCGTCGGGGGTGCGCAGCGCCTGCGCGGCGATCAATTCCGGCAGTGTGCGGGCGTGCGTCATCGCGAGAGGTGCCTTTCTGACCGAAGGGCGCGGTTTACCCATTCCGCGGGGGTCTAAACGTGAAGTTCAGTGCATTTTCGCGACTTGCCTGCGGGCGAGCCGGCCGCCGATCTGGATCCACCTGATCCCGCCGCCGCCCGGGTCGCGCAGGAAACGCCCGGTCTGGTTGGTGTCGCCGGTGTCGGAATCACGCATCGCGAACACCAGGCCGTCGAACAACGACAGGTCCGCGAACGGCTCGCCGTCCACCGTGAGCGCCAGGCGCTCGCGGTCCACGGCGCGCACCGCGTATTCGACGTCCCCGTTGCGGAAGCTCCCGGCGCAGTCCGGGGGAGGGGCGATGCGGCGGTGCAGGCCGCTCATTCCGTCGTAATCGGCCACCGGCAGACCCGCGGCGACCAATTCCGGCACGAGGTCCCGCCACATCGCGAAGCCGCTGCTCCCGTTGGTGGTCAGGGCGACCGCGGTGCCGTCGGCCGGGTTGATCCGCAGGTGGCACGACGTGCCGTCGGCGGTGCCGTCGTGGCCGACCCAGCGCACGCCGTCGCGCTGGAACAGCGCCAGGCCGAGGCCCCAGCCGTCGGCCATGCCGAACGGCTCGGCGTGCCGGACCGGTGTGCGCATCAGGGCGAGGTCGGCCGGGTCGATCAGGTGCGGTGCGGCCCCGCCGAGCATCCGGCCGAACGCGACCAGGTCGGTGGCGCTGGCCGCCAGGGCGCCGGCGGGCGCGTCGACCGGCGCCAGCGACTGGACCACCGGGACCACCCGGCCCGTGCCGGCGTTGACCGCGTGACCGGTGACGACGTCGGCGTCCATGGGGGTGGTGAACCTGGCGCGCACGCCCAGCGGCCGCAGCAGGACCGCCTCCACCGCCTCCGACCAGGACATACCGGTCGTGACCTCGATCAGGTGGCCGATCAGGCAGTAGCCGATGTTGGAGTAGGAGAAGCCTGCGCCCGGCTCGTGCAGGGGGTGCAGTTCGCGCAGCGCCTGCCGCACGTGGTTGCGCAGGGACGTGGTGCGCACGTCCTCCGGGTCCGACGGCAGGCCGCCGGTGTGGCTGAGCAGGTGGCGCAACGTGAGCTCGTCGGCCACCCCGGGCAGGTGGTCCGACAGCGGCGCGTCCAGGTCCAGGTCCCCGTCGGAGACCAGAGCCATGGCCACGGTCGCGGTGAACGTCTTGGTGATCGAGCCGATGGGCACGGCCGCGTCCGCGGCCAGGCCCACCTCGTGCGTCCACGTGCGTCCGGCGTGGTGCACGGCGAGCTGCGCTCCGGGCACGAGGTGCTCGCGGGCGAGCATAGTTAATCGGGTGGCGATCCGGTCGGTGTCCATGCGTGATCCTCTGGAAATTTGCCTCAGCGTCAATGAGTTACCGGGGCTCGGGGCAACGTTGGCTGTCGGTGGGAGATCGTCGCGACCGCCGAACGGAGCATTCACCGAATGGACGTTCCCTATTTTGAGGGAACTGTAACCCAATGTTAGAAGGGACACTTCCCGGGTTCACTCGAACGGCCTGGTTTGGACCGGCCCGTCTCGTAAATACGCCCAGTACGCGAGGGTTATTCGCAGTCACGTGTCAACGGGTTGCGCGACTGCCTAGGCTGTCCATCAGATGGGCATCAAAATGTTCTTCGTGGTCCGTTCAGACGGATTTCGATGATGTGCCCAGAAGGCCGTAACCTTTGTCGAAGAACGTCGTTTGGCGTTACTCGGCCGTAGCCGCCGAGGTGGTGCGCCGGTACTGGCGGGTGGCGCGGGCCCGATTACTGCGCGCCGGCGAGCGCCACTCGCGTCTCGGCTGGTCTTTTGTGGAGTAGAGCACGCATCCGGCGCGTAGCAGGAGCACAACAGCGCGTGTTCGGGCCCCGGTGTTCGTCAGGCGGATCGCCCGAGCACGCCTGGACACCCGCGACCCCGGTCGCGTCGCCGCCGCGTGCACATCGGACTCGGTGCGGCGCGACCGGCCCGAGTCCGCGCGGGGGCACGACGAGATCGTCGCGTTCCCGACCACGTGGCCATCGCGGACGCCGACCGCCGCCGTCAGTCGCGCTGGACCTCGTGGTGCAGGGCCTGCATCCGGGCGTCGAGCTCGGCGGCGATGGCGGCGGTGGCGGTCAGCTCCTCGACGAAACCCGCGGGCACCTGGTCGTCGTACTTGTAGTAGAGCTTGTGCTCCAAAGTGGCCCAGAAGTCCATCGCGATGGTCCGCAGCTGCACCTCGACCTTCACGTGCTCGACCCGGTCGGACAGGAACACCGGGATGCGCACGATCAGGTGCAGGCTGCGGTACCCGTTGGCCTTCGGCGCGGCGATGTAGTCCTTGGTCAGGAGGATCTCCACGTCGCTCTGCCGCGCCAGCATGTCCCGCACCCGGTACACATCGGACACGAACGGGCACACCACCCGGACGCCCGCGACGTCGTCGAGGTGCTCGGCGGCCAGCGCCAGGTCGGCCGGCAGCCCCTTGCGCCGGAGCTTGTCGAGGATCGCGTCGGGCCGCTTCACCCGGTGCGTGACGTGCTCGATGGGGTCGTGCCGGTGGACGAGGTCGAACTCCTCGCTGAGGATCCGCAGTTTCGTCATGAGCTCGTCGACCGCGAACTTGTACACCACGAGGGACCGCCGCAGCAGGTCGTCCGCGACGCCGATCTCCATGATCCCACGATACCGGGACGGGGTTCGGCTAGGCTGCCGGTCGTGAACACCCATTGGCACGTGGTCCTTCCGCCGCCGTGCGCCTGACCGGGCGCACTCGCTGACACACCTCCGCACGCCTGCCTGATCGCGCAGTGCGCCCGTTCGCGTCCCTCTTCTCGTCTCGCGAACGGAGACCTCGTGTCGACCATTGTCGTACAAGCACGCCCTGCCGCCACCCGCGGACCGCTGCCGATCCTGGCCGCGTGCGTCCTGTGGGGCACCACCGGCACCGCCAGTTCGCTGGCGCCCGCCTCCGCACCGGCCGCGGCCGTCGGCGCGGCGGGCCTCGTGGTGGGCGGCCTGCTGCTCTTCCTCACCGCACGCGGCACGCGTGCCGTGCTGCGGACCGCCGACCGGCGGCTGCTGCTGCTCGGCGCGGTGACCGTCGCGGGCTACGCGCTCGCGTTCTACCCGGCGGTCGCGCGCACCGGTGTGGCGGTGGCCACCACCGTGGCGTTGGCCACCGCGCCGGTCGTGCTCGGCCTGCGCTCCCGACCGGTGGTCACGTCGACCGCCGTGCTCGGCTGCACGGTGCTCGTCCTGGGCGGCGGTGACGCGCACGTCGACCTGGTCGGCGTGGCGTTGGCGCTGGTCGCGGGCTTGTCGTACGCGGCTTACTCGGTGATCTGCGCCTACCTGGTCGGGCTCGGGCACCCGTCCCGGGCCGTGGTGGGCACGGTGTTCGGCGGCGCGTCCGTGTTGACGCTGCCGGTGCTGCTCGTGCTCGGCGTCGGGTGGGTGGCGAGCCCCGCGGGGCTGGCGGTGACCGCGCACCTGGCGGTGTTCACCACGTTCGCGGCCTACCTGCTGTTCGGGCTCGGGCTGCGGCACGTCAGCGCGGCCGCCGCGACCACGTTGACCCTCGCCGAGCCCGCCGTGGCGGCGGTGCTGGGCGTGGTCGTGCTGCACGAGCGCCTGCCGCTCGTGTCGTGGTGCGGCATGGGCTTGCTGGCGCTCGCCCTGGTCGCGCTCGCCCGCGGGTGACCGCACGGGGTCGGCGCCCGAACCCCGGTCGCCGACCCCGGCGGGTCACCCGCGAGGGGTCAGCACCCACTCCTGGGTGCCGTCGTCACGGATGTCCTGGATGTCGACCTGTGGTGGGTAGGTCGGCCGCGGCGACCGGTCGAGCCGCAGCATGCCACCCAACACCGGGTGGATGCGCACGCGGTCGGGCGCCGAGCCGACGACGCTGACGGACCAGGAGAACGGGTACGGGCTCGCCACGACCGGCCGGCGGTGCTGCGGCTCACGCCCGCCCAGCCCGAGGTAGAGACCGGTGCGGACGTTCCGGATGAGCTGGCTCGTCCGGCTGTCCCGGACGAACTCCCACTCCTGACGCCCCGGCTCGCCGAACGACGGCAGCAGGACGGTCGGCGACCCCTGCTGGTTCGAGATGTGGGTGACCAGGGCGTTCCCGTCGCCGCCGAAGGCGATGCGGTAGACCCCGTCGGGGACCACGCGGGCCGGCGACGCCACGGCCGCGGGCGCGGCCGCCAACGCCAGCACCGCTACCGCCCACGCGACCACCCCCCTGGCGGCACGTCGGAGAATCATCATCAACGGATCCCTTTCCTCAGGCGTGCTCCTCGCGGGAGCGAGGCACCTCAGGAATACCGCCATCCGGCCGCCGGTGCAGTCGATCGAACGGTGGTACTGCTCGTTCGGAGGATGCCCGTTCGGAGGACGCCCGTTGAGAGGGGAGAACCCGCCGGTGGCGGAGGGCTGGTCGGTGCGGCCGGCTAGTCGGTGCGGTGTGCTCCGCCGCCCAGGCCGTAGAGGATGCGCTGGATCACTTCCGGGTCCACGTCCGGCTCGTCGCCCAGCTTCTCGGCGGCGGGGGAGCGGCGGGGCTCGCGGCGCGGCAGCGGCACGGCCGAGGCGTTCATGCCCGACGGCAGGGCCAGCTCGCACCACGCCAGGTGGCCGCCCGCGGTGAGGTCGACCAGGCCCGCGCGGGAGCCCGCCAGTTCCGGCGGCAGCGCGACGCGGTTGCCCTCGACCTCGACCACCAGGTAGGTGCCGGTCAGCCGCAGGCGCACCAGCAGGAAGCCGGGCGCGCGCCGGTCGGCCACGTCGACCGCGGCGCCGACCAGCCGCCGGATGGTCTGCGCGGCCTCGTCCTGCATCGCACGCAGGCGCCATTCGCCGAGCGAGAAGCGGACGAACATGTCCGCGACGTTCACCGCGGTGGGCAGCGCGACGAGTCGAAGGTCGTCGACCTGTTCGGTCTGGGCGTTCACACCGATCCTCCTCGCCTGCGTCCGGCGCGTGCTGCGCCAGATGGTGCCATGAACACGTCCGATGTCACCCACGTGGTCTACGACCGTGAGCGGAACGTGTCCGCATCGAGTTCTACAGCTTCAGTGTTGACCGAAAGAGAACCCTGGTTCCACGACCTACTACGGGTGAAGACGGTGCACGGTTCACACGGGTTGCGGCGGCGGACCGAAAACTACCGAAATGCGAGCCGAAAGGGAATCACGGCGGAGGTGCACCCGGACGTGCAACTTTGCCTACGCAGCGTAGGCGACAGCACCCTCTACGTCGTCGAAGGGCCCGCCGACGTTCCGGCGGGCCCTTCGACGGGTCGTGAGGGGGTCAGACCTGCTTGACGGCCTCGATCTCCAGCAGGATGGTGATCTTGTCGCCGACGACGGCGCCGGCCGGGCCGCCGGTCACGCCGAACTCGCGGCGGTTGATCTCGGTGGAGGCGGAGAAGCCCGCGACCTTGGCGCCCTCGAAGCCGTCGCCGAAGCCGTTGATCTCCAGCTCCAGCGTCACCGGCTTGGTCACACCGTGCAGCGACAGCTCACCGTCGACGAGGAAGCCCTCGCCGTGGGCGCGCACGCCGGTGGACGTGAAGGTGAGCTCGGGGAACTTCTCGACGTCCAGGAAGTCCTCGCCCTTGACGTGCGCGTCGCGCTGGTCGTTGCGGGTGTCGACGGAGGTGGCGTCGATCTTGGCGGTGACCGTGGACTCCAGCGGGTCCTCGGCCGTCACGATGGTGCCCTCGAAGGTGCCGAAGTGGCCGCGGACCTTGGACACGCCGAGGTGGCGGACCACGAAGGAGACGTCCGAGTGCACCGGGTCGATCGCCCACGTGCCCGCGAGGTAGCCGGGGATCTGCACAGTCTGCGTGGTCATTGAGTGGTCCTTCTGGGTTGGTCTGGTTGAACTCTCAACAGAATATAGCTCATCCTGGTTGAGGGTTCAACAACGCCCGTATGATGGGAGGCATGAGCGACGTGCGGTGGCTGAGCGCCGAGGAGCAGCAGGTGTGGCGTGGCTTCATGACCGCCGTCACCAAGTTCACCGAACACCTGGACCGGCAGTTGCAGCGCGACTCCGGCATGCCCATGGCGTACTACGAGATCCTGGTCGCGCTGTCCGAGGCGCCCGGGCGTGAGTTGCGGATGAGCGAGCTGGCGGCGGTGTGCCACTCGTCGCGGTCGCGGCTCTCGCACGCGGTGGCCCGGCTGGAGAAGGAGGACTGGGTCGTGCGGCGGGCGTGCCCGTCGGACCGGCGTGGCTCGATCGCGGCGCTCACCGACGCCGGGTTCGCCGTGCTGGAGCAGGCGGCGGCGGGGCACGTGACGGCCGTGCGCGAGCACCTGTTCGACGTGCTGACCCCTGAGCAGCTGCGGTCGCTGGCGGAGATCAGCCGGGCCGTGGACGCGGGGTTGACGTCGGAGTGCGCGAAGGTGCGCGAGGAGTACGCCGACCTCTGAGGTCGGGCGATCCCACGTGCGGAGGACGTCCGGTCCGATGTGGACGCATCCGGCGCAGTGGCGCGTGGGCCGAGCGGAGCAGGTTCGCGGGTCGTCTCAGAATTGTCATGTCGGCCCGTTAGCATCCGGCTCGTGGGAGCGAAGCTGGGCAGGGTCGCGCGTCGGGTGATCGGCGCGGGACAACGCGAGTCGGCCAGTGTCGGCGCCGCCGCGTTGGGTTTGCTGTTGCTGGTCGGCGCCGCACTGGGCGACGGCATCTCGCGCACCGCCGTCGAGGTCTCCGACGGCTTGACCTGGCTGGGCGACGACCAGCGCGGCGAGGTCGTCCAGGTCAACCCCAGCTCCGGCAAACCGCAGACGCGGTTGCAGGTCAGCGGTGCGGACGCGCAGCTGGAGATCGCGCAGTCCGACGACAAGCTGATCGTGCTCGACCGCCGCACCGGGCAGATCACCGTGATCGACCTGGCCACGTTGCTGTCGTCCGGTCGCAGGCAGGCGCCTCCCGGACCGTCGGCGAAGGTGCTCATCGCGGGTGACCGCGTGTTCGTGGTCGACCGCGCGGCGGGGTCGGTGCACAACGCCGACCCGGTGACGCTGGCCGACATCGGCTCGCCGTGGTCGGCGGGCCAGCCGCTGGCCGACGTGGTGGTCGACGACCACGACGTGGTCTGGGCGGTGGACCACGGCGGCAACCTGTACGCGTTGGAGTGGTCCGAGGACGACCAGGAGTTCGTGGAGCGGTCCAACAAGGCGGTGGCGGGCGCGGGCCCGCGGACCGCGTTGGTGCCGCACGAGCGCGGCGTGACGCTGCTCGGGTTGGAGGGCGGCGTGGTGGTGCGTGACGGCACCGGCCGCGACACCACCGTGAGCACCTCGTCGTTCACGGGTGAGGTGCTGGCCGCGCAGATGAGCCCGTCGGGCCTGGTGCCCGCGTCGGTGCCGGACGCGTCGGTGGTCGTGCTGGTGATCGGTGACGAGGTGGTGCGGGTCGACATGGGGCGGTTCGACTGTCGCAAGCCGGGCCGCCCGGTGGTGTTCCGCGAGCGGGTCTACGTGCCGTGCCGCGGTTCGGGCAAGGTCGTGGTGCTGGACCGGTCGGGTGAGCGTGGCGCGAAGGACGTGCCCACGGGCGGTTCGGGCGATCCGACGCTGGTGTTCGACGACGGCAAGTTGTTCATCAACGCGCCGGGCGCGGACCAGGGCGTGATCGTGGACGCCGACGGCCGCACCCGCGACGTGGTGATCCGCAGCCCCGAGTTGCCGGTGCTGGACCCGGAGCGGTCACCGATCCCGAGCGTGCCGAGCCCGCCTCCGCCGCGTCCCGAGCCGCCGACGCGCGACAACCGCGGCAACGGCCAGAACCCGCCGCCGCGCGGCGACCAGGTGACGACCACGGTGCCGGTGACGACGAGCGCCGGTGCGCCGGGTGCGGTGCCGGGGCGTCCGGCGGGTGTGACGGTCTCGCAGCGCAGCAACAACGGCACGTCGGTGGTCGTGGCGGTGAGCTGGAACGCGGTGCCGGACGGCGGTGAGCCGATCTCGGGCTACGCGGTGACGGGCACCGGCGGGTTCTCGGGTGGCACCCGGGAGACGCAGGTGGCGGGCACGTCGGCCGAGTTGGTGTTGCCGTGCGCGGGTTCCACGTTCTGCACGAGCGGCAAGGTGGACGTCGCGGTGGCGGCGTACAACCGGTTCGGCGCGGGTGAGGCGGGCACGGCGTCGTGGACGATCCGCCCGGCGGGCGGGCCGCCGATCACCACCACTACCACCACCCAGGCACCCGTGGTCACGACGACCACGACCACGCAGGCGCCCCCGCCCCCTCCGCCTCCCACGACGACCACCACCGTGGCTCCGCCACCTCCGTCGCTGCCCCAAGGGGGCGTGACCGTGATCAGCCTGGTCGGTGCGGGCTCCCACCGGTACGAGAAGAAGGTGACCACCGCGCCACCCGCCGACTGGGCGAGCCACACCGGCCGCTGCGAGGTCGTCAACACGACCCACGAGAACAGCGTGCCGATCGCCTGTGCGGGCGGCACGGTGACGATCGCGGTCGACATCGGCCCCAACGCGCTGGTCGTTCGGGCCTATGCCGCGTCCGGTTCGGGTTCGGTGGACTCGGCGGTGCGCAACGCGCCCGTGCGCGAGACCGAGAACTGCGGTGGCGGCCGGATCTGCCAGCCGAGGAGCGTGCCCGCGTCGGAGGAGAGCAACCAGTTGGTCGGCGGCGGCATCGGGTTGCTGGCGACGGCGTGGCTGTTGACGTTGCGCAACCGGCGGATGCGGCGCGGCGAGTCGGAGTGACGGCAGTAGGAGTGACGGCTGTCCGGTCGTGAACCGCGGGCGTTCGCGCCCCGAATGCCCCTGCGGGTGTAGCGCACGGCGGGCTTGCGGCGATGTGGGTCGAGTGACGAGGGGCGAGAAGTGACGACTACGGCGGTGCCGGCGATCGGCGAGGACGAGATCGCGGCGTTCCGCGCCCTGCACGCGCGGCTCGGTGACGCGGTCGAATCGGCGGTGCGGGGCAAGCGGGACGTGGTGGACCTCGTGCTGGTGGCGATGTTCGCCGGTGGGCACGTGCTGCTGGAGGACGTGCCGGGCACCGGCAAGACGACGCTGGCGCGTGCGGTGGCGGGCGCGCTGGGCGGGGTGTCGCGGCGGGTGCAGTTCACGCCCGACCTGCTGCCGTCGGACGTCACGGGCACGTCGGTGTACGACCCGCAGACCGGTCAGGTGCGGTTCCGGCCGGGTCCGGTGTTCGCCAACATCGTGCTGGCCGACGAGATCAACCGCGCCGCGGCCAAGACGCAGTCGGCGCTGCTGGAGGTCATGGAGGAGCGGACGGTCACGGTCGACGGCGTGGCGCACGCCGTGCCCGCGCCGTTCCTGGTGGTGGCCACGCAGAACCCGATCGACCTGGACGGCACGTACCGGCTGCCCGAGGCGCAGCTGGACCGGTTCATGCTGCGCACGTCCATCGGCTACCCGTCGGTGCGGCACGAGATCGACGTGCTGCGGCCCGGCAGCGGCGCGGGCCAGGTCGGCGCGGTGCCGACGGTGAGCAACCCGCACGTGATCGCCGAGCACGGGCGTCGGTTGGCGACCCTGCACGTGGCGGACCCGTTGTTGCACTACATCAGCGACATCGGGGTCGCCTCGCGGGGCGACAGCCGGTTGCGGTTGGGCGCGAGCACGCGTGGGCTGCGTGCGCTGGTGCGGTGCGTGCAGGTGTACGCGGCGGCGCAGGGCAGGCACTTCGTGGTGCCGGGTGACGTGCAGGCGTTGGCCGTGCCGGTGCTGGCGCACCGGTTGGTGCTGACCCGTGAGGCGCAGTTGGCGGGCACCACGACCGAGGAGGTCCTGGCCGACGTCCTGGCCGGCGTGGCGGTGCCGCGACCGGCCGCGCGATGACCAGGGTGCGGCTGACCGCGCGGGGGTCCGGCGCGGTGCTGCTGGGCGTGCCGTTGGTGGCGTGCGGGTTGTGGTGGCGTTATCCGGGTGTGGCGGGGTTGGGCATCGCGCTGCTGGTGCTCGCCCTCGCCGGTGTGCTGTCGGTGCTGTCGCGTGCGCAGGTCGCGCCGAAGCGGACCGTCCGGCCGCGGACCGTGCAGCGGTTGGGCGCGTGCACGGGCGTGGTCGAGCTGACCGGCACCAGCAAGAGGTTCCCGGTGGTGTTCGACGCGACCGACGAGGTGGCCGGTGACGTCGTGGCGGTGGACATCCCGCTGCTCGCGCCGGGGCAGAAGGTGAAGGTGGAGTACCCGATCCCGACGCACACGCGTGGTCTGCTGCGGGTGGGCCCGCTGACGTTGAGCCGCCGCGGTCTGGCGGGTCTGGCGCACGCCCGCACGGTCGTCGGCGAGGTGGTCGAGGTGCGCGTGGTGCCGCGCGTGCTGCCGGTGCGCGGTCTGCCCGGCGGGGTGCGGCGCGGGCACGTCGGCGCGGACGAGCGGGTGGAGCGCGGCGGCACGGACCTGGTGGGGTTGCGGGAGTACGTGCCCGGTGACGACCTGCGCCGGTTGCACTGGGCGACGTCCGCGCGCACGGGCACGTTGATGATCCGCGAGGACGCGGACCCGGCGCGCCCGCACCTGGCGGTGGTGCTGGACGACCACGCCGGTTCCTACGCCGCGGCCGGGGACTTCGAGGACGCGGTGGAGGTGGCGGCGTCGCTGGTGGCGGTGGCGATCGCCGAGGGGCACCCGGTGCGGTTGGTGTCGTCGTCGGGCGCGGTGGACGTGGAGCTGCCCGCGGGCGCGGTGGACGCCGACGCGTCGGTGGTGCTGGCGGCGTTGGCCGACCTGAAGGCCGCCGACCGGCCCGCCGCGGCACGTCCGCTGCCGATCCGGGACCTGGACGTGGTGGCGGTCGTGTGCGGCGCGGAGGCCGACATGTCCGCGCTGATGCTGGAGGCCGGGCGGGCGTCGGTGGGTGTGGTGCTGGCGGTCGATCCCGCGCCGACGCACCCGATCTCGGCGGTCGGCTCGGTGTTGGTGCTGCGCGACGCGAAGGCCGAAGGGCTGTTGGACGCCTGGAACACGGCGGTGTCGCGGTGAGGGCGCGGTCGAGCTGGTCGGCGTTGCTGGTGGTGGTCGCGGCGCTGCACCTGGGCTCGGGGTGGCAGGGGTACACGGCGTCGCTGGTGTTCGCGGGCGCGGTGGTGGTCGCGTTCGGCTGCCTGCCGTTGGTGCGGTGGCGGCGGATGCCGACCGGGCTGGTGGTGTTCTCGTTGGTGGCGCTGGCGCTGGTCGGCGGCTACTGGGTGGCGCGGGGCACGGCGATCGACTCGACCGACCCGCTGCCGGTGCTGCTGGACCTGGTGCCGCGCCTGCTGACCGCCGCACGGCCCGCGCCCGCGACGCCCGAGCTGCTGGTGCCGGGCGCGTTGCTGGTGTTCGGCGTGTCGCTGGTCGTGGTGCTGGCGCTGGTGCGGCGTGGGCGGTCGCTGCTCGCGCCGGTGGTCGGTGCGGCGGTGCTCTACACCTGCACGGCGTTGCTGACGGCCGGGCGGGCGGACCGGTACGGCGTGGTCGCGGTGGTGCTGGTCGCGCTGGTCGCCCTCGGTTGGCTGCTGGTCGACCGGCTGGAGGCCGGTGGCCGGGTGCTGCTCGGGCTGCCCGCCGTGCCGGTGGCGGTGGTGGCGGCGCTCGCCGTCGTGCTGCCGTCCGGTGACGCGTTCGAGCCGCGCGAGCTGGTCGAACCGCCGGTCAGCGACCTGGGCGTGGCGAGCCCGCTGCCGCAGCTGGCGTCGTGGGCGAACCTGGGCGACACCGAGCTGTTCCGGGTGCGCGGGCCGGAGCGCGCGGTGCGGCTGGTGGCGTTGTCCGACTACTCCGGCGCGGCGTGGCGGGCCGCGTCGCTGTACGGGCCGATCGGCGCGGTGGCCGAGCCGGACCTCCCGTCGGGCGCGCGGGTGGACGAGACCGAGGTGGAAATCACCATCGGTGAGCTGGGCGGACGGTGGCTGCCCGCGGTCGGGCGGCCGACCGGGGTGACGTTGGACGGCGCGATGGTCGACCCGGACTCGGGGTCGCTGGTGCTGCTGAACGAGCTCAGGCCGGGCCTGTCGTACCGGGTGCGCGGTGTGCTCGACGTGCCCGACGACACGGACCTGCTCGGCGCCACGGTGCCCGCCGACGCGGGCCGGTACCTGGCGTTGCCGGGGTTGCCGTACTCGTTGGCGGAGTACGCGCGGCAGATCGCGCAGCACGCGCGGACGCCGTACGAGCGGGCCGTGGCCATCGAGCAGGTGGTGAAGCAGGGGCGGACGCCGGATGCCCAGGCGCCGGTCGGGTCGTCCTACGCGCGGTTGGAGCGGTTCCTGTTCGGCGGGCCCGGTGAGCCGGGGGCGAACGCGGGGACGGCGGAGCAGTTCGCGTCGGCGTTCGCGGTGCTGGCGCGGGCGGTGGGGCTGCCGACCCGGGTCGTCGTCGGCTTCCAGCCCGCGGCCGGTGAGGAGCGGGTGGTGCGCGGCAGCGACGCGACCGCGTGGCCCGAGGTGTACTTCGCCGGGTGGGGCTGGGTCCCGTTCGACCCGGTGGCCGGTGTGTCGTCGGGTGGTTCGAGCGCGGCGCAGAAGCGCGAGGTGCTGGACCGGTTGGCGTCGGTCACCGCCACGCCGACCAGCACCCCGCTGTCCGCACCGCCGCCGTTGGCGACGCCGTCGAGCCAGGTGGCCGCGCAGGGGACGCCCGCCGAGTCGCGGCGGTGGATCGGCTACGCAGTGCTGGGCGGGGTGCCGGTGCTGGTGCTGCTGGTGCTCGGGTTGGCGCGGTTGGTACGGCGCGGACGCCTGCGTGCCGCGGGCGCGACCGGCGCGTGGGCCTACGTCCTGGACGGCCTGCTGCTGGCCGGCCGAACCCCGCCGTGCGACCGGACCGCGCCGGACATCGCGGCGGACCTGGCGTCGGCGCCGGCGGTGGAACTGGCCCGGTTGGCGGACTACGCGGCTTTCGCCCCGGCGCACTCGGACTACCCGGCCACCTCGGGCTCCCGGCCGCCTGGCACGACCACCGCACCACGAACCGGTGACGTAGCCGGCCGGGCCGTGGCGGGACACGGGGGAGTGGGCCACGCGCCGCCGCAAACGTTGGGGGCACCGGGCCATCCGACATCAGGGCCTCGGGGGTCGGGCGGTGTGCCGGCGAGCGGTGGGGCGGCCGGTCACCCGGTGTTCGATCCGTCGGTGGCGGGTTCCGGGTCACCGGGGGCCGGGGGAACCGGGGTGGGTGGTCAGCCGATGGCCGGGCGCGGGGGAGTGGGGTACGCGCCACCGAGAGGTGATCAGCGGCTGTCGGGTCGGACCGGGCCCGGCGGCACGGGGAGTGCGTTGCCGTCGGCTTGGTGGTTGGCGCGGCAGGTGCGTGGTGGGCTTCGGCGCGGAATACCCTGGTACCGCAGGCTTTTCTGGGCGGTCGACCCGCGGCCCCTGTGGCGGCGCTAGCCGTTGCGCACGGCGCAGGTGCGGGCGGAGGCGCCGCGTTGGGTCGACGGGTCGGCCAGACCGATCGCGAGCACCTGGAAGCAGTATTGCGGCGCCTTCGGCTCCAGTCCCTCCAGCACGTGTGACGTCGCCCCGGCCGCCACCGTCACCAGCGGCTTCGCGGCCGGGCCCGTCACGTCCACCACGACGAACTGGGCGTTGCCGTCGCTCGGATCGGTCCAGAACAGCTCGATCCGGTCGCCGTCGTCCTCCAGCCGCTTGAGCACCGGCGTGAACTTCGGGTCGCCACCCTCCGGCAGGCTCGCCGTCGTGGCGGTCGTCGTGGTCGCGGCGACCGTACTGGTGGTCGTGGACACCGACGACGACGGCGTCGCCGCCTGCTCCGACCGACCGGGCAGGCTCAACGCCACCCCCACGACCACGCCCACGAACACCGCGCTCACCGCCGCCAACGTCCACGACCGGCGCGACCTGCGCGGCGCCGGTTCCGGCAGCGCCACCAACGGCGGCGCGGGCGGCGGCACGGGCGGACGGCGCTCGGTGTGGTGGCGGACGGTCAGGTCGGCCAGGTCCTCGGTCCACGACCTCACCGGCTCGGCCGCGACGGCGGCGGGTTCCGGCGCCGCTTCCACCACCTGCCGCGGGCCGAAGTCGGGCAGCTCCGTCGGACCGTCCGGGTAGCGCTCCGGCACCTGCCGCCGCACCGCCGCCGTGTGCTCGGGGTCCACTGTGGACTGCGGCGTCCACGTCGGCACCGCGGCCAGCGCCGCCCGCAACGACGCCGCGTCGGGGAACCGCTCCTCGCGCGCCTTGCGCAGGCACCGCAGGAGGATCGCCATCAGCTCGACCGGCACGTCCCGCCGCAGCAGCGACCTCGGCTGCGCCTCCCGCACCCGCCCGAGGTAGGCGAGCATGGTGTCCTCGCCGGGGTTGGCCGACGCGAACGGCGGCTGCCCGTCCAGCAGCGTGAACAGCGTGGACCCCAGCGACCACAGGTCGTCGGTCGCGGCGGGCGGCTGCCCGTCCACCATCTGCGGCGCGGCGTGCCGGTAGCTCACCATGTGCAACGACGCCGTGTGCGCCGCGTCCGCGCCCCGCGCGATGCCGAAGTCGGCGAGCACGTACGACGTGGGCAGCACCAGGATGTTCTGCGGCTTCACGTCCCGGTGCAGGATCCCCTGGCCGTGCGCGAAGGACAGCGCGTCGGCCACCGCGATCCCGGCCGCGACCACCTCGTGCACGGGCAGCGGTCCGCGCTGCTGCAACCGGTCGTGCAGCGACCCGAGGTCGTAGTACTCCATCACGATGCACGGCCGACCGGCGATCACACCGGTGTCCAGCACCGTCACGACGTGCGGGTGCTGGCGGCCGAGCCGGACGGTGATCTCCAGCTCGCGGCGGAACCGGCTGACCGTCTCCGGGTCGGTCACGTCCAGCACCTTCACCGCGACGTCGCGCCCCAGCCCGTCCTGGGTGGCCCGGTACACGGTGCCCTCGCCGCCGTGCGCGACGAGCCGGAAGTCGCTGTAGCCGGGCAGCGCGACGGCCTGCGCCGCACCGCCCCCACCCGGCGGGGGCGCCCAGGCGAGCAGGTCGTCGGCGGGGTCCACGCGAAGGATCGTATCCGGCCGGCACGACACCGCGAGGACTCCTCCGAACGCGGTGGTGCGGTGGCCCGCACGGCTGTCGACGTGCGGCCGGACGCCCGTCGTCGGATGGTGTGTGGGTGTCGCCGACGTCGGCTGGAGGTAGCGGTGATGAGTGGTCCGATCGTGGTCGGAGTGGACGGCTCGGAGTCGGCGCTGAGGGCCGTCCGGTGGGCCGCGGAGCAGGCCGCGCGGCATCGTGCGCCGCTCCTGCTCGTGCACGCCTACCTGCTGCCCGCGCACGGGTACCCGGAGGTGGTGCCGAGCGGCCGCGAGGTGCGGGAGGCGTTCGAGGAGCAGGGCAGGCGGTGGCTGGAGACGGCGGCGGCGAGCGTGCACGACCTCGTCGCCGAGCTGCCCGAGGTGCGGACGTCGGTGGCGGTCGACCAGCCCGCCGCCGCGCTGATCGCCGCGTCCCGGGACGCGCGGGCCGTCGTGCTCGGCTCGCAGGGGCTGGGCGCGTTCCTCGGGCTGGTCGTCGGGTCGGTGGCGGTGTCGGTCGCCGCACACGGCCACGGCCCCGTGGTCGTCGTGCGCGGCCCGTACCCGGCCACCGGCCCGGTCGTGGTCGGCGTGGACGGCTCGCCGGCGGGGGAGGCGGCGATCGCGTTCGCGTTCGAGGAGGCGTCGGTGCGGGGGACGACGCTCACCGCGCTCATCGCGTGGACGCCGCTGCTCGCGGACACCCCCTACGCCGACCGGATGCGGGTTCACTCGGACGAGGTGCGCGAACAGCAGCGGCAACTGCTGGCCCAACGCCTGGCCGGTTGGCAGGAGAAGTACCCGGACGTGGTGGTCGACCGACGGGTGGTGCGCGACCGCCCGGCGAAAGCCCTGATCGACGCCTCACGGGACGCGGGGCTGCTGGTCGTCGGCAGTCGCGGCCGCGGCGGGTTCACCGGGATGCTCCTCGGCTCCACCAGCCAGGCCCTGGTCCACCACTCGCCGTGCCCCCTGGCGGTCGTCCGACCGCACGCGTCGGTGGACTGACCCGCCCACCGGGTCCCGCCATCCGACGTGATCTTCGGGCATGATCGGCACCCCGAGGCGAACGCCTCGGTCCGTACCGGCGACGCGGCGGGGGAGCGGAATGGTCGCAGTGCTCGGTGGTCTGCGGGGGAACCGGGACCTGGCGGTGCTGGTGGGCGGGTCCGGCGTGGCCTGCCTCGGCGCGCAGCTCACGCTGATCGGGTTCACCACCGAACTGGCCGCCGGTGGGGCGTTCGCCGTGGCCGGGCTGTTCGTCGCGGTCGCGTTCGGCGCGGTGGTCGGCGCGCCGCTCGGCGGGTGGGCGGTCGACCGGTTCCCCAACCGCCTGCTGCTCACCGTGGCGGTGTTCACGCAGGTGCTGCTGCTGGTCGGACTGCTGTTCGGGCACGCCCGGCTGCCGGTGCTGTACGGGGTGGTCGCGCTGCTCGGCGTGTGCGGCGGCGTCGTGCGGGCCTGCGCGTCCGCGCTGATCCCGTTCGCCACCGGCGAGGAGGGCGCGGCCGGTGGGCACGCGTCGTGGTCGTCGGCGCAGAACACCGGGTCGGTGGCGGGCATCGTGCTGGGCGGCGTGATCGCGGTCGGGCCGGGTGTCGAGTGGGCCGTCATGCTCGACGCGGTGTCGGTGTGCACGTACCTCGCGCTCGTGGTGCTGTGGCTGCGGGTGGACCGCGACCCCGGGCGGGACGACGTGGTCGCCGCGTCGGACGGCCAGTGGAGCGGCTGGGTGCTGCTGCGCAGCGACCGGTTGCTGCTGGGACGCGTCGTCGCGCAGGCCGTGGTCGGCGTCGCCGTGGCGATCGCGCTGGCCAACGAGGTGTTCCTGGTCTTCGGCCCGATCGGCGGCAACGAGTTCACCTACAGCGCGATGCTCGCCTGCTGGACGGCGGGCCTGCTGCTCGGCGCGGACCTGGGCAGGCGCTTCACCGCGGCACGCGCGTCGGTCGCGGCCTTCGCCACCGGCAACGTGGTCCTGGCGTTGGCGCTCGCCGCACCGGCGCAGCTGCCGCACCTGCTGGTCAACGCGGTCGCGTGGCTGGTCGCCGGTGCGTGCGGCGCGGTGCAGAACGCGACGCTGAACGGCTTGGTCGAGGCCAGGACGCCCGAGGCGGTCCGGGGACGGGTGTTCGCCACCGTCGGTGCGGTGACCGCCTGTTCGGGCGTGGTCGGCATCCTGGTCGCGGGCGCGGTCGTCGGCGCGGCCGGCCCACTCGGGGCGCTGACCGTCGCGTCGGTGTTCGCGGTGCTGGCGGCCCTGATGGCGGGTCTGGCGGTGCTGCGCCGGGACCACCTGCGCGGTTCCGTCGTGGCACCCGACTTCGGCCCTGCGACCCGCGAACGCGCGTCCCGCTCACGCGTCCGGCACGGCGCCTCATAGCCGGGGACCGGGCGAACCAGGTCTGCGAGCACTCCGGCACCGCCTTGTCCGGTCGGTGATCTTGCGGTAACGATGGGTGCATGACTCCGGGCTCGCACACGCTCGACCCGACCGGTCGCGACATCCACGCCGAGGCCGCGGCCCTGCGCGCGGTCGGGCCGGTGGCGCGAGTCCGACTGCCGGGCGGCGTCACGGCCTGGTCGGTCGGCGACCTCGACCTGCTCCGCCGGCTGCTCGCCGACCCGCGCGTCTCCAAGGACGCGCGCCGCCACTGGCCCGCCCTGATCGACGGTGAGGTCCGGGAGGACTGGCCGCTGTACCTGTGGGTCGCCGCGCGGAACATGTTCACCGCCTACGGCGCCGAGCACCGCAGGCTGCGTTCGTTGATCTCCAAGGCCTTCACCGCCCGCCGGACCGAGGCGCTGCGCCCGCAGGTGGAGCGGATCGCGGCGGACCTGGTCGACCGGCTCGCCGCCGGACCGGACGAGGTCGACCTGCGCGCCGGGTTCGCCTACCCGCTGCCGATCGAGGTGATCTGCGGCCTGCTGAGCATCCCCGACGACGCCCGTCCGGGCCTGCGCCGGACCGTGGACAGCCTCTTCGACACCACGACGACCCCGGAGGAGGCGGTGACCAACCAGCGCCTGCTCTACGAGATCCTGGGCGGCCTGGTCGCGGCCAAGCGGGCCGACCCCGGTGACGACCTGACCAGCGGCCTGATCGCGGCGAGCGACGAGGACGGCACCCGGCTCACCGAGCCGGAGCTGCTCGACACCCTCCTGCTGGTGATCTCCGCGGGCCACGAGACCACGGTCAACCTCCTCGACCACGCCGTCACCGCGCTGCTCACCCACCCCGACCAACTCCGCCTGGTCCGGTCCGGCGAACGCGGCTGGGACGAGGTGATCGAGGAGACGCTGCGGTGGCAGGCCCCGGTGGCGAACCTGCCGCTGCGCTACGCCGTCGAGGACATCGCGGTGGACGGCGTCACGATCCGCCGGGGCGAGGCGATCCTCGCCGCCTACGCCGCCGCCGGGCGCGACCCGGCCCACCACGGGACCGGGGCCGACCGCTACGACATCGCCCGCGCGGACAAGACGCACCTGTCCTTCGGCCACGGCGTCCACTACTGCCTCGGCGCGCCGCTGGCCCGCATCGAGGCCGAAGTGGCGCTGCGCACCCTGTTCGACCGCTTCCCCGACCTCGCCCTCGCCGTGCCCGCCGACGAACTGCGACCCCTGCCGTCGTTCATCTCCAACGGCCACCGCACCCTGCCGGTCGTGCTCGGGACCGGCCGTGGTCAGGCCGCGGCGGCGAGCCCGTCGTAGGCGGCCAGCACGATCCCGAGGCCGCGGTTGTCGCCCATCGTGCCCTGCTCCAGCATCTGGTTCATCACGTACGCGACCGTCATGCGGGTGTCCAGGTCGACCACCACGACCGAACCGCCCCACCCGCCCCAGGAGCACGTCCGCCCCTCGACCCGGAAACCCATGCCGTAGCGCAGCGGCACGCCCAGGTAGTGGTCCACGCCCCGGAACTGCTGCTCCAGCACGCGTCGGCACCCGGCCTCCGACAGCAGCCGCACGCCACCGACCGTTCCGCCGCACGCCAACGCGGACTGCACCAACGCCACCGAACGCGCGTTGCCGTGCCCTCCGGCGGACGGGATCTCCGCCCGCCGCCACGCCGGCGCGTTCGCGTCCTCCGCCACGATGGCGGGGTTGGGCTCCTCCCCGGCCAACCCGGGAGCCGCCTCGCCCGCCGAACCCGGCGGCGGGATCACCCGCGCCACCCGGTGGTCGTGCTCGACGGGCAGGCCGATGTGGAAGTCGGCGCCCAGCGGCCCGGCCACCTCCTCGGCGAAGAACGCGCCCAGGCCGCGCCCGGTCACCCGGCGGACCACCTCGCCCACCAGGAACCCCTGCGTCAACGGGTGGTAGCACCCGACCGCGCCCGGCTCCCACCGGGCGGGCTGCGCCGCCAGCCGTGCCGTCGCGTCCTCCCAGTCGAACAGGTCGGGCACCGTGATCGGCTCCTGCCAGGTGGGCAGGCCCGCGGTGTGGCCCAGCACGTGCCGCACCCGCACGCCGCCCTTGCCCGCCGCGGCGAACTCCGGCCAGTACTCGGCGACCGGCGCGTCCAGGTCGAGCACGCCCCGGTCGGCGAGGATCAACGCGCACAGCGCGGCCATGGTCTTGGTGGTGGACCAGACGTTGACGATGGTGTCCCGTTCCCACGGCCTGGTGCGCGCCGCGTCGGCGTGACCGCCCCAGAGGTCGACCACCGGCTCGCCGTCCAGGTACACCGCGACCGACGCGCCGACATCGTCCCGGTCCAGTGACGCCGCCAAGGTGTCGCGCACCGCACCGAACCGCTCGTCGCACGTGCCGTGGATCTCCGCCATCGGCGGAACGTATCGCCGGCGGACCTCGCCCGGCGACCGGATTGTTGCCCAGCCGGCGGCGAGGCGCGCCAACCGAGACGATCGCGCTGCGCTGTTCGGCGCAACCTCCCGTCGGCGCCGCGCGAGCCACCCCGGGTGGACTTAGGGTCGGGATCATGAGCCCGCTCGGCGATTCCCTGTCCCGCCGCAGTTTCCTCGGCGCCTCGGCCCTGGCCTGGTTGCCCGTCGGCGCGCTGTCGGCGGGCGAGGTCGCGGCCGACCCGCCGCCCGCGTTCCCGTCGGGCGTCGACCTGTACCGCCAGGCCTACCGGAACTGGGCGGGGGAGATCCGCACCGACGACCTGTGGACGTGCGCGCCGCGCACCCCGGCCGACGTGGTGCTCCTCGCCAACTGGGCGCACGGCCAGGGGTACACGTTGCGGCCCAGGGGTTTCCGGCACGGGTGGTCGCCGCTCACCGTCACCGCCGACACCACCGGCGCGGACCGCGTCGTGCTGGTCGACACCACCCGCCACCTCAAGGCCGTGACCGTGCTGCCGGGCGCGGTGCGGGCGCAGACCGGCGCGTCGATGGACGACCTGTTGGCGCTGCTGGAGGACGCGGGCCTCGGCGTGACCAACACGCCGGCGCCGGGCGACCTCACCGTGGGCGGTGTGCTGGCGATCAACGGCCACGGCACGTCGATCCCGGCGGTCGGCGAGACCCGCGTGCCGGGCCACACCTACGGCACCCTGAGCAACCTGATCATCTCGCTGACCGCCGTGGTGTGGGAGGGCGGCGAGTACCGGTTGCGCACCTTCCAGCGCGACGAGCCCGAGTGCGCCGCGCTGCTGACCCACGTGGGCCGCGCGTTCCTGACCGAGGTCACCCTCCGCGTCGGCGCGAACCAGAACCTGCGCTGCGTGAGCCGGGTCGACATCCCGACCAGCGAGTTGTTCGCACCGCCGGGCAGCGGCGCGACCCGCACGTTCGCGAGCTTCCTCGACCAGGCGGGACGGGTCGAGGCGATCTGGTTCGTCTTCACCGACCACCCGTGGCTCAAGACGTGGAGCGTCGCGCCGACCAAGCCGCCGACCTCCCGCCACGTCGTCGCGCCGTACAACTACGTGTTCTCCGACAACGTGCCCAAGCCCGTGTCCGACCTCGCCGACCTGCTGATCACCGGCGCGTGGGCGCTCACCCCGACGTTCGGGCAGCTGCAGTACACGACGGCGGCCACCGGGTTGACCGCCACGCTCACCACCGACCTGTGGGGCGCGTCGAAGAACCTCCTGCTCTACGTCAAGCCGACCACGCTGCGCGAGACCGCGAACGGGTACGCGGTGCTGACCAGCCGCGCCGAGGTCCAGCGCGTGGTCAGCGACTTCGCCGCGTTCTACCAGGAGCTCCTGCTGTCCTACAAGAACCGCGGGCTGTTCCCGGTGACCGGCCAGGTGGAGATCCGCGTCGGCGGCCTGGACGACCCGTCGCACGTCGGCGTGCCCGGCGCGCAAACGCCCGCGCTCTCCGCCGCACGGCCCCGCGCGGACCACCCCGAGTGGGACGTCGCGGTGTGGTTCGACGTGCTGACCTTCCCGACCGCGCCCGGCGCGGCGGCGTTCTACCGCGAGCTGGAGCAGTTCTTCTTCACCCGGTACACCGGCGCGTACGCGACGACCCGGGCCGAGTGGTCCAAGGGCTGGGCGTACACGAACCAGGCGGCCTGGGCCGACCACACGATGCTCACCTCCACCGTGCCCGACAGCTACCGGCAGGGCCCGAACCCGAGCTGGGACGCCGCCCTGGCCACCCTCAACGCCTTCGACCCGCACCGGGTGTTCAGCAACCCGTTCCTGGACGTGCTGCTGCCCTAGACCGCGACCACGTCACAGTCGGGCGGCCCGGGCCGCCCGGCTCAGCTCCCGCAGCGCGGACACCACCGCGTTGCGGGCCAGGACGGCCTTGAAACCGTTGCCCGCCAACGGCGCGCGCCCGCGAGCTCCGCGTCGACCGCCCGGTGGAACACGTCCTCAGGTCCACCGACGTGATCAGGTCGGACGGGGTCACCTGCGCGTCGAGCGCCGCCATCGCCACGCGCTTGTTGCCCGGCGTCGTGACGTCCCGGAAGTACCCGCACCGGGTGCGTTGCAGCAGGTTCCCGGCGGTCGTGGCGAGGTTGCGGATCTGCCCGGACGCGCCGGACGGCAGCGCACGGGCCGGCACCGGGTAGTCCCGCCCGACCACCGGGTGCGCCGCGAGATCGGCGTTGGCTTCCCGCGCACCCAGGGGTCAATCGACGATCCACCGAACGGTTTCACCCCTCCGATGTATCGCTCCATCTAGTGCGTCATTCGGGCGTGCGAGCCGCAGAGGGCTTCCGACACTTCGGATGTATTGTTACCGTCACGGAGACATGAGACGTATGCGCAGCAGTGTGGCAGCGGTCGTCGTCGCGGGTCTCGCCCTCGGCGTCGGCGTGCCCGAGGAGGATCGAGCGGTGGCCGCGGTGGATCGGGGAACGTTGACGCTCTGGTACGACGAGCCCGCCGCCGACTGGGAGCGCGAGTCGCTGCCCATCGGCAACGGCGCCCTCGGCGGCGGCGTGTTCGGCACCGTGGCGCGCGAACGCATCCAGCTCAACGAGAAGACCCTGTGGACCGGTGGTCCCGGCTCGGCGCAGGGCTACGACTTCGGCAACTGGACCAGCCCGCGACCGGACGCCGTCCGCACCGTCCAGGAACTGGTCGAACGCGATCAGCGGGTCGCACCGGCCACCGTCGCGGCGGCATTGGGCCAACCGCGCCGCGGGTTCGGCGCCTACCAGCCGTTCGGCGAACTCGGCCTGACGCTCACCGACCCACCCGCCGAGGTCACCGACTACCGGCGTGCCCTGGACCTGTCCCGCGCGGTCGCCTCGGTGACCTACGCGGCGGACGGCGTGCGGTACACGCGGGAGTACTTCGCCACCGCCGCCGACGGCGTGCTGGTCGCCCGGCTGTCCGCCGACCGGCCCGGCCGGATCGGCTTCACCACGTCGATCACCGCGCCGGACAACCGTTCCGCGCACACCGCGGCCGGCGGCGGCCGGTCCACCCTCACCGGCGCGTTGCACGACAACGGCATGCGGTTCGAGTCCCAGCTCCAGGTGCTCAACCGGGGCGGCACGCGCGTCGACAACGCCGACGGCACGGTCACCGTGACGGCCGCCGACAGCGCGGTGCTGGTGTTCGCGGCGGGCACCGACTACGCCGACGACTACCCGACCTACCGCGGCCCGGACCCGCACGACCGCGTCCGAGCGCTCGTCGACGCGGCGTCGGCGAAGGGCTGGCACCGGCTGCTCGACGCGCACGAACGCGACCACCGCGCGCTGTTCGACCGGGTGCGGCTGGACATCGGGCAGCAGCGGGTGGACGTGCCGACCGACGAACTCCTGCGCGGCTACGCCACCGCGCCCACGACGGCCCGGCGCGCGTTGGAGGCCCTGTACTTCCAGTACGGCCGCTACCTGCTGATCTCCTCCTCGCGGTCCGGGTCGCTGCCCGCGAACCTGCAAGGGGTGTGGAACAACTCGGTGTCGCCGCCGTGGAGCGCGGACTACCACGTGAACATCAACCTGCAGATGAACTACTGGCCCGCCGAGACGACGAACCTCGCCGAGACCACCGGGCCCCTGTTCGACTTCGTGGACGAACTGCGCGAGCCGGGCGCCGTCACCGCCCGGGAGATGCACGGCAGCCGCGGCTGGGTCGTCAACAACGAGACGAACCCCTTCGGCTTCACCGGTGTGCACGACTGGGCGACCGCGTTCTGGTTCCCCGAGGCGGGCGCGTGGCTCGCGCAGCACTACTACGAGCACTACCTGTTCACCGGTGACCGCCGGTTCCTGCGCGAGCGGGCGTACCCGGTGATGAGGGAACTCGCCCGGTTCTGGCTCGACGGGCTGCGGGTGGACCCGCGCGACGGCACGCTCGTCGTCACGCCGAGCTACTCGCCCGAGCACGGCGACTTCTCCGCGGGCGCCGCCATGTCGCAGCAGATCGTCGGGCAGCTGTTCGCCAACGTCGTGTCCGCCGCCGACGTCGTGGGCGACACCGCGTTCGGCGGCGAGGTGCGCAAGGCGCTCGACCGGCTCGACCCCGGCACGAGGATCGGGTCCTGGGGCCAGTTGCAGGAGTGGAAGCAGGACTGGGACGACCCGGCGAACACCCACCGGCACGTCTCGCACCTGTTCGCCCTGTTCCCGGGCAACGGGATCAGCCCGCGCAAGACCCCGGAGCTCGCGGCCGCCGCCGAGACCTCGTTGACCGCGCGCGGCGACGGCGGCACCGGCTGGAGCAAGGCGTGGAAGATCAACTTCTGGGCGCGGCTGCTGGACGGCGACCACGCGCACAGGATGTTGGCGGAGCAGCTGATCGGCAGCACGTTGCCGAACCTCTGGGACACCCACCCGCCGTTCCAGATCGACGGCAACTTCGGCGCGACCGCGGGGGTGGCGGAAATGCTGCTGCAGAGCCAGGACGGCGTGGTCGACGTGCTGCCCGCGCTGCCCGGCGAGTGGCGCGACGGGTCGTACGCGGGCCTGCGGGCGCGCGGTGACGTCACGGTCGACGTGCGGTGGTCCGACGGCGCGGCCCGGGAGATCACCCTGGCGACCGGCCGGGACGGCCCGGTGACGGCCCGCAGCACCCTGTTCCGCGACGGTTTCCGGCTGGTCGACGTGCGGACCGGGAGGCAGGTGCCCAGCCGCGCGGACGGCGACTCCATCACCTTCACCGCCCGCGCCGGGCACCGCTACGCGGCCACGGCCCGGTGAGCCGTGCCTGTGCGCCCGCCGTCCGGTGAGCCCTGCCGGTCGGCGAGCCCTACCGGCCGTTGGGCCCTACTGGCCGACCCGGCCGTCGATCCGCTCGCGGATGAGGTCGGCGTGGCCGTTGTGCCGGGCGTACTCCTCGATCAGGTGGATCAGGACTTCGCGCAGCGGGATCGGGGCGTGTTCCGGGTCGCCCGTGCCCGGCACGTCCAGGTCCGGCGCGGCGGCCACGAAGCGCTCGGCGAAGGCCACCTCGGCCCGCCAGGTGGCCCACGCGTCCTTGACCACCTCGGGATCGGCCCTCGCCTCGCCGAACGCGACGGTCGCCGAGGTGTAGTGCGGTGTGACGTCCTGGCCTGCCATCACCCGCCGGAACCAGTACTGCTCGACCTCCGCCAGGTGCCGCACCAGCCCGAGCAGCGACAGGTCCGACGGCGGCACCGTGCGGCGGGCCAGGTCCTCCGCGCCCAGCCCGGCGCACTTCAGCTCCAGCGTCAACCGCCGGTCGCGCAGGTACCGCACCAGGGTCTGGCGCTCACCGGAGTACGGCCCGCCCGCCTCGCGCGGGTCGTCCTCCGGCTGGGCCCACATGTCCGCCCAGCCGAACGCCCGATCGCTCGCGGCCGCGCCGTCACCCGTCATGCGGCCGATCGTCGACGGCCCCGTTCGGCGGCGCAACCGGATAACGCCCAAGGGTCCGGCGGTGGCGCCATCCGACGCGGGGTTCTGAAACGTATCAGCGACCATCGGCGCCTTGACGGGTCCGGGTGGGCTGGATAACGTCGGCCACGTGGAATGAAACGTTTCATGCTCGCACGGCGGGAGCGAGGTCAGCGTGGGTCCACTGCTCCAGCTCCGGGACGTCGCCAAGTCGTTCCAGGCCGTGCGGGCGCTGCGCGGTGTCTCGATCTCCTTGCAGGCGGGCGAGGTGCACGCGTTGGCCGGTGAGAACGGCGCGGGCAAGTCGACCGTGGTGCGGATCATCGGCGGCGAGCACCGGCCGGACGCGGGTGAGGTGCTGCTCGACGGCGAGCCGGTGCGGTTCTCCTCGCCGCGCGACGCCCGGCGGCGCGGTGTCGCGGTCATCCACCAGGAACCGGTGCGGTTCCCCGACCTCAGCGTGGCCGAGAACGTCTTCATGGGCAGGCAACCGCTGCGCCGCGGCCGGCGGATCGACCGGCGCGAGATGCACCGGCGCACGGCCGGGTTGCTCGACCGCCTCGGCGTGCCCCTGGACCCGTCCCGGCCGACCAGGGGCCTGTCGATCGCCGACCAGCAGATCATCGAGATCGCCAAGGCGTTGTCCGCCGACGCGCGGGTGATCGTGATGGACGAGCCGACCGCCGCGCTGTCCGCGGTCGAGGCCGAGCGGCTGTTCCGGGTGGCGCGCGGGCTGGCCGGGCGCGGTGCCGCGCTGCTGTTCATCTCGCACCGGCTGGAGGAGATGTACCAGCTGTGCGACCGGGTGACGGTGTTGCGCGACGGCGCGCTGGTGTCGACCGACCCCATGGCGGAGGTCCCGCGCGACGAGCTGGTCCGGCGCATGGTCGGCCGGTCGGTCGAGCGGCTGTTCCCCCGGCGGCGCACCGAGATCGGCGAACCGCGCCTGGTGGTCGAGGGCCTGACGCGCACCGGGGTGTTCCACGATATCTCGTTCACCGTGCGGCGCGGTGAGATCGTCGGCCTGGCCGGGCTGGTCGGCTCCGGCCGCACGGAGGTGGCGCGGGCCGTGTTCGGGGTCGACGACCGGGACGCGGGCATGGTGTCGGTGGACGGGGCGCGGCTGCCGGCCGGCGACCCGCGCACGGCCATCGACCGGGGTGTGGCGCTGGTGCCGGAGGACCGCCGCGAGCAGGGCCTGGTGCCGGAGCTGTCGATCGAGCGCAACGCGAGCCTGGCCCGGCTGCGGGAGGTCTCGCCCCGCTGGATCACCCGCCGTGCGCGGGAACGGGCGTTGGCCGGGGAGTGGGGACGGCGGCTGTCGGTGAAGGCGGGCCGCCTGACCGACCCGGCGGCCACGTTGTCCGGCGGCAACCAGCAGAAGGTCGTGCTGGGCAAGTGGCTGGCCACCGAGCCGTCGGTGCTGATCGTGGACGAGCCGACCCGGGGCATCGACATCGGCACGAAGGTCGAGGTGCACGCCCTGCTGGCGGAGCTGGCGTCCGGTGGCATGGCCGTGCTGCTGATCTCGTCCGAGCTGCCCGAGGTGCTCGGCATGGCCGACCGGGTGCTGGTGATGCACGAGGGCCGGATCACCGCCGAGCTGTCGGCCCGCGACGCCACCGAGGAGGCCGTGATGCGGGCGGCGACCGGGGGCGCGGCATGAGGTTGCGGGCGCTGCTGTCCGGCCGGGAGATGGGCATCGTGGTCGCGCTCGTCGTGGTGGTCGCGGTGACCACGGCGGTGCGGCCGGCGTTCCTCGACGCGCAGGGGTTGCACGACCTGTTCCTCAACGCCTCCATCATCTCGTTGCTGGCCATCGGGCAGACGCTGCTGGTGATCACCCGCAACATCGACCTGTCCGTCGGCTCGGTGATGGGGCTGACCGCGTTCCTGTCGGGACAGCTGTTCCTGGCCGACCGCGACCTGCCGGTCGTGCTGGTGCTGGTGGCCGGGACGGCACTGGGCGCGGCCTGCGGCGCGTGCAACGGCGCGCTGGTCGCGGTGGCGAAGGTGCCCGCGCTGGTGGTCACGCTCGGCACCCTGTACGTGTTCCGGGGCCTGGACTACGGCTGGGCCGGTGCCACCGGCGTCCGGCAGGTCAACGCCGATCGGATGGCGCCGGAGTTCCTGGCGTTCGGCAGCGGCGCCGTGCTGGGCGTCCCGAACCTGACCCTGATCGCCGTGGGCGCGCTGCTCGTGACGGGGTACGCGCTGCACAACTGGCGGTCCGGCCGCGAGCTGTACGCGATCGGGTCGAACCCGGAGGCCGCGCGGCTGGCGGGCATCCCGGCGGGCAGGCGGGTGTTCACCGCGTTCGTCGTGTCCGGCGCGCTGGTGGGCTTGGCCGGTGTGCTGCACGCGGCGTACTTCGGCACCGTGAACGCCTCCGTCGGCACGGGCCGTGAGCTGGCGGTGGTGGCGGCCGTCGTGGTGGGCGGTGTGGCGATCTTCGGCGGCAGCGGTTCGGTGCTGGGCGCGGTGCTCGGCGCGTTGCTGCTGACCACGATCACCGGCGCGTTGCCGATCCTGGGGGTGCCCGCGTTCTGGCAGCGGGCGGTGGACGGCGCCGCGCTGCTGCTGGCCATCTCGCTGGACCGGGCCGTGATGCTGCGGTTGGCCGCCCGCTTGCGCCGGGAGAGGGGTGCGAGCCGTGCGTGAGAAGGTGCTGCGCTGGGAGGCGGTGTTGATCCTGTTGTGCGGCGCGGTGTTCGTGTTCGGCTCGGTCGGCACGCCCGGGTTCGCGGACGGGGACAACGTCGGCTTCCTGGTGCAGGACTTCGCCGAGGTCTCGTTGCTGGCGATGGCGTTGCTGCCGATCGTGCTGACCGGTGAGATCGACCTGTCGGTGGCGTCGGTGCTGGGGTTCTGCTCGGCGTTGATTGGCGTGCTGTGGGACGCGGGCGTGCCGTTCGAGACCATCGTGCCGTCGGTGCTGGTGGCGGGCGCGGTGCTGGGTTCGGTCAACGCGGGGCTGATCGTGTGGTTCGGGCTGCCGGCGCTGGCCGTCACCATCGGCACGCTCGGCCTGTACCGGGGCCTGGCCTACGGGGTGCTGGGCGACGGCGCGGTGACGGGTTTCCCGGAGAACTACCGGCCGTTCGCCACCGACGCGATCCCCGGCACGTTCCTGCCGTACACCATGATCCCGGTGCTGGTGGTCGGGTTGCTGGCCTGGCTCGTCGTCCACCACACGCCGGTGGGGCGATCGCTCTACGCCATCGGGTCGGGCGAGCAGACCGCGCGGTTCTCCGGCATCCGGGTGGACCGGGTCAGGTTCACGCTGTACGTCGTGTCGGGCGTGCTGTGCGCGGTGGCGTCGCTGATCTACACGTTGCGGTACAACAGCGCCCGCGCCGACAACGCCGGCGGCATGGAACTGGTCGCGGTCACGGCGGTGCTGCTCGGCGGTGTGTCGATCTTCGGCGGTCGCGGCACCGTGCTGGGCGTGGCGAGCGCGTTGCTGCTGATGGCCGGGCTGCGCAACGTGCTGTTCCTCAACGACGTGACCAATGAGGTCCAGCACGTCGTCAACGGCCTGCTGCTGATCGTCTCGGTGTTGGTGCCGGTGGCGGTGGACGTGCTGCGGGGACGACGTCGCCCGCGGCTCGTGCGGGCACGTCCGAGCTCGTCCGATCTCGTGTGAGGAGGACCGACGATGATCCGTTCCGCGTCAGGGGTGAAGGTGGCCGGCGTCGCGCTGGCGGTCGTGCTGGTGGGGGCGTGCGGTGGGACGACCAAGGACTCCACGGCCGGGACCGGCACCGGCGGTTCGACCGGGACCGGGCGGACGGCCGACCCGAACGCGCCGGTCAAGGAGGGGGTGAAGGTCGCCTTCCTGCCCAAGGAGGTCGACAACCCGTACGAGATCATCATGGACCAAGGCGGCATCGAGGCGGTCACCGAGCTCAAGGGCGAGGGCAAGGAGGTCGGCCCGTCGGACGCGTCGGCGTCCTCGCAGGTGTCCTACATCAACACGCTCGTGCGGCAGCGGCAGGACGCGATCGTGATCGCGGCCAACGACCCGAACGCCGTCGCGCCCGCGTTGAAGGACGCCATGGCCAAGGGCATCGCGGTGGTGACGGTCGACTCGGACGCCGCTCCCGACGCACGGCAGGTGTTCGTGAACCAGGCCGACTCGGAGGAGATCGGGCGGTCGCAGATCAGACTGGTCTCGGCCCAGGTCGGCGGTCGGGGCAAGATCGCGATCCTGTCCGCCACGCCGAACGCCACCAACCAGAACACCTGGATCGGGTTCATGCGGGACGAGCTGACCAAGCCCGAGCACCAGGGCCTGGAGCTGGTCCGGGTGGCGTACGGCGACGACGACGACCAGAAGTCGTTCCAGGAGACGCAGGCCCTGCTCCAGTCCATCCCGGACCTCAAGGGCATCGTGTCGCCGACCACGGTCGGCATCTCGGCGGCCGCGCGGTACCTCTCGTCCTCGCCGTACAAGGGCAAGGTGGCGTTGACCGGCCTGGGCACGCCCAACCAGATGCGGCAGTTCGTCAAGGACGGCACGGTGACCGAGTTCGCGCTGTGGGACCCGAACCGGCTGGGCTACCTGGCGGGGTACGCCGCCGTCGCGCTCGCGTCGGGCCGGATCACCGGCGCCGAGGGGGAGAAGTTGGCGGCGGGCACGCTCGGCGAGCGGACCATCGGCAAGAACGGCGAGATCATCCTCGGCCCGCCGACGAACTTCAACGCGGCCAACATCGACCGGTTCGACTTCTGACGACCGGGACGGGCGCGGGGCCGGGTGGTCGAGCCTCCGCAGGAGCTCGAGCACCAAGCGCACCACGAACAGCAGCGCGAACGGCGGGCCCGCAGCGAGGTGCTCCGGGCCCGCCGTTCGCACCGGGTGCGGTCAGGCGGTGGTGCCGGTGACCGACGTGCCGGACTTGGTGACGTAGTAGGTCAGCTTCGCGCCGCTCCAGTAGTGGAACGTCAGCGTGACCCGCGAGCCGTCGGTGACCTCGGCGAAGAACTCGGGCTTCAGCGTGGTCGTGTTGGCGGTGTAGTTCGGCGCGAACGTGACGTCGAACTCCTTGAACGAGGTCCAGTTGTGCGGCCCGGCGTTGCTGCCGTCCGCGTACTTGGCCTCCATGGTGGCCAGCTGGTCGCCGCGGAACTGGGTCGGGACGGCGAACGCGCTCGTCGTCCCGGTCGCGTTCTGCAGCACCGGCGTGTCGTAGGTGACCAGGTTGATCCGCCACGGCACGCCCGCCGAGAACCGGGCCGACAGCGTCGCGTTCGTGCCGTACGCCCGCGACCCGCTCAACCGGGTGATCAAGGCCGCCTTGATGGTCAGCTGGTCGCCGCTGACGGTGTAGTCCGTGCCCCGCACCAGGTCGGTGGTGCCGTGGCGCAGCCCGACGAACGACGTGCCGTTCAAGTTGAGCGTCAACGCCTTGTCGGTGACCGCCGACGCCTTGGCGCTGAACACCTGGTCCGCCGAGGCCGTGCCGGACCGGGTCGTCCAGCTCGACTTGATCTGCGCGATCAGCTCCGCGTCGCTCCACTGGAACGAGGTGCGGCCGAAGTGCTGGCCGTTGTCCCAGAGCATCGTGGTGATCTTCTTGGCGCGCGCGTAGTGGCCGAGGAACTCGAAGAACTTCAGCTTCTCGCCCTGCTGGATGGTGCCGGTGTGCCGGTCGAAGCCCAGCAGCCCGTACTCGCCGAGGATGACCGGGATGCCGCGGGCCACGAACGCGTTGGCCACGCGGTCGAACGAGTCGGTCAGGTCCTTCTGCACGGCGGCGTCGAACTTCGTGCCGCCCGCGACGTTCACGCTGAACGGCCAGTAGCCGTAGAAGTGGAACGTGGCGATGAGGTTCGGGTCGTTGAGCGCGTTGAACGTGGCCACCAGCTCGTCCACCCGGGCCTGCTCGGACGAGGTGTGCAGGGTGGGCAGGACGAGCAGGCGGGTGGCGTTGTTGCCACCCGAGGCGCGCACGATCCGGTGGAACGAGGTGTTGAGCTCGTGCAGCAGCTGCGCGTTCTGCGCGTCACCGGAGCTGTTGGCGAACTGCGGCTCGTTGACGCTCTCCAGCATCAGCTTGGCCGACGAGTCGCGGAACGCGCCGGCGATCTGCGTCCACGCCGCGTTGTAGCGGGCCAGCACGTTCGCCCGGTCGGTCGGCATGGCGTTGATCCACTGCCACGAGTCGTGGTGGATGTTGATCATGACGTAGAAGCCGTCCGCCAACGCCCAGTTCACGACCTCCTTCACCCGCGCCAGGTACGCCGCCTCGATGGTGTAGCTCGGCGCGCCGCCCTGGTGCGCGCTCCACGTGACCGGGATGCGGATGCTCTTGAAGCCCTGCGCCCGGACGTTGTCCAGCAGCGCCTCGGTGATGCGCGGGTTGCCCCACGACGTCTCGTCGCTGCCGGTGGCGTCCAGCGAGTTGCCGAGGTTCCAGCCCGGCTGCATCTCCGCCACCCTCGCCATGGCGTCGCCCGGCGGGTTGGTCGTCGTCGTGGTGGTGGTCGTGGACGTCGTGGTTGTGGTGGTCGTCGTGGACGTGGACGTGGTGGTCGTCGTGTCACCGGTGCAGGTGACGCCGTTGAGCGCGAAGGACGTGGGAGCGGTGTTCGAGCCGGTCCACGAGCCGTTGAAGCCGAACGACACCGTCCCGTTGGTGGGCAGGCCCGCGTTGTAGCTGACGTTGGTCGCGGTCACCTGGGCGCCCGACGACGTGACGGTGGCGTTCCACGCCTGGCTCACGGTCTGACCGGCCGGGAACGCCCACGTGAGGCGCCACCCGCTGATCGGGTCGCCCAGGTTGGTGATGCTGACGTTGCCGGTGAAACCGCCCTGCCACTGGCTGGGCACCGAATACGCGACCCGGCAACCCGCGGCCGCCTGGGCGTCGGTCACCGCGACCACACCCATGCCGGCGAGCAACGACACCATTCCGGTCGCCAGCAGGCCAACCCGCCAACGGATTTTTCTCAGCTTGCCGCGCATATCGGCCATGACGCTCCTCGTAATCGCATGCGGCAGCGGGAGGGGTGGGAACCGAAGGCGCGCGGGCGGTGCGCCCGGCCGCAGTGGGAATCCAGTTGCGCCGGTCGCCGCTCGGCGCACCCGCACGCCACGACCGGGTCCGGGCGCGGCGGCGTGTTCCAGCGCTGCCTCGCCATGATGTTGGCGGTAACGGATGGGTGACACAAGGGTTTCGACGGTAATCGACTCCGCGACACCATCGGACAATGCGGGATCCGGGTACGCGGTCGAATTGGTTCGACGGACCGCCGGGTGCCGTTCGACAAATCCGTCGAATGCGTTCGACGTTCCGGTCGTCGAATTCCGGGAATTGTCGGTCCGAGGAGCGGATCGATCCCGGCCGAATCGGCGCCGACAGGAAACGGGGCATGCGGTCGCGGCCGCACGGTCGACGTCGCCTCGCCGGGCGTCGCCGTTCTGGGCCGCTGACCGCCCCGGCCACTACCGTGGCGGGATGCGGGTGTGCGTGTTCTGCGGTTCCTCCAGCGGACGGGTGCGGCACGTCGAGGTGGCCCGGCAGGTCGGTCGCACGCTGGCCGAGCGGGGCATCGAGGTGGTGTACGGCGGCGGCCGCGTCGGCACGATGGGCGCGCTGGCCGACGGCGCGTTGGCGGCGGGCGGGTCGGTGATCGGCGTGATACCGCGCGACCTGGTCGACTGGGAGGTCGCCCACGTGGGGCTCACCCGGCTGCACGTGGTGGAGTCGATGCACGAGCGCAAGGCGTTGATGGCGGAGCTGTCCGACGCGTTCGTGACCCTGCCCGGCGGCGCGGGCACGTTGGAGGAGCTGTTCGAGGTGTGGACGTGGGCGCAGCTGGGCCTGCACACCAAGCCGGTCGGCCTGCTGGACGTCGACGGCTACTTCACGCACCTGGTCGCGATGATCGACCACATGGTCGAGGAGGGGTTCCTCAAACCGCCGTACCGCGACATGTTGCTGATGGACCAGGACTTCGACCGCCTCCTGGCGCGCTGCGCCGACTACCGGACCCCTGACTTCAGGTGGACCGAGGACAAACCGCTCCCGTAGACCCGAAAATCGGTACGGTGGGTTGCTTGCGAGGTGTTTCGCGAGTTCCGCGCAATCCGGGGGGATCGGGCGATGGACATCAACCACTGGCAGGGTCGTTTGGCGGAGCTGTGCGTCGCGCACCGGGTGCCCGGCGCGTCGCTCGCGGTGCTGGTCGACGGCGAGATCCACGAGTGCGCGACGGGCGTGCTGCACTGCGGCACGGGGGTCCCGGTCACGGCGGACTCGTTGTTCCAGATCGGCTCCATCAGCAAGCTCTACACCGCCACCCTGATCATGCAGCTGGTCGCCGAGGGCAGGCTCGACCTGGACGCGCCGGTGGCCTCCGTGCTGCCCGGGTTCGCCGTGGCCGACCCCGTGGCGACCGAGACCGTCACCAGCCGACAGCTGCTGACCCACACCAGCGGCATCGACGGCGACTTCTTCCACGACACCGGGCGCGGCGACGACTGCCTGGCCGCCTACGTGGCGGCCTGCGCCCGGCTCGGCCAGAACCACCCACCGGGCGCCACGATGTCCTACGGCAACAGCGGGTTCTCCGTGCTCGGTCGGATCATCGAGGTGCTGACCGGCCAGGTCTGGGACGTCGCCCTGCGCGAACGCCTGCTCGACCCGCTCGGCACGCGCGGCACGATGACCCTGCCCGAGGACGTGCTGAGGTTCCGCTCGGCCATGGGGCACCTGGGCGAACCCGGCGAGGCGCCGGTGCCCGCGCCCGTGTGGGGGCTGCCCCGTTCGGCCGGACCGGCCGGGACGATCAACGCGACCGCCGCCGACGTGCTCCGCTTCGCCCGCCTGCACCTCGACGGCGGCCGCACGCCGGACGGCACGGTGGTGCTGGCCGCCGACCACGTCGCCGCGATGCACCGACCGGTGGTGGAGCCGCCGTCCAGCGAGGCGACCGGCATGCGGTGGGGCCTCGGCTGGATCGCCTACGACTGGCCCGGCGGTCGGGTCATCGGCCACGACGGCGCGACGGTCGGGCAGAAGGCGTTCCTGCGCGCCGTGCCCGAGGCCGGGGTGGCGGTCGCGCTGCTCACCAACGGCGGTGTGCCCGCCGAGGTCTACCAGCGGCTGTTCACCGAACTGCTGACCGAGCACGCCGGCGTCGCGCCGCCGCTGTTCGAGCCGCCCGCCGAGCCGCCCGTGGTCCCGGTCGGCCAGTACGTCGGCTCGTACCCGCGCGAGGGCTACGACGTGGCGGTGACCGAGCGGGACGGCGTGCTGCACCTGCGCGGCGTGACCACCGGTGAGCTGGCCGGGATCAACGCGGTGACCGAGGTGGACCTCGTGCCGGTGGAGGAAGGCCTGTTCGCCGCGCGGCGCAACGAACACGAGCCGTGGGTGCCGGTGGTCTTCTACCGGCTGCCGGACGGCTCGCCCTACCTGCACTTCAGCATGCGCGCGGCACCGAAGCGCGAAGCCTGACCCGGCCGTCCTCGACGCGGCTGACCTCGACCCAGCCGCCTCGACTCAGCCGTCTTGGACTCAGCCGTCCTTGACGGTGATGCCGAGCGTGTGGGCGAACACCGGGGCCAGGTCCAGCGCCTGGGTGAAGGTGATCGTGGCACCCCGCAGCGAGTCGCACCCGTTGCGGATGCCCAGTTCGGCCGCGTCGCGGAAGTCGACCTTCTTCAGCTTGACCTGCTCGAACCGGATGTCCTCCAACGTCGAGCCCGGGAACGTGACGCCGGTGAGCTCGGCTTCGGTGAAGTCCACGTCGCGCAGCACGCAGTTCACGAACGTGACGTCGCGCAGCGCGGCGCCGCGCAGGTTGACCGAGATCAGCTTGCAGCCGAAGAACGACACCCGGCTCAGCCCGGCCTCGAACATCGCCACCCCGGCGAACGCGCTGTTCACGACCTCCGCGTCGAGCCACCCGGTCTCGGCCAGGTCGGTGCCGATGACCTGGACGCCGTGCAGCCACACGTCGTTGAACCGCGACCGGCGCATCGCCCCGTCGGTGAACCTGATCGTGGCGAGGGCCGATTCGCTGAACCGCGCGTTGCCCGCCGCCGGCTCGGTGAACTCGCGGTCGGCGATGTGCACGACGTTGTAGTCACCGCCGGGCTCCAGCTCGGCCCCGTCGTGGGCTTCGAGGTAGGGGGCGAACGGCAGGTCCGCGATCGTCCGGGGTTCCTGCACGCGCACCTCGTGGTGATCGACTGTGGCCGCTTGGTCCCGGCCGATCCTAGTCGGCCCGAAAGTGTGACGGTGGGCGGGAATATCCGGCCGTTGATCGTGGGTTGCCGCCGGCATGACCGACACCGGATTCGACCCGCTCGCGCTGCTCGCGCGCAGCAAGCTCGCCGTGCTCGCCACGATCAAGGCCGACGGTCGCCCGCAGCTGTCCCCGGTCCTGCCGTCCTACGACCCGGACGCCGGCGTCATCCGGGTGTCGACGACCGCCCGGACCGCCAAGTTCGCCAACCTGCGCCGTGACCCGCGGGTCGCGCTGGAGGTCACCGGCGAGAGCGGCGCGGAGTGGGCCACGGTCGAGGGCACGGCGACCATGACCGGGCCGGGCACCGACCCGCACGGACCGGAGGTCGACGCGCTGGTGGAGTACTACCGCGCCGCCGCGGGCGAGCACCCCGACTGGGACGACTACCGGTCGGTCATGGTGTCCGACCGGCGGGTGCTCCTGACGATCGCGATCGACCACGTGTACGGCGCCAAGGTCGCCTGACCCCGCCCGGCCGGAGGTGAACCGCACCGCGTCCGACTGGATACGATGACGGGTCGACGGAAGTCGGAGAGAAAGGACGAACGTGGAAACGCTTGAGTTCCAGTCGGAGGCCCGTCAGCTCCTGCGGCTGATGATCCACTCGGTCTACTCGAACAAGGACACGTTCCTGCGCGAGCTCGTGTCCAACGCCTCGGACGCCCTGGACAAGCTCAGGCTGGAGACCTTCCGCGACAAGGACCTGGTCGCGGACACGTCGGACCTCCACATCGCCCTGGAGGTCGACCGCGAGGCGCGCACGTTCACGGTCCGCGACAACGGCATCGGCATGACCCGCGAGGACGTGATCGGGCTCATCGGCACCATCGCGAAGTCCGGCACCGCCGAGTTCCTGCAGAAGCTGAAGGAGTCTCAGGACGCCGCCTCGCAGGACCTGATCGGGCAGTTCGGCATCGGCTTCTACTCCTCGTTCATGGTCGCCGACAAGGTCACCCTCGTGACCAGGCACCCGCGGGCCGAGGGCGTCCGGTGGGAGTCCACCGGCGAGGGCACCTACACGATCGAGGACGTCGCCGACGCGCCGCAGGGCACGGCGGTGACCCTCCACCTCAAGCCGGCCGACCCCGAGGACCACCTCGCCGACTTCACGTCGACCGCCAAGATCACCGAGATCGTCAAGCGGTACGCCGACTTCATCACCTGGCCGATCAGGATGGCGACGGAGGACGGCGCCGAGCCGACCACGATCAACTCGCGCAAGGCCCTGTGGGCGCGGTCCGCCTCCGACGTCACCGAGGACGAGTACGCCGAGTTCTACCGGCACGTCAGCCACGACTGGAACAAGCCGCTCGACACGATCCGGATGCACGGCGAGGGCGTGTTCGAGTACCAGGCGCTGCTGTTCATCCCGTCCCAGGCGCCGCTGGACCTGTTCATGCGCGAGCGCAAGCGCGGTGTGCAGCTCTACGTCAAGCGCGTCTTCATCATGGACGACTGCGAAGAGCTGATGCCGGAGTACCTCCGGTTCGTCAAGGGCGTGGTGGACGCCCAGGACCTGTCGCTCAACGTGTCCCGCGAGCTGCTCCAGCACGACCGCCAGATCCAGCTGGTGCGGCGGCGGCTGGTGAAGAAGGTGCTCTCCACCGTCAAGGCCATGATGGCCGACAAGCCCGAGTCGTACGCGACGTTCTGGCGCGAGTTCGGCGGCGCGGTCAAGGAAGGCCTGCTCAGCGACCCCGAGAACCGCGACGCCATCCTCGGCATCGCCTCCTTCGCCTCCACGGCCGACGCCGAGGAGCCGACCACGCTCGCCCGGTACGTCGAGCGGATGAAGGACGACCAGCAGCACATCTACTACATGACCGGCGACTCGCGGGCCACCGTGGAGAACTCGCCGCACCTGGAAGCGCTGCGGGCCAAGGGCTTCGAGGTGCTGATCCTCACCGACCCGATCGACGAGATGTGGGTCGACGCCGTGCCCGGCTTCGGGGACAAGACGTTCCAGTCGATCGCCAAGGGGCAGGTCGACCTGGAGACCGACGAGGAGAAGGCGCGGGCGCAGGAGCGGCGCGAGGAGTTCGCCGACTTCCTGGGGTGGATGACGACCACCCTGGCCGACCAGGTCAAGGAGGTGCGCCTCTCCTCCCGCCTCACCTCCTCGCCCGCGTGCGTGGTCGGCGACGCCCACGACCTGACCCCGACCCTGGAGAAGATGTACCGGGCGATGGGCCAGGAGCTGCCGCCGGTCAAGCGGATCCTCGAACTCAACCCCGACCACGCGCTGGTCGCCGGCCTGCACAAGGCCTTCGCCGACCGCGAGGACCGCGGCTCACTGGCCGGGTCCGCCGAGCTGCTGCACGGCATGGCGCTGCTGGCCGAGGGCGGCGACCTGCCCGACCCGGCCCGCTTCGTCCGGTTGATGTCCGAGCACCTGGAGCGGGCGCTGTGACGTCGTGACCTGCGGGTTCCCGGTCACCACGACCGGGAACCCGCAGGTCGCGGGGCGATCAGCGGCCCCGACCCCAGCCCCACCGCAGGCGGTCCAGGCCGCTGCGGTTGGTCACGGTCAGGGACAGGTCCGCGCCGGTCCCGTCGAGGGTGGTGAGCGAGTAGGTGTCACCGGTGCGCAACCCCGGCCAGTAGACCGAGCCCATGCCCAGCTCGCGCAGGGTGTCGGTCACCGCCTGGATGTAGGCGATCTCGTTGGACCCGTTGACCGGGCCGTTGTAGTCCAGCCCGGTGGTCATCGACGCGCCGAACTCGTCCAGGACGGTCCGGGACGCGCACGTGCCGATGCGTTCCCTCAGGTCCGCGGCCCACTGCTCGGGCCTGGTCCAGTCCTGGTGCCAGAACCCGTACTGGTGCAGCGCCAGGTACGTGCCGTCGAGGCGGCGGTCCGCGCACACCGGCTTGACGTCCTCGCTGTACTTCACCCCGCCGATGAAGACCCGGTCGCGCCGCACCCGGGGGAAGGTCGCCAGCCAGTCGGCGGCCACGTCGCGCCACTCCTGGCTGCTGTAGCCGAACGGCTCGTTCATCGGCTCGAAGTACACCGAGCCGTGGCGGGCGTACCGCGAGGTGACGCGGCTCCACATCCGGTGGAACGCGTCGGCGTCGTCGATCCGGCCGTCCTTGGCCGGCACCGGCGACTCCCAGTAGGCCAGGATCACCTTGAACCCCCTGGCCGCGGCCGCGTCGATGGCGCCGGTGTAGGAGTGCCAGAACGGGCCGTTCACCGTGGCCGGGTTGATCGGCAGCCGCACCGTGTTCGCACCGAGCTCGGCCGCGAACTCGCCGATCACCGCGCTCGCCTTGGCGTAGGTCGTGGCGTAGCCGTCGGTCTTGGCCAGACCGGAGGGCACGACCTCGTCGGCGGCGTAGTTGTCGCGCGGGTCGGCCCAGTTGACGCCCTTGAACTGCTTGGTGGTCGCGCCGGCGGCGGGCGCGACGGCGGTCAGCAGACCGGCCACGCCCGCGGCACAGGCGATCACGGCGACCAAGCGCGACAACGCGCGTCGGCCGGCAGGGGAAGCGCTCATGGTCGATCTCCTCCTGGGCAGGGGTTCAGCGATCGGTCGGACCGAGATCGGGCCGCGCCACCAGGGCGACCGCGGCACGGCGCGCGGCGTGCAGTTCGAGCACGGTGATCTCGTTCGCGCCCGGCCGCAGCACGGGCGCGGGCACGTAGAGCGTCTGCTGCGGGCCGCGCGACCAGTAGCGGCCGAGGTGGAAGCCGTTGACCCACGCGTTGCCCTTGGTCCAGCCGGCCAGCGACAGGAACGTGTCGGCCGGGGTGTCGACGTGTGCCAAGCCCCGGTGGAACGTCGGGCCGACCGGCGGCGCCGTGGTCGGGGCGAACCGCAGGCCGGTGAGGTCGTCCAGCGGCAGGGCCCGACTGGTCCAGTCCTCGACCTCGGCACCGTCCAGCAGCACGGGGCCGGTGACGCCCTTGCGGTCGTGGATGGCCTGGCCGTAGTCGACGCGGCCCTGGTTCTCCACGAGCAGCGCGAGCGTCGCACCGGCGTGCGGCACGGTCAGCGCGAGCACGTGCTCGTGCCGCTCCCGCTCCAGCACGCCCACCGGCTGACCGGCCACGAACACCTGCACCCGGTCGCCGAACGCGGTGACGTCCAGCAGGGCGGGGCCTGCCTGCGCGATCGAGGTCTCGTACAGCACGAAACCGGAGGCCTGCCCCAGCTGCTCCATGCTCGACGGCCGCACGTCCTGCTTGGCCACCCCGAGCACGCCCACGCCGTCCAGCAGCGGCACGCTGTCGGTCAGCTCCACCTCGGGCACGGCCAGCTTCGGACCGGCCTGCGGTGGCGGTCCCGACGGCACCGGCGCGTGCTTGGCGATCACGTCCCGGAACGCGAAGTACTTGGCCGTCGGGTCGCCCGCCTCGCTCAGCGGGCTGTCGTAGTCGTAGGAGGTGGTGATCGGCCGGTAGACGCCCTTGTCGTTGGCACCGCTGGTGAAGCCGAAGTTCGTGCCGCCGTGGAACATGTAGAGGTTGACCGACGCCCCGGCGGTCAGCATCTCGTCCAGCGTGGCGGCGGCGTCCGCCGCGGACCGGGTGACGTGGTGCCCGCCCCAGTCGTCGAACCAGCCGTTCCAGAACTCCGAGCACATCAGCGGCCCGGTGGGCTGCTGCGCGCGCAACGCGGCCAGCGACTCCGCGACCCGGCTGCCGAACGTGACCGTGCGCAGCACGCCGGGCAGCGCGCCGCGGGCCAGGTCGGCGGGCTGGTCGCAGGTGAACAGCGGCACGTCGACACCGTTGTGCCGCAACAGCTCCGCGAGCCGGCGCAGGTAGTCGGTGTCGTCGCCGAACGCGCCGTACTCGTTCTCCACCTGCACGGCCAGCACCGGACCGCCCCGGGTGGCGAGCTTGTCCACCAGCATCGGCCACAGCGCCGCGAAGTAGGACTCGACCGCGTCCAGGAACCGGGGATCGGTGCTGCGGTAGCGGATGTCGGGCTCGGTGAGCAGCCACGGCGGCAGGCCGCCACCGTCCCACTCCGCGCAGATGTACGGCCCCGGGCGCAGGAGCACGTGCAGGTCGTGCTCCTGCGCCAGGTCGATGAACGCGGGCAGGTCGAGCCCCGCCTCGGCACCGACGACACCCCGCTGCGGCTCGTGCAGGTTCCACGGGATGTAGGTGTCGATGGTGTTCAGGCCCATCCACTTCGCCTTGCGCATCCGGTCCGCCCACAGCCGCGGGTGCACGCGGAAGTAGTGCAACGCGCCGGAGATCATCCGGAACGGGGCGCCGTCGAGGGTGAATCCGTCATCGGCGATGCCCAGCACGCCCATGTGCGTCCCTTTCGTAGTGGTGGTGGGGTCGGCGTGCGTCCCGACCGCGCCGGGTCGGGACGCACGCCGGGTCGGGACCGCGCTGCGCAGCGGCTGCGCCGGGCCGGGTCAGGACCCGACCGTGAAGCCCTGTTCCTTGCCGTACTTGACGGTCGACTCCTGCCAGGCCTTCAGCCCGTCGTCCAGCGTCGTGCCCGACACGTAGGCCTTGCCGACGGTGTCGTTGAAGACGCTGTTGGCGTAGACCTGGAAGGGCAGGTACGACCAGCCGGTGACGACGTTCTGCGCGGCCTGGGAGAGCACCTCGTTGGCCTTCTGGCCGCCGAAGTAGGGGAACTCGGCGTTGAGGAACTCCGGTGAGGTGAGCTCGGCCGTGGTCGCCGGGAACGCGCCGCCGTCGACGCGGGCCTTGACGCCCTCCTCGGTGGTGGCGTACTTGACGAACGCGTAGGCCAGGGCCTTGTTCGCGCCGGCGGCCGGGATGGACAGCCCGCTGCCGCCGTTCTCCGAGACGGCCTTGCCGCCCGCCTGCCACTGCGGCATCGGGGCGACGCGCCACTTGCCCGCGCCCGCCGCGACACCGGACTGGAGGTTGGCGGGCATCCACGCGCCGATGACCAGCGTGGCGATGGTGCCGTCGCCCAGGCCCTGGTACCACTGGTCGCTCCACCCGTTCACCGGCGCGACCAGCTTCTCGCTGACGAGCTGCTGCCACAGGGAGGTGAACCGCTTGGTGCCCTCGTCGGTGAAGTCGACCGTGACGTTGGTGCCGTCGACTCCGTAGGGCTTGCCGCCTGCCTGCCAGATCATGCTGGTGGTGAAGCCGGCGTCACCGGTGTCGCTGGTGATGTAGGCCTTCGGGTCCGCCGCGTGCAGCTTGCGGGCCGCGGCCAGGTACTCGTCCCACGTGGTCGGGACCTGGATACCATGCTTGTCGAAGACTTCCTTGTTGTAGAACAAGGCCATCGGGCCGGAGTCCATCGGCAGGCCGTAGATGCCCCCGCCCGCCTGGACCGACCCCCACGGACCGGGGGTGAACCTGCCCTCGAACGAGCCCGCGTCGAACGACTTCAGGTCGACCATCGACTTGGCCAGCGCGAACTGCGGCAGCGCGTAGTACTCGACCTGGGCCACGTCGGGCACGCCCGAGCCCGCCGCGATCGCGTTCTGCAACGCGGTGTACTGCTTGTCGCCGGTGCCCGCGTTGACCAGCTCGACCTTCACCTTCGGGTACTTCCGCTGGAAGCCGGTGACGACCTCCTTGAGCGTCGGTTCCCAGGCCCACACCTTGATCGTGCCGCCGGCGTCCAGCGCGGCCTGCACGTCCTGCGGCGAGACCCGGTCCGGCGACCCGCTGTCGTCACCACCCGAACCGCAGGCGGCCAGGACGAGCGCGAGGGCGCCCGCGAGGGCGGTGAACACGGAACGACGGCGTTGTCTGATCACGGTGGGACCTTTTCCGGTGGCGGGACGGGTGAGCGGTGTGGCGGGACGGGTCATCCCTTCACCCCGCCCGCGGCCAGGCCCGACTGCCAGTACCTCTGGAGCAGCAGGAAGGCCGCGATGAGCGGGACGATGGTCAGCAGCGAGCCGGTGATCACGAGGTCGAACACGACGTCGCCGCCCGCCGTGATGGCCTGGGCGCTCCACGCGTTCAGGCCCACGGTCAGCGGGTACCAGTCCGGGTCCTTCAACATGATCAACGGCAGGAAGTAGTTGTTCCACGTCGCCACGGACGTGAACAGCAGCACGGTGACCAGGCCGGGCGCGAGCAGCGGCAGGCAGACCCGGAAGAAGATGCGGAACTCGCCCGCGCCGTCCAGGCGGGCCGCTTCCAGCAGCTCGTCCGGGATCGCGTCGGCGGCGAACGTCCACATCAGGTAGAGGCCGAACGGGGAGATCAGGCTGGGCACGATCACGGCCCACGGCGTGTTCGTCAGCTCCATCTGGCTGAACATGAGGAACGTGGGCACGGCCAGCGCCGTCCCCGGCACCGCCACCGCGCCGATGACCACGGCGAACACCGCGCGCTTGCCGGGGAAGTCGAACTTGGCCAGCCCGTAGCCGCCGATCGCGGCCAGCAGCGTGGCGCCGCCCGCGCCCACCACGACGTACAGGACGGTGTTGGACAGCCAGCGGACGAAGATGCCGTCGTCGTAGGAGAGCGTGCGGGTGATGTTGTCCCACAACGCGAAGTCGTCGCCGAACCACAGGCCGAACGACGACAGCAGGTCCGGCTGCGTCTTGGTGGCGTTGATGAACAGCCACGCCAGCGGCACCAGGGAGTAGAGGGCGACGAGCCCGGTCAGGGCGGTGAGCGGCAGGCTGCGCCGCGGCCTGCCCGCGGTGTGCGGCCGCGCCCGGCGCAGTGGCGCGACCCGGTGGCCGGCCGGCCGGGTGCGGGTGGGTGCGGTCATCGTGAGCCGTCCTTCCGCATGCCGCGCAACTGCACGAGGTAGGCCACGACCATCGTGATCACACCCATGACGATCGCCACGGTCGCCGAGTTGTTGTACTGCTGGCCCGAGAACGACAGCGAGTAGGCGTAGAGGTTGGGCGTGAAGTAGGTGGTGATCGAGTTCGGCACGAGCTTCTGGAGGATGGCCGGCTCGTTGAACAGCTGGAAGCTGCCGATGATCGAGAAGATCGTGGCGATCAGCAGGGCGCCGCGCAACGCGGGCAGTTTGATCGACAGGATCACCCGCAGCTGGCTCGCGCCGTCGATCTCGGCCGACTCGTACAGCGACCTGGGCACGACCTGCAGCGCCGCGTAGAGGATCAGCATGTTGTAGCCGATGAACTCCCACGTCACGATGTTGCCGATGGCCGCGAGGACCCACTCCGGCGACAGCGGGTCCGGCAGGGTGATGCCGAACGCCTCGTTGACGTTGCCGACCAGGCCGAACCGCGTGCCGTACATGAAGCCCCACATCAGGGTGGCGACCACCGCGGGCACCGCGTACGGCAGGAACACCGCGAGCCGGAAGAAGTTGCGCCCGTAGAGCCGTCCACTGTCGACGGCCAGCGCGACCAGCAGCGCCAGGAAGAGCATGAGCGGGACCTGGACGACGAGGAACAGCGACACCCGGCCGACCGCGGCCCAGAACTGCGGGTCCGCCAGCACCTGCCCGTAGTTGTCCAGCCCGACGAACGAGTTGCCGCCGACCAGGCGGTTGCGGAACAGGCTCAGGTAGATCGAGTAGGCGATCGGCGCGAGGAACACCAGCGCGAACACCACCAGGAACGGGCCGACGAACCGCCAGCCGACCCAGGAGCGACGCCGTCGCGCCGGCGTGGACCGCGTCGGGCCCGGCGAGGTCGACCCCGCCGGTGCCGTCCCGATGTCGTCGGGCACGAGCGTGGCGGGCTGAGGTGGTGCCACGGTGCTCCTCACTTCCCGCCGCGTCGTCGCGGACGGCTCGCAATGATGATGTTTGCGCAAACATCGACGGCTGTGCCGGTGTGCGTCTCGGGGTGGAGCGCGGGAGGTGGATTTCCTGCGATGCATGTTTACGCAAACATTTCGGCGCTATAGTGACAGCGCGGTGCCGTGGCGTCAAGGCTCGGCGCGGGAGGGAGTTGCTGGCGTGAGCCTGACCAGGTCGGCCGCCGACGTGCCACCGGATCCGCCCGCGCGGCCGACCCGACGGGTGTCCATGGCGGACGTCGCCCGCCGTGCCGGTGTGTCGGCGCAGACCGTGTCGCGGGTGTCCAACGGCCACCCCGGTGTCGTCGAGTCCACCCGGGAACAGGTGCTCGCGGCCATGCAGGAGTTGGGTTACCGGCCCAACAGCGCGGCGCGCGCGTTGAAGTACGGCCAGTTCCGCACCATCGGCGTCATCCTGTTCACGCTGTCGACCGTCGGCAACAGCCGGACGCTGGAGGCGATCGTCGACCACGCCGCCGAAGAGGGTTACGCGATCACGCTGATCCCGGTCGCCGTGCCCACCCGGGACGGCGTGCTCGGCGCGTTCACCCGGCTCGGCGAGCTCGCGGTCGACGCGGTGATCGTGATCATGGAGATCCACCTGCTCGACGCGGCGACGGTCAGCCTCCCGTCGGGTGTGCCGGTCGTGGTCGTGGACTCCGACGCCGACGACCGCTACAGCGTGGTGGACACCGACCAGGTCGACGGCGCCCGCCAGGCCGTGCGCCACCTGCTCGGCCTCGGTCACCGCACGGTGTGGCACGTGGCCGGGCCGGAGGAGTCGTTCGCGGCCGAACGGCGTGCGACGGCGTGGCGGACCGAGCTCGAACGGGCCGGGCGGCCGGTGCCCCCGCTCGCGCGCGGCGACTGGTCCGCCGAGTCCGGCTACCGCGCGGGGCTGCTCCTGGCCGACGAGCCGGACTGCACGGCGGTGTTCGCCGCGAACGACCAGATGGCGTTGGGGCTGCTGCGGGCGTTCCACGACCGGGGCAAGGTGGTGCCGGCGGACGTCAGCGTGGTCGGCTTCGACGACATCCCGGACTCCGGCTCGTTCGTCCCGCCCCTGACCACCGTGCACCAGGACTTCACCGAGGTCGGCCGGCGCTGCGTGGAACGCGTCCTGCGCCAGGTGCGCAGCGAACCCGTCGAGCCGGGCACGACGCTCGTGCCCACCCGGCTGGTCCTGCGAAACAGCACCTCCGCGCCGCCGGCCTGACCGACCCGGCGCTCCTCCTCCCCGTGGCACGGCGGTTCCGCGCTGCCCGGAAAACGATATTGGGCAGACTCTGGACGGCCGTCACGAAACTGCCGTATGTTCCCCGTCACGGGCTTGCGAGGCGAGGTTGCCGTCACCGGCGGTCGGGCCGAGCCGGCCGTCTACCGGCACTACACGTGAACCGGGGGCCACCATGTCGACCACGTCGAACGCATCGAACGTGCAACTCCGCCGCGCCGTCGCGTCGAGCTTCCTCGGCAGCGTGATCGAGTACTACGACTTCCTGCTCTACGCCACCGCGTCCGCCGTGGTGTTCAACAAGGTCTTCTTCTCCTCGCTCGACCCCGTGGTGGCCACCATCGCCAGCTTCGGCACGTTCGCCACCGGTTACCTGGCCCGGCCCCTGGGTGGTGTCCTGTTCGGGCACTTCGGCGACCTGCTGGGGCGCAAGCGGGTGCTGGTGCTGACCATGACGCTGATGGGTGTGGCCAGCTTCCTCATCGGGTTGCTGCCGACCTACGCCCAGGTGGGCGGGCTCGCGCCGGTCGGCCTGGTCCTCCTGCGCGTGGTGCAGGGCATCGCGGTCGGCGGCGAGTGGGGCGGCGCGGTGCTGATGTCCGCCGAGCACGCCACCCGCAGGCGCGGCCTGTGGGCCGGGTTCACCAACGCGGGCGCGCCGTGCGGGATGGTGCTGTCGACGCTGGCGCTCACCGGGACCGCCGCGCTGGTGGGCGAGCGGGCGTTCCTCTCCTGGGGGTGGCGGATCCCGTTCCTGATCAGCATCGTGCTGCTCGGCGTGGGGCTGTTCGTGCGGCACCGGGTGGAGGAGACGCCGGCGTTCCGCGCGGTGCGCGAGGTCGGCGTCAAGCGCCGGGTGCCGGTGCTGGAGGTGTTGCGCGACCACCCGCGCGTGCTGCTGCTGGGCATCGGGGTCGGGCTGGCCGCGTTCGTCGCGCAGTCCACGTTGACCACGTTCGTGCTGGCGCACGGCGTGGCGGCGGGTCACGCCCGCCAGACGGTGCTCAACGCGCTGACGCTGTCCTCCGCCTGCGCCGTGGTGGGCATCCTCGGGTGGTCGGCGGCGTCGGACCGGTTCGGCAGGCGGCCGGTGGTGGTGGCGGGCGCGATCGCGATGGCGGCGTTCGCGTTCGTCCTGTTCCCCTTGGTGGACAGCCGGAACACGGTGCTGCTGACCGTCGCGCTGGTGCTCGGCCAGGGCGTGATCCACCCGATGATGTACGGGCCGCTCGCGGCTCTCTACAGCGAGCTGTTCCGCACGGAGAACCGCTACACGGGTGCGTCGCTGGGCTACCAGGTGGCCGGACTGGGCGCGGGCGTCGCCCCGGTGCTGTTCGCCGCGATCCAACGGGCGAGCGGTGGCCAGGGGCTGACCCTCATCTCCCTCGTGATCGCCGGCTTCTGCCTGCTGACCGTCGTGTGCGTGCTCGCGTTGCAGGAAACCAACAAGCGCGAACTCCAACACCTCCCGACCCCCTGACCCCCACCCCTCACCTCCAGCCCGCGAGAGTCCTACCTCCAGCCCGCGCGTGTCCTACGTTCAGCCCGCGCGTGTCCTACGTTCAGAACGCGCGTGTCCTACGTCCGCGTACCCCGAGTTCAACGCTCGGGTGCGCGGACGGTGCGTTCCGCCTCGTCGTCCAGCCGTCGGGCGATCGCCTCGGCGGCGGCGCGCAGGTCCGGGACCAGCCGGTGCAGGTCCGGGCGCACCGAGCGGACCACGATGCCCAGCGCGCCCGCGGGCCGGTGGCCTTCGGCCGGGATGGCGACGGCCACCGAGCACGAGCCGAGCGTCATCTCCTCGTTGGTCAACGCGTACCCGCGATCGGCCGTCGTACGCAGATCGCGCAGCAACCGCGCGCGCTCGGTGATCGTGTACCGGGTGAAGCGACGCAGGGGACGTTCGACGTAGCTGCGCACGAACTCGCCGTCGGCACGGGCGAGCAGGGCCTTGCCGACCCCCGTCGGGTGCAACGGCAGCCGTGCGCCGATCCGCGAGACGACGGGCACCGAGCGGTGCCCGGACAGCTTCTCCACGTACAGCGCGTCGAAGCCGTCGTGCACGGCGAGGTGGATGTTCTCGCGGGTCGCCTCGTACAGGTCCTGCATGAACGGCAGGGCGATCTCGCGCAGCCGACCGGCCACCGGCGCCAACGTCGCGGCCTCCCACAACCGCAGGCCGATGGTGTAGTGCCCGGTGGTGTCACGTTCCAGCGCACCCCACGACACCAGTTCGGCGGTCAACCGGTGGACGGTGGCCAGCGGCAGGTCCGTGCGCCGGGCCAGTTCGGTGAGCCGGAGCCGCGGGTTCGCGGCGTCGAACACGCCGAGCAGCGCCAGCGCCCGCCCGGCCATCGAACGCCTGGGTGTGTCGCCGTTGACCGCCATGCCGGTTCTCCTAGACGTCGAACGCCGAACATCGAACGCCGAAAGTCAAACGCCAACGCGAGCAACGCGGCACCACGCCACGCCGGGCACCGAACGTAACCGCACCGCCGGCGGAAGTCGCCGCCACTTCCACCCAGTGGAAGTCGATCCTGGCGAACGGACCCGGGTCGCCCTTGGGTTGACCCATGCGAACGAGAGTCGGGATCCTCGGTGCCGGTCCGGCCGGACTGGTGCTGTCCCACCTGCTGGCCGAACGCGGCATCGAGTCGGTGGTCGTCGAGACGCGCGGCCGCGAGGCGATCGAGCAGACCATCCGCGCCGGTGTCCTGGAGCAGAACACGGTGGAGTTGCTGACCGCCATGGGCGTCGGCGCGCGGGCGTTGAGCGAGGGCGCGCGGCACGAGGGCGTGGAACTGCGGTTCGGCGGCCGCGGCCACCGGATCGACTTCACCGGGCTCGCCGGTCGCGCGGTCTGGCTCTACCCGCAGCACGAGGTGCTCAAGGACCTGATCGCCGCACGCCTGGCCGCCGGCGCCGACATCCGGTTCGGCGCGACCGACGTGGCGCTGCACGGCCTCACCTCCGACGACCCGGTCATCTCGTTCACCGACGCCGACGGCACCCCCGTCGAGCTGAGGTGCGACGTGATCGCCGGCTGCGACGGCTCCTCGGGCATCAGCAGGCGCTCGATCCCCGAGGCCGACCGCACCGACTACTTCCGGGCTTACCCGTTCGGGTGGTTCGGCATCCTGGCCGAGGCGCCACCGTCCTCGAAGGAGCTGATCTACGCCCACTCGGCCTGCGGGTTCGCGCTCATCAGCACGCGGACGCCGCAGGTGCAGCGGATGTACTTCCAGTGCGACCCCGACGAACGCGCCGAGGACTGGAGCGACGACCGGATCTGGGCCGAGCTGAACGCCCGGGTCGCCGGCGACGGCTTCAGCCTGGCCGAGGGCCGCATCTTCGACCGGGGCGTGATCCCGATGCGCAGCTACGTGTGCGAGCCGATGCGCCACGGCCGGCTCTTCCTGGCCGGGGACGCCGCGCACGTCGTGCCGCCCACCGGCGCGAAGGGGCTCAACCTCGCCGTGGCGGACGTCGCCGTGCTGGCCCGCGCGCTGGAGGTCCACTTCGCCACCGGGTCCACCGAGCCGCTGGACGCCTACGGTCCGACCGCGTCGCGCCGGGTGTGGCGGGCGCAGCACTTCTCGTGGTGGATGACCTCGATGCTGCACACCGACCCGGCCGGCTCGCCGTTCGACCTCAAGCGGCAGCTCGGCGAGCTGGAGCTGGTCACCTCCAGCACGGCCGCCGCCACGCACCTCGCCGAGGCCTACACGGGCTGGCCGATCGAGTTCTGAACGCACGTCCACGGGTGCGAATGGCGGATCGTCCTGCCGGTAACCGGAGCACACGATAACAGAAACTTGCGAATCTTATTTCGAAGAGTTTCGAAGCTTGCGTGGTATCGATCTTCTCGTCACGAGCGGTGTACCGGTATCGGTTCAGAGGCCGGAGAAAGGCATCTCAACAGGTCTTATGGTCTATCTCGCCGGCTGGTGGGCGATCGATTCAGGCCCGGTCTCACGCCTCCCGAACGACGTGTGGGCTGCTGTGCGTCAGCACTGCCCGATAGTTTCAGTGCTTGCCAGGCCTATCTGTTTCGGTTAATACTTCTAAAAGTTTCAGGCCGGACGCGGTCGGGTGCCGCCCCCGACGGTTTCCCCCTGCGCTGCGCACTCTCCGAGATCGAACCCACCGGCTGACAACCGTCGTTGGCGGGGAGGAATCCCGTGGCACCGGGCCCTCCTCGGCCAAGTGATCGGGTCCGGACCACCCCGCCCGGCGGTTCGGATCGCCCGACAACCAACCACCAACCACCTGCCGAACCCGCAGGTGCTCTCAGAAGGTGCGAAACATGAAGCTGACATCGAGGTCAGTGTTGCGAGCGGCTCTCGTGTCGACGTTGGTGACCGCCACCACGGGTGCCGCGGTGCTCCTGGCGACGTCGGCCAACGCCGGGACCACGCTCGGCGCCTCGGCGGCCGAGTCGGGTCGCTACTTCGGCACGGCCGTCGCCGCGGGCAGGATGGGCGACTCCACGTACATGGGGATCCTGAACCGCGAGTTCAACATGGTCACCGCCGAGAACGAAATGAAGATGGACGCGACGGAGCCGAACCAGAACCAGTTCAGCTACGCCAGCGGTGACCGGATCGTCAACCACGCCCGATCCCAGGGCATGCGGGTGCGCGGGCACGCCCTGGCGTGGCACTCGCAGCAGCCGGGCTGGATGCAGAACATGTCCGGCACCGCGTTGCGCAACGCGATGCTCAACCACGTGACGCAGGTGGCCACCTACTACCGGGGCAAGATCTACGCGTGGGACGTGGTGAATGAGGCGTTCCAGGACGGTAGTTCGGGTGCGCGTCGTGACTCGAACCTCCAGCGCACGGGCAACGACTGGATCGAGGCGGCGTTCCGCGCGGCGCGCGCGGCGGACCCGGGCGCGAAGCTCTGCTACAACGACTACAACACCGACGACTGGACCCACGCCAAGACCCAGGCCGTCTACCGACTGGTCCAGGACTTCAAGCAGCGCGGCGTGCCGATCGACTGCGTCGGCCTCCAGTCCCACTTCAACCCGCAGAGCCCGGTGCCCGGCAACTACCAGACCACGTTGTCGAGCTTCGCGGCCCTGGGCGTGGACGTGCAGATCACCGAGCTCGACATCGAGGGCTCCGGCTCCGCACAGGCGGCCAACTACGAGCGCGTCGTGAAGGCCTGCCTGGCGGTCGCGCGCTGCACCGGCATCACCGTGTGGGGCATCCGCGACACCGACTCCTGGCGCGCGTCGGGCACCCCGCTGCTGTTCGACGGCTCGGGCAACAAGAAGGCCGCCTACACCTCGACCCTGAACGCCCTCAACGGCGGCGGCTCCACCGTGCCCACGTCGACCACGACGTCCACGTCCACGTCGACCACCACCTCCACGACGACCACGACGACCACGACCAACGGTCCGGGTGGCTGCACCGCCACGGTGTCGCTCAACTCCTGGACCGGTGGCTTCGTCGCCACGGTGAAGGTCACCGCCGGCTCGTCGGCGATCAACGGGTGGACGGTCACGACCAACCTGCCGTCCGGCGTGTCGGTCACCAACGCGTGGAGCGCCGACCGCAGCGGCAACTCCGGTGCCGTCCAGTGGCGCAACGTCAGCTACAACGGCCGCGTCGCGGCCGGGATGTCGACCGAGTTCGGCTTCCAGGGCACGGGTTCGGCGTCGGGCATCACGCCGACCTGCGCCGCCAGCTGATCAGGTAGCGCACAGCCCGGTGCGGTGACCACGCGGTCACCGCACCGGGCTGTCGGCTCAGCCGGCCCGGCGGATCCGGCGCAGCACGAGCAGCCCGCCCACACCCGGGACGACCGAGCGCCACCGGACGCCGGCGGGCACGCCCGGGAGCAGCGCGGTGAGCGCGATCACGACGAGGTAGGCGGTGCCGTGCACCGGACCCGTCAGCGACGTCACCGGCTTCGCGTGCACGGTCACCAGGTTGACCAGCAGGGCCGCCAGGGACAGCAGCTCGACCCCGGCCGCGATCCGCAACGCGCGCACGTCACGCCCCCGTCGTCGAACCGGGGCGCACGATCATCAGCACCACCACGGTCGCCCACAGCAGGTTGAACACGCCGGTCGTCATGGCGAGCCGCTTCGCCACCCCGGTCACGCCGTCGAGCATCCGCCGCTGGGCGGGCAGGATCGCCAACGCCAGCAGGGCCGCCGCGATCGCTGTCAACACCACCGACACCAGCAGCCACGCGTCGCCGAGCACGCCCAGGCTCGCGCCGGTGGCGACGCCGAAGACCGGCACGGCGACGCCGACGACGGTGTAGGTGCGGCACGTCCGGTGCAGGAACACCGCCGTCCCGGTCGGCGACTCGCGCGCGAGGCGGGGGAACAGCGAGGCGGCCACGGCGATCGGCCCGACGGCGAGGATCGCGGCGATGACGTGGACCGAGAGCAGCAGCTTGGTCACCAGGGCTCCTTGGTACGTAGGCAGACAACATATGTCGGCTGCCAATAGGTACCACATCTACCTAACCGGTGTGTAGGCTGCCAACCCATGAAGGCGGACGCGGTGCGCGGGCACCTGGACGCGATGTTGCTGGCGGTGCTCGAACCGGGGCCGCTGCACGGCTACGCGGTGATCACGGCGGTGCAGCGACGCAGCGGTGGCGCGTTGGAACTGCGCACCGGCACCGTCTACCCGGCGCTGAACCGGCTGGAGCGGCTGGGGCTGCTGCGCAGCCGCTGGCAACCCGTGTCCGACCGGCCGCGGCGCTGCTACGAGCTCACCGACGCGGGACGGCGCAGCCTGTCCGCCGCGCGCTCGACCTGGCAGGAGTTCACCGCCGCGATCGGCGCCGTCCTCGACCTGACCGCGTCCGCGAGGCCGGTCACGTGAGCATCGCGGAGCGCGTCGACCCGGTCGAGGACTACGTGGCGGCGCTGACCACGTCCCTGCACGGTCCGGCGCGGGCGAAGGCCGCCATGATGCGCGAGGTCCGCGACGGCCTCGCGGACGCGGTGGAGGCGCAGACGCGTTCCGGTGTGCCCCACGACCGGGCGGCCCGCCGCGCGGTGCGGGACTTCGGTGCGGCGGACGAGATCGCGCCGTCGTTCCAGCGCGAGCTGACCATCGCGCAGACCCGTCGCACCGCCCGCGTCGCCGCCGTCGCCGTGCCGGTCCTGGTGGTGTGCCAACTCCTGGTGCACACCGCCGCCGGCGACCCGGACTGGCGCCTGGGCGCGCTCGCCGCGCACCTGGCGGCGGTGGCGACCGCCGCCGGCCTGCTCGCCGTGACGGCGTTGACGGCGACCGGTCCGCTGACCCGCCGGCTGCCCACCCCGCACCGGCTGCCGTCGGTCGTCGCGTGGACGGCGTCCGCCGCCGCCGTGGGCATGGCGCTCGCCGCCGTCGCGCTCGTGGTCACCTCGGCCCTGTCGACCGAGTGGCTCCTGACGGCGTTCGCCGGCGTGCTCGCGATCGCGGCGCACGGTGTGGTCGCCGCGTCGGCTCGCGCGTGCCGTCAGTGCGCGAGGGCGGGGGAGGGGCGCGTGTGACCTGCGCCCTTGGTGACCGGACCGGATCGGTCGCCTGACCGGCGTCGAGCCGGCCGTCGCCACCGCGTGTCAGGTGGACCGTCGCCGCTTCAGGGGTGCAAGCAGGCGTTCGGCGATTACAGTCGGTTACCACGCTGTGCCACTCTGCGAGACGGGGTCTATACGTCCGCTCATGTTCCGGTGTACGTTCCCGGCGGGTCTGGGAGCGCTCCCAGACGGTCGAACGAGATGAGGAGGGGCTCAGTGAAGCGCTCCACCGCAGTGCTTGCGGCTTGCGCGGTCGCCTTCGGTGCCGCGGCGACGACGTTGCTGCCGAACGCCGTCGCCGCCGCCCAGGGTTGCAAGGTCGACTACACCGTCACCAGCCAGTGGAACGGCGGGTTCCAGGCCAGCGTCAAGGTCACCAACCTGGGTGACGTCGTCACCGGGTGGTCGCTCGGCGTCACCTTCCCGAACAGCTCCCAGCGGGTCACCCAGGGCTGGAACGCCACGTGGACCCAGTCGGGCTCCACCGCCACCGCCACCAACGTGGACTGGAACCGGACGCTGGGCACGGGCGCCTCGACGGACCTCGGGTTCGTCGGCGCGTGGTCGGGCAGCAACCCGACGCCCACGTCGTTCACGCTCAACGGCGTGGCCTGCACGGGATCGACCACGTCGACGTCGACCACGAGCACGACCACCACGACGACCACCAACCCGCCGGTCGGCCGCACGCCGGTCGAGATCAACGGTCAGCTGCGGGTCTGCGGCGTGAACCTGTGCAACCAGTACAACCGCCCGATCCAGCTACGCGGCATGAGCACGCACGGCATCCAGTGGTTCGACAAGTGCTACAACAACAACTCGTTGAACGCGCTGGCGAACGACTGGAAGTCCGACCTGTTCCGCATCGCGATGTACGTGCAGGAGCAGGGTTACGAGACCAACCCGAGCGGGTTCACCAGCCGCGTCAACAGCCTGGTCGACATGGCCGAGGCGCGCGGGATGTACGCGATGATCGACTTCCACATCCTCACGCCGGGTGACCCGAACTTCAACCTGGAGCGGGCGAAGACCTTCTTCGCCGCCGTGGCGCAGCGCAACGCGGCCAAGAAGAACGTGATCTACGAGATCGCGAACGAGCCGAACGGCGTGAGCTGGGCGTCGATCAAGAGCTACGCCGAGCAGGTCATCCCGGTGATCCGCGCCGCCGACCCGGACGCCGTGGTCATCGTCGGCACCCGGGCGTGGTCGTCGCTGGGCGTGTCCGAGGGCTCCAGCGAGACCGAGGTCATCAACAACCCGGTGAACGCCACCAACATCATGTACGCGTTCCACTTCTACGCCGCCTCGCACAAGGACAACTACCGCGCCGCGGTCAGTCGGGCCGCGTCGCGGCTGCCCCTGTTCGTGACGGAGTTCGGCACCGTCCTGGCCACCGGCGGCGGGACGTTCGACCGGGCCAGCACGGTGGCCTGGCTGGACCTGCTGGACCAGCTCAAGATCGGCTACGCGAACTGGACGTACTCGGACGCGAACGAGAGCAGCGCCGCGCTCCGTCCGGGCACCTGCAACGGCGGCGACTACTCCGGCAGCGGCGTGCTGACCGAGTCGGGTTCGCTGCTCAAGAGCCGGATCAGCACCTCGGACAACTTCCCGACCAGCTGACCGTTCCGACGAAGTGGACGGGGCCCCGCGCACCACCGCGGGGCCCCGTTCGTCGTGCGGTGCCATCCGGACGACGCATACCGCTCAACGGCAAGAAGGGCTTTCGCCGGCCGCATCGGGCCTGCGTCCGCGAATTGCACAACGCGCATAGCTCCGATCTGGTGGACAGAACAGTGCACCCCTGCCGCACTGTGACCCCATTTTTGCGGATCGGAAGAATCCGAGACCGGTCGAAACTGTCACTCGGTTGGAATATTTAGTCGATGTTTAGTCCTACGTCAACGGTCGAGCTTAGTGTCCACCTGCACATCGGATGCCGGTCATGACAGGCAACTACTCGGGTGACATCAAGGGGGAAGTACATGAGCAAGCTCAAGGTCTTGTTGGGTGCGCTGATCGCGATGGTGGCACTCGTTTTCGGGGCTGCACCGGCAAGCGCTTACACGACGCCGGCGACCCACGGAAGCGACTACGCCGAGACGCTCGGCGTCAACGACGACATCATCCAGGTCTGCGACCGCGAGGCCGACGGTCATGGGGTCTACACCGAGTACTACCTGAACAACGGCAGCTACCACAAGCGCGGTGACAGCAACGGCAGTGCGTCGCCGTGCGCCAAGGACGACTGGACCGCCACCGCGTACTGGGTGGCTCGGTACCGGGTGTGCGAAGACACCGTCGGATGCTCCGGCTACAGGTACACCGACGGTCTCGGCGGCAACGCCGTGCGAAAGGGCTGACCCGCTCTCAACCGCGCCTCCGCGCAATTGTCGCTTGCCCGGCGGTCAGGGATTGAATTGTTCACAGGTGCCCCGAATTCGTGCAGTCGGGGCACCTGTGAACCCAAGTCCTCGCTCGCAGGATAATGGTGTTCACATGATCGCCCCGGCTCACACGGTGGTGCCGATCTCCGTCTTGAGGTTGGCGAAGAACGAGGTCGCGGCGTACTTACCGCTGACGACGGCCTACTCCCGAGGTGCCGTGCGGTGGTGGTCGGAGTGGCCGAGGTTGCGGTCGGGGGCGATGTGGTCGCGCACGAGTTGCTTGAGCGCGGCCAGTTCGGGGAAACCGCCCTGCTCCTTGCGCGACCACAGGGTCTCGCCGTCGAGCCGGACGTCGAACACGCCGCCCGTGCCCGGTACCAGCGCGACCTCGCCCAGCTCGGTGGTGAACGTGGTCAGCAGCTCCTGCGCGGTCCAGCCCGCGCGCAGCAACCACCGGCACTGCGTGCAGTACTCGATCTCCAGGCGGGGCTCTCGTGCGGTCACCGGCCCAGTATCGCCGGCGGCGCCGCCCGTCGGCGAGGCGGGCGGCCGAGGTCACACGGGGGAGACCCGATGACGCGGACAAAGGTGTCGCAGGGCCGGTGCCACCCCCCCAGGTGTGACACCGGCCCCAGCCGGCGGAAGAAAAGGCGGGCAGTCCCACCTTCCGCCGGCATGACCGGCGGTGGACCGCGGGCCCCCAGTGCCCACCACCGCCGGGAGCACCGTCATGAGGGGCGTGCCGACTCCAACCCGGGCGTCCCGATGGCCCGGTCCCAGGGCACCGCGGTGGCTTCGACGATGCGCTCGAACGACACCCCCGCCCGGCCGAACACCCGCTCCAGCGCCTCGACGCCGTCCGCGGCGAAGACGCAGAAGTAGCTGTCGTCGCCCGGTACGGCGAGACAGCACCTGATGGTCACGGGCACGGCGCACAGGTCGGCGGCGGCGCGCACCGCCGTCATCGCGGCGGCGACCTCGCGCGGGTTCGCCGCGTACAGGTAGCACTCGGCCAGGAAGAGCCTGGTCGGCTGCCGCTCCACTCCGGTGACGGTCATGGCGCAACCCTGGCCCCCGCACCCCCACCGGCGAATCGGGGAGCGACCCCACAGTTGCTACTCCTCGGGCGGGCGCAGGATGTCCAGCGCGGCCAACTCCCGTCGGGTGCGCACACCGGTCTTGCGGTAGATACGGGTCAGGTGCGCCTCGACCGTCTTCGCGGTCACGTACGCCGCGCCCGCCACCTCCCGGTTGCTCAGCCCGGCGGCCACCAACCGCGCGATGCGCAGCTCCGTGGCGGTCAGCTCGTGCTCGTCGCCGCGCCGCAGGCCGAGCCGGGCCAGCTCCGCGTCGACCTCGTCGACCCACGACACCGCGCCCAGCCGGTCGAACCCGCGCCGCGCCGCCAGCAACGCCTCGCGGGCCGCGAGCTTCATCCGACGCCGCCGCAGCACCCGGCCGCGCACCAGGTCGGTGCGGGCGTGCTCGAACGGCATGGGCAGCCGGTCCAGCGCCGCGGCCGCGGCCGCCAACGCCTCCTCCGCGCCCTCCGCGTCACCCCACGCCATCCGCACGAGCGCCCGCGACCTGGCCGCGACCACCGTGATCCACGGCCGGGGCGCGCGGTCGCGCCGCTGCTCCAGCTCGGCCAGCAGCCGCGTCGCCTCGGCCTGCTCGCCCAGCTCCACCACCGCCTCGACCAGGTCCCCGTACAGCGAGCTGACCGGGAAGTCGGCCATGCCCACCTCCGCGCACAACGCCACCGCCGCGGCCAGGTGCTCACGTGCCGCGGCGGGCTCGTGCCGGGACAGCTCGGTGAACCCGAGCACGGCCAGCTGGTGCGCCGCGACCCACGGGTCGTCCAGCTCGGTGGCCACGTCCAGGCCGCGGCTCGCCGCGTCGCGCGCCTGCTCCCACCGGCCGCGGTGCGCGTCCACGAGCGCCCCGGTGTAGAGGGCGTAGGCGAGCCACGGCCGCTGCCCGGTCTGCTCGGCCCCCTCCACGGCCTCGGCCGCCCGCTGCCCGGCCCGTGCCCAGTCGCCGAGCCAGACGTCCAGCTCCGCCAGGTGGACGAGCTCGTGCACGGCCACCGACTCGTCCTCGCGCTCGACCTCCTCGCGGTGGGCCGCCTCGATCCGCTCCCGCCCCTGCACCGGGTCGAGGTACTTCGCCAGCACCCGCAACGTGCTGCGGGCCATCCGCGCCTCGCGGGTCTGGTTGGTCGGCGACACCATCGCCGCGCCCCGGTGCACGTCGTCCATGAACAGGCCCACCCCCGCCAGCAGCCGGTAGTAGGCGCTGGCGATCAGGATGCACGCCACCAGGTCGGTCGGCGCCTCGTCCTCGTGGCCCTGGATCGCCTCCAGCGCCTGCTCGGTGTTGCGCCACCGCAACCGGGTGTCGTGCTGGCAGAACAACGACCGGCGCAGGTAGGCGGTGGCGCGCAGCACCGGGTCGTCGCCGACCTGCGTCAACGCCCGGTCGGTCAACGCCGTCGCCTCGACCGGACCGTCCTCGAAGAACGCCACGAACGCGAGGTCGAGCAGCACCGCCGCCCGCTCCGGGCCCGCCGGGACGTCCTCGACGTCGAACGCCCCCACCAGCTTGCGCGCGCCCGCCGCGTCACCGGCCAAGTACCGGCACACCACGGCCGACGCCAGCCAGACCGCCCGGCGCCGAGGGTCGGACGCGTGCGCACCGGCCAGCTCCCACAGCCGTGCGGCGGTGTTCGGCGCGTTGCGCGCCTGTGCGTTGCGCGCGGCCGCGTCCAGCGCTTCGGCGACCTCGGCGTCCGGCCCGTCGGTGCTCAACGCCAGGTGCAGCGCACGGGTCTCCGGGTCGTCGACGACCTCGGCCAACCGGCGGTGCACCCGCCTGCGCCTGCCGCCGGACGCGGAGGAGAACAACGTCGAGCTCAGCAACGGGTGGGTGAACCGGATCGCGCCGGACACGATCTCGATCACGCCGTGGTCCTCCGCGTCGGCCAGCGCGGCCTCGGCCAGGTCGGGGTCGTCCAGCGCCCGGCACACCAGGTCCACGGTCGGCTGCGACAGCGCCGCCGCGCACAGCAACGCGTCCCGGCTGTGGTCCGGCAGCGCGGCGAGCCGGTCGGCGAGCAGTTCGCCGACCGCCCGCGTCGTGGGCAGCGGGAGGCCGACCGCGTCCACCGCGCCGGGGTCGGGCAGCGCGCGGGCGATCTCCAAGGCGTAGAACGGGTTGCCGCCGCTGGCCTGCCGCAGGCGGATCAGCGTGGGCCGCGGCAACGGCGTGCCGAGGCGCGAGCGGACCAGCCGGTGCAACGCGCCGATGCTCAGCCCGGTCAGCCTCAGGTGCGCCAGGTCCTCGCGGTCCGCCAGGCCGAGCGGGACGTCGCCGTCGGGGGAGCGGACCGCCAGCACGACCGCGACGTGCTCCTCGACCAGGCGGCGCACCACGTACTCCAGGACGGCGGCGCTCGACTCGTCCAACCACTGCACATCGTCCACGGCCAGCAGCACCGGCGCGGTCGCGGCCATCGCCCGCACGACGTTGAGCACGGCCACGTGCACCGCTCGCGGATCGCCGGGTCCGTCGTCCGCGTGCCGGCGCAGCAGCGCGACTTCGAGCGCCGTGCGCTGCGGACCCGGTAATCGGTCGAGCACCGCGTCGTCCACGCGGTCGAGCAGGTCGATCAGGCCGCCGTAGGACAGCCGCGCCTCCGGTTCCGCGGGTCGGGAGCACAGCACGGTGTGCCCGCGGTGCTCCGCTTCCCGCACCGCGTGCTCCCACAGCGCGGTCTTGCCGATGCCCGCCTCGCCGGACACGACCAGGCACGCGGTCGCCTCCCGGGCCCGGTCGAGCACCCCGGCGACCACCGCGACCTCGGGCTCGCGCCCGACCACTTCCCGAACGGCCCCTCGCACGCCCGTGCCACCTCCCCGCGCGGTGAACCGCGACACCTGACAGTCCATCACGCGGAACCGGGCGTGAGGAGTTCACCGCTACTGTCTGCGGCATGTACGTGAAGTTGTGCGGGTTGCGCACCGAGGCCGACGTGGCCGCCGCCGTGGACGCGGGAGCCGACGCGGTCGGCTTCGTCCTCAGCGCGAGCGTCCGGCAGGTCGACCTCGACACCGCGCGCCGGCTGGTGCGCGAGGTGCCGCCGCACGTGCTCGCGATCGGCGTCTTCAGCGGAGTGGCGGCGCCGGACGTGCGTCGGCTCGCGGAGGAGTCGGGCATCGGGGCCGTCCAGTTGCACGGCGACTACCCGCGGTCCGCGTTCGAGGAGGTGGCCGCGGCGGGGGTGCCCCTGGTCCGGGCGGTCGCCCTGAAGCCGGACACCGACGTGCGGGTCGGCGCTTACGGCGAGCGGATGTTGCTGCTCGACTCGCCCCGGGCCGGTTCCGGGCACCGGTGGGACCTGGCCGCGCTCGACGGCGCCCGGCCGGAGGGCCGGTGGCTGCTGGCCGGCGGCCTCGGCGTGCACGACGTCGCCGAAGCCGTGGCCCGGGCGCGGCCGTGGGGCGTGGACGTGTCGAGCGGCATCGAGTCGACCCGCGGCGTCAAGGACCACGGGCTCATGAGGGAGTTCGTCGCCGCCGCCCGCGCCACGACCGCCTGACCCCGGGCGCACCGGCCGGATGCTCGTGGCGGGGTGCCGTCCGGGCCGCCGGGTGCCGCCGGTGACGTCCCCGTGGTGGGGGTACGGTCGGGGCGTGGCAGCTCAGTCCTCGGTGGAATCCCTGGCCGACGCGCTGGCCCGACGGGTGGTGGTGCTGGACGGCGGCCTGTCGACCGCGCTCACGGCCGCCGGGCACGACCTGTCGGACTCGCTGTGGTCGGCGCGCCTGCTGGCGGCCGACCCGGACGCGATCACGGCCGCCCACCTGGCCTACTACCGCGCGGGCGCCGAGGTCGCGATCACGTCCAGCTACCAGGCGACGGTCGAGGGCTTCGCCCGGCGCGGGCTCGACGCCGCGCGGACGGCCGACCTGTGGCGCGACAGCGTGACCCTCGCCCGCCGCGCCGCGTCCGAAGTGGACGGACGGCGGTGGGTGGCGGCGTCGGTCGGCCCGTACGGCGCGATGCTCGCCGACGGCTCGGAGTACCGCGGCCGGTACGGCCTCGCGCCGAGCGCGCTGGAGTCGTTCCACCGACCCCGGATCGAGGTGCTGGCCGAAGCAGGCGCCGACGTGCTGGCGGTCGAGACGATCCCGGACGTCGAGGAGGCGGAAGCGGTGCTCCGGGTGGTCGCCGGGTCGGGCGTCCCGCTGTGGTTGTCCTACAGCGCCCGCGGCACGCGGACGTGCGCCGGCCAGCCGTTGACCGAGGCGTTCGAGGCCGTGCGCGGGGTGGCGGAGGTGATCGCCGTCGGCGTCAACTGCTGCGACCCGGCCGACGTGGCCGAGGCGGTGGCGATCGCGCGGCGGGTCACCGGCAAGCCCGTCGTGGTCTACCCCAACAGCGGCGAGAGCTGGGACGCCACCACCCGGAGCTGGACCGGCTCCCCGGCCTTCGAGCCCGCGCGCGTGGCCGGGTGGGTCGAGGGCGGCGCGCGGCTCGTCGGCGGCTGCTGCCAGGTCGGGCCGGGGATGATCGCGGAACTGGCCGCCGCGGTGCGGGGCTGACCGGTCAGCCCCGCCCGATGAACGGCATCGTCGTCGCCATCACCGTCATGAACTGCACGTTGGCGTCCAGGGGCAGGCCCGCCATGTAGCGGACCGCGTCGGCGACGTGCGCGACGTCCATGGTGGGCTCGGCGGCGATCGAGCCGTCGGCCTGCGCGACGCCGTGCGCCATCCGCTCGGTCAGCGGCGTGGCGGCGTTGCCGATGTCGATCTGGCCGCAGGCGATGCGGTGCCGGCGGCCCTCCAGCGAGATCGACTTGGTCAGCCCGGTGATGGCGTGCTTGCTCGCGTTGTAGGCGACGGCGCCCGGTCGCGGGGCGTGCGCGGAGATCGAGCCGTTGTTGATGATCCGACCGCCCTGCGGGTCCTGGTCGCGCATCACCCGGAACGCGGCGCGGGCGCACAGGAACGAGCCGGTCAGGTTCGTGTCGACCACCTCGGACCACTGCTCGACGGTGAAGTCCGCGAACGGCGTGGCGGCGACGTTGGTCCCGGCGTTGTTGAACAGCACGTCGACCCGCCCCCACCGCTCGCGGACCGCGTCGAAGAGCGCGTCGACGGAGGCCTCCACCGTGATGTCGGTCGGCACGACCAGGACCGCCTCGGCGGGCGCGCCGTCGGCCGCCTCGGCCAGCCGGTCCGCACGTCGTCCGGCGAGCGCGACCCGGTGACCGGCGTCGAGCAGCGCGCGGGCGACCACGCGGCCCACACCCGAGCCGGCGCCCGTCACCACTGAGACCTGCTGCTGCTGCACCCCGGCAGCCTAGCCGGCCTGACCGGTGCCCACCGCGACCGCCGCGGTGGGCACCGGTCCGCGCTCGTCGTCAGCCGAGGTTCTTCCGCATCACGTCCCAGTCCGTGCCGCACAGGCCGCAGTCGCCGCCCACGAACTGGGCCTTGCTCGCCGGGTCGCCCTTGAGCTGCCACTTCAGCCAGTGCCCGCCGACCCGGCCGAACTCACCGCCGTTGGGCTGGTCGAACGTGCCGAAGTGGCCGACGTCCAGGTTGCCCATGAACGCGGGCAGCCCGGCGGGCAGCCGTCGCCAGTCGTCCATCGCGTTCTCGTAGGCGATGTCGGTCGGTCCGCCGATGAAGTACGCGATCGGCACGCGCAGGCGTTGCAACAGGTGGTTCTGCGAGTCGTTGAGCAGCCCGCTGTTCCACAGCACGGTGGTGGTCAGCCTCGGGTCGGCGGCCACCTCGTAGGTCTCGATGCCGCCGCACGACTGGCCCATCACCGCGATCTTGGTGGTGTCGATCCTGCCGTAGTACTTGCCGGTGCGCCGCGAGTTCTCCGCGATCGCCCAGTCGATGGAGTCCAGGAGCATGTCCGAGTCGGTCGAGCCGGACCCGCCCGGACGGCCGTTCGCGATGACCAGGAAGCCGTGCGAGGCCCACTCGGTGAGGATGTTGCGGAACCACGTGCCGTCCGCGCGGCACGCGCCGTTGCCCCAAGCGACGATGGGCAGCTTGACGCCCGAGGGCAGGGTGTCGGGTCGGTAGATCGTGTGGTCGGCCAGCCGGAAGGTCGTCTCGTAGCCCGCGGAGTAGGGGCCCGACCCGCCCGTTGCCGACGGTGGCGCACCGGACCCGGCCGCCGCACCGGCCGTGCCGGTCGTCGCGGTCAGCACGCCGGCCAGGGGCGAGGACGCTGAGAATCGCACTGCGCAATCGCATGGGTTTCTCCATCGGTCCGAGGGTGGGTTCGTGCGGCGTGGTCCGGAATCTGGCGCACGGAACCGGTCCACTGCCAGCGGGCGGGCGCGGGACCGGCGAAACCACCGATGTCCCGCCGTCGGCGCTCGCGCGGGCCCGGAGCCGCCGCCCGTCACCGCGCCGGTGGTCGCACCCACGGGGTGCCGGCCGTTGCCGATGGGTGGTAGCACGAGTGGAGCGGGCGGCTTAACCGATTCACTTTCGGACTTCAGGCGATCCGGGACTCGGTCGGGTGGTTGACACTTAACCGGTTAACTGATTGCATTCGCCTCCGAACCGAGTGCGCCCGCCGCCCGGTCGGTTCGACTGTCAACGATGTCAACGACGACATGGTGAGGTGGACGTGGTCAAACGACGGGTTTTGATCGCCGTGGCAACCCTGCTCGCGGCGCTCGCCCCACTCCTGAGCGCACCCGCGGCCTCGGCCGCGAACGGCTTCTACGTCGGCAACGGGCGGTTGTACGACGCGAACGGCAGCGAGTTCGTGATGCGCGGGGTCAACCACGCGCACGCCTGGTACCCCGACCGGACGTCGCGGGCGCTGTCGGACATCAAGGCGCTGGGCGCCAACACCGTGCGGGTCGTGCTGAGCACGGGCGCCCGGTGGACGCGGACCAGCGCGTCGACGGTGTCCACGATCGTCTCGCAGTGCCGGTCGAACCGGTTGATCTGCGTGCTCGAAGCGCACGACACCACCGGTTACGGCGAGCAGAGCGGCGCGGTGAGCCTGAACAGCGCGGTGGACTACTGGCTGGGCGTCAAGAGCGCGCTCGTGGGCCAGGAGCGTTACGTCATCATCAACATCGGCAACGAGCCGTACGGCAACAACAACTACGGCAACTGGACCAACGACACCCGCAACGCCATCTCCCGGATGAGGTCCAACGGCTTCACCCACACACTGATGGTGGACGCGCCCAACTGGGGCCAGGACTGGTCGAACACCATGCGCAACAACGCGTCCTCGGTGTTCAACGCCGACTCGCAGCGCAACACCGTCTTCTCGATCCACATGTACGGCGTGTACGACACCGCGTCCGAGGTGAGCTCGTACCTCAACGCGTTCGTCAACGCCCGGCTGCCGATCGTGGTGGGCGAGTTCGGCGACAACCACTCCGACGGCAACCCCGACGAGAACGCCATCATGGCCACGGCCCAGTCGCAGCGGATCGGCTACCTCGGCTGGTCGTGGAGCGGCAACGGCGGCGGCGTCGAGTACCTCGACATGGTCAGCGGCTTCAACCGCGCGAGCCTGACCAGTTGGGGCAACCGCATCTTCAACGGCGCCAACGGCATCCGGTCGACGTCACGGCAGGCCACGGTCTACTGAGGACCGCACGGGGGACCGGCGTCGACGAGGGCGGCGGTCCCCCCGCCGGTTCACCAGTCGGCGGCGCACTCGCCCAGGTCCACCTCGACCGCGGTGCCCCGGCGTGCCGTGACGCGGGTTTCCTGGAGCACCTCGCCGTCGGGACGGGCACAGGTGAGGGTCCAGGCCTCCTCGTGCGTGGTGCCGTCACGGGCCGGGCGCACGGAGGGGTTCACGTGCCAGGTGAAGGCGCCGTGCGCGGTGGCGGTCGAGGTCAGGTCGCTGGTGAACGCGGTGCCGTCGCGGGCGGTGGGCTGTTCGAAGGACTTGCGCGCGGTGAGGACCGCGCCGTCGGGTGCGGTGCCGGTGAGCACGGCGTGGTGGGCGGGATCGGCCGCGGCCTCCACCGCGATCAGCACCGATTCCCGAAAACCGGGGTAGGGTCCCACGACCGCGGTCGGGAACGGGTCGTGCGAGCGGTCGCCGCCGAGCTCCACGTCGAAGCCGAGGCCGCCGGTGGTGTAGTAGGACCACTCGACCACCGTGCCACTGGCCTCGTACAGGTCGCCGCCCGGCACGCTCGGGTAGCCGTTGGCGGCCGCCATCGCCTCGCCGACGCGGGCGTAGAGCGGTTCGTCGGCGGTCGCGGAGGTGGCGCGCTGGTACGGCGGGCGCAGCGTCAACGCGGCGTGGGTGTGCACCGAGACCAGTCCGGTCACCTGGTGCGCCGACACGAGGTCGCGGACGTTGCGGGTCTCGGGTTCGGAGAACGGCCCGGTGCCCCGGTAGTCCTCCTTCGTGCGCAGGCCGCTGGAGCCCGAACCACCCCAGTTGACGCCGTAGTTGCGGTTGAGGTCCACGCCGAAGTCGGCGTTCGCCGCGCACTCGGCCCGGGCGACCTCTTCGCGGGTGTCGTCGACCCGGCAGCTCCGGCGCTTGTCCTCCACCTCCAGGTCGCGCGACACCGCGTACCCGTCGGGGTTGACCACCGGCACCACGACCACCCGCACCCGGTCGAGCAGGTCGGTCACGCGCCGGTCGCGCCCGTGCAGCTGGGCCAGCTCGGCCGCGAACTCCACCACGACGTCCACGCTCGGCCACTCACCCGCGTGGTGACCTCCCAGCAGCACGAACACCGGGGCGAAGTCGTCCGCGCGACCCAGCTCGACACCGGTGACCCGGGTGCCGAGCGGCGTGCGGTGGGGCAGCACCAGCGGGCGCACGATGTCCGGCCTGCGGGACACCAGCAGGTCCAGGTCCGCGCCGACGTCACCGGGCCGCCGGTAGTCGTTGCGACCGCCGGGCAACGCCGACGCGCCCGGCGGGTGCAGCTCCCGTGCCAACGCCTCGGCCGCCGCGACGGGATCGGCCAAGGTCGGCCGCGGTGTCGCGGAGACCGACGTGCCCACGACTGCGGGTGTCGACGGCGCCGGGGCGCACGCGCCCAGTGCCACCAGCACGGCGACCGCCGCGGTCGCACGGGCGACGGGAAATGTCACGGGAGGTTCCTCACGGTGTCGGCGGTGGCCGACACCGTAATCCCGCGCCGGTGGTCGATCACCCCGTTTTCCCGTCGACCCCGGTCGGTGCGCGGTGCGGGCGAGTCACGTGCTCGGATCGGTGTCGGCGGAGGAGTCGAGGCGGCGCCGCACCGCGTCGGCGCCTGGCGCGCCCAGTTCTTCGAAGATCGTGACCGCGTCCCGCCACGCGCTCCGCGCTTTCCCGTGCTCACCCACCCGGTGCAGGACGTCGCCGATGTCGGTCGAGGTGCGGGCCACGTCGAACCTGTTGTCGAACTCGCGGTGCATCGACAGCGCGCGTCGCAGGTGTTCGAGTGCGAGCTCCACGTCGCCGGATCCGGCGTAGGTCAGTCCCAGGGTCCGCTCCGCCCGTGCCACCCTCCACACGTCGTCCAGCTCGCCGGCGATGCCCAGGCTCAGCCGGCAGTGGGCGATGGCGTCCGCCCAGTGTCCTTGGCGCCGCAACACCTCGGCGACGTTCGCCAGGACCGTTGCCTCGATGCCGCGGTTGTGGATGGCGCGGAAGGTGTCGAGCGCTTCTCGGAAGCGGCTCAGCGCCGGGTCGAGATTGCCGCGCCCGAGGTGCGCGTTCCCGAGTCCGTTCAACGCCGATCCGAGGAAGTAGCCGTCGCCGACCTCGCCTGCCAGCCGCATCATCCGGCTGAAGTGCGTGGCGGCCTCGTCGAACCGTTCGAGGTCCAGCGCGAAGTCGGCGAAGTTGTCCAGCACGTACAGCTGTCCCCGCACGTCCGCGAGCGACTCCGCCGCCGCGAGCGCGGAGTGCAGGATGTCGATGGCGTCGGCCCAGGGCAGCTTCCACAGCATGTCCGTGAGCATCGCGGGCAACTGCCACGCGAGGGCGCGTTCACCGGATCCCGCGGCACCGCGCATGGCCGCCAAGAGGTTGTCCTGCTCCGTCTCGTACCACCTCAACGCGGCCGCGCGGCCGTCGAAGACCGGCATCGGTCCGGCCGGGCCCGAAGCCTCGATCCGCACGTGCTGCCGATTGGGGTAGACGATCCGGCTCGCCTCCACCGCGGCGTGGAGGTACCAGGAGAGCACCCGTCGCAAGGCTTCTCGCCGCACGTCGGGCCGGTCCTCGGCGACGACCAGCTCGGCCGCGTAGACGCGGAGCAGATCGTGGAACCGGTACCGGCCGCGTGCGCTCCGGCCGAGCAGGTGCAAGCCCGACAACCCGTCGAGCAGGCGTCGCGTGTCGCGGACGGGGAGGTCGGCCAGTGCCGCCGACGCCGAGACGTCGAACTCGGGTCCGGGGTGGAGGCCCAGCAGCCGGAACAGCCTCGCGGCGTCCGGGGTGAGGGCTCGGTAGGACCACGAGAACACCGAACGCACGGCGGTCGCTTCGTCGTCGTCCGCGGCGAGGACGTCCAACCGCTCGCGCTCGGCGGTGAGCTCCTCGTTCAGGTCGGCGACGCTCAGGCTCGACTGCGCGGCCACGCGTTCGGCCGCGATGCGCAACGCCAGCGGTAGCCTGCCGCACAGCTCGGCGAGCTCCGCCAACGCCCGTGCGCCCGCCTCGGCGCCTTTGTCGCCCAGGCGGTCGTGCAGGAGCTCGACCGCCTCCGCCGGCGGGAGGGCGTCGATCGTGACGCGTCGCCCGCCGGTGCGGGCGATCAGGCCGGACAACCTGCCCCGACTGGTGATCACCACGGTGCAGGACGGTGATCCCGGCAGCAGGGGGAGCACCTGCGCGGAGCTGCCGGCGTTGTCCAGGACGACCAGCACCCGCCGGCCGGCGACCAGCGAACGGTACGAACCGGACAACGCCTCGACCTCCCGGGGTACGCGCTCGGCCGGGAGTCCCAACGCCCGGACGAACCCGTCGAGCACCTGCTCGGGCGCCATCGGCCGGCCGGGATCGTAGCCCCGCAGGTTGACGTACAGCTGCCCGTCCGGGAAGCGGTCGCGAACCCGGTGGGCCCAGTGCACGGCCAGCGCGGTCTTGCCGACACCTGGCGCGCCGGCGATCGCGGTGATCACCACCGCGGTCGACCCGCCGTCGACGTCGAGCAACGAGTCGAGCCGCGCGAGGTCGTCGACCCGGCCGGTGAAGCCGGCGACGTCCGGCGGCAGCTGGTGGATCCCGGCGGCAGCGGGCGACGGGTGGACGTGGACGTCACCTCCGACATGGCCCACCTGCACCGCGGTCCCGACATCGCCGTGCACGGTGTTGCGGATGGGATCCTGGCTCATCGGTCACCTCGGTCTTCCGGGGGGCGGAACGGCCGGTTCGGTCACGGGGTTCCAGCGTCCCGCACCGGTACGGCGATTCGCGTTGACGTGCCGCGCTCGGGGCCCGATACTGACTGGAAAGCGCTTTCCGAGCGGTGATCCGGGAGACTGACCTTGAGCGCACTCGTGGTCCGGCACGACGTCGGTTCCTCGCTGACCATCGGTGACGGTGAGGTCGACCTCGTCCGCTACACCTACGTGCCCGACACGCCGGGGCTGGAGTCGCCCAAGCCGTTCCTGCACCCGGTGCGCACCCGGGCCGGACGGCTGGTGAGCCTGTTCCGGCCGCACGACCACGTGTGGCACAAGGGCATCGCCTGGTCGCTGCCCTTCGTCGGCGACGAGAACTTCTGGGGCGGCCCGACCTACGTCCACGGGCGGTCCTACGTGCAGTTGGACAACAACGGCACCCAGCAGCACCGGCGCGTGGTCGACACCGGCTCCGACGAGCAGACCGCCTGGTTCACCCACGAGTTGGACTGGATCACCCAGTCCGGGCGGACCGTGATCACCGAGCGTCGCACGATCACCGCCGTCCTGCTCTCGGCCGCGGCCTGGGCGTTGACCTTCGACACCGCGATGACCAACACCTCCGGCGAGGCCATCGCGTTCGGCTCGCCGACCACCCGCGGCCGGGAGAACGCCGGGTACGGCGGGTTGTTCTGGCGCGGCCCGCGCTCGTTCACCGGCGGGGACGTCGTCACGCCCGACGGGACGGGCGGCGACGAGCTGCGCGGCAGGCGCGGTGAGTGGATGGCCTTCGCGGGCCGGCACGACGGCGACGACGCGGAGTCCCTGGTCCTCGTGGTCGACCACGAGGCCAACCCGAACCACCCGCCGCGCTGGTTCACCCGGTCCGCGCACTTCGCCTGCCTCAACCCGGCGCCGTTCTTCAGCGAGGAGCTCGTCGTCCCCGACGGTGACACCGTGCGGTTCCGCTACGGCACCGGTGTGGCCGACGGCGGCGCGCGGGACGCGAAGGCGCTGGCCGACTCGGTGCGCGACGTCCTGCGCCGGGCGGAGCGGGCGTGAGCACGTTCCCCGGCGGGACCTCGCTGTCGTTCCTCGACGTCTACGACGACGCCGCGCCCGACGGGGTCGTCGGCGGCAGCCCGCACCTGCACCTGGCCTCCACCGAGTGCTACGTGGTCGTGGGCGGGACGGGCGAGCTGCACGCGGTGACCCTCGACGGCTGCCACGAGATCCCGCTCGGCCCGGGTTCGGTCGTCTGGTTCACGCCCGGCACGATCCACCGCGCGGTGAACCACGGCGGTCTCCAGGTGGTCGTGCTGATGGACAACGCCGGACTGCCCGAGGCCGGTGACGCGGTCATGACGTTCCCGCCCGACGTCGTCGCCGACCCCGACCGCTACCGCGCCGCGGCGACCCTGCCGCACCGGGCGACGGAGGCCGAGCGCGCCGCCGACGCCCGCGCGCGCCGTGACCTCGCGGTGGAGGGTTTCACCCGCATCCGGGACGCGATCCGCGCCGGTGACCAGGCTCCGCTGCGGGAGTTCCACGCCGCGGCGGCCGCGCTGGTCCGCGGTCGGGCCGGGACGTGGCCCTCGATCGTGCGCGACGGCCCGCTGAGCCAGGCCGAGGCCGGTCTCGCGGTGACGAGCGACCTGGCCGTCGGCGCGGCGCGGCACCTGGAACGGGCGACCGTGTTCGGATCGCCCCGGCCCGGGTCCGCCTCGGAACGGGTGTTCGGCATGTGCGGACGTCTGCGCACCCACGACGTGGGCAACGCCGTGCCGTACGCCGCGGTCGTGCGGACGCCGGGGTCCGCAGTCTGAGGAGGAGCACCTCTCGTGACCACTCGCACCTACACCTGCGCGATCGTCGGCACCGGGGCGATCGCCACCGCCCACGCCGAGGCGGTCACCCGGCAGCACGGCCGGGCGCGGCTCGTCGGCGCCGTCGACCTCGACCCCGACCGGGCGTCGGCCTTCGCCGCGACGTGGGACGTGCCCACCCACCCGAGCCTGGCCGACCTGCTCGACGCCCGGCGGCCCGACCTGGTCCACCTGTGCACGCCGCCCGGTTCGCACCTGCCCCTGGCACTGGAGTGCCTGGCGGCGGGCGCGTCACCCCTGGTCGAGAAGCCGCCGGTGTTGTCGCTGGCCGAACTCGACCGCCTGCGGGCCGCCGAGGCCGCGGCGGGGGTGCCGGTGGCCACCGTGTTCCAGCACCGGTTCGGCTCCGGTGCGGTCCGGTTGCGGCGCCTGGTGGCCGAGGGCGTGCTGGGCAGGCCGCTGCTGGCGTCGGCGAACACCCTGTGGTTCCGCGACGACGACTACTTCGCGGTGCCGTGGCGGGGCAAGTGGGAGCTGGAGGGCGGCGGGCCGACGATGGGGCACGGCATCCACCAGTTCGACCTGCTGCTGTCGATCCTCGGCCAGTGGCGCAGCGTCACCGCGGTCGCGGCCCGCCAAGCCCGGCCGACCGACACCGAGGACGTGTCCGCCGCGCTCGTGCGGTTCGACTCCGGCGCGGTGGCGACCGTGGTCAACTCGGTCGTCTCGCCGCGCCAGACCAGCCAACTCCGCTTCGACTTCGAGCGGGCGACCGTCGACCTGGAGCACCTCTACGGCTACTCCGACGCCGACTGGTCGTTGACCGCCGCGCCGGGCGCCCCCGACGTGGTGTCGGCGTGGGCAGGGGACCCGCCGGACACGCCGAGCGGCCACACCGCCCAGTTCGCCGCCGTGCTCGACGCCCTGGACGCCGGCCGGACGCCACCGGTCTCCACCGCGGACACCAGGGTGACCATGGAGTTCGTGGCCGCCGTGTACGCCTCGGCGTTCACCGGTCGGACGATCGGCCAGGGCGAGATCACCGAGGGCGACCCGTTCTACGACCGCATGGCCGGCCCGGGCGCGCCCTGGCCGGCCACCGCCGGTCCCACCCCGGACTGACCGGGAGGACGGGCTGATCAGGTGCGGTCGCGGTGCTCAGGACCGGTGCACGGTGAGCGTGGTCGGACCCGTCACGCTCGCCACCCCGCCGGTCAGGCACTGGGCGAGGTTCGGCGTCACCAGGGTGATCACCTGCTCCGCACCGGCCGGCGCGAACCCGCCGGCGGTGATCACCCCGGTGTTGACGACCACGACCTGGCCGGCCACGGCGCTCGACGTGACGTTGTACCGGAACTCGCTGGGCGTCACCGTGCCGCCCCACGTGAACGTGCGCAGCGCCGACCCGGAGTCGAACAGCACCAGGCAGGACGCGGTGAGGCCGAACGTCTCGGCGTAGGTGGCGGTCACCGCGTTCGCGTGGGTGCAGGTGGGGTAGACGCCGCTGACGGTGATGGTGGTCGGCCGCGCGGTGAGGGTGAGCGGCGGGTCGAAGGTGGTGACCTCCGTGCCGACGCACGTCTGCTCCAGGGTCGCGGCGTGCGCGGGTGCGGCGGACAGCGCGGCGCAAGCCAGCGCCGCCGCCGCGGCGAAGCGGATCAGTCGTGACGGTCTCATGGTGGAGCCTCCTCGGTGAGCGGGCGGTGCGGCACACCGTCAGTCCGCCGAGGACGCGTCACCGTTAGCCGCCCGGCCGCGCGCTCGGCACGCCCACCCGAATGGCCGCCGGGTCAGGGCCGGTCCGCGAACGCCGCGAACGGGACGCCGCTCGGCTTGGCCTGGGCGAGGTTGTGCTCGAACGCCCCGTCCTTGATCGCCAGGCTCGCGCTGCCGAAGTTCGCGTTCACCAGGACGTCCCGGACGCCGGCGGGGAAGTGGTCCCAGCCGACCAGGTCCGGGTACTGCCAGGCGCCGTAGTGGTTCTCCGGCTGTTCGGTCGCGCCGGCGAGGCGGAAGCAGTGCGTGCCGAGCCCGTCCTTGTGGTAGACGATCTTGGGGTGCGTGCCCTCCCAGGCGACCTGGTCACGCGGGTAGGTGGAGTACTTGCCGTGCGCGGAGGTGGAGACGTACCGCGCCTGGTCGTCGTTGACCCACACGATCACGTGCTCGATGTCGTGCCGGTGGCCGCAGCAGTCGATGCCGGGCACGGCCTGGTCCTTCTCGAAGTACAGGTCGTAGAGGTAGGCGCACCAGCCGCCGTCGCACTTGGAGCGCGAGTAGGAGTTGGTGTTGTCCAGGTCGGACCGGTCGCGGCACTGGCCGTTGAGCGCGCCGGAGTTCTTCAGGCCGGTGGCCACCGCGCCGGTCGGGGAGATCGCCGGGGTCGGGTAGCAGCCGTCGGTGTCGTAGTCGAACGCGGGCTGCCACTTGCCGTCGGCGGGCGCGAAGCTCGCAGGCAACGCCCGCGGTGGCTCCGCCCACGCCGCCGCGGGCACGAGCACCGCCAGCAGCACGGCGACCGGCAGCGCGTGCAGCAGCCTCGCGGTGGTCCGCCGCGTGCGTGAGGTGGTGCGGGTCGGGTCCGTCATCCGGGCGGTCACGACGACCTTGCCCTCCATCCGGTGTCGAGTGGCAGGAGGCGGCGGAGTCGGCCGGTGTCGCGGAGATCATCGGCCGGCACCGAGGTTCCAGGCCGGGGCCGGGGCCGTCAACCCGCCGATGGTCGCGGCGAGGCGAACAGCGGGCGAACACCTCGGTGCGCCATTCCCGGCGAAGGTGGAATTCCGCTGCGCCAACCGAGTGAGGGTTGCGCGAAGACGGTGTTTCCGGCGGCCGACTGCGAGCAGCATCGTGGTCCGGATCCCCTGGTCGGAGGGAGAGGTTCATGACGGACCCGTTGGCGGCCACCGAGCGCGCCATCGACCAGTGGGAACGCGACGCCGAGCAGAAGGCCGCCCGCTACCAGGCGATGGCCCAAGAGGTGCAGCGCGTGTCGATCACCGAGTCCGCGGCCGGCGGTGCGGTCGGCGTCACCGTGGGCGCCAACGGCATCCCGACGGCGGTGACGATGACCGACGGCGTCCGCAAGCTGGCTCCCGACGCGATCGCGGCGGCGGTGATGGAGGCCATGACCAAGGCGCAGTCGCGCTACCCGGAGCAACTGGCGGCGATCATGGCCGAGACCGTGGGCGACGACTCGACCACCCGGCACCTGGTGGCGCAGGCACGGGCCAACTTCCCGTCGGCCGAGCCGGACGTGCCGCGCCGGCCACCGCCGCCACCGGATGACGGCGACTTCAGCGGCGAGTCGTTCCTGACGGACGGTCGATGATGGCCGGCGGGTACGGGGTCCTGGTCGGCGAGCTGGAGGTGCACGCCGGGAAGGTCGACGCGCTGGCGCGCCGGTTGCAGGCGGCGGTGGACGCCGCCAGGCAGGTGACCATGTCCGACGAGGCCTACGGCGTGATCTGCCGCCCGTTCGCGATGTTGCTCCAGCCGTTCGAGCAGAAGGGCGTCGACGCCTTGGCGAAAGCGGTGGAGACGATCACCGAGGTGGCCACCGAGGTGCGTGCGACGGCCGGTGACTACGGCGCCCAGGAGACCGCCGAGGCGGCCGCGTTCGACGGGGTCGACCGCCGGTGACCGGGGACCTGGTCGCCGCGCCGCGGGACACCACGAACGCCATCACCGGCATCGGCATCCTGGAGGCCGCCGACGGCCTGGCCCAGGGCGTCGCGAGCGGTGACTGGGTGGCGGGCGGGCTCGGCGCCGCGGGCGTCGGCCTCGAAGTGCTGAGCATGGTGGTCGACCCCATCGGCACGCTCGCCTCCTACGGCGTGTCGTGGTTGATCGAGCACGTCCAACCGCTCAAGGAAGCACTGGACTGGCTCGCGGGCAACCCGCCGGTCATCCAGTCGTTCAGCGAGACCTGGGGCAACGTGGCGCGCGAAGTCGCCGCGATCGCCCAGGACTTCGTCAACGAGTCGCGCAGCGGCACGGCGGGCTGGAGCGGGTCGGCGGCCGACGCCTACCGGGCGCACTCGGCCCGGGTGGCCGACGCGGTGGCGGGCGCGGGCTCGCTGGCGGGCGGCATCTCCGCCGGCGTGATGATCATGGGCGAGGTCGTGGCGGCGGTCCGCGAGATGGTCCGGGACATCGTGGCCGAGCTGATCGGCCGGCTGATCGCGTGGGCGCTGGAGGCGGTGGCGACGCTGGGCCTGGCCACGCCGGTCATCGTCGGCCAGGCGATCACCGCGATCTCCCGGGTGGTCAAGAAGATCGGCGACCTGATCCGCAACCTGATCAAGACGATCGGCAACGTCGCGCCGCGGATCCGGTCCGTGATGGGCAAGCTGGACGAGATCATGGCCGCGCTGGGCAAGCTGGGCCGCAAGGCCGACGGCCCGAGCCCGACACCGAGGACGCCCGACGGCCCCGGCACGACCGTTCCGTCCGGCACCACGAGCCCGTCCGGCACGACCAGCCCATCGGGCACCACGAGCCCGTCCGGCACCACCAGCCCGTCGAGCACGACCAGCCCGTCGACCACGCCCGACGTGCCGCCCGCGAAGCCGGACAGCCCCACACCGGACGGCACGACGCCCAACGGTGACGCACCGACCAGTCGCGGCCCGGCCAAGCCCGACGGCGGCAAGCCCACCGACGGCAACGACGGCGGCAGCGGCCAGCGCTCGGACGGCAACGGCGGCTGCGACGGCAAGGGCGGCGACCCGGTCGACACCGTGTCCGGCCAGATGATCACCAACGCGGTCGACGTCGACCTGCCCGCCCTGCTGCCCCTGCTCCTGCAACGCGCGTACGCCTCGGGCTACCAGGGCGGCCGGCTGCACGGCCCCGGCTGGTCGTCCACACTGGACCAGCGCCTGGAGCTCGACGACCGCCACGTCCGCTACTTCGGCGACGACGCGCAGCTCCTGCGGTACGAACGCCCCGAGCGCCCCGGCCTGCGCGGTATGCCGAACGACGGCGCGCGCTGGGCGTTGACGTGGGACCGCGAGGCCGACACCTACCGGGTCGAGGATCCCAAGACCGGCCGGGTGCGGCACTTCGGCCCGAACCCGGCCGACCCGCGCGTCCGCCCGATCACCGCGCTCACCGACCGCAACGGCAACCGCATCGACTACGAGCGTGACGCCGACGGCCTCCCGACCGGGGTCGTGCACTCCGGCGGCTACCGCGTCACGGTGGACACGGTCCACGGCGACGCCGGTCCCCGCATCACCGCCCTGTGGCTCGGCGCGGACAACAGCGCGCTCGTGCGGTACCGCTACGACGAACGCGGGCGGATGGTCGAGATCATCGACACCACCCACCTGCCGTACCGCTACGAGTACGACGAGGCCGACCGCGTCACCGCGTGGGTCGACCGCGAGAACTACCGCTACCGCTACACCTACGGCCCGGACGGCCGGGTGGTCCGGGGCGAGGGCGACGGCGGTTTCCTGTCCGCGACCTTCGACTACGACCTGGCCGGCCGCAAGACCACCGTCACCGACAGCCTCGGCCAGGCCACCGTCTTCCACTACGACGAGCACAACCACGTCACCGAGGTCGTCGACCCGCTCGGCAACGCGGAACGGACCGAGTACGACCGGTTCCACCGCCTGCTGTCCCGCACCGACGCGCTCGGCCGCACCACCCGGTACACGTTGGGCTGGGACGGTGACACGGTGCGCGTCGACCGCCCGGACGGCACCGCGGTCACCGCCGAGTACAACGAGCTGCGGCTGCCGGTGGAGGTCGTCGGACCGGACGGCGCGCGCTGGCGCTACACCTACGACGAGCGCGGCAACACGCTCACGCAGACCGACCCGACCGGCGCCGTCACCACGCACACCTACGGCGAGCGGGGCGAACCCCGCACGATCACGGACGCGCTCGGCGGCACCACCACCATCGTCACCGACGCGGCGGGCCTGCCGGTGGCGGTGACCGATCCGTCCGGCGCCTCCGAGACCTACCAGCTGGACGCGCGTGGCCGGTTGACCCGGGTCACCGACCCGCTCGGCGCGGTCACCACGATCGAGTGGGGCGGCGCCGACACCCCGTCCCGGTACACCTACCCGGACGGCACGAGCCAGACCTGGACCACCGACGGCAACGGCGACGTGATCGCCATGACCGACCGGGACGGCTCGACCACCCGGTACGAGGTGGGGCCGTTCCACCTGGTGTCCGTGCGCGTCGACCCCGACGGCACCCGGCACGTCTTCGACCACGACACCGAGCTGCGGCTGACCGGGGTCACCAACGCGCGCTCGCTCACCTGGCAGTACACCTACGACCCGGCCGGCAACCTGGTGCGGGAGCTGGACTTCGACGGCCGCGCCACCTCCTACGAGCACGACGCGGCGAAGCGGCTCGTCCGGCTGACCAACGGCGAGGGCGAGGCGATCGCGATCACCCGCGACGTGCTCGGCCGCCCGGTCGAGCAGCGCACCGACGACGGCGCGGTGACGGCGTTCGGCTACGACGCGGCCGGCCGGGTGCTCACCGCGACGAACGCGGACGCCGAGGTGGTCTTCACCCGCGACCCCGTCGGCCGACCGCTGACCGAGACGGTGAACGGCCGCACCCTCGCCTCGACCTACGACGCGCTGGGCCGCCGCACGTCCCGCACCACCCCGACCGGCCACCGGTCGGTCTGGGAGTACGACGCCGTCGGCCTGCCCACGTCGCTGACCACCGGCGCCACCCGGATCGCGTTCGCGCACGACGCCGCCCGCCGCGAGGTGTACCGGTGGCTGAGCCCGGACATCGCGGTGGCCAGCTCGTGGGACAGCTCCGGCCGGCTGGCCTCCCGCCACCTGATCGGCCTCGAAGGACCGGACGGCCGCCGCGAGGCCCGGCCGCGGTACGGGCGCGGCTGGACCTACCGCCCCGACGGCGTGCCCGACTCGGTGCAGGACAGCTTCGACGGGCACCGCCGGTTCGACCTCGACGCGCGCGGCCGGGTCACCGCCGTGCGCGCGGCGACGTGGACCGAGAACTACGCCTACGACGAGGCGGGGAACCTCGCTTTCGCCACGGACAGCCGTGCCGCCGACTCGCCGTCGGCCGGGCCGAGGTCCACCTCCGGCACGCTGGTGCGCCGCGCGGGCCGGACGCACTACGACCACGACGCGCAGGGCCGCGTGGTCCGCGCGGTGCGGCACACGCTGTCCGGCGCGCGGCAGGAGTGGGCCTACCGGTACGACCCGCGCAACCGGCTCGTGGAGGCCGTCACCCCGGCCGGGCAGCGGTGGACCTACCGGTACGACCCGCTGGGCAGGCGGATCGGCAAGCGCCGACTCGACGCCGCCGGCGTGGCCGTCGAGGAGGTCGTGTTCCACTGGGACGCCCAGGTCTTGGCGGAACAGGAACACGTCGTGGCCGGCACGCCGTTCGTCGCCACCACGACGTGGGACCACCGGCCCGGCACGTGGACGCCGGTCAGCCAGGAGCGCCGCACCACGGCCGCGTCCGCGCCGCAGGACGTGATCGACCGCCGGTTCCACGCGATCGTCACCGACCTGGTCGGCACGCCGACCGAGCTCGTCACCACCGACGGCCGCGTCGAGTGGCGGCAGCGGTCCAGCCTGTGGGGCGAGGACCGGCAGCCGATCGGCACCGACGGCGCCGAGTGCCTGCTGCGGTTCCCCGGTCAGTACCACGACCGCGAGACCGGGCTGAACTACAACTACCACCGCTACTACGACCCGGCGACGGGCAGCTACACCACCCCGGACCCGCTCGGCCTCGACGCCGCGCCGAACCACCACGGGTACGTGGACAACCCGCTGGCCATGCTCGACCCGGTCGGCCTCATCACCCGCGACCGCTACCTGCGCCTGGACCGGGACGGCTGGTCGAACTACACGCTCAGCGACTCCAACGGCACGGTGTACTACTCCGGCCAGTTCGGCCCGGACGCCACCCAGGCCGACGTCGAGGCCAGGCACGCGGCCAACCACAACCGGTACGACCCCGCCAACGGCGACACGATCTCGGTCGTGCCGGGCACGCGCACGTACGGCGAGTCCAGCCTCATGGAGCAGCGACTGGCGGAGCAGTACGGTACGGTCATCGGCCGGGACGGCAACAACTACCGCGGCAACCGGCAGAACCCCATGGGCGAGGACCGCTTGGCCGAGTACGAGGAATACGAGCAGCGCAAGACCAACGGGTTGGGATGTCCGTGAACGACGCCCCACTTCCCGACGACGTGCTGGACGAGGCGGTGTCGGGCTTCGCGGAGGTCGCCGCCCGGTTCGCCGAGGAGATCGGCGGACCGCCCACGCTGGCGGAGTTCCTGGAAGTCCTCGGGTGGGCGATCCCGACGAACAGCGACGCCGTGGACGGCACGTTCACGCAGCCGTTGAAGCTGGCCGCGACCGTGCGGGGCAACAAGCGCTACCGCGGCGAACGACCGTCCCGCGTGCCCGAGTTGAACGACGGCGTCTTCGAGGACGCGCGCGACCACGTCGGCGTCGTGGCGGCGCGGATCAACGCCGCGAGCGGCGCGCCGGTCACACCGGGGCAGTTCGCGTCCGCCGTGCTCCAGGTGCTGCGGACCGGGCGGGTCGGGCTGGCCGACGTCGGCGGTGACGAGGTGCGCAAGCTGGTCGCCGAAGGGGTGGGCAAGCGCGCGGTCAAGCTCACGCCGGGCGACGTGCTGGCGATACCCGTCCCGGACGGCTACCGGCTGGCCGTGGTGATCACGCGCAACCGGTTCGGCACCGCGATCGGGCTGTTCGAGGGCGTGTCCCGGGACGGGCGGCCCGGCGCGGACCTCCTGCGCTCGCCCCGCAAGCACCCGGTGTACACCGAGGAGAGCCTGGCCAAGAACGGCACGTGGAAGGTCGTGGACCACGACGAGGGCCTGCTCGACCTGTTCCCGGCCGATCCGGAGGTCTTCCACAAGCCCGGCGCGTGGCCGGGCATCGACACCGGTGAGTTCGGCGCCGCGGAAACCGCCGACGGGCCGCTGCGGATGATCGACGAGGCCGAGGCGCGCGAGGTCGGCCTGCTGGACGGCGGCTACCGGCAGACGCGGCCGGCCGGGTTCCTGCAGAAGGTCCTGGGCGAGGAGACCGACACCCGCTAGCCGGAGCACGCCGTCGGCAGGTCGTGGGCGGCGGCTCGGATCGGCATTGGCCCGGATCGGTGGCGGCACGGGCCGGGCCCGGTCCGCCACCGATCCGGACGTGCTGGGGCGCTAGGGGAGCGCGAGCTCAGGGCGGTAGACGTCGAGCCACACGGCGAAGTCGAGGGCTCGCTCCAGGCCCAGCCGCGTGAGCCGGGCCATCCCGGCCGAGTCCTGGGTGCTCGCCCGTTCGAGCCAGTCCCGGCTCACCAACCCGAACACGTCGTGGTCCCGGCGCGTGAGCAGTTCCTTGGCCTGCACCTGCAACTGCCGCGCGTAGTAGGGGTCCTGGGTGGACGGGTACACGCTCTTCGGCCGCCAGGCCACCGACTCCGGCAGCACGTCCTTGACCGCGCCGCGCAGGAGGCTCTTCTCCCGGCCGTCGTAGTGCTTGAACGACCACGGCGCGTTGTAGACGTAGTCGACGAGCCGGTGGTCGCAGAACGGCACCCGCACCTCCAGCCCGACCGCCATGCTCAACCGGTCCTTGCGGTCGAGCAGGAAGCGCAGGAACCGGGTGAGGTGCAGGTGGATCATGATCCGCATGCGGTACTCGTGGTCGTCCTCGGCGTCGTGCCGCTCGACGTCACCGACGGCGGTGTCGTACCGGTCGCGCCGGTACTCCTCCAGCTTGAGGTCGTCCAGCAACCCCTGGTGCAGCCCGGTGCCGTCCTTGTCGAGCGGGCCGACGCTGACCGCGATCCACGGGAACGCGCGGGCGCGCTGGATCGCGGGGTCGTGCATGTGCCGGTAGCCGCCGAAGATCTCGTCGGCCGACTCGCCGGACAGGGCCACCGTCGACCGCTTCCGGATCTCCTGGAACAGCAGGTACAGCGAGAAGTCCATGTCGCCCAGGCTGATCGGCACGTCGCGCGCGGTGAGCGCGGCCTTGCGGACCTCCGGGTCGGCCAGCGTCTTCGGGTCGAGCACGATGTCGGCGTGCTCGGACCCCACGTGGGTCACCACGTCGTGCACGAACGGCGTGTCCGGTGTGTCGCGCAGCTCGTCGGGCTTGAAGTTCTCGGTCTGACCCATGAAGTCGACCGCGAAGGTCCGCACCCGCTGCTCGCCCAGGTGCCCCGCGGCCAACGCGGTGAGCGTGCCGGAGTCCAGGCCGCCGGACAGCAGCAGGCCTAGGGGCACGTCCGCGACGAGCTGCCTGCGCACGGTGTCGTCGAGCAGCTCGCGGACCCGTCCGACGGTGGTCTCCAGGTCGTCCTCGTGCCCGCGGGTCTCCAGCCGCCAGTAGGTGCGCTCGCGCACGCCGTCGACGTCGACCGTGACCACCGTGCCCGGCTCGACCTGCCGCATGTCCGACCAGATCGAGTGGCCCGGCGTGAAGGCGTACGACAGCGCCTCGCGCAGGCCGTCCGCGTCGACCACCCGCTTGGCCAGCGGGTTGGCCAGGATCGCCTTGGGCTCCGAGCCGAACAGGATCCCGTCGGCGGTCCGGTGGTAGAACAGCGGCTTGATCCCGAGCCGGTCGCGGACCATGACCAGCTTCCGCTCGCGCGCGTCCCAGATCGCGAACGCGTACATGCCGTTGAGGCGGTCGGCGAGGGCCGCACCCCAGCGCAGGTAGCCGCGCAACACCACCTCGGTGTCGCTCGCGGTCGTGAACCGCTCGCCCGCTCGGACGAGTTCCTCGCGCAGCTCGACGTAGTTGTACGCCTCGCCGCTGTAGACCAGCGTCACGTCGCCGTTCGGCGTGCGCACCGACATCGGCTGCTTCCCCCCTGGCAGGTCGATCACGGCGAGCCGCCGGTGGCCGAGCGCGGCGTGCCGCTCGACCCACGTGCCGGACGCGTCCGGCCCGCGGCAAGCCATCGTCCGGGTCATCGCGTCGAGGATCTCCCGTTCACGGGTGAGATCGCGGTCGAACGAAACCCAGCCGGTGATTCCACACATCTGTCAGCCTCCTGTTGTTTGCGGATTGGCGTCGGCCTTCCCACCGTTCGCCCGAATGGCCACGGCCGGTGGAGGACCGGCTTACGACGAATTCCGCAACGTCCCGGCCGCCTGATCGCCGAACACGGCGAAGGTGACGACACCGGGAGGTGCTTTGCTGACGTGCTCGTGGTCCGCGCGCGCAGCTATTCCCCATCGCTGCGACCGTTCATCCCCCGTGCGGGCCACACCACAACAGTACATTCCCCTAGCCGAATGGGTAGTATTCGTACCCCTGGAAAGCGTCATCCGCGCGGATCGGTGCGGTGGCCCGCAAAGGGTGCGCGGTTATCGGGTCGAATTCGACTCGACATCGCATCAATGGGAATTCACCGTTTCGGTGCACACGCACCGGTGGGTCCGACGGGTGCGGGGTGCCACCGGTTGCAGTGCGCGATCGGACCGCGTTCGATGGCATGCCCATTAGCCCGAACGGGCGAAACCGGTGCGTCCGTCGTCACGGCGCGTGGGGCCGGCGCGATATCGCGGACACAGGTCGGATCGCCCGACGGGGAGGTGGTCGTGATGGCCGAGTGGTCCTCGGACGACAACAGGCTCAGGATCAGGCACCCGGCCGCGGTCGCGGTCTCGACGGCGGCCCGCCCGGCGCGTCGAGGCCGGGCCCGCCAGGCCGCCGCCCTGCCCGACCACCTGGTCGAGGCGCTGGCCGGGCAGGGCCTCGCGCTGGTCCACCCGCCGGTGTCGGTGACACCCGCCGGCAAGCGGTCGCCGTCCGGTCGGGCGACGATCTCGGTCGCCGTGGCGTCGGACGAGGACGCGGTCACGCTCGTCGAACAGGACGGCGTCTACACGTGGCAGCTGCCCGAACGCGTGCCGACCGAGCGCACCAGGTCGGTGGCGGGGGAGCGGGTCGTCACCTTCGAGCTGGACTTCCGCGCCGCGGCCCCGCCGGCCCGGCGACGCGGCGTGATCGGCGACTGGGTCGTCGGCCCGGTCAAGGCCTACGTGTTCCGGTTCGTCGCGCGCAAGGTCGCGGGCCGGGTAGTCGACCACCTCGAACGCGACATCACCCCCGGCCTGGTGCTGATCACCTCGCCGGACCCGCGGACGTGGCGGCACGTGGACGGCATCGGGCGCGCCGGGCTGCCGCCGGACCGCACCGCGCGGATCCTGCTGCTGGTGCACGGCACGTTCTCCAGCACCGTCGGCTGCTTCGGCTCGCTGGGCGCGTTCCCGTGGGGGCGTGAGTTCCTGACCAAGGCCTTGGCCCGCTACGACGCCGTGCTCGGCTACGACCACCCGACGTTGAGCGTCGACCCCGGCGCGAACGCGAGCGACCTGCTGCGCGACCTGCGCTCGGCCGACCGCGACCAGCCGGTCGAGGTGGACGTCGTGTGCCACAGCCGGGGCGCGCTGGTCGCGCGCAGCCTCGTGGAGGACGTGCTGCCGCAGGCCCGGATGCACCCCGGCCACGCCTGCGCGGTGCACCGGATCGCGTTCGTCGGCGGCGCCAACGGCGGCACCGCGATGGCCGAACCCGCGAACTGGCACGCCCTGGTCGACCTCTACACGAACCTGGCGCTGGCGGCGGGCGCGGCGGCGGCGTTGGTGCCCTCGACGCAGGTGGTCGCCGCGGTGCTGGGCGGACTCGTGCGCGGGCTCGGCGCGTTCGTCAAGTACCTGGCGTCCTACGCGGCCGACGACGAGGACGGCGGTGTGCCGGGCCTGGCCGCGATGCGGCCGACCGGGTCGTTCGTCCGCAAGCTCAACGGCACGCAGCCCGGTCAGCCCGCGCCGTCGGACACGCCCTGGTACGTGGTCACGACCGACTTCGAGCCCAAGCTCGGCGGCGGTGCCAAGGAGCTGCCCGGGCGGTTGCTCGCCGTGCTCGCGGACGGCGTGGCGGACCGGCTGATGGGCAAGGCCAACGACCTCGTGGTGGACACCGCGTCGATGTCGGCCATCGACGCGGAGGTCGGCGGTTTCGTCAAGGACGGGCACCACTTCGGCCGCAACGGCATCGTCTACCACACGGTCTACTTCACCCGGCCCGAGGTGTGCGCGGCCCTGACCACCTGGTTCGGCATGGCCGAGCCGGTCGTCTCGGCGCGGGGCGCGGTGGTCGGCCCGACGCTGCCGATCGCGGCCAACGAGCACATCGCGGTGGTGGGCGCCGCCGAACGAGCGGTCACCGCGCACGAGTGGATCGCCGCGGTGGCGCCGGACTACGTCCTCGTCGACAGGGGCGGGGACATGTACGCGTTCGCCGGGGAGGAGTTCATGGCCCGGCTGTCCGGCGGGCAGCGGTCGGTGGGTGCCGGGCTGCCCACGCGTGCCGCCAACCGCACCCGCAGCCTGCCCGCCGGCGCGCCCTACCGGGCCATCGCGGGCGCGGCACCCGGTCCGGTGGTGCTGCGGGCCGCGGGACCGGTCGCCATCGTGCCGAAGCCCGCGGCGCCGAAGTCGCTGGAAGAGCTCCTCGCCGGCGTGCCGCCCGAGCCGAGGACCAAGCCGCGCAAACGTCGGCCGGACAAGGCGACCGCGCACTTCGGCGCCGACATGCCGGACGAGGTCGAGGTGGGGTCGCAGGCCGTCGTCCGCTGCACCGTCTCCCGCACCGCGCTCACGCCCCGGCGCCGGGTGAGCGACACCGACAGCAGCACCGTGGAGCCGGACCGGCCGATCGTCCTCACCGCGATCGGCAAGGCGCACGCCGAGGTGCTGGACCCGCAGCGGCGGAAGGTGGTGCTCCCCGAGCGCGGCCGTGAGCTGGAGGTGGAGTTCACCGTCCGGCCGACGCACGCGGGCCAGGGCGAGATCTGGGTGGAGGCCAGGCAGGGACCGGTGACGCTGGTGACGTTGCGACTCAACCCGACCTTCACCGACGGCGCACCGGCCACGCCGCGCCGCACGTCGGCCGAGGCGGTGGTCGCCACCGACGTCCCGAGCACGTGCGTGCGGCAGGTCCTGCGGATCAGGGAGGTGCAGCACGGGCCGTACACCCACTACGAGTACGAGCTGGACGCCAAGGGCGTCCCGGGCCAGGGCCACGTGTACAGGTCGCTGCCGCTGTCCGGCGGTGCCGAGACCTACGTCCGGAGACTCCACGAGCGGATCGAGCAGCGTTGGTTGTCGAACCGCGATGACGTGGAGGCGTTCCGCAGCGACCTGTGCGACGTGGGTGGCGACCTGTTCGACCAGCTGTTCCCGGCGGCGATGCGGGAGGTGTTGTGGGAGCACCGGGAGAAGCTCCGCAACCTCACGGTGTTGACGACCGAGCCGTACATCCCGTGGGAGCTGGTGCACCTCAAGGACGGACCGACGCTGCCCGACAACGGATCGTGGTTCCTCGGTGAACACGGCTTGGTGCGCTGGCTCTACGGCGGTTGGCCTCCCGAGCAGCTGCACTGCCGGCGGAACAAGGCGAGGTACCTCATCCCCGACTACCCGCCGGAGTCGCGCCTCGCCCTGCCCGCGACGGCGGACGAGGCGGCGTTCCTCGGCGAGGCGCTCGGCGCCGAGCCGGTCGAGGCGAGGCACCGGACGGTGGTCGACCTCCTCGGCCAGGCGGGGGCGTTCGACGTGCTGCACTTCGCCGGCCACGGCATGGCGGACCACGACCGGATCGACGACGCGAGGATCCTGCTGACCGGCCGGGTCGAGGGTGGTGAGTACATCGACGAGTACCTGACCGCGACCACCGTCCGGCAGCGGGCGCGGCTCGGCAACGGCGCGAAGAACCAGCCGCTGGTCGTGCTCAACGCGTGCCAGATCGGTCGCCAGGGCCGTCAGCTGACCAGCCTGGGCGGCTTCGCGTCCGCGTTCATCGAGCGCGGCGCGGCGGCGTTCGTCGGCAGCCTGTGGCAGGTGGGCGACCAGCCGGCGAAGGACTTCGCGACCGCGCTGTACCGGGAGCTCCTGGCGGGTAACACGCTGGCCGACGCCACCTCCAAGGCCCGCGCCGCCGCACGTGCCGCCGGCAACGCCACTTGGGCCGCGTACGTCGTGTACGGCAACCCGTGCGCGACCTTCACCTACGGGAAAGCCAACCGCTGACCGCGGACCCGTTGTGCGGGAAGGACGTGCGTCATGGCCACCCAGAGCGAATCCTCGGCCCGACCACTGCCGCGGCCGACCGACGGCCCGTACGAGTTGTCCTACGAGAGCCTGTTCACCGAGTCGTTGAACCAGGTGATAGCCCGTCCGGAGATCGCCGCCCAGTTCGAGTTGCTGCAGAACCAGTCGGACTTGACCAAGGCGGTCCAGCGGCAGCGAGAGGTGATCAGGGCGAGTGTGGAGAGCCAGGTGTCGAAGGCGACCCGGATGGTCGACCAGCTCCACAGCCACCTGGTGGCCCTGGTAGCGGCGGACGACCGCAAATTGGCTCAGCTTGAGCACGCCGCGACGGTGAGCCGGATCTTGCTGGCGCTTGAGGTGGACGCCCGCAACGACAAGGCCGCTCTCGCCACGCTGGTCGCCTACCTGGCGGCGGTCGAAACGTGGCTGAGGCAGCCGGACTACCGACCACCGCCGAACCCGCCCGATTCTCCGGCCAAGGCAACGTTGTCCGCAGACGTCCTCTACTCCCGGCGCGGCAGGGTGATCGGAGAGCTCGCCACCCGTCAGGTCCTGCTGCTGTGGGACGCGCGGGAGCTCGCACGTCGGCGCCCGGTGTTCCGCTCCCTCGAGGCTGAGTTCGAGGCGCAGAAGCGCGAGGTCACGGAGGCGGTCGAGGCTATCGTGCTGGCGACGGTGCTCACCGAGTTGAACGCCGCCCTGCAAGGTGCAACCGCGTCCACGATGATCGTGAAGGAGCCCGACAACCTGCGCCGGAGCCTCACCGAGGAACGGATCGTGTTGACACCGGCCTTCATGGCGCTCGACCGGATGATGCGGTCCCGGGAAGAGGCCAGCTTCGGGATCGCAGGGCCTCGTGGCGTCGGCAAGAGCGCCTTGATCGAGTACTTCACGACCACGCAGGGAATGCCCGGGGCAGCCTCCCGCAGGCTGCGGCTCGGCGTGAACGTGCCTGCTCCGGTCAAGTACGACGCGCGGGGGTTCGTCCTGCACCTGCACGCCAAGTTGTGCCAGATGGTGATCGACAGACATGCGTTGCACCGGGAGGCGGAGCTGGACGCAAGTCCCCCTCCCCGAATCGGGCCGGTGACCGCCCTCCTGCTCTCCGCCGCAGGGGCGGCCGCCGTGGTCTCGGCTCTCGGCGCGATGTTCGTCGCGGTCCGCGACCGGCTCTCCACCGGAGGCGACGTGGTGGCGGACGTGGGCGCGCTAGTCCTGCTCGTGGCGGCGCTGACGTGCTCGATCGGCGTCGCGCGGATCGCCGGAAGACCCACCGCAACCTCTTCACCGATGAGGTACCAGGTGGTCGGCTCCTCTGCCCTGGCCGGGGTTGGGCTGGTCCTCTCCTGGCGTACGGCGCCTGGCGACCAGGCGGGACGTTGTTCCTCGGCGGTGTCGCCCTTCTTGTGCTCGGGGTTTCGCTCAACCTGCTGTCGAGCCGCAGCCGCCACGTGATCGAGTCCCCGGACGCGTACATCGATGAGCTGAGTGTCAAGGCCCAGGAGCAACTCGACCGGATCCGGGTGCAGGAGAGCCACAGCGTCGAGCGCTCGGTGACCGTGAAGCTCAGCGGGTCGGCGTTGCCGATCGGTGTCGACGCCGGCGGCAAGAGGGGGACAACCCGGCAGGACCGTCCAATGGGGTACCCGGAGCTGGTCGAGAACCTCAAGGAATTCCTGAAACTCGTGCGGGTGAGGTACGAGGTGGTCGTCGGTGTCGACGAGTTGGACAAGCTGCGGTCGGCGGAGGAGGTGGAGAACTTCCTCAACGAGATCAAGGTGATCTTCCGGACGCCGGGCTGCTACTTCCTGGTGTCGGTGTCGGAGGACGCGGCGGCCGGGTTCGAGCGCCGGGGTGTTCCCTTCCGCGATGTGTTCGACAGCTCGTTCGACGACGTGCTGTCGATGTCGTACCTGGACTTCCCGTCGGCGCGGAAGGTCCTCTACGGCCTGCTGCTCGGCTGGACCCAGCCGTTCGTGGCGCTGGCGTACGTGACGTCCGGCGGCCTGGCCCGGGATCTCATCCGCAGCACCAGGGAGATCGTCGACCAGTGCGACTCGGACAACCGGGTCGAGCTCGCCGCGGTCGCGTCGCGGATGTGCCGCCGGGAGGCGGAGGCGCGGCTGCGGGCGGTCCGGCACGAGCTCATGCGCGACCCCGACGACCCGCGGCGCATCGACCTGCTCATCCGGGTCGCCGACTACTCCTTCACCGACGCCACCGCGGCCGACTTCCACACCCGCCACCAGGAGCTGGCGCGGTGGGTGGGCGAGCAGCAGGCGGAGGCGGCGGGTGCCGTGTGCCTGGCGCGCGAGCTGGCGGCGGTGATGTTGTTCGCCGCCACGGTGATCGAGTTCTTCGACCCGTCGGTGATCGCGGACCGGCTGGGCCGGGCGGAGGTGCCGCCCGGCGGGCGGCTGGCGGTGCCGGCGTCGGCCCGGCAGACGCTCGCGGCCAACCCGCGGATGTCGTTGGCCGGCCTCGACCGGTTCCGGACCGCGTGGCGGCTGGACGACCGAGGACAACGCCGGGACACCGCGGCGGCCTGACCCGGCCGGCATGTGGCCTCAGCGCGCCGGGCGTGGGGGAGCGGTGCTGTCGCGGACGATGAGCGTGGTGGCCAGTTCCACCCGCGTGCGGGAGGGCTGCCGCCCGGCGGCCAGGGCGAGGACGAGTTCGGCCGCGGCGGCGCCCATCTCGACCATGGGTTGGCGCACGGTGGTCAACGGCGGTCCGCACCAGCGCGCGGCCGGGATGTCGTCGAATCCCACCACGCTGAGGTCGTCGGGGATGCGCAGGCCCGCCTGCCGGGCGGCCTCGTAGACGCCCAGCGCCTGCAGGTCGTTGCCGCACACCACGGCCGTCGGCGGATCGGGTTGGCGCAGGAGTTCGCGGGCGTGGTTGAGGCCGTCCTCGAAGGCGAACCACTGCCCGATGCGCACCAGCCGCTCGTCCAGGGGTGCGCCCTGGTCGGCCATCGCCGCCCGGACGCCGCCGAGCCTGGCCCGCGCGCACAGCCGTTCGGCCGGTCCCGCGATGACCGCGATGCGCCGGTGGCCGAGGTCGAGCAGGTGCCGTGCGGCGGCGATCCCGCCGCTCCAGTTGGTCGCGCCGACCGACGGCACCGGGTGCTCCGGCTCGCCGGTCGGGTCCAGGGCGACCAGCGGGATCCCGCCGGTGGCGAGCAGCCCGTGCTGCTCGGAGCTGACGCCGAGGTGCACGGCGATCACCCCGTACGGCTGGCGGGACAGCAGGTCGCGCGCCCAGGACCGACCGGCCGACGCCTGGTGCGCGGTGTCGGTGAACCCGACGGCCAGTCGGTGCTCACCGGCGACCCGCTCCACGCCGCGCATGATCTCGACCGCCAGGTAGCTCTGCATCCCGTAGAAGACCACCTCGACGTTCGGCGCCCGCACCACCGCCTCGGGCCGTCGGTACCCGTGCTCGCGCAACGCCTCCTCCACCCGGCGCCGCGTCGCCGACGCCACGTCCGGCCGCCCGTTGAGCACCTTCGACACCGTCGGCGCGGACACGCCCGCCAACCGCGCCACCGCCGCCACGGTCAGCTCACCCCGGCGCGGCCCGCGCTGACGCACACCGTCCAGCCCGTTCGCCGCCGGTGGGACGACCGGGCGGTCGTCGGCCCTCGGGTGGCGGATCGCGTCCACCTCGCCGAGCAGGCGGGCCCGGACCTCCTCCGCCTTCCGCTCCGCCCCGTGCCCGGCCGGCACCGTCTCGGTCAGGTAGCGCCGCTTCCCGGTGCCCGGATCGACACCGGCGTACACCCGCACGCGCAACGACCCGCTCGGCAGCCGCTCGACTTCACCGCGCGGCTGCCGGCGCGCACCAGGGACACCCATGGAGCCACAGTACCGAAAACATGGCTCCACACGATGGCCGGATAGCTCCACGGGCGGCCCGTCACCCTCCGGTCCGGCCTGGTCCGGCAGCGTGACTGGATCGGACCGGCGGGCAGGCGGGAGGATGGTCGGTGAAGGGGGTAGTCGACATGACGGAGCAGGACGGTCGTGGGGCGCCGGGGATCGAGGCGCTGACCGACAAGATCAGGCAGCTCGTGCACGAGGGGAACACGCGCCGGGTGGTGGTGCGCAACGGTAAGGGCGAGCCGGTGCTGGACATCCCGGTGACGGCGGGGGTGGTGGCCGCCGTGGCGGCGCCGGTGGTGACGGCGGTGGCCGCGTTCGCCGCGCTGGCGGGTCCGTGGTCGCTGAACGTCGAGCGCCCGGCGGACGCGCCGACCGACGCGACGCAGGCCGAGGACGCGCCGACCGACGCCAGGCCGACCGACGCGACGCCGACTGATGACGCGCCGGCCGAGGACGCGCCAACTGAAGGCGTGCCGACCGAGGACGCGCCGCAGGCCGGCGGAGATCGGTCCGACACGCCGCAGGCGGACAAGCCGCCCACGGGCGGCTGATGGCGAAGAGGGGGTGGGCGCACGATGGCGCCCACCCCCTCACTCACCTGTCGTCACAGCTCGGCACGCGGCGGGAAGTCGTTGACCGCGTCCGCGAGGTACTGGGCGAGCCGGCTGTGGTACGCCCCGTTGGCCAGGCCGTCGGTCAGGTACTGCGCCGCGACCCGCCCCGGATCCGCCGAGTCCCGCACCGCGTCGTCGAAGTCGACGACGTAGTCCGCGCCGAAGTCGGCGAAGTGGGTCAGCATCTCCTGGTTGAGCTGGCGGCGCTGCACCTCCCGCGGGTCGCTCGCGGCCAGTCCCAGGGGTGGGATGGTCGTGAGGATGACGTGTACCGGCGTGCCGTCGGGACGCTTGGTGCGCTTCAACCCCTCCGGGTGGGCGGCGCTGATCAACGCCGTCAGGCCGCCTCGGACCTCGGTCGCCGACACACCGCGCAGCAGGCTGTTGGCACCGCTCGCGACCAGCACCGTCCGCACGTTCGGCGCGTCGAGCGCGGTGCGGTACAGGTCGGTCCGGACGCTGCCCGCGCCGATCGCACCGGACTCCGGGTAGGTGCCGAAGTCCCGCTGGGCGTGGGCGAACGTGACGTCGTTCGGGCTCAGCACCCGCTGGTGCACCCGCACGTCCATGATCGACCCGTTGAAGAAGTTGTCCTCCTGGCTCGCGTCGCGGGCCCGGCCGATGGTCAGCGGACCGTTCGTCGCGAACGTGGTGACGCCGCTGATCGAGTCCTGGAGCGTGCCGTCGACGTAGAGCCGCATCATCCGGCTCTGCTGGTCGTAGGTGGCCGTCAGGTGGTACCAGGTGTTCAGCACGGGCTCGTTGTCCGAGTGCGCCAGCCAGGTGGTGTGCTGCGCCGCGTCGGCGCTGTAGACGCCGAACATCCACCGCCGCTGCGCCGCCGAGTACTGGAGGAAGAAGGTGTTGTACGCGCCGCCGTCCTGGCTGACCACGGTCTGGTAGACGTCCAGGGAGCGGAGCTTGGCCCAGGCCGAGACGCTGAAGCTGCGATCGGTGTGCAGCACCCGGCCCGCGGTCTTGAAGTGGCCGCTGGTGCCGTTGAACTGCGGCACCGTCCCCTTCTGCGGGTCGGCGACCCAGGCCGTGCCGCCCGCGGCGGTGGCGTTGGCGCCGCCCGCGTGATCACGGGCGGTGGTGCCGGTGCCCTCGGTCATCCGCCACCGACCGGTGTCCGGCACGCCCGAGCGGCCGGCGTTGACCAGGCCGCCCGGCAGGGTCGCACCGACCCCGGCGAGCTTGGCCGGCAACTCGTCGACCCAGGTGTTGCGCTGCCCGCTGCCCGCCGGGGCGGTCGCCGACAACTGGTCGCCGAGCACGGCCACGGTCCCGTGGCCGAGGTCCGCGGTCGACACGTCCAGCCCGGCCACGTAGTAGCTGCCGTTCAACGCGGTGGTGAACGGCGCACCGGTGGTGTCGTTCACCGCGTTGCCCGAGGCGAGGTGGACCGGCGCGGTGGCGTTGCCGTGCACCGGTGCGGTGGCCACCGCACCGGGCAGGTGGATGCTCACCACGAGGTTGCCGTTGCCGCCGGTGGGCAGCGACACCGGGTCGCTGTGCACCTCGGCGCCGGCGGGCAGCGTGACCGACGCGTTGCCGCGGAACTTGAGCGCCGTGGTCGCGGCGGTGGCGGCACCGGCGCCGATCTGGGCCGCCACGGTGGCGGCGTCGATGGTGACCGGGTTGTTGCTCATCGAGTTGGACACCTTCACCCGCACCTGACCGCCCGTGACGGTCGGCCGCAGCACGGTGCGCAACGTCTTGTCGGCGAACCCGTGGCCACCCGGCGGCACGACGGCCGCGTTGGCCGGCGCGGCCCAGGCGCCCACCCAGCCGGCCTCGACCGGCCGCGGCGCCATGGACATCACGTGCAACGCGGGCTTGTCGCAGAGGAACGACGTGCCGTAGTTGGGCAGCGTGATCGACTTGATCGTCTTGGTCGGGTCGGTGGGCAGGAAGATCGGCGTGAGCACCGGCTGGTACTGCGCCTGGGTCGTCGTGCCGACGAGCCGGTACGGCAGGGTGATGCCGGTCGGCTCCCACCGCAGGTGCACCCAGTCGCCGAGTTCGGGCACCGCCGGGTTGGACGTGCTGCCGTCGGTGTAGGTGATGGTGCCCGACCGGGACGGCGCGGTGCCGCAGGTGCTGAACGCCAGCAGGCCGACGGCGCTCGCCTTGACCTGCTGCGCGGCCGGGAACGGGATGGTCTGGCCCATGGCCACGACGTTGTCGTTGCCCGACGTCGCCGCAGGCATGGCGAACGCCGCGCCGCCGATCACCGCGGTCGTGCCGGGTGCCAGGCCCGCCGCGGCCAGCGTCTGCGCCGAGATGGAGCCGCGGGCGAAGTCCGCGGCCGCCGCCGTCGTGCCGTCGCTGCCGATCGCCTTGTTGTTCATGGCGTGGGTGAAGCTCGCCAACGTCACGTTGTTGATCGGCTGGATGGAGAGGTGGTCCAGGCCGAACGCGTAGCGGTTGCCGGTGGAGGCCGGGTTCGTGCCGACCGCCGCGAACGTGAGCCGGTGCCAACCGGACGTCATGTGGATGCCGCTCAACGGCTGGAAGTGCGCGGTCCGGGTGGCCGAGTAGCCGTCGATGGGCGTGGTGTCGGTGTTCGCGATCGGCACGTCGTCCAGCAGGACCGTGTACTTGCCGTGGTGCGGCGCCTTGATCAGCCCGGCGGCCAGCGCGTAGTCCGCCTCGACCGGTGCCAGGATTTGCAGGGTGGTCGAGTGGGTCGTGCCGGTGCCGCCCATTTCGAGGTGACCGCCGTGCAGCGTGGTGCCGCAGCAGTCGGGGACGCCGACGTGGAAGTAGTTGCTCTGCGGCTGGAGGAACTCGGCGTCGAGCCGGGTGGTCGGCACGAGCTGGATGTAGTCCACCAGGGCCCGGATCATGGCATCGGTGGAGGCGGGGTTCCTGGTCATCTGCACCTCCAGCACGTGCGTGCCGCCGGTCAGCCGGAGGCCGGCCAGGCGCACCCGCTTCGGCGTCCGGTCGGGACCCGTCGGCGTGCCGTCCTGGGAGACCTGGAGCAGCGGCCTGCCGTCGAGGGAGAACGAGAGCTTGCCCAGGGGGCTCATCGTGGACCCCGCGTCGGCGGTGCCGACCACCACCTCGTAGTCGCCGTCTCCCGGAGCGGTGACGGAGGTGTGGAACCGCGTGTTGTCCGTGGTGGTGGTCAGGAGCTTGTAGACGCCGCCCGAGAACAGGTAGTTCTCGTAATTGGCCTGGTGGACGCTGCTCGGGGCGGAGAACTGGAGCCGTTCCGCCTCGTAGGTCGCCTGCGGCGGCGCCGGGACCAGGGTCGGCGGCAGGTAGAACGTGTACGCGCCGGACTCCGGCGATAGCCGGTGCGCGTCGTCGAAGCTGCGCACGTGCAGCGTGTGGTAGCCGGGGCTCAGCGTGCCGGGCACGGTGATGGTCGCCGGGCCGGGTCCGGCCGGGATCCAGCCACCGGAGTTGCCGAAGGTCTGGTTGTGGTTGCAGTCGTCGGGCTTGGGCGCGCGTTCGGTGCCCGAGCCGTCGAACATGTAGGTGAACCCGACGACGTTGGACGCGCCGTTGGCGTTGAACGTGAACTTCCCCGCCTGGTCCGGCGCGGGCCCCCAGTAGTCGGCGGGGTAGTCGTCACTGGTGATGACGGGTTTCTGGGTGATCGGTGCGCTGCGCGTGGTGAACCGCAGCCAGTCCGACCACGGACCCGCCCACAGGTTCTTCTCCGCGTCGCCGGGGAACTGGTTCTTCACCGCGACCCGGTAGTTGTGCACACCGTCGGGCAGCGCCTTGTTGGTGGTCCACCTGCCCTGGGTGCCGGAGGCGACGACCACCGGGCTGTCGGCGGTGTCCGCCTCCAGCACGGTGCCGTCGATGTTGTAGGCCTGGAAGTACAGGCCGACGTTGAGCGGCGGGTTGTTGTTGTCGGTGGCGGTGGCGTGCAGGGTCGGGCGCGCGGTCGGCACGACCACCTGGTTGCGGCAGGTCACCGCGTCGGCGATCCAGAGGCCGTTCGCCACGTTGGGCGGGAACGAGAAGACCACGTCCAGGTGCGGGTTGTTGGCGAACTTCTTCCAGTTCAACCGGTCGCCCTCGTCCGACGAGATCAGCCCGAGGTGCAGGTCCGGCCAGTTGCCGTTGACCACGGCGTTGATGCCGCCGATGACGTCGAACGGGACGTTCGCCGCGCCGCCGCACTGGTCGCCCGCGTTGGACGACTTCGTGGTCGTGCGCCAGCCGCCCGGACCCGGCCAGCGGGTCGCGGAGCTGATGGGGTCGGTGACGTAGACGTCGACCGGCTCCGCGGTGCAGGACGTGCCGTGCGTCTGCGTGGCATTGAACGTCGCGCTGTACACGACCGGCTTGACGCCGCCGTTGCGCGCCTGGAGCTCGGTGGTGTTGAACTTGAAGAACGACCGCGCGACCCAGCTGCCGCCGCATCCGTTCCAGTTGCCGCACAGGCCGACCTGCGCGTCCATGGCGGCGTTCCAGTAGTACCAGCCGTTGTCGGTGACCTCGGCCCACGCCTCCTTGTACCGCGACATCACGGGGTCGATGTAGACGGGGTACTCCACGTCCTCGCCGGTCAACGCCTCCGCGTCCGGCTTGACCGTCAGCTCCACCTCGGTGGGCGCCGCGTGGTCCGGGGAGACGACCGCGGTCGTGACGTCCAAAGTGGACACCTTGCCGCCGCCCGGGTCGGTCGGGGTGGGATCCGGCCCGCGCTTGGCGTCCTTCGTGGAGTCCCACATGACCGGCGTCGAGCCCTGGAAGACGACCTGGCCGGTGCCGTCCACGGCGCTGAGGACGTCGTGCTCGTCGGTGCGCATGGTGAGGTTGGTGGTGTTGGCCCGCAGCTTCACCGCGGCCAGCTCCGGGTTGGCCGCGGCCTTCGCGTCGCGGACCACGAGCACCTCGGAGTACCCGGTGGCGTTGGCGGTGAGCTTCAGGTCCACGCCCGGCATGACGTCGGGGTAGGTCGCGCTCGAACCGTCCACGACGGGCTCGGGCAGCGGTTTGGGCCAGCTCAGGGTGAACAGCTTGTCGCCCTCGCGCATGGTGACCAGCGGTTCGTCGCCGCCACCGGAGAACGACAGGCCCGTGCTGGTGGCGGCGGTCTCCAGCGTGCCGTCGGCGGCCCGGGTGAGGGAGGTGTCGACGTCGCGCCACTGCCCGTCCTTGCGCGCCCGCACGGGCCGCGAGTGCGATCGCAGGGTGAACGTGCCGTCCGGGTTGGCCAGCACGGCGGTGGTCTCGGTGAGCTCGTCCGCCACGGGGACCTGCTTGCCGGTGCGGCGGGCCTCTGCGGCGGCGGTCTGCTCGGCCGGTGCCGGTGGTGCCTCGGCGGCCGCGGGAGCGGGTTCGGCCGCGGCGGTGATCGGGGTGGCGCCACCGAGCACCACCGACCCGGCGATCACGGTCGCGAGCAGACCGTGACCCCGGGTTCTCCGGCGCAGGGCGGAATTGGGTGAACTGCGGCGCACTTGTCCCCCCCGGACGTTTCGAAGTCGAGCGCGGAATCAGCGCGCCGGACCATAACCGCCGCCGCTCACCTGCGGAAGGGTCTGCGATATCACCGGAGTTATGGGCTCGGGTACGACTGTCCCGCGGCGGGACAGCGCCGGCACGCCTTCGTCGAGGGCGTTCCGCGACCGGGGGCGATGATCTCTCATTCCGCCGCCGAGCGGGCGGTGCTCGACGCCGTCGAGCGCCTTGTCCTCAGTGGCAGCAGTTGTCGTGCGCGGCCGGTTCGGCGGGGCGGTACTCGTCGTGCCAGTTCCACCACTCGTACGGCGGGGTCTGCGGGTAGCCCTCGGGCGAGTCCTCCCACTCCTCCTGCCGGCCGAGCGCGGTCACGTCGAGGTAGCTGAACGTGCTGCCCAACGCCTCGTCGCCGCGGCCGTTGACGAAGTACGTGCGGAAGACGCGGTCGCCGTCGCGGATGAACGCGTTCGTGCCGTGCCACTCGTCCACGCCGAAATCGGCGTCGAAGTCGTCGAGCACGGTGTACCACGGCATGGTCCACCCCATCCGGTCCTTCAACCGGACGATGTCCGGCTGCGGCGCGCGCGAGGCGAAGGCGAGGGTGGTGTCGCGGGCGTTGAGGTGGGCGAGGTGGCCGACCTGGTCGGCCGTCACCAGCGAACAGCCCCGGCAGGCGTGGTCGGGCCAACCGGACACACCGGGCTCGAAGAACGCGCGGTAGACGATCAGCTGGCGGCGGCCCTCGAACAGGTCGAGCAGGCTCGCCCGACCACGCGGTCCGTCGAAGGCGTACTCCTTCTCCACCGCCGACCACGGCATCCGACGCCGCGCCGCGGCCATGGCGTCCCGCGCCCGGGTCAGCTCCTTCTCCTTGACCAGCAGCCGTTCGCGTGCTTGCGCCCACTCCTGCGGGGAGACGATCGGAGGAGTCTTCATCACGGGTGTCCACCTGACCTCTCGCGAGTAGCAACCATTCAGTTGCGACGCTATAGCAACCAGGTGGTTGCGTCAATGAGAGGAGCGCTTGGCGTCGGTGCGCGGACGGGAGCGGCCCGGCGGGCGGTCAGACCCCCACGGTGAGGGCGCCGAGCAGCGTCAGCCGGGAGATCCCGGTGGTGGCGCAGCTGATCGGGTCCGGGTTCAGGGCGGTCAGCTGCATCTTCGCCGGTTCGGCGGCGAACGTGCCGGAGCCGATCGAACCCAGCAGCACGATGACGATGTTCGCGCCGACCCGGCTGGACGTCCTGTTGTAGGAGTACGTGCTCGCCGCGACGGCCGGATCGGTCCACGTGAAGACCCGCGTGCCGGCGCCCTGGTAGAACAGCGAGGTGCAGGTGTAGTCCGGCAGGGTGGCGGTCTCGGTGTAGGTCCCGGTGGCGGCGGAACCGCTGGTGCAGTTGAAGAGTTGGCCCTGGACGGTGACCGTGACCGTCTTCGGCGTGTTGGTCACCGGTGCGCTGAACGCCACCACCTCGTTGACGGCGCACACCTGCTCGACGACCGCGTGCGCCGTCGGCGCGACGCCGGACGACGCCGCCGCGGCCAGGCAGACGGCGGCGGCGCTGGAGAAGACCTTGTTCCGGTTCATCCGCGAACCTCCTGCTGGGGGACCGGCCGGGCCGGTCCTCGGTGGCGTGCCACCGGTCATATCGCCTGGTGCGGCGGTGCGTTACCGCGCGATTGCCGAGAGTCACCCGAACGGCGAAGGGCGGGCCGGGTCGTGGGTGGACCCGGCCCGCGGCGCCCGTCGGTCAGCACACGCGGTGCAGCCACCCGTCCACGTCCGGCACGCGGCCGTGCTGGAGGTCGACCAGGGCGGTGCGCAGGGCACCGGTCACGGGACCCATCTCGCCGTCGCCCACGGTGAAGTCGCCGTCCACGTCCCGCACCCGACCCACCGGGGTGACGACCGCGGCCGTGCCGCAGGCGAACACCTCGGTGATCCCGCCCGCCTCGCACTCGGCCCGCCACTGGTCCACCGACACCGGCCGCTCGGCGACCCGGTAGCCCAGCCGGGAAGCCATGCGCAGCAACGAATCACGGGTCACGCCGGGCAGGAGGGTGCCGGTCAGCGGCGTGGTGAAGACCTCCGCGCCGGGCCCCGAGCCGCGCACGAAGAACAGGTTCATGCCACCCATCTCCTCGACCCAGCGGCGCTCCGCCTGGTCCAGCCACACCACCTGCTGGCAGCCCGCCTCCTGCGCCTTGCGCTGCGCCACGAACGACGGCCCGTAGTTCGCCGCGCACTTCACGTCGCCCGTGCCGCCGGGCATGGCCCGCGCCTGGTCGCGCGACACCAGCACCGACACCGGGCGCACCACGTCGCCGAAGAACCCGCCCGCGACGAACGCCATCACCAGGAACAGGTACTCCTCCGACGGCCGCAGCATGAGGTTCGCGTCGGTGCCGAACATCAGCGGGCGCAGGTAGAGGCTGTGGTCGGGGTGGTCGGACAGCTCGGCGTGGTCGGCGGCGACGAGCCGGTCCACGCCGTCGACGTACAGCTGCTCGGGCAGCGCGGGCATCGCGAGCCGGGCGGCGGACCGGTTGAAGCGGCGCGCGTTCTCCCACGGCCGGAACACCGCCACCGAGCCGTCCTGCTGCCGGAACGCCTTCATGCCCTCGAAGATCACCTGGCCGTAGTGCAGGCCGAGGGTCGCCGGGTGCAGCGACAGGTTCTCCATCGGCAGCAGGTCGCCGTCGTGCCAGCCGAGGTCGGGGGAGTACTTGAGGCTGTACAGGTGCGGGGTGAACGCGGCGCCGTGGCCGGGGGACGCGGCGGCGGGCTTGTGCAGCAGAGAGGTCATGACGGTGCTCCGATCGGGGAGGGGAGGCGGGATCAGACGAGAGGGGCGAAGAAGAACGTCTCGCGCTTGCTGAAGCGGCCGTCGGCGGCGAGGGTGAAGAAGTCGGCGTAGCGCAGGCTGGTCCGCGTGCCGTCGCGCAGCACGCCCTCGAACGACCCGCGCACGGCGACCTGGTCGTGCTCCAGCACGACGGACTCGACGCGGTGCTCGCCCTCCTTGATCACCCGCACGTGGGTGTAGAAGTGGGCGACGCCCTCGTGGCCGGCCACCGGCGGGTAGCCGGGGCGGTGGTAGGTGGTGTCCTCGGTGAACATGGCGACCAGCGCGGGCACGTCGCCGGTGTCGACGAACCGGTAGAAGTCGTGGACGAGGGCGGCTTCACGGGTCAGGGCTGCGGTCATGGCGATCTCCTCGGGTTTCGATGTCCTCTGGCCGGGTTCCGGAGTCGTTTTCCGGGGTCGTTTTCCGGGGTCGGTCGTCGGGGTCGGTTGTCGGGATCGGGTTCAGCGGTGGGTTTCCAGGTGGGCGGCGAGCACCGCGCCGACGGTGGCCAGTGGGCCGGGTCGGGTCAGGTCGCCGTGCCGGCAGCCGACCGCGTGCACGTCGACGTCGCCGGTGACGTGCACGCGCCAGGCGGCGGGCACGGGGGACAGGTCGGTCTTGTCGGCGGTGGCGGCGAAGAACAGCACGTCGCCGTCGAAGCGGGCGGTGGTGCCCTCGCCCATCAGGGTCAGGTTGTCGGCGAACACCTCGGCCAGGTCGGCGAGCCGTGCCGGCACCACGTCGGCCAGCGGCCCGTCCGCCACACGTGCGGCGAAGTCCGCCACGGACACGGGAGCGGGCTCGGCCGGGTAGCCGAGGGAGCGCAGCAGCGCGGCCAGCACCCGCGGGTCGCGGGCGGAGTGGACCTCGCCGGTGGGCGCGGTCGGGTAGCCGTCCAGCAGCGCCAGCGTGGCGACCTGCTCGCCCTCCTCGCGCAGGGCGGCGGCCATCGCGTGCGCCACGCCCGCGCCGAACGACCAGCCGAGCAGGTGGTACGGCCCGGTCGGTTGCACGGCACGCACCTGGTCCAGGTAGTCCTTGACCATCTCGGCCAGGCTCGTCGGCCGTGCCTGCGGCTGGGACAGGCCGCGGGCCTGCAACGCGTACACGGGCCGGTCGGGCAGGTGCGGCAGCAGGCCCGCGTACACCCAGCCGACACCGGCCGCCGGGTGCACGCAGAACAGCGGCGCGGCCGAACCGTTGGCGCGCAACGGGAGCAGCACGGCCGAACCCGTGTCCTGCGTGAACTCCGGGTCATCGGCGGACCCGTCGTGCAGCCGTCGTGCCATCGCGGCGACCGTGGTCGCCTCGAACACCGCCCGCACGCCCAGCCGCACGCCGAACTCGGCGCCGATCCGCGCCACGAGCCGCGTCGCCAGCAGGGAGTGCCCGCCCAGCTCGAAGAACCCGTCGTCCACGCCCACCTCAGGCACGCCGAGCACCTCGGCGAACAACGCCGCCAGCGTCTCCTCGGCCGGTGTGGACGGCGCGCGTCCGACGGCCTGGACGACCGGTGCGGGCAGCGCCTTGCGGTCCAGCTTGCCGCTCGGGCCGACCGGGACGTCGTCCAGCACCACCACGGCCCACGGCACCATGTGCTCGGGCAGCCGTGCCGCGGCGTGCGCCCGCAGCTCGGACTGCTCCGGCACCCGGTCGCCCGCGACGACGTAGGCGACGAGCCGCAGGTCGCCGGGCGCGTGCTCACGGGCCACCACGGCGGCGCGCACGACGTCCGGGTGGTCCTGGAGGACGGCGGCGATCTCGTCCGGCTCGATCCGCAGGCCGCGGATCTTCACCTGGTCGTCGGCGCGGGACAGGTACTCCAGCACGCCCTCGCCGCACCACCGCACGACGTCGCCGGTTCGGTAGAGCCGCGCGCCCGGCGTGAACGGTGACGCGACGAACCGCTGCGCCGTCAGCCCCGGCCGCGCGTGGTAGCCGCGGGCCAGCTGCACGCCGGCCAGGTACAGCTCACCGGGCACTCCCGGCGGCACGGGCCGCAACCGCTCGTCCAGCACGTGCACGCCGGTGTTCCACACCGGACGTCCGATCGGGACGGTGGCCGTGGTCTCGTTGCCGTGCACGGCGTGCGCGGTCACGTCCACCGCGGCTTCCGTCGGGCCGTACAGGTTGTGCAGCCCCGCGTCGGACACCGCGGCGAACCGGCGGGCCAGCGCCGTCGGCAAGGCCTCGCCGCTGCACACCACCCGCACGAGGTCGGCGCACCGTTCGCCGGAGCCTTCCAGGTGCGCGACGAACGCGTCCAGCATCGACGGCACGAAGTGCGCCGTGGTGACGCCCTCGCGGCGGATCAGGTCGGCCAGGTACGCGGGGTCGCGGTGCCCGTCGGGCCGGGCCACGACCAGCGCCGCGCCCACCTGGAACGGCCAGAAGAACTCCCACACCGACACGTCGAAGCTCGACGGCGTCTTCTGCAGCACGCGGTCGCGCGGGGTGAGCCGGTACTCGTCCTGCATCCACAGCAGCCGGTTGACGATCGCGGTGTGCTCGACCACCACGCCCTTGGGACGGCCGGTGGAGCCGGAGGTGTAGATGACGTACGCCGGGTCGCCGCCGCGCACGTCCGGCAGCACCACCCCGGGCACGGGCTCGTCCGCCAAGCCGCGCAACGCCTCCGCGTCGAGCACCAGCACGGGGTCGGCGTCGGCGAGCATGAACGCCACCCGGTCGGCGGGGTAGCCCGGGTCCACCGGCAGGTAGGCCGCGCCCGCCCGGTGCACCGCGTGCAGCGCGACGACCAGGTCGACCGACCGGGGCAGCACCACGGCCACCACCCGTTCGCGTGCCGCGCCCTTGGCGTGCAGTGCCGCCGCGAGCCGTTCGATCCGGGCGTCCAGCTCGGCGTAGGTGATCGACTGCGGTTCGCCGCCCGGCCCTTCGGCGATCACGGCGACGGCGTCCGGCGTGCGGCGGGCCTGGGCGGTGAACAACGCGGGCAGCGTCGTGTCGGGCACGGTCCGCGCGGTGTCGTTCCACGCCACCAGCACCCGTTCGCGCTCGTCGTCGCCGAGCAGGTCCACCTCGCCCAGCCGGAGGTCGGGCTCCTCGGTGACGGCGGTCAGGACGCGGACCAGCCGGTCGGCCAGCGACCGCGCGGTGCCGGCGTCGAACAGGTCCTCCCGGTAGAGGAGGGCGCCCTCGACGCCGGCGGGCGCGCCGGCACCGTCGCGGGTCTCGCGCAGGCCGACGCTCAGGTCGAACGCGGTGGTGCCGGACGTGACGCCCACCGGTTCGACGGTCAGGTCCGGCAGGCGCAGGGTCGCCTCACCGGTGTTCTGCAGGGTCAGCAGCACCTGGCACAGCGGGTGCCGGGTGAGCGAGCGGGGCGGGTTGAGCCGTTCCACGAGCCGTTCGAACGGGACGTCCTGGTGGTCGTAGGCGGCGAGGTCGGTGTCGCGGACGCGGGCGAGGAGTTCGCGGAACGTGGGGTCGCCTGAGGTGTCGGTGCGCAGTACGAGGGTGTTGACGAAGAAGCCGACCAGGTCGTCGAGGGCTTCGTCGGTGCGGCCCGCGACCGGCGTGCCGATCGGGATGTCGACGCCCGCGCCGACCCGCGTCAGCAGCGTCGCCAGCGCGGCCTGGAACACCATGAACGGAGTGGTGCGGGTGGTCCGGGCCAGGTCGAGGACGGCGCGGTGCAGGTCGGCGTCCAGCACCAGCGGCACCCGGCCTCCGTGCTGCGCGGACGTCGCGGGCCGGGGTCGGTCGACCGGCAGCTCCAGCTCGTCGGGCACGCCCGCCAACGCGTCGACCCAGAACCCGAGCCTGCCCGCGCCGTCCGGGCCGTCCTCGTCGCCGAGCAGCTCCCGTTGCCAGAGCGCGTAGTCGGCGTACTGGACGGGCAGCGGCGCCCAGCCCGGCGCGGTACCGGCGCGGCGGGCGGTGTAGGCGTCGGTCAGGTCGCGCAGCAGCGGTCCCATCGACCAGCCGTCGCCCGCGATGTGGTGCAGCACCAGCATGAGCACGTGCTCGTCGTCGGCCAGGCGCACCACGGCGGTGCGCAGCGGCAGGTCCGCGGTCAGGTCGAACGGCGTCGAGACGATCCGGCGCAGTGCCGCGTCCAGGTCGTCGGGGGTGCGGTCGAGCAGCGTGAACGGCGCCGTGACGCCGTGGCGGACCTGTTGGTGGGGCGTGCCGCCGACCTCGGGGAACACCGTCCGCAACGCCTCGTGCCGGTCGACCACGTCGGCCAGCGCGGCCCGCAGGGCGGCCACGTCCAGGTTCCCCCGCAGGCGCAGCGCGACCGGCACCGCGTAGCTGGGGTTCCGCTCGTCCAGCCGGTTGACGAACCACAGGCGGCGCTGCGCGAACGACAGCGGCACCAGGTCGGGCCGGGTGGTCGGGCGGAGGGCGGGACGGGTGGGCGTGCCGCGGTCCAGGCACGTGTCGAGCCCGGCGGGCGTGGGGTGGGTGAACAGGTCGGCCACCGCGAGCTCCGCGTTCAGGGCGGTGCGGACCCGGCTGACGAGTCGGGTGGCCAGCAGCGAGTGCCCGCCCAGGTCGAAGAAGTCGTCGTCCGGCCCCACCGCGGGCACGCCCAGCAGCTCGGCGAACAAGCCGCACAGGATCTCCTCGCGCGGCGTGCGCGGGGTGCGGTGGCCGGTGACGAGTTCCGGTGCGGGCAGGGCGCGGCGGTCGAGCTTGCCGTTGGGCGTCAACGGGAGCGCGTCGAGCACGACCAGCGCGGTCGGCACCATGTGTTCGGGCAGCACGGTCGCGAGATGCGTGCGGAGGACGCCGGTGTCCAGCGGTCCGCGCGGCACGACGTACCCGACGAGGCTCTTCAACCCCGGCCGGTCCTCCCGCACCACGACCGCCGCGTGCGCCACGGACGGGTGGCCCGCCAGCACGGACTCGACCTCGCCCAGCTCGATGCGGAACCCGCGCAACTTCACCTGGTGGTCGGCGCGGCCCGCGAACTCCAGCTCGCCCCGCGCGTTCCACCGCACCAGGTCGCCGGTCCGGTACATGCGCTCGCCCGGCGCGCCGAACGGGCACGCGGTGAACCGCTCGGCGGTCAGTCCGGGACGGTCGTGGTAACCGCGCGCCAACCCGGCGCCCGCCAGGTACAGCTCACCCACGACACCGACGGGCACCGGCCCCAGCCGGGCGTCCAGCACGAGGGCCCGGGTGTTGGCGACCGGCCGGCCGATCGACGGCGCCACCTCGGCCCGCGCCACCTCAGCCAGTCCGACTTCGGCCGGTCCGCCCTGAGCCCGCCCGACATGAGCTGGTGCGGCATCGGTTCGGCCGACATCGGTTCGCGGGTCGGGTGGCACGTCACCGGCCGTTGCCACGACCGAGAACTCCGTCGGACCGTAGTGGTTGACCAGTCGGAACGGTGCGTGCGCCGGTGGACGGCGGCGCAGTGCGTCACCGCCGGTGAGCACGACGCGCAGCCCGGTCGGCCGCGCCGCCAGGTCGTCCAGCACCAGTTCCAGCCGGGGCGTGGGCAGGAAGCACGTGGTCAGCCCGGTCTCGGCGATCCAGGCCACCAGCGCGTCGCCGTCGGCCAGTACGTGGTCCTCCGGCAGGTGCACGGACGCACCCGCCGTCAGCTGCGGCCAGACCTCCCAGACCGCCGCGTCGAAGCCCTGCGCGGCGACCTGCCCGGTCCGGTCGGCCGGGGTGACGTCGTACTCGCGGACGTGCCACGCGCACAGGTCGGCCAGCCCGCCGTGGTCCACCACGACACCCTTGGGCCGACCGGTCGAGCCGGACGTGTAGATCACGTAGGCGGCGTCGTCCGCGCGCACCGGCACGTCCACGGCCGGCGCGTCCGGCAGGTCCTCCAGGCACACCGCGACAGGCCCCGTCACGCGGTCCCGCAACGCCCGCTCGGTCACCACCACGGGCGCGGCGGAGTCGGCGAGCATGTGCGCCAGCCGTTCGGCCGGGTAGTCGGGGTCCAGCGGCAGGTAGGCGGCGCCGGTCCGCAGGACGCCCAGCAGCGCGGCGATCCCGGCGGGGGAGCGGTGCAGGCACACGCCGACCACCGAGCCGGGCCGCACGCCGAGCGCGAGCAGCCGGTGCGCCACCCGGTTCGCCGCCACGTCGAGCTCGGCGAACGTCACGGCCCCGACCGCCGGGGCGTCCGGCGTCTCCCGAACCCACCGCGCCACCTGCGCCGGCACCGACGCCCACCCGTGCACCGGGACCGCGGTGTCGTTCCAGTCCGTGAGCACCCGGTCCCGCTCGCCGGGCACGAGGACGTCGAGGTCGCTCAACCGGGTGGCGGGGTCGGCGGTGGCGAGCAGCCGCTCCAGCCGCGCCACCAGCGCGCGGGCGGTGCCGTCGTCGAACAGGTCGGCGGCGTACTCCAGGTTCGCGGTCAGCCCGCCGTCGTGCTCGGTGACCGCCAGCACCAGGTCGAACTTGGCCGTCGGGGTCCACGCCGACACGGGCTCGACGGCCAGCCCGGGCAGGGACGACCCACCGCCGCCCGCGTTGTTCTGCACGACCAGGGTCACCTGGAACAGCGGGTGCCGCGACAGCGAGCGCGTCGGGTTCAGCTCCTCCACGACCCGCTCGAACGGCACGTCCTGGTGGTCGTAGGCGGCCAGGTCGGCGGCGCGCACCCGGGCCAGCAGCTCGCCGAACGCGGGGTCGCCGGAGGTGTCGGCCCGCAGCACGAGCGTGTTGACGAAGAAGCCGACCGCGTCGTCCAGCGCCTCGTCGGTGCGGCCCGCCACGGGCGAGCCGATCGGGATGTCGGTGCCCGCGCCCAACCGGGTCAGCAGGGCGGCGAGGGCGGCGTGCAGCACCATGGACGTCGTGCTGCCGGTCGCGTCGGCCAACGCCCGCACCGCGTCCCGGGTGGCGGTCCCGAACTCGGCCGCCACCAGTCCGCCGCGCCCGGACGGCACCGCCGGCCGGGGCCGGTCCGCGGGCAGGTCGAGCTGCTCGGGCACACCGGCGAGCGTGTCGCGCCAGAACGCGAGCTGGGTCGAGACCAGGCTGTCCGGGTCGTCCTCGTCGCCGAGCAGCTCCCGTTGCCACAGCGCGTAGTCCGCGTACTGCACCGGCAGCGGCGCCCAGTCGGGCGCGTCACCGCCGACCCGGGCGCCGTAGGCGGTGGCGAGGTCGCGCAGCAGCGGGGCCTTGGACCAGCCGTCGCTGGCGATGTGGTGCAGCACCAGCACGAGCACGTGCTCCACCGGCGAGATCACGAGCAGGTGCGCGCGCAGCGGCGGTTCCGCGGCGAGGTCGAACGCGTACGACGACAGCTCCGCCACGGTCGCGTCCACGTCGGTGTCCGGTCCTCCGGCGGACACGACGGTCAACTCCGCCGCGGTGTCCAGGACCCGCTGTACCGGTTCGCCGTCCACCTGCGGGAACACCGTGCGCAGCGATTCGTGCCGCGCCACCACGTCGGCGAGGGCGGCGCGCAGCGCGGTCACGTCCAGGTCGCCGCGCAGCCGCAGCGCCCACGGCGAGTTGTAGGCCGCCGAACCCAGCTGGTGCAGCACCCACAGGCGTTGCTGCGCGAACGACAGCGGCAGCGGGTCGGGGCGGTCGGCGGGGCGCAGCGGGGGCCGGGTGGAACCGGTCGTGAGGCGGCAGGCGAGACCGCGCGGAGTCGGCGCGGCGAACAGGTCGCGGATGCCGAGCTCCGCGCCCAACGCGCCGCGCACCCGGCTCACCAGCCGTGTCGCGAGCAGCGAGTGCCCGCCCAGCGCGAAGAAGTCGTCCTCCGCGCCCACCGCCGGCAGCCCCAGCACCTGCGCGAACAACCCGCACAGGATCTCTTCCTGCGGTGTGCGCGGCTCACCGTCACCCGCCGCGTGCGAGGGTGCGGGCAACGCGCGTCGGTCCAGCTTGCCGTTCGGTGTGCGCGGCAGCTCGTCCAGCACGACCACGGCCGACGGCACCAGGTGCTCGGGCAGCAGCGCCATGACGTGCTCGCGCACCTCGGCGGGAGTCACGCCGCCGACCACGTAGGCGACCAGCCGGTCCTCGCGCACCACCACGGCGCTCTGCCGCACGCCGGGGTGCCGGTCGACGGCGGCACGCACCTCGGCCGGCTCCACCCGGAACCCGCGCAGCTTCACCTGGTCGTCGGCCCGGCCCACGTACTCCAGCACGCCGTCGTGCCGCAGCCGCACCAGGTCGCCCGTGCGGTACATCCGCCGTCCCACCCGGAACGGGTCCGCGACGAACCGCTCGGCGGTCGCGGCCGGCGCGCCGAGGTAGCCGTGCGCGAGGCCCGCGCCGGCCAGGTGCAGCTCGCCGACACCGCCGGGCGGCACCAGCTCCAGCCGCCCGTCCAGCACGTAGCCGTGCTTGCCGCCGACCGGCCGCCCGATCGGCACGGACCGCGCGGACAGGTCGGCGTCGGTGATCTCGTGCGCCGTGCTGTAGCCCATGCTCTCGGCCGGACCGTAACCGTTGGTCAGCCGCACGTGCGGGTGCTCGGCCAGGGCCTTCGCCACGTGCGCCTGCGACGCGGCCTCGCCGCCGGTCATCGCCCGGCGCACGGCCGCGAACACCTCGGGGTGCTCGTCCAGCACGTGGTTGAACAGGCTGGCGGAGGCCTTGAACACGGTGACGCCGTGCTCGACGACCAGCCGCGCGATGTCGGCGGGGTCGGGCGGTCCGGCTGGGTGCAGCACGCACGTGCCGCCGTGCAGGAGCGCCCCCAGCAGTTCGGTGGCGAACGCGTCCCACGAGACCGGCGCGGCCTGCAACCACACCTGGTCGGCGTCGAACTCCGCGTAGTGCTGCCCGGTGAGCGTCGCGACCAGCGCGCGGTGCGGTGCCAGCACGCCCTTCGGCTCGCCGGTGGAGCCCGAGGTGAACATGACGACGGCGGGTGACTCGGGCGAGACCGCCACGGCGGGCGCGTGGTCGGGGCTGGTCGCGCCGGGGTCGACGAACCGGGCTTCGACGCCGTCGAGCGGCGTGCCGACGACCGCGGTGACACCGGCCCGCCGGACGACCTCGCGCAGCCGGTCGGCCGGGAAGGCGGTGTCCAGCAACGTGTAGCAGCTCCCGGCCTTGAGCACGCCGAGCAGCGCGGCGACCAGCGCCGGTCCCCGGTCGAGGTGCACACCGACCACCGCGTCGGCAGGCACCCGGTGCGCGATCCGGTTGGCCCACCGGTCCAGTTCGGCGTACGTGACGCGTCCGCCGTCGTGGACGAGCGCGGTCTTCTCGGGCGTCGCGGCGGCACGTGCGGCGAACAGCTCGTGCACGGTGGCGTCGAGGTGCCCACGACCGGGGTCGGTCAGCGCGGCGCGTTCGTCGTCGTGCAGCAGGGGCAGCGTGCCGATCCGGGCGCCGGGGTCGGCGGCCGCGGCCTCCAGCAGCCGGACCAGCCGCCGGCCGAACGCGGCCACGGTGGGCCGGTCGAACAGGTCGACCGAGTAGTCCCAGTCGATCCGCAGGCCGCCCGCGTCGGGCCGCTCGCGGAACCCGATGGTCATGTCGAACTTCACCGCGCCGGTGCCCAGGGACACCGGTTCGAACGTCCCGGCCGGACCGGAGGCGTCCTCGGTGCCGTGCACCAGCATCACCTGGAACAGCGGGTGCCGGGACAGCGAGCGCGGGGGGTTCAGCTCCTCCACCACCCGCTCGAACGGCACGTCCTGGTTCGAGTACGCGGTCAGGCCCGCGTCGCGGACCCTGGCCAAGAGTTCGGTGAACGTGGGGTCGCCGGAGGTGTCGGTGCGCAGCACGAGGGTGTTGACGAAGAAGCCGACCAGGTCGTCGAGGGCCTCGTCGGACCGGCCCGCGACCGCCGTGCCGAGGGGGACGTCCACGCCGCCGCCGTGCCGCGTGATCAACGCGGCCACCGCCGCCTGCGCCACCATGAACAGCGTCGCCCCGGTGTCGGCGGCCAGTTCGGTCAGGGCTCGGTGCACGGCCGCGGGCACCTCCAGGGGCACGGAGTCACCCCGGTGCCCGGCCGCCGCCGGACGAGCCCGGTCGGCGGGGAAACCCACCTCCGCAGGCAGGTCCGCCAACGCCCGGGCCCAGTGCTCCACCTGCCGGGCGAACCGGCTGTCCGGGTCGTCGGGGTCGCCCAGCACGTCCTGCTGCCAGTAGGTGTAGTCCGCGTACTGCACCGGCAGCTCGGGGAACTCCGGCGCGCGACCGCCGAGCCGGGCCGCGTAGGCGGTCTCCAGGTCACGCGTGAGCGGCCCGGTCGACCCGCCGTCACCCGCGATGTGGTGCAGCAGCACCAGCAGCACGTGTTCGGCGGCACCGTCCACCCGGAACAGCCGGACGAGCACCGGCGGTGCGGCGGTCAGGTCGAACACGTGCCGCGCCGCGTCCTCCAGCGCGGGCGTCAACCCGTCCGCCGGCACCACGGTCACCGGCAGGTCCACCGGCGAGGCGGACCGGATGTCCTGGCACGGCTGCCCGTCCACCTCCGGGTACGCCGTGCGCAGCACCTCGTGCCGTGCCACCACGTCCGCCAGCGCGGCACGCAGGGCGGCGACGTCCACGTCACCGCGCAGCCGCAGGGCCACCGGGATGTTGTAGGTGGCGCCGGGCTCGGCCCGGCTGAGGAACCACAGTCGCCGCTGGGTGAACGACAGGGGGATGCTCGGCGCGCTCACTTGACCTCCTCCGGGCGGACCCGGCGCCGCAGCGCGGGGCGGGCCTGTTCGGCGTGGCCCAGGCGCTCGGCGAGCGCGGCCACCGTGCGGTTCTCGAACACGGACTTGATGGACAGCTCGGCGCCGAAGGCCGTCCGCACCCGGCTGATCAGCCGGGTGACCAGCAGCGAGTGCCCGCCCAGGGCGAAGAAGTCGTCGTCCGCGCCCACCTCGCCGTCCAGGCCGAGCACCTCGGCGAACAGCGCGCACATGACCTCTTCACGCGGTGTCGCCGGGGTGCGCCCGGCGGGCCGGTCGAGGTAGTCGGGCGGTGGCAGGGCGGCCCGGTCGAGCTTGCCGTTGGCGTTGCGCGGCAGGACGTCCATCCGCACGTACGCGCTGGGCCGCATGTGCTCGGGCAGGTGCTCCTCGGCGTGCGCCCGCAGCGACGCCGGATCCGGCTCCGCACCGGGTTCGGCCACCACGTACGCCACTAGGCGCCGGTCACCGGGCCGGTCCTCGCGGACCACGACGGCCGCCTGCCGCACGGTCGGGTGGTGGGTCAGCGCGTTGGACACCTCGCCCGGCTCCACCCGGAACCCGCGGATCTTGATCTGGTCGTCGGCCCGGCCGAGGAAGTCCAGGACCCCGTCGGCCCGCCACCGCACCAGGTCCCCCGTCCGGTACATGCGCTCACCGGGGGCGCCGTGCGGGCAGGCGACGAACCGCTCGGCGGTCTGCCCCGGCGCGCCCAGGTAGCCCCGGGCCAGGCCGACACCGGTCATGTAGAGCTCGCCGACCACACCGGGCGGCAGCAGGTTCAGGTGGGCGTCCAGCACGTAGAAGCCCTTGTTGACGATCGGCCGGCCCACCGGGATCGACGGCAGGTCGGTGTCCTCCAGGCGCACCTGGTGGCACACCGTGAAGATCATGTTCTCCACCGGCGAGTAGCCGTTGACCAGCCGCACGCCGGGGTGGCGGTCCAGCAGCTTGCGCAGGTGCGCCACGGACGCCGGCTCGCCGCCGGTCATGATCTGCCGCACCCCCGCCAACGCGGTCGGGTACTCGTCGAGCAGGTGGTTGAGCAGGCTCGCCGACAGGTGCACGGTGGTGATCCGGTGCCGCGCCACCAGCGCGTCGATCACCGCGGGCTCCGGTGTCGGACCCGGTTGCAGCACGCAGGTCGCGCCCGCGAGCAGCGGACCGAACAGCTCCAGGGCGAACGCGTCCCACGACACCGGGGAGCACTGCAACCACACGTGGTCGGGGGAGAAGTCGACGTACTCCTGGCTGAGCAGGGTGCCGACCAGTGCGCGGTGCGGCGCGACGACGCCCTTGGGCACGCCGGTCGAGCCCGAGGTGAACATGACGCACGCGACGTCCTCGGGTGACACCGCGACGCCTGGCGAAGCCGTCGGGTGCCCGGCGACGCGGGCGGCGGTGCGGGGGTCGTCCACGACGAGCGCGGGCACGTCCGGCAGCCGGTCGGCCAGCGACGTCGAGGTGACGACCAGCGGCGTGCCGGTGCGGCCGACGAGCTCGGCCAGCCGCTTGCGCGGGAACCTCAGGTCGAGCGCCGTGTACCCGGCGCCCGCGGTGAGCACGCCGAGCACGGCGACCACCAGGTCCACGTCCCGGTCCAGCAGCACGCCGACGACCTGCCCGGCCCGCACACCCCGCGCGGTCAGCTCGTGGGCCAGCCGGTTGGCCCGGACCACCAGCTCCCGGTAGGTGACCCGGTGGTCGCCGTGGACCAGCGCCACCGCGTCCGGCGTCCGCTCGGCCTGCGCCGCGACCAGCTCGTGGGCGCAGCGGTCGACGGGCGCGTCGGCGTAGGTGTCCGTCCAGGCCGTCAGCAGGCCACGCCGCTCCTGGCGGTCCAGCAGGTCGGGCTGGCTGATCCGGGTGTCCGGGTCCGCGATGACCGCGGCGAACATCCTGGTCAGGCGCGTGGCGAGGGCGGCGGCCGTGCTGCGGTCGAACAGGTCGGTGGCGAACTCCAGGCTGCCGGTGATGCCCGCGGGCGCGCCCGCGTCGTCGTGCTCCTCGCGCAGCCCGAGGGTCAGGTCGAACTTCGCGCCGGCCGTGTCCACCGGGGCGACCTCGGCGGTCAGGCCCGGCATCTCGACCAGGGCCGCGCCGTTGTTCTGGAGCACCAGCATGACCTGGAACAGGGGGTGGCGGGACAGTGATCGGGTCGGGTTGAGCTCTTCGACGAGCCGTTCGAACGGGACGTCCTGGTGGTCGTAGGCGGCGAGGTCGGTGTCGCGGACGCGGGCGAGCAGTTCGCGGAACGTCGGGTCGCCGGAGGTGTCGGTGCGCAGTACGAGGGTGTTGACGAAGAAGCCGACCAGCTCGTCCAGCGCCTCGTCCGTGCGGCCCGCCACCGGTGAGCCGGCGGGCACGTCGGTGCCCGCGCCCAGGCGGGTCAGCAGGGCCGCGAACCCGGCCTGGAGCACCATGAACGGTGTGGTGCCGGTGGTGCGGGCCAGGTCGAGCAAAGCCCGGTGCAGGCGCGCGTCCAACTCCACCGGCACCGACTCGCCCCGGCCCGACGCGGTCGCCGGTCGGGCCCGGTCGACGGGCAGCGGCAGCTCGTCGGGCACGCCGGCCAGCGCCTGCCGCCAGAACCGCAGCTGCCGGGCCAGCGGGCTGGTCGGGTCGTCCGGGTCGCCGAGCAGCTCCCGTTGCCACAGCGTGTAGTCGGCGTACTGCACGGGCAGGGGCGCCCAGTCGGGGGCACGGCCGCCCAGCCGGGCCGTGTAGGCGTCGGTCAGGTCGCCCAGCAGCGGCCCCATCGACCAGCCGTCACCCGCGATGTGGTGCAGCACCAGCAGGAGCACGTGGTCGTCCTCGGCGATCCGCAGCAGCAGCGCCCGCACCGGCAGCTCCGCGGTCAGGTCGAACGCCTCCCGCGCCGCCGCGGGCACCGCGACGTCCACTTCGGACTCGGCGACGACGAGCACCGGCAGCGGCAGGGCCACGTCCGACGCGGGCCGCACGACCTGCTGCGGCACGCCGTCGATCGACGGGAACACGGTGCGCAGCGACTCGTGCCGCCGCACCACGTCGGTCAGCGCCGCGTGCAGCGCGGTGACGTCGAGCGACCCGCGCAGCCGCACGGTGTGCGGCACGTTGTACGACGCGCCCGCGCCCTCCAGCTGGTCGATGAACCACAGCCGGGCCTGCGCGTACGACAGCGGGACCTCGTCCGGCCTCGGCGCGGGGGTCAGCGCCAGGCGGTCGGCGACCCGGTCCAGCCGGCCGCACAGCCCCGCCGGTGTCGGCGCGTCGAACAGGTCGCGGATCGCGAGTTCCGCGTCGAGCGCGGTGCGCACGCGGCCCACCAGCTTCGCGGCCAGCAACGAGTGCCCGCCGAGTGCGAAGAAGTCGTCGTCGACGCCCACCCGGTCCGCCGTCAGGCCGAGCACGTCGGCGAACAGGCCGACCATGATCGTCTCACGCGGTGTTCGCGGCGCACGCCCGCCGACGCCGGAGGTGACCGCGGGCGCGCGCAGCGCGGCCCGGTCGAGCTTGCCGTTGGCGTTGAGCGGGATGCGGTCGAGCAGCACGTACGCGGCGGGCCGCAGGTGGCTCGGCAGCACCGCCGCCGCGTGGGCCGCCAGCTCGGCCGGGTCGACCGCGGCGCCGGCCTCGGGCACGACGTAGGCGACCAGGCGCTTGTCGCCGGGCCGGTCCTCCCGGACCACGACCGCGCTGCGCCGCACGCCGGGGTGGCCGTCCAGGGCGGCCCGCACCTCGCCGGGCTCGATCCGGAAGCCGCGGATCTTGACCTGGTCGTCGGCGCGGCCCACGAAGTGCAGGACCCCCGACCACGTCCGGTCGTCGGCCCCGTCGACGGCCTGCCACTTCACCAGGTCGCCGGTGCGGTACATGCGCCGACCCGGCTCGAAGGGGCAGGCGACGAACCGCTCGGCGGTCAGACCCGGTTCGCCCGCGTAGCCGTGCGCGGCACCGGCCCCGGTGACGTACAGCTCGCCGGGGACGCCGGGCGGGACGAGCCGGAGGCGGTCGTCCAGCACGTAGGACCGCTTGTCGGCCAACGCGGTCCCGATCGGCACCGGGCCGTCGGCGTCCTCCGGCCGCACGTCGTGGAAGCTCGTGTAGACCATGTGCTCGGCCGGCCCGTAGCCGTTGACCACGCGGACGCCGGGGTGGTCGCGCAGCAGCCTGGTCAGGTGCGGCGCGGACGCGGCCTCGCCGCCGGTCATGACGACCCGCAGCACGTCGAACACGCCGGGGTGCTCGTCCAGCATGTAGTTGAGCAGGCTGGCCGACAGGAACGCCGTGGTCACGCCGTGCTCGGCGACCAGGTCGGCGATCCGCGCGGGCTCGGGGGCCTGGCCGGGTTGCAGCACGCACGTGGCGCCCGACAGCAGCGCGCCGAACATCTCCAGCACGAAGCCGTCCCACGGCAGCGGCGCGCTCTGCAACCACACGTGCTCCGGCGAGCCGTCGAAGAAGTCCTGCCCCACGAGCGTGCGCACCACCGCGCCGTGCGGCGCGAGCACGCCCTTGGGCCTGCCGGTGGAGCCGGAGGTGAAGATGACGCAGGCCGCTGCGGCGGGGTCGACGTCGACCGCCGGCGCGTGGTCGGGCCGTGCGCCGACGTCCGTCGCGATGTCCAGCATCCGGTAGGCGCCGTCCAGGCGGGTCAGGCCGGCCGCGTCGGTCACGACCGCGACCGCGTCGGCGGCGCGCAGGACCGCGGCCACCCGCTGGTCCGGGACACCGGGGTCGAGCAGGGTGAACGCGGCCCCGGACTTGAGCACCGCGAGGACCGTGACGACCAGTTCGGTCCCCCGGTCGAGCAACACGCCGACGAGGTCGCCGGGGCGGACCCCGGAGTCGAGCAGGTGGTGGGCGAGCCGGTTGGCCGCCGCGTCCAGCCCGCCGTAGGTGGTGCGGGTGCCGTTGAAGACGAGGGCGGTGGCGTCCGGCGTGGCTTTCGCGTGTCCGGCCACCACTTCGTGCGCCGTGCGGTGGTCCACCACCCGCGCCGGCCCGCTCGGCGAGCCGGCGGCCAGCAGGTCCCGCTCGGCCGGGGTGAGCACGTCGAGTTGCCCGATCCGGACGCCCGGGTCGGCGGCCACGGCCCGGAGCACGGCCGCCAGCCGGTCCACGAGCGTGGTCGCGGTGCGGCGCTCGAACAGGTCGGCGGCGTACTCCAGGCCGCCCACCACGCCCGCCGGCCTGCCGTTCTCGTACTCCTCGCCGAGGCTCAGCGTGAGGTCGAACTTGGCCGCACCGGTGTCGACCGGCGTGACCTCCACGTCCAGACCGGGCAGCCCGGGCCGGGCGCCCGCGTTGTTCTGCACCGCGAACGCGACCTGGAACAGCGGGTGCGTGCCCGGCGTGCGCACCGGGTTCAGCTCCTCGACCAGCCGGTCGAACGGGATGTCCTGGTGGTCGAACGCGGCGAGGTCGGTCTCGCGGACGCGGGCCAGCAGTTCGCTGAACGTGGGGTCGCCGGAGGTGTCGGTGCGCAGCACGAGGGTGTTGACGAAGAAGCCGACCAGGTCGTCCAGCGCCTCGTCGGTGCGACCGGCCACCGGGGCGCCCAACGGCACGTCGGTGCCCGCGCCCATCCTCGTCAACACGGCCGCGAACGCGGCTTGGAGCACCATGAACAGGGTCGCGCCGTGGCCCCGCGCGAGGTCGAGCAGCGCCCGGTGCAGGTCCGCGTCCCACCGCACGTCCACCAGGCCGCCGGCGCCGCCCTCGGCCGTCCGCGGGTGGTCCAGCGGCAGCGGCACCTGGTGCGGCAGGTCCTTGAGCGCCTGCCGCCAGAACTCCAGCTGCGCGTCGCCTGCCTCGCCGAGCAGTTCGCGTTGCCACAGCGTGTAGTCCGCGTAGTGGACCGGCAGCGGCGTCCAGTCGGGCGCGTGGCCCGCGTGGCGCGCGGTGTAGGCGTCGGCCAGGTCGCGCAGCAGCGGTCCCATCGACCAGCCGTCGCCCGCGATGTGGTGCAGCACCAAGCGGAGCACGTGGTGGTCGGCGGCGAGGCGGAGCAACGACGCGCGCATCGGCGGTTCGGCGGTGAGGTCGAACGCCTCCCTCGCCCACGTGTCGTCCACAGTGGACCATTCGTGCACCGGTAGGTCGACCTCGTCCGCGGGCCGCACCACCTGCCGCGGCTCGCCGTCGACCGACGGGAACACGGTCCGCAACGCCTCGTGCCTGCCGACCACGTCGGTCAGCGCGGCGCGCAAGGCGTCCACGTCGAGGTCACCGCGCAGGCTCACGGTGTGCGCGACGTTGTAGGCGGGGTTCGGGCCGCGCATCTGGTCCACGAACCACAGCCGTGCCTGCGCCGGTGACAACGGGATCGGATCGGGACGGTCCATCGGCCGCAGCGGGGTGCGCGCGGCGCGGGCCGAGTCCAGCCGGTCGGCCAGCGCGGCCGGGGTCGGCGCGTCGAACAGGTCGCGGATGCCCAGCTCCGCGTGGAGCGCGCTGCGGACGCGGCTCACCAGCTTCGCGGCCAGCAGGGAGTGCCCACCGAGGTTGAAGAACCCGTCGTCCAGGCCCACCCGGTCCTCGGGCAGGCCCAGCACGTCGGCGAACAGGGCGACGACGATCTGCTCGCGCGCCGAGCGGGGCCGTCGGCGTGCGGACGGAGCCGCCGCGGGCACGGGCAGCGCGGCCCGGTCGAGCTTGCCGTTCGGCGTCAGCGGCAGCGCGTCCAGCGGCACGTACGCGGACGGGCGCAGGTGTTCCGGCAGCGCCGCCGCCGTGTGCGCCCGCACGTCCGCCACCGGCGTGCCGGGCGCCACCACGTACGCGACGAGCCGCTTGTCGCCGGGCCGGTCCTCGCGGACGACCACGACGGCGTCCACCACGCCGGGGTGCGCGGTGAGCACGGTGCGGACCTCGGCGGGCTCGACCCGGAAGCCGCGGATCTTGACCTGGTCGTCGGCGCGGCCGAGGAAGTCGAGGGTGCCGTCGGCGCGCCAGGCGACGAGGTCGCCGGTGCGGTACATGCGTCCGCCGGGTTCGAACGGGTCGGCGACGAAGCGTTCGGCGGTGAGTGCGGGTGCGCCGAGGTAGCCGTGGGCGAGTCCGCCGGTCATGTAGACCTCGCCGGGTACGCCGACGGGTACGGGGTTGAGCCGGTGGTCCAGCACGTACACGCGCTTGCCCGTGATCGGCGAGCCGACCGGGATGACGGCGCGGTGGGTGTCCTCGGGTCGGATCTCGTGGCACAGCGTGAAGATCATGTTCTCGACGGGCGAGTAGCCGTTGACCAGGCGCAGGTCGGGGCGGTCGGCCAGCAGCGCCCGGACGTGGGCGACCGACGCCGGTTCGCCGCCGGTCATGAGCTGCCGGACGCCGCGCAGGGCGTCGGGGTGCTCGTCGAGCAGGTGGTTGAGCAGGCTCGCGGACAGGTGCGCGGTGGTCACGTCATGCGTGGTGAGCAGGTCCGCGACCACCGCCGGGTCGGTGACGTGCCCGGGTTGCAGGACGCACGTCGCGCCGTGCAGGAGGGGACCGAACAGCTCCAGGGCGAACGCGTCCCACGAGACCGGCGAGCACTGCAACCACACCTCGTCGGCGGTGAAGTCGACGTAGCGCTGGCCGGTGAGCGTGCCCACCAGCGCCTCGTGCGTGGCCAGGACGCCCTTCGGCTCGCCGGTCGAACCGGACGTGAACATCACGAACGCCACGTCGGCGGGTGCGACCTCGATGACCGGTGCCGAGGCGGGACGGGTCGCGATCACGTCGGCCTCGGCGTCGACCGAGAGCGTCGGGACGTCCACCATGCCGGCCAGGTCGGTGCTCGTCACGACGACCGGCGCGGGGGTGCGCGCCACTACGGCCCGGAGCCGGTCGGCCGGGAACCTCGGGTCGAGCATCGTGCAGCCCGCACCCGCGCTCAGCGCGGCCAGTACGGCGACGACCAGGTCGGGGCCGCGGTCGAGCAGGATGCCGACCACCTGGCCGGGCCGGACGCCGGAGGCCACGAGGTGGTGCGCCAACCGGTTGGCCCGGTCGACCAGCTCGGCGTAGGTGACCCGTTCCGCGCCGCGGACCAGGGCCGTGGCGTCCGGGGTGAGCCGTGCCCGTTCGGCGACCAGCGCGTGGGCCGTCGTGGCGGGCGAGGCGGGTCCGCCGTCGTTCCACGCCACCAGCACGTCGTGCCGCTCCGCCGAGGTCAGCAGGTCGATCGAACCGATCGCGCGGTCCGGGTCGGCCGCGACGGCGGTCAGCAGCCACGTGAAGCGGTCCAGGAGGCGTTCGGCGGAGTCGCGGTCGAACAGGTCGACGGCGTACTCCAGGTACCCGCCGATCCCGTCCGCCGTCTCGGTCGCGGCCAGCGTCAGGTCGAACTTCGCCGCCGTGTTCGGCACCGGCTCCGGGACGCACGTCGCGCCCGCCAGGTCCACGGCGGCGTCGGCGTTGTTCTGGAGCACCACCATGACCTGGAACAACGGGTGCCGCGCGGGGCTGCGCACCGGGTTCAGCTCCTCGACCAGCCGCTCGAACGGGACGTCCTGGTGGTCGTAGGCGGCGAGGTCGGCTTCCCGGACGCGGGCGAGGAGTTCGCGGAAGGTGGGGTCGCCTGAGGTGTCGGTGCGCAGTACGACGGTGTTGACGAAGAAGCCGACCAGGTCGTCCAAGGCCTCGTCCTGGCGTCCGGCGACCGGCGTGCCGATCGGGATGTCCGTACCCGCGCCCATCCTGGTCAGCAGGGCGGCGAACGCCGCTTGCAGCACCATGAACAGGGTCACGCCGTGCGCGCGGGCCAGGTCGGCCAACTCTTGGCGGACGCCGGCGGGCACGTGCAGCGGCAGGGATTCGCCCCGGTGGCTGGACACGGCCGGCCGGGGGCGGTCGGTGTGCAGGTCCAGGCCCTCCGGCAGGTCGGCGAGCGCGCTCCGCCAGTGCACGAGGTCGCGGGCCAGGCGGGACTCCGGGTCGTCGGCGTCACCGAGCAGGTCGCGCTGCCACCGCGCGTAGTCCACATAGGACACGGGCAGGGGTGTCCAGTCGGGCGCCGCACCGGCGAGGCGTGCGGTGTAGGCGGTGGCGAGGTCGCCCAGCATCGGGCGCAACGACCAGCCGTCGCTCGCGATGTGGTGCAGCGTCACCAGCAGCACGTGGTCGTGCGCGCCGGTGCTCAGCAGGTGCACCCGGATCGGCGGGCGTGCCGCGAGGTCGAACCGGTGGCCGGACTCGGCCCGCACCACCGCGTCCACCTCCTCGACGTCGTGCACGGTCAGCACGGACGTGATGGCGTCCTCGGGCAGCACGTGCTGGTACGGCTCGCCGTCGAGGACCGGGTACACCGTGCGCAACGGCTCGTGCCGCCGGACCACGTCGGTGACGGCCCGGTCGAGCGCGTCAACGTCCACCGGTCCGGTGACGCGGGCGGCGAACTGCACGTTGTACGTCGTGCCGCCGTCGACCTGGTCCAGGAACCACAGGCGGGCCTGCGCCGGCGACAGCGGCGGCCGTTCGGGCCGCGCACCGGCGACCAGCGCGGGCCGGGCGGTGGACGCGCCGTCGAGACGGAGCGCCAGGTCGGCGACCACGGGCGCGGCGAACACGTCCCGGACGCCGATCTCCACGCCGAACGCCGCACGCACCCGGGCGGTGAGCTTCGCCGCCAGCAACGAGTGGCCGCCGAGCGCGAAGAAGTCGTCCTCCGGACCCGCCTCGACGCCGAGCACGTCGGCGTACAGGCCGCACAGGATCTCTTCGCGGGCACCGCGAGCGGCCCGCCGGGGCGCGGCCGCCTGGTCCGGCGCGGGCAGCGCGGCGCGGTCGAGCTTGCCGTTCGGCGTCAGGGGAAGGGCCTCCAGCAGCACGTACGCCGCGGGCCTGAGGTGCTCGGGCAGGAGGTCGGCGACGTGGGCGCGCAGGGCCGCCGGGTCGGTTGCGGCGCCGGGCTCGGGCACCACGTACGCCACGAGCTGCTTGTCGCCGGGCCGGTCCTCGCGCACCACCACCGCGCTCTGCCGCACGCCGGGGCGCCGCTCGACGGCCGTGCGGACCTCGGCGGGCTCGACCCGGAAGCCGCGGATCTTGACCTGGTCGTCGGCGCGGCCGAGGAAGTCGAGGGTTCCGTCGGCGCGCCAGGCGACGAGGTCGCCGGTGCGGTACATGCGTCCGCCGGGTTCGAACGGGTCGGCGATGAAGCGTTCGGCGGTGAGTGCGGGTGCGCCGAGGTAGCCGTGGGCGAGTCCGCCGGTCATGTACGCCTCGCCGGGTACGCCGACGGGTGCGGGGTTGAGCCGGTGGTCGAGCACGTAGACGCGCTTGCCCGCGATCGGCGAGCCGACCGGGATCGTCGCCAGGTCGGTGTCGGCGGCGGTGATCTCGTGGCACAGCGTGAAGATCATGTTCTCGACGGGCGAGTAGCCGTTGACCAGGCGCAGGTCCGGGTGCAGGTCGAGCAGCCGGCCGACGTGGGCCACGGACGCGGGTTCGCCGCCGGTCATGAGCTGCCGGACGCCGCGCAACGACGCCGGGTGCTCGTCGACGAGGTGGTTGAGCAGGCTCGCGGAGAAGTGCGCGGTGGTGACCGCGTGGTCGGTGAGGAGCCCGGCGATCACGGCGGGGTCGGTGACGTGCCCGGGTTGCAGGACGCACGTCGCGCCGTGCAGGAGCGGGCCGAACAGCTCCAGCGCGAAGGCGTCCCACGACACGGGGGAGCACTGGAGCCACACGTCGTCGGCGGTGAACTCGACGTAGTCCTGGCCGGTGAGGGTGCCCACCAGCGCGCGGTGCGTCGACAGGACGCCCTTGGGTTCGCCCGTGGAGCCGGAGGTGAACATGACGCACGCCAGGTCGTCCGGGTGGACGAGGACGTCCGGCGCGGTGTCGGGGTGTGCGGCGTGGCCGTCGACCCGGACGGTGGTCGCACCGGGGAAGTCCGTTGTGGACACTACGTGCGTCGACCCCGCCCGGCGCGCCACGGCGGTGAGGCGAGCGGTCGGGAACCTCGGGTCCAGCACGGTGTACGCGGCGCCGGCCTTGAGCACCGCCAGCACCGCCGTGACCAGCGTCGCGTCCCGGTCCAGCAGCACACCGACCACGTCACCCGGCGTGACGCCGGAGTCGATCAGGTGGTGGGCCAGGCGGTTCGCCGCCGCGTCCAGCTCGGCGTAGGTGAGCGTGCCGTCCGCGACCAGGGCCACCGCGTCCGGCGTGCGCCGCGCCCGTTCGGCGAACACGACGTGCGCGGGCCGGTCGTCACCCCGCGCCGGTGCGCCGTTCCACGTGGACAGCAGCCGTTCGCGTTCGTCGGCGTCGAGCAGGTCGACCGCCGTGATCGGGGTGTCGGGCGCGGTGGCGACCGCCGTGAGCAGGCGGGTGAGCGCGGTGGCGAAGCGCTCGGCGGTGGTGCGGTCGAACAGGTCGGTCGCGTACTTGACGGTGCCGGTGATGCCGTGGTCGGTCTCGGTGAGGTCGAGGGTGAGGTCGAACTTCGCCACGTCCAGGTCCACGACCCGGTGCTCGGCGCGCAGCCCGGTGAAGTCGGCCGTCACCGGTGGCGTGTTCTGGAGCACCAGCATCACCTGGAACAGGGGGTGCCGGGACAGTGATCGGGCCGGGTTGACCTCTTCGACCAGCCGCTCGAACGGGACGTCCTGGTGGTCGTAGGCGGCGAGGTCGGCTTCCCGGACGCGGGCGAGGAGTTCGCGGAAGGTGGGGTCGCCGGAGGTGTCGGTGCGCAGGACGAGGGTGTTGACGAAGAAGCCGACCAGGTCGTCCAGGGCTTCGTCGGTGCGGCCCGCCACCGGTGTGCCGATGGCCAGGTCGGTGCCCGCGCCGAAGCGCGTGAGCAGAGCGGCCACGGCGGCGTGCAGCACCATGAACACGGTGCTGCCGGTCCGCCCGGCGAGGCTTTTCAGCGCGGCGTGCGGCCCGGCGGCCAACGCCAGCGGGACGGTGTCGCCGCGCGTGCTCCGGATCGCCGATCGGGGACGGTCTGCCGGCGGGGTGGACTCCTCCGGCAGACCCGCCAGGGCGGTGCGCCAGTACTCGCTCCAGGAGTCCTGCTCCCACAGCGCGTAGTCCGCGTACTGCACGGGCAGCGCTGGCCAGTCGGGCGTCGTGCCGGCCGAGCGCGCGCGGTAGGCGGCGGCCAGGTCGCGCAGCAGCGGCGCGGTGGACCAGCCGTCGCCCGCGATGTGGTGCAGCACCAGCAGGAGCACGTGGTCGTCGTCGGCCAGGCGCAGCAGGTGGGCGCGCAGCGGCGGTTCGGCGGCGAGGTCGAACGGCTCGGCCGCCAGCACCCGCACCAGCTCGTCCGGGTCGGCGCACGCGTGCTCGGACCACCTGGGCGCGGCGGTGTCGAGGATCCGCTGGACCGGCGAGCCGTCCACGACCGGGAACACGGTGCGCAGCGATTCGTGCCGCGCCACCACGTCGCCGACGGCGGCGCGCAGGGCGTCCGGGCGGAGCTCGCCGCGCAGCCGCACGGTCACCGGGATGGTGTAGGTCGCGCCGCCCTCGACCTGGTCGAGGAACCACAACCGCGACTGCGCGAACGACAGCGGCAGCACGTCGGGCCGGGCGGTGGCGGTCAGCGGGGGACGTGCCGCGGCGGCCGACGGCAGTGCCGCCGCCAGCGCGCGGGGCGTGCGGGCGGCGAACACGTCGGCGATGCGCAGCTCCACGCCCAGCGCCGCGCGCACCCGGCTCACCAGGGTCGCGACCAGCAGCGAGTGCCCGCCGAGGTCGAGGAAGTCGTCCAGGGCGCCGACCGAGGGCAGGTCCAGCACGTCGGCGAACAGGCCGCACAGGACTTCCTCGTGCGCGGTGCGCGGCGCCGCGGTCGACGTGGTGGCGGCGGGCGCCGGCAGCGCGGCGCGGTCGAGCTTGCCGGTCGCCGTGCGGGGCAGCGCGTCGAGCAGCACGACGGCGGAAGGGACCAGGTGCTCGGGCAGCAGACCGGCGACGTGGGCGCGCAGCTCCCGGGTCGTGGCGGTGCCGTCGGTGACGGCGTAGGCGACCAGACGCTTGTCGCCGGGGCGGTCCTCCCGGACCACGACCGCCGCCTGCCGCACCGCCGGGTGCCCGGTCAGCGCGGACCGCACCTCGCCCGGCTCGACCCGGAAGCCCCGGATCTTGACCTGCTCGTCGGCCCGGCCCAGGAACTCCACCGCGCCGTCCTCGCGCAGGCGTCCCAGGTCGCCCGTGCGGTACATGCGCCCGCCCGGTCGCGCCGGGTCGGCCACGAACCGCTGCGCGGTGAGCCCCGGCTGCTTCAGGTAGCCGTGCGCCAGACCGCCGCTCATGTAGATCTCACCGGTGCCACCGGGCGGGACGGGGCGCAGGTCCGGCCCGAGCAGCACGGCGGTCTTGCCCGCCAACGGCCTGCCGACCGGGACGGACGTGCCGCGCGCGTCGTCACGGGTGACGTCGTGGCACAGCGTGAAGATCATGTTCTCGACCGGCGAGTAGCCGTTGACGACCCTGAGGTCCGGGCGCAAATCCAGCAGCGTCGCCAGGTGCCGGGTCGACGCGGCCTCGCCGCCCGTCATCAGCACCCGCAGGCCGGCGAACGCCCCAGGGTGCTCGTCGAGCAGGAAGTTCAGCAGGCTGGCCGAGAAGTGCGCGGTCGTGACGCCGTGCTCGGCGACGAGGTCGGCGATCAGCGCCGGGTCGGGCGCACCGCCCTCCTGCAACACGCACGTCGCGCCGTGCAGGAGCGGGCCGAACAGCTCCAGGGCGAACGCGTCCCAGGAGACGGGGGAGCACTGGAGCCAGACCTCGTCGGCGGTGAAGCGGGCGTACTCCTGGCCGGTGAGGGTGCCGACCAGGGCCCGGTGCGGCGCCACGACGCCCTTCGGCTCGCCGGTCGAGCCGGAGGTGAACATCACGCACGCGACGTCGTCCGCGCCCGCGGTGATGTCCGGTGCGGTGGACGGCCGTGCGGCGATCCCGGGCGCGGCGGGGTCCACGACGGTGAGGCCGCCTGCGAGCACGTCGTCGTCGGCGATGACCGCGGTGACGTCGGCCCGCTCGCACACCGAGATCAGCCGGGCGGCGGGGAAGCGCGGGTCGAGGACCGTGTAGGCCGCGCCCGCCTTCAGCACGGCGAGCACCGCGACGACCAGCTCCACGCCGCGCGGCAGGCGCACGCCGACGACGTCGCCCGGCCGCACGCCCAGGCCCACGAGGTGGTGCGCCAGCCGGTTGGCGCGGGCGTCGAGCTCGCCGTAGGTCACCCGGGTCCGCCCGCTCACCAGTGCCGTGGCGTCGGGGGTCCGCCCGGCCTGGCGGGCGAACAGGGCGTGCACGGCCTGGAGGGCCGTGTCGATCGGGTGTGTCGTGGTCACCGCAAACCAGCTCCCCAGTCGTCGCGTGTCGTGGTGTCGTCAGCCGCGCACGGCGGCGAGGCTCGCCGGGCGCAGGTCGGTCCAGGTGGTCTCGATGTGCTCCAGGCAGGCGGCGCGGGTGCCGGGACCGTGGGTGACGTCCCACCCGGCGGGCACGGCGATGTCGCCGGGCCACAGCGAGTGCTGGCCCTCGTCGTTGACGAGGACGAGGAACTCGCCGTCCTGGTTGTCGAAGGGGTTCGTCATCGTGGGCTCCTTGTCTTGGCGGGACAACTCGTCCTTGCGGGACAACGGTTTTGCTGCAAGGGGAACGCTAGGGGCGGCACGGGTGCGGTTCCGGCAGTGCGGGCGGCAGCTAGGCGGCAGATCCCGGATCCGCCCTGGGATCTGCCCTCCGGGATCCGCCCCCGGGATCCGCCCCGAAGACGGCGACGGAAACGGCGACGGAAACGGCGACGGGGCCGGCACGGCCGGGAATGCTCCCGTCCTGCCGACCCCGTCGCGGGTCTGCTCGCGTCACGCCTCCAGGAACCGGGGCTCCCGCCGTTCCCCGCACACCGCCTCCACCGTCGCGGCGAGCGTCAGCGCCTCGAACGTGTCCCGGGGCCCGAACACCGACATCCCGAACGGCAGGAGGCCGAGGAACCCGGTCGGCACCGTCACGTTCGGCACGCCCGCCATCGCCGGGATCGTGGACGTGTTGCGGGTCAACGGATCGCCTTCCGGCGACAGCCGCCACGCCGGTTCGGTCGTCGGCGCGACGATCCCGGCCAGCGCGTGGTCGGCCAGCACCGCGCCGATCGCGTCCCGCGCCCACCACCGCGCCCGCGCTCGCTTGGCCGCCGCCTCGGCCAGCTGCTCGTCGGTGACCTCGGCGGCGCGTTCCAGCACGTCCTGGCCGAACAGGCTGAGCTCGACCGGGTCGTTCCGATTGCCCTCCAGCACGTCGGCGAGCGACGTCACCGGTCCGCCGCGCGCGGTCAGGTAGCCCTCCAGCCCGATCCGGAACTCGGCGAGCAGCGCGTCCATCCCGGCGATCAGCGGCGGGGCGTCCCAGGGCAGCTCGACCGGCACCACGACGACCCCGGCCGCTCCCAGCCGTTCCGCGACCCGGTCCACTTCGGACCGCACGGCGTCGTTCATCCGCCGCCCGTGCCACAGGCCCAGCCTCAGCCCGTGCGCCGGTACGGCCCGCACCGCCGGTCCGCCGGTCAACGCCGCGAGGCAGGTGGCCGCGTCGGCGACGCTCGGCGCCAGCACGCCCACCGCGTCCTGCACGCGTGACACGGGCACGATCCCGCGCCCGGGCAGCAGGCCGAGGGCCGGTTTCACGCCCACCACCCCGTTGAGCGCGGCGGGGACGACGATCGAGCCGTCGGTCTCCGTGCCCAGTGCCAGCGGGACCATGCCCGCCGCCACCGCGACCGCCGACCCGGAGGACGACCCGCCGGGGCTGTGGTCGAGCACGTGCGGGTTGCGGGTCTGCCCGCCGACCGCCGACCAGCCCTCGACGCCACCGGTGGAGCGGAAGTTGCCCCACTCCGAGAGGTTCGTCTTGCCCACCACCACCGCGCCGGTCCGGCGCAACCGGGCCACCACGTCGGCGTCCCGGCGCGGCGGCGTGCCGGCCAGCAGCCGTGACCCGGCGGTGGTCGCCAGCCCCGCCGTGTCGATGTTGTCCTTGACCAGCACGGGCACGCCCTCCAACGGGCGGGCCCGGCCGGCGGCGATCCGCGAGTCGCTCTCGCGGGCCTGGTCGTGGGCCGTCGGGTCGAGCGCCAGGACCGCGCGCACGACCGGATCGACCTCCCCGATCCGGTGCAGGCAGGCCGACAGCAGGTCGCCGGCGGTCAGCGCACCGCCGGTCAGGCGTGAGCGCAGGTCGGTCAGCGACGGCCACCGCGCCGCGGTCGTCTCAGTCAAGGCGGGCTCCCCTCAGGGCAGGTGAGGACGCGTACACGCACACCGCCACGACGGCCGACAGGCCGTGCAGCGCCATCGTGGTGGTCAGGCCGAACAGGTCGATGGACGCGCCGATGACGGCGTTGCCCAGCAGGGGCGCGCCGAACACCACCAGCGACATGATCGACATGACCCGGCCGCGCACCGCCGCGGGCGTGCGGCGTTGGATCAGGGAGGTCAGCACGACCCCGGACAGCGCGGTGAGCAGGCCGAGCACGCCGTAGCCGCCGAGCAACGCGGGCAGCGTGCCCAGCACGCCCAACGCACCCAGCACCACGGCCTGCGCGCACACACCCAGCACCAGCACGGCCCCCGCGCGACGGCCGACCGGGCGTGCCAGGGTGAGCAGGAAGGCGAGCGTCGCGCCCACCGTGAACGCGGTGAGCAGGAGGCCCGCGCCCGCGTTGCCCGCGCCGATCGAGTGGGCCAGCAGCACGAGCCCGACGTTCACCGGCCCCGCCGCCGCCAGCTCCACCAGCCCCACCACCAGCACGAGGGTCCGCAACGTCGGGTCGCCGGCCACGTGCCGCAGCCCTTCGGCGATCCGCGTGCGCACGGCGACGCGGTCGAGCGGGGGCACGTGGCCGTCCGGCCGACTGCGGGCCACCGCCGCCGCGGACGCCAGGAAACTCGCGGCGTTGGCCGCCGCCACCGCCGCCACCCCGCCCAGGCCCAGCAGTGCCGCGCCGACCGGACCACCCGCCGCCTGACCGGCGCGCAGCCCGATCAGGTAGAGCGCGTTGCCGCGCACGAGGTGCTCCTGCGGCAACAGCAACGGCCGCAGCGCTCCCGAGGCGGGGATGAAGAACGCGCCGAGCACGGTCAACGCCGCCGCCACGACGGCCAGCACGGCGGCGGTCGGCTCCACCGCCAACACCAGCCCCGCCGCCACCACCATCACCGCGCAACGCAACAGGTCCGCCCACACCATCACCCGCACCGGCCCGTACCGATCGGCCGCCACCCCGCCGCCGAGCAGCGCGATCACCCGCGGCACACCGGCCAACGCGATCAGGAGCCCGGCGGTGGTGGCGCTGGACACGCCGATGAGGGTGGAGGTGAGTGCCAGCATCCACGCCGCGTCACCGAGCGAGGACAGCCCGGTGGCGGACACGAAGGTCAGGTAGGAAACGGACAACGGGCCGCGCCGGGTCCGAACGGGCGCGGTCATGCCGCCACCGCCGCGCCGGGTGCGACGACCGTGCGCCGGGCCGCGCCAACCGGCCTGCCGACGGCCGGCGCCACGCGCCGGGTTGCCGCGATCGCGTGCCCGGTCTCCGGCGCACCGCCCCTGCCCGTCACCGGGTCACCGACCCTGCCGGTGTGCGCGCGGGCACGGTCCAACCCGTCGGGGACCACAGGTCCTCCGGTGCCAGCGCCCCCACGCGGTACTTGCCCAGTGCGCTGATCAGCAGTCGCAGCTCCAGCGCCAGGCACTCCACCAGCCGCCTGAGTCCGGCCTCCGGGTCCTCGTCCACGGCGATCAACGCCGCCCGCCCCAGCCCCACCGCCCGGGCGCCCGCCGCCAGGCACTTGGCCGCGCGCAACCCCTCCCACATCCGGCCCGACACGAGCAGGCACCCGGCGGGCTCACCGATCCGGCGCAAGCACTCGGCCAACGGCAGCCCGACACCCGACAGGAACGACGTGGGCGCCCACCCGCTGCCACCCTCGGCACCGTCCACGGTCACCGCATCGGCACCCGCCTCCCACGCCACCGCCGCCGCCACCGCGACGTCCCGGCCGGGCGGCAGCTTCACCCACACCCGCGCACGCGGGAAGTTGTTGCGCATCAACCGGATCTGCTGGCGCAGGATCTCCTCGGTGAACGTCCCCGGGCTCGCGCACCGCAACACCCGCCCGGACCCCGCGCCGAACACCGGCTCCAGCACGAACTGGTCCGACAACCGGTCGGCCTCCGCCGAGTCGACCACGGTCAACCCGCCCAGCCCCGGCTTCGCGCCCTGACCCACCTTCAGCTCGAACCCCAACCTCCCGGAGTCCAGCAGCGGACGCGCCGACGGGTCGCTGTAGACGAGGTTCCACACCTCCGCGTCGGCGTCCTCCGTGCTCTGCTGCACGACCACACCACCCGACCCGTCGGGCACGGCCCCCGCGTAGGCCTCGATCCGACCCAGCAACGACCGTCCACCACCGCCGCTCAGCCGGCCGTACCCGTTGACCGGCACGACGTTCTCGCCGATCACCATCGGCACGCCCAGCGCACCCGCCTGCGCGCCCGCCGCCCGCCCCAGGTCGGCGCTGGCCACCCGGGTCGACCCGAACGCCGACAGGTACAGCGGCAGCGGCGAGCGGAAGCCGCCGACCTCCGCGCCCAGGTCCACGTCACCGTGCAACGGCTCCCGCGCCAGGTCGATCAGCTTCTCCAACCGCTCGGGCACGAACACCGGCGGCACCAGCCGTGCCGCGTCCAGCTCGTCCCCCGGCGGCCCGGCCTCGGGCGCGCCGAACAGCGCCCGCCCGTAGTCCTCCAGCGCCGGGAACGCCGCCCCCGCGCCGCCCCTGGCCCGTTCCCGCACCGCCGCCTCGGGGAACGCGCCCGCGCTCAACCCGCTCACGGCGACACCACCCCGGGCACCTTCGGGTAGGCGCTGGCCTGCCACACCGACTCCAGGCCCGCGATGTACCGGGTCAACCGCTCCAGGCCGATGCCGAAGCCCGCGCTGCCGGGCACGCCCTCGCGCACCATCTTCAAGTACCAGCCGTACTTGGCGGGGTTCTCGCCGGTCTCCCGCATCCGCGCGATGATCGCGCCGTACTCGTGCTCGCGCTCGCTGCCGCTGCACAGCTCGCCGTACCCCTCGGGGGCGAGCAGGTCGAAGTTCAGCAGGCTCCCCGGTCGCGCCGGGTTCTCCTTGTCGTAGAAGCCGCGCGAGCCCTTCGGGTAGTCGGTGAGGAAGAACGGCCTGCTGGACTTCGCCGACAGCACCGCCTCGCCCGCCCAGTCGATCTCGGCGTCGGGGTTCTGCTCGTGCCCCAGGCCGTGCAGGTCGGCGACGGCGGTGGTGTGGGAGCGCCGCTCGAACGGCTCGCCGGACAGCAGGTCGGCGAACGCGTCGGGGTCGCGCCCGAGGACCTCCAGTTCCCCGGCCGACCGCTCCACGACGCGCCGCACGATGTGCGCGACCAGACCCTCGGCCACCGCCATCGCGTCATCGCGCGAGGCGCCCGCGACCTCCACGTCGATCTGGTGGAACTCGGCGAGGTGGCGGCTCGTGGAGCTGGTCTCCAGCGGTTCCAACCGCACGTTCGGCGCGATGCAGAAGATGCGGTCGAACGCCGTCAGCGACGCCTGCTTGTAGAGGATCGCGCTGGTCATCAGCTTGTACCGGTGCCCGTAGTAGTCCACGTCGACCTGTTTCGCGCCGCGGGCGCCCGGGTCGGTGACGGGACCGATGATCGGCGGCAGCAGCTCGGTGAAGCCCGCGGCGCCCAGGTGTTCCCGGGCCGCGTCCAGCACGGTGTGCTGGAGCCGCAGGACCGCACGCGTCGTGGGTGACGACAGGTGCTCGCGCGGGCTCCCGGGCAGCGGGGTCGCCGGCCGCGGGGTCGCCGCGTCGGCGGCGCTCGTGGTGTCCATGTCGCTCTCGCTCCTTCGGTGGGTGTGGCGGGTGGTGCGGTGTGCTCAGCCGGAGCCGATCGGGTGTGCGCCGACCCGGTCCAGGGCGGCGTCGTCGAACGTCCGCTCGACGTGCGACAGCGAACGCAGCAGTTCCGTCGAGGTGATCTCGGCGCCGGTCGCCCCCGCGCCGGCGGTGGCCTCCACGACGCCGGCCAACGGCAGCGAACCGGTGCGCGACCAGCGCAGTCGCCCGGTCCGGTCGACCACCGCCCTGGTGCGGCCCGCGTTGTCGGGGTGCAGGCAGTACGGCACGTCCAGGTAGCCGCGTTCGACCGCGCGGACCAGCGCGACACCGAGGTCCGGGGCGAGGTCGAGCACCGCCTCGACGATCGCGCGGGCCTCCGCGAGCACGCCGCTGTCCTCCCGCGGCACGGCGCCGGTCCCGCCGCGCGCCGCCCGCGCCGCCGCACGGCTCGCGGTGCGCAACGCCGTCACGTTCTCCTCGACCGTGGGGATGCGGTGCGCCTCGGCCGTGGTCTTGACGATCAGGCGTTCCGCGCCGGTGCGCACGGCCAGTTCGGCGGCCTGTTCGAGCAGCGCCGACGCGCCGCGCCGGGTGCGGGGGAAGACGCCCATGTAGGTGTAGAGCACGACGTGCCAGTCCACATCGGACAGGTGCTCGGCGGCCAGCGTGCGCAACGCCAGCACCGCCTCGGCGTCCTGCCCGGCGTGGGTCTGCTGCGCGTAGCTCAACGACACGCTGTCCAGGCCGTGCCGGCGGAAGAACAGCGCCTCCAGCACGCTGATCGCCACCAGGAGCCCCGGCGGGCACAGCTGGCCCATCATGCAGCCGCCGAACGACTCCAGGTGCGGCCGGCCGCCCCGCTCCCGCAGCTCGGCGAGCAGCAGGCACGACTCGGCCCACGCGCGCACCGCCTCGGCCACCGGGACCCGGCTGTAGGGCAGGCAGTACGACAGCGGACCGCCCTCGGTGGCGTGCAGCCCGGCGTCGAGCAGCGCCACTACGATGTCCTGCGGCCGGGCCGAGCCGTGCCGCACCTGCACCGGGAACGCGTCACCGGCCACGCCGCGCAGCACGTCCCGCGTGGTCCCCGACGGGTAGGCCACGATCGGGTAGCCGTTGAGGGCGTCGCCGGCCGCGAGCGCGGCGCGCACCGCGTCGTGGTCGCCGACGCGGGTGAAGCTGTCGAGCGTGATCGTGCCGACCGCCCGCACCCCGGCCGCGCGGACCGCCACGAGCCCGGCGCGCATGGCCGCCGGGTCGCCGACGCCCATGCGCGGCTGCACGACCAGCTCGCCCTCGGCCGCGGCCCGCGCCACGAACCCGCCGAACGACCCGTCGCTCATGACCGCACGCCCACGGGCAGGCGGTCGAGGAACGCGCGGAACGCGGCCACGCTCCCGGCGTCCTCGAACACCGCGTCGTACCCGGCGGCGGTGAGCGTGGCGGCACGTGCCCGCCCGCCGGGCCCGTCGATGCCGAGCTTGCCGCCGACGACCACGGTGGTCGCGGCCAGGACCGGCACCGCGCGCAGCCGCCCGATCACCCGCTTGGCCTCGTGGAAGCCGTGCCCGTTGACGCTGCTGACGACGACCAGGTCCGGTGCGTGCCGGGCGCACTCGGCCACCAGCAGGTCGTCCGGGACGCACGCGCCGAGGTTGACCACCCGGTGCCCCAGCTCCTCCAGCACGAGCTGGAGGAACACCAGGTTCCACGTGTGCGCGTCGGACGCGAGGCTCGTCACCACGATGTCGAGTCCGGCGTCGTTCTCCACCAGGTCCATGGCACTCCCTCGGTCGCGGGGTGGTCGTCACGCCGAAACTAGGAGTCGCGCGTCGCGTCGAGCGGCAGCCCGAGCGGCAGCCGGGAGGCAGTTAGGGCGCGGGCCAGGGCCAGCACGCGGAACCGGTCGTCGCCGACCGGGCGCACCAGGCCGAGCAGCAGCAGGTGCCGGACGAGCCGCGCGCACGCCACCGGCGCGACCCGGGTCAGCCGCGCGGCGTCGGCCACCGACCAGTCGCCGTCGACCGCCGCGAGCGCGTCCAGCGCCGCGTCGTCCACCTCGGACAGCGCGTGCCGGAGGGCGTCCCGCAGGTCGGGCAGCCGGTCGGCGACCACGCCCAGCGGGTCGGCGCGGACGAGTTCCAGCAGCTCGTCGGGGCGGTGCACCACCAGCCAGGACGCCGCCGCCTCCAGCGCGCCGGGCAGGCCGTCGAGCCGGGCGGCCACCTCGACCAGCGCGGGCGCGGGCGAACCGGGTGGCACGTGGCCGGCGAGCCGGCCGAGCAGCCGCGCGGCGTGCGGCGGGGCCAGCGGGTGCAGCGGGACGACGCGTTCGCCGGGTATCGGGCGGGAACCGCGCGTGGTGCGCAGCAGCCGCAGCCGGCGGCAGTGGTGCAGCAGCGCCAGCGCCCGGTCCGGGTCGGGCCACGCCGGGTCGTGGCCGTCGAGCACGAGCACGGCCTCGCGGTCGCCGATGAGCGTCGCCAGCGCCTCCCATCCCTCGCCGTCCTCCGCGACGGCCAACGCCGAGTGCACCAGCAGCCGCAACCGGGCCGCGTCGCCGCCGGGTGCGGGTGCGGTCGCGGCGTCCCACAGCACGCGGGCCGAGCGTGACTCGTGCAGCCGCCCCGCGACCTCCACGACCAGCCGGGTCTTGCCGACACCGGGCAGACCGGTCACCGCGACCAGCCGCGCGCCACCCTCGCCGAGCAGCGCGAGCAGCGCGGCGACCTCGGTGTCCCGGCCGACCAGCACGTCCAGCGCGGCGGGCGGCGGCACGGCCGTCAGGTCGGGCGAGAGGTCGATCTCCACGCCGCCGCGCGACCGCATGGCCGCGGCCTCGAACGTGGTCAGCTCGCGCCCGCTGAGCCGCAACCCCTCGGCGATGAGCCGCACGGTGTCGCGGCGCGGCCGGCTCGCCCGCCCGGCCTCCAGGTCGCGAATGGCCCGGACGCTGATGGTGGACAGGTCGGCCAGTTGTCGCTGAGTCGCTCCACGCTTCATCCGGTGTTTTTTGAGCAGATCGCCGAATTGCCCGTACATCGAATTCCCGTCCATGCCCACTCCGGTGGCGATGAGGTCGTGCTGCGCTGACAGGCGTTGTTCCGGCGAACCGCCTTCGACCTGCGAAGAGGGGTGCTGCCGGTGGTTGCATGTCCAGCATCGTCACGCCGGTATCGCGCCGTTATCGCGGGAGTGCGCGCCCCGCGAAACCCGGGTTTCGCGGGGCGTTCGTCGCGCGATAATTCGGCAATGCCCCGCATTCCTAATGTCGGTTCCAGCACCACGGACCACCACACCGACCGCCAGGAAAAGGGAGCACGACAATGCGCATCGACCGCGTCCTCGCCGCCACCGCCGTCACCGCCGCGATCCTCTTGGCCCCCGTGATCGCCGCGACCGCCGCCCACGCCACCACTGCCACCGCTGCGGTGACCGCCGCCGACGACACCCCCTGGGGTCCGACGTCCGACGGCACGCCTGCGAACACGACATCGGACGACACGCCCTGGGGTCCGACCGGCGACGACACCCCGTGGGGCCCGACCGGTGACGACACGCCCTGGGGACCGACCGCGAGCTGAGTCAGCCGGTCCGGATCCGCTCCAGGACCTGCTGCGCACGCAGCCTCGCGGCGCCCATGTTGCGCTCCGCGAACGTCGAGATCGCCCGGCCCAGCAGGCTCACCGCCTCGGCCCGGTCACCCCGGTCGGCCAGCACGACCGCCAGTTCGGCCCGCGTCTCCGCGGCGCCACCGTGGTCCATGGCCCGCTCCCGCACCTCCAGCGCCTCCCGCAACAGGCCCTCCGCGGCCTCCGGGTCCGCCAGCGCCCCCTTCACCACCGCCAGCTTGTGCAGCACCCGCGCCTCGCCGACCGTGTCACCGGACGCGCGGACCGCCGCGAGCAGCTCGGTCAACGCCTCCTCCGCCTCACCGTGCCGCCCCTGCCGGACCATCAGGTCGCTCAACCGGTAGCGGACCTGCACCTCCACCCGCTGGTTGCCGAAGCGGCGGCAGATGTCCAGCGCCTCGTACAGCCGGTCGGCGGCCCGCTCCTGGTCGCCGTTCTCCAGGTCGATCTGCGCGACCTGCGCCAGCACCCACGCCTGCCCGACCGGGTCGCCGGACTCGCGGAACCCGTCCAGCGCGGCCAGGTACAGCGGCGCGGCGTTGTCCAGCTCGCCGAGCCGGTGGTGCACCAGCGCCAGGTTGCGCCGCGCCAGCGCCACACCCCGGTCGTCACCCAGCAACTCGAACGTGCGCAGCGCGGGCTCCACCAGCTCCCGCGCCGCACGGGCCCGCGACCACGACAGCTGCAACGACGCCATCGAGCACAGCAACGCCGCCTCACCGCGGGCGTTGCCCGCCGCGCGCACCGCCACCAGCGCCCGCTGGTGCGTGCGCTCCCAGTCGGCGAAGTAGCACCGCGCCTCGAACAACGTCACCAGCGTCACGGCCAGGTCCCACGACGCCTCGTGCAGCCCTTCCGCGGCACTCACCTCGACCGCCGAGCACAGGTTCGGGTGCTCGGTCTCCAGCCACACCAGCGGGTCGGCGAGCAGTCTGTCCACATGGGACCGCGACGGCAGCCAGCGCGCGGCGTCGCCGTGCAGCGAGGTGAAGTCGCCGCCGTAGACGCGCGCGTGCGCCTCGCCCGCCAGCGCCAGCCACCCGCCGACGACCCGCCGCAACGCCACCAGCCGCGCCTCGTCGCCCTCGTTGAGCTCCAGCTGCTCCCGCGCGAACAGGCGGATGAGCTCGTGGAACTTGTAGCGCGGGCTGCCGGTCGCGTCGACCGCGACGACCTCCAGCATCTGCGCGTCGACCAGACCCTCCAGCAGGTCCGCGGCCAGGAACACGTCCACGTCGAGCAGCGCCGCCGCGACCCAGGTCGGGAAGCTCAGCCCGTCGAGCGAGCCGAGCAGCCGCAGCAACCGGCGCGCCTCGACCTGGAGGCCGTCGTAGGTGAGGGCCAGGCTCGCGCGCACCATCATCTCGCCGTGCGCCAGCTCGTCGAGCCGCCTGCGCTCGTCGGACAGCCGCTCCAGCATCCACGCCAGCGACCAGTTGGGCCGTGCGGCCAGGCGGGCGGCCACGATGCGCAGCGCCAGCGGCAGGGAGCCGACGAGTCGGATGAGCGCCGTGGCGGCGGCGGGCTCGGCGTCCACCCGGTCGCGGCCGACGACCGTGGCGAGCATGCCCAGGGCGTCGTCGTGGTCGAGCACGTCGATCTCCAGCACGCGCACGCCCGGCAGGCCGGTGAGGCGCGTCCGGCTCGTCACGACCACCGAGCACGAGCCGCTCCCCGGCAGCAGCGCCCGCACCTGGCGCTCGGTCGCCGCGTCGTCCAGCACCACGAGCATCCGCTTGCGCGCCACCAGCTGCCGGTACATCTCGGCGCGCTCGTCCTCGGCGTCGGGGATGGACGTGCCGGGGATGCCCATCGCGCGCAGGAACCGGCCCAGCACGTCGACGGCGCTCGCCGGGTGCTCACGGGTGCCGCCCAGGTCGCAGTAGAGCTGACCGTCCGGGAAGTGGTCCTCCACCAGCAGGTGCGCGACGTGCACGGCGATCGCGCTCTTGCCGATGCCCGGTTTGCCGACCAGCGCCACCACGCTGGTCGCCAGGCCGCCCCGCGCCAGCAGCTCCCGGGCCTGCGCCACCAGTTCCGCCCGGCCGGTGAACTCGCCGATGTCGGCGGGCAGCTGGAGCGGCACGACGGTCGTGGCCGTCGGGGGAGTGGACGGTGGCCGCGGCTGCACCTGGTGCGGCGCGCCCCCGTCCGCGGCGACGGTCAGCGACGGGTCGCCCGCCAGGATCGCCGTCTCCAGGCGGCGGAGGTCCTCGCCCGGCTCCAGCCCCAACTCGTCGATCAGCAGTTCCCGCGTCGCCCGGTAGGCCTCCAACGCCTCCGCCTGCCGCCCCGACCGGTACAGCGCGAGCATCAGCTGGCCCCGTAATCGTTCCCGCAACGGGTGCTGCGCCACCAGCGCGCTGATCTCGCCGACGAGCCGGCGGTGCCTGCCCGCGTTCAGCTCCAGGTCGAACGTCGTCTCCAGCACCGCGAGCCGGTCCTCGTCCAACTTCGCGGCCTTCGCCCTCAGCCTGCTGCCCGCCGTGCCGCCCAACGCCGGACCGCGCCACAGCGCGAGCGCCTGGCGCAGCAGCACGAGCCCGCCCTTGGGATCGCCGGACCGCGCCAACGACTCGCCCTCGGCGGTCAGCGCCGCGAACAGCTGCACGTCCAGCTCGCCGTCCGCGACCCGCAGCAGGTAACCGGGCGGGCGGGTGACGATCGCCTCACCACGCCCGATCGACGCGAGGTTCGCGCGCAGCGCGGACACGCAGATCTGGATCTGCCTGCGTGCGGTGGCGGGCGGCGCCTCGTCCCACACGGCGTCGATGAGGTGGTCGATGCCCACGACCCGGTTGGCGTCGAGCAGCAGGGCGCCGAGCACCATCTGCTGCCGACCGGGCGGCACCCGGCTGACCCGGTCGGGTCCGTCCGCCACGTGCAGCGGCCCCAGGATCCGGTACACCGGGATGGGCGGCGACCCGACTGGTCCGAAATCCACGGGCTGCTCCCACTTGCATCGATCCCCGAAACGAAGATAACCGGTGGTCACCGCGCCCGCACACACCCGTAAGCCGGGTTCGCACCGGTCATTCGGCGCACGTCGATCGGAGGGACGCCGGGCCGTCAGGCGGGCGCCGCGAAGAAGAACGACTTCTGCGACCGGAGCAGGCCGTGCTCGGTGAGCGTGAACAGGTCGACGAACTCCACCTCGCGCCCGGCGCCCGTCACCCGCCCGACCACGACCACCCGGCCGGGCGCGGAGAACACCTCCTCGACCACGTGCCGGTCACCGTCGACCGCGCGTTCGGCCTGGTAGGACTCGATCCTGGCCCGCCCGCGCACCACGCCGGCGCCTGGCGCGCACAGCTCCGCGTCGGCGTCGAACAGCGAGCCGTACCCGTCCATGTCCCGCCGGTCGAGGTACTCGTAGCTCAACCGGACGTGCTCGACCCCCACGGTCGTCACCACGTCGCCGGGTCGTCCGCCACCCCGCGGCCCGTTCGCCCCCATGTCCCTGTCCCTCCGTAGACCTCCGTGTGCCTCCCACCCTTTCCCACGGTGATCAATGATCGTTATCGCTGCGGTATCACGAACCCCCGCGCGGGTCGCAGCGGCCGGTCTCCCGGGTGCTCCCGCCTCGTGGGACGGTCGGTCAGCCGACCGAGGCCAGCGGCATCAGGTAGACCAGCGCGTCCTGGACGCCGTCCAGGCACAGCACGTCGTGCGCCGCGTCGTCGTAGAACCCGCCGATCAGGCCCAGCGCGAGCCCCGCGGACGCGGCGACCAGCGCGAGGTTCTGGGCCAGGTGGCCCGCCTCGGTGAACGCCAACCGCAGCGCCCGCAGGCCGTACGCCTCGCGCAGCGCTCCCACCCGCGTGTAGAGCGCCAGCATCGCGGGCATCGCGGCCGGGTCGACCAGGTCCGGCCCGGCACCGAAGTACATCGAGGTGCCGCGCACGTCCTCGGCCGGCGGTGCGGCGGCGACGCGGACCAGCGTCCGCCGGGCTTCGTCCACTTCGTACACCCCCGGCTCCAGGCCGGTCACCCGCCACGCCACCACCCTCAGCCGTGCGCTGTGCCGCGCGCCCGCGCTCGGGTACGGCCTGCGCCCGTCGGCGAGCGCGCCCTGCGCGGTCCACAGCAGGGTCGCCAACCGCCCGGCGTCGAGCGGGCCGGACACCTCGGCGCCGCGCGCGGTGTGCCGGGTCAGCAGGGCGTCGGCCAGCGAACCGGACACGGGCGCGCCCTCGGGCAGCGGCACGTCCGGCCACCACGGAGCCGTCGCGGTCGGCGTCACGGCGGCATCGCGCGGACCCTGGTCCGGCACCCCCTGGTGGAACCTGCTGGCCGCCAGGTACCGCCGGTCGGGCGCCGCCGCGCCGTCCTCGTGGAACGGGGTGGGCCCGTCCGGGGCCTCGGCCGTCATCGCCACCAGCCGGCACGCGGTGCGCTCCTGCTCCGGGTCGAGGCCGAGGCGGTTGAACAGCATGTGCAGCTGCGAGGCCCACACGTACCGCGGCAGGTCCGCCCGCACCTGGTCGGCCCAGTACGCCACGGCGCCCGTGGCGTGCGTTTCGAGCCGGTCCCACCGGGTGGCGAGGTGGGCCGCACGGGCCTCGTGCAGCCTGCGCGCCGCGACGTGCGAGGCGAGCCCGGGCGGGGTGACCGGCTCGCGCGCCTGCCGCCACCCCGTCGCCAGCGACCGCAGCCACGACGCCGCCTCCACCCGGTCCAGCTTCAACGCGATCGTCGTGGCCATCACCAGCTCCACGGCGGCGGTGAACTTCGCGCCGGGAGCGCGGGCGGACCGCAGCACGGCGACCGCGACGTCGGTGCTGCGGCAGAACACCTCCTCGGCAACCGGCAGCGCCTCGGTGCCGCCGTACCGCTCGACCTCCGGCTCGTACGGCGTCTCCCGGACGTCGCCGTGCGGCAACCAGGAGTCCGCCGACACGACCACCGGGTGGTCCGCCCGCGCCACCAGGTCGCGCAGCGGGCCGGTCAGGTCCGCGGTGGCGTCCCGCAGCCGGATGCGCAGGTGCGGGCCGTCCTCCCAGTACCGCACGTAGAACCAGTCGGTGAACTGCCCCGCCGCGCGGCGCCCGGCCAGCTCCGGCGCGAGGACGTCGGCGATGAACGAGTCGACGTCCTCGACCGCCCACGACAGCCGGACGTGCAGGCTGGTCCACGTCATCGCGTCTCCAGTGGCGTGAGGTCGTAGGTGAAGCCCGTGCCGCGCGGGCGGCCGATCACGAGCAGGTAGAGCAGCGCGTGCGACGCGGGCGCGCCGACCAGCGCTTCCAGCGGACCGTCGTCGACGCTGCGGGCCGGTCGGCAGAACGCGCCGGCGCCCGCGACGGCCGTGCACACGTGCTGGGCGGTCGCGCCGGCCGCGCGCAGCAGGGCCCGGTAGCCGTCCGGACCGTCGGACGCCACCGCCGCCGCCGGGTCGCCGGTCGTCACCAGCGCGAGGTTCATCGAGGCGACGTGGATGGTGCCGGGCGGGTGCCCGAACACCGGCTGGAGATCGGGCACGGCCGGTCCCGGCCGGATCAGCCGCGGCCCGCCCGCCACGGCGTACCAGCCGTCGGCGAAGCCCTCGACGTTGCGCACGGCCAGCCGGTGCCTCAGGTCGGCGCGCACCGGCGACCCCGCCGGCGGGTGGTCGACGGCGTCCACGACCGCGCGCAGCACACCGGCGGCCATCGGCCGGGGATCGGCGGCGATGCCGCGCGGACCCACCCCCGAACCGCGTGGCGGCACCGGAGGCGGGTCGGCGACCTCGCCGAACGTCACGGTGACCGTCAGCCCGGAGACGCGCGCGCCCAGACCGAGCCGTGCCGCGTGCTCGACCAATGCCGCCGCCACGTGCCCCACCTCCAGTTCCGTGAGCACGTCACCGAAGTCGTGGTAACCGGCGGCGAGCCGGTCGCGGCGGCGGACCAGCTCGACCCGCACCGGCCCGTCGACCACCGGCGCCCGGTCGCCGACCAGCGCCCGCCGCACGGGATCGAGCGGCCAGCGCTCACCGTCCACGGCCACCACCAGGTCGACGGTGGCCGCGGCCCGCGCCGACGGGTACGCCCGGTGGTCGTTGTACTGGTTCCACGGTTCCCACCGCAGCGGTGTCGCCACGTCGGTCAGCAGCCGCGCCAGCGCCGAGCCGAAACGGCCCCGCAACGCCGTCAGCGGCACGCGTGGTCCCTCCGCCGCGGGCGTGCGCGGCGACGTGCCGGGCTCGACCACCCGGCCGGGTCCGTGGGTGTAGGCGGCGACCAGGGCCGCGGACTCCGCGCTCACGGGAACGGGTGGGGCAGCGGTGGACCGGCCAGGCGCAGCCGCGGCAGGCCGTGCGTGCGCCGGTTCAGCTCGCCGAACGTCATCGGCACGGCGCCCGGGACGATGACCTTCGCCGAGTGCAGGCCCAGCCGGTCGCGCACGGCGGGATCGCTCTGGTCGACCGCGATCACCTCCAGGTCCAACGCCTCCCACCGCCGCACGTAGTGCTCCAGCAACGCGTCCAGGTCGTCCCGCGGCACTTCCGGGACCACCGGGTCCACCTCGGGCCGCTCCGCGTCCAGGAAGTCGTACCGCTCGGCGGCCTCGGGCAGGCCGTTGACGTTGACGTGGTCGTCCATGCTCCGGATCAGCCGCGGGTCGTGCAGCAGCCGCCGCAGCCGGTCCGGGTCGAAGTCGTCGGGTTCGGTGCGGTAGCGCTTGGCGCCCGCCTCCACGTCCATCGCGACCTCGGCCGCCGCCGAGCGCATCGCCGCGTCCGGGTCGAGCCCGGCGCCGGCGGCGAAGAACGCCTGTGGCAGACCCGGTTGCGCGGCGCGGGCCAGGGAGAGCACGGACGGCACGCCCAGGTCGTTGGTGGCGTCGTAGAGCTCCAGCCGGAAGCCGAGTTGTTCCAGCCGGTCCGCGATGTGCGCGGTGACCTCGTCGCGCACGCGCAGGCGGGGCAGCCGGGCGCGGCCGTACCAGGCCATGAGGAACGCGTCCCGCTCGGCGACCTCGAACAACCCGTAGAGCACCGCTTCGGTGAGGCTGTTGCCGGTGCCGCACCCGTTGGAGGTCTCGTCGACGAACCGCGGCCCCGCCGAGGTGCCCCAGTAGGCCACGTGCTCGGGCACCGCGACCGGTCGGGCGCGGGTGTAGGACCAGCCGTGCACCCACCTGGTCCGCACGTCGGGGTGGAACGGGACGACGTGCGGCGACTCGTGGTCGGGCAGGCCGAGGCGGGTGGGGTCCAGCGCGCGGTCGCCGAGTTCGGCGTAGGACGCTTCCAGGACTGTGGTCACGCGCCGGGGTCGCAGGCCCGCGTGGCGTTCCACGGCTTCGTACAGCGCGACGCGTTCGGCTTCGGCGTAGTCGGCGGTGCGGCCGAACCCGGCCTGGCCGCCGACCAGTTCCGCGCTGACGGCGGCCACGGTGAGGTCGCCGATGCGGTGCATCCCGCCGACCGGGCCGTGCCGCAGGTCGAACAGCTCGCGGTGCAGGGCGTCGCCGGCGGTGCGCGGGTTCGGGCCGCGCAGCGTGCCGGGCACCACGGGGACCGGCTCGCGGACCACCGTCGCGGTGTGCGCGGAGTCGTCGGGGATCGGGCCGCACGTGGCGCAACCACCGGACCGGGTCCGGACCCGGTGCTCGCCCACCGTCGCCAGGTCGGTGCGCAGCGCCAGGACCACGTCGCGGTGGGCGTCCGGGTCGGCCAGCACCCGGTCGACCAGCGCGGAGATCAACGGGCGCAGCGCCGGGGACGCCAACCCTCCCACCCGCATCCGCCGATCACCGCGCGGCACCGACGCGCCGAGCGTGGCGAGGCGGGCGTCCTCGGCGCAGCCCACGCACACCCCGCCCGACACCGGCCCGATCAGCACCAGCGCGCCGTCGAACCGCACCGGCAGCACGGGACCGTCCGCGCCGATCCCGGCCAGGTCGCCGACCGCGTACTCGGCCAGTTCCACCACCCGCACGGTCATCGCCCGTCCTCCGGCACCGCGAACGCCACCAACCCGGCGGCCTCCAGCACCGGCCCGAGGTGCACCGGCTTCACCTCGGCCGCCAGCGCCCGCAGGTCGTCCTGGAACGCGTCCTCGCGATCGCGCAACCCGTACGGCCAGTGCCAGTCCCGGTTGGTCCACGGCGCGGCCGCACCATCGGGCTCCGCGAACGGCGCCGCTCCGGAGAGCACGACGGCTTCGGTGACCCGTGCCGCCGTGCGCCCGGTCGGCGCTGGGGGTTCGAAGGGTTCGGCCGGCGTCGGGAGTTCGGGGGGTTCGGCCGGTGTGTGCTCGGCGGTCGGGGCGGTCGGCGTTGGGCGATCGAGAGGTTCGGCCGGTGTGTGCTCGGCGATCGGGACGGTCGGCTCTCGGCGTACTGGAGGTTCGGCCGGGGGCTGTTCGGCGGCGAGCCCGGACTGCGCCAGGCCGGCGGCGGCCAGGGCGGCGAAGGCGACCGCGTCCGCCGGGTCCGCCTCGACCGCCCAGGACAGTTCCTCCCCGGCCGCGCGCACCACCGCCCGCACCACGCGCGGGCCGAGTCTGGTCACTTCCACCGCGGCAGGCAGGGCGAACCGCAGCGTCACGGCCTTCCACCAGCGGCGGGCGGTGGGGTCGGTGGACCACTCCTGCTCGGCGACCGGCGTGCCGCCGAGCCGCCGGACCGCCGTGCGCAGGGCCAGGCCGAGCGCGTGCACCCGGTCCGCGCCGATCACCACGCCCTCCGGTGCCAGGCGGCGCGCGGCGCGGAGCAGCGCGTCCAGCCGGGCGGCGTGCTCGGTGGTGCCGAAGCCGACCACGTCACCGGACGCGGCCAGCTTCACCGGCAGCTGCGGCAGCTCACCGGGCAACGGCGTGGCCACCGGACCCAACTCCCGGTCGCCCAACACGTCCAGCAGCGAACCGCCCGGCTCCCGGGGGCGGACCTCCGACAGCCACGGGTGGTACTCGGCGTGCAGCGGGTCGACCCGGGCCACCAGGACGGCCTGGTGCGGCGGTCCGGTGGGCGGCACGTCGCTCCACATGTCGACCACCTCGGTGGACGGGTCGGGCAGCCCGCCCAACGCGCACACGAGCCGGTGCGCCGCCGCCGACCCGACCAGCGCGGCCAACACCTCCGGCGGTTCGCCCGGCGCACCGGCCAACCGGTCCGCCACCGCGCCCGCGTCGGCCTGCACGTCGGCGACCGCGCCCGGCGCGACCGCGAAACCGACGTCGGCCGCGCACCCGGCCGCGACCGCGTGCGCCCCGGTGGTGAGGAGCAGACCCGCACCCGGCCGAACCGGCCCGACCTCCAGGCCGGCCGCCACGAGGGCACGGTGGGCCGCGGCGGCCAACGCACCCTCACCGGCCACCGAAACGGTCACCGACCGCAGCCGCCGCCAGGCCTCCGACGGCGACGCCGCAACGGAGTCCAGCCAGCTCGCGATGTCCGCGGGCGGCGGTGCGCCACCCCACTCGACCGGCGACTCCACCAGCATGTCGTGCTCGCGCAACTGACCGATCAGCAGCTCCAACGCCCGGGCCACCGCGGCCGGCGCGTTCTCCGGCACCGCCAACTGCTCGGGCGGCACGCCCGCGGCCAGCGGCCCGGCCAAGCGCTCCCAGATCGTCCACAGGCCCTTGCCGCCGTCGAGCGTGAAGCTGGAACGCCAACCCCGCACGTGCAGGCCGGTCGCGGTCGGCGTCGCGTGCACGATCGGGCGCAGCCGCAGCAGCACCCCGGTCATCGGGACACCTGCACCATCTGCGCGACGTGCTCCGGCCACTCGACGCCGGTGATCCGCTGCACCGCCCGCACCACGAGGCTCGCGGCGAGGTAGCGCTCCACGGGCGTCACGTCGCACACCGCCAGCAACTGGTAGAGCAGGTTGGTGCCGAAGCGGTACACGGTGACCGGACGCTGGTAGCTCGGGTGGTCGAAGTCGACCTCCCGCAACCGGGCGTGGTAGTCGCTGACGCGGTCGGTGTGGTCGCGGTGCCAGCGCCGGATCGCTTCCTCCTCGCCCATCGCCAGGGCGCGTTCGCCGAGTTGCGTCGAGTACGTGGTGGACAGCTCGCCGCGGTCGAACGCCTGCTCCACCAGCGCCCGGACGCTGTCGGTCCACGCCACCCACGGCGTGGCCACCGAGCCCTCGGCGACACCCCGGACGGTGTCCACCGCCTGGTCGGTGTTGCGCTCCCACACGCCGTCGAACCGGCCGCGCAGCACGCCGTCGGGATCGTTGTGCAGCAGGAAGCCCTCCAGGTGCGACAAGAACGAGTGGTAGCCGTTGACCAGGCCCGCCGGGAACCGGCTCGCGTGCGCCGTCATCGCGACCATGGCGAGCCGGACCCGTGACTGGCTCGTGCCGTCCACCGCCACGGCGTCGCCGATCGCGGGCACGCCGAGCCGCAGGCACCGCGAGCGCAGGTCCACCAGCTCGTCGGAACCGAGCAGCTGCCGCAGCGCCGTGACGTCCGTCGGCTCGACGACCACGGTGTTGTCCGGGTGGATCGGCTCGTACGGCGGCGGCACGAGCTCGGCGATCCCGTTGCGCCGCGCCTGCGCGAGCAGGTCCGCCGGTTCGAAGTCCACAGTGGACGGATGGTTGTCGAGGTGGGCGCGCAGTCGGGACGCGACCAGCTCGGCGGCCTCGGCCGGGCCGTCGAGCCGCACCCGCACGTGCGGCCCGTGCAACCAGTGCCGCTCCACGTGCCCGGTCGCGCCGGCGCCCTCCGCCTCGGCGAGCGCGGGCAGCACGGCATCGCGGAGCAGGGGCGCCTTCACCGGGTTGTGGTAGTAGCAGACGACGTCGGTCACGAGGCCCTCCAGTACGTTTCCGCGATCAGTTCGACCACCCGGTCGCCCGGCGACCCGGCGCCGGGCACGGGCAGCGCCTCGGTGAGCCGCACGCCGTCCGGGAACCGGGCCAGCAGGCGTGGCAGCGACCGCAGGTGCAGCGGGTCGCCCAGGTCCGCGTACTGAGGCTTGCCCGCGGTGAGCGCGCGCCGGTAGGCGTCGACCGTCTCCGGTCCCCGGTCGGGCCCGACGAAGACGTGCTCGGGCAACCCGAGCCGGGCGCGCAGCCGGGCCACGTCGAGCGCGGCGTCCTGCTCCGCGCCGACCGGTGGCGGCACGGTGAAGTCCCAGGACCGGCGTGCCAGCACGACGTCCCCGTAGGTCAGGCGACCGCCGGCGGTCACGTCGCCGTGGACCGTCGCGGTGCGCAACGGGTCGAGGTCCACCCACCCGCAGGCGAGGTCGGAGTACAGCGGCACCTGCCGGTCCGGCAACGCCACCGGGATCAGGAAACCCAGGTACAGCACGTCGAGCGGGACGCCGTGGTGCGTCACCCGGATCTCGTCGGTGACCGGGTCGTGCCGCACGTCCAGCTCGTCGGCGGCCAGGTCGGCCCAGCGGGCGTCCTCGCCGACCTCGCGCGCACCGAGCAGGGGGTGCAGGTTGGCGTTGAACCCGTGCACCGGGCGGAACTGCACCGGGTTGGTGGTGTGCCGGCGCACCTGCCGGGTCACCGCCTCGCGCGCGCCCGGCAGCAGGTCGAGGAAGCGGCTGGTGAACTTGCCGAACCCGGCGTAGACGTGGTTGACCACGAGCCGACCGTCGTGCGTCGGCTGGGCGAAGAAGCCGTACGAGCCGGTGCGGCGGGTCGCCCACCCGGGCAGCAGGTCGGCGGCGGACGCCAGCACCTCGTCGGTGACCACGCCGTCGTGCACCTGCCCGGCGAGCTTGTCGCGGGCCTCGATGACGGCACGGACACCGGGGTCGTCCACGCCGTAGGGGTCCATGGACTCCTGCCACGCCCGCGACAGCGGCTCGGCGCAGTCGGCCGGCGCGGCGACGCCACCCTCGCCGAATCGCTCCACGAACCGGGTCCGGATCAACCCGCGCAGCAGCACGTGTTGGTCGAACGCCACCAGCAGCGGGGTGAGCCGGGTCAGCGCGGGCACCGCGCCGGGCGGCACGGGCACCGGTTCGGGCAGCACCACGTCCTCCACCACCGGCGTCACGCCGGTCAGGTCCGCGCCGACCCGCTCGCCGAGTTCGCGCCAGCCCGCCGCGAGCTCCGCGAGCACGGCCACCCGGGCCGGCGGGTCGGTGGTGGCGAACGCGGCGGTGGTCGTGGCCAGCGCGGTCAGCCGGCGGGCGGTGCCGGCGTCGGTCGGCGCCAGCCAGGAGGCCAGCGAGCCCACCGCGTCCGGGTCCTGCGGGTGGATCGGGGACACCGGCACGAGCAGACCCAGCTCGCGGGTCTTGGCCACGAACCCGCGGGCCGCCCGGTCGGCGTCGGCCGTGGTCAGCTTCGCCGCCAGCGCCGCGGCGATCCGGTCCGGTGGCAGCCCTTCGGCGCCGGCCGACCGCACGATCCCGATGACGAACCGCAGGGGGCGCGTCGCCGCGACGTCCACCTCCTCCTCCCGGACCACGACGGCGCGACCGGTGCCGTCGACCGGGGTGTCCCGGCGGAACAGCAGGCGCCCGTCACGTTCGCGCAGACCCGGTGCGAGCCGGTGCGGCAGCCCGGCGCCCAGGGCGTCGACCAACCTGCTCACCAGGACGCGGTGCACCGCCGGGCGCGACACCGGCTCGACCGCGGGCCACGGTCCATCGCCCCACGTGCCCCAGCCGACGTGCGTGTACCAGGACAGGGGACTGGTCTTCGACGTCGCACGCAACGCGTACCGCAGCACCGTCGGTTCGGCCTTGCGCGCCTTGCGGTCGGGCGCGCCGCCGCCCCGTGCGGTGCGGTCCAGGCCGTGCAGCAGGTCGGGGCCGGTCAGCACGCTCGCGCGGCGCAGCTCGTCGGTCGCGCAGACCTCGGCGAGCCACGCGCGGGACCGGGCCAGGGCGTCCGGCCACGCCGCCAGCGCCGCCTCCGCCGACCGCGCCAGCTCCTCGTGCGCGGTCAGCCAGCGCGCCAGCAGCGGCACCCGTTGCGGCAGCGTGCCCAGTTCCGCCACCACCGCCGGTCGTGGCGTGCGGCCGTTGTGCACGTCACGGCGCAGCGGCAGCACCACCCTTCGGTGGAACTCGGCCGGATGACCGGCGGCGCTGTCGTGCAGGGCGTCGGCCAGCTCCGGCGCCCGTGCCGCGATCCGGGCCTCGGCCGCGACGACCGCGTCCAGGTGGGCGCGGAAGTCCGAGGAGGCGGGCCGGGGGTGCGCCAGGGCGGCGACCCGGACCAGCGCGTACGGCGCGAGCTCGGTCGTGGTGCGGCCACTGGCCATCCGGTGCTCCCGTGGGTGGTGGGACCGGGAGCGTCCGCGCGCGGACGCTCCCGGCTCGACTCGACTCGGACCTAGTGGGGCACCGTCGGCAGGTGCGGCTGCTGGCAGCAACAGCACGAGGTGCTGCTGCACGAGCACGCCGCCGTCGAGGCGCCGGTCTCCGGCAGCGCGACGGCGTCACGCATCGCGGTGACGGCCAGATCGCCGAGGTCGAGCTCCGAGTCGTCGAAGGTCAGGTCCATCGGTTTCACGTCCTTTCGGGGAGTGGTGCGGCGGCGCGGAACGGGCGGTGCTCGCCCCGTGCCGTCCGCCGCGTCGGGGTTGGTGCCGACCGGCCCGTCCCGGGATCGTCCCCGGACCCGTCGCGGCGACCGGACCGCAACGCCTGCGGCGTTGCGGGTCTCCGAATCAAAAGCGGCGGCGCCATCGGGTTCCTCCCCACGGGGCGGGTGTCGAGGCGCACGCTCCCACCTGGCGGTATACGTCCGGTATGCGTTGCCGCGCCCAGCGGTCCCCGCCATTCGGCCTCCCGCCGCGTACCTCGGGGTACGACCTACCGTGTGCGGTGACTGATGGGGGTTGGGACGTGACGAGATCCGGGGTGTCGATCTGTTCGGCGTCGCGCGCGCGGCAGGCGGTCCGCATCCGGCTGTGGGGTGGCCCGGCGGTGACCGGCCCGGACGGCCCGCACGTGGTGCCAGGCGGTGTGAAGACCCGGACGTTGTTGGCCGCGCTCGCGTTGGACGCCGGCTCGGCCGTGTCCACCGAACGCCTGATGGACTACCTGTGGGAGCGGGAACCACCGCGCAGCGCGCTCAAGAACCTCCAGCTGTACGCGTCGCGGTTGCGCCGTTGCCTCGACACCGCGAACCCCGGCGTGTCCCGCCTGCTCGTCCACGTCGGCCACGGCTACCGCCTGGACGTGCCCGTGGAGGCGGTGGACGTGCTGTGCGCGGGGGAGTTCCTCCGGTGCGGCACGACCTCGCTGCGGCAGGGCGATCCGCGGGGCGCGGTCCCCGCGTTGACCGCCGCGCTGGCCGGGTGGCCGGTCGACGGCCTGGTGGGGCTGGTGCCGTCCGGACCGGCGACGGCGGTGGCGGCGTTGTGGCGCGAACGCAGGCTGGCCGCCGTGGAGCACCTGGCGACGGCGCAGGTCGCGCTCGGCGCGTGGGAGGAGGCGGCCGACCTGCTGGCGCCGCACGCGTCCGCCCACCCCACCCGCGAGTCGTTGCAGGTGCTGCTGATGCGCGCGTTGGCGCACCTGGGCGACCGGGTGGGCGCGATCGGCGTCTACCGCCGGCTGTGGCGGGTGCTGGACGCCGACCTCGGCATCAGGCCCGGGGGTGAGGCGCGGGCGTTGTTCGACAGGCTGTGCGGCAACGCCTGACCGCGCCCGCCGGCGGTGGCGATCCGGTCACTCGGGCTGGATGGACTGCGCCCGCGGGTACTTGTGGCCCGGTGCCGGCATGGGTGATCCGGTGAACGACACCGGCGTCCCGGTGGGCAGCGTGGTCCACCCCTCGGGCAGGTCGTCCCGGGAGGCGAACCACGAGCCGCCGCGCGCGTCGGTGATGAAGCCGTGCGCCTGCCCGGCCCGCCACCCGGTCACGGTGCCGCGCCGGCGGCCGCGCGGCGAGCCGACGGGGGAGGCCACGGCCTCGCTCGACCGCACGAAGGGACGCGCGAGCGGGTAGTCCGGGCGGTCGGCGGGCGCGAACAGGTCGTCGAACCCGGGCGTCAGGGTCGCCGCGGCCCGCAGCGGCGCGGCGGTGCGCGGTGTCCACGAGGGCGGCGGTGCGCCCGGAGCCGCCCGGATGTCGACCACCGGCACGACCACGCCCACGTCACGAGCCCTCAGCCGGGTGGCCAGCGGGGTGAAGTCGGCGTCGCCGGTGACCAGCACGACCCACTCCAGCGGCGCGGTGGTGGCGCGCTCCCACACTTCGAGCGCGAAGTGGACGTCGGCGCCCTTCTCCTTGCCGCCGTGCAGCGGGAGGTCGTGCCGGACGACCCCGGCGGCGGCCAGGGCGGCGTCGAAGGACCTGGCCGGGGTGTCGATGCGGCCGCGCACGTAGTGCGCCTCGTGCACCACGCACTCGTCCAGCGCGCGCCCGGTCACGGTGTGGAGGTGCCAGCGCAGGGCGTCGTGGAAGCCGTCCAGCGCGATCCGGGCCGCCCGCGGGTGCGCGGTCGCGTAGAAATCGCTCAGGTACGCGAACCACGTTCCGTCGTAGAACACACCGATGCGCACGATCTCCCCTGCTGGTTTGGGCTGCCCACGAAGGGATACACCATGGCTGGCACCACCCGTTCGGAGGGCCCGGTCCGGTGGACCCGGGGGCGCTCCGGGGAAGGACGGCACACGTGAGCACTCCGGAACCCGACCCCGTCACCGCGGCGGCCATGGAGGAGGAGCCGGACTTCGCCGACGAGCACTCGCGGCCGACGTTCGCCGACGAGCAGCGGGGTTCCTCCGCCACGACACCGGACGAGTCGACACCCGAGGGCCGTGCGGGCGACGGGGGGATGGACCCGGACTGATACCGGGCCCGGGAGGTGTGGAGGTCGGGCGGATCGGGCATTCGGTCCGCGTTACCCGACCACCCCGAGGAGGCCTTGGTGTCGCCAAGCCGACTGGTCCGATTATTCGCCGCACTCGCCGTCCTGGTCATCGCCCCGACCACCGCTACCGCCGCGACCGCCACCGCGGCCCCGCCGAACGCCCTGGGCACCCTCGAAATCCGGTACAACGCCGGTGACGCGGACCCCGAGCACGGTCCGAACTCGTTCGTGATCACCGTCGGCGACTGCCCGCCGATGCGGTACGTCGAGTACAAGTGGGGCTCCCACTACGGGAAGGTCTCCGCGCCGTGCGGCGAGACGACGGTCTCCTCCCTCGCACCGCTGGGCGCGACCGCGTACCCGCTCCAGTGGCGCCACTGCTCGGTGACGTTGTGGCGGTCACCGCCGCGCCTGCACACCGTGTGCCACGACTACCACCAGGACGTCGTCCTCACCGACTGACCGCCGACTGCTCCGCCAGGCGACGGCGGTGGAACCGCGCGATGAACGCGATGCCGCTCAGCGACACGACGGCGCTGGTCACCAGGGCGATCAGCGTGCCGCCCCCGGCGCCGGGCGTCTCGTCGAGCAGCACCATCCCGATCCACGCCGCGACGATCGGGTTCACCACCGTCTGACCTGCCACCACGAGGTCCGCGGGCCCGCTGGCGTACCCCAGTTGGATCAACGAGGCGCCGACCAGGAACGCCAGCGCCAGCCCGACGAACGACACCCACGGCAGCCGTGGCAGCGCGGTCGCCACGTCCCGCACCAGCACCGCGACCAGCCCGTACGCGGCGCCCGCACCGGCGGCGAGCGCGAGGGCGCGCGCCGTCCCCTTCCGGAACGCGCCGACGAGCACGAACACGCAGACCACGGCGGCCACCACCTGACCGGCCCGCAACGCCACCTCGGCCGGCACGTCGACGGTCACCGCGGAACGCGCGGCGATCGCGACGAACGTGGCCACCCCGCCCGTGGCCGCCATCACGGCCACCGCGAACCCCCGGGTGACGTGCCGGACGCCGATGGCCGCGATGATCGGCAGGGACAGCACGGCGAGCGGTGCCACGACCGTCACCGGCGCCAACGCCAGGGCCAGGATCTGCAGCACGGCGGCGACGACCAGCACCGAGAAGCCGAGCAGCCACCGCCGGTTGCCGGCCAACCGGGTGAACCGGCGCACCGTGAGCTCACCGACGTCCCGGACGCCCGCGTGTTGCAGGGCGGCACCCACGGCGCTCAACACCGCACCCAGCAGCGCGCACAGGATCGCGATCCCCACTGGACCAGAGTAGGTCGCAACGAGGTCCGCGTGTCGCGACGCGAAGTGACGACCAGGTGACTGTCGGCGACCAACCGTCGCCGTTCGGCGGGACGACACCCCCAGCCGATCGGTCCACGGGACTGACCCCCGCACACCTGTTGACCGTGCTACGAGCACAGCCGCGCCGCGCGGTCGGTGTGCGCCCGACACATGGTGACGCACGGCACACCTGCCTACCGTTCGTCTTCCCGCATCGGGTGCGGGTGATGGAGGGTGGCCATGAGAAGAGCCATCACCGTGCCGGCACTGGTGGCGGCGATCGTCGTCGCGCCGGTCGCGTCGCCCGCGCACGCGGGATCGGCGGTGGCGGACTGCACGCGGCTGTCCGGTGCGTCGATCCCGGCGTCGGCGATCGGTCTGCCGACCACGGGCGGCACGATCACCGCGGCCCGGTCGGCCCCGCCGTCGGGGCAGGGCACGACCGCGATCGGCGAGCACTGCCTGGTCGAGGCCGCCGTCCACCCGGTGGACCCGGCCGCGCCCGACATCCTGCTCCGCGTCGCCCTGCCGACCCGGTGGAACCACAAGGTGGTGATGTTCGGCGGCGGCGGGTACGACGGCACCATCCCCGACGTCGCGGGCAACGTCCCGTTCGGGCCCGCCGACCGGCCGGTGCCGCCGGCCTGCGGGTACGCCACGTTCGCGAGCGACTCCGGCCACCAGGCCGACCCGGCATTCGTGCCCGCCAAGTCCCTGGACGGCTCCTTCGCCGTCAACGACGAGGCGCTGCGCAACTTCGCCGGTGACGCGTTGGAGAAGACCCGCGACGCGGCGGTGTTCGTCCTCGCCCGGCACTACTCCGGCGCGCGCCCGGTGCACGCCTACGTCGTCGGCGGGTCGAGCGGCGGACGGGAGGCGCTGGCCGTCGCCCAGCGCCGGCCGACCGACTTCGACGGCGTGATCTCGGCCTACCCGGCGTGGAACGCGGCGAACCTCGACCTGTTCTTCGGCCACGAGGCGCGGGTGCTGTCCCGACCCGGCGCCTTCCCGGGACCGGCGAAGCAGGCGCTGCTGCACCGCGCCGTGGTGCGGGCGTGCGACGGCGACGACGGGCTGGGCGACGGCGTGGTGTCTTACGAGGCGAGCTGCGCCTTCGACCCGCGCTCGCTGCGCTGCCCCGACGGCGTCGACCTCGGCGACACGTGCCTGTCCGACGCGCAGGTCCACGCCGTCGAGGCGTTGTCGTCGCCGCTGCGGTGGGACCACGCCATCGCCAGAGGCGAGACCGGGTACCCGGGTTTCCCGTTCCTGTCCGGTGCGAGCATGACCACAACGCTGCTGGGCACGGGTGCCGACGCGCCCGCCAACCCGATGCCCAGGACCAGCGGGTACGGCGTGCAGTTCTGGGACCAGTGGGTGAAGTACTTCGTGACCCGCGATCCGGGGCACGACCCGCTCGCCGTCGACCCCCTGCGCCCCGGTCGGTGGCAGCAGCGCATCAGCGAGCTGTCGGCCTCGCAGGACGTCAACGACCCCGACCTGCGGCCGTTCGCGCGGGCCGGCGGGAAGCTGCTCCTCGTGCACGGCACGGCGGACGAGCTGGTCAGCCACCGCTCCACAGTGGACTACTTCGGCCGGGTGGAGAGGACCGCGGGCAAGGGCGCGGTGCGGGGGTTCGCCAGGTTCTACCCGGTGCCGGGAGCCAACCACGCGAACGTGACGCCCGCGTTCGCGGCCGGCTGGGACTCGTTGACCGCCCTGGAGAACTGGGTGGAACACCACCGGGCGCCGCGCCACCAGGTGGTCACCGACAAGAACGCCGCCACGTCCGGTCGGACCCGGCCGCTGTGCGAGTGGCCGGCCTGGCCGCGGTACACCGGCGTCGGCGATCCGGACTCCGCGCGTGGTTTCGCCTGCACCAAGGCGGGGCGTTGACCAGGCGTGCCTCCGCCAGCCAGTCCTCGAAGGCGTCGGCGAGGTCGGGCAGCGCGCGCAGCTCGCCGACGCGGTGCCCGCGTCGCATGTTCGCCCAGACGACACCGAAGTCGGCGGGGTCCGGGCCGCGGACCCCGCTCGTGAGCCGTCGGGAAGCGTAGTCGCAACCGGTGGCGCGGTCGCCGGACCACGTCGGGTCCGGCGCCGGCGTCCGCGCGCCGGCGGCGTGCCGGTGTGGGTCGGGGTTCATCGCGCGTGGACCTCGGTGGGACCGGGGTGGCGCGCCTGCCGCCCGCCGACGCGCAGGAGCCGCAGCGCGATCTGGATCTCCGGCAGCCGCTCGGGTTCGCGCCACGACTCGCCGAGCAGTTGGCCGATCTGGGCCGGCCGCTGGGCCACCGTGTTGACGTGCAGGAGCAGCGTCTGGGCGGTGTTGGTGACGCTCCGGCCGGTCGCGCACAACGCGTCGAGGGTGCGCACCAGGTCGGTGCCGCGGGTGTCGTCGTAGTCGATCAGCGTGCCGATCACCGAGTGGATGAACGAGCCGATGTCCGCCTTGGCCGCGAAGAGGATGCCCACGGAGCCCAACGCGGTCGCGTCGGTGGCCTCGCCGACCCGGCCCAGCGCCGGCAGCGCCCGCAGGCACGTGGCCGCTTCACCGTAGGCGTCGGGGATCGAGGCGCTGCCCGACGCCCCGGCCCCGCCCGCGGTCACCGGACGCGAGCCCGCGCGGGTCAGGTCGCGCACCGCGTCGGCCGCCGTCCGGCCCGCGTCCGAGCCGGGGACCAGGAGCACGACCTCGTCCTTGCGGCAGGTCGCCAGGCCGCCGGACCGCCGCGCGAACGCCGTCGCGGCGCTGTGCACCCGGCTGCGCCGGTCCTCGTCGATCCGGGCGGCCACCACGACGTGCGGGACGTCGAGGTCCACCCCGAGCAGCGACGCCCGGTGGCGCAGCAGGTCGTGCTCCCTCGGCGAGGTGGTGAGCAAGTCTTCGAGCAGCTCACCGCGCGTCCGCGCCTCGACCTCGGCCATCCGCCTGCGCGACACCAGCACCAGCGAGGCCACCAGCGCGGCGCCCTCCAGGGTGCGCCTGCCCGTGTCGCCGAGGTCGACGGCGCCGGTCGACACCACCGTGCCGAGGAACTCCGACTCGGTGATCATCGGCACCGCGCACAGGTCGTCCCGGACGACCGTGCGGCCGGACTCCCGCGCCTGCCTGCCCGCCGCCGCGAGGTCGTCCGCGTGCGACGCCCGTGCGTCACCCGAGGCGGTGACCACCACGCCGTCCTCGTCCAGCAGCGCCACGCCGCGTTCGAGGGAGTCGGCCACCGCCTCCACCACGTGGTCGACGCCCTTGCCGTGCGGCGCCAGCCGGGTGAGCCGGCCGTGCACCTCGGCGGTGCGTTCCAGGTCGCTCGCGTGGGTGCGGTTGGTGTCGTTGGCGACCCGCAGGTCCGCCACCGCCGCCTGCGCCTCGGCCGGCAGCCGCGCGTTCTCGATGGCCACCGCCGCGTGCGCGGCGAGCATCGCCAGGACGCTGACGTCCTGGGCGCCGAACGTGCGCGTGCTGCGGTGCGCGGCCATCAGCACGCCGATGACCCGCTGCCGCAGCTTCACCGGCACGCCCAGCAGCGACCGCATCCCCTCGGCGGCGACCGCGCCGTCGATCTCCGGCGTGTGCACGATCGTCGGGGTCTCGGCGTAGCAGAGCACGCCGTACGGCTCACCCGTGCGCGCGACCATTCCACCCACGCCGGTCCCGCGCGGCAGGCGCAACCCGCGCAAGAGCCTGGAGACGTTCCCGGCTGCGGCCTTGACGTAGCTGTCGCCGCGGTCCTCGTCGCTCAGGCTGACGTAGGCCAGGTCGCAGTCCAGCAACCTGCGCGCCCGGTCGGAGATGGCTTGCAGCACGGCGTCCAGCTCGTGCAGCGCGGCCAGGTCGTTCGCGGTGTCGTTGAGCAGCTGGAGCTCGTCCTCGTTGCGGCGGTGCCCGATCAGGACCTCGCGCAGCCGCAACGCCCGCGTGCGTTCCCGTTCGAGCTCCGCCAGTCGTTCGGGTTCCTCGCCGCGCGAGCGTGCCGACGCGAGCGGCGCGTCGAAGTCGCCCACGTCGGCGGCGTCGAGCAGCAACTGGAGGAACGAGGGGTCACCCACGGCGGTCAGTTCCCCTCCCCGCCCGACGTCGTCGCCGAGTGCGGCCGAGCTTGTGGTTCCCACAAGCTAGAGAACGCCCCACCCCTGGTACATGTGGGTGACCCACACAGGATTCGCGGATGAACGGGTGCCACGAACAGCACCGCGCGCCAAGGGCCACTCCGGCGCCACCAGGGGATCACACTGTGAACAAATGCCGACGATCATCGGTGTCGCCGGAGGACGGGGTTCCCTAGCGTCGGGTCGGGCTGTGCCGACGCTCATCGTCTGGGGGTTCCCGATGCGAGTTCGCCGTCTGCTGATCGCCGCCGGTTGCCTGGTGCTGATCGCACCGCCGTCCGCGTTCGCCGACCCACCGGGCACCGGGCAGCCCGGCGAGTACCGCCCGGTGCGGGGACCTTCGGCGCCCGCCGAGCACCGGTTCCTCCAGAAGGCCCTGCGCGGCGAGACCATCCCGCGGCACGCGCACGACCTCGCCGCCGCCCAGGCCGACCGACTCCCCGCCGCCGGCGCGCGGTGGCGTTCGATCGGCCCGACGAACATCGGCGGCCGGATCGTGAGCCTGGCGCTGGACCCGCGCCGGCCCGACACCGTCTACGCCGCCGCCGCGAGCGGCGGGCTCTGGCGGTCCACCGACGCGGGCCGCACCTTCGCCCCGGCGTGGCCGGACAACGCGACCCAGGCGATGGGCGCGGTGGCGACCGCCGCCGACGGCACGCTGTACGTCGGCACCGGCGAGGCCAACCCGGGCGGCGGCAGCGTGACCTACGAGGGCACCGGCGTGTACCGCTCCACCGACGGCGGAGCGACCTGGCGCAACACCGGCCTGCGCGACTCCGGCGCCATCGGCGGCATCGCGATCGACGCGGCCGACCCGAGCCGGGTGTTCGTCGCCGCCAACGGGTCGCTGTACAGCCCCGGTGGCGACCGGGGCGTGTACCTGTCCACCGACGCCGGCGGCGGCTGGCGGCGCGTGCTCGACGTGCCGAACGAGTTCACCGGCGCGGTCGACGTGCAGATCGACCCGACCGACCCCCGGCGGGTGTACGCCGTGCTGTGGGACCACCGGCGGACCCCGGTCAAGCGGACCTACGGCGGCGAGGGCTCCGGCGTGTACCGGTCGGTCGACGGCGGCCTGACCTGGCAGCGGCTCGCCGGTGGGCTGCCGCCCGCCGGGCCCGACGTCGGCCGGATCGGCATCGGCGTCTCGGCCGCCGAGCCGGGCAGGCTGTACGCGATCGTCAACAGCACCGCCGGCCCGTTCGCCGGCTTCTACACCTCGGCCGACGCCGGCGACACCTGGACGCGGCTGCCCGAGCCGGACGTGCTGAGGTCGTCGCAGTCGACGTTCGGCTGGTGGTTCGGCAAGGTGTGGGTCGACCCGGACGACTCCCGGCACGTGCACGTGGCCGGCGTCCCGCTGCTGACCTCGAAGGACGGCGGCGCGACCTGGACCGCGGACGCCGCCTCGATCCACGTCGACCACCACGCCATGGTCTGGGACCCCCGCTACCCGGCCCGGGTCTACCTGGGCAACGACGGCGGCGTGTACCGGTCGGACGCCGACGGTGACGGCGGCTGGGTCAAGGCCGAGCACGAGCCGTGGACGCAGTTCTACAGCGTGGCGATCAGCCCGCAGGACGTCACCAGGGTCTCCGGCGGCACCCAGGACAACGGGTCGCTGCGGTCGTGGGGCGGACCGGCGTTCAACGAGTACCTCGGGGGCGACGGCGAGGAGAACATCATCAACCCGCGGGACAAGGAGAACGTCTTCGCCTGCTACCAGTACGGCAACTGCTTCCGGTCCACCGACGGCGGCACGACGATGGCGTACTTCACCCCGGCCACCACCGCCGACCGGCGCAACTGGTTCACCCCCGTGCAGTTCGACCCGTCGGACCCGAACGTCCTGTACTACGGCGGGAACCGGCTCAACCGGTCGACCGACAACGGCGTCACCTGGACGCCCATCAGCCCCGACCTGACCGGCGGACCCGGCCAGGACACCTACCCGTACGGCACGATCACCACGGTGGCCGCCGCGCCGTCGGACCCGCGCACGATCTGGGTCGGCACCGACGACGGCCGGGTGTGGCTCACCCGCGACCTGGGCGCCACGTGGGCGAAGGTGCTCGACGGCCAACCGTGGGTGACCCGGATCGCGGTGTCCGAACGCGACCCGGCGACGGCGTACGTGACGTTGTCGGGCTACCGGTCCGGATCGTCGCAGCCCCACGTGCTGGCCACCCGCTCGGCGGGCGCCCGGTGGGCCGACATCTCGGGCAACCTGCCGTCGGCCCCGGTCAACGACGTCGTGCTCGGGCGTGGGGGACAGCTGTACGTGGCCACGGACCAGGGCGTGTTCGCCGGCAACGCGATCGCGCCAGGTCACTGGCTGCGGCTGGGCCACGGCCTGCCCCGGGTCGCGGTGGACGACATCGAGTACGACGGCCGGCACCACCGGCTCGTCGCGGCGACCTTCGGCCGGGGGATCTACGAGACGATCGTGCCCTGATCGGATCGGCCGCCGCGGCCCGGCTGGGTTTTGTACCGTGCAGCGCATGACCGTGCCCGGACCCGACCGGTTCCACACCGACCGACTCGACACCGACCGCTCCGACGCCGACGGGTTCGACGCCGACGGGTTCGACGCCGACCTGATCGCGTTGCGGCGGGACCTGCACCGGTGGCCGGAGTTGGCCGGTGCCGAGAGCCGCACGGCCGCCCTGGTCGCGCGACGGCTGCGCGCGGCGGGGTTGGAGGTGTCGACCGGTGTCGGCGGCCACGGGGTGGTGGCGGTGTTGCACGGCGCCCGTCCGGGCCCCACCGTCGCCTACCGCGCCGACATGGACGCGGTCGCCGCCGACGAGCACCCCGGCTGGGAGTTCGCCTCGCGAGTACCCGGTGCGGCGCACCTGTGCGGCCATGACCTGCACACCGCGATCGGCGTGGGCGTGGCCCAGGTGCTCGCCCGGTCGCGGGAGCGGGTCGACGGGCGGGTGGTGTTCGTGTTCCAACCGGCCGAGGAGACGTTGCGGGGCGCCCGCGCGATGCTCGACGCGGGCGCCCTCGACCAGGTGACGCCGGACGAGGTGTACGCCCTGCACTGCGCACCGCTGCCGGTCGGCTCGTTCGCGATCATGCCCGGCAACGGGTTGCCCGGCCTCGACCTCGGGCACGTCGACGTGCCCGGACCGGACGCCGCCGCCACCGGTGAGCGCCTGCGCGCCGCGATCGAAGGGCTGTCCACCGTCCACCGGCCCGGCACCCCGGAGGAGTTCGCCCGGATGCTCGACGACATGCGGACCCCGGGCGGTCCGATGGCGCGGTTCGTCTCCGCCGGGGCGCAGGTCGGGCCCGACGTCGACGGCGCGGTGCGGGTCCGGTTCGCGGTGCGGGCCTGGCCCGACGACCGGTACCCCGCGCTCCGAGACGACGTGCGCCGCCTGGCGGGCGCGGTGGGAGGGCGGGTGGAGTTCGCCGGGCCGCCGTTCCCCGCGATGGTGTGCTCGCCGGAGCTCAGCCACGCGGCCGCGGCGCACCTGCGCGGCCTGGCCGAGGTGAGCGACGTCGAGGTGCTGCACGCCCCGTTCCCGTTCAACGGCGAGGACTTCGCCCTGTTCCTGCACCGGGTTCCGGGCGCGATGCTCTACCTCGGCGTGGCCGATCCGGACCGCGGGTTGAACGGCGTGCCGCACGCGCCGGACTTCGGCGCCGACGAACGGGCCATCGGCGTGGGCGTCCGCGCCGTGGCGGGCCTGCTGCTGCACCGGCTCGACGTCCTGTGACGCGGGATCCGCCGGTCGTCGTGACCGGCGGGTCCCGGGTTCGCCATCAGGGACTCGTGCAGCTCAGATCAGCCGGTCCGGTGGAGCCGGCGCCGTTGGCCACGAAGCCGAAGGTCGTCGACGTGCCGACGCCCAGCGAACCGTTGTACGGGGCGTTCTTCACCGACACGGGTCCGCTCGTCCCGGTGTTGACGCCACCCCACAGGTTGTTCACGGTGTGGCCCGACGCGAGGGTCATGCGGACCGTCCAGCCGTTGATCGCCGCGGTGCCGGCGTTGTCCACCTTCACCTCGGCCTGGTAGCCGCCACCCCACGAGTTCACCACCCGGTAGGTCGCGGTGCACGACGGGCCACCGGGCTGGTTGGTGCTCGTGGTCGTCGTCGTTGTGGTGGTCGTGGTCGTCGTAGTAGTGGTCGTGGTGGTGCCGGGATCGCCGATGCTGCCCGGGACGGACAGCAGGGCGTCGTGCCAAGCGGTGGCCATCTTGGCGTAGCCGCCCGCGTTGGGGTGCACGCCGTCGGCCAGGTCGGCCGTGGTCAGCGCGCGGTACATGTCGACCAGGTGCACCTTCTTGCCCGCGTTCCGCCTGCTCTGCACCAGCGGCGGGATCGTGGCGTTGAACGCCCGGACGTTCGCGTCGCTGCCGGACAGCGGCACGATCGTCGCGACGAACAGGTCCGCGTTCGGCGCCAGGGCGGTGATGCGGTCGACCAGGGTGGCGAGGCGTTGGGGCGCGTCGGCCGCGTCGCCGCGCATGTCGTTGGTGCCGATGTGCAGCAGGATGGTGCGCGGCGTGTAGGTGTTCAGCCAGTTGGTGACGTTGTTGTTGATCTGGGCGATGGTCCAGCCGGAGTGGCCCTCGTGGTTGCGGTCGCCCAGGCTGCTCGGGCCGTTGGTCATGGAGCCGACGAAGTCGACCGTGCGACCGCCGGCGACGAGCTTGCGCCACAGCTCGACGCGGTAGCCGCCGGGCACGTTGAAGCCGTCGGTGATCGAGTCGCCGAGCGGCATGACCTTCACGCCGCTGTCGGCCTGCGCCGTGCCGACGGCGAACACCGCGGCGGCGGCCAGGGCCAGCGCGGCGAACGCGCCGGCGAACGTGTGCGTTCGTTTCATGGACGGGACCTCCGGGGAGGGGTGGGCGTCAGACGACGGTGCAGGCTGCCCCGTTGAGGGTGAACGACGGCGGTTCGCCGGTGTCGCCGGTGTGGTTGGCCTGGAAGCCGATGCCGACCGAGGCGTTGGGCGCGATGGCGGCGTTGTGGGTGGCGTTGCGCGCGGTCACCGCGCCGCTGGTCGGGGAGTAGGTGGCGTTCCAGCCGTTGGTGATGGTCTGCCCGCCGGGGAGGGTGAAGGCGAGGCTCCAGCCGTTGACCGCCGTGCTGCCGGTGTTGGTGATGGTGACGGCCGTGGTGAGGCCGGTGTTCCAGGCGCTCACGGTGTACGCGACCCGGCAGCCGTTGCCGGGCTGCGTCGTGGTCGTGGTCGTGGTCGTGGTGCTGGTCGTGGTCGTGGCGCTGGTCGTCGTCGTGGTGGTGCTGGTCGTGGTGGTGCTGGTGGGCGAGGTGCCGTCGAGGCCGAAGAAGCGGATCACCTGGGCGGCGTCGACGGGGATGCTGTGCGTGACGCCCTGCATGCTGATCGCCTCGACCGGCGCCATCCCCCCGGTGCCGCCGTAGCGGGTGCGGGTGTAGCCGGACTGCGGGGTGTCGGTGAACGTCGGCGTCTGGCTCAGGCCGTGCACGTTGGTCCACTGCTTGACCTGCTCGCCGAAGTTCGGGTAGCGCAGGGTGTCGTCGTTGGTGCCGTGCCAGATCTGCATCCGCGGCCGCGGCCCGGTGTAGCCGGGGTAGGCGGCGCGGACCAGGTCACCCCACTGCTGCGGCGTCTTGATCGACTGCCCGCCGGAGCACTGGCTGTTCCACTCCGACCCGTTGGTGGTGGCGAAGCAGGCGAACGGGACGCCGGCGAACGAGGCGCCGGCCTTGAACACGTCCGGGTAGACGCCGAGCAGGACGTTGGTCATCATCGCCCCGGACGAGGTGCCGGTGGCGAAGATCCGGCCCGCGTCGGCGTTGTGCCGCTGCTTGACGTAGTCGACCATGGCCATGATCCCGACCGGGTCGCTGCCGCCGCCGCGCCGCAGGGCCGCCGGGGACGACACGTCCCAGCACTTGCTGCTGCGGGTCACCGACGGGTAGATCACGACGTAACCGTGCCGGTCGGCCAGGGACGCGTACTGGGTGCCGGAGTGGAAGGCCGGCCCCGAACCGGTGCAGTAGTGCAGCGCCACCAGGATCGCGGGCCTCGGCGCGACGCGGTCCGGCACGTACAGGTGCATGCGCAGGCCGGTGGGGTTGGTGCCGAAGTTCGTCACCTCGGTCAGGCTCGCCGCCGACGCGGTGGGCGGTGCGACGGTCGTCAGCACCGTGCCCACCAACCCGACGACCGCCAGGGTGGCGCACAGCATCGCGTTCTTGAGTTTCATCGGGCAGCTTCCTCCACGGCAGGGCAAGGGCGGGGAGCGTGCGAGAGCTGCCCTGCGCCCGACATCGGTGTCCGGCTCTGAAACGTTCACGAGTGTCTGCTGAAACAATTTCCTTGGCAAGGCAATCGAGACGCGCGGAAATGCCGTCGACCACCTCTCGCGTGCGGCCGTTCGCCGCCGCCGCCCGGCCTGCCACCCGGCTCCGCCCGCAGGTGGTCGAGTGCCGGGGAAACAACGGATGAGCTGATCGGTCCAACCGGGAGGTATCGCCTCCGGTGCCGGAAAGTCGACGTCTCGTTTCGGGGATTTCCGCCCAACGGCCGATGTCGCCGACGCGGTCGGACGCACCGTCGCAGGGCCGGTCGGTCGCAAGCGCCGGCCGGCGTGCCGACGGTCCGCGATCGACTTCGGTGCGGTAGCGCTCGGCCCCGTTCTCACGACACAGTGGCTGCGGGCGCGTTGCCGGTCTACGGGGAGGACAACGGGTGGAGTGGGACTTCTTCCTGGCGCACGCCGGCGCGGACAGCCCCACCGCGGAACGACTGCGGTCCCTGCTCGAACCGCACGCGACCGTCTTCGACGACTCGATGCTGCGCGCGGGCGAGGAGTGGGACCTGGTCCTCGACCGGCACCTGCGGGCATCGATGATCACCGTGGTGCTGGTCTCACGACGCACGGAGAACGCGCTTTACCTGCGCGAGGAGATCGCCCGCGCGATCGGGTTGGCCCGCGCGGACGCCCGGCGGCGGGTCGTCCCGCTGGTGCTGGAGGACGTCGACGCGCTGCCGTACGGGCTGGAGCTGCGGACGCCCGTGCGGCTGGCCGACGGCCTGGACCTCGCCGGTGCGGCGGGCAAGCTGCTGGAGTCGTTGCACCACTCGCGCCTGCCGCGCAGCGAGGGCCCGCACGTGGTCGCCGCACAGCTCGGGCCGCTGCTGGCGCGGCTCGACCTGGACGCCCTGCGCGGCGTCCGGTCGGAGCTGCTCACGGCCGCGGTGGACGAGGTCGGCGGGTCCGCCGCGCTGTGGCGGCACCTGGGGCGGCGCGGTCTCGACCCGCGGGTGTTCCTGCCCGCGCTGCCCGGCCACGACGAGGCGGCGGCCCGCTGGGCGCTCGGCGCCGAGGCCGTGCCGGGTGCTCGTGAGCTGGCGGCCGCGGTGCGCCGGCAGCTGGTGCGCCGGCTGGCCGACGGGCGCACCGACCTCGCGGCCGCGTCGGTCGAGCTGCGCCGCGAGGTGCTGTCGGGCCGGGCGCTGTCGCCGGACGCGCGACGCCTCGCGGCCGCCCTCGCCGTCGCCCTGCCGCCGGTCCGCTCGGTCTCCACCGAGGCGGTGCTGGTGCGCCGGGGCGAGCCGACCGGGCTGCCCGCCGCGCTGTCGCCGCTGCACCGCACGGCGTTGGGCATGACGGCTTTGCCGCCGCGCGAACCCGAGTTGGTCGGCCGCGACCGGCTGGTGGCCGACTTCGTCGAGCGGGTCACGGCGGTGCTCTCCCGCCGCGGTCGGGTCACGGCGTTGTGCACCGGTCAGCTCGGCGCGGGCGTCTCGGCCGTGGCGGTCGAAGCGGCCCACGTGCTGGCCGACCGGTTCCCCGGCGGCGTCCGGTACGTGGACCTGCTCGGCCTCGACGCGCGCCGGGAGGCGGCGGACGTCGCCAAGCTGGTGTGCCACAGCGTCGGCGTGACGCCCGAGCCCGGCGCGGAAGCGGCACACCTGCGGGCCGCGCTGGACGGGCTCGGCGTGCTCCTGGTGCTGGACAACGCGTTGGACGCCAAGCACGTCGCCGCCCTGGTGCCCGCACCGCCCGGCTGCGCGGTCATCGTCACCTCGCGCAGCCGCACCCAGGGCTACGCCGACGTGGTCGTGCACGTGCCGCCGCTGGACCGCGCCGCGTCGGTGGAGCTGCTGGCCGCCGTCCGGGCCGGTGCGCCCGCCAAGGCGCTGGACCGCATCGCGGCGGCGTGCGCCGACCTGCCGATGGCGTTGCGGCTCATCGCGGCCTGGATGACCAACCACCCGGAGACCGGCGCCGAGGGCGTCGCCCGGCTGGTGGCGCGCGAACGGACCAGGCTCGCGTTCCTGGACGACGACGTGCTGCCGATGCGGCTGGCCATCGAGCTCAGCTACCGGCACTTGGACGACGACGCGCGCACGGCGTTCCGGTACCTGCCCGCCGCGCCGGGCTCGGCCGCGACCGCCGAGGACCTCGGCCGCGGCTTGGCGCGCGACCCGGACGTCACCCGGCTCACCCTCTACCGCCTGGTGGACCGCAGCGTGGCCGGGTACGAGGAGCCGACCGACCCGCCCGAGCCGGTGTTCCGGCTGTTCGAACTCGTCCGCCTGTACGCCTTGGAGCGGCTGGAGGAAGAGGAGTCGCCGGCCGCCGTGGCCCGCTTCCGCCTGCTGCTGCTGACCCGGCTGCGCGACGACCTGCGCACGAGCCCCGAACCCGGCCTCGCGCTCCGGCTCGACCCGACGCCACTGGTTGCCGCACGTGACCTCGCCGAGCGCGAGGAGTGGTTCGACCTGGCGGGCGACCTCACCGACGAGCTGCGCGGCGTGCACGAGGCGGAGGCCGACGAGGAGTCCGTCCGCGAGGACCGCGCGCACGCGGCCCGGCTGCGGCACCACGGCGGGCGTGACGAGGCGGCCGCGCGCGAGTACCTGGAGCTGGCGCGCACCCTCGACGGCCAGGCCGCGGAGGACGCGTTCGCCGCCGCCGAGCGCATCGCCGCCGACGCCGGGCTGCACGAGCTGGCCGGGCTCGTCGCGTTCGAGCTGGCCGTGCACCGCGAGGGGAGGACGGACCTGGCCGGCGCGCTGGACGCGGGAGGGCGGTCGGTCGAGGCGTTCACCGCCGCGCGGAAGAACGCCACCGCGCTGCCCGTGGCGATCAACAACACCCGGCTCGCCCTGCGCCTGAACGACTACCGGGCCGCCCGGCGCTGGGTCGCGGTGACCCACACCCTGGTGGACGCCCGGACGCCGCTCGGGCTGCGCGCCGACGCGGCCTACGAGGAAGCCAGGGCGGCGACCGGGCGTTCCGCGCCGTCCCTCTGGCGCACCGCCTCGGACCTCTACCGCCGGCACGGGAAACCCGGCAACGCGGGCCTCGCCGCGCTCTTCGGCGCCCGCGCGGCACGCGCGCAGGCGTCCCACGCGGAGGCGACCGAGCTCTTCCTGGCCGCCGCCGACCTGCACCGCAAGGCGGGCGACGACGACCGGGCGGTGTGGGCGACGGTCGAGCTCGCGGCCGTGCACGCCGGCATCGGCCAACACGCCCACGCGCGGGACCTGCTGACGGCGCTGCTCGACCGGCCGGCCAAGGCGTGGCACCCCGGTGTGGCGGCCGAGGTCGCCCTGCGCGTCGCCGTGCTGTCCTACCTGGCCGACAGCTTACCTCCGCCCGCTGCGCACCTGCCCGCGTTGCCCGCCGCCGACGACGACCGGGCACGGCGGCTGGCCGTGGTCGCGGACGCGCTGCGGCGACCGGAGCGCCACGAGGGCGTCCTGCGCCGGTTCGCCGAGTCGACCATGGTGTACGAGCCGCCGGGCCACGACCCGTGGCTGCACCGCACCCTCGGTGAGGAGCCGGTCGACCGGAAGCAGTTGGGCACCGGGTGACGGCGACCGGCCGGCACCGGTCGCCGCCACCCGTCGTCCTCCGGACGGCCGGACCGCCGGACCGCAGACGGCATCGTCGCGGACGGAGTCAGAGCTTGCCCGCGCCCGCACCCGCCGTGACCGACGACTTGACCGTGCCGACACCGTCGGCGGTGTAGCCGTACGGGATGGCCGCCACCGTGCCGTTCACCTCGCACGGCCCGGAGTCGGTGAGCGAGTTGTCGCGCGCCACCAACCGCCCGGGGTCGGAGTCCGCGTACCCGCTCGCCGACCAGCACGCCTGCCGCACGTTCTCGAAGACGTTGCCCTCGACGAGCAGCCCGGCGTCCATGAGCGAAGCGATGGCGTAGGACGAGGAATTGTTGTTCACGTTGGAGTAGTAGTTGTTGAACACATGCACCGTCTCGCCGAAGCGCACCCGCGGGCTGCGCTCGAAGGTCCGGTCGAACCAGTTGTGGTGGTAGGTGACCCGCAGGTGCCCGCGGTCCTCACCGCCGTTGCCGTCGGAGTGGCCGACGAGCGAGGTCTTCCAGTGGTTGCGGATGACGTTCCACGACACCGTGATGTAGTCGGCGGCGTGGGTGATGTCCAGCATCCCGTCGTAGAAGTCGGGGTCGCCCTCGATGGTGCTCGACATGGTGTTGTGGTCGATCCAGACGTGCGTGGCGCTCTCGATCTGGATCGCGTCGTTGCCGGGCACCCCGCGGATGTTCATGTTCTGGATGATCACGTTCGCCGGGGTCATGTCCTCGATGTTCAGGGTGGTCCCGGAAATCCCGGAGTTGGCGCCGACACCCCGGATGGTCTTGTCGGCGCTGATCTCCACCGTGCCCGAGCCGCTGATCATGCCGTTGACCAGGATGGTCCGGGCGCCCGGTGCCTGCGCCTGCGCGCGGAAGTCGGCCAAGGTGCTCACGGTGACCGTGGCTCCGCCCGCGCCACCGGTGGTGCCGCCCGCCTGCGTGGCCCACCCGACGATCCCGCCCGGCGGTTGCGGCTGCGTGCCACCGGCTTCGAAGTCGAGGAAGTCGACGTTGGGCAGGCCGGCGGACGTGGTCGGGTTCAGCCGGACGGTGTTGCCGCCCGCGGCGACCGGCACGGTCAACGTCTTGGTCACCCAGGTCGACCAGGCGCCGGTGCCCTCGAACGACGGTGTCTGCACGGCGGACCCGTTCACCACCAGGTTCGCCGGCCGGGCCGTGGTCGTCCCGTTGGCGAACCGGACGCCCAGCGTCGCGGTGCCCGCCGCCGCGGCGGTCACGGTGAACTGGACGTAACCGCTCGTGGAGTTGGTGCCGTTGCAGAACCCGCTGCCGGAATACCCGGACCAGTTGGCGTCGATCGTGCCGGCGCACACCGAGGGCGAACCCTCCGCCTCGTGCCGCGTGGGCGCGGCCTGCGCGGCGGAGGACGCCACGACGACCAGCGCACCGGCTAACAGGCCGACACAAGAAAATAAGGATCTCGAACGCATGATGAGTCTCCGTGGGGGAGCCGCGAGCGGGGATGGCGAAATCGAATGAATGCGAAGTGAATCGCGACGCCGAGGAGGGATCTTTGCGCCGCCGGGCGAGGAAATCGCTTTCCCTTCGGATGCTATGAGGTCCGCGACGTGCGGTCAATGATCGGTCATACCTGTGAACAAAAGCGCCGGACGGTTGGTCATACTCGTGAACACGGGCGTGCGAACGGCGGTCCGCGGATTTCGAATTGCGCCCGCCGCGGTCGGTGGGAACGGTTTCGGGGCTTGCGTTCGAGGCGACGGCCTCGCGACACTGCACCCTTCCGCTGACGGTAGGGGGACACCATGCGGACGTTGCTCGTCACCGCGTTGGCCGCGAGCCTGCTGGTGGTCGTGCCCGAGGCCGAGGCGGCGACGATCGCCTGGCGGCCCTGCCCGGAGCAGCCCGCGGCCGAGTGCGGCACGGTGTCCGTCCCGGTCGACTGGGCGGACCCGCGCGGTGCGAAGGTGGACCTGGCCGTGTCACGGGTCCGGGCCACCGATCCGTCGCGCCGGATCGGCGTGGTGTTCGTCGACGCGGGCGGTCCGGGCGGGTCCGCCGCGGAGTTCGCCCGCGCCCCGTACCTGAGCGCCGAGGTGCGGGCGCGGTTCGACGTCGTCGGTTTCGACCAGCTGGGCACGAACGGCAGTGCGGCGATCCGCTGCTCGCCGGAGTTGATGGCGCGCAACCCCGGTGACGACCCGGCGGACGAGGCCGCGTTCGCCGCACTGGCCCGGCACAACCGCGCGGTCCGCGACGACTGCCGTGCCCGGCACCCGGTGTTCGACCACGTGGACACGGCCCGTTCGGCGCGGGACCTGGACGCGGTGCGCAAGGCCCTGGGCGAGCGGCGGATCAGCTTCTACGGCATCTCCTACGGCACGCTGCTCGGCCAGCAGTACGCGGAGCTGTTCGGCGCGCGGGTCCGGTCGATGGTGCTGGACGGCGTGATCGACCACAGCGTCGACCTGCACCACTTCGTGCTGGACCGGGCGAGGGCGGCGGAGGAGGCGTTCGACGTGTTCGTCGCGTGGTGCGCGGAGAACGCCACGTGCGCCCTGCACGGGCAGGACGTCCGCGCGGCCTGGGAGCGGGCACTGCGCGCGGCGGACGAGAGCGGGATGGGGCGGCGCAACCTGATCGAGTGGGCGTTCGTCGAGATGCGCGGCGGGGCGTGGGAGAGCCTGGCGACGCTCATCGCGGAGGTCGGCGGCGCGCGGACGTCCTTCGAGCCGAACTACGAGTCGCTGCGCTACGCGGTGGTGTGCCAGGACTTCGCGCTGCGGTTCGAGGACTTCGACGAGTACCGGGCGTTGCGCCGGGCCGAGCTGCGCGCGGCGCCCACGATGCGCGGCACCTTCCTCGGCCACCACGAAGCCGCCGCCTGCGTCGGCTTCACCGACCGCCCGACCAACCCGCCGCACCGCCTCGACGTGGCCGACGCGCCGCCGCTCCTGCTGCTGACCAGTCGCTACGACGTGGCCACGCCCTACCAGTGGGCGCGCAACGTGCGCCGGCAGGCGAAGGGCTCGCACCTGGTCACCTTCGACGGGCCGGGCCACGGCGTCTACCACGCCAACGACTGCACCCGGACGGCCGCGGACGCGCACCTCCTCGGCACGGCGCCCGGACGCGACACGACCTGCTGACCGGGCCACGCCCGCGTTCGCGCGGTTGTGACGGTCCGCTGTAACCACTATTGTCGGTTACATGGCATTGAGCTGGAAGCTGGTCGTCGACAGCGGGAACGCGCCCGTCCTGGCGGACTTCTGGGCCGCGGCGCTGGAGTACGAGGTGGAGGATCCCAGCGCGCTCATCGAGCAGCTGCTGGCCGCCGGTCACCTCGGCGAGGAGGCGGTGACCGAGCACCGCGGCCGCAAGAACTTCCGCGGGTACGCCGCGATCCGCCACCCCGAGGACCCGTTCGACGAGACCAGCGGCATCGGCCGCGGCAGGCGGCTGCTGTTCCAGGACGTGCCCGAGGGCAAGACGGTCAAGAACCGCCTGCACATCGACGTCCACGGCGGTCCCGGCGGCCTGGAGGAGCTGGTGACCAGGCTGGAAGGGCTGGGCGCGACGCGGGTCCGCGAGTTCGACCGGGGGCCGGCCGGGCACTGGTGGGTCATGCTGGACCCCGAGGGCAACGAGTTCTGCGCGTCCTAGGTCCGGCGGTGGCCTCGGACCAGACCCGGAGGTGACCGCACGTGTCCGAACGCGGTGTGCGCGACCTGGTGCTCCGAGGTGGTCGCCGGTGGCTGGGTGCCGGCCTCGACCTCGAACCCGTCGACCTGCTGATCCGGGGCGGTGTCATCGCCGGGGTGGCCGCCGGGCCCGGCGACACCGGGCCGGGCGACGCCGAGGTCGTCGACGTGGCCGGCGGCCTGATCGTCCCCGGCCTGGTCGACGCGCACTGCCACCTCGACAAGACGCTGTTCGGCGGCGAGTGGGTACCGCACTCCGCCGGTGACCCCCTCGCCGAGCGGATCGCGAACGAGCGCCGTCGGCGCGGCGAACTCGGGCTGCCGAACGTGGACAACATGGCCGCCCTGGTGGAGCGGATGAGCGCGGCGGGCACGACGCACGTGCGGACCCACACCGACGTCTACTCCGACGTCGGTCTCGCCGGGGTCGAGGCGGTGCGAGCGCTGGCCGAGCGGTTCGCGGACCGCGTGACGATCGAGCAGGTCGCCTTCCCCCAGCAGGGCATCCTGACCGACCCCGGCACCGCCGCCCTGCTGGACGAGGCGTTGCGGCTCGGCGCGACGACGGTCGGGGGCATCGACCCCGCCGGGTTGGACCGCGATCCCGTGCGGCACCTGGACGTCGTGTTCGACCTGGCCGAGAGGCACGGCGCGAACGTGGACGTCCACCTGCACGACGGCGGTTCGCTCGGCGAGTGGGAGCTGGAGCTGATCATCGAGCGGACCAGGGCGCTCGGCATGGGCGGCATGGTCGCCGTCAGCCACTGCTACGCCCTCGGGCAGGCTGGGGAGTCGCGTCAGGACCAGCTCGTGGCGGGCCTCGCGGAGGCGGGCGTCGCGCTGGTCACCGCCGCCGCCTACAACTTCCCGGTGCCACCGCTGAAGAAGCTGCGGGCCGCCGGCGTGGCGGTCGCGTCGGGTCACGACGGGATCCGGGACCTGTGGGGGCCTTACGGGTCGGGGGAGATGCTGGAGCGCGCGATGCAACTCGCGTACCGCAGCACGTTCCGCCGTGACTCGGACATCGAGCTGGCGCTGGAGACGGCGACGTACGGCGCGGCCCGGGTGCTGCGGCTGGAGGGCCACGGCGTGGGCGTCGGTTGCCGGGCCGACCTCGTGGTGCTGGACGCCCGGACGCCCGCCGAGGCCGTCGTGACCCACCCGACCCCGTCGCTGGTGCTGAAAGCGGGCGCGGTCGTCGCGACGGGCTGACGCGACCCGCGCGACCGCGGATGAGCGCGTCGGCTGACGCGACCCGCGTCGATCGCGGGCGAGACGGCGTCGCGGATCGTCGTCTCACGCGGTAATGGTGGCCGCCACGATGCACGTGTCGTCCAGCGGCGTGGCCGGGACCAGGCGCGAGGTCAGCGCCTCCGGCATGTGCGCGGGGTCCAGCTCCGCGACGAACCCGAGGATCTCCTCCATCAGGTGTTCCAGGTCGTCACCGCGGGCGCCCGACGAGGGGCGGCGCTCGATGAGCCCGTCGGTGAACATCAGCACCGTGTCGCCGGGCGCCAGGAGCGTGCGGGCCGTCGCGTACACCGCTCCCGGCACGGCGCCCAGGATCGGACCCGCCGGCCGGTCCAGCCGGCGCACCTCGCGCGAGCGCAGCAGCAGTGGCGTCGGGTGCCCGGCCTGCGCCCACGACAGCCTGCGGGTGGTCGGCTCGAACCTGCCGACGACCGCCGAGGCGAGCGTGATGTCGTCACCACCGGTCAGCATGCGGTTCAGCACGTCCAGGACACCGGCCGGGTCGGGGTTGGTGAGCGCGGCGCCGGTGAGCGCGAACCGCAACTTCGCCATCGCGGCCGCGGTCGCCAGGCCGTGGCCCGCCACGTCGCCGATGGCCAGCAGCGTGCTGCCGTCGTCGATCGGGAACGCGTGGTACCAGTCGCCGCCGACCTCCGCCCACTGCTCGGCCGCCAGGTAGCGCACCGCGACCCGCATCCCCGGCAGCTCCAGCGGCCGGCTCGGCAGCGGCAGCACGGCGGAGCGCAGGTGGTTCGCGACCTGGTGCTCCTGCGCGAACTGCTCGCTGAGGTCGAACATCCGCTGCTCCGCGCGCCGCGTCGCGGTCACGTCCTGGAGCACCACGTCCAACCGGATGGGCCTGCCCTGGACGTCCAGCACGGGCTCGCCGATGAACCGACCGCACCGGATCTGCTCGCCGGCCTTGAGGTGCAGCTCGGAGTCGGTCCGCTCGCCCAGCTCCACCATCCGCCGCACGGCGTTCTGCAGGATCGGCAGGTCCTCGCCGACCACGGACGCCCGGATCTCGTCCAGCGACATCGGGCCAAGCACCGGGTCGCGGTCGAAGATGACGTAGAGCTGGTCGGACCAGTCGATCTCGTTGGTCACCAGGTTCCACTCGCCCCAGCCGATGTTGCCCAGGCGCTGGACGCTGCGCAACCGCTCCAGCTGCAACGGGTCCTCGTGCTCGCGCCAGGCCAGGATCAGCCCGTCGCCGAACTTGCCGACGGTCAACGTGTACCGGCCGTGCTGCGGCAGCCCGGGCGTGTTCTCCTCGTAGTCGAACGTGTCGACGACCTCGCGGACCCCGGTGCGCAGCACCCGGTGGAACGCCGCCCACAGCTCGCTCCCGGCGATGGTCGGGTAGCTGGTGAGCATGCTCCGCCCGACCAGCTGCCGGTAGCGGCGGCCGGCGAGGTCGACCGCGTCGGGACTGGCCGCCTCGAACCGGAAGTCGACCACCGCACCGTCCTCGTCGTGGACCGCGCCGAGCAGCGCCACCGAGCCGGGCAGCACGTCCAGCAGGTGCTGGGCCCAGAGCGTCCAATTGCGACCGTGCGCGGCGCCGTCCGTGCTCACCAGCGACAGCAACGTGGATCCCGCCGCCCGGATCAGCACCTCCAGCTCCCACTGCTCGTCGGACGAGAAGTCGTGGTCCTCGGTCCACAGCAGACCGATGACGCCGGCGGTGCGCGTCTGGTCCCGGAACGGCAGCCAGGCGCGCGACCTCCACACCGTTTCGGGGTCCCCGATCAGGTGGTACCGCTGACGCGCGTCGGCCAGGTCCGGCAGCCACTGCGGCAGTCCGCTGCGCACCGACGCGAGGACACCGGTGTTGAGCCGCAGCGGCACCCGTTCCCACTCCAGCCGCACCTTGGCCGGCACGTCCGCGGCGGCCTCCAGCCGCATCCCGCCGTCGGGTTCCAGCACGTAGACCAGCACGCCGTCGCAGCCGACGTGCTCGCGGACGAGTTCGGCCAGCTCCTCGGGGTCGGCCGCGGTGCCGATCGCGGCGAGGGCCACCGGCTGCGGCGTGCGTTCGCCCATCGGCGCCGGCGAGGGCTTCGGGATGTCGATCCGCCCCTCGTAGCGGGTCGGGTCGAAGGAACCGTCGCCGGACGCGGGGCGCGGACCGGGTGGCGGCGCCGGCACGCCGAGCACCCCCGCCGCGATGACGGTCAGGTCGCTGCCCGTCGCCTGGGAGAGCCGCAGCATGTCCTCGAACGCCTCGTCGGGCCGGCACGACAGCCGCTCGGCGAGCACACCCTTGGCCTGCTCGACCACGGCCTGCCTGCGCGCAGCGGTTCTCAGCCGGTCGATCTCGTCGCGCTGGCGGGCGACGAGGTCGGCCAGCGCCGAACCGGTCGGATCACGCTGGACTGCCATCGCGTCCAGCATCACCCGCGAACCCACTCAGCGCCACGCGATGGGACGACAATCAGGAGCGCCGCCGCGCCGACCCCCGACCGGTGGTGACTGGGCGTCACCACTCACCCGTGGCCGCTTGTCACGCTTCGACGCCCGCCCGCGCGCACCGGCCTCAACTACGTTCGGAGGTCGGGCAGTCGCCGCGACGGCGCTGGAGGTGCGGGAGATGCGTCCACGACTTCGTGCCGACGTCCGGTACGCGAAGACCCCCGACGGGGTGCACGTGCGCGGCTCGGCGGGTGCGTGCACGCTGACCGGTGACGCCGGCTACGAGTGGCTGGACCGGCTGGCCCCGCTGCTCACCGGCGAACACGCGTTGAGCGACCTGGTGGAGCCGCTCCCGAGCGACCAACGCGCCGTGGTGGAGCACCTCGTCCGGGCGCTGTTCGAGCAGCGGTTGCTGGTGGACGCGGCCGACGACCTGCCCCACACGCTCAGTGACTCCGAACAGCGGGTCCACCGGTCGGAGATCGCGTCGATCCGGTCCGTGGCGGACGCCGCCGAGCACCGGTTCGAGCGGTTGCGGTCGGCGCGCGTCACCGTCCTCGGCGGTGGGCCGGTGCTGCCCGCGCTGCTGGCGGCCGGGTTGCGCTCGGGGTGGCGGCGGGTGTCGGTCCGGGTGGGCGAGGACGACGTGGACGGCTTGGCCGCGGTGGCCCGCGACGCCGTGCGCGACAGCGCCCAGCAGGTGACGGTCGACGTGGCGCGCGGAGTGCCGCTGGACGACACCGACCTCCTGCTGTGCGTGTCCGACCGCCCGGACGACCTGGTGGCCGCGGCGCACGCGTGCGGCCGGGCCGGGGTGGCGCTCGGGCAGGTGCTGGTGGGCGGTGACGAGGCGTGGGTGACGGCGGTCGGTCCACCGCAGCGGGTCGCGGCCGAGTCGTGCTGGCGTCGGCTGGGCGCGTGGCGCGGCGGGGACGCGGGCGAGGGGCTGCTGACCGGTCCCGTGCCGGGCGTGATCGCGTCACACCTGGTGCGGTCGTGCTCCTCGTACCTGACCGGCTCGGCCCCCGAGGTCGCCGAGCCGGTGTTGATCCGCGTCGACCTGCGCGACCTGACCACCCGCGTGCACCGACCCCGGCCCTACCTGGTGACCGGGGCCGTGCGGCCGGACGCGGTGGCGGACGTGGACGGGTTCCCCGAGCGGATCGGGGCGTTCGTCGACGACCGGGTCGGCGTGCTCCGCGGGCTGGACGAGGACGACCTGCCGCAGGCGCCGCTGGCGGTCTGCCGCGCGTCGGTGTCCGACCCCGAGTCGGTGCTGCCCGCCGGTGCGCCCGCGCCGGTGGTGGCGGGGTGGGGCGGTGACCGGGACGAGGCGCGGTGGCGGGCCGCGCTGGCGGGGTTCGCGACCTACGGGAGCCTGGTCGACCCGGGCGGTGAGCGCGTCGACCTGCTCACCGGCGGCGCGTGCGAGATCACCGCGGTCGACGGCCCGGTCCCGTACCGGGCGCCGGTCGGGGTGGCCGCGGGCCGGTCGTGGGGTGACGCGGTCGCGGCCGGGCTCCGGGCCCACTGCGAGGTGGTGGTCGCCGAACGCGCCGAGACCGGGCGGCGCTGCGAGCTCGCCACGGCGGTGCGGGAGGTGGGCGACGAGCGGGCGCTGCGGCTGCTGCGGTTCTTCGAGACCGCGGGCGTGGAGGTGGGGGTGACCGACCTGGGCGGCGTGCTGGGCGTGCCCGCGTTCCGGTTGCTGGTCGGCGGCACCCCGATCACCTCCTGCGCGACCACGGTCGCCGAGGCGTTGCGCGACGGGCTGGAACGCGCGGTGCTGCACTGGCAGTGCGGCCTGCCGGAGGACGCCGCCGTGACGCGGTGGGCGGCGGAGGGCGACCAACCGCCACCGGCGCCCGCGGCCGACCCGCGTTGCCAGGCCCTGTTCGCGGCGCTGCGCCGGGCGGGACGCGCACCGGCCGCGGTCGCGCTGCTGGTGGACGACGACGTGCGGACCCTGGTGCCCTGCCTGGTCCGGGTGGTGGACGAGGACTGAGACGATCGCCGCGACGCATGCGCGGTTCTTCCGGGGACTCCACATCGAACGCGGTGGCTTGACCGTTCCGGTACGGAACCCCGCACTTCGGCGTGGATAACCGCAGTGGCGACGACTCGCTAACTATATGTCAAGTATCCTGTTCCACCTCTACGGTGGGTGGCGTCGTCGCAACTGCATGTGTTCGTCCTCTGTGGACGGTGCACTGAGGTTAATTCTGTGAAAACGAGCCAACCTGCTCTGATCGGGTGAAGCGGGATCCGCCCTCCTTGCTGGTCACAGACCTGCGGTGCTAGACACTCAATGCGAGCAATCGTTCAAATAGATCATCACGCGTATAGCAATCGTGATCTCGGCCTGGGGGAGCTGTGGGGGAATCGGGCGCGTTACCGTGGGCAACCGTCCCGGGCACTGCGCCCAGGGTCTCCCGGTTGCCGACCACCGCCGACCCCCCTCGTTCCGGGCGCGCTCCCGGAACGGGGCCGCCCGCCCTTCGCCCCACCTCCCGCACCGACTGCCCGCCGGGGCCCGACCCGCCCCGTGCGGCGGTGCGTGGCCGACCGGTGCGGGCGACGGCGCGACGGGCGGGATCGGACGCACCTCGGTCGAGGCGCCCCGCGCGGTGCCGACACCGGGGCGCACACCCGTGACCCGCGCGCGGATCGACGGTGTCCGCGCCGAACGGCGCCCGGCGTGGACCGGCGCCGACGCGGACGGCCGCGGCCGGCCGCGCACCCGGTCCGAACAGCAGTCCGTCACCACCGACCCGCCAACCCGGGAAGAGGTCGTGGTCCCATGACCAAAGCCGTTCGCACGGCAGTCGCCGCCGCCGGCACGTTGCTGGTCTGCGCCGCGTTCGCGGTGCCGGTGATCCGGCCCACCCTCGGCTCCGCCGAGGAGTCGAGCCTGGCCGCGACGTTCCGCTTCGACACCGAGCAGCTGAACGCACCGCCACCCGACGCGAGGGCGGAACGGCCCGTCGCGCCCACCCTGCACGGCATCCGCAGCTGGATCTCCGCGGTCGGCGCCGCGGTCGCCTCGGCCGACCTGCGCGGTGCCGGGAGGCCGGGCGACGTGTGCCTGGTCGACCCGAGGGACGACTCGGTCACCGTGCGCGCGGTGCCGGGCGACGCCGACCGGTACCAGCCCGTGCGCCTGACGCCGACGGGCGTCGCCTACGGCCCCACGATGGCCCCGATGGGGTGCGTCCCCGCGGACCTCGACGAGGACGGCGACCTCGACCTGCTGGTCTACTACTGGGGTCGCACGCCGCTGCTGTTCGTCAACACCGGTCTCGTCCAGGGCGTGCCCGGCCCGGGCACCTTCCGCGCGCGGGAGCTGCTCAACCCGGTCGAGGTGTGGAACTCCACCGCCCTCAACGTCGGCGACGTCGACGGCGACGGCCACCTCGACCTCCTGGTGGGCAACTACTTCCCGGACGGGGCACGGGTGCTCGACCCCGGCGCGACCGACGACATGCGCATGGCGGTGCAGGACTCCATGTCCCGCGCGCGCAACGGCGGGCGGAACCGCATCCTGCTCACCAAGCCGCGCGGCGCCGACCAGGCCCCCGAGCTGGTGGACGCCAGCGACGCGCTGTCCCCGACCGCCTCCGGCTCCTGGACGCTGTCGATCGGCCTGCAGGACCTCGACGGCGACGGCCTGCCGGAGGTCTACCAGGCCAACGACTTCGGACCCGACCAGCTGATGGTCAACGAGTCCTCTCCCGGCCGGGTGGTGCTGACCGAGGTCGAGGGCACGCGCGACCTCGTCACGCCGAAGTCGGAGGTGCTCGGCCACGACTCGTTCAAGGGCATGGGCGTGGCGTTCACCTACGACCCGGGCGCCGCGCTGCCGATGATCGTGGTCAGCAACATCACCACCCCGTACGCGCTGCACGAGAGCAACTTCGCGTTCACGCCCCGGGGCGAGGGCGCCCGGCTGAGGGACGGCGAGTTCCCGTACCGGGAGAGCAGTGAACGCCTGGGGCTGGCCCGGGCGGGGTGGTGCTGGGACGTCAAGGCCGGTGACCTCAACGGCGACGGCGTGGACGAGATCATGCAGGCCAACGGTTTCCTCAAGGGGGAGGTGGACCGGTGGCCGCTGCTCCAGGAGCTCGCGATGGGCAACGACGAGTTGGTCCGCCACCCGTGGGCGTGGCCCGCGTTCGGTCCCGGCGACGACCTCTCGGGCCACGAGTCGAACCCGTTGTGGGTCCGGGGCGCCGACGGCGTGTACGCCGACCTCGCGCCGGCCGTCGGCATCGCCGAGCCGGACAACAGCCGGGGTCTGGCGCTGGGCGACGTGGACGGCAACGGCTCGCTCGACGTGCTGGTCGCCAACCAGTGGGAGGACTCCGTGCTGCTGCGCAACCGGGCACCGGCGGACCGCACGGCGAACCTGCGGTTCGTGCGCGTCACCGGGCCCGGCGCGACCGAGGTGCAGGCGCTGGGCGTGCACGTCGAGCTGCACCACCCCGACCGCACCCAGCGGGCGCAGCTCTACCCGGCGAACGGGCACGCGGGGGTGTCCGCGGCCGAGGTGCCCCTGTTCCTGCCCGACGGCGAACCCACGCGGGCGACGGTGCGCTGGCGCGACGCCTCCGGGACGCACGACGCCCGGGTAGAGGTGGCGCCCGGCCGCTGGACGGTGGTCCTCAACGGCGACGGAACGGCGGTAGTGCGATGACCACGACAGCATCGGCCGAGCTCCAGACCGGGGTTCCCGGTGGCGCGGAGAGGCCGGCCGAGCCCGCACCGGTCGCGCTGACGCCCGAGCTCCGGCGTGAGCGCGCGTTGCGCCGGTTCGCGGCGTCGATCACGATCTTCACCGTGGTCGGCCACGTGCTGCTGGGTTTCGAGCAGTCACCCATCACCCCGATCACGACCGTGCTCGTCGGGTACGCGACCGCGTTGTTGTTCGAGGCGCTCGACGCGTGGGCGACCGGCCGCACGCCGCAGTACCGGGGCGGGCCGCGCGCGTTGGTGCTGTTCCTGCTGCCGTCCCACATCGCCGCGCTGGCGTGCGCGATGCTGCTGTGGGGCAACGCGGCGCTGTGGCCCTACCTGTTCGCGGTCACGGTGGCCAACGCGAGCAAGTACCTGGTGCGGCTGGACGTGCGGGGCAAGCGGCGGCACGTGCTCAACCCGTCCAACAGCGGCATCGTGGTCACCCTGCTGTTGTTCCCGTGGGTCGGCATCGCCCCGCCGTACCAGTTCACCGCGAACACCGGTGGTGCGATCGACTGGCTCGTGCCGCTCGCCATCCTGATGCTCGGCACGATGATCAACGCGAAGCTCACCGGCAAGGTGCCGCTGATCCTCGGGTGGGTCGTCGGGTTCGCCGCCCAGGCCGTGGTGCGCTGGCTGCTGCTGGACCACCACCTGGTCGGTGCGCTGCTGCCGATGACCGGCGTCGCGTTCGTCCTGTTCACCAACTACATGATCACCGACCCGGGCACCACCCCGTTCGGCAGGCGCAACCAGGTGGTGTTCGGGGTCACCGCCGCGGCGGTGTACGGCCTGCTCGTGGTCAACGAGGTCGTGTTCGGCCTGTTCTTCGCCCTGGTGATCACGTGCGTGCTGAGAGGCCTGGTGCTCGTGGGCGCGAAGTTCGTGCCGGCGCGCGCCGCGGGCGCCGCGGCTCCGGCCCGTCGATCGGAGAGGTCGCCCGGATGATCGAGGTCGCGGCACGCACGAGGCACGACGGCGCGGAGGTCGTGGCCGGCGTGGGGCCCTGGGTGCGCGCGTTCGAGCACCGGTGGGTCGACCACCACGGCCGGCCCGACACCTCCGACACCGTGGACTGGGCCCGCTACCTGCCCCACACGGACTACTACCGGCCACCGGCGGCGCCGCGGCCGGGTGCGCGCAAGGGGTTGGTGGTGGAGCTCCGCGACGCGTGCGTGACCGTGCGCACCGTCGGGGGGATCACCGCCGCGATCGAGCGGATCGCGGCCGACCGCCCGGATCTGCTGGTCGTGCTGCACGACGGGCACCCGGCCGCGGCGGCGGTCGCGCGCAGCGTCGCGGCGGAGCAGCCCGGGTGCGCCGTCACCGCGGTCGACCGGCCCGCCCACCACGACTTCGACCTGCGGCTCGCCGCCCGGGGCGGTTACCTGGAGCTGCGCCTGGGCGGCGACGGGCGCTACCAGCGGCTCGTCACGCAGGCGCACCGCCCCGGCGCGGAGGCGGATCCGGCGCTCGCACGGGGCGACGTGGTCCTGGTGACGGGCGGCGCGAACGGCATCGCCGCGCACTGCGCCGCGGCGCTGGCCGAGCGGTTCGGCGTGATGCTGGTGTTCCTCGGGCGGTCTCCCGCCGACTCGCCACCGGTCCGGGCGGGCCTCGCCCGCCTGCCGAGGCGCTCGCGGGCGCGTTACATCCAGTGCGACGTCACCGAGCCCGCCGACGTGCACACCGCCGTGGCGGCGGCCGCCACCTGCGGACCCGTCCGCGGCGTGGTCCACGGCGCGGAGGTCGAGGCACCCCGGCCGCTCGGCGCGATCTCGGACGCCGCGCTGTGCGCGACCGTCCGACCGAAGGTCACCGGTCTGCGGCTGCTGCTGGACGCCGTCGGCGAGCAGGCGACCCTGGTGCTGGCCCTCGGCTCGACCGCCGGCCGCACCGGCATGGCGGGCTGGGCCACCCGGTGCATCGCCGACGACTGGATGCGGGTCGAGGTCGAGCGGTGGGCGGCGCGCCACCCCGGCTGCCGCACGCACCTGCTGGAGTGGACGAGGTGGTCCGGGCTCGGCACGGGTGAGCGGGAGGACGCGGGCGAGCCGTCGGTGCCGGGTGTCCACCCCGAGTCGCGGTCGGGTGTCCAGCCGGTCATGCCCGAACTGCCGCGACCGGGCGTCTACCCCGCGTCGTCCGAGCCGCCGTCGGGTGTGCAGCCGGTCGTGCCCGAGCCGCTGCGGCCGGGTGTCCACCTCGCGTCGCCCGAGCCGCGGTCCGGTGTCCAGCCCCTCACGCCCGAGCAGGGCACCGCCGCGCTCCTGGTGCTGCTCGCGGACCGGACCGCGCCCGTCACGGCCATGCTGACCGGCCGGCTGCCCGCCTCCCCGACCGTGACCCGACGTCCCGCCGGTGAGCGCGGTCTGAGGTTCAGCGAGGAGGAGCTGGCCGGCACGCCCGGCGTCGAGGCGGTGCTGCGCGCCGAGCTGTCCCCGGCCACCGACCCGTACCTGGACGACCACCGCGTCCACGGCACCCCCGTGCTGCCCGCCGTGGTCGGTCTGGAGGCGATGGCGCAGGCGACCGCGTCGCTGCACGGCGGCCGGGCGCGGTGGGCGTTCGAGGAGGTCCGGTTCGCCTCGCCCGTCGTGGTGGGCGACTGGGGCACGCGGACGCTGAGGGTCGCGGCGCTGGCCGACGACCGCGGCGACCGGACCGACCTGGTGCTGCGCGACGACGCCGACGAGTACCGGGCGGTCCGTGCGACGGCCCGGTCGTGCGGCGCCGTCACCGGGCCGCCCGCGCCGGCGACCCTGCCGCCCGTCCCGGTGATCCCGCCGTGCGCGCTGGAGCCCACGGGGCCGCACCCGTTCTACGGTCCGCTGTTCCGCCACACGGGCCGGTTCCGCCGGGTGCTCCGCTTCGACCGGCTGACCGCGTACGAGGTGCGGGCCTGGGTGGTCGCGGACGAGCACACCCGCTGGTTCTCGCCCTTCCACAGCGATCGCCTGCTGCTCGGCGATCCCGGCGTGCACCACGCGGCGGCGCACCTGCCGCTCGCCTGCGTGCCGCACCGCGAAGCGCTGCCCGTCGGCGTCGACCGGGTGACGTTCTGGGCCCGTCCCCGGGGGTTGCTGCACGTCCACGCCGTGGAGGTCGGGCACGCGGGCGACGAGTACCGGTTCGACGTCGACGTGGTGGCCGCGGACGGCACGGCGGTCAGCCGCTGGGAGGGCCTGCGGATCCGCGCCGCGGGCGCCCGTGCCTGGCCGCAGCCCATGCCGGCGCCGCTGGTGGGTCCGTGGCTGAGCAGGCGCCTGTCGGAGCTGGGCGTGCACGGCCGTGCTGAGCTGGTCTCCGACGGCGGCCGGCTGGTGGCGACGGACCCGGCGGTGGGGCTGGTGACCCGGCGGCCCGCGGCCGTGTCGGTCACCGGCCTGGCGCAGGAGATCGCGGTCCGCACGGGCGAGGACATCGCCACCGCGGCGGGCCGGGTCTCGTGCGCGGTGCTGGCGCTCGGCCTGCCGGAGGAGGACGGCGGCGACCTGGTCGACGTGGCCGACGTCTGCCACGACGGGCTGGTGCTGTTGCGCGTGGGCGACCGGCGGGTGGTGACCGCGGCGCTGCCGCCGGGTGCGCTGCCGCGGTTGGTCGCGGTGACCGCGGAGGACCGGTGCTAGACCAGACCGAGCATCCTCGTGCACCGGTGGATCGACTCCGGCGCGCCGTCCACCTTCACGTCACCGGTCACGATGGCGTCGAACGGGGTGAGCAACCGCGCGCCGATGCGCACGAAGACGTCCGCCGCGCACGTGATGGTCAGGTCGGGCGTGCCGACCGGGTTGAGCACGAACGAGAGCTCGCCGCCGCGGACCTCGATGGCGTAGCTGCTGTCGCCGACCCGGAACTCGTAGGTCTCGTCCACGTCCGGGATGCTGTCGTGGTCGATCATCGACTGGAGGGCGAGGAACCCCCACTCGTCGCGCACGGCCTTCTTGGTGTCCTCCTCGGTGAGGAAGCCCATGCCCCACTTGGCCAGCGCCAGCACCGGCGCGCGCAGCTCCGCGCCCCTGGCGGTGAGCTTGTACATCCGGCCACGTGAGTCGCCCTCCACCGGCAGCTGCTCGATCACGCCGTGCTCCAGCAGCATCCGGAGCCGGTCGGTGAGCAGGTTGGGGCCGATGCCGGGCAGGTTGTCCAGCAGGTTGTTGAAGCGCGTGGGCGTGATCAGCAGCTCGCGCACGATGAGCAGCGTCCAGCGCTCGCCGATGACGTTCAGCCCGCTGGCCAGCCCGCAGAACTGGCCGTAGTCACGCCGGACGCTCATGGTGCGTGGCACCTTTCTCACAGTGGCTGCCGCCAAGCCGAAAGTGGCTCACAAGTCAGATAGTAGCATCGCGTCTACTGCGTTTGGCTTCCTCCGTCATGCGATAGATGCTACTTCCCAGGTCGTGGTATTCCGCAGGAACGATCGTGCCGTTGGTCGGCACGCGCCGGCACCTCGGTCCGACGTCGTCGCCATGTCATCGCTACGGAAAGATAGTAGTATCCGGCGGGTACTCGACGGACCCGCCGGTTGGCTGGAGGTACCAGGATGTCCTCGACCCCGCCCATCGAGATCGCGACGTGGATCGCCCTGCCGCCGGAGGAGGTCTGGCCCGCGATCGGCACCGGTGCGGGCTGGGACGGCTGGTTCACGTCGGGGACGGAGTTGGAGCAGCGGGCGGGTGGCGCGTTGCGCCTGGTGTGGCACGAGTTCGGCGCGGAGCGGTTGACCCTTGAGGACGGCGGCGCCGTCCTGACCTACGACGAGCCCTCGACCTTCGCGTTCACCTGGAACAGCCCGCCGTCGCGGGTGACGTTCACCCTGGCCGCCGAGGACGGCGGCACCCGGGTCACCGTGGTGGAGGACCAGCTCCCCGACGGCGAGGAGGGCACGAAGCGCGCCATCTACTGCGCGGGTGGCTGGGGCGAGGCGCTCACGCTGCTCAAGTTCTGGTTGGAGCACAAGGTGACCTTCGACAGCGCGAGGTCCTGATGGCGGCGTGCCCCACCAGCTCGCTGGTGGGGCACGCCGGACGTCGTCGAGCTCAGGTCAGCGAAGTCACTCGCTGGCCAGCTCGCCGCCGTTCTCGACCACGTCGATCGTCCCGTCGGGACGGCCGTGGCACTTGATCGAGTTGAGCGTGAGCCGGCCGGAGCCGGTGTAGTCGCCCGACTTGCCGCGGAACGCGCCGTACAGCTTGGCGTTGGTCATCGGGCCCGCGACCGGGTCCGTCGGGTTGGACAGCTGGATCTCGCCCGCGCCGACCGTGCCCTGGTCGAAGGCGACCTCCAGGTTGACCGCGGCCCAGCCGTAGTAACGGCCGCGCACGCTCTGCACGAACGGCATCGGGGCCGCACGCAGGCGGTCGGCCCGCGCGCCGGTGCCGTGGATCTCGACGTCGCCCTGGCCGGCCAGGTTCGTCAGCGCGACGCGCTCCAGCGACACCGGGACCTGGATCTCCTCGCCCTTGCCGGTGACACCGCTGGGGTAGAACGGCCGCAGCGTGGAGGACAGGTAGTTGTGCTCCAGGTTGTTGCCGTCGTACTCCACGCTCAGGCCGCGGAACGGGAAGATCTCGTAGTGGCAGGTGCCGTCTTCCTTGAGGCCCTTGAGCTCCTTCTCGATCGTCAGCTCGGTGCGGAAGGTGCTGACGTTGGTGCTCGCCAGGACGCGGCCCTGGATCGACTCGAACCACAGCGGCGACAGCACGGCACGCACCGCGCCGACACCCGGCATCATGATGACGACCTTGCCGCCGATGATCAGCGGGACGGTCTGGTCGAAGTAGCCCGTCTCCTCGACCTCGGCCTCGTTGTAGATCCGGGTCGGCGCGATGCCGGTGATGTCACTGGCCAGCACCCGCGCGTAGTCGGCGACCTCGGGGTCGGCGTCGCTCGAGTACTTCTTCAGCACGCTCAGGGCGGCCGGGCCCGCGGAGCGCAGCGCCAGCCAGAGGGCGCCCGACCGCACGGCGCGGTCGGACTCGGTGCCGATGAAGTGGTCGATGAACGACAGGCTCTCCTCGGGCTTGCGGTCGGCGAGCTCCCAGATCGCGCGCTCGCGCTCCAGCGGGCTGGAGTGCCCCTCGGCCACCTCGCGCAGCTCGCTGTCGTTCCGGCTGTCGAACGGCAGGAACTTCTCGGTGATGGGCCGGGCGAAGTCGAGGTACTCGGCCGGGTCGTGGTACCGCGCCGCGGGGGGCGGGGTGAGCGACACCAAGCCTGTCTTCAGACCAGATTCGATCGACTGCGTCATGGTTCCTCCGTTATCGGTTTCGCGGCGTCCCCGCCAGCAGCGGAGAAGTAGCTACATGAAAGCGAAGATACTTTGCCGTTGTCAACGTCCGTTCGGCCGATACCTCGAACGGATCCATCCTGCCTAGACTGCAGGTCGGAGCTTGGTATTACTGGGGTACGCCACGGAGGAGCGCGGTCGACCGCCGTAGGGCGGCGGCCCGGGCTTGTTACCGTGCGTTCATTTAGCTAATGATAAGTAAAGTAGTTCGCCTCGATGGCATGCCGGTGACGGACCACGGAGGACTCATGGCGGACATGGCGGACGCGGATCGCGCGCCGGGGGGCATCTCGCGGACCGAGGCGGTGGGCCGGGTCGGGCGGATCGGCTGGACCGTGCTGAGCGGCGTCGTCCGGGCCGCGGTCCGCCGGGGGACGATGCGGATCACCGGCCGGGGCGCGGGCCTGGGCACCTGGTCGGACGAGTTCGCGGTCGTCGTGGAGCGGCTTGGTCCGGCGTTCATCAAGTTCGCCCAGATCGCCAGCACCCGTGCCGACGTCCTGCCGCCCGGGGTGTGCCGCGCGCTGACCCGCCTGCACGACGCGGTGGCGCCGATGCCCCGTCGGGAGGTCGAGATCGCGCTGGCCAGGACGTTCGGCGTCGACTGGCGGTCCACGCTGACCGGGTTCGACCCCGATCCGGTCGGTTCGGGCAGCATCGCGTGCGTGTACCGGGCCCGGTTGGCCGACGGCCGGGTCGTGGCGGTGAAGGTGCGCAGGCCCGACCTGGAGGCGACCGTCCGCCAGGACGTGGCGATCCTGCAGGCCCTGTTCGACCGGCTGGGCCGCCTGCGGCCGCTGCGCGGCGTGCCGCTGTCGGACATGGCCCGGTCCATCGGCACCGCCGTGCTGGGTCAGCTGGACCTGGACGACGAGTCGGCGAACATGGGGGCGCTGCGCCGCGACTTGGCCGCACTGGACTTCGTGCACGTGCCCGAGCCGGTGTCGGCGTTGTGCCGGGAGACGTGCGTGGTGATGACCTTCGCCGAGGGCGTGCGCGACCGGGTCGAGGTGACCGAGCTGCCGCCCGATCGGCGCCAGGTGCTCGCCGACCAGGTCCTGCGGGCGGTGTTCGAGATGCTGTTCCGCACCGGCCTGGTCCACTGCGACCTGCACCCCGGCAACCTGCGGCTCACCCGGGCCGGGTCGATCGTCGTGCTCGACGCCGGTTTCGTGTACCGGGTGTCCGAGAAGGTGCGCACCCACCTGGCGCTGTTCTTCCTCAACCTGGGGTTCCGGCACGGCGAGAACTGTGCGAAGGCCGTGCTGGCGAGCGCGGAGCACGTGGGCAAGAGCGCCGCGACGGAGGCGTTCACCGCGGACATGGTCCGCCTCGTCGACCGGTTCGGCGGGGCCACCGCCCGCGACTTCGACCTCATCGAGTTCGCCACCGAGCTGTTCGCCAGCCAGCGCAGGCACGGCATCTACGCGGCCTCGGAGTTCGTGTTCCCGCTGCTGGCGCTGCTGATGGTGGAGGAGACCGTGCGCCGGCTGGACCCGGACATCGACTTCCAGGCGATCGCCCGACCCATCGTCTTCCGCGCCGCGCAGGCGGGCACGGCGGCCGGTGGGGTCGGCTCGAAGTTCGAGCTGTTCGCGACCTCCTCTTGACCAAGAAACTACTGTTTCCTACAGTGAATTGCCTTCTGGCATTTGCGGTATCGCACCAGGCAGGAAGGGAAGCCGATGACACCCGACGAACTGATCGGTGAAGTCGCGAAGGTCCACGCCGACAGTGGCCGCATCCCAAGGGATGCCGTGCTCGCCCGCCTGGCAACGGCTCTGCGCGACTTCGCCGGCGACGAGGAGAACCAGCGCCTGGTGGGAAAGTTGGTGCCCAGCACCAACTACGCCCGGCTGCTGCTGAACTCGCTGGACGACCCGTTCCAGATCGTCCTCGTGCTCTGGGCGCCCGGACGCGGCAGCCCGGTGCACGACCACGACGGAACCGTCGGCATGGTCAGCGCCGTGTTCGGTCGCACTCGCGAGATCAAGTACGAAATCCTGCACCAACACGGCTCCGAAGTGGCCCTCGCGCCCAGCGGTGACATGTTGATCGTCCCCGGCTGCACCACGCCGATCTACCCGGAAGACGACATGCAGCTCCACCTCATGGTGAACGAGACCTCCGAGTGGGCCGCGACCGTGCACATCTACATGACCGCGATCCACAGCTACCGCACCTACGCCCAGCAGAGCGACAAGCTCTACCGGTCCACGGCGATCGACCTGTGGTTCGACCAGATCAACGTGGCCCGTGACCTCCAGGGGCGACGCCGGGGCGCGAACCTGCTCCCGACGACCTGAGGCCACCACCCGAAGCGATCGAACAGACCGAGCCGACTCCGCCCGCGAAGGCTCGCACCAGCCGTGGAGGATTGCCATGACATCGCAGATCGACGACGACCGCCTCACCAGCTCGGAGATCAGCCCGGAGGAACGCAAGCCGCGCAACACGAAGACGCACTACTCCATCTCCGTGCTCACCCTCGACTCGTCGGACTCGGGTCTGCGCGAACTGCAGGAGTACATGACCTCCACGCTGGAGACCCGCGGCCTGGCCTACCTGCCGACCCTGCACCGCACCAGCGAGACCAACTACATCGTCGTCTCGCACATGCCGTTGACGTTGCAGCGCGGCGACCTGCTGGTGACCGACCAGGCCACGTTCAGCGTGAAGCTCGTCCGGGACGGTGTGGCCCGGCCGTACCTCGACCTGTCCAGCTGGTGCAACGCCCACGTCTGGTCGACCGCCGTGTCGCCGGACTACCGGCACGTGTACGTGTCGATGAGCGGCATGCGCGGCCCGATCTCGGACAAGGTCGGCCTGCCGGGCACCAGCGCCGTGCTGGAGATCGACACCGAGACCGGGAAGCTGACCAGGGCCATCACCGGCTTCCGCGGCGGCGTCGGGATGCCGTACGACGACAAGTTCATCGACCTGGCCGGGATCGTCGTGTCCCCGGACGGCCGCTACGTCTACGGCTGCGACTTCAACAACTGGCAGGGCAACGGCAAGGTCGTGTCGGTCGACCTGGAGACCGGCGCCATCGACGTGGTGACCGACGGCCTCGACCAGCCGTCCACGCTGAGCCTCGACGGCCCGTACCACCTGCTGGTGGCCAACACCCGCCAGCCGCACGGCAAGGCCAGCGGTGGCCAGGTGATCCGGGTCGACACCCGTTCGGGTGCCAAGGCGCAGGTCGCGGACATCACCGGCGTGGACGCGTCGCTGATCGGCGTCGTCCGGCTGGACTCGGGCGAGTACATCGCGTCGATGAGCGAGGGCACCCAGGACCAGTGCTTCGTGGTCAAGATCGACCCGGACGGGAAGAACTGGCGGCGCATCTGGCACCCGGAGCCGGGGTTCATCGGCTCGGGCATCTTCTCCGACGGCAAGCACGTCTGGGTGGCCGAGACGCTGCGGGCCCGGGTCTACGAGCTCGACGCCGAGGGCAACCCGGTCCGCTTCCATCAGGTCCACGACAACGTGGACCTGAACAACCCCAGCAAGATGATCCGCGGCTTCGACTCGCTGGAGGCCGTCACCGTTCTGACGTAACCCGCGCGGTGGTGTTGATCGGTAGTCTGCGGAGTTGCCCTGATCGCCATCGCGAGTGAAAGGCGTCACCAGATGAGCACCGACCCGGCCCAGGCCGCGGACGACTCCGCACCGCAGACGTCCTTATCGGATCCATCGTCGTCGGATCGATCCGCACGGCAACAGGACGACGGCGGCGGGGGCGGCGGCGGTGGCCACAAGGTCACCCAGGCCGCGTTGCTCACGCAGAGCCTCGCGTTCGGCGTGATCCTCGGCGTGCAGGGCGTGGTGTGGACCGAGGTCCTGATCCGGCTCGCGCTCAGCGACGGTGTGTTCGGCAGCGCGCAGCTCGCGCTGCCGCTGGTCGGGATGGTGGTGCTCGCCCTCAACGCCAAGATCTACTCCGCGCTCGGCGCCAAGAACCAGTCCCTCCTCGCGCTCGCGTTGCTGCTGGCGGGCATGGTGACCATCGGCCTGGTGCAGAACCTGGTCGGGCTGATCCTCGGGTTGCTGCTGTGCGGCCTGGGCTTCGCCAGCCTGGACGCGGCGACGAGCGCCGCGGCCATCGACCTGGAGAAGGCCACCGGCAAGCACTTCCTCAGCTTCATGCACGGTGTGCAGGCGGCGTCGGTCGTCCTCGGCGCGCTGATCGCGGGCGGTGCGCTGGCCGCGGGGTGGGCGTACCCGCAGGTCATGATCGTCGTCTCGCTCGCGGTCTGCGTGCCGGTCGGGTTGTTCACCGCGGTGGTGCCCTTCGTCAAGTCAGCCGGGCTGGTCGACGAGGAGCAGATCCCGAGCAGCCTGTGGAAGAACAAGCAGTTCGTCACCCTGGTGGCGGTGTGCTTCGCGGGCAGCGCCGCGGAGGCCATCGCGGTGGTCTGGTCGGTGATCTACCTCCGCGAGGAGGGCATGAGCATCGGCGTGGCGGGCGTGCTGTTCGCGGCGTTCAACGGCGCGATGATCCTGGCCCGCTTCGGCAACGGCTGGTTGATCCGGAGCAAGGGCGTGCGGGCGTCGTTGTGGCTGTCCGGGGTGGGCATCCTGGTGGCGGGCGTGCTGCTGCTGACCGCCGGCAACCTGGCCCTGGCGGGCCTCGGCCTGGTCGTGCTCGGCCTCGCCGTGGCGGGCATCCAGCCGTCCACCATCAGCGCCGCGGGCAGCCTCGGCGAGAACAGCGGCGCCGCGGCGTCCGGGGTGATGCTGGCGGCCTACTTCGCCCTGCTGGCCGCGCCGTTCCTGTATGGCTGGCTGGCCGAGCTGTCGTCGTTGCAGGTGGCGATGATCCTGGTCGCGCTGTGCGGCGTGGCGAGCTCGCTGTTGGTGTTCTCGCTCGCGTCGGGCCGCGGCCAGACCGCTCCCGAGCCGGCGTAACCCGCTCGCCGAACCTCCCGGCGGAACGGCCCTTTCCGTTCCGCCGGGAGGTTCCGCCGTCCGGTCGTCCGGTCGTCAGCAGCAGTGGTCGCCGCGCCAGGCGTCGCGGCCTTCCTTGACCGCGAGGGCGGCGATGACCAGGGCGACGGCCGGGTCGGCCCACGACCAGCCGAACAGCGAGTTGAGCAGCAGGCCCACCAGCAGCACGCCGGACAGGTACGTGCACAGCAGCGTCTGCTTGGAGTCGGCCACGGCGCTGGCCGATCCCAGCTCGCGCCCGGCGCGGCGTTGTGCCGTGGACAGCACCGGCATCACGGCGAGTGACACCGCCGCCAGCACGATTCCCACTGTCGAGTGATCCGCGGCGTGCCCGCCGAACAGGGTGCGCAGGGAGTCGACCGTGACGTAGGCGGCCAAGGCGAAGAACGACACGGCGATCACCTTCAACGCCGTCCGCTCGCGCGCCTCGGGATCCGCGCCGGAGAACTGCCAGGCCACCGCCAGCGCGGAGGCGACCTCGATCACCGAGTCGAGGCCGAACCCGATCAGCGCCGTGGAGGAGGCGATCGTGCCCGCGGTGATCGCCACGACGGCCTCGACCACGTTGTAGGTGATCGTCGCCGCGACCAGCAACCGCACCCGTCGTCCGAGCACCGCCCGCCGCTGCGGGTCGCCGGTGCCGCGAGGGATCGGAGTGCAGCAGCCGTCCGCGCACCCGTCGGTCGACGCCGTGCTCGTCAGTCCCAGGTCGACGCGGTTCTCGCTCACCTGTCCACCCCGACCGGCACGGTGGCCTCGTCGTCGAGGCACGGTTCGGCCGTGTCCACTGCCAGCACGACCTTGACCAGTTCGCCGAGTGCGCGGGCCAAGTGCGCATCAGCCAGCGCATACCTCACCTGACGACCCTCGTAGGCGGCCACGACCAAACCACAGCCCCGCAGGCACGCCAGGTGGTTGGACACGTTCGAGCGAGTCAGCTCAAGGTGGTCGGCCAACCGGGCCGGGTAACTGATCCCGTCCAGCAGCGCCACCAGGATGCGACAACGGGTGGGGTCGGCCAACGCCTTGCCCAACCGGGCCAACGCATCCTCCCGCGTCTCACATTTCAGCATGCGGGTAACCATACAGCGGACGCTGTACTACAGTCACCACTGAACCGTGGCCACCGCAGCCGGCGGCTACGGCGTCGTGGTTGGTTTGGTCAACGGGACGGTGCCGTGGTGGACCGTGCCGCGGTGGTAGCCCCAGTGCTCGTACCGGGCGATGTTGTGATGGCTGTGGGCACCGGTGTGGAGGCGCAGTGTCCGGGTACCGGCCGGTGCCTGGGTTTCCGCGAAGCGCAGCAGCCAGCCGCCCAGTCCCCGGCCCGCCAGGTCGGGGGCGACCATCAGGCGTCCGATGTCCCACGTGTCGCCGTCACGGCGGGCGCGGACGGCGCCCGCCAGGCGGTGGTCCAGGCGTGCGCACCACACCGACCAGTCGTTGGTCCACGTCCGGACGTCGTCGGCGGTCTCGTGCAGCGGCCTGAGGTCCCAGGTGTTGTTGGCGATGGCCTCGTCGACCCAGCAGCAGCGTTGCAGCACCACGAGTTCGGCCGCGTCGGCGGCAGCGGCCGGTCGCAGGCGCACGCCCGGCAACGGCGGCGGGGTGGCCGGGTGGACCGGCTCGGGGTCGGGTCGGTACAGCGGGCGCAGCACGCGGGCCAGGCGGACGAGTTCGCGGAGGGTCTTGCGCGCGGTCTCGTCGCGGGCGGGGTCGTCGAGCAGTCGTCCGTCCTCGACGTGGTCGCCGATGCGCAGCGCCACGGTCGCCCCGGTCGGCATCATGCGCAGGGTGGTGGCGACCTGCTTGGCCATGTGCACGGCGCGGGTGCCGGCCGAGGTGTGGCCGTACCCGACGAAGGACACCGGCTTGTACGCCCACTCCGCCGACAGGTGGTCCATGGCGTTCTTCAGGCCGGCCGGCATCGAGTGGTTGTGCTCCGGGGTGACGATCACGAACGCGTCGGCCTCGGCGACGAGGCGGCTCCACGCCCGGGTGTGCTCGTGGTGGTAGATGCCGGTGGAGGGGTGTTCGGGCTCGTCCAGGATCGGCAGCGCGATCTCCCTCAGGTCGGCGGTGTCGATCCGGGCGCCGGAGTCGACCGCGACCTGGTCGTTGACCCGGGCGAACCACTCGCCGACGGTGGGGCCGAGCCGACCGGGCCGGGTGCTCGCGACGATCAGCAGGACGCGGACGGCGGGGTTCTTTGACATGTCAATGAGCGTAGGCCGAGTTTCGTTGACATGTCAAAGGTGGCACGATGAGGCGGTGACCGACGTGCCGTGGTTGACGCCAGACGAAGAGCGGGCGTGGCGGGCGTTCCGACGCCTCCTCACCGTGCTGCCCGCGCGCACCGGCCGCGACCTCACCGCGCTCGGCCTGTCCACGACCGACTACGAGGTCCTGAGCACGCTGTCGGAGCAGCCGGGCCGGCGGTGGGGGCTGCGGGACCTCGCGGCGAAGATGCAGTGGTCGCGCAGCCGACTCTCGCACCACGCCGCCCGGATGGAAGCCCGCGGCCTGCTCGAACGCACCGAGGACGTCAACGACGGCCGCGGCAGCATCTACCACCTCACCGACGAGGGCTTCGCCGCCCTGGAACAGGCCGCGCCCGGACACGTGCGCTCGGTGCGGGCCCGGTTCATCGACCACCTGTCCGCCGACGAGCTGAAGACCCTGGAAGTCATCGCCACGCGCATCGCCGACCTGCCCGACTAGGAGCGGCGGCGCGACCGGTCAGGAATCGAGAAGCGCGGGCCGGTGGGCCGCTCCTAGCGTTCGTTCTCACCGGCCGGTCGACCCGGCGCCCCCCTCCTCAAGGAGACCGCGATGAGCTGGAACAAGTGGATCCGGCGGTTCCACCGCTGGGTGTCCGTCGCCTTCACGGTGACCGTCCTCGCCACCGTCGTCGCGCTGTCCCAGGCGGAACCCGTCGTCTGGGTCTCCTACGTGCCGCTGCTCCCGCTGGCCCTGCTCCTGTTCAGCGGCCTGTACCTGTTCGCGCTGCCGCACGTCGCCCGGTGGCGCGACGGACGGCGCACCGCTCGCGCCGACTAGCGGCACCCGCCCGGCTTGCGCAACTCCTGAGGGTGGATCAGCCGAACGGGCCGCACCCGATCGACGTCATCGAGACGCCATTGCCCGGTTCGCGCCCTCGTGCCGGTCACGCACCCGTGCCACGGTGGGCCGACCCGTCGTCGGGAGGGGATGAGGACATGGCACGCAGGCGCAGGGCCACGGCCCTGCTCGCGGTCGCGGCGGTGATCACCGTGCTGGGCGCGGGCGTCACCTCGGCGGCACCGCTCGGCGCCCGCGCCGGTGACTGGCCTACCTGGCAGAAGGACCTCAAGGGCAGCAGGCACAACGCCGCCGAGCGGCGGATCACCCCGTCCACCGTGGACCGGTTGAAGCTGAAGTGGGCGTTCGCCTATCCCGCCGTCCAGTCGCCGCTGCCGGTGCGCAGCCAACCCGCCGTGGTCGACGGCACGGTGTACTTCGGCGGTCCGGACGGCAAGTTCCGCGCCCGCGACGCCCGCACGGGTGCCGAGCGGTGGACGTTCGACCTCGGCGGCGTCGCGCCGGGCGCCAAGCCCCGACCGGCGGTGCCGTGGGACGGGCCGTCGGTGTCGGGCGGGCGCGTCTACTTCGGCGATGTCCGGGGTTACGTCTACGCGCTGGACCAGCGCACCGGCGGCCTGGTGTGGGCCAAGGACGTCGACACCCACGGCGCCGGCACGGTGACCAGCTCCCCGCTGGTGCACGACGGGCTCGTGTTCGTCGGCACGTCCAGCGGCGAGAACTCGTTCAACGGCCCGGACGGCACCTCCGACGACCCGAACTACCCGTGCTGCACCTTCCGCGGGCACGTCGACGCGTTGGACGCCGACACGGGCGAGCTGGTGTGGCGGCACTACACCGTGCCCGAGCCGCAGGCGGTCGGGACGTGGCCCAGCGGCGCGACCCGGTACGAGCCGTCCGGGGCGGGGGTGTGGTCGTCGCCGGTGATCGACCGGCGCACCGGCACGCTGTACGTGGGCACCGGCCAGCTCTACACCGGCACGACCGGCGACTTCGACACGTTGCTCGCGCTGGACCACCGGACCGGCGCGGTGCGGTGGCGCAACCAGGTCACCAAGGCCGACACGTGGCGCCTGCTGTGCAACGCCCCGGAGGGCGCGCCCTACTGCCCGGGCCTGGCGGACGGCACGGCGCTGGACTACGACATCGGGGCCACGCCCAACCTGTTCACCGTCGACGGCCGCGCCCTGGTGGGCGTCGGGCAGAAACTCGGTGTGTACCACGTGTTCGACGCCCGGACCGGCGAGGTCGTGTGGCGCCGGGCGCTCGGCCTGCCGATCCCGGGCGCGGGCTTCGGCGGCATCCAGTGGGGCACGAGCTTCGACGGCGACCGGCTGTACGTGGCGACCTACTTCGCCGATCCGGGCACGGTGTTCGCGCTCGACCCGGCGAACGGCGACGTGCTGTGGGAAACGCCCAACCCGCCCGACGGCTGCACGACCGGCGGCGCGGCCGCGTACCCGGACATCTGCACGCTCGCCCACGGCCCGGGCGTGACCAGCAGCCCCGGCCTGGTCTACGAGGGCGGCAACGACGGCAAGCTGCGGGCGTACGCGGCCCGTGACGGCCGGGTGCTGTGGACGTTCGACACGCTCCAGGACTTCACCGGGGTCAACGGCCTGCCGGGCCGGGGCGGTGCGATCTCGGGCAGCGGCGGCGGCGCGGTGGTGTCCGGTGGCATGGTCTACGTGCAGGCGGGCTACTGGCCGACCTACCCGAACCCGCACGGCAGCGTGCTGCTGGCCTTCGGGCTGTGACCGACGTGCGGCTCGGCGGTGGCGAGACGGCCCGACCCCCAGTCGGGCCGCCTCGGGCACAGGGTCGTCGGCCGTTCGTGTGAACCGCTTGCGAGAGTTCTGCATTGCGCAGGTCGGCCCGCCACCCTCGGCGGGGTACGGGCACGGCGGGAGGACAGGACAGCGGTGGAACTGGGTCTGCTCGGCGAGGTGACCGCGCGCCTGGGCGGTCGGCCCGTGGACCTGGGCCCGGCCCGGCAGCGGTGCGTGCTGGCCGCGTTGGCGGTGGACGCGGGCCGGGTGGTGCCGGTGGACCTGCTGCTGTGGCGGGTCTGGGGCGTGGACACGCCCCGGCGGGCGCCCGCCACGTTGCACAGCCACATCTCGCGCCTGCGCCGTGCCCTGAACGACGCGGGCAGCGACGACACCCCGATCGTGCTGCGCTCGGGCGGCTACGCGCTGGTGCTGGACCGGGCCGACCAGGCGGTGGACCTGCACCGGTTCCGCGACCTGTGCGCCCGTGCCCGCGCCACCGACGACGACGCGCACGCCGTGACGTTGCTGGCCGAGGCGTCGGCGCTGTGGCGCGGAGACCCGTTGACCGGGCTGAGCGGGGAGTGGGTGGAGGTCGAGCGCGACCGGCTGCGGCAGGAGCGCCTGACCGCCGAGCACGACCTGGTCGACGCACGGTTGCGGGTGGGTGAGGGCGAGGAGCTGGTGGCGGAGCTGTGCGCGCGTGCCGCGGTGCACCCGTTGGACGAACGGGTGGCGGGCCAGTACCTGCTCGCCCTGCACCGCGCGGGCCGGTCGGCGGACGCCCTCCAGCACTACCAGCGGCTGCGGGAGCGGCTGGTGGAGGAGCTGGGCACCGACCCCGGTGAGGCGGTCCGCGAGCTGCACCGGCGGATCCTGGCCGCCGACCCCGCCCTGCTGCCGGCACCGCCGAGCGCGGTGACCGGCTCGGCGCCACCGCCGACGCGGGCCGCGCCCGCGCCACGCCAGCTGCCCGCCGCACCCGCGCCGTTCGTCGGCCGGCGCACCGAGTTGGACCGGCTCGGCCTCGCCGTGGGCGACGCACCGGGCCCGGTGGTGATCTCCGCCATCGCCGGTGCGGGAGGCATCGGGAAGACCTGGTTGGCGCTGCACTGGGCACACCGGCACGTCGACCGGTTCCCCGACGGGCAGCTCTTCGTCGACCTGCGCGGCTTCGGGCCCGAGGGCGACCCGATGCCGCCCGCGGTCGCGGTGCGCGGTTTCCTCGACGCGCTGGGCGTCGAGCCGCGCCGGCTGCCGGTCGACCCGCACGCCAACTTCGCGCTGTTCCGAAGCCTGGTGGCGGACCGCCGGATGCTGCTCGTGCTCGACAACGCCGCCGACACCGCCCAGGTCACGCCGCTGCTGCCGGGCGGCGGGTCGTGCACCGTGGTGGTCACCAGCCGCAACCGCCTGCCCGGGCTCATCACCGGGCACGGCGCGCGGCACGTGCCGCTGGACGTGCTGCCCGACGCCGAGGCGCGCGCCTTGCTGACCGATCGCCTCGGCCCGGCGCGGATCGACGCCGAGCCCGCGGCGGTGGACGCGCTCATCGAGCTGTGCGGCGGCTACCCGTTGGCGCTGAGCATCATCGCGGGCCGCGCCCACGTCGACCCGCACCTGCCGCTGGCCGTGCTCGCCGAGGAGTTGCGCGACCTCGGCCTCGACGCGCTGCACGACGACGACCCGGCCGCCAGCCTGCCCACCGTCCTGTCCTGGTCCCGGCGCGCGCTCACCCCGGACCAGGCGCGGGCGTTCGCCCTGCTGGGCGCCGCGCCCGGGCCGGACATCGGGCTGCCGGCCGCGGCGAGCCTCGTCGGCCTGCCGCCGCACGAGACCAGGGCGGTGCTGCGCGGGTTGGAACAGGCGTCGCTGCTCACCCAGGACGGCGCGGGCCGCTACCGCGCGCACGACCTGATCCGCCGCCACGCCGCCACGAGCGCCCGCGAGGAGCTGGACGACGGCACGCGGGAGGCGGCCCTGCGGCGGCTGCTCGACTTCTACACCCACACCGCCCACGCGGCCGACCGCCTGATCCACCCGCACCGCCCGGCGATCCGGCTCGACCCGCCCGCACCCGGCGTGCACACCCACCACCTGTCCGACGGCCGGGAGGTGCTGGCCTGGTTCGAGGGCGAGCACGCCAACCTGCTCGCCGCCCAGCACACCGCCGCCGGCGCCGGGCTGCACCGCACCGCGTGGCGGCTCGCGTGGGCCACGGCCGACTTCCTCGACCGGCGCGGACACCTGCACGACCAGCTCACCGTGTGGCGGACCGCGCTGGGTGCCGCCGAGCACCTGCCCGAGCACGGCGAACTGGTCCTCGCCCACCGGCTCCTCGGCCGCGCCCACGCGTACCTGAAGAACCACGAGGAAGCGATCGGTCACCTGCGCCAAGCCCTCGTTCTGGCCGAACGCCACCACGACGTGCCCAACCAGGCACACACCAACCAGGTGCTCGCGCGGGCGTGGGAACGGCGGGGCGACCACCGGCAGGCGCTGGCGCACGCGACCCGGGCGTTGGAGCTCTACCGGGCGCTCGGCGAGCCGGTGGGTGAGGCCAACGCGCTCAGCGGCGTGGCCTGGTTCGCCTCGCGGCTCGGCGACTTCGACGCGGCGCGCGAGCACTGCCGTGCCGCCCTCTCCCTGTACGACCGCCACCACGACCCCGAGGGCGAGGCGAACAACCTGGACACGCTCGCCTGGGTCGACCACCGCACCGGACGGCACGCCGACGCGGTCCGCCGCCACGAGCGCGCCATCGCCCTGTTCCGGGACCACGGCTACGCCTACCGGGCCGCCGACGCCCTCGACCACCTCGGCCACCCCCACGTGGCCCTCGGCGACCACGACCGGGCACGGGCGGTGTGGCGGGAAGCGCTGGAGCTGTACCGGCAACAGGGTCGCGACGACGACGCCGACCGGGTGCGGCGGCAACTGGACGAACTCGACCGCACCCGTCCCGTGCCGCGGCACTAGTGCCGTGACCGGGAAGGTTCGCCGGGGTGGTGGTTGGCACGGCATCACCTTCCAGCGCACCAAGACCTGGCAGGAACCGCCCGACCCCGACCGCATCGAGCAGGTGCCGGCCCGCTTCCCCGACTGCGTCTTCGCCTTCGACGAGTTCGGGCCGCTGGGGATCAGACCGCAAGGAGGGTGCTGCATGGATCAACGGGACGTTGACGCCGCCGTGGCGGAGATGCTGCGGGTGCTCAGCCCTCATACCGCCGAGGACTGGACGGTGCCGGCCGGACCGCTTGAATGGACCTGCTGGCAAACCGCGGCGCACATCGGCCACGATCTGCTGGCCTACGCGGGGCAGCTGGCAGCACAGCCCACCGACGCCTACCTTCCTTTTGACCTGAACGTCCGCCCCACCGCCTCACCGGCTGAGGTGCTCCAAGCCGTCACCGCCTGCGGCGGGCTGCTCAGCAGCGCGTTGGCCGCAGCCGACCCGACCCTGCGTGCCTGGCACTGGGGGCCGTGCGACCCCGAAGGGTTCGCCGCGATGGGCGTCGCCGAAATCCTGCTGCACACCCACGACATCACACAGGGACTGTCCTTGGACTGGCTACCACCGGCACCGCTGAGTGCGGCCGTACTCAACCGGCTCCTCCCCGCCGCCCCACCCGGAGACGCCACCCGGGTACTTCTCTGGTGCACCGGCCGAGGGGAGCTCGACGGCTTTCCCCGCCAAACCTCATGGAGGTGGGAAGCAGCGCGATCGGACTGATCGAGCTGACCTCGGCGAACCTTCACCGTCACAGCACCAGGTCCCGCCCGGACCGGTGTCAGTCCTCGGTCATGATCGGCTCGGTCAGCCGCGCGCCGTCCGCCCGGCCGACGAAGCAGGAGGAGCCGCGGTGGGAGACGCGGTGGCCGTTCTCGACGCGCAGCCGCCACGCGGCGGCGGTCGGGACGACCACCCAGAACCGCAGCGTGGCCTCCTTGTTCTCGCCACGCACCTTGTCGGAGAGGAAGACCCGCGTGCACGCCGCGCCGACCTGCCTGGCCAGCTCCTCCACCGACGGGTACGGCACGTCCTCATCGGAGTCGGCGTCCGGGTAGACCTCGTGCATCACCTCCACGTCGTGCGGGCCGTAGCAGCCCACCGTCCGCTCGCCGCCGATCCGCGACGCGCCCTTCGCGGGCACCCAGGTCAGGCACTCGCCCTCGATCACCACCAACGTGTTGACCGGGATGTCGCCGTCCGGCCCCACGGTCAGCACCGGCTGCATCGCGGGTGAGGACGTCGGCGGCACCGATGAGCTGGTGGTCGCGGCGGCCGGGGTGGTGGTGGCGCGCGATGTGGTCGTGGTCGTGTCCGGGACGCCCACGCTCCAACCGAGGTACGGCTTGGCGACCGTGAAGTACAGCAGGACCGCCGCGCCGAGGACGAACAGCGGCGTCAACGCCATGGAGAGGACCATGCCGGTCGGGCGCCGGTCCGCGACCGGCGATCCGGGCGCCTGCGGTGAGGGGACCGAGGGCGGTTCGGTCTGCGGTGCCCGGCCGGTCGGGGCTGTCGGGGCGGCCGGCGCTGTCGGGCCGGTTGAGGCTGTCGGGCCGGCCACGGGTGTTCCGCCGGTCGGGGGCGTCCGGACGGTCGGCGGGTCGACCGGCGTGGTGGGGCCCGGCGCCGCGGCCAGTGCCCGCTCGACCAGCCGCTGGGCCTCTGGCGCGCGCAGGCGGCGCGCCGGGTCGGGTTCGAGCAAACCGACGACGAGCTCGGCCAGCGGACCCGGTGTCGACCGCGGCCGGGGGCGTTCGGTCATCACCGCGAGCATGGTCGCCGACGTGCTGTCCCGGTCGAACGCGCCGTGGCCCTCGGTGGCGAAGAACAGCGTCGCGCCCAGCGCCCACAGGTCCCAGGTCGGCGAGGCCTGCCCGCCCGAGAGCCGTTCCGGCGACATGTACGCGGGCGAGCCGATCAACGAACCGGTGGCGGTCAACCTCGGGTCGTCCAACGACTGCGCGATGCCGAAGTCGGTCAGCTTCGCCGACCCCTTCGCGGGCACCATCACGTTGCCGGGCTTGACGTCGCGGTGCACCACACCGGACTCGTGTGCCGCTTCCAGCGCCGACAGCAGCTGCCCGGCCAGCGTCGCGGCGGCCTTCGGCGCCAGCGGGCCGTCCCGTTCGACCAGCTCGGCCAGCGTCGGGGCCCGGATCAGCTCCATCACGATGTAGGTCTGGTCGCCCTCCTCGATCAGGTCGTAGACCGTGACCACGGCGGGATCGGCCAACCGGCCCGCGATCCGCGCCTCGCGCAGCACCCGTTCCCGGTAGACGGCCCGCTCGGCGACGGGCACGCCACCGGGGACCACCAGCTCCTTGACGGCGACTTCCCGGTCCAGCACGGTGTCCTGCCCGAGCCACACCGCGCCCATGCCGCCCCGGCCCAGCTCGCGGATCAGCCGGTAGCGCCCGTTGCCCACCTCACGCATGGTCGGGAAGTCTCGCAGTCCCACCGGGCCGCCCGGACGCGAGGTCAGCCGTCGGCGGACTCATGCCAGCGGCCCACCGCCCACCTCGCCAGCGCGCCGAACACGAGGAAGACCGCGATGCCCAGCCCGCTGGCCAGCACCACGGCGGCGAACATCCGGGCCGAGGCCAGCTGCGACCGGTAGTTGTCGATCAGCACGCCCAGGCCGGGCTCGCCCTGGCGGAAGAAGAAGTCACCGACCACCGCCCCGATCACGCTGCCGCCCGCGGCGATGCGCAGCCCGGTGAACAGCGCGGGCAGCGCGGCGGGCAGCTGCAACTTCCACAGCCTGGCCCAGCGGCCCGCGCGGTGCAGGTCGAACAGCTGGTGCTGCGCCTCGGGCACCGAGCGGATGCCGAACAACGTGTTGGCCACCAGCGGGAACAACGACAGCAGCACGCACACCAGCACCCGGCTCGGGAACCCGAAGCCGAACCAGAACCCGAACAGCGGCACCAGCGCCAGCACCGGGATCGTCTGCACCACGACGACGTACGGGTACACCGCCCGTTCCAGCAACCGCGACTGGGCCATCACCACGGCCAAACCGACGCCGAGCACCACGGAGATCGCCAGACCCGTCCCGGCGACCCGCGTGGTCAACGCCAGGCCCGCCAACAACTCGGCCCGGTTGTCCGGGTCCAGGAAACCGACCCGGATCACCTCGTCCACCGGGGGCAGCAGGAACCGCCGGCGCGGTGACAGCACGCCGTAGCTCACCGCAGTCCACGCGCCGAGCATCGTGACCAGCACCACCAGCGGCGGCAGCACCCGCTTCACGACGCGGCCACCATGGCCCGCGACACCGCGCCCACCAGCGCGGCGTGCTCCGGCGAGGTCCGCGCACCCGGCGGTCGCGGCCGGTCGAACGGCACCGCGACCTCCGCCACCACCCGACCCGGTCGCGGCGACATGACCAGCACCCGGTCGGCGAGGTGCACGGCCTCGCCCGCCGAGTGCGTGACGAACAGCGCGCCGAAGCCGTGCCGGGCGAACAGCCGCAACAACTCGTCGCCCAACTCGTGCCTGGTCAACTCGTCCAGCGCGGCGAACGGCTCGTCGAACAGGAACAACTCGGGTTCCACCACCAGCGCACGGGCCAGCGCCACCCGCATCCGCATCCCGCCGGAGAGCTGCGCGGGCCGGTGGTCGACGAACTCGGCGAGCCCGACGGCGGCCAGCGCCCGCTCGGCCCGCTGCCTGCGGTCGGCCTTGGCGGTGCCGTCCAACTCGCCGAACAGCTCCACGTTGCGCCGCGCGGTGCGCCAGGGCAGCAGCGTCGGGTCCTGCCAGACGTAACCGATCCGCTCGGTGTGCCGGGCCACCGCACCCGAGGTCGGCCGGTCGAGCCCGGCCGCCAGTTGCAGCACGGTGCTCTTGCCGCAGCCCGAAGGTCCCATCAACGCGACGATCTCGCCGCGCCGGACCGTGAGGGCGACGTCGGTGATCGCGGTCACACCACCGGGGAACGACCTGGTGACGCCGGTGAGGTCCAGCAGCGGTTCGGCCGGGCCGGGTGCCGTCATCGCGCCTCCGTCTCCGACCGCCGGCGGCCGTGACCGCCGCGGTGTCGATGTGACAGCCTGGGCAGGCCACCGCCGTCGCTGTGGATCGTCGTGGTTCTGAGGGGGACCTAGCGCATGGTAACCGGGCGTCGCCTGCTGTCGATCATCGTCTTCGCCTCGGCCGTCGTGGCGTGCACGACACCGGCCGACCCGGGCGCCGGTGCGCCGCCGCCCGCCGCCGAGTCCCTGGCGGGCACCTGCCCGGACACGGTCGTGGTGCAGATGAACTGGTTCCCCCAGGCCGAGCACGGCGGCCTGTACCGGTTGCTGGGCAGCGGGTTCACCGTGGACTCCCAGCGCAAGGCGGTCGAGGGCCCGTTGCTGGAGGACGGGCGCGACACCGGGGTGCGGTTGCAGGTGCGGGCGGGCGGCCCGGTGACCGGTTTCCAGCGGGTGTCGGCGCTCATGGCCGCCGATCCCGCGATCACGCTCGGCAGCATCGCCACCGACGAAGCCGTGCAGGAGGCGGGGTCCTTCCCGACCCGCGCGGTGTTCGCGCCGCTGGACAAGAGCCCGCAGATGATCATGTGGTCGCCGGAGCACCACCCGGACTGGCGCACCATCGAGGACATCGGCCGGACCGACACCCCGGTCGTCCACGCCAACGGCGCCTCCTACGTCGACTACCTGGTGCACAGCGGCAAGCTGCGACAGTCGCAAGTGGACGGTTCGTACGACGGCTCGCCCGCCCGGTTCGTGGCCGCCGACGGCGCCATCGCCCAGCAGGGCTACGCCACCAACGAGCCGTACCGCTACGAGCACGAGATCGAGCCGTGGCGGCGGCCGGTCGCCTTCGCCCTGGTGCACGACAGCGGTTACCCGATCTACCCGGAGGCGCTGGCGGTCGCGGCGACCGAGCAGGAACGGCTGGCGCCGTGCCTGCGGCGGCTCGTGCCGATCCTGCAACGCAGCACCGTCGCCTACGTCCGCGATCCCGGCCCCACCAACGAGGCGCTGGTGCGCATGGTGCGCGAGCTGAACGCGGGCACGCAGTACAGCGTCGAACGCGCCCGGTACGCCCAGGAGCAGATGCGGTCGCTGGGGTTGAGCCACGACGGCGTCACGCCGGTCGTCGGCGACTTCGACCTCGCCCGCGTCGACCGGCTGGTGGCGGACCTGAGGCCGCTGGTGGCGGCGAAGCGCGGCGCCGTCCCGGACGGCCTGAGGTCCGGGGACGTGGTGAGCAACGAGTTCCTCTCCTCCGAGGTGACGTGGTGACCGCGCACTTCGACGTGCTGGCGCGGCACTACCAGCGGTACGCCGAGATCACCGACGTGCTGTACCGGCCGTGGTTGCGGGCGGCGGTGCCGGGTGGCGGCGGCCGCGCGCTCGACCTGGGGTGCGGCTCGGGCCGGTACAGCGGTCTGCTCGCCGACCGGTACGACTCGGTGCTCGCGGTGGACGCCGCCGAGCGGGAGATCGCCATCGCACGGGCGGAGCGCGGCCGGCCGAACGTCGACTACCGGGCGCGCGACCTGTTCGACGTGACGGCCGACCGGGACGGCCGCTTCGACCTGGTGCTCGCGGTCAACACCCTGTTCGCCGTGGGCGACTACCCCCGCGTGCTGCCCCACGTGCGCGACCTGGTCGCGCCGGGCGGACGCCTGGTGGCCGTCGAGGTGGTCAACCCGCCCGGCCGGTCTCGCCGGTGGCACCGCGCGCAGGCGTTCCGGGTGGCCGCGATGATGGCCACCCGCCACCGCTCCCTGCCGGTCGCCGCCGACGTGCTGCGCCTGCGCCTGCACCCGGTGTGGCTGGACCACGTCACCCGCAACCGGCCGCCGTCGCGCCGCGAGTGCCACGCGCGCTACCGCGAGGCGTTCCCCGGCGTCCGCGTGGACGACACCATGGACCGGTACCTGTGCGGCATCACGTGGACCGCACCACCGACCTCGGACGGCTGAACGGGGTGCGGGGACCGGCCGGGCTCGGCCGGTCCCCGCACGCGACCCGTGCCTCCTCGACGAAGCCCTCCGGGGCGGTCGAGGTCCGGGTCAGGGCCGCTGCCACTCCTGGCCCTGCCAGGCCTCGTCGAGGGGCGTGTGCGCGATGTGGTTGGTGTAGTTGGACAACGTCTTCAGGCCCACGCCGAGGAGGACGTCCAGCACGTGCCGGCGGGTGTGGCCGGCGGCCAGGAACGCCTCGACCTCCTGCTCGTCGACCCAGCCCCGGTCGGTGACCACCAGCTCGGTGAACCTGCGGACCGCCTCCAGGGTGTCGTCGGGCAGCGGCTTGCCGGCACGCAGGGCCTGCACGACCTCCTCGGGCGCGCCGAGCTTGAGCGCGATCGTGGAGTGCGCCGCCACGCAGTACTCGCAGCCGTTCAGGATGCTGGTGGTGATCAGCACGACCTGCTTGGCGTTGCCGGGCAACGAGGACTTGCCGAACTGCTCGGCCAGGGCGTTGTAGCCCGCCAGGAGTTCCGGGGACTCCGCCATCACGCCGTTGAGGGAGCTGACGAACCCCAGGCGCTTGCGGCCCGCCTCCAGGAAGGGGCGGGCCGGCTCGGGCGCGCTGGTCTCGTCGTGGACGGTGAACTGCACCATGTCAGCGGATCTCCTCGGGTCGGTTCGCCAGCGAAGTGAGCACGGCGGTGACGGTGTCGTCGAGCGCTTCCGGGGACGCGCCCGCGCGGGAGCGCAGGTTCACCCCGTATGCGAGCAGGGCCAGCACGTCGGCCGAGGTCGCGGGTGTCGTGCCGGGCCGCAGCGCGCCCGCGTCGCGCGCGCGTTCCAGGGCCGCGCACAACGCCTCCCGCAACCGGTTGTGGTGCTCGTGCAGCACCGCTCGGACATCGGGGTCGTCGTGCTCCGCGGCCGCGTGGGTGTTGGTGATCATGCAGCCCCAGCCGGCGTGCTCGCCGGTGCAGCGGACCCGGATCAGGCCGCGGAAGAACTCCGTGATCGCCGGCAACCCGCGTTCGTCCTCGGCGAGCCGCCGGAAGACCGGCCCCGAACGCCGATCGGCGTACCGGCGCAGCGCGGCGAGGTGCAGCTCACGCTTGTCGCCGAACGTCGCGTACAGGCTGGACCGGTTGACGCCGGTGGCCGACACGATGTCCCGCACGCCGGTCGACGACACTCCCTGCCTCCAGAACAACTCCTCCACCGAGTCGAGCACCGCCTCGGGGTCGAAGTGCTTCAGGTCCGGCATGCCCGCCTCGCTATCTTGGAATGACCGTTCCAAGATAGCAGTCCGCCCGGGTCCCGCCGCGGCGGTCCTTCGGCGCTCCGAACCCGGCTGATCGACCAAGGGCATGATCGCGTCGGGCGGGACGTCGAGCTCGCTCTTGGCGCGTCGGGCGCGTTCGCCGCCGACCACACCCCTGGCCGACCGCGCCTGTCGCCCTGGGAGGTCGAGGTGCTGCGGGCGTGGTTCGCCTCCTCCTCCAAGGAACTCGTCGCCGCGAAGCTCGACATCACCGTGAAGACGGTCGACACGTACACCGCCCGGGGCGGGTGAAGTACGCCAACGTCGGCCGGGCGGCAGCCGGCGATCGCGCCCGCCGCGTCGAACGCAGCAGCGACTGCGGCGGCGTGTCGAGCTCATCGGTCAGGTGACCGGCGTCGAGGTCGGCGTGGTCCGGCGTGCCGCCGCCGGCGGAACGCAGCCGTGCCAGGTCGCGCCGGGCCGTAGCGGCCGGGATGAGCACGCGGTGTGGGTTCGCCGAGGTCAGCTCGCGGGCAGCACGCCGCGCACGAAGGCGGCCTGGCCGACGTGCTGGAGGTCGTCGTCCAGCACGCTGACCAGCCGCACGGCCAGGGTCACGGGCGGGTCCCAGGCCTCGTCCACGACCCGCGTCAGGTCTTCGGCGCTCAACCCGCGCAAGTAGGCCGTGGTGCGGTCGTGCACGGCCCGGTGGTAGCCGAGCAGCAGGTCGGCCGGGGCGGTGATCGACTCGACCCGCGCGCTGTCGTGGCCGTAGCCGGTGTCGTCGTCCGGCACCGGCAGGTCGAAGCGCTCGGCCCAGCCGTCGGCGGTCCACACCTGGTCGGTGCCCGCCACCTCGGCCACGTGGTCGTCCTGGACGCGGGTGAGGTGCCAGACCAGCCAGGCGATGGAGTTGCCCGTGCCGCCGACCCGGTGGGCCGACCCGTGCGGCGGCAAGCCGTCCAGCACTCGTTCGACGGATTCGCGGACCCGGCCGAACCCGTCCAGCAACACGTCCACCGCGGTGACCTCGTTCATGAACGCCCATCCTCCGACGCTTGTGCGGTGCCCGGGACCGTGGTGGCCACCGAGCACTCCGTCGAGTGAAAGTAGCCGGTCGTGCGCCTGGTCGGCGGGCGGCCTGCCTGCGCGGCACGACGTGGCGACGCAGAATTCTCCCATGGGCGAGAAGAAGCTCCACAAGGGCGACCACGTCACCTGGTCCAGCCACGGGCAGGAGGTGCCCGGCGAGGTGGTCGAGGAGATCACCGAGGACACCGAAGCCGCCGGCCGACAGGTCCGCGCATCGGAGGACGACCCGCAGTACCGCGTGCGCAGCGACAAGAGCGGCAAGGACGCGGTGCACAAGCCGAGCGCCCTGCGGGACGACTCGTGAGCGGCGGGCGGATGGTAAAGCCGGCCGTCACGATCCGCGACGGCCGGCGTCACCTGGTCGTGCCGGTCAGGCTCGTCAGTAGGTGACGGCCCACTCCTCGTTGTACGGGGCGGCGTACTCGCAGGTGTGCTGGACCGCCCAGGCCCGCTCGTCGTGGCTGGCCCAGTTGACCGCCAGGCACTTGCCGGTGTGCTGGTTGACGAAGTGCGAGTAGCCGCTCGCCAGGTACTCGCGGTTCCAGTTCTCGTTGTACGGCGCGGAGTTCTCGCAGGTGTGCTGGACGACCCAGGCGCGCTCGTCGTGGCTGGCCCAGTTGACGGCCATGCACTTGCCGGTGTGCCCGTTGACGATGTGCGCGCCGTCGAAGTACCACTCCTCGTTGTACGGCGCCGAGTACTCGCAGGTGTGCTGGACGATCCAAGCGCGCTCGTCGTGGCTGGCCCAGTTGACGGCCAGGCACTTGCCGCTGTGGCGGTTGACGATGTGCCAGGGCCCGTCGAGCATCTCGGCGGACAGGCCGGCCCGTCGGGCGACGTCGGCCCGTCTCGCCTCGACCTGCGCCGGTGCCGGGCGCACATCGGATCGTTGCACGGCGACCGGGCTGGAATCGTCGGCGTGCGCCGGGGCGCCCGCGAGGTTCACCGCGCCGATGGTGAGTAACGCCGCCGCTATCGCGGCCGCTTTCCGCAAGGACATGAGCAGGCTCCATCGTGGTCGACAGGTGAGGTCACTTCGGGAGCGGAGTCGTAGAATTCGGCCGATTCCGGACAGGTGGCCTTGTGAGGTGGAATGCGTTTGTGGCATTGCCGGGGTGTCGCCCGCGTTGACCTGCTCGACGACCCCGTCGAACTCGCCATTCGCACCGAGGCGCTGGTCGTGGCTTCCTCCGGGACCGGCTCCCGCCAACGTAACACGGTTCCACAACGACGGCGGAGCTGCGTTCGGGAATTCGCAACGAGCGGCCCGGTTCGGTTCTCCGAATCACGTTTCCGGCCCGGGCGCACCCGGCGCAACGCGTGACGGCCGGTTGACGTATGGCCGTATTCGCCGGCGCGGTGCAGGCTTCAGGTGTCGCGGTGTGCCGGGGGGCAGCTGAAATGTGTCACCTGCGTCCTCTTCGCCTGCGGCGTGTCGATTTCGCCTAGTGAGAGGACCACTGGTGGCAATGTCATCATCGTCAACGCGCCGGGTGGCGGCCGCGCTGCTCGCCTTGGGCGTGGTGTTCGCGGCGGGTGCGCCGGTGTCGGCGTCCGCGGCGGACCGGGCCGTCCCGGTCGCCGCGCCGACACCGGACTCGCCCGTGAGCGGGAGACTCGTGCCGGCGGTGCGCGGTGACGCCGCGAGAGCCGCCGCGGGCGGTGCGGTCAGCGAGAAGTTCCAGGCGCTCGGCGCGGCGCGGCACACCGACCGGGCCGGCGCAACGCAGCGCGGCGACCGGGCCGATGGGGACTGGAGGACCGGTACCGCCGACCTCCCGCCGTGGAGCGGCTCGTTGCACACCGTCTGGGGCGCGTTCCCGAACGTCGCGTCGGACGGCGCGCAGGCCACCCACACCATCAACCCGGGCATCCGGATGTCGGCGGGCAACCCGGACGTGGTGTACGCGCCGACGCTCGACCCGAGCGGCAAGACGTGCATCGAGGTGACCACGTTCTACTGGCAGGGCGGCAACGGCGTCGGGGCGTGGGACTGGTGCGCGGCCTCGCCCGGCTTCGCCGCGGTGGCCTGGATCGACGCCAACTTCGTCAGCACGTACACCACGCCGTTCCAGGGGCTGCCCGCCTACACGGTGCTCGACGTGCAGACCAACGCGGTCACCAACTCGTGGACCGCCTACCTGTACAACTACACCACCGGTGCCTGGGACGCGCTGTTCACCAGCGCCGACCCGGCCAAGCTCGGCATCACCCACGGTGGCTGGAGCATGTTCGAGGTCTACACCGAGTACAACCCCGCCACCGGTGAGGGCTACTACTGCACGGAGACCTACGGCACCCAGTTCCACGCCGCCAACATCCAGATCAAGGTCGGCGGCACGTGGAGCGCGCTGACCACGAGCAACTCCTCGGTGACGCCGCCGGGCAGCGTGTCCAGCACGGACTTCGGCTGCTACAGCCTGTCCTTCACGCTGCCGACGGCGAACAGCCACTGGCAGGTGTCGCACTGAGCCCGTTCGCCTGACCCGCCTGACCCGCGGTGTGGTGCCCGTGCCCGCGTCGGCACGGGCACCACACCGCCCTGCGCCGTTGTCTCGCGTTGTTTGTCCGGCGTGACGGTCACACCCGGACAACCGGGGCGCCGGCTACACAAGTGGTGCGCCACCCCTGAGTGGTCCATTGAGGATCCCTGGAAGGAACACCACATGCGAACATCGCCGAGGTTTCGCGGAGCGCGGGCCGCGCCCGTCGCGCCGCTCTCCGCCTCGATGCTCAGCGTTCACCCGGTCGAGGCGAGCGATACACCCGTCCGTGCAGGACCGCGGCCGAGGTCGACACCCGGTCGAGCGAGAACTTCCCGCTCCACTTCACCCGAGGGCAGTGGTGCCCCGTGGCACGCCGAGGGTTGGGGAACTGCCCGCTACCGGTAGGCGTGGTAGCAACCGTCTTTTCGAAGAAAGGGATTTCGTCATGCGTAAAGCACTGCGCTCCATCGCGTCCGCCGTCGTCTTCGCCATTGTCGCCACGGCGGTACCGGCATCGGCGGTCGGTGCAGCGGCGACCGATTCGGTGTCGACCGATCCGGTGTCGTCCCGATCGGATCACGAGGTCCGGCAGATCGCTCCCGGCGTGCTGCCCCAGGAAACCTACGAAGCGACGCTCGACGTCCTCTCCGTGGTGTACGGCATCCCGGAGCACTTCATCACCTTCGGCGACGAGGCGGGCGCCGCCCAGTGGGTGACCGACGAGTTCCACCGGCGCGGCTGGCTGGGCTGCCCCGAGTGCGTCCTCCTGGACCCCGGCCCGGACCCCGGCGTGCACTACGACAAGGGCAAGTGCCTGGCCGGGTGGGCGTTGGCGCTCGCGTCCGCCGCGCTCTGGATCGGCAAGGCGCTGAAGCTCTGGTACCTGGTGCACGAGGCCGGCGGGTTCAAGAAGGTGATCGACCTGATCATGCAGGCGTTCAAGCGCTCCAGCGAGCAGCGGCGGGACGCGTTGAACACCCTCCAGGAGGTGTTCAACGAGGTGGCCGCCGGCATGGGCGCGGTGGCCGCCGAGGTGCTGGCGATCGACGGCATCATCGACAACTGCTTCTGACCCGCACCGCGACCGGGCGCCCCGTCGGCACGTCCGACGGGGCGCCCGGCCTCGCCCCTCTGGCGGTCGCCCGAACGTTGGCGGAGCGGCACCCTTGATGTCTTCGGCTGGGACTTCGGCCCGGTCGCCGGACGCCGGGAGCTGCCGGAGGAGGTCTTCTGCTGAGCCAGCGCTTCGGTTGGTACACCTACGCCTGGGCGAGCCACGCCTTCCCGACGACGGTCACCGCCGTGTTCATGAGCCGCTACCTGCCCACCGTGGCCGAGAACGCGGTCGGTCGGGACGGTCGGCTGCACGTGCTCGGCATCGCCATCGCCCCCGGCTCGCTGTTCACCTACACGGTCTCGGCGTGCAGCGTCGCGTTGGTCGTCGTCATGCCCGCGGTCGGGGCGCTCGCCGATCGGACCGGACGACATCGCGCGCTGCTGGCCGGGTTCGCCTTCCTCGGCGCCGCGCTGTGCGGTGGCATGTGGTTCGTCGGGCCCACGGACTGGCGACTGGGCACGGCGCTGTACGCGACGGCGTACATCGGGTACAGCTGCTCGATCGTCCTCTACAACTCGATGCTGGCGGGCCTGGCCGACCTGGGTGGTCGGGACCGGGTGTCGTCGGTCGGCTGGGCGGTCGGGTACCTGGGCGGCGGTGTGCTGCTCGCGGTGAACCTGGCCTCCTCCTTCGTGCTGACCGACCGGGCGTTGCTGGCGCGTGCGTCGCTGGCCGGGGCCGGCCTCTGGTGGGCGGTGTTCGCGGCGATCGCGCTGTGGCTGTTGCGGGGGTACGAGTCGCCGCCGCGCGGGTCTGCGGCCACCAGCCTGGCCCAGCTCGTCGGCACGCTGCGGGAGGCGCGGCGCTACCCGGTGACGCTGCTGCTCCTGGCCGCGATCCTGCTCTACTTCGACGGCATCCACACCGTCACGCTGGTGGCGGCGGACTACGGCGAGAAGGAGCTCCGGCTGAGCGACCAGACGTTGCTCAACGGCATCCTGATGATCCACTTCGTGGCGTTCGCCGGTGCGCTGGCACTGGGGCGGCTCGCCTACCGGTGGGGCGCCAAGAGGGTCGTGCTGGGCAGCCTCGTGGTGTGGCTCGCGATCATCCTGGCGATGTACCTGGTGCAGCCGGGACGGGCGTGGCAGTTCTACGCGGTCGCGTTCGTCGTCGCACTGGTCCTGGGCGGCAGCCAGGCGCTGTCGCGCTCGTTGTTCTCGAAGATGGTGCCGCGCGGCCGTGAAGCCGGGTACTTCAGCCTCTACGAGATCTCGAACTCCGGCATGAGCGCGCTCGGGCCGCTGTTGTTCGGCATCGCGTTGCAGAACACCGGCAGCTACCGCTCCGCGCTGGTCTCGCTGGTGGTGTTCTTCGTCCTGGGCTTCATCCTCCTCACCTCGGTCGACGTGCGGCGCGGGGTCGTGATGAGCGGCAACGGACCCGAGGGGAGACCACCGTGACGCGTGACGCGACACCGGCCGCGGTGCACCGGACGATCGTCCTGGTCGACGTCGAGGGGTTCGGCAAGCGGCGGACCAACCCCCGGCAGCTGGCGGTCCGCGACGGGATGTACCGGGCCCTGCGGCGGGCGTTCGACCTCGCCGGCATCCCGTGGGACGACTGCCGGCACGAGGACCGCGGCGACGGCGTCTTCGTCCTGGCGCCGGCCGACCTGCCCAAGGGCCCGTTCGCGGACGCGCTGCCCGCGGCGCTGGCGCGGGCGCTGAACGAGCACAACGCCGGGCGCCCCGCCGACGAGCGGATCAGGTTGCGGCTCGCGCTGCACGCCGGCGAGGTCAGCTACGACGAGCAGGGCGTCACCGGCGCCGCGGTCGTCCTCGCGTTCCGGTTGCTGGACGCGCGTCCGCTCAAGGTCGCGCTGGCCGACTCGCCCGGGGTGCTCGCGATGATCACGTCGTCGTGGTTCTACGAGGAGGTCGTCCGCAACGGCACCTCGGTCGACCCGGCCACGTACCGCCGCGTCCCGGTGGCGGTCAAGGAGGTCGACACGGTCGGCTGGGTCGCGCTGCCGGACCACCCGTACCTGCCGGACCACCGGCGGGCGTTGACCGACGAGCCCCTCGCCGTCGTCGAGGCAGGGTCCACGCCGCAGCAGCTGCCCGCCCACACACGGCACTTCGTCGGCCGGACCGAGGAGCTCAAGCACCTCGACGACCTCGTGGTGGAGACCGACCCGGGCGGCCCGGTGCTGATCTCCGCCATCGGCGGTACTCCCGGGATCGGCAAGACCACCTTGGCCGTGCACTGGGCCCGCCGGGTCGCCGAGCGGTTCCCGGACGGGCAGCTGTACGTGAACCTGAGGGGCTTCGACCCGACCGGTGAGCCGATGCGACCGGAGGAGGCGCTGCGCGGCTTCCTCGACGCGCTCGGCGTGCCACCGGAGCGGGTACCGGCCTCGCCGGACGCGCAGGCGGCGTTGTACCGGACGGTGGTGAGCGGGCGGCGGGTGCTGGTGGTGCTGGACAACGCCCGCGACGAGACGCAGGTCCGGCCGTTGCTGCCGGGTGTGGCGTCGTGCCTCGCGCTGGTCACCAGCCGCAACCGCATGACCGGGCTGATCGCGGCGGAGGGCGCGCACTCCGTGGACCTCGACGTGCTCGACGTCGACGACGCGGCGATGCTGCTGCGCCGGTACCTGGGCGCGGAGCGCGTCGCGGCCGAGCCGGGCGCGATGGCCGAGCTGATCACGCGCTGCGAGCGGCTCCCGCTCGCGCTGGCGATCGTGGCCGCCAAGGCCACCGCCAACCCCGACTTCCCGCTGACGGTCCTGGCCCGGGAGCTGCGCGAGGAGGAGGGGCGGCTCGACGCGCTCGACGCGGGGGCGCCGGGCACGTCGGTGCGGGTGGTGTTCTCCTGGTCCTACCGCGCGTTGGGGCCCGCGGCGGCGCGGATGTTCCGGCGGCTCGGGCTCGCGCCCGGCCCCGACATCGGCACGCACGCCGCCGCGCACCTCCTCGCCGTGCCGGTCACCGTGGCCCGGGCACTGCTGGCCGAACTCACCCGGGCCCACCTGCTCGACGAACACCGCCCCGGGCGGTACCGCTGCCACGACCTGCTCCGCGCCTACGCCGCCGAGCTCGCCGCGGCCGAGGACACCGGGCCGGAGCGGCGGGCCGGGATCACCCGGCTGCTCGACCACTACGTCACCACGGCGACCAGGGCGATGGCCGTCGTGACACCGCACGAGGCCGGCCACCTGCCCCCGGCCGACAGGACCACCGGTCCGGCGCTCGACGACTACGACGCCGCCATGGCCTGGTTGGACGTCGAACGGCCCAACCTGACCGCGGTCGCGCACGTCGCCGGCACCGACTGGCCCGCGCACGCGAGCCGGCTGTCCCGGGCGCTGCTGCGCTACCTCGATCTGCGCTCCCACCACCTCGACGCCAAGAGCGTGCACCAGGACGCGCTCGACGCGGCCCGGCGCACCGGCGACCGCGCCGCGCAGGCACACGCGTTGACCGGGCTGGCCACCGTGGCGTGGCGGCTGGGCCGGCACGACGAGGCGCTCGGCCTGTTCGGGCAGGTGCTGGACGCGTGGACCGAGACCGGCCACGCCGCGGCGCGGGGCCGGACCCTGGCCCTGATGGGCGGCGTGTGCTGGCAGTTGGGGCGTTATCGGGAGGCGATGACCCACTACGCGCCCGCGTTGGCGCTGAGCCGCACCATCGGGGACGCGGTCGCCGAGGGCCAGACCCTGGCCGGCATGGGCAACGTCTCGTGGTGGCTGGGGGACTACGGGCAGGCCGTCGAGCACTATCGGGCCGCCCTCGACCTGGCCCGCCGCAGCGGTGACCGCAACGCCGAGGCACACGCGCTGACGGGCCTGGCCAACGTGTCACTGCGCGTGGGCCGGTACGAGAGGGCGCTCGACGAGTACCACTGGGCGCTGGCGATGTGCCGGATGACCGGCGAGCAGAAGATCCGGAGCTACGCGCTGGCCGGGCTCGGGTACGTCCACTGGCGGTTGGGACGTCACGCCGAGGCCGCCGACCAGCACCGCAGGGTGCTCGCGCTGGCCAGGGAACTCGGCGACCCGATCGTGGAGAGCTACGCGTTGGCGGGCCTGGGTTTCGTGTACGCGACCCTCGGCCGCTTCGACGAAGGTGCCCAGCGGCACCGGGAGGCGTTGGCGGTGTGCCGCCGGACCGGCGACCGCGGCTTCGAGGCCGCCGTGCTGAACGCGCTGGGCGAGGTCGCCGCCGCCACGGGGGAGTGGTCGGCGGCGACGGAGCACCACCGGCGGGCGCTGGCCATCGCGGACGAGCTGGGCAACCGCTTCGAGCAGGCCAACGCCTGGCGCGGCCTGGCCTCGGTCGCGCACCACGAGGGCAGGCGCGATGACGCATCCGGGTGGTGGCGCCGAGCGGAGGCCGTGTACCGCGAACTAGGCGTCCCCGAGGCCCGCGAACCGCCCGAGCCGTTGCGACTCGCGGGCCACGACGGTGACGACAGCCGCACGTGAGCGATCTCCGAGGCGCGCTCTTACGACGGTTTCGCACCCACCGCGTCCGCGACGACCTCGTCGGCCGCCGTCTCGTCCAGGAAGCCGCCGGACTGGTGACGCCACAGCTTCGCGTACGTGCCGTCGGCGTCGAGCAGCTCGGCGTGCGTGCCCTGCTCGACGATCCGGCCCCGGTCGAGCACGACCAGTCGATCCATCCGCACGACGGTGCTCAGCCGGTGCGCCACGACCAGCGCCGTGCGGCCTTCCATGAGCTGCCACAGCGCCTGCTGCACCAGCACCTCGCTCTCCGAGTCCAACGCGCTGGTCGCCTCGTCCAGCAGCAGCACCGGCGCGTCGCGCAGGATCGCCCGGGCCAGCGCGACCCGCTGCCGCTGCCCGCCGGACAGCTTGATGCCGCGTTCGCCGACCATCGTGTCGAACCCGTCGGGCAGCGCGTCCGCGAACTCCGTCACGTGCGCGGCCTGCGCGGCGCGCCGGATCTCGGCATCGGTCGCGCCGGGCCGCGCGAACGCGATGTTCTCCCGCAGCGTCCGGTGGAACATGGCCGGGTCCTGGGGCACGTACGCGATCAGGCTGCGCAGGTCGGCCTGGCGCAGGCGCGCGATGTCCTGGCCGCCGATGAGGATGCGGCCGCCGTCGACGTCCATCAGCCGCAGCAGCAACCGGGTGAGCGTGGTCTTGCCGCCACCGGAGCGGCCGACGAGCCCGATCCGGGTGCCCGGCGCTATGTCCAGGTCCAGTCCGGTGAACAGCGGCTTGCCGCCGCCGTGCGCGAACACCACACCGTCGAACCTGACCCGGGAATCCGCCACCCGCAACGGTTGCGGGTCCGGCGGGTCGAGCACGGTCGGCGGGTCGAGCAGCAGCTCGGTGAACTGGGCGGCCTCGGTCAGGGCGCTCTCCAGCCGCCGGTAGATCTGGTTGAACTCGAACATGATCCGCGTCGCGTTGCCGAAGTACGCGAACGTCACCACGATCGCCTCCACGCCCAACCCGCCGCTGACCCCGACGGCGACCGCGAGGCCGAGCACGTTGGTGAGCACGGACAGCGGCGCGACCACGGTGTCGATGCGCAGGTTGCCGTAGTCCCAGGACCGCAGCGCCAGCGCCCGGCTCTCCGCGGCCCGGTCCCGGTGCTCCGCGCCCTCGCGCCGTTCGGCGGAGAACGCCCGCACCGTCTCCATGTTCATCAGCGTGTCGGCGACGTGGCCGGAGACCCGCGCGTAGGCGGCTTCCCGCTCGTCGACCAACCGCTGGCGGCGGCGGATGAGCGGCGCGACCACGAATCCCGTGACGAGGATCAACCCGAGCAGCACCACGACCAGCAGCGGGTCGTAGCTCCACAGCACGACGCACGCGAAGCCGAGCGGGATGACGTTGGCCACGACCTTGAACGCGACCGTGTCCACGAACTCCTCGAAGCGGGAAGCGAAGCTCAGCACCCGCTTGGTGAGCGAACCGGCGAAGTTGTCGTGGAAGAACGCCGCGTCCTTGCCGAGCAGCGCGTCCATGCCGTAGACGGACAGGTGCTCGATACCGCGCCCGTCGGTGCGGTTGAGGCAGTGGACGCCGATGCGCCACAGCAGCTCCGCGAACAGCATCAGGCCGGCGAACGTCAGCAGGTACGGCAGCACGGTGGCGAAATCGGTGTCGCCGTCGGCCGCCAGACGACCCGCGAGGGCGCCGACGGCCAGCGGCGCGAGGTAGAGCAGGCACGTGTTGCCCAACGCGGGCAGCACGACCGCGCCCACGCCGAGGAAACGGTGCCGCCGCAATTCCCTGCCGTACAGGCGCAGGGCGAGCAGCACCGCTTTCTTGCGGTTGTTGACGGGTTTTTCGGACCTTGGCGCGACCATCCGACTCCCTTCGGAGGCACCTTGGCCGGGTCGATGTTGCCGTAGAGGACCCGTGAGAGCGATCGAATAACGCCGCACGAACGCGCAACCACGGCGCCGGTCGGAGGCGTCAGTGTGGTGGGACGAATTCCCCCATCCACGGGAGTGCGCATGAAACGACGAGTGCGACTGCTCGCGGGCGTGGCTGCGTTGTCCGCGGCGATGGCGGTGGCTCCGCCGGCGGGCGGCACGGCGACCCCGCTGTCGCCCGGCGGCCCGACCGCGACCGCGTCCGACGGGCGGTGGGTGACGCTGGTCACCGGCCACCGCGTGCACGCCTCGCGCACCGCGCAGGGCCGGTGGTCGGTGCTCACCGAGCCGGAGCCGGGTGGCCGGGCCGCCGGCTTCATCCGGTACGGCAAGCGCCGCGCCGCCGGGACCGACCTGTACGTCGTGCCGCAGGAGGCCGCGGCGCTGGTGCGGGCCGGCACGCTGGACGAGGAGCTGTTCAACGTTTCCGGGCTCGTCCGGCAGCGCTACGACGACGCGCGCAGCGACACCGTGCCGCTGCTGGTCGAGTACCCGGACGTGGCGGCGGCCGCGGCGCCGGAGGGCGCCCGGGTCGAACGGCGGCTGCCCGACCTGGGCTTGGTCGCGGTCGCCGAGCGCAAGGCCGACGCGCGCCGGTTCTGGTCGGCGATCACGGCGGGCGAAGCAGGCGCGCTGGCGGGCGGTCCGCGGCGGATCTGGCTGAACGCGCGGGTGGAGGCGTCGCTGGACGTCAGCGTGCCGCAGGTGGGCGCACCCACCGCCTGGGCCCGGGGCCTGACCGGCCAGGACGTCACGGTGGCCGTGCTGGACACCGGTTACGACGGCGACCACCCCGACCTGGCGGGCCGGGTGGCGGTGAGCCAGGACTTCAGCGGCTCCGGCAGCGCGCGGGACGGCAACGGGCACGGCACCCACGTCGCGTCCACCATCGCGGGCTCCGGCGCCGCGTCGGGCGGCAAGTACCAGGGCGTCGCGCCCGGGGCCAGGCTGGCCATCGGCAAGGTGCTGGACGACTCCGGCTCCGGTCAGCTCGACGACGTCATCGCCGGGATGCGCTGGGCCGCCGCCGAAGCCGGGGCCAAGGTGGTGAACCTGAGCCTGGGCTCGGGTCCCACCGACGGCACCGACCCGGCGTCGCAGGCGGTCAACGCCCTCAGCGCGCAGTACGGCACGCTGTTCGTGGTGGCGGCGGGCAACTTCGGCCAACCGGACTCGGTGTCCAGTCCGGCCGCGGCCGACGCGGCGCTCGCGGTCGGCAGCGTCACCAAGTCGGGCGCGCTGTCGGACTTCTCCAGCCGCGGCCCGCGCCTGGTCGACGCCGCCGTCAAGCCGGAGATCGCCGCGCCCGGCTCGGACATCGTGGCGGCCAGGGCCGCGGGCACGCAGCTCGGCGAGCCGGTGGACGAGCACCACACCAGGCTGTCCGGCACGTCGATGGCCACGCCGCACACCGCGGGCGCGGCGGCCATCCTGGCGCAGCAGCACCCGGACTGGACCGGCGACCGCCTCAAGGCCGCGCTGGTGGCCACGGCCGCACCGGTGGCGGACGCGGGCGTGTTCGCGGTCGGCGGCGGCCTGGTCGACCTGGCCAGGGCGACCGCCCAGCCGGTCCAGGCCTCACCGAGCACGATCGGCTCGTACCTGAAGTGGCCCGGCACCCAGCCGGACAAGCGCACGGTCACCTACACCAACCCCGGCACCACGCCGATCACCCTGGCGCTGGACCTCAGGCTCGCCGACGGCCAGGGACAGGCGCCGCCGGCCGGGTTGTCCACGCTGTCCGCGTCGGCGGTGACGGTCCCGGCCGGGGGCCGGGCGGACGTCGCGCTGACCCTGACGCCCCGGTCCGGCAAGCCGGGCGTGTACGGCGGCGTGCTCAGCGCGACCTCGGCGGACGGCGAGGTCCGGCTGCGCACACCGGTCAGCGTCCACGACGAGCCGGAGATGCACGACGTGACCGTGGCGGTGAAGAACCGCGACGGCGTCGCACCGGGCCCGCAGGACCGCTCGGTCGCGCTGGTGGTCAACGTGGACACCGGCGACACGTGGTTCGGCGCGGCGGGGGAGCGCGTCCGCGTGCCGGCGGGCAAGTACTCGGTGGTCGGCGCGGTCAGCACACCCAGGCCGGGCGCGTTGCCCCTGGAGAGCACGTTCGTCGACCCGGACGTGCGGGTGTCGCGGAACACGACCGTGAGCTTCGACGCGCGCAAGGGCAAGCGGATCTCGCACACCACCGACCAACCGGCGGCACGCGCCGGCGTGGCGCACACCCAGTTCCGCACCGCGATCACCGACCGCGAGCAGTACCCGACCGTCTTCTCGTACTCGGTCGACCCCCGGTTCGGTGAGTTGTACGCGCAGTCGGAGGAACGCAGGTTCGTGCCCTGGTTCGGCTACGCGGACAACGTCCGGCTGGAGGAGCCCGAGCTGGAGGTGTTCGCCGAGGGGCCGCAGCGGTTCGAGGTGCCGGCGGGCTGGCTGCGCGGGTCGCCCTCGCCCAGCGGCAGCCAACGGCTCGCGACCGTCCACGGTGGACTCGGCACGCCGGAGGACCTGGCGGGCATCGACGCCGAGGGCAAGCTGGTGGTGCTGGAGCTACCGGGTGAGCTGACCTACGAGGAGGTCTACGCGCGCATCCGTGCGGTGCGGGACGTGGGCGGCAAGGCGGTGGCCGTGGGCGTGCTGGAGGAGGCGGCGACGGCAACCCGGCTGGACGACGGGTTCCCGGCCGTGCTGCCGACGTTGCGGCTGTACGACGAGCCGGGCAAGCGGTTCGCCGACCTGGTCGAGGCGGGCGGGGTGACGGCGAGCATCACGGCCCGGTCCGGCAGCGCGTACCGGTACGAGTTGTCCTACCCGTCGGCCGGGCTGCTGCCCCGGCAGCTGACCACGGTGGCCAAGACCGCCGACCTCGCCGCCGTGCGCATGGTCTACCACGGGGGCACCGAGGAGGAGCCGCCGATCACGTCGGCGTGGGTCGAGGCGCTGGGTGACGAGATCGGCACCCAGTGGGGCCTGCCCGGCGTGCCGCACGCCGAACGCGTGGAGCACTTCACCCCCGGCACGTGGCGCATCGGGGTGGGCGGCTGGTGGGCCGCCGCGGGCACCGCGCACGAGCGGGCGGTGCTGGAACGCGGCAAGTCCTACCGGATGCGGTGGCACGCGGCGGTGGCCGCGCCGGTGTTCGCCGGCACGACCACGAACGAGCTGGGCGAGAACCACCCGTGGGCGTGGCGCACGGGCGACCTGCTCGACATCACGGTGCCGTTCTTCACCGACGCCGCCGGGCACTCCAGGGCGGCCGAGCCGTTCTTCGGCTACGACAGGGGATCGACCGCGCTCCACCTCGACGGTCGGCTGGTGGGCAGCCAGGACCAGCCGGGGCGCGGCGTGTTCGTGGTGTCACGGGAGGAGGGCGAGTACCGGCTGACCGCCGACGTCAGCCGCGAGGACCGGCCGTGGTGGCCGCTGTCCACGAAGGTCAGCGGGAGCTGGACGTTCCGGTCCGGGTTCCGCCAGGGCCCGGGCGGCGCGCTGCCGCTGCTGTCGGTGGGCTTCGCGCCGGCCGTCGACCTGCACAACGTCGCACCGGCCGGCCACTTCACCTTCCCCGTCACGGTGCACCGGCAGGACAAGGCGCCCGAGGTGAGGTCGTTGGACCTGGAGGTCTCCTTCGACGACGGCGCCACCTGGGCGGCCGTTCCGGTCGGCCGTGACGGCGCCCGGTGGACCGCGACGGTCACCAACCCGGCGGGCGGGTTCGCGTCGCTGCGCGCCAGGGCGTCGGACACCGAGGGCAACGCCGTGGAGCAGACCGTGATCCGGGCGTACCGGATCGGCTGACCGACGGTCCGGCACCGGCGGGCCGTCCGTTCGGCGGACGGCCCGCCCGCACCGACGGCGGGCGCTGGGTGAAACGGCACCCTCGCCGTGCCGAGGTCCGATGGTGGGTGAGACGGCGCGGGTGTCGGCCAGTTGAGACCCGAAACTTCCGCGAAACGTCTGGTAGGCGGCTTGATTGCGACCTGATAGTGGTCAGCGCTCGTCCGACGGAAGGGGTTCCGCGATGCGGTGGAGAACGGTCCTGCTGACCACCGGCCTGGTGCTCGGCCTGAGTTCGGCGCCGGCCGGCGCGGCCGAACCGGTGATCGTCGACTCCACCCGGCACGGCGGGCGGACGGTCGCGTTCACCTTCGACGACGGCCCCAACCCGGAGGACACGCCGCGGCTGCTCGAAGTGCTGCGCCGACACCACGTCAAGGCGGTGTTCTGCCTGTGGGGCGATTACGTCGAGGCCAACCCGCGGCTGGTCCGCAAGATCGTCGCGGGCGGGCACGTGCTGTGCAACCACAGCATGCGCCACGACAACATGGGTGAGTGGACGCCCGAGCAGATCGAGGCGGACCTGCGCCGGACCAACGCCGCCATCCACCGCGCCGCACCCGGAGTGCCGATCCGCTACTTCCGCGCGCCCTACGGCAGCTGGGGGCAGACGCCGCAGGTCGCGGCCAAGCTGGGCATGACGTCGCTGGGCTGGAAGCTCGCGATCGGCGACTGGGAGCCGCCGGGCGTGGACGAGCTGGTGCGCCGGGTCAAGGACGGCCTCACCGAGGGCGCCGTGGTCCTGATGCACGACGGCCCGAACGACCGCGGCCAGACGGTGGACGCGGTGGCCCGGCTGATCCCCGAACTGCGCGCCGAGGGCTGGCGCTTCGACCGGCCCGCACGCGGCTGAACGGGAAGGGCACCGAGGTGAAGGGCTCAGAGGTGACGCGCTCGACGACGGCGGCGTTGGCCGCCCTGCTGCTCCTGCTGCCGACGGCGGCGTCCGCGTCGGCGCGGCCGACCTGGGTGGGCGCGTGGGCGACGTCCCCCACCACCGTGCCCGCCTCGGACACCACGTCGTTCGAGGACCAGACGCTGCGCCAGGTGGTGCACCTGAGCGTCGGCGGTGACGCGGTCCGGGTGCGGCTGTCCAACGAGTTCGGCACGCAACCGCTGGTGGTGGGCGAGGCCCGCGTCGCCCGGCGGGCGGGCACGGGCGCGGCGGTCGAACCGGGCAGCGACCGGCGGCTGACGTTCGGCGGTCGCACGTCCACCACGCTGCCGCCCGGCACCCCGCTGCTCAGCGACCCGGTCGCGCTGCGCGTGGCGGCCGACTCCGACCTGGTGATCAGCATCCACCTGCCGCAGCGCACGCCCGCGACCACGGTGCACGCCTTCCCGTTCCAGGACGGGTACGTGGCGGCGGGCAACGTCACCGGTCGGACCGACATCACGCCGACCGCCGTGCTGGGCAAGTGGCACTTCCTCACCGGTGTCAGCGTGTCGGGCAAGGGCAAGCCCGGGTCGACCGTGGTGGCGTTCGGCGACTCCATCACCGACGGCGCGGAGACCACGCGCGGCGCGAACCGGCGCTGGCCCGACTTCCTCGCCCGCCGCTTCGCCGCCGAGCCGCGGCTGCGGCACCTGGGCGTGGTCAACGCGGGGATCAGCGGCAACCGACTGCTGCACGACCCCAACCCGCCCGCCGGTCACCCGGCGGAGGCCTACGCGGCCTACTTCGGGCAGGCGGCGCTGCGCCGCTTCGACCGGGATGTGCTCGCACAACCGGGGGTCGGGCACGTGGTCGTGCTCCTCGGCGTCAACGACCTAGGCCACCCCGGCACGAGCGCGCCGTTGTCGGAGAAGGTGACCGCGCAGGACATCATCGGCGCGCACCGGCAGCTGATCGCCCGGGCGCACGCTCAGGGCCTGCGCATCTACGGCGGCACCATCACGCCGTTCCGCGCCGACACGTTCGGCTTCTACAGCCCCGAGAACGAGGCCGCGCGCCAAGCCGTCAACCACTGGATCCGCACCGGCGGCGAGTACGACACCGTGATCGACTTCGACCGCGCGATCCGCGACCCCCACCAACCCGACCGCCTGCTACCGGCCTACGACAGCGGCGACCACCTGCACCCGAACGACGCAGGGATGGCCGCCATGGCCGCGGTATTTGATTGCCGCTGTGCTTGATTGCCGCTGCTCCGCAGACGGCGGCTCGGTCGCCGGGAAGTCGGTCGTTCGCGCCCTGATTCCCCGACGATCGAAGAGCGTGATCGTCGGGGAATGAGGACGCGAACGACCGACGCGACCTCGCGGGTGGGGTGGCCCCAGGGCATCCCCGTCCATGACGACGGTGGCATCTCCTGACCCCGTCCCGGCTAGGCCGCTGGGCCGACGACGGCGGGTGTGGCGGTGGGGCGGGTGGGCCTGGTCGGGCGCCTGCGGATGAGCCACTCCGCCACCGCGACGTTGATCACCCAGCCCGCGCCGAGCAGCAGCGTCCTGGTCAGCGGGCCGGGATCGCCGGCGAACACCATCCACACCACCGTGACGACCGCCTGCGTGCCCGCGCCCTGGGCGATCGCGTAGCCGCGGATCATCCACGCCCGGTGTCGGACGACGTCGCGCCGCCGGATGGCGGTGAAGCCGAGGGCGATGGCCGCGATCATGGCCGAGCCGAACACCACCCGGAAGGCGGCGAGGAGGTGGCCATCGCCTTCCGGATAGGGGTAGAACAGCGCCATCCACACACCTGACAGGCCCATGACGAGCCCGCTGGGCACGAGGAGCCTGCCGAGCGCGCGGTGCCTGCCGGGCCGTCGCCTGCGGAACCGGGGTGCGAACTGGAACGCACCCACGACGCAGAACAGGACGGCGGCGATGATGTGCGCCACCACCGGGAGCGGTGCGGCGAAGAACCGCGCGTTGTCCTCGGTGACCTCCCCGCCGGCCAGGTCGGCGAGGCGGACGACGCCACCGCCCATCGGAACGAGGGTGAGCGCGATCAGCCCGGTGGGTATCAGCCACTCGGCCCTGGTGGAGGAGGTCACGAGGCAGGCCCTTCTTCGTCTCGGTCGGGGTGAGCCGAGTCTGACGACCGACGTGGTGGCCGATCATCGGGAGAAGGGCTCGAACCGAGCCGTCCTATCGGGCGGGGAGGGCCTCGTACTTTCGGCGGCGGGCCCGGGATCCCCGGGTCAGCGGCCGAACCCGTGGCGCACGCGGTTGGTCTCGTAGGCCCACATGGCGATCTCGACGCGGTTGCGGGCGCCCAGCTTGGCCATCAGGCTCGCGATGTGCGTCTTGACGGTGCTCAAGGTGATGTGCAGCTCGTCGGCGATCTCGCTGTTGGTCCGTCCCCGTGCGACGGTGACGACAACCTGCTCCTCCCGGTCGGTGAGCGGTTCGACGGGTTGCCGCGGCGGCGCGGCGGGTCCGGCGGCGGCGAACGTCCGGAGCAGGCGCGCGGTGACGTTCGGGGCGATGAGCGCGTCGCCCGCGGCCGCCGCGCGGACGGCCTGGGTGAGCAGGGCCGGCCCCGCGTCCTTGAGCAGGAACCCCAGGGCGCCCGCCCGGAGCGCGGCGTAGACGTACTCGTCCAGGTCGAAGGTGGTGATGACGACGACGGCCAGCGGGTCGTCCACCTCCGGTCCGGCCAGCAGCCGGGTGGCCTCGATGCCGTCCACGCCGGGCATCCGGATGTCGAACAGGCACACGTCGGGGCGCAGGCGTCCGGCGAGCTCCACGGCGCGTCGCCCGTCGCCGGCCGTCCCCACGACCTCGATGCCCGGTTGGGCGTCGAGGATCATCGTGAGCCCGATGCGCACGATCTCCTGGTCGTCCGCGACGACCACGCGGATGCTCATGACGCCGACCCCGTCCGGGGCAGCGTGGCGGTCACGGTCCAGCCCCGTTCCGGGTCCGGGCCCGCCGCGCAGGTGCCCCCGAGCAGGTCGACGCGTTCGAACATGCCGATGAGCCCGAACCCCGGCGCCGAGGTCGACCCCGCCCCGTCGCCGTCGTCGCTCACGCGCAGGTGCACGGACGTGTCGTCGGCGGCGACGTGGACCTCGATGCGGGTGGCGTGCCGGGCGTGCCGCCGCGCGTTGGTGATCGATTCCTGGGCCAGCCGGTAGATCGCGGCGCCGACCGACGGGTGCACGTCGTCGAGGTCGCCGACGAGGCCGACCTCGACCGACGGTCCGGTGCGGGCCCGGGTCGCCAGGTCACCGAGATCGGTGATGCGCGGGCTGGGTGTCGGCGTCAGGTCCGCCGGGTCGTCCCGGCGCAGCACGTGCACCATCGCCCGCATCTCGGCGAGGGCGCGGGAGGCCTCGGCCTCGATCACGCGCAGCGCGTCGGCCGCCGCCGCCGGCCGCGACGACACCGTCGCCAGGCCCGCCTGGGCGCGGATCGCGATCGCGGACACGTGGTGCGCGACCGTGTCGTGCAGGTCCCGCGCCAGCCGTTCCCGTTCCAGCAGCTTGGCCTGGTCGAGTTCGCGCGCCCTGGCCCGGACCCGGTACCGCGCCGCCGCACCGAGCGCGACGGCCGAGAACACCACGGTGAGCCCGCCGATCGCGTCGGCGAGCACGAGGTGGCGCGAGACCATCGAGACGACCGCGCCGCCGAGCACGATCGCCAGGCCGAGCACGACCTCGCGCCCGGAACCCCACCTGACCAGCGAGTACACCAGGATCAGCAGGAACGCCGCGGTGTAGGGCTCGACCTGCTCCCCGCCCGTCACCAGCGGGAGCAGCCCGGTCGTGCCGAACGCGACCGCGACCGTCGCCAGCGGCCGGACCCGGCGCAGGAGCAGGGTGGGCACCAGCCCGACCACGACCGCCACCGAGAGGACCCGCCACGGCAGGTCCGGCCGCAGTGCCCCTTCGAGCACCGCGGCAGGCACGAGCACCGCCACGAGCGCCCAGTCCCGCCACACCCGCCTCGGGGCGTGGCCGGGCCGGGGCTCGTCCCACGTCGAGCGGAGAAGATCCTGCACCCGGCGATGGTACGAGAGCCCGGCCCGCGCCGAAGCCGCCCGGAGCCGCAGGACGCCGTCAGCACACGGCGCGGAGAAGCCCCGGAGGCGAGCGGCGCCGGCTCCAGGTGGGCCGCGTAGGTGACGCGCTGCCCGACGCGAGGCGGACGGTCGCTAGACCGACATCGACGGCACGAGCGGCCGGCGGGTCGACTCTGCGGCGAACGCGCGCCACGCGGCCGCGAGAGCGGCGACGGCGGCGCCGATCACCGGTGGCTCGGCGGTGAACGGCAGCCGCAGCCGGTCGGCGCTGCCGCCCGTCGGGTCGAGCGAGCCGCCGGGCAGCACGGCCACCCCGTGCCGCAGCGCCACCTGGGCGTAGGACGCGGAGTCCGCGTCGGGCAACCGCACCCACAGCGTCTGGCCGCCCCCGGCGGGCGTGAACTCCCACTCCGGCAGCTCTTCGCGCAGCCGTGCGCAGAGGTGGTCGTGCTGCCGCCGCAACGCCGTGACGCGGGCGGCACGGACGGCGGCGAAGTCGGTCAGCAGCTCCACCGCGGCGAGCTGGTCCAGCACGCCGCTGCCCAGGTCCTGCACCGCCTTGAACCGGGCCAGCCGGGCGACCAGCGCCGCGTCGGCCCGGACCCAGCCGACCCGCAACCCGCCCCACACGACCTTGCTCAACGACCCCACGGTGATCGCCCCCGCGACGGGCGGCGCCGCCGGCGCACCGGTGAGGTCCAGCTCCGCCAGCACCTCGTCCAGCACGAGCGGCACGTCACCCGCCGACCGGACCAGGCGCGAGCGCTCCAACGGGCTCATCGACGTGCCGGTGGGGTTGCGGAACGCGGGCATCGCGTACACCAACGCGGGCTTGTGCCTGCCCAGCGCGCCCGCGAGGTCGTCGTCCGCGCGGACCACCGCACCGACCTCCCGGAACAGGTCCAGGGCGCCCGAGTAGGTCGGCGCCTGCACCAGCACCTCGTCGCCCGGCCGCACGAGTGCTCGCGTCACCAGCGCCAACGCCTGCTGCGCCCCGGTCGTCACCAGGATCTGCCCCTCGGTGGTCGGCACGCCGAGATCGCGGTAGCGCGCGGCCAGCGCCGCCCGCAGCGCCGGGTGCCCCGACGGGTGGTAGCCCAGGTCGACGTCGCCGACCCGGTCCACCGCCCGCCGGTGCGCATCGACCAGCGCCGCGGGCGGGGACAGCGGCCCGGCGCAGGCGAACTGGAGCACGCCGTCGGGCGGCTCCAGCAGGTTCACGAACATCGGGTTGGCGGTCTCCGCGCGGGCCGCCGCCGCCCGTCCGCCCGGCGACACCCACGTGCCGCTGCCGCGCCGCCGCGTCAGCCGCCCCTCCTGCCGGAGCAGGTCGTAGGCCGCGATCACGGTCGTCCGCCCGACCGCGAGACCCGACGCCAGCGAGCGGTCGGGCGGCAGCACCGTCCCCGACGGCAACAGCCCTCCGTCGATCAACTCCCGCAGGCGCGCGGCCAGCAGCAGGTACAGCGAGCCGCGGCCCGCGGACCAGCGCCCGAGCCGTCCGGCCAGGTCGTCCACCGCGATTGGCTTCATGATGAGACCAATCTAGCCGAATTGGACCTACAGCCATACCGCTTCATGACCGACGCTCGGTCCATGAAGCCTGACACCCGCGTCGTGCACACCGAGGCGCCCGCGCTGACCAGCACGCCCCTGTCCGTCCCGCTCTACCAGACCTCCGGGTTCTCCTTCACCGACCTCGACGCCTTCGCCGACGGGATGACCAGGCCGGACGGCGCGTTCGTGTACACCCGGCTGGGCAACCCGACCGTCCGGGCGCTGGAGGACGCCGTCGCCGCGCTCGAAGGCGGCACGGCGGCGCTGGCCACCGCGTCGGGGATGGGCGCGATCAACGCGGTGCTGCTCGCGCACCTCAAGTCCGGCGACCACGTGATCGCCCAGCACGCGCTCTACGGCGGCACGCTGGCCCTGCTGCACGACCTGGAGCGGCGCTGGGGCGTCGCGGTCACCTACGTCGGCGGCCACGACCCGGACGAGGTCCGCGCGGCGCTGCGGCCGGAGACCCGGGTGCTGTACCTGGAGACCATCGCCAACCCCACCGGCCACGTCAGCGACCTGCCCGCGCTGAGCGCCGCGGTGGACGACGACGTCCTCGTGGTCGTGGACAACACCTTCGCCTCACCCCTGCTGTGCCGCCCGATCGAGCAAGGCGCGGACGTCGTCGTGCACTCGACCACCAAGTACCTCGGCGGGCACAGCGACGTGACCGGCGGCGTGGCGGTCTTCGCCGACGACGCCCGTTACCGCACGACCTGGCACCACTCGATCGAACTGGGCGTCACCCCGGACCCGTTCGCCGCCTGGCTCACCATCCGCGGCCTGCGCACGCTGGCGTTGCGCGTCCGCAAGCACGAGGAGAACGCCGAGGTGCTCGCCCGGCGGCTGGCCGCGCACCCGGCGGTGCGCGTGGTGCACTGGCCCGGTCTGGACACCCACCCCAGCCACGCCGTGGCGCGCCGCGTCCTCGACGGTTGCGGCAGCACGTTCTCGTTCGACCTGGCGGACGTGGCGGCGGGACGCCGGTTCGTCACCGCGTTGGAGCTGGTCCGGCTCGCGCCGTCGTTGGGCGGCACGGAGACGTTGGTGCTGCACCCCGCGAGCACCTCGCACCGGCAGCTGGACGAGGAGCAGCTGACCGCGAGCGGCATCACCGGCGGCACGATCCGGCTGTCGGTGGGCATCGAGGACGTCGACGACCTGTGGCACGACCTCTCCCGGGCACTGGACCGCTGACCCGGCCAGGCCTCGACCCCGGTGTCTACAGTGGACGGTTGAGCGGATCGGCTCGGAAGACGAGCCCGAAGAGACGCACGGGGTTCAGTGGCCCGGCGTGACGCGCCGTGGTTCAGGCCGGCGGCGCGGTGCTCTCGCGCACGACCAGCGTGGTGGCCAGTTCGACGCGGGGCTGGGCGGGCCGGCTGCCACCGGCGAGGGTCAGCAGCATCCTGGCCGCGGTCGCGCCCATCTCGGTCAGCGGCTGCCGCACGGTGGTCATCGGCGGGCAGCACCAGCGCGTGTTGTCGATGTCGTCGAAGCCGACCACGCTGAGGTCGTGCGGGATGCGCAGGCCGAGCCGCCACGCCGCCGCGTAGACCCCCAGCGCCTGGAGGTCGTTGCCGCACAACACCGCGGTCGGCCGGTCGGGTCGCGCCACCAACTCGCGGCCCAGGTCGCGGCCGTGTTCGAAGGTGTATTCACCGGTGCGCACCAGCGCGTGGTCGAGTCGGGCGCCGGAGGCGTCCATCGCGGCGCGACAGCCCTCCAGCCGGGCGCGGGCGCCGAGCGAGTGGAGTGGTCCGGTGATCACGCCGATCCGCCGGTGTCCCAGGTCGAGCAGGTGCCGGGCCGCGGCGATGCCGCCGCTCCAGTTCGTCGCCCCGACGGAGGGCGTGGTGTGCAGCGGTTCCCCGGACGGGTCCAGCGCCACCAGCGGGATCGCGCTGGCGTCCAGCAGCGCGTGCTGCTCCGGGGTGAACGCCGAGTACACCGCGATCACGCCCAGCGGGTGGCGGGCCAGCAGCTGCTCGGCCCACGAGCGGCCCGCCGGCGTCGGCTCGCCCACCTCGGTGAACGCCACGGCCGGCTCGTGCTCGCGCGCCACCGGTTCCACCCCGCGCATGATCTCGATCGCCATGTGCCGTTCGAGCCCGTAGAAGACCACTTCGAGGATGGCGGCGGGCGCGATGGCGTCCGGGCGCCGGTAGCCGTGTTCCCGCAACAGGGCCTCGACCCGTTGCCGGGTCTCCGACGCCACGCCCGCCCGGCCGTTGAGCACCTTGGACACGGTGGGCTTGGACACCCCGGCCAGTCGGGCGATCGTCGCGACCGTCAGCTCGCCCCGTCGACGCCCGCGCCGCTGACCGTCCGCGATGCTCCCCGTCACGGTCCGCAGTGTACGGAAGCGGCGTCACCGGCTGGATCATGATCGTCGGACTCGCGTCCACCTCCGCCGTTCGGGTTGCCGAAGCGCCGTCGGCGCCGCACCGGGTCGACCGTGTGGGCGAAACACGTGAACCATGAGGTTGGAGGTTGCGCCATAGGGGTGTATCGGTGCGACCGTGGGTGGGGGTCTTCTATATGGTCCGAGCGGAACCGCTCACATTTCGTGCTGGGGAGGTAGACGTCCGGTGATCGGACAGCCCGATGAGCGCGATCTGGAGCGGTGGGCGACCGCGGACCTGGCCGTCCTGCGCGACGACCTCGACCACGCGCTCAGCTCCGACGCCGGCTCGTCGGGCGTGGCGCCACCGTCCCGGCCGCCGTCGGACGCCGAGCTGATCGAAGCCGTGCGCGGTGGCCGGATCCAGGCGTACGGGCAGTTGTTCGAGCGCCACGTGGGCGCGGCCCGCAACCTGGCCCGGCACCTGTCCTGGTCGAGCGCCGAGGCCGACGACCTGGTGTCGGACGCGTTCGCGAAGGTGCTCGACACGGTGCGCGCGGGCGGTGGCCCGGACTCGGCGTTCCGGGCCTACCTGCTCACCGCGCTGCGCCACACCGCGTACGACAAGACGCGGCGGGACCGCAAGCTCAAGCTGGCCGACGACGTGGAGGCCGTGTCGGGCGTCGAGAGGGTCACCACCGTGCCGTTCAACGACCCGGCGGTGGCGACGCTGGAGCGAACGCTGGCCACCAAGGCGTTCGCCAGCCTGCCCGAGCGGTGGCAGACGGTGTTGTGGCAGACCGAGATCGAGGGCCAGTCGGCCGGCGAGTTGGCGAAGCTGCTGGGGCTGACCGCCAACGGCGCGTCGGCGTTGGCCTACCGGGCCCGTGAAGGTCTCAAGACCGCCTACCTCCAGGCGCACCTGGCCCACAACCCGACCACCCGCTGCCGCGCCACCGTGGCGAAGTTGGCCGCGTGGACCCGAGGCGGCCTGACCAAGCGGGAGACCGCCCAGGTCGAGGTGCACCTGGACGAGTGCGAGTCGTGCCGCGCGATGGCCGCCGAGCTGGCCGACGTCAACGGCACCCTGCGCGCGGTCGTCGCGCCCCTGGTGCTCGGCGCGGGCGTTTCCGGCTACCTCGCCTCGACCGGGGGCACGGCGGAAGCGGGCGCGGCGGTCGCCGGTGCGGCCGCCAACTCGGTCACGACGACGACGCAGTGGCTCGGCGTGGCCGCCTCCACGGTGGTGGTGGTCGGTGCCGTGATGCTGGGCCTGAACACCGAGCAGCAGGCGGTCGCGCCGCCGGCCGAGGACCGGCCGCCCACGGTGAAGGTGGACCAGCAGACGTCGGTGGTGGTCTCGGGGACGTCGTCCGTCGCCGTCACGGGGTCCGGCGCGCCGTCGGTGACCGCCACCGCACCCGACGGCACCTCGTCCGCCCCGGTTCTGCCGGGTGTGACCACGACGACCACGACCACCACCACGGCCGCGGGACCGGCGGCGGAGCCGTTGGTCCCGGAGGTGCCCGACCGGTTCGCCATGAGCACCGGTGGCCCGCCCGTCGAGCTGCCCGTCACCATCCGCAACACCGGTTCGACGCCCGTCGAACCCGCCACGCTGGTGCTGGCCCTGCCCGAGGGCGTCCACGTGGTGGGTCCGGGCAACAACCTGCGGCGCGGGCCGCTGGTGGGGTTCGACGGCGCGGCGCGGCAGACGGTCGGGTGCCCGGCGGGCAAGGGCACGGTGACGTGCACGGCCGAGGCGGAGCTGCCCGCCGGTGGTTCGGTGACGTTCGTCTTCCGGTTGCTCGCCGGGCCCAAGGCGGTCGGCGGCACGATCAGCGGCACGGTCACCGCCGGTCCCGGGCGACCGGTGCAGGTCGTGGTGCCCCTCGCGGTCACGCAGAAGTAGCGCTACCGACACGGCCGGTTGCCCTGAATCGTTCACGTGCGCCGCAGACGCCGTGCTGAGGTCGGCGTCACTGTTTGCGGGCAGGGTCGTGGGGAACCCGGCACCTACGCCCCGAGCGCCAAGGGGAGCGTCGATTGCTGGAAGGCTCGTGTTGTGAACGTCGTCGAACGGTCCCTTGACCACGTCGACTTCGATCTGGAGGAGAACTTCCCACCCGTGCGCCGGGCACGGAGGTGGATCACCGAGAGCGTGCCGGAACTGGACACGTCGACCCTGCTCGACCTGCTGCTGATCGCCGACGCGCTGCTGACCAACGCGCTCGAGCACGCCAGGTCGCCTCGTCGGTTGCGGCTGAGCCGCAGGCCTGGCGGGCACGTGATCCGGGTGGAGGTCCACGACGCCAGCCCGGAACTGCTGCCGGTGCTCGGCAAACCGGGCGAACTCGGGCTGGGACACCGCGGTCTGCTGCTGGTCAACCGGTTGGCCTCGCGGTGGGGCGTCGATCCGCGGGCCGGCTACAAGTCGGTCTGGGGCGAGGTCACCGCCTGAACCCGGACGCGGGTCAGCCTTCACCGCTCTTGCCGCCACCGCGCTTCCGGTCGTCCTTCTTGTCGCCGTCGTCCCCGTCGCCGTCGCCGTGCTTCTCGTCGATGCGTTGTGAGGACACGACTTCGACGGAGTCGATCAGCGGTGTTCCGTTCCGGACGACCAGGCGCAGGCGGTGCGACTCGCGCAACCTCTTGCCCTCCGCGCCGGTGAGGTCGATGCCGACCGTGACGGTGTCGGCTCCGGAAGCGGCGGGTGGCGTGCTGACGGCGAGGTCCTTCACGCCACGCCAGGACTTCTCGTACTGCTCGCGACCCTGCGCCCGCAGACCCGGCCCGAGCCGTTCCCACGCACGGGCGGTGTCCTCGGGCAGCAACGCGTAGTACTCCGCCACCGCGCGTTCCAGCTCTGCCGGGGCGGGCGCGCTGGACGCCGATGTGGACGTGACCGCACCGCCCGCGCGGTCGGTGGGCCTGTTCCCGTTCGTCACCACGAGAACCAGCACGACGATGCCGACGAGCGCGGCCGCGGCCACCGCGACGAGCCCGACCCGCGCCCCACGTCCCCGCCGCGGCGCGAGTGCCGCCGGGTGTGGTGCGAGGGCGGTCGCGTCCGGCCCGGTCAAGTGCGGTGCGGTTGCGTCCGGCCCGGTGGAGTGCGGTGCGGGGGCGGCCGGGTGCGGGCCGGTCGTGGTCGGCGGCGGGGTGGCCGGGTGCAGGTCCAGCCGGGTCGGCGCGGGTGTGGTCGGCGCGGATCGCGTCGGCGTCGGTCGGTCCGCGTTCGGCGTCTGGAGCCGTTCGGCGGCCTGCGCCATGGTCGGTCGGGTCGCCGGGTCCGTGCGCAGCACGTCCAGCAGCACGTCGGTCAGCGGACCCGCCTTCGTCGGCGGGGCGTAGCGGCCCGCGGCGACGGCGTGCAGCAGCGCGATGGCGTTGTCCCCGTCACCGAACGGCGGGCGTCCCTCCACCGCCGCGTACAGCGTGGCGCCGAGCGCGAACACGTCGGACGCGGGCCCCGGCTCGCCGCCGCGCGCCACCTCGGGCGAGAGGAACGCGGGCGTGCCGGCGAGCAGGCCGGTCTTCGTGACGGTGACGTCGCCGACCGCGCGGGCGATGCCGAAGTCGGTGATCTTCGCGGTCCCGTCGTCGGTCAGCAGGATGTTGCCCGGCTTGACGTCCCGGTGCACGACACCCGCCGCGTGCGCCGCCGCCAGCGCCCCGGCGACCTGCGCCCCGATGCGCATCACCTGCTCGGCCGGCAGCGGGCCGCGCGCGATCAGGTCGGCCAGGGTCCGCGCGTCCAGGTACTCCATGACCAGCACCGGCCTGCCGTCGTCCTCGACGACGTCGTGCACGGTCACCGCGTTGGGGTGCCGCAACCGCGCGGCGATGCGCCCTTCCCGCGCCGCGCGGTTCACCGCCTCGACCGGGTCCGCGCCCTCGGGCACCACGAGCTGCTTGAGCGCCACCTCGCGGTCCAGCCGCTCGTCCAGCGCCTGCCACACCACGCCCATCGCACCGGCGCCCAGCCGCCCGCGCAACCGGTACCGACCGGCCACCAGGCGCCCCACGTCCATCACCGGCGATCCCGCCCTCCCGGCACGGTCGCCACGTAGACCGTGCTGGTCGCGTCACGTTGTTGCAGCGGGTTGTGGAAGCGGACGACCTCGGCGGTGACGTGGGCGAACCGGTCGGCGAGCGCGGCGGTGTAGTCGTCGTCCGGTGGCTCGTTGGACCACAGGGCGAACACGCCGCCGGGGTGGAGTCGGGCGGCCAGGCGGCGCAGGCCCTCCGGTGCGTAGAAGTCGGCGTTGTCGGGGTGCAGCAGGTGGCGGGGCGAGTGGTCGATGTCCACGATGATCGCGTGGAACAGCCGGTCGGGGTCGGCCGGGTCGAGGCCCCGGTCGCCACGCGACAGGGCGAAGAAGTCGTCGTGCACCAGCCGGCAGCGCGGGTCGGAGGCCAACGCCAGACCGCCCGGCAGCAGTCCGCGCCGGTGCCAGTCGATCACCTCGCCGAGCGCGTCGATCACCAGCACCGACCGCACGTCGGGGTGCTCCAGCACGGTCCGGGCGGTGTAGCCCAGGCCGAGGCCGCCCACGACGACGTCCAGCGGCCCCGGCAGGTCGGCGAGCGCCAGGCGGGCCAGTTCCACTTCGGACACCGTGAACAGGCTCGACATCAGGAACTCGTCGTTGAGCTTGATCTCGTGGACCTCGCGGTCGAACACCGGGTCCCACCGGCGGCGCAGGACGAGTTCACCCAGCGGTGTCTGACGCCAGTCGAGTTCCTGGAAACGCGCGCTCATCCGGACAACCTACGCGGGTGCCCCGTCGAGCAGCTCGGCGAGGAGGCCGCGGACGCGGCGGTCGATGTCGTCGCGGATGGGTCGGACGGCGGCCACCCCCTGTCCCGCGGGGTCCTCCAGCTCCCAGTCGAGGTAGCGCTTGCCCGGGAAGACGGGGCAGGTGTCGCCGCAGCCCATGGTGATGACGACGTCGGAGGCCTCCACGTCCTCGGTGGTGAGCTTGGACGGCACCTCGGCGGTGATGTCCAGGCCGAGTTCGGCCAACGCCTCGGCGGCGGCGGGGTTGACCTGGTCGGCGGGCGCGGAGCCGGCCGAGCGGACGGTGACGCGGCCCATCGCGTAGTGCTGGAGGAGGGCGGCGGCCATCTGGGAGCGACCGGCGTTGTGGACGCAGACGAACAGGACTTCGGGCTTGGTGTTCAACGGACTTGTCCTTCGGTGACGGGTGCGTCGGCAGGTGCCTGGGTGGGGTAGAGCAGGCGCAGCAGCGGCACGGCCACCGCGACGCCGAGGAGCTGCGCCAGCACGAAGGCCGGCACCGACCCGGGCGCGATGCCGGCGAAGGTGTCGCTGAACACCCGGCCGACGGTGATGGCCGGGTTGGCGAAGCTGGTGGAGCTGGTGAAGAAGTACGCGGCGCCGATGTAGGCGCCGACGGCGGCCGGTGCGAGCGCTGCCCGGCCCGACCGGACGAGCGAGAAGATCACCAGCAGCAGGCCCACCGTGGCCACGACCTCGGACACCCCGTGGGCGAGCGTGGCCCGTTCGGTGGTGCTGATGCTGACCGGCGCCGCTTCGAACATGACGTTGGCCAGCACGGCGCCGGTGGCGCAGCCGAGGACCTGGGCGAGCGCGTAGGCGGGGACGTCACGCCAGGCCAGTCCGCCGAGCACGGCGTCGGTGATCGACACGGCGGGGTTGAAGTGGCCGCCGCTGACGGGGCCGAAGACGAGGATGATGGCGTAGAGGCCGACGGCGGTGGCGGCGGCGTTCTCCAGCAGTTGCAGGCCGACGTCACCGGGGGACAGGCGCTGCGCGGCGATGCCGGAGCCGATCACCAGGGCGGCGAGCAGCAGGCTGCCCAGGTACTCGGCGAGCAGCCGGTGGGGGAGCGGGCGGGGCATTCAGGATCCCTCGGTGGCGGGGCGGACGGCCGGGACGAGGCGGTCGACGCGGTCGGCGAGGTCGCGGTAGGCGGCGTCGAAGGCGTCCGGGGTGCCGACGGCGGCCGGATCGGGCACGGACCAGTGCAGGCGGTCGTCGTGGTCGGTCAGCTCTTCGTGCGCGTTGTCGCACACCGCGACCACGAGGTCGTCCGGCCGCAGCACGTCGTCCAGGTGGTGGGGACGGGCGCGGGTCAGGGACAGCCCGTGGGTGCGGGCGGTGGCGACGGCCAGCGGGTGCACGCGCTCGGCCGGTCGGGTGCCCGCGCTCGCCGCCGGCACCGGGCTGCGCTCCTTCCACAGCGCCGCGGCCAGCTGGGAGCGCGCCGAGTTGTGGCTGCACACGAACACCACCCGGGGCGCCTGCCGGAGCCCGCTGGGCACGAGGTCGGTGAGCGCGGCGGTGCGCAGGCGCAGGTAGGTGCGCCGGTGGTCGCCCTCCGAGCGGGACCGCTCCACCACGCCTGCCTGTTCGAGCAGCTTGACGTGGTGGGCGAGCAGGTTGCTGGGCAGCCCGAGCGCGCGGCCGACCTCGCCGGGGGAGGCGTCGCCGAGCACGAGCAGGTCGACCAGGGCGAGCCGGGCGGGCTCGCCGAGGGCCGCGTGCACGCGGGCACGAGCCACCGTGTCGGAAGACCAGTCAGTAGACATTGACTCAATGATGATTGAGTCATGGCCCCGCTGTCAACGCGGCGAGGCCCGCCGCGCCGGATCGGGCGCCTGTTCGACCAGCTCCTCCGGGGCGGTCAGGCGCCAGGCCTCGAACACCAGTTCGGCCAGCTCGTCGGCCTCGATGCCCGCCAGGTAGACGACGACCCAGCCGAAGCCGCCGGAGGTGAACTGCTCCTCGAAGACGTCCGGCCGTTCGGCCACCAACGCCTGCTGCTCGGACAGCAGCTGCTTCAACCCCGCGGTGTTCGTGCGCGGCCAGTAGTAGCCGAACCGCTTGCCGCGCACGCTGAACGAGCTGTACTGCCCGCTCTCCGCGCGCTCGACGTCGACGAGCGCGTTCACCATCCGGTCGAACTCGTCCCTGCTCACCGCCACCGCAGCCCCCACGGGAAGTCCTGGATCCCCAGTGTAGGTCTCACCCCCTGGGGTGACAGCGGCGGTGCGGTCCACGATCGAGGCGTCGATGTGCGGCTGCGGGCGACGCGGGCGACACTGGGCTCGCCGTGATCGGTCTACAAGGGACGGTCGCATGCCGTGGCGCGCCGAGTCCGGGTTCCCCGACCTGATCCGGCCCATGCTGGCCTCGTCGGGACAGCTCCCCGCCGGCGCCGGCTGGGCGTTCGAGTTCAAGTGGGACGGTGTCCGGGCGGTCACCTACGTCCGCGGTGGACGGGTGCGGGCGATGACGCGCAACGACCTGGAGGTGTCCGCCACCTACCCGGAGGTCGGGGCGCTGTCGGCACTCCTGGGTGACCGCGAGGCCGTTCTCGACGGTGAGATCGTCGCCCTCGGCACCCGGAAGCAACCGGACTTCGGCCGGTTGCAGTCCCGGATGCACGTCGCCCGACCCGGTGACGACCTGCTGGCCCGCGTCCCCGTCGTGTACTACGCCTTCGACCTCGTGCACCTCGACGGCCGTTCGCTGCTCGGCGTGCCCTACTCCGAACGGCGCGCGGAGCTGGCGGCCCTCGGGCTGGGCGGCCTGGCGGAGGTGCGCGTCCCGCCGTGCTTCACCGACGTCGACGGTCGGGACGTGCTCGCGGTGGCCGCGGACTACGGGCTCGAAGGCGTGGTCGCCAAGCGGATCACCTCCCGCTACGAGCCGGGACGCCGCTCCACGGCGTGGGTGAAGGCGCCGCTGGTGCGCACGCAGGAGGTGCTGATCGGCGGCTGGCGGCCGGGCGACGGTCGGCGGGCGGGCACGGTCGGGTCGCTGCTGCTCGGCGTGCCGTCCGACGACGGGTTGCGCTACGTGGGCAAGGTCGGCACCGGGTTCACCCACTCGGCGCTGCTCGACCTGCGGGAACGACTGCAGCCGCTGGCGCGGGCGGCGTCGCCGTTCGTCGACCCGGTGCCCACCGAGCACGCCCGCCGCGCGCACTGGGTCCGACCCGAACTGGTCGGCGAGGTCGAGTACCGCACCTGGACCACCGACGGCAGGCTGCGGCACTCGTCGTGGCGCGGGCTGCGGCCGGACCGCAACCCCGACGACGTCCGGATGCCCGGGCCGCCCACGTCCTGATCGGGATTGTCGGTGCCGACTGTTAGCGTCCGGCAACGATCCGACGGACAGGGGGAACGCACCGGTGGACGACGAGAAACGGGCTCTGTGGACGTTCTTGGACGCGCAGCGCGGCGTCGTGGTGGCGATCCTCGAAGGGCTCGACCCGGCGGCCCTGACGACCCCGGTCCTGCCGTCGGGGTGGACGCCGCTGGCGATGGTCGAACACCTCGGTTACGCCGAGCGGCACTGGTTCGAGGAGGTCCTGCTCGGCCACGCCGAACCGCTGCCGTGGCCGGACCCGCCGCCGTTCACCACGCCGCGGTCGGCCGAGGAGGTCTTCGCGTTCTACCGGCGCCAGTGCGAGCGGTCCGACGCCATCCTCGCCGCCACGCCGCTGTCGACGCGCCCGATCGGCCGCCACCCCGGTCCGCTCGGCGCCGAGACCACCGATCTGCGCCGGATCGTCCTGCACGTGATCGAGGAGACCGCCCGCCACGCCGGCCACCTCGACGCCGCGCGGGAACTGCTCGACGGCACGACGGGGCTCGGGCCGCGCTAGCGCGTCGCCCACCGCGGCGCCACCGCGGGCGTGACCGGTCGCAGCAGCCGCAGCACGGTGGTCAACCGGGGCAGGTGGTCGCCGGGTTCGCGGACCCACCGCACTGGGCCGTCGGCGGTGACGCTCGGCGGCAGCGGCAGGTACCGGCCGTCGCTCACCAGTCGCACCCGCGGCGGCAGCACGGGCATCCCGGCGTCGAGGGCGTCCGCAGTGTCGACCAGGAACGCCCACAGGTCCGCCGACAGCGCGAGCGCGGGCAGCGCCGCGTCGACCCGCGCGCCGACCGAGGCGCTCACGAGCAGACCGGCGATGCCGCGCCCGGTCGGCAGGTGCACGTTGCCGTCGGCCAGCACCAGCGACCAGCGCCGGCCGATGGCCAGGCGTTCCACGGTCGCGTGGACCTGGTTGGCGTAACGGGTGGCGGCGCAGGCCGCTGAGTCGTCCATGGATCCCCCATCCCTCGGCGGAAGCACTCCGACAGGGGTTCGTCGGCCGGGCACCGGTCGGTTCGACCGCCCGATCAGGTGACCGGCGAGCGGATCTTGGTGGTGCGGCCTAGCGTGGCCGCCGTGTCGGTTCGGGTGAGCGAGTCGATCATCACGCTGGTGCTGTTCGCGCTGCTGGTGCCGGTGGCGGTGCTGCCGTGGGTGCACCGGCAGTACCGGCGCCACGGCCGGCTGCACGGCTGGTCTGCGGTCGTGGCGGCGGCGAGCGCGTTGTACGGGTGTGCGTTGGTGGCGTTCACGCTGTTCCCCTTGCCGGACGTGACCGACGAGTTCTGCACGGGCCGGTCGGTGCGCGCCTACTGGCAGACCCGGCCGTTCGCGTCGCTGGACGACATCGCCGCCGCCGGGTACTCGCCGACGAGCCCGGCGTTCGTCCAGGTGGCGTTGAACGTGGTGCTGTTCGTGCCGCTGGGCTTCCTGCTGTGCTACCGGTTCCGGCGCGGCCGGGTGGCGGCGACCGCGATCGGGCTGCTGGTGTCGCTGGCCGTGGAGACGACGCAGGGCACCGCGGTGTTCGGCCTCTACCCGTGCCCGTACCGGGTCGCCGACGTGGACGACCTGATGACCAACACGGCGGGCGCCGTCCTGGGGTGGCTGCTCGCGCGGACGGTCGGGCGGCGGCTGCCCGCGGCCGTGCCGGAGCCCGTGGCGGACACCGGGCCGCCCGGTCTGGCGCGCCGCGGGTTGGCGTTCGCGGGCGACCTGCTCACCCTGTCGTTGACGCAGTTCGCCTGCCGCGTGGTGCTGGTGCTGGTGGGCGAGGGGACGGGGACGCCCCGGTTGACCGAACTCGCTACCTCCGACCGGTTCGGGGCGGCGCTGGGTGTGCTGGTGCCGGTCGTCGCCACGGTCGTCGTGCCGCTGCTGCGCGCCGACCGGGCCACGCCGGGGCAGGTGGCGTTCAACCTGGCCCTGGTCGACGCGGGCACGGGCGGGGTGGCCCCGGCGCGGGCGGTGCTGCTGCGGTTCGCCGTGTGGTGGCTGCCGGTGCTGCTGCTGATCTCGGCCGGGCACGGCGGTCTGGTGCTGCTGGTCGTGGTCGTGCTCGGCTTGGCGGCCCGGTCGCGCGGTGACCGGCGCAGTCCGCTCGGCCTCGTCTCCGGCACCACGACCACCACCCGCGACGCGCGCACGCCGACCGTGCGGTCACCGACTTGACAGGCAAGTGAGGGCTTGCCTATAACTGTGCCGTGGACGCAGACCCCGACCTGTTCAAGGCACTCGGTGACGCGACGCGACGCACCATCCTCGACGAGCTGACCGAGAGGGACGGTCAGACGCTGTTCGAGATCTGCGGCAGGCTGACCACGAAGCACGGCCTGGCCTCCTCGCGCCAGGCCATCTCGCAGCACCTCGCGGTGCTCGAACAGGCCGGTCTGGTGCACACCCGGCGCCAGGGCCGGTACAAGTTCCACCACCTCGACACGAGCCCGTTGCGCTCGATCGTCGAGCGGTGGCCCATCGACCGAGAGGCACCGAACCAGTGATCCGCATCAACCTCACCAGCGTGTTCGTCGACGACCAGGCGAAGGCGCTGGCCTTCTACACCGGGAAGCTGGGGTTCACCAAGAAGACCGACGTGCCGGCCGGCGAGTACCGCTGGCTCACCGTGGTCTCGCCCGCCGACCCGGACGGCGTCGAGCTGCTGCTGGAGCCGGACGCCCACCCGGCGGCGCGGCCGTTCAAGGATGCCCTGGTCGCCGACGGCATCCCGTTCACCCAGTTCGCGGTCGAGGACGTGCACGCCGAGGTCGAGCGCCTCAAGGGGCTCGGCGTCGAGTTCACCCAGGAGGCGACCGACCTGGGTCCGGTGGTCACCGCCGTGTTCGACGACACCTGCGGCAACCTGATCCAGCTCGCCACCATGAAGTAGTCGACCCCCGGCACGCCCGACCTCGACCACGCGGGTCGGGTGGGCCGGTCGTGGACGCCCGCGCCGGCCCGCGTCGAAGCTCAGAGCGGCGCGTTGCCGTGCTTGCGGCGGGGTGGCTCGGTCCGCTTGTCCTGCAGCATGGTCAGGCCGCGCGCGATCGCCGCCCTGGTCTCCACCGGGTCGATCACGTCGTCCACCAGCCCGTGCTCGGCCGCGTGGTAGGGGTGCATCAGCTCCGACGCGTACTCGGCGACCAACGCCGCGCGCAGCCGTGCCGGATCCTCCGCGGCGGCCAGCTCACGCCGGTACAGCAGGTTCACCGCGCCCTCGGCGCCCATCACCGCGATCTCGTTCGTCGGCCACGCCAGCGACAGGTCCGTGCCCACCGAGCGCGAGTCCATCACGATGTACGCGCCGCCGTACGCCTTGCGCAGGATCACCTGCACCCGCGGCACGGTCGCCTCGCAGTACGCGTACAGCAGCTTCGCCCCGTGCCGGATCACGCCGCCCGCCTCCTGCTCGGTCCCCGGCAGGAACCCCGGCACGTCCACCAAGGACACCAGCGGGATGCCGAACGCGTCGCAGAACCGCACGAACCGCGCCGCCTTCTGCGCCGCGGCGACGTCGAGCACGCCCGCCAGCACGATCGGCTGGTTGCCCACCACACCGACCACGCGCCCGTCGATCCGCGCCAACGCGCAGACCACGTTGGGCGCCCAGTGCTCGTGCACCTCGAAGTAGTCGCCGTCGTCCACGACCTCCGCCAGCACCCACCGGATGTCGTAGGGCTTGTTCGGCTCCACCGGCACGATCTCCGCCAGCCGGGGCCGGTAGTCGGTGGACGCGTTGCGGGCGGGCAGCGCCGGCGGCGGTTCCACGTTGTTCGACGGCAGCAGCGCCAGCAGTTCGCGCACGCCCTCCAGGCAGCTCTTCTCGTCGTCGTACACGAACGACGCCACGCCGGAACGCGAGCCGTGCACGTCCGCGCCGCCCAGCTCGTCGTGGCCGACCCGCTCACCGGTCACCTGCGCGACGATGTCCGGCCCGGTCAGGTACATCCGCGCGGTCTCGCGGACCATGAACGTGAAGTCGGCCAGCGCGGGGGAGTAGGCCGCACCGCCCGCGGACGGCCCGAGCACGACGGCGATCTGCGGTATCACGCCGGACGCGGCCACCTGGCGGCGGAAGATGCCGCCGTAGCCGTGCAGGGCGAGCACGCCCTCCTGGATGCGGGCTCCGCCGCTGTCGTTCAGCCCGACGACCGGCGAGCCGGTGGACACCGCCAGGTCGAGCACCTTCTGGATCTTGGCCGCGTGCGCCGCGCCGAGCGAGCCGCCGGAGATGGTGAAGTCCTGCGCGTAGACGAACACGCGCCTGCCGTCCACGGTGCCCGACCCGGCGACCACGCCGTCGGTGTGCGGTCCCGCGCCCGCGCCCCGCCGGTACAGGTCGACCTCGACGAACGAGCCGACGTCCAGCAGCAGGTCCAACCGCTCCCGCGCGGTGAGCTTGCCCAGCCCGTGCTGCCTGGCCACCGCCTCCGGCCGGCCCGCCGCGATCCGCGACCGCTGCCTGCCGTGCTCCTCACGCAGCGCCGCCATCGACCGCGGCGCCTGCCCGGCGTCCTCGGCCGGCCCGGCCTCCTCGTTCGGGACCTGCCGGACCGGCACGAAGTCGAGTTCCGAAGTGCTCATCCGGACACCCCCTGGCGTCGGTCGGGATGCCGCCGAATGTAGTCAGGGCCGTCTATACGGCAGCCATGATCGAGCAATGTCGACGTCACCCGGCACGGGCGGGGCCGCGGCCCGAGGTCTCGCGCGCCCGAGGTCTCACGTACGAAGTCTCACGCGCACGAACGGGCCCGCGAGCCGAAGACGACTCGCGGGCCCGTCGACCGGTGACGCGTCACCCGGTCAGAACGCCTGGTTCGCGAAACCCTTCCGCGCGGCCGCGGACAGGAACGACTGCCACGCCGCGCTGCTGGTGTGCGGGTCGCCGGTGGTGCCGAGCCGGGACTTGGCCGTGGTGAACGCGCTCTGCGTCTTCGGGCCCCAGATGCCGTCCACCACCAGGCCCGAGCTCATGAAGTTGTTGCACAGCGACTGGACGAACTTCGCGTCGCTCTCCGAACCCGTCACGCAGCGCACCGGCAGGCCGCCGAAGTCGGAGTGGATGTGGTCGGCGTGGTCGGCGTTGTACCACCCGTCCAACGCGTACCGGAACCGCCTGCGGCACACCGCGTCCACCGCCAGGTAGCGGCGGCGGACGGCGAGCGTGCCGGACGCGTGGTCGCGGTCCAGCGGCGAGGACACCTGGCCGCCGCTCCACCGCACGTGGTCGAGGTCCATCGCGGTGCCCGCGCCGTGCTGGCCGGGCTTGTTCACGTAGAAGCCCGCGGACACCAGGTAGGTGATGCTGCCGTACGCCGAGGACAGCGACCGCAGGTCGCGGATCCACAGCACCAGGGAGTCGTAGAAGCCCTGGGTGGCCTGCCAGTTGCGCAACGTCGTGTTGCCGCGGCTGGACCGCCAGTAGTAGACGGGCGTGCCGTCGATCCGCTGGAACGTGATCATCGGGTCGCCTCCGCGGTGATCAGCCGGCCGTCGGTGAGCCAGCCGGAACGGGTACCGGCCACGCCCAGTGCCTTCGCGTCCCGCGGCACGGCGGGGTGGGTCCGGTCGGCGTCCAGCACGCCGGTGAGCGGGGTGGCGTCGACCACCTCGTTGCCGACCCAGTGCACGCGGCCGCCCACCGAGGCCAGGCCGCGCACGGCGACACCGTCCAGGCGGGGGCGGGAGGTCCACGTGACGCCGTCGCGCGAGGTGTGCAGGACGGTGCCGGAGATGTCGACGGCCGCCACGACCCACCCGTCACCGGTCGCCGCGACGGCGGTGGCGGACAGGCCGTCGGTCCACTCCAGGCCGCGGACGGGCACGGTGTGCCAGCCCGACGGGGTGCGCCGGGCGGCGATGCGGACCACCGAAGCGCGCTCGTGCTTGAGCACGGAGCCGAACGCCAGGCCGCCGCCGACCGCGGTGAACTCCGAGCGCACGCCGTGCAGGCGGCGTGCCTCGCGCCACGCGAGACCGTCGGTGGACTCCCAGATCGTGGCGACCGGGTCGCCGCTGAGCGCGCCGACCGCGTGGAAGGTGGTGCCGTCGCCGGTGACGTCGACCAGGTCCGCGCCGGCGAGGCCGTCGGTGATGCGCACCGAACCGCCTTCGTCGACGAGCACCCACTGGCCGTCCTGGTGGGTCAACATGGAGGGAGCGCCGTCGGCCGCGAGGAACACGCCCGCGGCCTTGCGGGGGTTGTCGGTGGTGCCCGACGCGGGTGCCGCGGCAGCCGCGTGGGCCGGTAGTGCGCTGGTGAGTGCCGCGGTCGCGGCGGCACCCAGCACGAACGTTCGCCGATCGAGCACGTCAGTCCTTTCGGGGGCAGGGGGAAGTGCTGACGTGGCACAGGGCCGGTTGGAAGTTTTCCAACCCACAAAGTATGGGTGGCCGCCCGTTGCGGCAATGGCCCGTTCCGCCCAAACCGTTCACGGCCACCGCGTTCCGCGACCGCGACCGGTCGGCTCGTCGTCCCCGTCGCGTCGCCGTGGCGCACCGGCCGAAATCACGGGCGGGTGAGCGCGACCGGAGGTAGGCTGCCGGGTGTTCGCGACTGGCGTGCCGAGGGTGGGAACGACCACCGGGGAGCGTTGAGCCGATCCGCACCGCGCGCCTGGGTGCCACGGCAGCGTTCCCGCGCGCGTGGAGGTCGTCGTGCACGAACCCGCAATCCCGTCGTTGACCGGAGCCGACCCCGAGGTCGCCCGCCTGGTCCAGGCCGAGGCCCGCCGGCAGTTCGAGAAGGTCCGCCTGATCGCCTCGGAGAACTACGTCTCCACCGCCGTCCTCGAAGCCACCGGCTCCGTGCTGACCAACAAGTACTCCGAGGGCTACGCGGGCCGCCGGTACTACGAGGGCCAGCAGGTGGTCGACCCGGTCGAGCGGCTCGCGGTCGCTCGGGCCGAGGCCCTGTTCGGCGTCGACCACGCCAACGTCCAGCCCTACTCCGGCTCACCGGCCAACCTCGCCGTCTACCTGGCGTTCCTGAACCCCGGCGACACCGTCATGGGCATGGCCCTGCCCGCCGGCGGCCACCTCACCCACGGCTGGAGCGTCTCGGCCACCGGCAAGTGGTTCCACAGCGTCCAGTACGGCGTGACCAAGGAGACCGGTGTGGTCGACCTCGACCAGGTCCGCGACCTGGCCCGGGCCGAACGCCCGAAGGTGATCTTCTGCGGCGGCACGGCCATCCCGCGCACCATCGACTTCCCCGCGTTCGCCGAGATCGCGGCCGAGGTCGGCGCGGTGCTGGCGGCCGACATCGCGCACATCGCGGGCCTGGTGGCGGGTGGTGCGCACCCGTCACCGGTCGGGCACGCCCAGGTGATCACCACGACCACCCACAAGACGCTGCGCGGCCCGCGCGGCGCGATGATCCTCACCGACGCCGACCACGCGAAGGCGATCGACAAGGCAGTGTTCCCCGGCCTCCAGGGCGGGCCGCACAACCACACCACCGCCGCCATCGCGGTCGCGCTCGGCGAGGCGTCGGAGCCGTCGTTCGGCCTCTACGCGCACGCCGTCGTGCAGAACGCCCGCGCCCTGGCCACCGCCCTGCTCGACCGGGGGTTCGACCTGGTCTCCGGCGGCACCGACAACCACCTCATCCTGCTCGACCTGACCAACAAGGGCATCGGCGGCAAGCCCGCGGCCAAGGCGCTGGACCGCGCGGGCGTCGAGGCGAACTACAACACCGTCCCGTTCGACCCGCGCAAGCCGTTCGACCCGTCCGGGGTGCGCCTCGGCACGGCCGCGATCACCACCCGCGGCCTCACCGAGGAGCACATGCCGTTGATCGCGGAGTGGATCGACCGGGCCGTCGGCGCGGCGGACGACGAGCAGGCGCTGGACCGCATCGCCGCCGAGGTCGCCGACGTGATGGCGGGCTACCCGATGCCCGGCTGGGCGTAGCGGACCACGTCGGCCAACCGCGTCACGTCCGCCCGGAACGTCTCGTGCCGGACGGTGACGTGATCGGTCCCCGGCAGCTGGTCGACGGGCAGCACCGCCCCGTCGACCAGCACCGGGATCACCGGCACCGAACGCCGCGACGCCCGTTCCACCTCCACGCGCATCAGCTCCGTCGGCACCCAGTCGGGTCCGACCACGGCGAGCAGCACGTCGCAGTCGCCGACGTCGCCGACCACGGACCGGCCGATGTCGTCCAGCCGGTCCGCGATGCGCCCCGCGAGGTGCAGGTCCTGCGGCCGCCGGTAGCTGAGGAACAGCCGCGCGGCCCGCTGCCCGGGTGACAGGTCGATCCCGGCCAACGCGGCGAACGCCCGGTCGCGCACGTCGGCCCGCTCCGCGCCGCACCGGGCCAGCACGTCGACCGCCACGCCCTCGTCCTCGGCCAGCACGCCGAGCAGCAGGTGCCCGGTGTCGACGTGCCGGTGCCCCAACGCCAGGGACTCCCGCACCGCCGCCGCCAGCGCCCGCTTCGCGCCCGGCGTGAACGGCAGGTACCCGCGCACCGGCAGGCTGCCCCGCCCGTCCACCGCCAGCACGTGCGCCCGGCACGCGTGCAGGGACAGCCCGACCGACGCCAGCACCGACGCCGCCGCGCCGCCCTCGCCGATCAGCCCCAGCAGCAGGTGCTCGGTGCCGATGGCGGTGTGGTTGAACCCCCGCGCCTCCTGGAGGGCCGCCACGGACACCCGGCGCGCGCTCTCGGTGAACCTCTCCAACATCAAGTCCTTCGCCGACGTCGACCAGCCCGGCATCGGGCTGCGATCAGTGCATCGCACCGAGTTTCCGGGTGTTACCGGAATTTGTCAGTAGCCGCACACCTCGCCTCGGTCATCGCGTCACTGCCGCCGTGCGCGGTCTCGGGGACGAGGACCAGCTCGGCGTCGGGCCAGGCGTGGGCGAGCTCGAACGGGGTGCCGATGAGATTGCCCAGGTCCAGCACCCCTTGCACGATCACGCCCGGGATGCCCGCGAGCTTCCACGCCTCCTCCAGCACGACGCCCTCCCGCAGCCACGACCCGTGCGCCCAGTAGTGCGTGACCAGCCGGGCGAACGCCAACCCGTCCTCCGGGCGGTCGAACCGCAGTCCGCCGGAGGACAGGGGCTGCAACGCGTCCTCCCACGCGCACCACTCCCGCGCCGCCCGGTCGTGCACGGCCGGGTCCGGCGAGAGGAGCAGCTCCAGGTACCCGGCCGCCGGGTCGCCGGACGGCGCCAGTGCGCGGAACCGGGCGTGGGCCTGGGGGAACATCGGCGCCAAGCCCGTCGTCAGCAGGTCGGTCTCCGCCCGCCGCCCGGTCGCCACGCCCGCGTGCACCATCTCCGAGACCCGGTGCGGGAACCGCTGCGCGTACACCAGGCCGAGCACCGAGCCCCACGACGCGGCGAACACCAGCCACCGGTCGACGCCCAGGAACTCGCGCAACCGCTCCAGGTCACCGATCAGGTGGTCGGTGGTGTTGGTGGACAGGTCCACCACCGGTCGGCCCGCGTGCGGCGTGCTCCGCCCGCACCCGCGCTGGTCGAACAGCACGACCCGGTACGCCCGCGGGTCGAAGTAGCGGCGGGCCCGGGACGTGCAGCCCGAACCCGGTCCGCCGTGCAGCACCACCGCCGGTTTCCCGTCCGGGTTGCCGCACACCTCCCAGTAGAGGTGGTGCCCGTCGCCGACGCCCAGCATCCCGTGGTCGTACGGCTCGATCTCCGGGTACAGCACGATCTACCTCCTCGAACAGAAGCAACAGTGCTGTTACATTAGCTTGCGGAAACGTCGGGGACATCGACCGGGCATCCGCGCCGCCGACCGTGAGCCCGCCCGCACGTTCTTCTCCCTTGCTCGAAATGCTTGACCGCGACCGGGATCAGGAAGTCCCACGGTGTACCGACAGGGTCAGGCTTGACGGACGAACCAAAACGATGTTTTATAACGATGTTGCATAACACCGTTGTGTGGAGGTGGCGTGATGGGCGTCGAAGCCGGGTTCCAGACCCTCGACCGCGAGGTCGTCGTGGACTTGGAGGTGCGCGGCGAGCTGCCGCGGTGGTTGTCCGGCACCTTGGTGCGCAACGGGCCCGCCAAGTTCGAGACCGGGAAGGGCTCGTTCCGCCACTGGTTCGACGGCCAGGCGATGCTGCACCGCTTCGGTTTCGCCGACGGCGCCGTCGACTACCGCAACCGGTACCTGGAGACGCCCAGCTTCCGCGCGGCGCGGGAGGAGGGGCACATCGCGTTCGGCGAGTTCGCCACGGACCCGTGCCGGTCGCTGTTCAACCGCTTCTTCACCCACCCGAGCCTGCGCCGCACGTCGAACACCAACGTCAACGTGCTGTCCGACGGCGACCGGGACTGGGCGCTCACCGAGACGCCCATCGCGGTGGAGTTCGACCGCGAGACCCTCGCCACCGTCGGCCTCACCGACTACGACGACGCGATCACCGGCCACGTCACCACGGCGCACCCGCACCGCGCACCGCGCACCGGCGACCTGGTCAACTACGTGCTGAGGTTCGGCAGGCGCAGCGTCTACCAGATCTACCGGCAGCGCGGCGACACCCGCGAGCTGCTCGCCACCCTGCCCGCGGACCGCCCCGGCTACATGCACAGCTTCGCCGTCACCGAGCGGCACGTGGTCCTGGCCGTGTTCCCGTTCGTGGTCAACCCGCTGTCGCTGCTGCTGCGCGCGAGGCCGTTCATCGAGAACTACCGGTGGCGGCCGGAGCTGGGCACCCGGTTCGTGGTGTTCGACCTGGAAACCGGCGCCGTGGTCGCCGACGAGCGCACCGACGCGTTCTTCGGCTTCCACCACATCAACGCCTTCGACGCGGACGGCCGCGTGGTCGTGGACATCTCCGCCTACCCGGACGCCACCGTGGTCGACGCGCTGTACCTGGACAAGCTGCGCGGCGACGCCGAGCTGCCGCTGGCGTTCCCCACCCGCTACGAGGTCGACCTCGCGGGCGGCGGTGTCACGTCACGGCGGCTCGCCGAGGACTCGCTGGAGCTGCCGCGCATCGCCTACCGGTCGCACAACGGCCGTGACTACCGCTACGCCTACGGCGTCGGCGCCCACGACAACGGCACGCACGACTTCATCAACCAGCTGGTCAAGCTGGACGTCCGGAGTGGACGGACCAGGCGGTGGCACGAACCGGGCCGCTACCCGGGCGAGCCGGTGTTCGTGCCCGCGCCGGGCGCCAGGGCGGAGGACGACGGCGTGCTGCTGTCCGTGGTGCTCGACGCCGCCGCCGGGCGGTCCGGCCTGCTGGTGCTCGACGCGGCGACGTTCCGGGAGATCGCCCGGGCCGACGTGCCGCACGCCATCCCGTTCGGCTTCCACGGTCAGTTCACGTCGCGTCGATCGTGAGCACGCACCCGTCCGGGCCGACGGTGGGTACGTCGGGCTCGTCGAACCAGAGGCCGCCGTCGGCGAGGTAGCGGAAGCGGTGCGTGCCCGGCGGGAGGACCAGGGTCACCGTGCGCGTCCCGTCGCGGCGGGGCAGCAGCTCGTGCACGCCGGGCGTCCAGTCGTTGAACGTGCCGACCACGCTCACCGGCCCGCTCGGCTGGTCGAGGGGCAGCGAGAAGGTCACGCGGCGCTTCGGGCCGAACAGGCGAGTGCTGCGGAGCATCGTTCTCCCTCGCGAGTCGATCTTGCGATGCCTTCGGGGCACAGCGTTCCGGTGCCGTGCCGGTGTTTCAAGCGGCGCGCCGGTGTTCGAAGTGGATGGTCACCTGTCCGGGTGAAGTGCGCTGCCCGCCGGGACCCGGGGATGACCTCGACGAGTGAGTGGCGTGCGAGGTCAACCATAGATGGCCGTCTATGAAGTGAGTCGTACTGCATCGACCGCTTTCGATTGACCGAGCGCTCTCGGGCGGCCAACAATCCGTGGCATGAGCTCCGCCGTGACACCTCCAGCGGTCCTGCCGGCCGACCAGGCCGCCGCCTACGCCGAGCGGTTCGCCTGCCTCGCCGACCCGACCAGGGTCCGGCTGCTGCACGCGGTGGCCGCCGCCGAGACCACCGTCGGCGCGCTGGCCGCCGTGCTCGGCGTGAGCCAGCCCACCTGCTCGCACCACCTGCGCAAGCTCGCCGCCGCCGGCTTCGTCCAGCTCCGCCGCGACGGCACCGCGACCTTCGCCTCGGTCGACCCCTCCGGCCGCGTCGTGCTGCCGCACGCCGTCGACGCGGTGCTGGGCGCGATCCCCGCCGCACCGCTCGACCCGCCCGCGGACGTCGCCGTGCGCGCGATGGTGGACGACGACTGGGCCGACGTGCGGCGCATCTACGGCGAAGGCATCGCGACGGGCAACGCCACGTTCGACACCGAGGCGCCGAGCCGGCGCACGCTGGAGGTCAAGTGGCTGCTCGGCCACCGGTGGGTCGCGGTGGCCGACGGGCGGGTCGCGGGGTGGGCGGCGGCCACGCCCGTGTCGCCGCGCGAGTGCTACGCCGGGGTCGCCGAGACCTCGCTGTACGTCGACGCGCGGTTCCGGGGGCGCGGGGTGGGCAAGGCCTTGTTGCACCGGCAGGTCACGGCGGCGGACGCGGCCGGCCTGTGGACGTTGCAGGCCGTCGTGTTCCCGGAGAACCGGGCGAGCATCGCGTTGCACCGTTCGGGCGGGTTCCGGACCGTCGGGTTCCGGGAGCGGATCGCGGTCCACCGAGGGGTCTGGCGGGACACGATCGTGCTGGAGCGCCGCGCCTGAGAGGTCCGTCTACAGCGGACGAAGGGGAGGAGGGGGAAGAACCGGCTTCCCGCCACCTTCAACTTATAGCGCACAGGGGGTCTTGCGGCAAGACCCCGGTGGTGCCGCAGAATCGCCGCTCGAAGCTGGAAGCCGCGGAAAAACTGGAGTCGCGAATGCGCGTGTTGTTGTCGACGTACGGATCACGGGGGGACGTCGAACCGCTGGTGGCGCTCGCGGTGCGGTTGCGGGAACTCGGTGCGGAGGTGCGGGTGTGCGCGCCGCCCGACGAGGACTTCGCGCAGCGGCTGGCCGGTGTCGGCGTGCCGATGACGCCGGTCGGCCCGTCGGCCCGCGCGCTCACGGCCGAGGCGGCGCCACCGTCGGCGTCGAACCTGCCCCAGCGCGCGGCCGCGGTGATCGCCGCCCAGTTCGAGGGCGTCACCGCGGCGGCGCGGGGGTGCGACGTGGTGGTGGCGACCGGTGCGATGCCCGCCGCGGCCGGGGCGCGGTCGGTGGCCGAGGCGCTGGGCATCCGCTCCGTGTCGGTGACCTTCCAGCAGCTCACCCTGCCGTCCCCGCACCACTCGCCGCTGGCCTACCCCGGCCGGCCGTTCCCGCCGGAGGTGACCGACAAGCGGGTCCTGTGGGACCTGGACGCGCGGAGCATCAACGCGTTGTTCGGCGAGGCGCTCAACACCCACCGGACGTCGGTCGGCCTGCCGCCGGTGGACAACGTCCGCGACTACGTCATCGGTGACCGGCCGTGGCTGGCCACGGACCCGACCCTGGACCCGTGGCGGGAGCCCGCGGACTTCGACCCCCCGTACTTCGACGTCGTGCAGACCGGCGCGTGGGTCCTGCCCGACCTCCGCCCGCTCCCGGCCGGGTTGGCGGCGTTCCTGGAGGCCGGCGCGCCGCCGGTGTACGTGGGCTTCGGCAGCATGCCCATGCGCGGTGCCGAGGACCTCGCGGGCGTGGTCGTCGAGGCGATCCGCGCGCAGGGTCGCCGTGCGCTGGTCTCGCGCGGGTGGGCCGACCTGGGGCTGATCGACGACGCCGACGACTGCTTCGTCGTCGGCGAGGCCAACCACCAGGCGCTGTTCGGCCGGGTGGCCGCGGTCGTGCACCACGGCGGCGCGGGCACGACGACGACCGCCGCCGGGGCCGGCGCGCCCCAGGTGGTGGTGCCGCAGCTGGCCGACCAGCCGTACTGGGCGGGCCGGGTGGCCGACCTCGGCGTCGGCGTGGCGCACGACGGTCCGGTGCCGACCACCGAGTCGCTGTCGGCCGCGCTCAAGGTCGCGCTGGCACCCGAGACCCGTGCCCGGGCGACCGCCGTGGCCGGCGCGGTCCGCACCGACGGGGCGGAGGTGGCCGCGAAGCTGCTGCTCGACGTGGTCGACCGGGGAAGGTCGTCCGCCTTCGCGTGAGCCGCGCGGTTCGACCACCCGAGGGGGAGAGGGGGATCACAATAGTGCAGGCAGTGCAAACTTGCAGTACGTGCATGTTTTTCTTACGCTGATCGAGTGACGACGGAGGGGGCCGAAGGGCTGCGCGACCGCAAGAAGCGGCAGACCCGGAAGGCCTTGGGGCACGCCGCCGTCCGACTGGTCGCGGAGCACGGCCTCGACCACGTGACCGTCGAGGACATCAGCGCCGCCGCCGACGTCTCGCCCCGGACGTTCTTCAACTACTTCGCGAGCAAGGAGGACGCCGTCCTCGGGCCCGACCCGGGAGCGGGTCCCCGCATGCGCGCCCGCGTGCTCGCCGAACCGGCGGACCTGTCCGCCGTCGCGGCCGTGCGCGAGGCGTTGCTGGCGGAGGTCGCCGCGGAACTGGCCGACGACCGCGACCTCTGGTTGCGGCGGATGCGCGTGGTGCAGCAGCACCCCGTGCTGCTGGCGAAGGTGTTCGCCGGCGGCGAGGCCGTCGAGCGCGACCTGGTCGCGGCCGTCGCCGAACGCGTCGGCCTGCCCGCCGACGACACCTACCCGTTGCTCCTCGCCGCCGCGGCGGGCGCGGCGTTCCGGGTGGCGGTGGCCCGCTGGTCGACCACCGCCGCACCGCTGCGCGAACTGCTCGCCGAGGCGTTCGACCTGCTCGGCGCCGGGCTCGCCGACCCGCCGCGGACCCCGACCGGGGCCGGATCCGCGGCTGGGACGGGCGCCGGGACCGCGAGCCCGCCGTCTTGACACACCGCGACAACCTGGGGGATCAGATGTCCACCGAAACCGGCACGACCTCGCGCCGGGACGTCATGCAAGCGATGTCCGGCCTCATGCTGGGCATGTTCATGGCCATCCTGGCCTCGACCATCGTGTCCAACGCGCTGCCGCGCATCATCGCCGACCTGCACGGCTCGCAGTCGGTCTACACCTGGGTCGTCACGACCGAGCTGCTGGCCATGACGGCGACCGTGCCGCTGTGGGGCAAGCTCGCCGACCTCTACAGCCGCAAGCTGCTCATCCAGCTCTCGCTGGGCCTGTTCGTGGTGGGCTCGCTCATCGCCGGGTTCTCCCCGAACGTCGAGGTGCTCATCGCCAGCCGCATCGTGCAGGGCCTCGGCGCCGGTGGCATGACGGCGCTGGCCACGATCGTGATGGCGGCGATGATCCCGCCGCGCGAGATGGGCCGCTACGCGGGCATCTTCGGCGCGGTGTTCGGCGTCGGCACGGTCGCCGGCCCGCTCATCGGCGGTGTCATGGTGGACACCTCGTGGCTGGGCTGGCGCTGGTGCTTCTTCATCGGCGTGCCGTTCACGCTCGCCGCGATCCTGCTGCTCCAGCGCACGCTGAACCTGCCCGTGGTGCGCAAGGAAGTCCAGATCGACTACCTGGGCGCGGCGCTGATCGTCGGCGGCGTGTCCACGCTGCTGGTGTGGTCGACGCTGGCGGGTCACCAGTTCGAGTGGGCCTCGGCGTGGACGGTGCTGCTGGTGGCCGTCGGCGTGGCGCTGCTGGGCCTGGCGGTGTGGGTGGAGTCGCGGGCGGCCGACCCGATCGTGCCGCTGACGATCTTCGCCAACCGCACGGTCGCGATGACGACGCTGGCCAGCGCGCTGGTGGGCGTGGCGATGTTCGGCGGCACGGTGTTCCTGTCCCAGTACTTCCAGATCGGCCTGGGCAAGACGCCCACGCAGGCGGGCCTGATGAGCCTGCCGCTGATCTTCGGCCTGCTGGTGTCCTCGACCGTCGCCGGTCAGCTGATCACCAAGTGGGGCCGGTGGAAGGCGTTCCTGGTGGCCGGAGGCGTGATCATGGTCGGCGGGATGCTGCTGCTGGCCACGATCGACGCGAACACGAGCGTGTTCGTCGTGAGCGTGCACATGGCGGTGCTGGGCGTCGGCGTCGGCCTGCTCATGCAGAACCTGGTGCTGGCCGCGCAGAACGACGTGCCCGCGCGCGACCTCGGCGCGACCACCTCGACCCTCACGTTCTTCCGCAGCCTCGGCGGGGCGATCGGCGTGAGCGCGTTGGGCGCGGTGCTCGCGAACCGGGTGACCGCGTTGAGCGAGGAGAAGTTCGGCCCGGCGCCCGACGGCGCGGAGAACGCGGTGCCGGACCTGTCGCTGCTGCCCGAGCCGGTGCGGGTGGTCGTGCGCGAGATCTACGCCACGGCCACCGCGGAGCTGTTCCTGATCGGCGCGCCGATCGCGGTGCTGGCCCTGGTCGCGGTGCTGTTCATCAAGGAGAAGCCGCTCAAGACGCTCAGCGGTGACGAGCGGTTGGCGGCGGAGATGGCGTCGGGCCACTAGCCGAGCCGGCCGACGCCCGGCGTCCGATGTCCGCTCACCAGGCAACGGGCGTCGGGCGTCGGGCGTCGGGCGTCGGAGACACGGTGTCGCACTTGTCCGGCTCGCGGTCGGGCAGGTGCGACACTTCGCGCGTGTCAGGACTGCGCGAACGCAAGAAGCTCGCCACGCGGACGGCGTTGGCCGATGCCGCCCTGCGGCTGTGCGAGGCGCACGGCCTCGACGGGGTGACCGTCGAACAGGTGGCCAACGAGGCCGGCGTCTCACTGCGCACGTTCTTCAACTACTTCTCGTCCAAGGAGGAGGCCGTGGTCGCGGGCGACGTCGCCACCGCGGCCGCGTTCGTCCGGGCGTTCGCCGACCGGCCGGACGCCGAGCCGGTGTTGCCGGCCCTGCGCGCGGCCCTGGTCGAGGTCGTGCCCGACCGGATCGACCCGCAACGGGTGGCGCAGTTGCGCGCCCTGCGCCGGACCCCGGCCCTGCTGCCGCACCAGATCGCCGCCTTCTCCGCCCAGGAACGGGAACTCGCCGCCGCCGTGGCGGCACGGGTCGGCGTCGACCCGGCCACCGACCTCTACCCGGTGATGTTCGCGGCCACCGTCATGGCGACCCTGCGGGTGGTGGTCGGCTGGTGGCTGGACGCCGCCGAACGGCCCGAGCTGTCCGACCTGATCGACGTGATGATCGACCGGCTGGACGTCGGCTTCGCCGCCGTGCGCCCGGGCCGCGACTAGCCGGGTCAGTCGCCGAGCGTGATCGGCTTGGCGTCGACCGGGTCGATCGTGGTGACGTCCGCCGCGCCGCAGGCGCTCAACAACTCGGCGCGCCGACCCGCGTCGGCGTATTCCTGGCCGAAGTGGAATGGCACCACGAACTTCGGTCGGGTGGCCGCGACCAACGCGCCGAGGTCCTCGGCGGTCATGTGCCCGCGGCGGTGGATGCTCTCGCCGACGTCGGTCGTCAGGCCGAACGCCTCACCGATGAGGATGTCGCAGTCGGCGAAGTCGCGCTCGTGCGTGGGAACCGGTCCGGTGTCGGCGGTGAACCCGATCCTCGCCCGTCCGGTCTCGACCACGACGCCGTAGCACGGCACCGGGTGGTCGGTCTCCACGAGCCGCATCCTGAGCTGCCCGCCCAGGGCCACGGGCTGGTCGAGGCACTCGACCCACGCCAGGTCGAACGTTCGCTCCGGGTACTGCAGGTGCAGCAGCTCCTGGAGCCCGGCCAGGATCGTCGGGTGCCCCACCACGGTCAGCTTGAGCAGCGGGACGTCACCTTCCCGGTTGAGCAGGGAGCGGGTGAACACGAAGTTGGCGAACCCGCCGACGTGGTCGGAGTGCAGGTGCGACACGTACACGTGGGTCACGTCGGTCGGCGACAGCCCGTTGGCCTGGAGCCTGCCGATCGGGTCGAGGCCCACGTCCAGCATCACCACGGCGTCGTCCACGGCTAAGTGGAACGACGTGGTCGGGCCCGCGTTGGAATTCGACCAGTGGCCGAGGGTTGTCATGTGAATGTCGGTCGTCACAGAGAACCTCAATTCAGACGACGATGGGTTTGTGTTCCCAGCCGAATCGGCGTGATGGCCGAGGTGAACGGTAGGGAATGTCCTTTGTGGTCGCCACCGCTCGCGTGTCGAACTCATCGTGAGCGAGTGCGAAATCGAATGGTTGCTCTTGTCGAGTGCCCGTGGCCGGCGGGGGGTAAACGCCGCCGTTCGGGGCGGTGTAACTCACTGCACACTGGGCAAACTTGCACGTCGTGCAACTTTGGATGATAGTTGTATGCGACAAGCAATGCCAGGGGACAGGGGTGCGGCATGGACGCCGTGGCGCGGCAGCTCGAAGACCGGGTACGTGACCTGCTCAAGGTCGTGCGGATGGTCAAGCAGCGCCGCCACCGACTGGCTCCCGGCCTGATCGGCGCGCTCTCGCTGATCGACCGCGCCGGTGCGACCCCCTCCGGCTGCCACGCCAAGGAACTGGCCGCCCGCGCCGGGCTCGACCCGTCCACGGTCAGCCGCACGGTGGCCGCGCTGGTCGCCAACGGCCTGGTCGAACGGCGCGCCGACCCCGGCGACGGCCGCGTCGGCATCCTCGTGGTGACCGAACGCGGTCACGCCGAGCTGGCGGCCGCCCGCGACTGGTACGACGAGCTGCTGTGCCGCGCGCTCGCCCACTGGAGCCCTGAAGAGGTCGAGGCGCTGACCGAATCCCTGGGGCGCTTGACCACCGACGTCGAAGGAGCCCTCGGCTCCACCTTGGAGGCCGCGCGATGAGCGCACCCACCGCCACCGGCACGATGAGCCACCGGCAGGTCCTGGAGGCTCTGAGCGGCCTGCTGCTGGTGCTGTTCGTCGCGATGCTCAGCGGCACCGTCGTGTCCACGGCCCTGCCGCAGATCATCGGCGCGCTCAACGGCTCGCAGACCCAGTACACCTGGGTGGTCACCGCCACCCTGCTCACCGCGACCGCCACCACCCCCGTGTGGGGCAAGCTCGCGGACCTGTTCGACAAGAAGTCCCTGGTCCAGGTCGCCATCGTGATCTTCGTGGTCGGCTCGGTGGTCAGCGGTTTCGCGCAGAGCGCGGGCCAGCTCATCGCCGCACGCGCGTTCCAGGGCATCGGCGTCGGCGGGTTGCAGGCGTTGGTGCAGGTGGTGATCGCGGCGATGATCCCGCCGCGCGAACGCGGGCGGTACAACGGCTACCTCGGCGGCGTGATGGCGTTGGCCACGGTCGGCGGACCGCTGCTCGGCGGCCTGATCGTGGACACGCCGTGGCTGGGGTGGCGCTGGTGCTTCTTCATCGGCGTGCCGGTCGCGGTGATCGCGTTGTTCGTGCTCCAGGCCACGTTGAAGGTGCGGACCACCCAGCGGGAGGGCGTGCGGATCGACTACCTGGGCGCGAGCCTGATCGCGGTGGGCGTGAGCGTGCTGCTGGTCTGGATCTCGTTCGTGGACGGCTCGTTCGGGTGGCTGTCGTGGCAGAGCCTCGCGATGGTCGGCGCGTCGGTGGTGCTGCTCGGCGCGGCGGTCGCGGTCGAGGCACGTGCCGCGGAACCGGTGGTGCCACTCGGCATCGTCCGGCAGCGCACCACCGCGCTGGCGATCCTGGCCAGCGTGGCGGTCGGCACGGCCATGTTCGGCGGCGCGGTGTTCCTCGGCCAGTACTTCCAGATCGGCCGCGGCTACAGCCCGACCGAGGCGGGATTGCTGACCATCCCGATGATGGTCGGCGTGCTGGGCACGTCCGTCGTGTCCGGGCGGCTCATCACCAAGACCGGCGAGGTCAAGCCCTACATCGTGGCGGGCGCCGCGACGTTGGTCGTCGGGTTCCTCGCGCTGGGGCAGGTCGACCACGACACGTCGCTGGTGCTGGTCGGCGGCGCGATGCTGCTCGTCGGCGCCGGTGTCGGCCTGAGCATGCAGAACCTGGTGCTCGCGGTGCAGAACACGGTGCCGTTGAAGGACATCGGCGCGGCCGGCTCGACCATCGCGTTCTTCCGGTCCCTCGGCGGCACGATCGGCGTGTCGGTGCTCGGCGCCGTGCTGGCGCGCCGGGTCGAGGACGCCATCACCCGCGACCTGACCGCGGCGGGCATCCCGGTGTCCGGCGCGGGCGGCGGCAGCCTGGACCTGGCCGCGCTGCCGGACCCCGTGCAACACATCGTCCGCGCCGCGTACGGCGACGCCACCGGCCAGGTCTTCCTGATCTCGGCGGCCATCGCGGTGGTGGGCGTGGTCGCGGCGCTGCTGCTCAAGCCGATCACCCTGCGCACGAGCCTCGACCTGGCCGAGACGCCCCCGGTGGCCTGAGGGCGGGAGTTGGCGAGAACCCGTTGGGGTGTGGCGCCGCGGCCACTGCCGTGGCGGGCGCGGTGCTCCTAGCGTCCAGGGCGAACCGAACTCCTGCGACGACAAGGAACGTCAGCCATGGTCGTGGTCTCGGCACTGCTCATCGGCGTGCTGTACGTGCTCCTGAACTCCCTCGCCCCCGACCGGCACCGCCGACCGTTCAACGCGATCATGGTCGGCGGTGCCGGGGCGGCGTACCTCAGCGGTGGGGGGCTGGGTGCGTGGGAGTTCGCCATCACCGCCGTGATCACCTACTGCGCCTACCGGGGCCTGACGTCGTGGACGTTCATCGGCATCGGGTGGCTCGTGCACACGGCCGCGGACGTGGTGCACCACGTGCACGGCAACCCGATCGTGCCGTTCGCCGAGCACTCGTCGCTCGGCTGCGCGATCTGCGACCCGGTGATCGCCCTGTGGGCGTTCGCGGGCGGTCCCGGCATCCGGTCAATGACCCCCGCAGCACTCGTGCGGGGTTTCCGCCTCCGCCGGGCGCAGCACGCCGCCGACGGCGGGCTCCACGAGTAGCACCAGCTCACCCTCGCGGCACACCGGGCGCAGGAAGCCCAGCGTCTGCACCGGGTCGGTCGGCGCGACCTCGACACCGATGCCGACCACCCGGTCGATCGCCGACCTCGCCACCACCTCGGCCGCCGGGTGCGTACCGGTCAGCGCGTCCTGGCCGGGGAACCGGACACAACGGCCTTCGGCTCGGTCGCGGCCCGCCTGGGCCGCGCGGGCGGCGAGGCCGTGGGAGTCGTCGGAGTCGTGGGAGTCGTCGAGCACGACCACCGGGCCGCCCAACGCCTCCGCCAGCCGGTCGACGTCCACCTCGCCCGGCACGTGCGCGGACAACGTGGTGACGGCGACCGGGCCGAGCCGGTCGACGTGCGTGCACACGAAGTCCGCCGCACCGTCGAACGCCTCCAGCAGCAACGCGTCCACGTGCGCCGCGCGGTGCTCGCCCGGCACGGCGGGCACCGCGCCCAGCCACACCATCAGATGACGTCCACGAACACCGGGTTCGCGTAGAACCACAGGTCCGACCACGGGTCGGCGTCACCGACGACGTCCATCACCGGGTTGCCGTCCGACGTCAGCCGGTTGCCGTCCGACCCGCGCAGCCGCAGGTAGAACGCGCCGTCCACGCCGCGGAACGTGTGCGTGAACCGCACCGTGCCGCGCGCGGAGCGGGCCACCTCGAACTGCTTGACCACCTTCGTCGCGGGCGCGGCCAACGCGTCGCGGTCCGCCACCGGGCCGGTGACCGGACCGGCGATCAGGTCGACCTTCGCCAGCCGCGGCACCACGCCCGCGAAGTTCGCGCCACGCGCCAGGTCGACCTCGATCACCACCTCGACGTCGTCACCGCGCCGCACGAACGTGCGTCCGCCGATGGTGACGCCCCGGTTGTCGCCCTGGCCGAGCGACCGCACCCGCAGGTTCAGCCCGTCGATGATCCGGCCGTGCACCGCGACGACCTTGCCGCCCTGCATGCCGCGCATCACGTCCACGTAGGACTTCGAGTCGGCGCCGACCAGGGTCGAGCTGTAGAAACCGGGCCAGTAGTCGCTGTTGACCTGCGGGACGCCGGTGTCGATGGGCGCGCCGCGGCTGCCGGTCGTGGCGTGGTCGCCGGTGCCCTGCTTGTGCGTGTCCTTGTGCACCCCGTGCGCGTCGGAGGTGGCGGTGACCCACCACGGCCTGCCCTCGGCCAGCAGCGAGTCCCACAGGCCGCCGACCTTGGCGGTCATCCAGTCGAACCCGCCGTAGGTGCGGTAGGGGTTCTCCGCGGCGGTGGGCGCGTAGCCGGGGAAGCTGTCCTGGTTGGGCGAGGCGTCGTAGCCGCCCCGGCCCCCGCCGCGTCCGCCGTCCGCCGCCTTGATGCCCGCCGCCTGGTGACCGGGCGCGCCCTCCATGCCCACCGCCACGCCGGGCGCGGCGTCGCGCCAGCCGCGGAACTCGTGCGGGCTGTCCACGCCGCGCCGCGCCGGGTGGTTGGCGAACATCAGCGCGATCTCGGTGCGGCCGGACAGCACCTGCGCCTCCAGGTACCGCAGGGCCGCCAACGCGTACGGCTCGCCGTCGGCCGAGGTCGAGCGGGTGATCAGCCCCTTGCCGCCGTTCGCGACCGGGGTGGACAGGACGCCGCCGTCGTAGCCGGCCTCGAACGCCCGCAGGATGTCCACGGTGGACCGGCCGGGCGGCAGGAAGACGGTGGCGTGCTCGGCGCCCGGGATGTTCCACTCCAGGCCTTGGTAGACCAGCACGTCCCGGTGCGACCTGCGGGCCCGCTCGATGTCCGGCGCGACCTGGTCGATGGAGAACTTCTCGTGCGCCACGCCGCCGTGGTCGGTGATCACGACCCAGTCCAGCCCGTGCTCGCGGGCCTTGGCCACCTGCTGGGCGACCTCGTACTGGGCGTCGGAGGAGTACTTGGTGTGGATGTGGTGGTCGCCCGCGAACCAGCGCCCGCGCCCGTGCCACGGGTTCACCGGGGTGGCCGGCCGGTCGCCGTGCGCGTGGGCCGGTGCCGCGCCCAGCGCCGCGCCCATCGTGCCGGCCACGCCGGCCGCGCCCAGACCGGCCAGGAAACGGCGTCGTGCCACCGAGAGCGGCCGGTCGTCCTGCGCGTCGCGCCAGCTGCCCTCCACTTCCTCGTGGTGGTGCTCGTGGCTGTGGTCGTGGTGGTGGTCGTGCGACATGGGAACTCCGATCATGACCCGAACGGCGGCAGGCCGAAGTATCGTTTTCCGGCCATGTGTCGGGTGGTGCGCGGAGTCGAACACCCGGTGAACACTTCGGCACCGGGCCGGGGTGCGGCCGCTCGCGTGCGCTGGATCAGGCGCGCCGGCGCGTGCGCTGGCTCGTGTGCACCGGATCAGGCGCGCCGAGGGCGTTGCCTAGTCGTCGCCCAACAAGGTCTTGCGGGTGCGGTGCAGCTTCAGCGCGAGTTGGAGCTCCACCGCCCTGGCCGGCGCCTGCCAGTCCTGGCCGAGCAGGGCGGTGATCCTGGCCAACCGGCGGGAGACGGTGTTGGGGTGCACGTAGAGCGACTCCGCCGCGTACGTGGGGCTGCCGCCCGACTCGAAGTACGCCTCCAGCGTGCGGGTCAGCTCGGTGTAGTGCGTGCGGTCGTACTCGATCACCGGCCGGAGCGTGGCGTCGACGAACCCGTCGACGTCGTGGTCGTCGGACAGCAGCACACCGAGGAAACCCAGCTCGCGGGGCGAGGCCACCCGGCCGGGGGTGTCGAGCAGGGTCAGCACCTCCAGGCACCGCGCGGCCTCCCGGTGCACGCGCGGGATCTCCGCCAGGTCGTTGGCCGGGCCCGCCGCGCCGACCGACACCGGGTGCCCGAGCCGCGGCGACAGCTCCGCGGCCACGGTCCGACCGATGGCGGTCGCGTCCTCGCCGGGCAGCAGCATCACCACCGAACCCTCGTGCGGCTTGGCCAGGCCACCGGTCCGGAGGGCGTACGACGACGCCCACACCATGGCCCGGCCGGGCGAGCCGCCCTCGGGACGGGCGATCACCACGACGTGCGGCATGGACAGGTCGATGGCCAGCCTGCGGGCGCGTTGGGTGAGCGAGCGCGGCGAGCGCTGCCGGGGGATGAGCAGGTCGTCGAGCAGTTCGTCGCGGACGTGGCCCTCGGCGGCGACGGTGCTGCACTCCACCAGCCGCACGACCGCGATGCTCTGCGCCACCGCGCGCAGCAGGCGGACCGCGGCGTCGTCCAGCGGGAGGTCGCGGTGCAGCACCAGACCGCCGTGGTCGCCGTTGTTGATGGTGATCGGCGTGATCCAGGTGTGCTCGTCCAGCCGGCGCGGCGCGCCGTCGGTGTGCGCGTCGAGCAGTCCCTCGCGCACGTCCAGGTCGGCCAGGGCGTCGACGGGACCCGTTGCCGCGATCACGCGCTCGGCCGGGTCGAGCACCACGAGGGTGCCCCGCAGCGCATCGGCCGCCGCGGTCGCCAGCGTCGCGAGGTCGGCTCCGCCGAGCACCCGGTCGGTCAGCTCGCTCTGGTCGCGTTGCACCGCGTCCAGCGCCGTGACGGTGTCGGTCACCTGTTCCAGTCGTTGGTGGAGGTGGGCGATCGCGGCGGCGTCGCGCTCGAAGCGGTGCGCCTGCTCGACGGCCACCTCGACCAGCGCGGCCAGCGACGTGACCAGCGAGACCTCGTCGGGGGTGAAGTAGCGGATGTCGCGGTCGGCCACGTAGAGGGTGCCGAACGCGCGCTCCCGGCCCTGTATCGGCACGGCGACCAACGCGTGCACGCCGTCCGCGGTCATCACGCGCGCCAACTCGGGTGGCAGCCAGGACGCGTCGTCGGCGGTGTGGTCCGGTGTCCACATCGGACCGGGCTGCTGGTCGGCGGGCGGGTCGGCGAGCGGGAGGACCAGGCCGCCGGAGGTCCGCAGCCGGCCGTGGGGGAGCGACGGGTCGTAGACGGTGAGGTACGCGGAGTCGGCGCCCAGGAGCAACCGGGCCCGGCGGGGGATGACCGAGAGCAACGCGTCGAGGTCGTCCGGCGAGATCAGCTCGCGGGCGATGTCGATGAGCGCGGTCAGGCCCGCCTCGCGCCTGCGGCGTCGGCCGAACATCTCGTGCACCTCTTGCGCCAGGGCGCGGGCGCTCGCCAACTCGTCCAGCACCTCGACCGACGCCCCGCCCTGCCGCGCGTCGCGGACCAGGTCGTCCACCTTGCACAGCGGTGCCTCGTTCGCCAGCAGTTCGAGCACGGCCAAGGCAGCTTCATTGCGGGTGGTTAATCGCGACACCATCGAATCCAGTCCCCCAAACCGAGTATGGTGCTCCGACATTTCGAGTGGGAGTCGGCGACGAGCCGAACGGGCGACTGTCGACGCCGACAATCCATTCCAACATAGGGCACGTGTGTGGGAATCGTCAACGAATCAGCGGTGGGGTCGGCCCTGGAGCAAGCGTCCTACCAGTGGCGATTGCCCGCCTCGCCCGTGGCGTGCCGCTCGGCTACCGCCATTTGGCGGCCGTCTGGGCCTACTTCACGCAATTGTCGGTTGCGCTTCACGGACGGCTGTTGTCGGTTCGAGCGGCATTCCGTCGCGGAAATGCTCAGTCGACGGGGCCGAACGCCGCGGCGTGCACCGGCGCGCCGTTCATCACGGCGTTCAGCACGGCGTCGAGCAGGCCGGGGAACCGGGCCTCCAGGTCTTCGTGGCGCAGCGACACCAGCAGCTCGCGGCCGACCGGCCGCTGCCGGATGATCCCGCCCTCGCGCAGCACCCGCCAGTGGTGGGTGAGCGTCGACTTCGACATCTCGCTCAGCACGCCACCGCACCGCTGCTCACCGCCCGCGGCCAGGATGCGCACCATCTCCAGGCGCACCGGGTTGCCCAGGGCGGCGAACACGTCCTGGAGCCGAATCTCGTCTCGCGATGGGTGGCGCGCGTCCATGTCTTCACATTAGCCCAGCTGTCGGTAGGTCCGGCTGCCGCCGGCACGGGGGTCCCGGTTAACCCGATCGGGCGAAGGTGACCGATCGGCTTGTGCTGACAGTACGACTGTACAAGGATATACGTACAGTCGTACGATCGTCCCGACGACGGAAGGCCCCAAACCTCATGTCCACACACTCATCGGCTCCCCCCGGCACGGCGGGTCGCCTCGGCTGGGCCATCGCACCCCTCGCGTTCGCGCAGCTCATCGTGTCGCTGGATATCTACATCGTCTTCGTCGCCATGCCGGAGATGGGCGCGGAGCTGGGGTTCTCCGCGCAGAACCTGCAATGGGTGGTCAGCGCCTACGCGGTGGCCTTCGGTGGCTTCCTGCTCCTCGGCGGCCGGGCCGCCGACCTGTTCGGCAAGCGCCGGATGTTCATGGTGGCACTGGCCCTGTACGGGTTCTCGTCGCTGCTCGGCGGCTTCGCCGGCGACCCGCTGACGATCATCATCGTGCGCGCGGTGCAGGGCCTCGGCGGCGCGCTGCTGTTCCCCACCACGCTGTCCCTGGTCAACACCCTGTTCGAGGAGGGCCGCTCCCGCAACCGGGCGCTGGCCGTGTGGGGTGGCGCCGGCGCGAGCGGCCTGACGCTGGGCTCGCTGCTGGGCGGCGTGCTCACCGGCGCGTTCGGCTGGGCCTCGGTGTTCTTCGTCAACGTGCCGCTGGCGGCGGCGATCGCGCTGATGGCGTTCCTGCTCATCCCGGCCGACAAGCCGAGGGCGGTCGCCAAGCGGACCTTCGACCTGCCGGGCGCGCTGACCGTGACGGTGGGCGTCACGCTGATCGTGTTCGTCCTGGTCCAGGGACCCGAGTCGGGGTGGTTCGCCACGCCGATCGTGATCAGCGCCGTGCTCGGCGTGCTGCTGCTGGTGGCGTTCGCGGTGATCGAGTCCAAGACCGCCGACCCGCTGATGCCGTTGCGGCTGTTCGGCAACCGCAGCCTGGTGACCGCCATGGCGATCACGTTCACGTTCATGGGCACCTTCGGGACCGTGCCGTACTTCCTGACCGTGTTCTTCCAGGACGTGTTCGGCTACACGGCGCTGATGACCGGTGTCGCGTTCCTCACCCAGGCGGTGGCCATCGCGGTGGGCACCCAGGTCGGCGAGCGGATGACCAGCCGTGCGGGCACCCGGCCCAGTCTGCTCACCGGCTTCGCGGTGGGTGGCGTGGGCACCGTGGTCCTCGCCGTGGGCGTGATGGCCGACGGCTCGTACTGGGGCCTGGTGCCCGGCCTGGTGGTCATGGGCGTCGGGCAGGGCATCGCGTGGACCGCCATGTGGATCGCGGCGGCGTCCGGTGTCGCGGCCGACGAGCAGGGCATCGCCTCCGGCATGGCCTCCACGACCCAGCAGACCGGCTACGCGGTCGGCCTCGCGATCTTCGTGGCGATCGCCAACTCGGGCACGCGCGGGCTGACCGGCGACGCCCTGCGGGTGGCCGAGTCCGACGGCATCCGGCTCGCGTTCTACCTCACCGGCGTCGCCGCGCTGGTCGGCGCGGTGATCGCGTGGACGTTGCCGAAGTCGCGCGCCCAGGCCGGGACGCCCGTCCCCGCGGACGCGGTGTCCTCGCGGCAGCAGTGAGAGCGGTCGGTGACAGGCCGGCGCCGGGCGTGGTGGCAGCCACGCCCGGCGCCGGCCGCGACGGGAGCTTGGAGGGACGGCGACGATGACCACCCGACCGACCGACCACGACGTGGCCATCGCGGGCGGCGGGCCAGTGGGGATGCTGCTCGCGGCGGAACTGGCGCTGCACGGCGTGCGCACCGTCGTGCTGGAGCGGCTGCCCCGGCCCACCGGCGAGTCCAAGGCGGGCACGCTGCACGCCCGCACCGCCGAGACCCTGCACCGCCGCGGTCTCCTGGAAGCCGTGCAGCCCAGGCCCGCGGCGTACTCAAGGGGCGGCCCGGTCACCTTCCACTTCGCGGGTCTGTTCAACCTCGACATCTCCCGGGTGGTCGACGAGGGACCGGCGCTCGTGGGCAGCCCGCAGGCCTACGCCGAGCAGGTGTTCGCCGACCGCGCCGTCGGGTTGGGCGCCCGGATCGAGCGGGACAGCGAGGTCGTCGGCCTGACCGAACACGAAGACCACGTGGTGCTGGACGTGCGCTCCGAGGGTGGCGACGTCCGGCAGGTCAGCGCGCGGTGGGTGGTCGGTTGCGACGGCGCGCGCAGCACCGTGCGCAAGCTCGCCGACATCGCGTTCGTCGGCACGCCGGGCACGGTGTCGGCGTTGATGGGCGACGTGCGGCTGCTCGACCCGCTGTCCGCGCCGACGGGGTGGCAGCGCAACCACCGCGGCTGGACGTTGTTCTGGACCAACCCGTTCGGCCACAGCCGGGTGTGCACCTACGACTTCCGCGGGCCGCACCCGGACCGGTCGGCGCCGGTCACGCTCGACGAGCTCGGCGCGGAGGTCGAGCGCATCGCGGGCTACCGGGTGCCGATGGACCAGCCGCGCTGGTTGACCAGGTTCACCGACGCGGCGTTGCAGGCCCAGACCTACCGGCGCGGGCGGGTGTTCGTGGCGGGCGACGCCGCGCACGTGCACTTCCCGGCCGGCGGGCAAGGGGTCAACCTCGGCCTGCAGGACGCGGTCAACCTCGGCTGGAAGCTGGCCGGGCAGGTCCGCGGCTGGGCGCCGGCCGGCCTGCTCGACACCTACGACGCCGAACGGCGTCCCGTGGCCGCACGGGTGCTCTACAACGTGCGCGCGCAGGTCGGGCTGATGCTGCCCGACCCGAGGGTGGACGCGCTGCGCGAGCTGTTCGTGGAACTGATGCAACTGCCGCAGGTCAACGACTACCTGGCGGGCATGATCACGGGTGTGGACGTGCGGTACGACACCGCGCACCCGGCCGACCCGCTGGGCGGCCTGTTCGCGCCGGACCTGAGGCTGAAGGTGGGCACCACCGTCGGCAGCCTCGCCGAGCTGCTGCACGCTGGCCGCCCGGTGCTGCTCGACCTGGCCGACCGCGCCCGGCTGCGCGCGGTCGCCGACCGGTGGACCGACCGGGTCGACGTGGTCGCCGCGAGCTGCGACGACACCTTCGCCGCGCCCACCCTGCTGATCCGACCGGACGGCTACATCGCCTGGACCGGCAGCGGGCTCGACTCCGATCACCACACGCTGGCCGTGGCGCTGCGGAAGTGGTTCGGGGAGCCGGGGACGTGAGCCCGGCGGGGGCGCCGACATCGGCGCCCCCGCCGGGCTTCCCGGATACCCGGGGCAGGACGTGCGGCTCAGGGCAGGCGGACGGACTGGCGGTGCCGGAAGAAGTCGGTCGGGTCGTACCGCGCCTTCACCCGTTGCAACCGCGGGTAGTTCTCGCCCCAGTACAGCGTGTGCCACGGGACGCCGGAGCCGTTGTGCGCCGCCTCGCTGATGTCGGCGTCGCAGTAGTTCACGAAGCAGCCCGACGTCTGCTCGTTCGACACCGGCACCTTGCCGGTGCCCGCGTACACCTGTTCGTAGAAGCGGCGCAGCCACGCCACGTTCACGTCGTCGTCGGCCGCCTCGGTCCACCCGGACTGGTAGAGGACCTTGAACGCGCTGTCGCGGTGCACCAGCGCGGTGTCGGTGCGCCCGACCGCGTTCACCTGCCCGCCGTACGAGCTCAGCACCGCCTGCGCGAACGGGTTGGCGAAGCCGTCCCCGCCCGACAGGGTGCGGAACAACAGGGAGGTCTGCGCGTCGGTGAAACCCCTGCGGTGGTAGGCGGACTTGTGGTCGCCGCGCAGCGTCGGGTCGACCAGGCGCGGGTGGATCGTGCCCAGGTACCGGGTGGCGGTCAGCCAGCTCCACCGCTTCGGCTCGACGAACTGCGGCAGCGGACCGTGTTCGCCCGAGGGCCGGTTCACCGCGCCGGGCGGCAGGTCGACCCCGCGCGTGACGTCGGCGACGAACCGGGCCAGCAGCCGCTCGGCGTCCGGGCTGCTGCCGTCCATCTGCGTGAACAGGCTGATCTCTCCGGTGGCCCGGTGGTTGAGGTTGAGGAACGAGCACAACCCCGCGTACGGGCCGCCGGGCGCGGCGTTGGCCACGTGCCAGTCGGTGAAGTTGCGGACCAGCGTGGCGAACGTCCGCTCGGTCAACCCGTCCCAGGACCAGGCGATCGCGCTGAGCAGCACCTCCTTCGGCGGCTTGGGCAGGATGTCGGCGGGGTTGGTCGACCGGGCGGACGGCGAGCGGAACAGGTAGCGGGTGACGACGCCGAACGTGCCGCCGCCGCCACCGGTGTGCGCCCACCACAGGTCGTGGTTCGGGTCGTCCGGGTTCCGCGTGGCCACGACCAGCCGGGCCCGGCCCGCCGCGTCGACCACCACCACCTCCACCGCGTGCAGGTGGTCGACCACCAGCCCTTCCTTGCGGCACAACAGACCCCAGCCGCCGCCCGCCACGTGCCCGCCGACCCCGACCGAGTAGCACTGGCCCGCCGGGATGGTCACGCCCCACGTCTTGTACAGCAGCTCGTAGACGTCCAGGAGCGTCGCGCCGGCCTCGACCGCGAACGCGTTGTGCTCGGCGTCGTAGTACACCGACGTCATCTCCGACTGGTCGAGCACGATGTCGACCTCGGGGTTGAACACGAAGTCCTCGTAGCAGTGGCCGCCGCCGCGCACGGTCAGGCGCTTGCGGCCGGTCACCGCCTCCTGCACCACCTGGAGCGACTGCCGGGGCGACGACACGACGCGCACCGACTCCGGGTGCGCCACCCAGCGCCGTTCGAGCCCGACCACCAGGTCGGGGTAGCGGGGGTCGTCCGGGCCGACGGTCACGGGCGCGAAGCCCGCCGCCACCTCGGTCGGCGCCGCGCCGGCCGAACCGGGCGTGGCCGTGGCCGCGGCCACGCCGATCGCGCCGGTGCTCGCCAGTAATCGTCGCCTGCTCATTCGGCCGCTTTCGTGGGTCATCTCGCGCTGCGCGCCTCTCTGCTCGGGTGGAACGCTCATCGGATTCAGGTGACGATGTATTCGTCGCCGAACTGCGGGCCGATGCGCAGGCCGAGTTCGACGTCGGCCAGCCGCTGGCTCTCCGGTGGTGGCCCGGCGCCGTCGACGGCGGGCACGCCGGCTTGGTTGAAGAACCGGTCCTTGCCGCCGGGGGTGAGCAGGATCAACATTTTCGCCGGCGTGTCACCGATATTGGTGAAACTGTGCAGGGTGCCCCGTGGCACGTAGATGAAACCGCCCGCGGGCACTTCCCGCTCACCGCCCTTGTCGCGGATCTCGACCACGCCGTCGAGGACGTAGAACGCCTCTTCCTCCCAGTGGTGCACGTGCGGTGGAGGACCGCCGCCGGGCGGCACCAGAGCCTCCATCACGTACAGCATCTTGCCGGTGTTGTGCTCGCCGGACTTGATCGTGTAGCGGTCGCCGAACGCCCACCTGCCCGGGCCCTCGCCCGGCCCCACGTAGACCACCCGGTCGTCGTTCTGGCCGAGAAAACTCATGCGCGCCCTCCGGATAGGAGACGTTTTCCGGTCAACCTTGTGGTATCACGGCGCGCGGAGGGGGCCAAGGATTGTTCGGGATAGTATGTCAGGTTGTCCGCAGGGTGGTTTCCGGTGGACCGCGCGGACTTCCCCGGTACGTGACACATTCGCGGCCGTCACATTGCGCGCGCGGTCCCGACGCGATTGGCTCGGGGTCGGTGATTGAACCGACCCGCGACCGCAGGAAAGGGGCACCATGAATATCCCCGACACCGCACTGCCCGCCGCTTCGGCGGGCGAACTGACCCTCGGCGGCGACCTGCGCATCCGGCGGATGGGGTACGGCGCCATGCAGCTGGCGGGCGAGGGCGTGTGGGGACCGCCCGCGGACCGGGCCGAGGCGGTCTCGGTGCTGCGCCGCGCCGTCGAGCTGGGCGTCAACCACATCGACACCAGCGACTACTACGGCCCGCACGTGGTCAACGAGCTGATCGTCGAGGCTTTGCACCCGTACCCGGACGACCTGGTGATCGTGACCAAGGTCGGCGCCCGCCGCACACCCGACCGGGCGTGGCCGTCGGCGCTCTCGCCCGCCGAGCTGCGCCGGGCCGTGCACGACAACCTCGGCCGGCTGCGGCTGGACCGGCTCGACGTGGTCAACGTGCGCATCGTGGAGGAGGCGGGCGGCCTGACGCCGACCGACTCGATCGCGCCGCAGGTCGAGGCGCTGGCGGAGCTGCGCGAGCAGGGCCTGGTCCGGCACGTCGGCGTGAGCAACGTCAGCACCGCCCAGTTCGAGCAGGCGCGCTCGATCGTCCCGATCGCCTGCGTGCAGAACGAGTACAACGTGCTGCGCCGCCGTGACGACGCGCTGGTCGACACGTGCGCCGCGGCCGGCATCGCGTACATGCCGTTCTTCCCGCTGGCCACCTTCACGTTGCAGCACGACCGGGAGCCGGGCGCGGACGCGAAGGTGCCGTTGGCCACGCCGGTCCGCGACGAGGCGCTGGCGGCGGTGGCGCGCAGGCACGACGCCACCGTCCACCAGGTTTCGTTGGCGTGGCTGCTGGCCCGCTCGCCCGCGATCGCCGTCATCCCCGGCACCTCGTCGCGCGGGCACCTGGAGGAGAACACGCGCGCGGCGACCATCCGGCTCACCGACCAGGACCTGCGCGACCTCGACACCTCCCGCGACGCCGGCCGACCCCGACAGGAAGTGAGCTGATGGCGACGACCCACCCAGACCCCGTCCTCGACCTGCCCTTCGACGTCCGACCGGACCCGGAGGAGTTCCTCCGGGCCGCGCTGCGCTGGCACTTCTCGCCCGAGACGGGCGCGCCGTTCTGGATCGAGCGGGCACGTTCGCTCGACTTCGACCCGGTCGAGGACATCCGCGGCTTCGCCGACCTGGCCCGGTTCCCCAACCTGGCCAACGGCCTGCGCGACGCCCCGGCCCGCGACCTGGTGCCGCGCGGGTACGGGCCGGACCCGGAGATCGTCGGCGTCTACGACAGCGGCGGCACGACCGGCGCGCCCAAGCGCGTGGTGCTGCTGCGCGACTGGACCGACCGGATGCTGGCGTGGAGCAGCGCCCAGCTCGACCGGCACGGCGTGCCGCGCGACGTGGACTGGCTCCAGGTCGTGCCCACCGGCCCGCACATGGTGGGCGAGACGTTCGCCCGCCAGACCGTGGCGCGCGGCGGGTGGCCGTTCACCGTGGACATCGACCCCAGGTGGGTGAAGAAGCTCATCGCGGAGGGGCGGTCGGCCGAGGCGGGTGCGTACACCGAGCACCTGGTCGACCAGCTGGCGCACCCGTTGGAGTCGCAGGACATCGGTGTCCTGCTGCTGACGCCGCCGGTGCTGGAACGCCTGGCCCGGCGCGACGAGCTGGTCGCGCTGGTGCGCAAGAAGGTCAAGGCGATCATGTGGGTCGGCACCCAGATGGACGCCGACACCCGCGACCTCTACCGCACCGAGGTCTTCCCGGACACGATCATGGTGAGCGGCTTCGGCAACACCATGCTGCTGGGCCACACCTGTGAGCGGCCGGGGCTGACGGCGGACGACCCGTGCGTCTACGACCCGTTCTCGCCGTACATGTCCCTCCAGGTGGTGGACGAGGACACCGGCGAGCCGGTACCGCACGGCGAACGCGGCCGGCTCGTGATGCACCACGTGAGCAAGGGGCTGTTCCTGCCGAACAACCTCGAACGCGACTACGGCACGCGCATCGCCGGTCCGGAGGGCCAGGTGGGCGACTCGGTGGCCGACGTCGCGCCGGTGAAGGTCTTCGACGACGAAGTGGTCATCGAGGGGGTGTACTGATGGAACCGGTGGCCTTGGACGCCCTCGGGCCGTCCGGCCCGTACCGGGCCCGCAACCGGCGCGTGGTGCCGGACGTGCGCGGGACGCCCGTCGCCGAGCTGAGCATGGTGCCCCGCCTCTTCGTCGACCGGGCGCTGGCGGGGTTGCGCCGCGCGCCGGCGCTCGCGGTGGCGGAACGGACCGCCGCGCTGTCCGAAGCGGCTCGGATCTTCCTGGGCGACACCGTGGAAGGCATGTCCTTCGAGACCTACGAACGGTCGGTCAGCCGGGTGTCCGGCGTGCCGATCTCCATCGTGCGGCGGGCCGCCGCCGAGATCGCCGAGGCGGCCGAGCAGGCGCACCGCAGCGCCTACGGCGCCCGGCCGTGCGGCGCGGTGACCGACTGGCGCGACCCGGCGACCCGGGACGGGAGCGGCGTGTGGACCCGGCGCGGCAACGTGTTCGCGGTGCACGCGGCGGGCAACCACCCGGCGCCGCACGCGTTGTGGCTGGAGGCGTTGGCGCTGGGCTACCACGTGGCGGTGCGCCCGTCGCGGCGCGAGCCGTTCACCCCGCACCGGTTGGTCGCCGCGCTGCGCACGGCCGGGTTCGGCCCGGAGCGGGTGGTGCTGCTGCCGACCGACCACGACGGCGCCGACGCGATCCTGGCCGGCGCGGACCTCGGGCTGGTCTACGGCGGCGACGACGTGGTGCGCAAGTACGCGGGCGACGCCCGGGTCCTGGTGCAGGGACCGGGCCGGTCGAAGATCCTGATCACCGCCGACACCGACTGGCGCGAGCGGCTGGACACCATCGTCGACTCGATCAGCTTCCACGGTGGCGTGGCGTGCCTGAACACCACGGCGGTGCTGGTCGAGGGCGACCCCGGCCCGCTGGCCGCCGCGATCGCCGAGCGACTGGCCGCGCTGCCGAGCCTGCCGCCCGAGGACGACCGCGCGGTGCTGCCGGTGCAGCAGGCCGAGTCGGCCCGGACCGTCGAGCGGTACCTGCGGGCGCAGGCGCGCGACAGCAAGGCGTGGCTGGGCGGCGAGGGGATCCTGGACGAGCTGGGTGACGGCAGCACCGTGCTGCGGCCCGCCGTGCACCAGCTCGACTCGGCCGACGACCGGCGTCTCGGGGTGGAGCTGCCGTTCCCGTGCGTGTGGGTGGCACCGTGGACGCCCGAGGACGGTGTCGCACCGCTGCGCGGCTCACTGGTGCTGACGGTGATGACGCGGGACGACGACCTGGTGGACCGGCTGCTGGCCGAGCCGACCATCAGCAACGTCTACCACGGCGACCACCCGACGTACTGGCTGGAGCCCGGTGTGCCGCACGACGGGTTCCTGGGCGAGTTCCTCATGCGCAGCAAGACGGTCCTGCGCGGGTAGGCCTGTCGCACAAGCGGAACGCTCGGCCGGGACGCACCGGCCGAGCGTTCCTCGTTCGGCTGGGTCATGCGCGCCTGTGGGGGCACGCGCGCCCAGGGGCACGTGCGCCTCGAGTCAGGTCGCGCGCGGCGAGGTGGTCTCGAATCGCCGGGCGCCGTGCAGCCAGGCGACGGCTTCCCGCAACTCCTCCTGCGACATCGCCGACAGCATGGCGTTGCGCGCCACCGCCTCGGCGCCCGCCGGGTGGTAGAGCCGCTCGCCCATGAACCTGGACACCAGCTGCGCGGCCGCGGTCCGGTCGCGCCGCTCGTCGCGGAACCGGGCCAGCCGACCCGGCACGTCGGCCGGACCGCAGTCGAGCAGCTCGCCCAGCACCACCGCGTCCTCCAACGCCATGCACGCGCCCTGCGCCGCGTACTGGAGCATCGGGTGGGCGGCGTCGCCGAGCAGCACGACCCGCCCGTCCACCCACTCGTCCACCGGATCCCGGTCGCACAGCACCCACGTCTTCCAGTCCTCGCCCAGTTCCAGCAGCCGGCGGGCGCGCGGTCCCATGTCCGCGAACTGGGCGTGGACGTGCGCGGTCCGCGCGGGCGCGCCCACCACGACCTCGGACGCGCCGTCGTCACGGGTGGCCGCCAGGTTCAGGTGCCGCCCGCCGCCGATGGGGTAGTGCACGAAGTGCCACTTCGGGCCCGCCCACAGCGTCACCACGTTCCACCGCAGGTCCTCTGGGACCCGTTCCATCGGGATCACCGATCGGTAGATGGTGTGCCCGGACACCCGCGGCTCGCCGTCGCCCAGCACCCGCTCGCGCACGGTGGAGCGGATGCCGTCCGCGCCGACCAGGACGTCACCGACGACCCGCGCCCCGGAGCCGAGCACCGCGACGACCTCGTCGTCGTCCTGCTCGTACCGCACCACCGGGCTGTCCACCCGCAGGTCGACGCCGGGTGCGTGGCGGCACGCCGCCAGCAGCGGTTGGTAGAGGTCCGTTCGGTGGACCACCGCGTACGGGTTGCCGAAGCGGGTCCGGTAGTCCTCGGTCAGCGCCATCGCGGCCACCGTCCGGTCCGTCGTCCCGTCCATGAACCTCAACTCGTCCACGAACACCGCGCGGTCCCGGACCGCCTGCCCGACGCCCAGGACGTCCAGGGCGTGGAAGGCGTTGGGCGCCAGTTGGATGCCCGCGCCCAGCTCGGTGAACTCGCCGCGCCGCTCCAGCACCGTCACCCGGTGCCCGCGCGCCGCCGCGCCCAGGGCCACGGCCAGCCCGCCGATGCCGCCGCCGGCGATGAGAACCCTCGTCATCACGCACTCCTCACAGGTCCATCGCCTCGACCAGCAGGTCGCCGATGATCCGCTCGCCGTTCCTGGTCAGCACGGACTCCGCGTGGAACTGCACCGAGGTGAAGTGCGGCCCGCGCAACGCGTGCACCTCACCCGGCGTGCCCTCCACACCGTCCCGGCTCACCTCGACCACTCCTACACCGGGGCAGTCGGCCTTGTCGTGCGCGCCGCGCGCGGAGAAGGTGTTGTAGAAGCCGACGTGCTCCGTGCGGCCGAACAGCGAGATGGCCTTCTGCACGCCCTGGTTCGGCGCGTCCCGCCGGGCGACCTCGAACCCCAGCCTGCGGCTGAGCACCTGGTGGCTCAGGCACACCGCCACGAACGGCCGCCGCTGCTCCAGCAGCGTGTCGACCGCCGCCGCCAGGTGGGCGATCTTGGGGTGCCCGTCGTCGCGCGGATCGCCTGGCCCGGGGCCGAGCACGACGACGTCGTGCCCGTCGAACGAGTACTCCTCGTCGAACCGCCGCACGGTCACCACCAGGCCCAGCGACCGCAGGATGTGCGCGAGCATCGACGTGAAGGTGTCCTCCGCGTCGACCACCAGGGCCCGCAGACCGCCCAGCGCGGGCACCGGCCGCGCCCGCGTCCGCGCGTCGGCGAGCCAGAAGTCGGCGATCGGGACGTTGCGGTCGCGCAACGCCTCCCGCACGCTGGGGTGGTCGCCGAACCGGGTCGTGTCCGCGGCGCCCAGCGCGGCCAGCAGCCCCGCCGCCTTGGCCCTGGTCTCCGCGACCTCGCCCACCGGGTCGGAGTGGCGCACCAGGGTCGCGCCGACACCGATGCGCAACCGGCCGTCGCGGGCGATGTCGGCGGTCCGGATGAGGATCGCCGAGTCGAGCGCGTGCCCGCCCGCCTCGTCGTGGCCGAGCAGGGCGATCACCCCGCTGTAGTAGCCGCGGCCGCCGGGCTCGTGCCGGGCGATCACCCGGCACGCGCTCTCCAGCGGGCTGCCGGTGACCGTCGGCGCCAGCAGCGTCTCGTGCAGGATCCGCCGGGGGTCCAGCGCACTGCGCCCCTCGATGAAGTACTCGGTGTGCGCCAGCCGGGCCATCTCCTTTAGCCGCGGCCCGGTGACCCGGGCGCCGCCGTCGCACACGCTGGTCATCATCTTGAGTTCCTCGTCCACCACCATGTACAGCTCGTCGGACTCCTTGCGGTCGGCCAGGAACCGCATCACCTCGGGCAGCGACGGGCCGGCGGGCGGGTAGCGGTAGGTGCCGCTGATGGGGTTCATCACCGCCACCCCGTCCGCCAGGCTGACGTGCCGCTCGGGACTCGCGCCGACGAAGGTGCGGTCGCCGGTGTGCACGATGAACGTCCAGTACGTCCCCGTCTCGCGGCGCACCAGGCGGCGGAAGAACGCCAGCGCGGCGGCGGGGGAGTAGTCCTCCACGACCGCCACGAACGAGCGCTGGATGACGAAGTTCGCGCCCTCGCCGCGACCGATCTCGTCCGCGATGATCCGGCGCACCAGATCGGCGTAGTGGTCGTCGTCGACGTCGAAGTGCTCGTCGGACAGCCGGATCGGCAGGTCGGGTATGCGCTCCAGGGCGTCGGCCAGCGGCAGCGACTCGCGGCCGGTCACCGACAGGGCGATCAGCGGCTCGCCGTCGTCCACCGCGGCGAACCCGCGTTCCAGGATCTGGCGGAACGGCAGCAGCAGCAACGTCTCGGCCGGCGAGCGCCCCTGTTCGGGCACCTCCACGTCGGCGAGCCGGGCCGGCTGCGACACCGAGCCGACCAGGACCTCCAGCGCGTCCGGGTCGACGTGCGGCCGGTGCAACAGGGCGAACGGCGGCGGTGACGCGTCGAGCACGGCGTCGAACGGCGTGGCGCTCATCGGACGCCCAACCGCGCCTGGACCGGCGTGCAGCCCAACAACGACCCCGTCGGCACGACCGCGGCGCACCGCTTCGCCATGTACTCCAGCGCATCGCGGTGGTGGCGCTCGGAGAAGTCGCCGACCGCGTCGGCCACCACGAACGGCGCCACGTCGTGGCTGAACGCGTCGACCGCGGTGGCCTGCACGCCGACGTGCGCGTACACACCGCACAGGATCAGTTGGTCGCGACCCGACTCGCGCAGGCGCCGCACCAGGTCCGAGCGGAAGAAGGCGCTGTAGCGCCACTTGGTGAGCCGCCAGTCGCCGGGGTGCGGCTCCAGCCGGGGCACGATCGTGCGGTCCGCCGGGTCCACCCTCATGCCGGGGCCCCAGAAGTCGCTCAGCAGACCGCGCTGCTCGCTGGTCATGTCGCCCGGCTGGGCGGTGTAGGCCACCGGGATGCCGTGCGACCGGCCCCAGCGCAGCAACGCGGCGATGTTGTCCACCAGCTCGTCGCGGAACTCCGGCATCACGTCGAACGGGCGCAGGAAGAAGCGCTGCATGTCGTGCACGAGCAGGACCGCGCGCCCGGGCGCGACGGCCCAGTCGACCTCGTTGCCGGGCAACGTGCCGGGTGTCGGCATCGCATAGGGTTCGATGGGTGGGATGCCTGTCATGGGCTCCTCCAGAGGTGTCGCCTAGACGCCGAGCGTGGCGCCGCCGTCGACGGTCAGGTCGTGCATGGTGATGTGCCGGGCCTGGTCGGACAGCAGGAACGCGACCGCCTCGGCGATGTCGTCCGGGCTCGCGATCCGGCCCAGGGGTATGCCGACCCGGTACGCGCCCGGGTTGCCCTTGATGGTCGTGGTCCGGCCGTCGGGGTCGTGCCACATCGAGGTCAGCATCGGTGTGTCGGTCGAGCCGGGTGCCACGAGGTTGCAGCGGATGCCGTGCTCGGCCACCTCCAGCCCGAGGCACTTGGTGAGCATCGAGGCCGCCGCCTTCGACGCGGCGTACGCGCCCATGTCCGCCCGGGCGGTTCCCGCAGCGTTGGAGGTGACCGTGACCACGGCGCCGCGGCGGCGCGGCACCATCCGCCGCACCACCGCGCGGGAGACATGGAAGACGCCGCCGCAGTTGACCGCCAACGTCGTGGCCCAGTCCTCTTCGGACAGGTCGAGCACGGCGCCCAGGCGCAGCACGCCCGCCGCGTTGACCAGGAAGTCCAGCGGGCCGACCGCGCGCTCGACCCGGTCGACCAGGGCTTCGACCTCGGCGGGGTCGGCCACGTCCGCGGTGTGCCCGGTCACCGGCCACCCGCGGGCGGTGAAACCGGCCACCGTCTCGGCGAGCCGCTCGGGGTCGCGGTCCACGGCGGCGACGGTCGCGCCGCGCCCGGCCAGGGCGCCCACCACCGCCGCGCCGATGCCGCCCGCGGCGCCGGTCACCAGTGCGATCTTGTCGCGCATCAGGCCTCCCGACCGCTCAGCCGACCCACGCCGACACCACCGTGGCGGCCTGCCCGGGGTTCAGCCGCGGGTCGCAGAAAGTGGTGTACTTGTCGCCGACGTGGTCGTAGTCGCCCGTGTTGGACACGCACTCGGTGACGTCGTCGGTCGCGGTCTCCAGGTGCAGCCCGCCCGCGACACCACCCGCCTCGGTGATCGCGCGCTGCGCCGCGCGCACCTCCCGGATGATGGTGTCCACCGCCCGGGTCTTGAGCCCGGACGGCGTCTGCACGGTGTTGCCGTGCATCGGGTCGCACAGCCAGATCACCGGGTGCCCCGCCGCGCGCACCGCGTGCACCAGCGCGGGCAACCGCTCGTCCACGGCCTGCGCGCCCATCCGGGCGATCAGCGTCAGCCGGCCGGGATCGCGGTCGGGGTCGAGCCGTCCGCACAGCGCGACCACCTCCGCGGGCGTCGCGTTCGGCCCGACCTTGCACGCCACCGGGTTGACCACCTTCGCCAGCAGGGCGACGTGCATCCCGTCCAACGCGCGGGTGCGCTCACCGATCCACGGCCAGTGCGTCGAGGTGAGCATCAGCTCGCCGGTCGCGGTGCGCCGGACCATCGGCAGTTCGTAGTCCAGCAGCAGCGCCTCGTGGCTGGTCCACACGGCCGGGTCGAAACCGGCGCCCGCGGACGCGGGCCAGCCGAGGTTGCCCATCGCCTCCCGGGCGGCGAGGTAGCCGGTGAGCAGTCGGCGCGGGTCCGGCTTGCGGCGCTCGGGGTCGGGCTCCGGGCTGTTCACCATGTGCCCCCGGTAGACCGGCAGCTCGACGCCGCCGAACGTCTCGGTCGGCTTCGACCGGGGCTTGGCGAACTGGCCCGCGACCCGGCCCGCGCGCAGCACCGGCTTGTGCGTGTTGAGCTTCATGGTGCCCGCGAGCACGTCGAGCAACGCGGCCTTGCGGGCCACGTAGCCGACGGTGCACTCGGACGGGTCCTCGGCGCAGTCGCCGGCTTGGATCACGTGCGCCTCGCCGGCCGCGACCCGGGCCAGCAGGGCCCGCAGCGTCCGCACGTCGTCCACCCCGACCAGCGCCGGACGGGTCGCGAGGTCCCGCCGGACCCGGTCCAGCCGGGTCGGGTCGGGCCACGGGGGCTGTTGCGGCGCCTGGTGGGGGATGATGTCGAGCAACTCCTGGTCCACTTGACTTCTCCCGTTCGCTGTACCGCGCTGGAATGCGACGGCTACCCCGAGCGTGGTGTGCCGCGGCAATGGCGGCGGAGAAAAGCAGCCCGAGTCCATCGGGTCCACGCGAATCCGTCAGATCGGCCGGCAGGTGTGAGGTGGACCACCCGGCAGAATGCGCACCGGTGTAATGTGGTCCGTCGGACGTGCGACGGGTTTCCAGTGCAGTGCGAATCGCCCCGCCGTCCACAGTGTCGTTCCTGCCCAGGTCGCCGCAGGTGGAAGCGGTAAACGTGCCGGGACCAACCGCATCCGCGGTAGGGGTGGTGAGCTGAGCACCTATCCACGACCGGGCCGCTCCCGGACACTCAAGTCGACGACTCGATGAGTGTCTCCATCGAATTCGATGGTTTGGGGGAAACTACGTGAGCGTCGTCTTGTCGCCGCCACTCGACCTGCACCACGATGTGCTCGACGAGTTGAGCAGTGGTTTGTTCACCTCGATGGGCAGAAGCGATCAGCGTCGTAAGGGAATGTCCTACCTGTACGGCCTGCTCACCACGCCGGGCCGCAAGTCCATGCGCAACGTGGCCGCCGCCGTCGGCGGTCACGCCACCGAGCAGAGCCTGCACCACTTCATCAGCGACTCGACGTGGGACTGGACCCCGGTCCGCGAGGCCCTCACTGACTACACCGTCTCCGCGATGCCCCCGCAGGCCTGGGTGGTCCGGCCGATGGTGATCCCGAAGGCGGGCAACGACTCGGTCGGCGTCGGCAGGCGGTTCTGCCCGTCGCTCGGCCAGGCGCTCAACGCACAGCACGCGTTGGGCGTGTGGGCCGCGTCCGACGAGGTCAGCAGCCCGGTGAACTGGCGGTTGCACCTGCCGCGGACCTGGCTGCGCGACGAGCGCAAGCGCAGTCGCGCGTCGATCCCCGACGGTGTCGACGAGGAGAGCCTCACCGACTGCGTGGTGGAGGCCTACCTGGAGGTGGCGTCGAGACCGGGCGTGCCGCTGCGGCCGGTGGTCTTCGACGCCCGGTGCCTGGACATCGAGCACCTCGCGGGCCGGTTGCGGTCGGCCGGGATGCCCTGGCTGGTCCGGATCGGCACCAACCACCAGCTCACCACCGACGACGTGCGGCTGCCGGGCCTGACGACCGGCGCGACGCCCGCGTTCCGGCTGATCGGCGCGCTGCGGTCGGCCCGGCGGCTGCTCAGCTGGACCGACCACGAACCGATCCCGACCACCCGCACGGACCTGGTGGCCGCGGTGCGGGTCGGCCTGCCCACCGAGCCGGGCGCGGACCACGTCGCCGACCTGCACCTGATCGGCACCGGTCCGGTCGGCCACCCGTGGCCCGCGCAGCTGTGGCTGACCGACCTGGGCGACACCGCGCCGCTGGGCGCGTTGCTGCACCTGGCCAAGCTGGTCGACCGGGTGGACCGGGACGCGGTCGACGTCGGCGACCAGGTCGGCCTGCGCGACTTCAGCGGCCGCTCGTTCGCCGGCTGGCACCGCCACGTGACCCTGGCGTCCGCGGCTCACGCGCTGTTCGTGTCGACCGACCCGGGCGCCCGGATGCGCGCCGTCCGCGGCGTCACCGACAACCCCCACGACGGCTGGCGAACCCCGCCCGCACCCCGCTACGAGCACACGGGAACCCGCGGACCGCAGGTGCGGTGAGCCCGAGGCCTCGACCGTCACGACACCCTCGCTGCCTACGTGGCCTCAGCCGTCTGACCACCACACGCTGATGCCGAGGTCCGCGTGTTGCATGGCGCAACGCGGCGGGGTGTCGGGACGATGTGGGTGTATCGGTGTTCTTGGGGTGTGGGGGTTCATGGTGGGTGGGTCGGCTCGACGGGTGTTCATCAGTCACACTTCCGAGCTGCGCGAATACCCGGTGGGTGGGTCATTCGTGGCGGCGGTGGAGTCGGCGGTGTCGCGTGCCGGGGATGCGGTGGTCGACATGGCCTACTTCGCCGCCCGTGACCGGGCTCCGGCGGGGGTGTGCCACGAGGCGGTGGCCCGGGCGGATGTGTACGTGCTGGTGGCGGGGTTCCGGTACGGGTCCGCGGTGCGGGATCGACCGGAGGTCTCGTACACGGAGCTGGAGTTCGAGGCGGCCTCGGAGCTGGGGTTGCCCCGGTTGGTGTTCGTGCTGGGTGAGGACACCGAGGGTCCGGTGGGGTTGACGCGGGATCTGGAGCACGGCAAGCGCCAGGAGGGTTTCCGGGAGCGGTTGCGCGACAGCGGGGTGACGGTGGCGGTGGTGTCCTCGCCGCGGGAGTTGGAGCTGGCGGTGTTCCAGGCCCTGTCCGAGTTGGCCCGGCCTGAGCCGCTCCCGGTCGACGCCGGCGGCACGGGCGATCCGCGCGCGGGGCGGTCGTTGTGGAACGTACCGCCGCGGTTGCCCGGTTTCACCGGCCGCGAGGACCTGCTGGCCGCGATGGCCGGGGCGTTGACGCGGGACGGTCCGGTGGTGGTGTCGGCGATCGCGGGGATGGGCGGTGTGGGCAAGACGAGTACCGCGATCGAGTACGCCCACCGCCACGCCGCCGTCTTCGACGTGGCCTGGTGGATACCCTCGGAGGACCCCACGCTGATCCCCCAGCACCTGGCCGCCCTCGGTCGAGCGCTGCGCCTGCTCGACCCCGGCGACACCACCGACGTGGCGGTGCCGCGGGTGCTGGCCGAACTGCGGCGCCGGGAGAGGGTGGTGCTGGTGTTCGACAACGCCGAGCACCCCGACGCGATCGCCGCCTACCTGCCCGGCGGTGCGACCCGGGTGGTGATCACCTCACGCAACCCCCATTGGGAGAGCGTCGCCGCCACCGTCACCGTGGACGTGTTCACCGCCGCCGAGTCCGCCCGCTTCCTGCACGCCGAAGTCCCCGCTCTCACCGGTGCCCAGGTCGAGGCGATCGCCGAAGCGCTCGGTCACCTTCCCTCGGCCCTGCACCAGGCCGCCGCCCTGCTGACGCACGGCGACCTCACCCCCGACCACTACCTCGACCTGCTCCACACCCGCGCTCAGGACCTGCTGCGCCGCGGACACGACCACGACGCCTCCGGCGGCCGCGTGTCGGTGGCCGCCTCGTGGTCCCTGGCCTTCGACGCCCTCGCCACCCATGATCCCGCCGCGCTGCAACTGCTCACCCTGCTCGCCTGGCTCGCCCCCGAACCCGTCCCGCTGACCCTGATCACCGACCACCCCGACCTGCTGCCCGAACCCCTGGCGGGAGTCGCGGCCGACCCGCTGACCGTCGCCGACACGATGCGCGTCCTGCGCCGACGCGCGTTGGCCCGGATCGAGGCCGACAGCCTGCTGCTGCACCGCATCCCCGCCGCCCTGCTGCGCACCAGCCCCGACCGACCCCACCACCGGCCACCCGAACACGGGTGGCCGGCCACCGCCCTGCTCCTGGTGCACCGCAACCGACCCGAAGACCCCTGGAACAACCCCGCGGTGTGGCCGCAGTGGCAGCGGCTGCTGCCCCACCTGCTCACCGCCACCGCACCCGGTCGTCAAGGCCTTCTCGCCGCCCACCACGACATCCTCATCCACCTGCTCAACGAAATCTCCAGCTACCTGGAAACCAGCGGACAACCCCGCCAAGCCCTTCCCCACGCCCACCGAGCGCACCGACTCGCCCACGACCACCACGGCCCGGACCACACCACCACCCTCGACACCACCACCCACCTCACCCTCCGGCTACGCGCCGTGGGCGAGTACCAGGCCGCGCGCGAACTGGACGAGGACACCCTGCCCCGCTACCGCCGTGTCCTTGGTGATGACCACCCCAACACGCTCAACTCCGCCAACAGCCTCGCCGTCGGCCTGCGGGCGTTGGGTGAGCATCAGGCCGCGCGCGAACTGGACGAGGACACTCTGACCCGACGGCGCCGTGTCCTTGGTGATGACCACCCCGACACCCTTAGCTCCGCCAACAACCTCGCCATCGACCTGCGGGAGTTGGGTGAGCATGAGGCCGCGCGCGAACTGGACGAGGACACTCTGACCCGACGGCGCCGTGTCCTTGGTGATGACCACCCCGACACCCTTGGCTCCGCCAACAACCTCGCCATCGACCTGTGGGCGTGGGGTGAGCATCAGGCCGCGCGCCAACTCAACGAGGACACTCTGACCCGACGGCGCCATGTCCTCGGCGACGCCCATCCAGCGACGCTGCGCACAGCAAGAAACCTCGTCAAGGTCTTACGTGATCTCAACCAGCACGACCAAGCCGACGCGTTGCAGACCTGGATCGACAACACAGCCAAAGCCTGACGACCACAGACCAAGCCTCAGGGCCGTGCTCGGAGTGCCGGACGGTTGACCGCGGCGCAGCGGCGGTCAGATGGCGGGTGTCGTGCTGATCAGGTTCCACTTCACCGCCTTCAGCGTGCCGTCCGCCGTGGTGCTCTCGCCGACGATCGTGCCCCGGTCGTTCAACGCGGTCGGCAGGCTGTGGGCGCCGCCGAGCGAGCCGAGGTAGACCACCTTCCCGGCGCGCCACAGGAACGCGCGGGGCGCGGCGGGGTTGTCCGCCGACGTCCAGCCGATCACGTCACCGCGCTCGTTGATCGCGACCGCCTCGGACGGACCGGGCACGCCCAAGTCCACCGGCTTGCCGCCGGCCGGCCACAGCGTCGCCTTGCGGGTGCCGCCGAACTCCGTGGACCAGCCCACGACGTCGCCGCGCTCGTTGATCGCCTGCGGGCCGTTCGCCACGCCGCCGGCCGTCGACAGCACGGTGACGCCGGCGGCGTCCCAGCGCAGCGCCTGCAAGTCCTTGTTGCCGACGACGACGCCGGCCTCGTTGACCGCCTCGACCGAGTAGGAACCGGAGCCCGGCACGGTGGCCAGAGGCTCGCACCCCGCGGCGTCGACGCACCGGAACGCGAACGGCTCCGGGCCGAACATGGGCAGCTTCGAACCGGCGATCACGCCGGCGTCGTTGATCGCGCTGAGCGACAGGTGCGACCCGGACACCGGCAACGACGAGTGCTTGCCGTCCCGCCACACCGCCGCGCTCTCCTGGTGGTACCCGGACGGGGACGTGGAGTAGGTCATCGGCACCACGCCGTTGTTGTTGATGGCCGCCGCGATGACCCAGCCGGAGCCGCTCGGCGTGATGTCGGTGACCTTGCCCGCGTGCCAGATCCGCGGCCGCTGCACGTAGGGGCCGACGCCGCTGACCGCCTCCTGGATGACCACCTGGCCGATCTGGTTGAGGCCGGACGGTATGCCCGGACCGAGGTCGGTGGCCGTGCTGCCGCGAGCCCACTGGACCGTGCGCGGCGCACCGTTGCCGGACGTGAAGCCGATGATCTGGCCGAGGTCGTTGACCGCGACGGTGCGGTGGGTGGGGTAGCCCGGCAGACCGGGCAACTCGGTGACGAAGGCGGTGAGCCGCGCGGCCTGCGCGCCGGGCGCGGTCACCAGCGGCAGGGCGACGGCCAGCGCGAGGACGGCCGCGAGCGTGCGTGACTTGGGCATGATCGCTCCATTGCGAGATGTCCGCTGAATCGATCCGAACGGTAGTCTCGACCGCGTCCCGCCGGCGTCGGCCGGACAGCGGAATGAGGGGGGAACCTTGACCGCGCAAGGAGTTTCGGCCGAGCAGCTGCTGGCCCGGCTGGGCGCGGACGCCGAGGTCGTCCGGTTGACCGGTGGCGTGGTCAACGCGGTGTGGCTGATCCGCGGCGCCGACCGCGAGGTCGTGCTCAAGACGGCCGAGAACGCGCCGCGGTCGTTGTTCGAGATCGAGGCCGAAGGGCTGGCGGTGCTGCGCGAACACGGCCTGCGCACGCCCGACGTGCTCGACGTCGGCGAGGACTGGCTGCTGCTGGAGGCGTTGACACCGCTGCCGCGCGAGACCGACGCGTTCTGGGAGAGCGCCGGACGGGCGATCGCCGCGCTGCACGACGTGCGCGGCCCGCGGTTCGGCTGGGAGCACGACGGCTGGCTGGGCGTGCTGCCGCAGCACAACGCGTGGCACGACGACGGGCACGCGTTCTTCATCGAGCACCGGCTGCTGCGCTACGTCGAGGAGCCGAAGGCCGACGCCGTGCTGACGGCGGACGACCGGGCCGCGCTGGAACGGCTGTGCGCGCGGCTCCCGGAGATCGTGCCGGCCGCACCGCCCGCGTTGACCCACGGGGACCTGTGGCACAACAACGTGGTGGCCACGGCGGCGGGCGAGCCGGTGTTCATCGACCCGGCGGTGTCGTGGACGTGGCCCGACGTGGACCTCAGCATGATGTTCTGCGGCGCCGACTCACCCGCCCGGTTCTTCGACGCCTACCACGAGGTGCGACCACTGGACCGCGACTGGCGCGACCGGATGCCCGTGGTGTTCCTCCGGGAGGTGCTCAGCACCTTGGCGCACGAGGGCGACCGGTGGGGCGCGCTCGACCACCTCCGCGAGGTGCTCCACCCGTTCCGCCGCACGTGATCGTCCGGGACTCGCGTCCCGAATACGCGTCCCCGAAGCAACGCGGTAGCTCTCCGAGGTGTCTTACTTCCGGAGGGCAGTGGCGGTCGGTGAGGTACCGCCACGGCGAGGGGAGTTCCACATGTCCCGCAGAATGTTCCGCAGAACACGGGCACCACTGGCGTTGGGGCTGGTCACGGCGGTGGTGATGACCGCCGCGAGCGTCCCGTCGGGCGCCGAGCCGCCACGACCGGACGGTGGGCGGCAGGCAGGCGCGTTACCGGAGGGCACGATCACCCTGGTGACCGGCGACGTCGTCACCGTCCGCGCGGGCCGCGCCGACGTGCGCCCCGGCCACGGACGTGCCGACGTGCAGTTCGTGCAGCAGCTCGACGAGCACGGCGACCTGCACGTGCGGCCGACCGACGTGCTGGCGGACCTGCGGTCCGGCCGGTTGGACGAGCGGCTGTTCGACGTCACCGGCCTGATCCGGGCGGGCTACGACGACCGGTCGACCCGCGTCACGCCGCTGATCGTGACGTCGTCCGGCCCGGCGGTGGCCGGGCAGCCGTTGCCCAGCATCGGCGGGTACGCGGTGCGGGCGCCGAAGGACACCGCGTTCTGGGCGGGCGCGCGGGCCTCGGGCGTGCACGAGGTGTGGCTGGACGGTCCGGTCCGGGCCACCCTCGACCGCAGCGTCCCGCAGATCGGCGCGCCGAACGCGTGGCAGGCCGGGCACACCGGCGCCGGCGCGAAGGTCGCGGTGCTCGACACCGGCATCGACCCGACGCACCCGGACCTCGTGGGCGCGGTCGTGGAGTCCCGCAACTTCAGCGACAGCCCTGACACCGACGACCGCGTCGGCCACGGCACGCACGTCGCCGCCACCATCACCGGCTCCGGCCGGTACCAGGGCGTGGCGCCGGACAGCGCGGTGCTCAACGGCAAGGTGCTCGGCGACTACGGCGGCGGTTACGAGTCCGACATCATCGCGGGCATGGAGTGGGCCGTGGCGGCGGGCGCGGACGTGGTCAACATGAGCCTCGGCGCGTCGATGCGCACCGACGGCACCGACCCGATGTCGCAGGCCGTCGACCGGCTCACCGCGAGCAGCGGCGCGTTGTTCGTCGTCTCGGCGGGCAACAGCGGGCCGAGCGAGCAGACCATCGGCAGCCCGGCGGCGGCGGATTCCGCGCTCACCGTGGGCGCGGTGGACCGGGAGGACCGGCTGGCCGAGTTCTCCTCGCGCGGACCGCGCTGGTTCGACGACGCGATCAAGCCGGACATCACCGCGCCGGGCGTGGGCATCGTCGCGGCCAAGGCGGCGAACGGCCGCATCGGCAGCCCGGTCGGCGACGCGCACGTCGCGCTGTCCGGCACGTCGATGGCCGCGCCGCACGTGGCTGGCGCGGCCGCGATCCTGGCCGCTCAGCACCCGGACTGGACCGCTGGCCAGATCAAGCGCGCGCTCATGGCGAGTGCGCGGCCCCACGCCGACCTGACCGCGGACGAGCAGGGCGCGGGCCGGGTCGACGTGGCCGCGGCCGTGACGCAGTCGCTGGCGGCCGAACCCGCCTCGCTGAGCCTGGGCCTGGCCGAGTGGCCGCACGACGACGACCAGCCGATCGAGGCGAAGGTCGCCTACCGCAACACCGGCGCCACCCCGGTCACCCTGGCGCCGACCGCCGACCTGCGCGACCCGGACGGCAACCCCGTGCCCGCGGGCATGGTCGCGGTGTCGCCGTCGTCGGTCACCGTGCCGCCGGGCGGCGAGGCGTCCGTCGCCGTCACCGTCGACACCTCGCTGGACTCGCCGGACGGCCGGTACAGCGGTGCCGTCGTGGCCACGGGCGGTGCCACGCCGTTGCGCACGCCGATCGCGGTGACCAAGGAGGTCGAGAGCTACGAGGTGAAGTTCACCTTCCTCGACCACACCGGCGCGCCCACGCCGGACTACTTCTACCGGCTGGTCGACATGGACCACCGCAAGGCGTACGTGCACCACGACCCGTCCGGCACGGTCGTCGCACGGGTGCCCAAGGGCACGTTCTACGCCGACGCATTCATCCAGACCATCCAGACCAGGCAGCTGACCCAGGTGCTGGAGCCCAGCTTCACCGTCACCGGCCCCACCGAGGTCGTGTTCGACGCCCGCGCGGGCAAGCCGATCGCGCTGTCGGTGGACGAGCGGGGAGCCGAGGCCGGCTACACCGAGGTGTACTTCCGCCGCACGGCCTCCTGGGGCGAGACCGGCACCGGCTTCATCGGGTTCCGGCCGGGCGGCGTGCTGTTCGTGCCGTCGAAGACCTCCGCGCCCGGCGCGGCGAGCTTCAGCGTGGCCGGGCGGCTGGCCAAGCCCGACGGCAACGGCACCTACGTCGGCAGCCCCTACCAGTACTCGGTCGCCTGGGAGCACGACGGCGCGGTGCCCGACCGGCTCGACCGGTCGTTCCACCGCCGAGACCTGGCCAAGGTCACGTCGCTGGTGGCCTCGGCCGGACCGGGGACGACGGGGTTCCGCGACCAGATGGCGGGCGGTCCGCTGCCGCTGGAGGTCGCCGAGTACTACTCCCCGGGCCACGACTGGTACGGCGACTTCCTCCAGCTGCCGGAACCGCAGGCGTTCCCGCCGCAGAGCTCGCAGGCGACCGCGCAGCCGCGCCGGTTCACCGCGGGTCGCCCGGTGACCGAGAAGTGGAACGCCGCCGTGTTCGGACCGGCGTTCCCGACCCCGAGCTGGGCCTCCGAGTGGGCCGGGCGACGCGGTGACGAGGTCGTGGTCTCGGTGCCGATGTTCACCGACCAGGACTCGAACCACTACGGGTTCTCGGAGGTCACGGCGGGCCGGACCACGCTGCACCGCGACGGCGTGCTGCTCGCCGAGTCGCCCTACGACGGGTCCGTGTCGGGCGTCGTGCCCGCGGGCAGGGGCACCTACCAGCTGCACACCGAGGCCGAGCGGTCCGGCGTGGCCGAGCTGTCCACGCGGGTGGTGGCGGACTGGTCGTTCACCTCGGAGCACGTGGCCGGCCAGGAGCCGGCCGCCCTGCCGCTGCTCGCGGTGCGGTTCGCGCCGTCGTTGGACGCCGAGAACCGCGCGGCGGCCGGGCGGCCGTTCGCGTTCCCGGTGTACGTGCAGCGCAACGGCGAGACCGACGCCCGGGGTGTGGCCAAGCCCGCGGTGCAGGTCTCGTTCGACGACGGCAGGACGTGGCGGCCCGCGCCCCTGGTCAAGGTCGGGCAGCGCTGGCTCGCGGCGGTGGTCCACCCGGCCGGCGCGAAGTTCGTCTCGCTCAAGGCCCAGGCGCGCGACGCCGCGGGCAACGCGGTCGACCAGACCATCATCCGGGCCTACGGGCTGCGGTGAGCCGCTGAGATGAGCCGCTGAAGGGATTACCGTCGGACGCGCCCGGTCACCGGCCGGGCGCGTCCAACGGGTTGCCCGACACCCGCTGCGCCCAGCCGTCGCGCACCAGCCCGGCGATCGCGCAGTCGGGTTTGCGCTCGGCCTGGTCCTCGGCCCGGAGCAGGAACGCGTCGGCGAACCCGAGGCGCGGGTACCGGGTCACCACGTCGTCCTTGACCTGCTCGGTGAACCGGTCGAGCCCGCGTCCCGACACGTCGGCGCTCACCGCGACCTGCAACAGGTGGCTCTCCGGGTCGTCCTCGGCGGAGACGTCGTCGCGCATGTGCAGCACGATGACCTCGGCCAGCCGGTCGCGCCGCGCCCGGCCCCACCCGGCGCCGGCCGCGAACACCCACGCCACGTGCCCGCCCGCCTCCTCGAACGGCAGCGTGTGGCTGTCGAACGGCGCGGTGAGCGCGAGGTCGTGCAGGAGCGCGGCGACGTACAGCAGCTCGCCGTCGTGGGCGATGTCCACGTCGGCCGCGTACGCGACGGCCCACGAGTAGGCGCGCAACGAGTGGTTCAGCAACCAGGGCTCGGCGTACTCGTGGCACACGTCGAGCGCGGCCGCGGCGGCCTTCGAATCGGGCCGGGCGAAGATGAAGTCCACGTCGGCGAGCGTAGGCCGGCGGGCGCCGCGGGTGCGGGAACCCCGAAGCGCGCGTGTAGCGCCCGGCCCGCAGCGGGCGATTGCCCTTGTGGCAGGGGAGATCGCCGATGTCCCGCACCGCGCTCGTGATCGACCAGGAGAACCCATGTTCCGATCAACCGGGCTCGTGGGGGTGCTCACCGCGGTCGCGGTGGTCCTCGCCGGCACGGCGCCCGCGCAGGCGGCCGAGGACGATTTCCGGGCCCGCGTCCTGTTGCCCAGCTCGACCCCGCAGGCCGAGGTCGGCATCCCGCTGCTGATCACCGGCGACGTCCAGGGCACGTGGACGACCCCCATCACGCGCGTCGAGGTCACCACCGACAACGGTGAGACGTGGCACGACGCCGAGGGCACGACCGAGTGGCGCTACCTGTTCACCCCGACCGAGCCCGGCATCCACGTCACCGGGGCGCGGGCGCACACCGAGACCGACGTCGGCAAGGTGTCCTCCCCGGACCTGCTCATCCACGTCGGCGTGCCCGCGCCGCTGGTCCGGGTGGGGTGCCTGTGCATCCTCGACTCGTTCGCCTGGCGCGGCGGCTACGACCCGGACCCGGACCCGGTGGAGGTCGGCACGCGGATCCGCTTCGACCGCCCGGGCCGGGTGACCGGGATCTACCTCAAGCGCGGCGCGTACCAGGGGCCGGTCGTCGTCCACCTGTGGCGGGGCGACGGGACGCTGCTCGCGGAGCAGACCGGCCGGGGCGACCCGGTCACGTGGCAGATCGTCGGGTTCAACCAGGCCGTTGCGGTGCAGCCCGGCGTCGACTACGTCGTGTCCTACTACACCCCGGAAGGCGGCTACCGGTCCACGGAGTACTACTACACCGGGACCGTGGTCTCCGCGCCGTTCATCGCGCCGCACAACGGTGTGTCCGGCGCCGGTGTGTACCGCTACGGCGTCGGCGGCGGCTTCCCGACCGAGACGTGGCACGACAGCAACTACTGGGTCAGCCCGACGTTCTACGAGTAGGTCGTCACGACACGACACCGTCGGCGACGAGGCCCGCCCAGATCGCCTCGCCGACCGCGGTCAGCGCCGACTGGGGCCGGATCATCACGGTGAACGTGCCGATCCGGCCGTCGTCGTCCAGCTCGACCAGGTCGATGCCCTCGACCTGCTTGCCGCCCACCACGGTGCGGAAGTGCAGGACGTGGCCGTCCGGCCCGTCGTACCGGCCCACGTACCGGAAGTCCTCGAACGTCCGCTGGAGCACCCTGAACAGGGCGCGCACGGTGTCGATTCCCTCGAACGGCTGGAACTTCACCGGGCTGTGGAACCTGATGTCGTCGCTGAAGAACTCCGTCGCGCCGACGATGTCGCCCGCCTCGACGGCCGCCTGGAACCGCAGTGCCGCGTTCATCCGTGCCTCCTGGTCAGATCGTGGCCGCGAGTCGCGTGCCCTGGTCGATGGCGCGCTTGGCGTCGAGCTCCGCGGCCACGTCCGCGCCGCCGATGACGTGCGTGACGACGCCGCGTCCGGTCAGCTCGTCGACCAGGTCGCGCACCGACTCCTGACCCGCGCACACCACCACGGTGTCCACGTCGAGCACCTGCGGCCGTTCCCGCTTCGGCCCGAACGTGATGTGCAGGCCCGCGTCGTCGATCCGCTCGTAGTTCACCCCGGTCAGCTGCTCGACGCCCTTCGCGGCCAGCGCCGCCCGGTGCACCCAGCCGGTGGTCTTGCCCAGGCCCTTGCCGATCCGCGACGTCTTGCGCTGCAACAGGTACACCTGCCGTGCGGGTTCGGCGGGCTTCGGCTCGGTGATCCCGCCGCGCACCCGCTCGGGGTCGGTGACGCCCCACTCGGCCCGCCACTCGTCCACGTCGAGGGCGGGGGAGGAGGCGTGGGTGAGGAACTCGGTGACGTCCACCCCGATCCCGCCCGCGCCGATCACCGCGACCCGGTCGCCCACGGGCGCGCCGTGGCGGACCACGTCCACGTAGGACAGCGCGCGCTCCACGCCGGGGATGGCGGGCACACGCGGTGCGACGCCGGTGGCGATCACGACCTCGTCGAAGTCGGCCACGTCGTCCGCCGTGACCCGGGCGCCCAGGTGCAGCTTCACCCCGGTCAGCTCGACCCGCCGCCGGTAGTAGCGGATCGTCTCGGCGAACTCCTCCTTGCCCGGGATGCGGCGGGCGATGGCGAACTGGCCGCCGATGTCGTCGTCGGCCTCGAACAGCTCCACCTCGTGCCCGCGTTCGGCCAGCGCGGTCGCCGCCGCCAGCCCGGCCGGACCCGCGCCGACCACCGCCACCCGCTTGACCCGGCGGGTCGGCAGCAGTCGCAGCGTGGTCTCGTTGCCCGCACGCGGGTTGACCATGCAGGACGCCTTCTTCAGCGCGAACGTGTGGTCCAGGCAGGCCTGGTTGCACGCGATGCACGTGTTGATCTCGTCGGCACGGCCGGTCTCGGCCTTGCGCACCCAGTCCGGGTCGGCCAGGAACGGCCGCGCCATCGACACCATGTCCGCGTCACCGCGCGCCAGCACCTCCTCGGCGACCTCGGGCATGTTGATCCGGTTCGAGGTCACCACCGGGATGCCCACGTGCGGGCGCAGCTTGGCGGTGACGTTCGTGAACGCCGCGCGCGGCACCGACGTGACGATCGTCGGCACGCGTGCCTCGTGCCAGCCGATGCCGGTGTTGATGATCGTCGCGCCGGCCGCCTCGACCTCCTGGCCGAGCGCGACCACCTCGTCCCACGTCTGGCCGTCCTCGACCAGGTCGATCATCGACAGCCGGTAGACGATGACGAAGTCCGGTCCGGCCGCCGCACGGCACCGGCGCACGATCTCGACCGCGATGCGCCGCCGGTTCTCCGGGCTGCCGCCCCAGCGGTCGGTGCGCTTGTTGGTGCGCGGCGCGAGGAACTGGTTGATGAAGTAGCCCTCGGAACCCATGATCTCGACGCCGTCGTAACCCGCCTCGCGGGCCAGCACCGTGGCCCGGGCGAACGCGTCGACCTGCGCCCGCACGCCCCGGTCCGACAGCGCACGTGGGCGGAACTTGCTGATCGGCGCCTTGAGCGCGGACGCGGACACGCTCAACGGGTGGTAGGCGTAGCGGCCCGCGTGCAGGAGCTGGAGGGCGATCTTGCCGTCGTGCTCGTGCACCGCCTGCGTGATGACGCGGTGGTCCCGCGCCTCGCGGTGCGTGGTGAGCTTGGACGAGAACGGGTAGAGCCAGCCCGCCCGGTTGGGTGAGAAGCCGCCGGTGACGATGAGGCCGACGCCGCCGCGCGCCCGTTCGGCGAAGTAGGCGGCGAGCGCGTCGAAGTCCTTGGCGCGGTCCTCGTTGCCGGTGTGCATCGAGCCCATGAGCACCCGGTTGCGCAGTGTCGTGAAGCCCAGGTCCAGGGGCTTGAGCAGGGTGGGGTACCCGGTCATCGCCGGTCGTCCTCTCGCATCGCGGCCAGCACCTCGTCGCACCACTCGACCAGCGCGTGCTCGGCCCGGATGCCGCCGCGCAGCACCAGGTACTGGTGCAGCCGCCGACCGGACAGGGCGGAGGGGTCGGGGAAGTCCTTCTTCTCGATGGCCAGGTAGACGTCGTGGCGCTCGGCGTGCAGGTCGCGGTGCCGGGCGACCTCGTCGAGCACGGCCGCGGGGTCGCCGAGCGACGCGCCGCGGACCTTCACCGACAGCTCGTGCCGGATGGTCTCCGGTTCGCCGGGGGAGGCCAGCCAGCGGGCGAGCTCCGCGCGGCCCGCGTCGGCGACCTCGTAGACCTTCTTGTCCGGCCGGCCGTCCTGGACGACCTCGTGGCACGACACCCAGCCCAGCTCCACCATCCGCTTGAGGGTGCGGTAGATCTGCTGGTGGGTGGCCGCCCAGAAGAAGCCGATGGACTTCTCGAACCGCTGGGCCAGTTCGTAGCCCGAGCCCGAGCGCTCGTCCAGCGACACCAGGATCGCGTGCTCCAACGCCATGGCGGGGACCGTAGCTGTGCAACGGGGTGCAGTGCAACTAGTTGCATAGGTGCGCGTGAGTGGGCGGGTTCGGCGGTCGGGCACCGCCGAACCGGGTCGCGGTCAGCTCGTCGCGCTCCGGCGGCGCGCCTCGATCAGCACTTCCAGCCCGTCCAGGATCCGGGTCAGGCCGAACTCCCAGCCGTTGTCGCGCGGCGCGCCGTCGATCGACCGCGCCGCCTCGTGCAGCGCCGGGAAGCGGTCGCGGTGCTCGTGCAGGACCGACCGCAGGTGCTTGCTCTCCGTCCACGGCTGGGTGCCCGCGCTCGTCGCCGACCGCGTGTTGCGGATGTGCCCGCTGAGCAGGAACACCGCGTCCATCCGCTCACCGCCGTCGAGGCCGGTGTCGTCCAGCGCGGCCACGGCGGCCTCCGTCCACCCCACCTCGCGCGGCCCGGTCATCCGCTCGCCCGTGGTCGCGGCCGGCAGCCACGGGTGGCGCTGCCAGGTCTCCCGCATCAGGTCGGCCCACCTGACCAGCCTCGGCCGCCACCCGCCCGGCACCGCGCGCAGGTCCGGCGGCTCGCCGACGGCCGACTCGATCATCACCGCGACCAGCTCGGCCTTGCTCGCCACGTGCCGGTACAGCGCCATCTTCGTGACGTCCAACCCGGCCGCGACCTGCTGCATGGACACCGACGCCATGCCCTGCGCATCGGCCACCTCGATCGCGGCGGCGGCGATGCGGTCGACCGTGAGCGCGAGCCTGGGTGGACGTGCGGGTTCTCGCGAACCCCACAGCAGACCCGCGCCCTGATCCTCGCTCGCCATCCACTCTCGCTTCCGAAACCGGGGGTTGCTCGCGTTGTCGATCTGTGTCTATCGTACACGCAGTGTCCGGCGGACACACAAGTATCCAGAGGACACAGCGGTGTCCGACCGTGCCAAATGGGGGCTTTCGACCATGTCTGTCAAGATCTTCGTCAACCTGCCCGTGGGCGACCTGGCCAAGTCGATCGAGTTCTTCGCCGCGCTCGGCTTCGCGCACAACCCGGCGTTCACCGACGAGAACGCGTCCTGCGTCGTGTTCAGCGACACCGTCTACGCGATGCTGGTGACCGAGCCGTTCTTCAAGACGTTCACCACCAGGGAGATCGCCGACGCGCGCACGACCACGGAGGCGATCGTGGCGCTGTCCCTCGACAGCCGCGAGCAGGTCGACGAGGTGGCAGACAAGGCGCTGGCCGCGGGCGGCGGGTTCGTCCGGGAGCCGGAGGACCACGGCTTCATGTACGGCCGCAGCTTCGAGGACCTCGACGGCCACATCTGGAACCTGTTCTGGATGGACGAGGCCGCGGCGCAGGGCTGAGCCCCCGGTCGGGACGCGGACGACCGGCTGATCACCCGAGCCCGACGAGCGGGCCGGGTGATCAGCCGGCGGGCGTCAGCCGATCTGCCACTGCTGGTCGGCCGCGCCGACGCAGGCCCACATCACGACGGCGGCGCCGTTGCCCCGGTTGCCGGCGGGGATCGTCAGGCAGTTGTTGTTCGCGTTCCGCAGCTCGCTGCCGTTGAACCGCCACTGCTGCGGCGGGTTGGCCAGGCAGTCCCACTGGTTGAGGCCCGCTCCGGTGCCGCCGTTGCCGTCGTTGACGTCGAGGCACTTGCCGCTGACCACGTTGCGGTACTCGCTGCCGTTGCTCTCCCACCTCTGGTTGTCACCACCGGTGCAGGTCCACATGGCCACGGCGCCGCCGTTGCCCCTGTTGCCGTTCCGGACTTCGAGGCACAACCCGTTCATCCTCGACACGATCTGGAAACCGGCCTCCGCCTGCTCGGACCGGGACTGCGGTGCGGTGCCCGCCGAGGCCGACACGGCGACGACGCCGCTGACCGCCAGCACCGCGGCGGCCACACCCGTGAGAAGCCTTTTCGAACCGGACCGGATCATGGTTACCTCCCCGTGAACCTCTGTGCGCAGGTCCGCGCTGCCACGCGACCTGAGCTGAACCCTCCGCCGGGTGGCGGGTCGGCGGGTATCCCGAAACTTGGGGATGCCGGGCGGGCGAGCGCCGCGTTGCGGCGTGGTCGCGAACGGCTCACACTGCGCGGTGTGGACCGTTCGGGGGAGCGGTTGCTGCGCCAGTTGACCGCGGTGACCGGACAGGGTGTGAGCTGGGCCGAGTCCGGCGCGGAACTCTCACGGGCCGTCGCGTCCGTGGTGCCGCACGACGGGGCGCGCTTGACGGGCCTGGGACCGGCGACCGGGTTCGGCCCGGCGTCGTTCAGCTTCTGGCACGGCTACGAAGCGGACTTCGCCCGGGACCTGCTGCGCGGTTGCCACACGGGCCGGGACCCGTGCCTGCGCGAGGACCTGGCCCGGCGACCGGTGCCGGTCGACGTGGTGGCGGGCACGGGCGAAGGCTCGCGGCACCGCGCGGTGCGGCGCATGTTCGCCGATCACGGCGTCGCCGGCGAACTGCGGCTGCTGTTGCGGGACGCCCGCGGCGTGTGGGGGACGCTCGGCCTGATCCGGGCGCGCGGCGCCCGGCCGTTCAGCGACGAGGACCTCGGCAACGCGGCGCGACTCGGACCGGCGCTGGTGGCGTTCCTCCGCCGGTACGTGACCGCGGGCCCGCTGGTGCCCGCCACGGCGAGCCCGCCGCCGGGCGTGATCGTCCTCGGCCCGGACCACGAGATCACCGCGGCCACGCCGGCGGCGCTCGCCTGGCGGGAGCGGCTGGAGAACCGGCTGCGCGCTCCGGAGTGGACCGGCCGGTCCTTCTTCGCCGGGATGTCCGCCCTGGCCCGCACCCCGGCGGGCGCGCCGCTGGTGCTGGGCCCGGCGGCGAGCTACGGGCGGTGGATCGCGTGCCAGGCGGAGCGGCTGGACGCCGACGGTGCGGGCGACGTGGCGGTCGTCATCCAGGCGGCCACGGCCGCGCAGCTGCTCCCGTCCTTCTGCTCCTGGTACGGCATCACGGCCCGTGAACGCCAGGTGGTGGAGCAGTTGCACGCGGGTGCGGCGCCCAAGCACATCGCCCGCAGGCTCGACCTGTCGGTGCACACGGTCAACGCCCACCTGAAGGCGATCTTCCGCAAGACCGGCGCCCAGGGCCGCGACGAGCTCATCGCCGCGCTCAACTGACCGTGCCGGAGGCGGTCCGCCGGTCGTGGCCGAACGCGGCGGCGCAGGCGCAGGAACCTCCGCCGCCGCGTGGCCCGAGCAGGATCAGAACTGCAAGGACCAGCCGTTGATCCGGCCGGTGTCCGCGGACGCGACGTCCTGCACGCGCAGCTTCCACGTGCCGTTGGCGACCTCCGAGGACGCGTTCACCGTGTACGTGGTGACCACGTTGTCCGCGCTGTCGTTGCTGGAGGTCTTCACCCGGTACGCCGAGCCGTCCGGCGCGATCAGGTCGATGACCAGGTCACCCCGGTAGGTGTGGGTGATGTCCACGCCCACCGCCAACGCCGACGGCGCGTTGCCCGCCACCCCGGACACCGTGATCGGGCTCTCCACCGTGGTCAGGTCGGGGATGGTCACGTCGGCCGGGTTCTCGAAGCGCGGCCCCGGCGGGGTGCCCGCGCCGGCCAGCGTCCACAGGGCGTAGGCGATGGCGTCGCTGTTGCGGTCCAACGCGGTGACGTCGACGTTCGCCGTCGTGTCGCACGAGCGGTGGTAGCAGCGGTCGAAGGCGACGCCCGCCGTGCCGCCCCACTTCTGCGCCTGCGCCGCGGTCTTGGTGACCTCGGCGCCGGTGAACGTGCCGCCGATGGGGATGCCCGCCCGCGCGAACGCGGCGTGGTCGGACCGCCCGCCCACCGACGTCAGCTCGGTCGGCACGCTGAAGCCCGCCTGCAACGTCTGCTGCAACTGCAACGACCCGGTCGGCTGACCCGAGGCGCTGTAGACGAAGTAGCCCGCGTTCGGCGAGCCGATCATGTCGAAGTTCAGGTACGCCTTGACCTTCGAGCGCTCGGTCGTGGGCAGGTTGTTCACGTAGTAGGTGGAGCCGATCAGGCCCAGCTCCTCCGCGCCCCACCAGCCGAACCGGATGTGCTTGCGCGGCGCCAGGCCCTGCCGCGCCACGGTCAGCGCGACCTCCAGCAGGCCCGCCGAGCCGGTGCCGTTGTCGTTGATGCCCGGGCCGGCGCTGACGCTGTCGAGGTGGCCGCCGAGCATCAGCACGTCGTTCGGGTCGCCGCCCGGCCAGTCCGCGATGAGGTTGTAGCCGGTCGCGCCGCTGCTGGTGAACTGCTGCACGGACGTCTGGTAGCCGGCCGCGTCCAGCTTCGCCTTGACGTGGTTGACCGACGCCAGGTAGCCGGGCCGGCCGTGCGCCCGGTTGCCGCCGTTGTTGTTGGCGATCGCCTGGAGGTCGTTCAGGTGCGCCTGGACGTTGGCCGCCGAGATGTCGGGCACGGCCAGGGTCGCCACCGGCGTCGCGGTGGCGACGGGCGGGCTGAGCAGGGCCGCGGCGAGCAACAGGGCGCTCGCCACGGGTGTCGTCCTTCGCAAGGACATGGCTGCCTCCGCAGGGTGTAGGGAAAGCCACGCACGAGCGTGCGGGCTGCGACACCACCGCGGTAGCGACTTTCGTCGTGGCACGTTCGGACGCAGAGCGGACAGTTCTGTCCGCTCTGTCCGCTCGATAACTTCAGTGTTGACCGAAAATCACTGTTCGGCGCGCTGGGCGCGGGCCCGCCGCTTGCCCTCGTGCATCGCCTGGACACGGGCCACCGGGATGGTGTGCCCCTCGGCGACCAGGTCGTCCGGCAACCGCTGCGGCGCGGGCATCCGGGAGTTCCACGGGTCGCCGTCGCCGAGCAGCGCCGCGGCGGTCCGGACGGTGAAGTCGGCGGGGGTCACCGCGTCCAGGTCGTCCCAGTCCACCGGGAACGACACGGTGGCGCCGGGCCGGATCCGCGGGCTGTACGCGGCGGCGACGGTCGCGCCGTACGCGCGGGTGGAGTCGAGGAACACCCGCCCGCCGCGGTCGTCCTTGATGAACGCCGTCGTCGCCAGGTCCGGGTCCAGCCGTTCGGCCCGCGCCGCCAACGCCCGGGTCGCGGCGGCCACGTCGTGGTCGGCGCCCTCGACCGGCACGAACACGTGCACGCCCTTGGCACCGCTGGTCTTCAGCACGCCGGTCAGCCCGTCGTCGGCCAACGCCCGCCGCACCAGCTTCGCCGCCGCCACGACCACGTCGAACCCCGCGCCCTCCGGCGGGTCGAGGTCGAGCACGAGGTGGGTGGGCCGGTCGAACGCGCCGGCGTGCGCCAACGTGACGTGGTACTCGACCGCCCGTTGGTTGGCGAACCACAGCAGCGTGCGCCGGTCCTCGCACATCGCGTACCGGATCTCGCGCTTGGAGGTCTCGGCCCACAGGGACACCGACGGCACCCAGGACGGCGTGTACTTGGGCAGGTTCTTCTGGGTGAACGGTTCCTGGCCGGGTCGCACCCGCACCACCGACAGCGGTCGACCGGCCAGGCCGGGGATGATCCGGTCCCGCACCGCGTCGAGGTAGTCGACCAGGTCGCCCTTGGTCGCGTCGGCGCCGTCGAACAGCGGCTGGTCGAGGTTGGTCAACGCCACGCCGTCGCGCTCTTCACCCATCGCACCACCCTTCCTCGTGGTGGTGCCGCAGGCAAGCGGGACACGGGTCCGCTCCACAAGGGAGCGGGCCCGTGTCCCGGTCGGGCGCTCAGGCGGGGAGTCGCCACACCTGGTTGGTGGCGGCGGAGCAGTCCCAGATCTGGAGCCGGGTGCCGTCGGCCGAGCTGGGGCCGGTGGCGTCGAGGCAGCGGCCCGAGGCGGGGTTGCGCAGCGTGCCGTCGGAGCCGGCCTGCCACTTCTGCGCGCCGGTGCCGTTGCAGTCCCACAGCTGCACGACGGTGCCGTTGGCGGTGCCGGCGCTGGTCACGTCCATGCACTTGCCGAGCGCGCGCAGCGTGCCGTCACCGCCGACGGTCCAGCTCTGCGCGGTGGTGCCGTTGCAGGTCCACAGCTGGATCGCGGTGCCGTTGGCCGAGGACGCGCTCGCCACGTCGACGCACTTGCCCGCGATGCCGGTGACGGGGCCGGTTCGGCCGGGCGGGGTGGTGCCGCCCATGACGGTGTCGTAGATGGCGCTGAGCAGGGAGGTGCTGCCGGTGGTGTCCTGAGACAGTTCCCAGTTCATCACGCCGCCCGCGTTGGCCACCGCCCACTGGGTCTTGCGCTTGATCGTGGGGACGCCGTTGTAGCACTGCTGCACGCCGCTCACGGTGACGCAGTCGCGGTTGGCGTTGGCCGGGTCCATGGCGACCAGTTGCGCGTAGGTGTAGTAGTTGGGCCGGCTGTAGAACGGCACGCCGAGCACGGCCTTGGCGGCGGGCAGGCCGCGGGACTTCCAGTAGTTGACCGTGCCGATGGACCAGTCGTGGTTGGCGTGGGGGCTGCCGCCGTCGTAGGCCATGATGTTGAGCCAGTCGACCTGGCCGAACACGGCGGTCTGGACGCCTTCGGCGGTGCCGCCGCCGGAGACGACGGCCGCGGTGAGGAGCTTGCCGCGGCTGTGCATGGCGGTGCTGAGCTGTCCCATGAGGGCGGTGAAGTTGTTCGCCGACGTGCCGGGGTCGGGGTACTCCCAGTCGATGTCGACGCCGTCGAGGTGGTACTGGTCGACCGCGTTGACGACCGCGTTGACGAACGTGGTGCGGCTGGTGGCGTTGCCCGCCAGCGCCTCGAACGCGGAGTCGTTGCCGTCGTTCCAGCCGCCGATGGCGAGCGAGACGCGCACGCCGTTGTTGTGGGCCAGGGTGACCAGGGAGGAGAGCTTGCCCGGGTCGGGGATGGCCTGGAGCGTGCCGTTCGGGTTGGGCAGGGCGAACGCGTAGTTGATGTGGGTGAGCTTGGTGTACTGCACGGAGTTGACGCTGCCGGCCCAGGACGGCAGGTAGCCGACGCTCTTGAAGCCGTTGGGCAGGACGGTGGCCTGTGCCGCCGGTGCGGTGGCGATGGCGACCGCGAGGCCGGCGGCGGTGGTGGCGAGGGCGAGGCCCGCGGCGCCCCACCTCGTCGATGCGCGCCTCGGTCGTGCGGGGGACTGCATGGACGTGGTCCTTTCGCAGGGATTCCCGAGGTGTCGCTCGCGCGCGGATGGCGGCGGGTCCGGGCGGTCGTGGACGCGTCGGGGGTGTTTCGGCAGCCGGGGCCGACCTTACTGGCGAACTTGATTCAAGTCACGATAAAAGTCGGCGGGCACCGTGATGGCGAGTTGTCGCAGCCTGACGGGGTCGGCGATGACCTCGTAGGCGGCGATGCGGTCGTCCCGCACGGTGACGGTGAGGGCCAGCCGGAGCCGTCCGCGCGGTGCGACGACGATGCCCACGCGTCCGTTGATCATGGCCGGTTCGGCGTGGCGTGCGTTCGCGGCGAGGACGACGGTCTCGGCGGCGACCGCGTGGGCGCCGCGGACCTCGGGGGCCGTGCCGGGTGGGACGGTGGCGGGGTCGGCGCGGCGGACCACGTCGGGGTCGAGCACGGCGATCAGGGCGTCGAAGTCGCCCGCGCGTGCGGCGGCCAGGAACGCGTCCACGACGTGCCGGTCGCGGGTGGGCTCGGCGTCGGGGAGGGCGGCGCCGCGGACCTTGTGCCGGGCGCGGCTGGCGAGTTTCTTGGTGGTCGCGGTGCTGCGGCCGACGATCGGCGCGATGCGGTCGAACGGCACGGCGAACGCGTCGTGCAGGACGAAGGCGACGCGTTCGGCGGGCCCGAGGGCGTCGAGGACGACGAGCAGGGCGCGCCCGACCGAGTCGACCAGCACGGCCTCGGCCTCGGGGTCGTCGTCGGCGGCGGTGTCGGGCACCTGGTCGAGGGCGTCCTCGCGGCGGGCGCGGCGGTGGCGCAGCACGTCCAGGCAGACGCGGGAGACGACGGTGCGCAGCCAGGCGGCGAGGTTGTCGACCTCGCCGGCGTCGACCCGGCACAGCCGCAACCAGGTCTCCTGGACCGCGTCCTCGGCCTCGGGCAGCGAGCCCAGCATCCGGTGGGCCACCGCGCGCAGGTGCGGGCGGTGCGCCTCGAATCGTTCCGCCAGTCGTTCGTGCATCCATCCCCTCCTGCCGGGTGGACGAACCGGGGGCGGGAAAGGTGACGGGCTCGCTGCCCGGAGACGGGCTACCGGCGGGTAGCTTGATCGGCTAGGTTCCGGTCGTGACCGAACCGAACGCGCGGGCGCACGTCGACGTCGAGGCCACCGCCGACCGGGTGTACGCCCTGGTGAGCGATCTGCGAGGGCTGGCGGACCTGGCCGAGGAGTACTCGGGCGGTCGGTGGCTGGCGCCGGCGGTCGGGCCCGCGGTGGGTGCGCGCTTCGTCGGGGCGAACCGGCGTGGACCCAGGGTCTGGCGCACGGTGTCCACCGTGACCGACGCGGGACCGACCCGGTTCGCGTTCGAGGTCCGCTCGCTCGGGTTGCCGGTGTCGCGCTGGCAGTACGACATCGAGCCGACCGCGACCGGCTGCCGCGTCACGGAGAGCACGTGGGACCGGCGCCCGGCGTGGTTCCGGCCGCTGACCGTGCCGGCGACCGGTGTGCGTGACCGGGATTCCTGGAACCAGCGCAACATCGAGCGCACCCTGGCCCGGTTGAAGTCCGCCGCCGAGCGGTGACGCCCTGGACGGTCGGGCATCACCCCGGACACCCTGGGCGTGATCGCCGGGCAATCCGGGAAAAGACATTTCCGGTCGTTGATCCGAATCGTTTTCCTGCTTTTAGGTTAGGCTCCCCTTAATGATTTCGTGTTGCGGGGTCCGGTGGTCGGTGGCACCGTCCTGGGTAGAAAACTGCTGCCCAGAGGAGCGGTCATGACCACCACGGAAATGCCGGCCGTCAACGAGTGCACGGTGACGGGTTGTTCGTACAACCACGATGGTTGTCACGCTTTCGCGATCACCGTGAGCGGTGTCAACGGCGCCGCCGACTGCGGAACGTTCATCCCCCTCGCCCGCAAGGGCGGCCTGCCCAAGGTCGTCGCGCAGGTCGGCGCGTGCTCGCGCACCGACTGCACCTACAACCGGGAGTTGGAGTGCACCGCGTCCGGCGTGCGGGTCGGACCTGGCCAGGGCGACCACGCCGCCAACTGCCTCACCTACACCCCGGAGCGCAACGCCGCGACCCCGACGGTCTCCTGAGCACGCCCGGCACGGGCAGCGACCGCCGGTCGGTCAGCACCCCTCAGAGCTGACCGACCGGCGGCCCGCGCACGGCGTCTCAGCGCCGTCCGCGGTGGTGTCGTGCCACCACGAGCGCCGCGGCGAGCAGCACCAGGTTCTTCAACACGAACTCGCCTGTGGTGCTGAGCAGCAACGGGTTGCCGTGCCGGAACGCCACCTCCGGCTGCACCACCAGCACGAGGAACGTGCCGAGCAGGTGCAGCGCCACGAGCGCCCCGACCGGCCGCACCGCGACCGCCACGATCAGCGCCATGCCCGCCAGCACCTCGAACACGCCCACTGCGGGCACGAACCAGGACGCGGGCAGGAACGGCACCGTGTCGGCGACGAGCTCGGCCACCGGCGACGTGCCCGCGACCTTGAGCACGCCGAACCACACGAACACCACCCCCAACGCGACCCGCAGCAGCGGGACACCCAGGTCCAGCACGACGTCCACCGCACGCGACGCCGTGCCGGACCACGTCGCACGCGACCCGGTGTGCGCTGCGTGGTCGGCCTCCGGTGGGCTGGTCAATTCCCTGCTCATCGGTCATCCCCCCTAGTCGATCCCGTCGGCGCACGGCCTTCGGGTCAGGTGCCGGATCAGGCTCCGGAACGCCGCGCGGCGGTGAGCGTGTCGCCCAGCGACCGCAGCCGCTCGTCGGTGCGGGCCACCTGCTCGGCGACCACGTCGAGCGCCCGGTCCAGGTGCGGGCGCACCGTCGCGGCCCAGTCGACGTCGGCCGCCCGGTCGCGGGCCTCCCGGGTCGGCTCCGGGAACGCCGCGGCCACCGCGTACACGACCGCGCCGAGCACCGCGTCCAGCACCAGTTCCGGCAACATCGACGTGACCAGGTTCGGCAGGTGGCCCGCCTGCTCCGCACCGGCCCGCGGCTGCCACGGGTCCAGGTGCGGCCGGACGGTCTCCCACAGGCCCGCGTCGACCGCGCCCACGCCGTACCGACCGGCCCACTGCAACGTGTCCGCCCTGGTGACGGTGGCCGCCAGCACCTCGCGGGCGTCCGCGCCGATCCTCAGCAGCTCCGCCAGGTCCAGGTTCTCCGGAGCGCCCACCAGGGCGGGCCGGATGTCCATCGCCACCTGGTGGTGCCACCGCGTGGCCAACGCCGCGCGCCACCACATGGCCTCCTGGGTGGCCGGCCGGGCCAACCACACCGCGATGTTGCGGAAGTAGGCCTTGATCTCCTCGTACGCGGCCCGGCCCGCCTCCGACGCGGCGAACCCGACGCTCTTGATGGGGTCCTCCGGCACCGTGGGGTCGCCGACCAGGTTGACGTTGAAGAAGTGGTGCCACGTGGCGTCCACCGCCACCCGGCCCACGCCGACCTGGTGCCCGTCGTAGGCGCCGATCGCCCCGAACGTGCCCGCGTTCAGCCGGCCCTTGCGCGGGTCCAGCTCCGCGGCCCGGGCGTTGAGCGTGGACCACGCCACGACCTCCGGCGCCAGACCCGCCGGGTACTCGGTCGTCTCGTACCCGTCGAAGGTGAACGACCGGGTCAGGTCGTCCGGGACGTAGCACTCGCCCTCGTGCGGGTGGTCGGGCAGCACGCGGATCGTGCCGCGCGGCCCGCACAGCAGCGGGTGCGGGAAGGCCCGGTGCGCCCACTTCGGCGAGTCCGACGTGGCGTACATCCGGGGCGTGATGACCTGCGGGATGTCGTCGGACTGGTCGTTGAGCTGGAACAACGGGTCGTGGCCCTCGGACAGCGTGTCGTTGCGGTCCGGGCCGTCGATCGACGGCGCGACCGGCTCGCCGTTCGGGCCGGGGTCCGGCCAGTGCCACTTGCGCATGCTCCGCACCCGCGGCACGCCGCCGCACATCGACACGCCCAGGTCCTCGTGGTCGCCGGTGGCGAACACGCCGCCACCGCCGTCCATGAACTCCGCGATCGCCCTGAGCTCGGTCTCCGCCAACGGCGGCCGCGGCGCCCTGGCCACGCCGAACAACCAGATCTGGTCGTACTGCGCCAGGTCGTGCCCGTCGAACCGGAAGTCCGTGATGTCGGCGGACAGCGCGGGCAGGTTGTCCTCGCGGTGCGCCCTGGTCACCTCGAACCTGACCCACGGCCCGGGCGGCGTCAGCAGCACGTCCACGAGCGCGGCCAGGCCGAAGTCGGCCCGGTCGAAGCTCGCCGTGCCGTCGGTGACCATCAGGATCCGGACGGCGGGCGGGTCGGCCAACACCGACGACGTGTCGGGCATGGGTTGTTCCTCTCGGTTCACGGTGTCATCCCTTCGATCTCGACCAGCAGGTCCGGGCGGCAGACGTCGACGGTGAAGACGGCGAGGTCCGCGCGCCGGGAGAATTCGTCGCGGCACAGCCGCAGCACGGTCGGCACGTCCTCGGGGCGCTTGACGTAGACCTTGATCGCGCGCAGGTCGTCGAGCCGGTAACCGCCCTCGATCCCGTGCTCGGCCAGGTTGTCCGCGCCGATGAGGGCGGCGATGTTGGCCAGCGTTACCTGGACCTGGCGGGCCACGTCACCGGGACTGACGGTGGCGTGGTCGAGGATGCTGGCGGTGCCCGACACGTACAGCGAGCCCCGGCCGTGCGCCGGCCTCAGGTAAGTCGCCCGGGCGAAGCTCGGCGGCCTCGGCCCGTACCGCGCCGGGTACTCGTGCGCGGGCACCTGGAGCGGGTTCTCCAGGTGCACGGCCTCGTGCGACCGGTGCGCCAGGAAGTAGAACGCGACACCGCCGCCGAGCGCGCCGATACCGGTGGACGCCGGCATGGCGTGGCCGCGCTCATCGAACGCCCGCCCCCGGCCGACGCAGAAGGCCCGGTACACCTCGGTGCCGTCGGCGCCGGGGTCGGTGATGCCTTCGAGCACGTTCCACATCCGGAACACGTTCCGGTAGCCCAGGCGCTCGACCAGCTCGAACGCCGCCCGGTAGGCCGCGTGCGCCGCCTCGCCGCAGTTCTCCGACGGGCCGATCCACCCGGCGCAGAACAGCACCTCGTCGTCGTGCGCGTAGAGCAGGCCCTTGTGCTCGCCGGCCCGCACCTGTCGCCCCTCGGTGGACCACACCTCCACCAGCTCGGGCTCGTCCGGCCGCGTCATGTGCAGTTGCAGGACCGGGCGGCCGTGCTCCCAGCGCGGTGGACCGGCCCGGTTCGCGTAGCGGACCGCGCCCAGCACGCTGTCGCCGGCCAGGTCGGCGAAGTCCTCCGCCGTGCGGAACGCGCACGGCGCCGTCACGATCACGTTGTTGCGCAATGTTTTTCTCCCCCTCAGAGCCGGACCGACCGCCACGCCGCGATCACGGCGAGCGCCTGTCCGGGGTTGAGCCGCGGGTCGCAGAGACTCGTGTACGAGCCGGTCGGGAAGTCGTCCCAACCGCACTCGGCGACCTCGTCCGGCGTGGTCTCCAGGTGCAGTCCGCCCGCCACGCCGCCGGCGACGTGCACGGTCGCCAGGAAGTCCGCCACCTCGCGGACGACCGTGTCGACCAACCGGGTCTTGCGACCCCCGGCGCCGGTGATCGTGTTGCCGTGCAACGGGTCGCACAGCCAGATCACCGGGTGGCCCGCCGCGCGGACCGCGGCCACCAGCGGCGGCAGCAGCGCGGACACCCGGTCCGCGCCGAGGCGGGCGATCAGCGTCAGCCGACCCGGCTCGCGCTCCGGGTCGAGCCGCTCGCACAGCGCGCGCAGCTCGTCCGGATCCGTGCCGGGGCCGACCTTGCAGGCCACCGGGTTCGCCACCGACGCCAGCAACCTCACGTGCGCGCCGTCGACGGCACGGGTGCGGTCGCCGACCCACGGCCAGTGCGTCGTGGTGAGCAGCGGGACGCCCCTCTCGTCCCGCCGCACCATCGGCAGCTCGTAGTCCAGGACCAGCGCCTCGTGGCTGGTCCGCACCCCCCGGTGCGCGCGGCGGAGGAACTCCGTCGCCGTCCGCGCCGCGTGGTAGCCCGCGATCAGCCGCGCCGGGTCCGCCCGCCGGGCCCGCGCGTCCGGCTGCGGCGCGTTGACCAGGTCGCCCCGGTAGACCGGCAGCTCCACCCCGTCGACCACCTCGGTCGGCCGGGACCGCGGCTTGGCGAACTGCCCCGCCAACCGGCCGACCCGCACCACCGGGCGGTCCTCGCCCAGCGCCTCGGCCAGCCGGTCGACCAGCGCCGCCTTGCGCGCCACGTGCGCCGGCCCGCACTCGGCGAACGGCTCGGCGCAGTCGCCCGCCTGCACGACCAGCCGCCGACCGGCCGCCACCTCGGCCAGGTCCGCGCGCAGCGCCGCCACCTCCGCCGCCGTGACCAGACCGGCCAGCCGCGCCAGCCGAGCGCGGAACGCCCGCGCCCGGCGGTCGGGCCACGGCGGCTGCTGCGCGGCGGGCAGTGATTTCCAGTGCGCCGTCTCCCATTCGGACAACGCCCTCGCGTGACCGCGCGGAACGGGTTCCGTGGACACATGGACCTCCGTTGGTGATCCGCTTTCCCCCAGTGACTTTCGACGGCAATGGTTCCGAATCCGGCGGGGGCATTTCGTCGGTCCCCGGGTGGATTCACCGGGTCCGCTTTCCCGTGCTGCGTCGCCCGATCGAGGTAAACCGGGAGGGGGATCGTCAAGCTCCGACGCAGGGTGGACGATATCCCTGGGAGGGGGTGGTTCCCTTGTTCGCGGCGCGCGGGAAATGGGTGCGCGTCGAACGCGGGAACGCGTGACCAAGGGGAGGAATAGTGTCCAGTTCCAACGTGCGTCTTGTGGTGTCGGTCCAGGCACGCGGTTTCGAGGAGAAGCCCGGGGAGGGCCACCTGGCCACCGGGCTGCTCACCGAACCGGCCTGCGTGCTCGTCCCGCTCTCGACCGACGGCATCGCCGAGGCGACCGAGGGGATCGACCTCCTGGTGCTGCCGCTGCCGCTGGGCGAGGGCGGGCGGGTCGAACGGCTCGTCGCCGAACACGTGCTGATCGGCACGCTGCCCGGCGGGAAGGGCCGTCGGTTCGCCCTGATCCGGACGGCGAACGACTCGCGGCACGAGCCGAACGTCGGCGAGTTCACCGAGTGCCAACTGGAGGAGGCGCTCAAGCAGCACGAGGGCGACCTGTGGGCCGCCCTGGAGTCGCTGGGTGCCGTCCCGGCCGGCTCGCGTGACGCCGTCACCCCGGAACTGCTGCGGCAGGTGCCCGAGGTGGAAGCCGAGCAGCGCAGGCCGGTGTTCGACGAGCCGGAGGACGGTCTCGTGCCGGGCGACCCGTGCGACCTCCTGCCGACGTGCCGGAAGTAGCCGGGCCGGTGGCCCTGGAGGGGCGGCCGCGGTGGTTGTCCCGCGCCACGGTGGTCGACGTCGCCCTGGCGGCGTCGGCCGCCGCGGTGGACGTGTTCCTGTTCTCCGCGGTGAGCAGCCGCAAACCGGTGGGCGCGGGGATGTGGTTCTTCGTCGCCCTAGTCGTGATCGGGTTCGCGGCGCTCCTCGTGCGCCGCCGTCACCCGGTGGTGGTGTTCGGGGCCGTGTGGGTGTGGGCGGTGCTCGTCACGCCGACGAGCGAGCTGGAGTTCCAGCCGACCGCGATCCCGTGCGTCGCCCTGTTCACCGTCGCCCTCTACGGCCAGGCGCGGATGTCGGCCGGCGCGCTGCTCGCGTGCGCGGTACTCGCCGTGCTGGCCGGCCTGCGCGAGGCCGCGTCCCGGCCGCCGGACGCGTGGATGGTCGCCACCTACGCCACCCTCGTGTTCTACCTGCTGGTGTACGGCTGCGTGTGGGCCGGCGGGCGATGGGCCCGGCTGAGCCGGCAGCACGCGGAGGACCTGGAGTTCCGCCGCCGCGTCGAGGCACACGAGGCGGTGATGGGCGAACGCACCCGCATCGCGCGCGAACTGCACGACATCGTGGCGCACGCGGTGACCGTGATGGTGCTCCAGGCGGCGGGCGCGCGGCGGGTGCTCGACAGCGACCCGGTGCGCGTCGGGCAAGCGCTGGGCCACATCGAGGACGCCGGCGAGCAGGCGATGGGCGAGCTGCGCCGGATGCTCACCGCGTTGCGGCTGAGCGACGACGAGGAGGCGGCCGGTGGCGTGACCGGTCGGCCGCAACCCGGCCTGGCCGACGTGGAGCACCTGATCGGCACGATCGCGGCGGCCGGGGTGCGGGTCCACACGCGGGTGGAGGGGGAGCCGCGCCGGCTGGCGGCCAGTGTGGACCTCGCCGCGTACCGGGTCGTGCAGGAGGCGTTGACCAACGTGACCAAGCACGTCGGCACGGGTGCGGAGGCGGACGTGCGGCTGCGGTGGGCGGCGGAGGAGTTGACCGTGGAGGTCAAGGACGACGGTCGGGGGCGCAGGCCCGAGCGGACGCTGTCCACCAACCACGGGTTGGCAGGGCTGCGGGAGCGGCTCGCGATCGTGGGCGGGCGGTTGGAGGCGGAGCGGTCGTCGGCGGGCGGGTTCCGGGTGACGGCCGTGCTGCCGGTGGCCGGCCCGGTCGCCGGTCCGGCGGCCGGCGAGGTCGTGCGGGAACACCGGTGATCCGGGTGATGCTGGTGGACGACCAGCCGTTGGTGCGCGCCGGTCTGGCGATGCTGCTCGCCGCCGAGCCGGACATCGAGGTCGTCGCCGAGGCCGACGAGGGCGCAGGTGCCGTGGCGCGGGCCGGTGAGCTGCACCCCGACGTGGTGCTGATGGACGTGCGCATGCCGGGCGTGGACGGGGTGGAGGCGACCCGGCGGATCATCGACGCCGACCCGGCGGGCGAGGACCACGCCACGAAGATCATCATCTTGACGACCTACAACGTGGACGAGGCCGTGTACGCGGCGTTGCGCGCGGGCGCGTCCGGGTTCCTGCTCAAGGACGCGGTGCCGCGGGAACTGGTCGACGCGGTGCGCACGGTGGCGTCCGGCGAGGCGTGGCTGGACCCGACCGTCGCGAAAGGACTGATCCGCGAGTTCGCCGCCCGACCGCGCAACCAGATGCCGACGTCGGCGGAGATGGGCGAGCTGACGGCGCGGGAGCGGGAGGTGCTGGTGCTCGTGGCGCACGGGTTGTCGAACCCGGAGATCGCCGTGCACCTAGTGGTGGGCGAGGCGACGGTGAAGACGCACCTGGGGCGGATCCTGATGAAGCTCGGGCTGCGCGACCGCGCCCAGGCGATCGCCGCCGCGTTCCACAGCGGCCTGGTCACGCCGGGCAGCAGCCCGCCACCACCGGCCGGTCGGGCGTCTTGATCGTTGCGGTGGGTCGGCCCGCCGGTGCGCGCGGTACCGTGAGTCGTGCGCATACGCCTGCGCAGGGCACGCGGCCGTGCCGGACCGACGAGCGTGGTGCTCGACCCGACGGCGGAACTCGTGCGACTCGGTGCGTTGCTGGAGGTCGTGGTCCAGGCCGTGGCGTTGCAGGAGCGGGCGGAGGCGATCATCGTCGACTGTGCCCCAACCGGGGTGACACGTCGTGGGAGGTCGCGCGCAGCGGCCGTGCCGTGGCGGCCCAGTACGGCAGGCTGTGCGGCTGGGCGGCGGACCTCGCGTGGCAGACCGACCGGCCACCGCCGCCGCAGCGGATCGTGGAACTCCTCCGCTACCACCTGGGCATGCTCGACTGCGCGTTGCAGCTCGCGTTCCCCCGCTACCGCTCCGACCGCCTGGAACGCCGCCGCCTGGCAATGACGGGCCTGGGCTCCCCAGCCCGCGAACTCCGCGCCGCTGAAACCACCCTCCGCGCCCGCATCACCACCCTCTCCACCTGACCGCGAGAGTCCAACGCTCACACCGCGAGAGTCCAACCTCCAACACCCGCGTGTCCTACGTTCAGAACGCGCGTGTCCTACGTTCGCGTACCCCGAGTTCAACGCTCAGAACAGCCGGTCGTGTTCTGAGCGTTGAACTCGGGTGTTCTGAACGTAGGACACGCGTGACGTGAACGTAGGACACACGCAGTGTGGAGGTAGGACTCTCGCGGGGTGAGTGTTGGACTCTCGGGGTTAGAAGGTGGTTCGGCCCGAGGCGAAGGGGTAGAGCGGGGTGCCGTAGGTGGAGGGGACGGGAGCGCCGGAGTCGATGCGTGCGCGGATGTCGGCACGTTCGGCGGTGGTGGCGCCCAGGTCGTAGGGGACGTCCCAGTGCTCGACGGCGTCGGCCGGGATGTCGGTGCCGCCGGGGCGGAGGACGTCGGTCAGGGCGCGGGGCAGTTGCCACGGCAGCTTGCCCGTGGGCGTGTAGTCGCCGAACAGCAGGGACGCCAAGGCCGGGCCCATCTCCTCGCCGCCGCGGTAGGTCACGACGATCGCGCTCGCCAGGTCGTGCCACTCCGTGATCACGTACGGGCGCGGCAGGACCAGGGCGACCACGACCGGGATGCCCTGGCGGTGGAAGTCCCGGATCAGGGCCAACTGGTCCGGCGGCAGGTAGGGCTGTTCCTTGGGCCAGCTCGTCGCGTGGGTGTACGACGTCTCGCCCACCGCCACGATCGCCAGCTTCGGTGACGGGCCGGTGTCCTTGTGCACGTTCACCCCGGCCTGCGCGGCACGGGTGCGGATCGCCTCCAGCATGGTCTGCGAGCCGTACTCCTGGTGGAAGTAGCTGGTCCAGATGCAGCATGCGGCCGTGTCGTCGGCACGCGGTCCGGCCACCACGATGTTGTCACCCCGGTTGAGCCGCACCGGCAGCACGCCGTTGGTGTTCTTCAGCAACGTCATCGCCTCACGCGACGCCTGGTTGGCCAACGCCGCGTACTCGGGCTTGTGGAACCGGTAAGGCCCGTTGACCGGGTCGCCGTACGGGTTCTCGAAGATGCCGAGCTTGAACTTCAGCCGCAGCACGCGCCGCACCGCGTCGTCGATCCGCGCCGCCGGCACCGCCGAGGTGAACCCGCCGATGGTGAACCCCGGCGCACCCGGGTCGGCGCCGCCCATCACGTCCGAACCGGCGTTCGCCGCACCGACCCACGAGCCGGACGGCAACCAGTCGGTGGTGATCAGACCGGTGTACCCGAGGTTCTGCCGCAGGTAGGCGAGGATCTTCGCGCTGTCACCCGCACCCGGACCGCCGGGATCGAGCAGCGAACTGCCCGCGTACCCCGGCATGATGTTGACCGCGCCCGCCTCCATCGCGGCCCGGAACGGCGCCAGGTGGTACTTGATCGTCACGGCGTCGTACACGATCAACGCCTCACCGCCCGCGCCCTCACCCGGCCAGTGCTTCACGGTCGCCAGCACCGACGCCGGGTTCAGCTCCGGCCCGCCCTGCAAGCCCGCCACCAGCGCCCGCACCTGCGCCGAAGCGACCTCGGAACTCTCGCCGTTGCCCTCCTGGATGCGCGGGTACAGCACCTTCGTGCCCACCTCGGCCAACGGTCCCAGCACACCGCGCGTGCCGACCTCCAGCTGCTCGCGCCGCTGCATGTCGCCGAGCTTGTAGTCCAACGGGTAGTTCCGCGCCGCCGCCAACGCGCTCTGCAACGGGTACGTCGTCTTGTACCCGGCGATCGTGTCACCGGCCGACACGAACGGGATGCCGAGCCGCGTCCCGCTCGACCCGAGCAACGCGGTGTGCAGGTCCTGCGCCTCCGCCGGCCCGAAGTGCCACCCCGATCGTGGGAACACCTGGGCGTTGTAGAACATCTGGTACGCCTTCTCCTCGATCGTCATCCGACCGAGCAGGTCGTTCACCCGCGTCTCCACGGGCTGCCGCCAGTCCTCGTACGGCTCGACCGCGCCGTTCTTGTTCAGGTCACGGCTGCCGTTCACCACGCGCACACCGTCGGCCACGGCCGTCACCGCCGGCAGGTACACGCTGAACGTGCGGATGTTCGACGCGCTGGTCGCCCCGGAACCGTCCACCGCGACCACGAACCACTTGTACGTCCACCGGTCGGCGATGTCCCACGACGGCGTGTAACCGGTGCCCGTCGGCTCGGCCACCTTGGTGTAGAGGTCGATCAGGTTGCCGGACGCGGCGAAGTCGTAGTCGGTGCGGCTGACGTTCAGCCACACCTGGTACCGCACCGCACCCGGCACGGCCGCCCACGAGAACGCGGGACGCCGGGTGCCGGTGATCATCGCGTTGTCGGCTGGCGCGGACAGGGCGAACCGACCCGTCACCGCGGGCGCCTTGGTCGGCGGCGACAGCAACGGCGGCGTGGCGGCGGAGGTGTCCACGGCGCCGAAGACCTGGAACTCCCAGAGCGACACGCCGTAGCCGGTGGCGCGTGCGGTGGCGAACAACCGCAGGTAACGGCCGGTGCCGCCGACCGCGAGCCGTTCGGTGCCACCCGCGCCGGTGGTGGTGGCGTAGACCTGGGTCCAGGTCACGGCGTCGTTCGACAGCTCGATCCGGTAGCCCCTGGCGTACGCGCCCTCCCAGTGCAGCACGACCTGGTTGACGGTGGCGACGCCGCCGAAGTCGACGCGCAGCCACTGGTTGTCGGCGAACTGGCTGGACCAGCGGGTGTTCGTGCGGCCGTCGAGCGCCGCGGCGGGCGCGTTGCCGCCCTCCCAGGTGGAGGCCGTGACCTGCTTGTACTGCGAGATCGGCGTGCCCGCGGCGGCGCCGGTCGTGCCGTAGACCTGGAACTCCCACAACGAGTAGCCGTAGCCGGTGGCACGGGCCGTGCCGAACATGCGGACGTGCCGACCGGTGCCGGTGACGGGGATGTCCTGCGTGCCGCCCGCGCCGTTGGCCGTGGTGTGGATCGTGGTCCACGTGACGCCGTCGGCCGAGGTCTGCACCTGGAACGCGGTCGCGTGGGCGGCCTCCCAGGTCAGCACCACGCGGTCCAGCGTCGCGGTGGCGCCCAGGTCGACGCTCAACCACTGCGGGTCGGTGAACGCGCTGGACCAGCGGGTGCCGGTGTTGCCGTCGGTGGCGGCGGACGCGGCGGTGCCCGCGTTCTCGGTGGAGGAGGCGGTGGTGGGTTTGCCCTGCGACAGCAGGACCCCGGCCGCCCGCGCCTGCGGCGAGGTCGCGGCGAGCTGCCCGGCGGTCAGGGCGACGAGGACGGCGAGCAGGGGCAGGACCCGGCGGCGGTGCCGGGCGAGCGCTTCGGGCATGGCGACTCCAGGCAGGGGTGGCCCGCGGCCGGTGTGCCCCGGCCGCGGGTCGTCGACAAACTCTCGGAGAGCGCTCTCCCACAGCGAACTTCACCTGTCGTACCGCCGTCAAGGGAGCGGGCGACCGGTTCTCGGGTGGTCGGCGGCCCGGTTCCGGTCCGGCCCGGGAGCGGCGCATAGGATCGCCGGGTGACGATCACGATTCCCGGTTTCGGCGAGCTGTCCCCGGTGGACGACACCCCCTACGGCGTGTTGTGCTGGAACACGACCGCCGCCGGGACGGCGGTCAGCGTGCTGGTGGAGGAACCGGCGACCACCGCCGACCTCGACCTGGCGTTCATCGGCTCGGTCCTGGACGACCGCGAACGCCTGCTCGCCACCGCCCGCGAGGCCGTGGACGACCACCTCCGCGAACGCCCCGGCTACGGTCCCGACGCCGTCGCCGACCCCGAGTTCACCTTCCACCCCGGCCGCGACTGGCTGGTCCGGTTCGCCGAGTGCCGCGTGCCGGGCCTGACGGAGCTGGGCGTGGTGGTCGTGTTCAACGACAAGGACGTGGTCGGGGTGGACGACCTCGCCGACATCGACCTCTCCGACGACTGAGCCGACGGCGATCCGACGACCGGGGGCCGACGGCGGTCCGGCGACCGTGCCGGCAGTGATCCGGCGGCCGGCCGCCACGTCGGGGTGTCAGCGGCGCGTTGCCGGGACGCCCGGGATGGACTGGGCGAACCGGAACACGTCGTCCGGGTCGTAGCGGGCTTTCACCACACGCAGGCGGTCCGCGTTGGCCCCGTAGTAGGCGGTCAGCCAGTCGGCTTGCGCCGGGTCGGGGAAGTTCGGGTACACCCGACCCGTGCCCCGGGGGTGCGCGATGGCCCACGCGGCGGCGAGCCGGTCCAGCACCTCCGGCCCGCGCCGGGCCGCGCCGTTCGGACCGACCAGCACGGTGTGCTTGATCAGGAACGCCGGGTCGCGGTGCGCGAACGCGGTGGCGTCGGGCGCGATCCGCCCGTACGCGCCACGCCACGGCGTGAACGCGATCTCCCTCAGCTCGCCGTGCTCGCGGTCCGCGACGAAGTGCGCCAGCAGGTCCGCCACCACGTCGTCGGGCAGCGGTCGGTCGAAGAACTCGGTCTTGGCGGCGGACATGCCGGGCCGGTCGTGCACGAGCGGGAGGGCGTCCGGGTCGAGGGCGACGGCCGAGTGCGGGGTGGCGTGCCGCAGCACGGCGTCGGCGGCGGACACGTCGACCACCTCGGCGAACGCCGGTGTCACGCCGAAGGAAGCGACCAGCGCGTCCACCGCGGCACGGTCGGGCGCGGCACCGACCAGCATCGCGACCGGTTCCTCGTCCGGGAACTCGGGGCCGAGCGCGACCAGCTCGACCGACACCGCGTCCGGCGCGTCCGGCGCCCACCGCTGCCACCACCGGACGAGCGCGGCGGCGTGGCTGAAGTCCCAGGTCAGGCGCAGGTGCGTGCGAGGCCGGGCGGGCACGGTGCGGAACGTCGCGCGGGTCACCACGCCGAAGTTGCCGCCGCCCGCGCCGCGCATCGCCCAGAACAGGTCGGGCTCCTCGGTCCCGGACGCCGTCACGACCCGCCCCGACGCCAGCACGACCTCGGCGGACACCAGAGCGTCGCACGTGAGCCCGTGCAGGCGGCCGTGACTGCCGAACCCGCCGCCCAGCGCCGCGCCGACCACGCCGACCGACGGGCACGACCCGACCGGGACCAGCCTGCCCACCGCCGCCAACGCCGCGGACAACCGTCCGATCCGGACACCACCGCCCACCGTGACCAGGTCGTCCGCCACGCGGATCCGGTCGCACGGCGTGAGGTCGAGCAGCAGGCCGGTCGTGCTGGAGTGGCCGGCGTTGCTGTGCCCGCCGGCCCGGACGGCGAACGGCCACCCGCGGTCACGGGCCAGCGCGAGCGCGGCGACGACGTCGGCGGCCGAGGAGCAGCGGGCCACCTCGCGCGGCAGCACCTCGTGCGGGCGGCCGATGAACTGGGCGCGCGACCACGCGTACCGGGGGTCGGTCGGCCCGACCAGCTCAAGCATCGGCGTACATCCGGCTCTGCAACTCGTACAGGTCCGCGTACCGGCCGCCCAGCGCGAGCAGTTCGGCGTGCGTGCCCTGCTCGGTCAGCTCCCCGTCGTGCAGCAGGAGGATCCGGTCCGCGTGCCGCACGCTGGCCAGCCGGTGCGTGATGAGCACGACGGTCCGGTCCTCGGCGAGCGCGCGCAACGACTCGTAGACCGCGAACTCCGCCTTGGCGTCCAACGGCGCGGTCGGCTCGTCCCAGATCAGCAGCGGCGCGTCCCGGTACAGGCCGCGGGCGACGGCGAGCCGCTGCCACTGGCCGCCGGACAGCTCCACCCCGCCCCGGAACTGCTTGGACAGCAACGTGTGCCAGCCGTCCGGCAGCTGGTCGACCACCTCGTCCGCGCCCGCCTGCGCCGCCGCGTCCCGCAGCGCCAGCCCGTCCGGGTCCGGCCGGTCGTGCCGACCGACCCGGACGTTCACCCGGGCCGTGTGCGGCCAGCGGACCGGGTCCTGGAGCACCATCATGACCCGGTCGGCGAGGCGGCTCCGGTCGACCAGCGCGATGTCCTGGCCGCCCCACCGGACCGCGCCCGACGTCGGCGCGTAGAGACCGGCGACGAGCTTGGCCAACGTCGTCTTGCCCGAGCCGTTCTCGCCGACCAGGGCGATCGTCTCGCCGGGCCGGACGGTCAGCGAGACGTCCCGCACGGCCGGTCGCGCGCTGCCGGGGTAGTGGAACGTGACGCGGTCCAGCGTCACCCGGCCGGGGTCGATCGGGGCGTCGAGGCCGTCACGGTGGGTGGAGCGCTCGGCGGAGGCCAGGAACTCCTGGTAGTCGGCCACGTACATGCCCTGCTCCACGAGCTGGTTGGCGGCCAGCACCAGCCGGTTCAACGCGGTCGTGGCGACCCGGATCGCGATCACCGCCGTGCCCGCGACGGCCAGCGGCACCCAGCCGAAGCGCACCAGGCCGCCCAGCACCACGTAGGTGAGGACGAGGCCGAGCCCGGCGAACGCACGGCCGATGCCCCGCACGCGCGCCTGCGCGACGGCGAGCCGGACGTCCTCGTCCCGCAACGGGTCCGCGGCCACCCGGTACTCGTGCAGCACGAACGGTTCCGCCTGGTAGGCGCGGATCTCGGCGGCCGGCTCGCGCTCGGTGGCCAGGTCGGACACCATCTGCACGCGCCGGTCCAGCGCCACGGTCCGGCCGACGCTGGCGTAGGCGAGCTTCGCCGCCCGCTGCACCGCCCACCCGTCGGGCAGCACGGCCAGCAGCAGCACGGGCACCAGGACCGGGTGCAGCACGGCCAGGCTGCCGGTCGCGGCGACGATGCCGAGCACCGCGCCGATCAGCTCGACCAGGTTGTCGGCCGCGCGTTCGAGGAAGAACAGGCCGCGGTCGCGGGCGCGGTGCATCCGGTCGTGGAACCGGGCGTCGTCGAACGCGGCCAGGTCGGCGGCGAGGCTGGCCGCGTACAGCCGTTCCTCGGCCAACCGCCGCACGGCGGGCGTGATCCGCGCGTGGGCGAGGGAGACGCCGACGTCCATCGCGCCGCGCAACCCGAACGCCGCGCCGACCAGCAGCAGGTCCGGCAACGCGGCCAGCACCCGTTCGGTCGCCGCGCCACTGGCCAGCAGCTCGGTGAGCACACCGGTCGTGGCGAACAACCCGAACGCCGCCGCGAGCCCGGACACGACCTGCATCACCACGACGGCCAGGGCGGGCACGGGTGCGGCTCGGCGGATCATGCGCAGGACGGGCCAGGTCGCCGCCGGCAGGCCGCGCAGGACGCGGCGGGGCGCGGTGGCGGCGGTGTCGTCGAGCTGCCAGTGCGGGGTCACGAGCGCGCCGTCGCGCGGGTCGTGCTCCTCGGCCTTCGCCGTGGTCATGCCGGGCCGTCGGCCAGGAGCAGCACGGACGGCAGGTCGCAGTCCGGGTGCAGCCGCAGCAGCTGGTAGGCGATGCCGCCCGAGCCGGACATGATGCTCGGCGAGTACACCTCGCGCGCCAGCCCCGTGGTGGGGCCGTTGGCCTCCAGGCTGCCGATCGCCATCGCGTCCACCGTCGCCCGGTCGAGCCCGGCCGGCGCCACGCCCGCGTCGAGCGCCTTCGCCAGCAGCTCCCACGTGCCCATGTCGCCGTGGCACAGGGTGTGGGTCCAACCGGTGCCGTCGCGCAGCCCCGACGCCGCCGCGCGCCGCAGCACGTCCGGGTCGTCGGTGGCCAGGCCGACGCCGATCGCGCCGTGGCACCAGGCGGCGGCGACCGTGTCCGGCTCGCGCGGGTCCATCCAGGCTTCGCGCGCCGGGTCGTACCAGGTCTCCTCGTACGCCGCCGCGCCCTCGGCCAGGTCGGCGAACCGGCGTTCGCCGGTGACCGCCGCCAGCCTGCCCAACGCCCAGCCGATGCCGGTGGCGCCGTGGGCGAAACCGCCGATGCCGTCGGGCCAGTTCGGCGCGGCCCACCGGGTCCGGCCGCCGTCGGTGCGGGCCTCGGCGGCCAGCCGGTGGCCCGCTTCGCGCGCGAGGTCCACCCACCGCGCCTCGCCGGTGCGGGAAGCGAGCACCAGCAGCGGCACGATCGCGCCCGCCGTGCCCACCACCAGGTCCGGGCCCTCGCTCGCGGCGATCGCGGCGGGCATCTGCCCGGCCAGGAACTCCGCGTCCGCCAGGCAGTCCAGGCCCAGCCGGTGCAGGGTGAGCCAGCACCAGATCTGCGAGCCGAGGCCGATGTACCCGCCGACGGGGTCGGGCCGACGGCGGGTGTGCTCGGCCTGCGCGGCCCACCACCGCTGGGTCAGCCCGGCCGTCCGCACGGTCGCGTCCAGCAGGTCCGACACGCCGTCGACCGCGTCGGCACGTCCCGCCGCCACCTCCCGGCGGTAGGCCGCGAGCAGCACGGCCACGCCCAACGTGCCGCCGTACAGGTCGGGTGTCAGGGGAGTGGTCTGCCACCCGGAGCGGTCCAGGATCGGCGCGAACCAGGTGGCCGTGCCGTCACCGCCGCGCACCGCCTCCCGCGCCAGCTCGCGCACCAGCCGCGCGGCCAGTGCCCGCCGCCGTCCGTCCAGAGAGGACGGATCGGGCGCGGGTGCGGTCATCCGGCGGAGGTCGGGTTCCGCGCCCTGGTTCAGGTAGGCGCTGACGAGCGCGGCGTGCGTGACGCGGCGTTCCAGCGCGAGGTCGGCCGTGCGCCAGTTGCGCAACGCCAGCTCGACCTGGTCGACCCGCGGCCCGCAGACGAGACCACCGGGCGTGTGCAGCCAACCCTCGGCGGGTGTCGTGGTGAACACCGGGATGTCGCCGTCGAGCAGCTCGGCCACCTCGGCGGCGTGCACGTCCGGGTCGCCCGGCCCACGCGTGTTCATCGAGTGCCGCGCCAGCAACGCGCGCGCCTTGCGCTCGGCCGCGTCCTGGTCGTGCAGACCCGCCGGGTGCCACAGCATCCGAGCCAGCTCGGTGTAGGACTCGGTGTCGCGCACGATCACCCGCACCACGCAGTCGGCGAAGGTCGCGAGCAACGGCGCGAGCCGCCCTTCCCGGTCCAGGCGCGTGATCCGGTCGGCCATCTCGTCGAACCCGGCGACGACCCGCGGCCAGTGGCGGGCCAACCGGGGCTGCGGGCTGGGCAGGTTCCGCGTGGGCGGCAACCGCTGCGGCACGATCGCGACGCGCGCGGTGTCCGTGCCCGCGCCCACCAAATCCGGCAACCCGATGTCCGGCTGCTCGCCGGGCAGCCCGCCCATGGCCGAACCGTCCACGCCGCGCCAGCCCAGGCCCGCGCCCCGGCCGGGCAGCAGGCCGGTCCGCAGCACGGTCCCGTTGAGCTGCTCGGCGATCAGGTCGGTGGCCTCGCCCGCACCGGTCGGCGGGTGCGGCGGTCGTGGCGTGAACACGCTCTCGCAGTCCACGACCACCGGCACCGGGCCGCAGGCGATGATGTTCTCCGCGTGCAGGTCCGTGCCGGACACCAGCCGCATCACCGCCAGCCAGTGGCCCAGGTTGCGGTAGAAGGCGTCCAGCTCGGCATCGTTCTCGCAGTACCGGTGGACCACGTGCTCGGCCCAGCCGTAGTCGTCGGCCACGATCGCGCGCGGCACCCGGATGGCGTGCTCGCCGTCTGTCAGCACGGCGAGGAAGGCGGCCAACCGCTGGTCCACCCGCATGGGGCGCGGCTTGTAGACCACCGTGCCGCCGGTGCAGTACAGGAGCGTGACGGTGTGGCCGCCCCGGTGGCTGTCGCCCGCGCCGAACTCCACCTCGCGCAGCTCGCCCGCGTCCGCACCGAGCAGCTCGCGCAGTCGGGGCCGGTCGGCGGCGAACCGCGACGCCATCGCGTGCACGGCGCCCACCCGGTTGTCCACCACGGCGTGCAGGCGGGTCACGAGGTGCGGGTAGTGGCGGGTCAGGTCGTGCCAGAACGCCGGTTCGACTGCCCGCGCGAGGAACTCCGCCCACCGGCCGGCCGGGTCGTCGGCGACCAGCCTGCCCGTCACGCGTGCCGCGTTGAGCTCCAGCACGATCACGCGGATCACCTTGCGCCGCACGGTGTCCAGCAACGCGTCGCGGGCGGCGTCGAGCACGGCGTCCGCCTCGGCGGCGCCGAGGTCGGCGACCTCGGCCAAACAGCGGGCCAACCGGTCCAGCGCGGGACCGAGCAGCCAGTCCAGGGTTCGGTCGAGCTCGCCGACCTCGTCGGGTGCCATCGTCAGCAGCAGTACACCGGTCGGGACGCCGTGCACGACGAGCAGCGGCTGCCCGGCGGGTTGCACGCCACGATGTCGCCCTCGGCGAACTCGCCGTTGGCGAACAGCGGACCGGCCGGGTTGTCCCACTCGTCGAGCCCGGCGCGCCAGCGCGCCACCGTCTCCTCGGCGTCGAGCAGCATTGCGGTGGTCATGAACGCTCCCTTCCTTGGCGGGGGCGTGGAGTGTAAAAATGCCGTGCACACGGGCCCGCACACAAAAGTCGGCGTTCCGCCGTTCAGTTCTGCCCACCCGGTTCCGGCGCGGCGGGGTCGTTGCGCCGAACGGCCTCGTACAGCGCGATCGTGGCCGCGCTGGGCGTGACGCCGAGTTCGGAGTCCAGCACCTCGACCAGCCGCCGGTAGACCGCGACGGCCTCCGTGCGGCGGCCGGCCGCGGCCAACGCGGCGACCAGGTGCCGCCAGAGCCGTTCCCGCAACGGGTGCTCGACCACCAGACCGGCCAACGCGGGCACCAGCCCGTCGTGCAGCCCGAGCGCGAGCCGCACGCCGACCAGGTCCTCGATCGCGCCGACCCGCTGCTCGTCCAGCACCGTCACGTCGGGCCGGACCGCCTCGGGCACCGGCACACCCGCCATCACCGGTCCCCGCCACAGGCCCACGGCCCGCGCCAGGCACCCGGCCGCGGCGAAGTCGCCGCCACGGCCGCGCAACTCGTGCCCCTCGACCAGGAGCCGTTGGAACAACGTCACGTCCACCCCGTCCGGCGGCGTGACCAGCACGTACCCGTCACGTGAGGTGACGATGCCCGGCTGGTCGGGCCCGGCCTCGCGCAACAGCCGGCGCAGGTCGGCCACGTGGTTGCGGACGTTCGCGGCGGCCGACGCGGGCGGCCGGCCGGGCCACAACGCCTCGATGATCCACTCCAGCGGCAGCGCCCGGTTGGCCCGCAAGGCCAGCACGCCGAGCAGGACCCGCGCCATCCGCCGCGCCGGGTGCCGCGTCACCCCGCCGGTCCGCACCACGGGCCGTCCCAGCACCAAGACCGCCATCCGACACCCCTTCGCGGCAGAATCCCCCGATATACCAGGAGGTCGAGGCCGCGAACACCGACGTTGCCGCACGTTCGCACCGCTTCGGCCGCAGCGTCCGCACTGCTTCGGCAGCGTCCGCACGGCGGCGCCGGAGGGTCGGGCGAGGGTCACGGGGCTGCGGCGGGAGCCCGATCGGCGTGCACGAACCGGTCGGGGCGCAGCACGACGACGTCGGTGCGGTGGCGGGCGAACCAGGCGGTGAGCACGCCGGTGACGTCCACCAGGTCGTCCTCGGCGTGGGGTTCGCCGTCCGCCACCACCCGCAGGAACCGTGCGCGTGGACCCGACCAGCCCCGCGCCGTGCTCGCGTCCACACCCGGTCCGATGACCGCGAAGTCGGGCCCGAGCACGTCGTCGAGCAATCGCCGCACCCCGCCGACCACCACCTCGGGCTGGGGGAACATCGCGCGCCCGTCCGGCAGTGCGGGCAGCGGCTTGAACTCGAAGTGGCGCACCAGGCGGCGCACCCGCGGCACGGTCTGCACGGCGCGCAGCACCACGTCCCGCACGAATGCGGCGAACCTGTTGCGCACCAGGAACACCCGACCGAGCCGCACACTGGTCCGCGCCATCGCCTCGGTGTGCGGGCGACGTTCGGCCTCGTAGCCGTCCAGCAGCGCGTCGGGGGCGTCCGATCCCAGTGCCAGGGCGAGCTTCCAGGTCAGGTTGGCCGCGTCGCGCAGCCCGCTGCACAGGCCCTGGCCCAGGAACGGCGGCATCTGGTGGGCGGCGTCGCCGAGCAGGAACACCCGCCGGTCGCGCCAGCGTTCGGCGACCAGGTGGTGGAACGTGTAGACGACGGCGCGCGTGACGGTGAACCGGTCCGGGTCGACGTAGGGCGCGACGAGCCGGGCGACCGCACCGGGGTCGGTCATGGCCGCCGGCTCCTCGTCCGGGCGCAGCATGAACTCCAGCCGGTAGGTGTCGAACGCGCCGGGGGAGACGAACGCGGGCCGCCGCCAGTCGCACACGAACGTGGTCCGCGGCACCCGCACCGCGCCGGCGGCGACGTCGCCGGAGACCGCCAGCCACGGTTCGGCGTAGGACGTGCCGGTGAGCGCGATGCCGGCCGCTACCCGGGTGGTGCTGCGGGCGCCGTCGCACCCCAGCACGTACCTCGCGCGCACGTGCGACTCCTCGCCGCTGTCGAGGTCGCGCAGGACCACGGTGGCGGCCTCCTCGTCCTGGGTGAGCCGCATCAGCTCGACCCCGGTGCGCAGGGTGACGTGCGGGAACCGGTCGAGCCCGGCGCGCAGGGCCGCTTCGAGGCGTGGTTGGTCGAAGAAGTGCAGGGGACCGCTGCCCAGGCCGAAGTCGACCTCGTCCAGGGCGATGGTGGCGAACACCCGGCCCTTGGCGTTGATGTACTCGGCCCGGTCGGGCGGGTACATGTCCTTCGCGACCTCGTCCAGCAGACCTGCCTGCTGGTAGATCCGCAACGCCTCGTCGTCGCAGGAGAACGCGCGTGGTTGCCGGTGCGGCGCGGTGTCGCGTTCCACGACCAGGGTGCGCACGCCCCTGGTGCCGAGCAGGTTGGCGGTCAGCGCGCCGACCGGCCCGCAACCGACCACTACGACGTCGAACTCCATGCGTCCTCCTCCGGGTAAGGGACACATGCCAGCGCAGCGCTGTTGGAGTTCTGTGGAACTAGCGCGGGAACCGGGACCGCAGCAGGTGGGCGCCCTGTCGTTCGGCCAGTCGCGCGCCGGCGTCCAGGTCCGCCGGGTCGTCGTTGGCCAGGCCGCGCACCCGCAGCAGTTCGGCGGCGAGGACCCGTTCGCCGACCTCCTCGGCGACGGCGAGACCTTCGTCGGCCAACGCCGCCGCCGTGGCGCGCCGGCCGGCGACCAGGTGCGCGTCTGCCATCGCGGCGAGGGTGATCGTGCGGGTCGAGCGCAGCCCGAGCCGGTGGATGCCTTCCCTGGCGGCACGCATGGCGGTGAGGCGGCTGTCGTCCCCGCCGCGCACGGCGGCCCACTCGGCGAAGAAGTCGCCGGTCGTGACGAAGTGCGGCATGTGCCGGCGCAGGCCGATCTCGCGGCAGCGGCGGGCGGCGGCGAGGGCGGTGGTCACGTCGTGCTCCTGCATGGCGGTCCACGCGGCGAACAGCGCGGCGTTGGGCCGCCCGTACGGGTCGTCGGCGCGTTCGGCGAGGGCGTGCGCGGCCGCGATGTCGGCCCGGGCCGCGGCCGCGTCACCGCGCAGGGAACGCACCAAGGCGCGGAAGTCGTAGGTCGCGAGCGTGGGCGTGCGACCGGCCCGCCCGACGAGTTCGGGCGGGTCCAGCTCGTGCAGCCGGTCGATGGCGGCGGTCAGGTGGTCGTCGGCCTCGGCCAGGCGGCCGGCGAAGTAGCCGACCGCGCCCAGCAGGTAGTGGCCCGCGGCGCCGATCACGCCGTCGTCCGCCGCGAGTCGGCCGGCGAGGTCTTCGGCGATGCCGAACTCGGCGCGGTTGCAGGCCAGCTCGCCGAGCGTCCACAACGCGGGCCGCACGTCCGTGTCGACGTCGACCCGGGTGAGCAGCGCGCGGGCGCGGGCGGCGGCCAGGTCGACGGCGTCACTGCCGATGCCGACGGTGATCTGGAGCAGCGACGTGCGGTGCAGGTGCACGGCCAGCTCCCGGTCGGGCGTGGTGAGCAGGGCGGCGGCCCGGTCGAGGTGCGCCAGGGCGTCCTCGTAGGCGACGCGGCGGGTGGCGTCGTCGGCGGCTTCGAGGGTCCAGCTCAGGTGGTCGTCCTGTCGACCGCGGGCGCGGCCGTAGTGGTGGGCCAGTTCCGCCGGGGTCAGGGTGGGCCGGCCCGCGTCCGCGAGGCGGGCGTGCAGGTCGGCGCGGCGGGTCGGGGCGAGGTCGGCGTAGGCGGCCTCGGCGAACAGCGGGTGCCGGAACCGGACCACACCCGGGCCCACCTCCGTGACCAGGTGCGTCACCGGGTGGTCGAGCCGCACCTCGGTCGAGGTCACCGCGGCCAGCAGGTCCACGTCCAGCTCCCGACCGGCGACGCTCAGCACGTCCAGCCAGTCGCGGGTGGCGCGGTCCAGGGCGTGCAGCCGGAGGCGGACGGTGTCGCGCACGCTCGGCGGCGGCGCGTCATCGGGGGAGGCGAGCAGTTCGGTGAGGAAGAACGGGTTGCCGCCGGTGCGGGTGACGAGGTCGCGCACCACGTCGGCGGGCGGGCGCGTGCCGGTGTGCCCGTGCACCAGGTCGGCCACCGCGTCGGCGTCCAGCCCGGCGGGGCGCAGCCGGCGGTGGCCCGGCGCGCGGGCCAGGTCGACCAGGGTCGCGACCAGGTCGGGGTCGTGCTCGTAGGGGCGCAGGGTGGCGATGACCAGCGCACGGGACGTGTGGACGGTGGTGGCCAGGTAGCGCAGCAGGAGCAGCGAGTCGGCGTCGGCGGCGTGCAGGTCGTCCAGCACCAGGACCAGCCCGGCCGGGCGGGAGACCGCGTGCACGAGCGTGGAGACCGCGTCGTAGGCGCGGAACCGGGCGGCGGGGTCGATGTCGGTGTCGACGCCGGTGTCGGCCTCGGCGGTGGGTCCGGCGCCGAAGACCGCCAGCGCGGGGGCGGTGCCCGCGTCACCCGCCAGGGGCACGAGAGCGCGCACCACCTGCGCCCAGAGCCAGAACGGCGGGGTCTGGCCGATGTCGGGGCAGCGCCCCCGGGCGACGGGAACACCCGCGGCGGCGGCCCGGCGGGCGACGGCGTCGGCCAGGCTCGTCTTGCCGATGCCCGCCTCGCCGACGATCGCGGCGAACCGGCCGCCGGTCCGTCCCGACGCGGCGAGCAGTTCGGTGAGGACGGCGAGCTCGGTTTCGCGGCCGACGAGGTGGTGCCGGTGGTGAGGGACCGGGTCCGGTCGAGCCGCCCCGCCGGCCGGTGGGACGTCGTGCGCCAGGATCCGTTCGCGCAACTCGTGCAGGTGTCTGCCCGGTCCCACGCCGAACTCGTCGGCCAGCACCCGGCGACCCTCGTCGTAGACGGCCAGCGCGTCGGTCTGCCTGCCCGCCCGGTAGAGCGCGAGCATCAGCTGCGCGCGGGCGTTCTCGCGCTCGGGGTGGGCGTCGACGAACTGGCGCAGTTCCGGCAGCACGGCCACGTGGCGGCCGGCGGCGACGGCGGCGGTGAGGTGCCCTTCGGTCGCGGCGGACCGCGCCTCGGCCAACCTCGCCGCGTCGGGGCGGACGGCGGCCAGGTCGGCGGCGGCGACCTCGCCCCGCCACAGGGCCAGCGCCTCGGCGTAGTGCCGCTCGGCGGCGCTCGGGTCACCACCGGCGAGCGCCCGCGCACCGGTCTCGGCGAGCGCGGTGAAGCGGACGGCGTCGACGGCCTCCGGTGGCACGCTCAGCTCGTACCCGCCGGTGTGGCCGCGCAACACCTCGGCCGGCGCCCGGCGTCCGCGCCCCGGTTCGAGCGCACGGCGCAGGCCGACCACGTAGGACCGCAGGGTCGTGTGCGCCCCGGCCGGCGGCCGCCCGTCCCACAGCGCCTCGACCAGCCAGTCCGCGGTGACGACCTGGTTGTGCCGCAGCACCAGCAGCGCCAGCAGGTCGCGCGGCTTGGGCCCACCCAGCGCCACCGGCTCGCCGGCGCGCACCACCCGCATCGGCCCGAGGATCTCCCAACGCACCCGCAGGAGCCTAACCAGCCCCGGGTGGTGCTGGTTCACTGTGGACATGACGACTCCTCAGGTCGCCCGGCCCTCGATCCTGACCGTGGACGACGACCCGGGCGTGTCCCGGTCCGTGGCGCGCGACCTGCGCCGCAAGTACGGCGAGTCCTACCGGATCGTGCGGGCCGAGTCCGGCCCGCAGGCCCTCGACGCGGTGCGCGAGATCAAGCTGCGCGGCGAGGAGGTCGCGGTGCTGCTGGCCGACTACCGGATGCCCGGGATGAGCGGGATCGAGTTCCTGGAGGCCGCGATGGACCTGTTCCCCGCGGCACGCCGGGTGCTGCTGACCGCCTACGCCGACACCGACGCCGCGATCCGCGCGATCAACGTCGTGGACCTCGACCACTACCTGCTCAAACCGTGGGACCCGCCGGAGGAGAAGCTGTACCCGGTGCTGGACGAGCTGCTGCGCGCGTGGTCGGCGGCCGATCGCGGCCCGGCGCGCCAGGTCAGGGTCGTCGGGCACCGCTGGTCGTCGCGGTCCTACGAGGTGCGCGACTTCCTGGCCCGCAACTCCGTCCCGTTCCGCTGGCACGCGCTGGACGACGGCGACACCGAGGCCGGTCGGCTGCTCACCGCGTGCGGCCAGGACGGCGCACGGCTGCCCGTGGTCATCACGGCCGACGGCGAGCCGCTGGTCGAGCCGTCGGACGCGGAGCTGGCCGACCGGGTCGGCCTGACCACGCGGCCGTCCACCGACTTCTACGACCTGATCGTGGTCGGCGGCGGTCCCGCCGGGCTCGGCGCGGCCGTCTACGGCGGCTCGGAGGGGCTGCGCACGGTGCTGGTGGAGCGGCGCGCCACCGGCGGCCAGGCGGGCACCAGCAGCCGGATCGAGAACTATCTCGGCTTCCCCGACGGCGTGTCCGGCGAGCAGCTGACCGACCGCGCCCGCAGACAGGCGCTGAAGTTCGACGTCGAGGTGCTGACCGCGTGCGACGTGGTCGGGTTGGCAGCGCGCGGCGCGGCACGCGTGGTGCGGCTCGGCGACGGCACGGAGTTGGCCGCGCACACCGTCATCCTCTCCACCGGCGTGTCCTACCGGATGCTCGACGCACCCGGTCTCGGCGCGCTGACCGGCCGGGGCGTGTTCTACGGCGCGGCCACCACGGAAGGGCCCGGCTGCGCGGGCGAGGACGTCTACCTGGTCGGCGGCGCCAACTCGGCGGGCCAGGCGGCGCTCTACTTCGCCGCGCACGCCCGCCGCGTCGTGCTGGTGGTGCGCGGCGACTCGCTGGAGCGGTCGATGTCGCACTACCTGGTCGAGCAGCTCGCCCGGGTGCCCCACATCGAGGTCCGCACCTGCACCGAGGTCGTCGGCGGCACGGGGGAGCAGCACCTGGAGACGGTGACGCTGCGGCACAACAAGACCGGTGAGACGACGACCGTGCCGACGTCGTGGCTGTTCGCGTTCATCGGCGCCGCGCCGCACACGGACTGGCTCGCGGGCACGCTGGCCCGTGACGAGCGCGGGTTCGTGCTGGCCGGGCCGGACCTGGTCGCCGACGGCCGGCTGCCCGACGGCTGGCCGCTCGACCGGCCGCCGTACCACCTGGAGACCAGCCTGCCGGGCGTGTTCGTGGCCGGAGACGTGCGCGCGGACTCGGTGAAGCGGGTCGCCTCGGCGGTCGGCGACGGCGCGATGGCCGTGTCACTCGTGCACCGGTACCTGGAGAGGTCGTGACGGACGTGGAGAACCTGACGGTCGACGACCTGCGCGCGCTGTTCCTGTTCGAGCACCTGTCCGAGGACCAGCTGGCGTGGCTCGTCGCGCACGGCCAGGTCGAGACGCACCTCGCGGGCGCGCAGGTGTTGCGCGAGGGACAGCCCGCGACCTGCTTCTACGTGCTGCTGGCCGGCACGGTGACGCTCAGTCGCGTCATCGGCGGCCAACGCGTGGAGACCCACCGCACCGACCACCGCGGCGCGTACTTCGGCGCCACGCAGGCGTACCTGGGCTCCGACCTGGAGGCGACGTCGGTCTACCAGATGACCGCCGAGGCGGTGACCGACGTGCGGCTGTACCAGCTGCCCGCGCACGACTTCGGCGCGATGTTCCGCTCGTGGTTCCCGATGGCCATCCACCTGCTGGAGGGCCTGTTCTTCGGCATGCGCAACACCGAGCGGATCGTGAGCCAGCGGGAACGGCTGCTCGCGCTCGGCTCGCTGTCGGCCGGGCTGACCCACGAGCTGAACAACCCCGCCGCGGCCGCGGTGCGGGCCACCGGGGCGTTGCGCGAGCGGGTCGCCGGGATGCGGCACAAGCTGGCGCTGCTGGCGAGCGGTTCGCTCGACCAGGCCACCCTGCCCGTGCTGGTGAAGCTCCAGGAGAGCGCCGTCGAACGGGTCGCGAAAGCGCCGAAGCTCGGCCCGATGGAGACCGCCGACCTGGAGGACGAGGTCGCCGACTGGCTGGACGCGCACGGCGTCGGCGGCGGCTGGGACCTGGCGCCGGTGCTCGTCGCGGGCGGGCTGGACGTCGAGTGGCTGGACCGGGCGGCCGCGGTGTGCCCGGAGACGGCCACCGAGGCGGCCGTGCGCTGGCTGGCCTACACGGTCGAGACCGAGACGTTGATGAACGAGATCGAGGACGCCACCACGCGGGTGTCCACGCTGGTGGGCGCGGCCAAGCAGTACTCGCAGGTCGACCGCGCGCCGTTCCAGGTGGTCGACGTGCACGAACTGCTCGACTCCACCCTCGTGATGCTCGGCGGAAAGCTCCGCGACGGTGTGCGCGTGGTCAAGGACTACGACCGGTCCCTGCCCCCGCTGCCCGCGTACCCGGCCGAGCTCAACCAGGTGTGGACGAACCTGGTCGACAACGCCGTGGCCGCGATGGACGGCGCCGGCACGCTGACCGTGCGCACGTCCCGCGCCGGCGACGACCTGGTGGTGGAGATCGCCGACACCGGCACGGGCATCCCGGCCGAGGTGAAGGGGCGCATCTTCGAGCCGTTCTTCACCACCAAGGCGGTCGGCGAGGGCACCGGGCTCGGTTTGGACATCTCGTGGCGGATCGTGGTCGAGCGCCACCACGGCGACATCCGTGTCGTGTCCGAGCCCGGCGACACCCGTTTCCTGGTCCACCTGCCCTTGGTGCCGCCTGACGGACTCGCTGTTTCTCGGGGTTACTCCTGAGGCACGACTTTGAGAGGAGGGAGTTCACCGAATGTCTCAGCGGGGAGGCGGTCGATGCGCCCGTCGCGAACAGTGGACCACGCCAGCGATCGCCATGCTTGATCGGTGGCACCGATGACCTTGTTCGCGGAGGGATCGTAGATGGCGGCGACGCCGTCACCCGCATGGACATCACCAACTTGACGGTTGGTGACGGGCCGGCGTCCCACAGTTGGACTCCGTCGCTGCTGGTGGTGAGGAATCGGGCGCCGTCGGGTGACCAGGCCACCGCTTCTATGGAATGACTGGTGGTGTGGTCGTGTAGGAGTTCACCTGTACTGGCGTTCCACAGTCGGACTCCGTGCTTGCTGCCGGTGACATATTGGGTGCCGTCGGGTGACCAGGCCAGCGCATTTACTGCATGGCCGGTTGCGCGGCTGTGGAGGAGTTCGCCGGTTGTGGCGTCGAACAATCGGATCCCGGCTGCGTTGTCGCGGTTCGCGAGGTATTGGGTGCCGTCAGGTGACCAGGCCACCGCCAGGACAAACCTATCCGTAGTGTTATGGTGGAGGAGTTTGCCGGTGATGGCGTTCCACAATCGGATTCCGTCCCTGCTGCTGGTGAGGTACTTGGTTCCGTCGGATGACCAAGTCACGGCATATGTGGCATGGTCGATGGTGTGCTGGTCGAGGACTTCACAAGTAGTGGCGTCCCACAACTGAATTCCGTCGAGACTGCCGGTGAGGTATCGGGCGCCGTCCGGTGACCAGGCTGCGGCGCGTACGAATCCCGTGGTGGTCTTGTGGTGTAGGAGTTCGCCTGTGGTGGTGTCCCATAGTCGGATTCCGCGTGAGCCGCCGGTGAGATAGCGGCTGCCGTCGGGTGACCAGGTCAACGCATCCGAGAAATAACTTGTGGCGTGGCGGTAGAGGGGTTCGCCGGTGGTGTTCCACAGTCGGATTCCGTCGCGGCTGCCGGTGAGGTATCGACTGCCGTCGGGCGACCAGGTCACCGCGAGCACCTGCCCGGTGGTGGCGCCAACGCGATTGCGATCTGCGACGTGGACGCGCGGTGCCTGGTCGTCAGTTGTAATAGCGGTGCGGAGGTTCGCTGCGCCCAACCATTGTCCGGCGATAGTGAGGGCTACCTTTTCGAGGCCGCGGACGACGATCGGCCGTTGTGGGCTCTCGCGGCAGGTCACGTCGACGATCGCGCCGTGTTGGTGGCGGGTGGGGCCAGCGGGCTGATGACCGTGTGGGATGCTGCGACCGGGAAGGTCATCGAAACAAATCTCCGCGGCCACCATGAACACATCTACGCCTTGGTCATGGATGAATCCGGGCGCATCGTTTCGAGTGGCGAGGACGGCACCCTGATCTGGTGGGATTCGGTGCGGTGATCTGAACTGCTTGACAACGTGGCCATGGTATGAATCGCGGAGCCCTTTGCGAGGACCTCGTTCAAGGACCGTGATGGAGACGGTCACGGGTCCACCGAAACCCGTCATGTGATCAGTCCTGGTCAGCCAGGTCCGCAGGCAGGACATCAATGGGTCGACCAGCGGTTATCGTTTGCTTGACCGCCAAGGGACGCGCAAGCGGGCCGCCGGACACTCTACTGGTACGGCTGGGCGCGGCGATCCAGCGAACCGATCCGACTGAGCTGCGGTCGACGAACGTGCAGGACTACACGCTGCCGAGTGCCTGGTGCCGATCCTCGACGCGGCGCGTCCGCGTCTGGGTCGCTGACCGACCCGGCCCTCTCGGTGACGGCGGGAACAGGTCCAACACGACCTAATCGCGGCGTCTGTCGTTCCTGTGTGGAGACGACTCGCTGTCGATCACCGGCCAGGCGATCGACTGTGCAGCGGTCGGTGACGCCGCTTGGTGGGTGACTACGCCGTTCGAGAGTTTGTTGACGATTCACCGGAGGTGCCAGACTTGAACGCCACGGACCTGGTAGTGGTCCAGGTCGGTCTCGGTTTTCGCGGTCTGGAAGCGCTCCTCGACCGCCTATCGCGCTCCCGTGATGTCCACCAGGCGCCGCAGGGTGGTGTCGGCCGGGCCGAAGCAGGCCCAGGGTTGCTCGGGACCAATCGAGCAGAGGGCCGGTGTAGCCGCCGTCCGCCCATACCAGTACCACCCACCACCGGCGGTGGCGCGCATCCGCCGCAACAGGCTGCTGGCGCCGACCCGGTCGGTCCTGTGTCGAGGCGGACGCGGTCGCGCAACGCGTCGAGCAGCCGCTGCGACGCACTGAAGGTGCGGGCCGAGCGCCCGAACAACGTCGCGGTGTTGATCACCGTCGGCTGGAACAGCTGGCGCGACTTCACCGGCGCCGGCGTCTACACCGACGACTGGGGTCCGTCCGACTACGCGACCGTCAGGTTCACGATGCGCAAGAGCAACTACCAGGTCTCGGGCCGGCAGTCGGCGACCGTCGGCTACGGCTGCACCGAGGCGAGGCGGCCGCCGTTGAGTACCCTGAGCTGCCCGTAGGCAGCACCGACAGCACTCCGATTCGCCTCCGCTGACCGCGGGGCGTTTCCCATCAACGTCCGAGTGCCCCGCGCGGCGGAGGCTCGATCTCCGTGGCGTTGGACGGTTCGTCCTCCGTCGTCAGTCCGGCCGGTCGACAGCGGTTCCCGGCCCTTCTCGCACGTCGCTGATCATCCACTCGCGGTGTGAGGTCGTTATCCGACCGGTGCCGATCGACGCCATACCGAGATCACCTGTTTGGGTGAACGCGCTTCGCTGCGAACGGGCTGACCCTTTAGGACGTACAGGGTAGAAGGTGGCGCTCGTGGGCTGCCGGTGTCGGCGCTCATCCGCCCCGCTCGCCGACGACGTCGTGAGGAGAATGCGATGACAGCAATAGACGACAAGCGGCGTGAGTTGCCCTGGCTCGGGGCACCGGTCGACGCGGGCGCGGGCAGCGGGGAGATGGCGATGCCGGACGGCCGCGGCCGGGCTCGCGACTACGAGCACGGCTCCATCTACTGGACGCCGGAGCACGGCGCACACGAGGTGCATGGAGACATCCGGGTGAAGTGGGCACGACTTGGCGGGCACGGCGGCCTCCTCCGCTACCCCGTGACCGACGAACTGCCCTGCGGGCCCGGTGAAGGACGGTTCAACCACTTCGAGGGCGGCTCCATCTATTGGAGGGGCGACATCGGGCCACACGCGGTCCACGGGCCCGTTCGGGACAAGTGGGCGGAAATGGGCTGGCAGGACAGCCGCCTCGGCTACCCGCTCAGTGACGTCCGGGCCACCGGCGACAGGGCCAGCTGCACCTTCCAGCACGGCACCATAACCTGGACACCCTCGGGCGGCGCTGTCGTGGCGTGGAACATCGACTGACTCGGTCGTCATGGACCGGCTGTCGTTCTGCCCATCCGGCTCGGGTAGGTCCACTTCCGGCGACCAGGCGCTGGTGCCATCGCCGGACGTGCTCAGGGCCCACCTTCGATCATGGGCTTCGCGCTCGGGTTCACGCCGGGTGCGTCGGGACCGGCCTGCGTTGCTCGATCCGCTCGACCTCGATGGGACCCTGCGGTCCCGTTTGGCCGCCCCGGAGGCCGAGCGGATCGCCAACGGCAGCACGGCGACCCCGCGACCGCCAGCGGAATCAGGATGGCGCGCCGGCCTCGTCCTCGGGCAGTGAAACGCGCCCGCCACGACAGCTATCGCGTGAAGGTGCCCGACGATCCGGCCATTACCCGCCACGACGGCCCTGCCGCAGTCCGGCTCTGTGCCCTGAACCCCTACATTCACCACCTGCGCCAGGCCGGCGTCCCGATCACGCGAAGGTCGGGTGGCTATCTTCTGGCGGGCGCGTGCCTCGGCGAGTACGGTGCGCCTGCCTGCGGTCCTGACGGCTGCGAGTCCGAAATGGACGTCGGCGGGCGTGTGCAGGCCGATGCCGGTATGGCGGTGCTCGTGGTTGTACCAGTGGCCGAACTCGTCCATGAACGTCCGTGCGGCCGGGAGTGATCGAAAGCGTTCAGGGAATTCAGGACCGTACTTCAGGGTCTTGAACAGCGCTTCGGAGTACGGGTTGTCGTTGGACACCCCGGGCCTGGAGTGCGACCGGGTGACGTCGAGGTCGGCGAGCAGGGCCGCGACGGTCCTGCTGGTCATCGACGTGCCCCGGTCGGCGTGCACGACCCGCGGGACTCCGTGGACGGAGAAGATCCGTTCCATCAGCTCCTTGGCCAGGACGCCGGATTCGTGAGCGTGGACATGGACGCCGACGATGAACCGGTAGTAGATGTCGATCATCACGTAGGCGTCGTAGTAGGTGCCCTTCACCGGGCCCGCGAGCTTGGTGATGTCCCAGCTGTAGACCTGCCGCGGCGCGGTCGCGACCAGCTCCGGGCATACCCTGGCCGGGTGGCGTGCGAGCCGGCGACGTTCCCTGACCTGCCTGTTCTCCGCCAGAGTCCGGTACATCGTGGACACCGAGCACAGGTAGACGCCCTCGTCGAGCAGCTGCGCGTAGACCTGCAAGGGCGCCAGGTCCACGAACCGCGGGCTGGTGAGCACCTCGAGAACCCGCAGGCGTTCCAGGACGGTCAGCTTATTGACCGGCTCTGGCACCGGCCGGGGCGGCGCGGGCGCCAGGGCGGCCCTGCCGTGACGGATCGCCGTCGAGCGCACCAGCCCTGCCAACGCCGCGGCCCGCCTGGTCGACACGCCATCGGCGGTCAACGACGCGTAGGCATGGGTCAACGCCTCCCGCGCTTGTCGTCGGAATCCGCCCTCTCGGAGAGACTTTCCAAGAGAGCGTGCGCTCTTCCCATGATGTCCAGGGCCGCCTCGGTGGTGTCCAGGCGCTTGCTCAAACGGGCGTTCTCCCGGGTGAGCCGGGCGATCTCCGCCTGCTCCGCGGACAGCCTGCCGGCCTTCTCACCCGGCGCCTTGCCCGCCAGCGCACCGGCATCGCGCTACTTGCGCCACTCGCTGATCAACGACGAGTACAAGCCCTCCCGCCGCAAATACCCCCCCACCATCGCCGTGCTCGCACGCCTCCTCGTATGCGCTCAGGTACGCGAGCTTCTCCGACGCGCTGAACGCGCGCCGCCGCCTCGGCCCGTCACCACGCGGCTGCTGGGAATCCATCCGCCCATCATCGTCCTCGACCACCGAGGACCTGGCCTTGCGGGTCATGTCAATCGATCCGAATCTCGCCCTGCGTCAGGCCGATTTGCTGTGAACCACTGGACTCAACTCACCCTGACACGCAGGGGTTGACCTCCACCAACAGCACCGCCAGCACAAAACGCTGCCGCGTATGACCCACAGCGTGCGGCACTCCGTCGACCGCCGCACGCACCTCGCCGAACAACCCGAACTCCACCGCCGCACCTCGAACCGATGTCCCGCTTCACCGGCTTTCACCTCCAGGTAACACTGGTCGGCACAACGGGTCCACCGATGGTCGACAGCTACCGATGAGTGACCGCAGATGGACGGAGCCGGGAGGCGCGTGCGCCGGGGTCGAACCCGCCTCGACCGGCTCCGTCACAGCCGGACGTCGCTCCCCTCACGTCGTTCCGGCCACTGCAGAGGGTGCACTCACGACCTTGGACGAACCTTGGAAACCTGTACTGTTCGGAAAATTGTTGCCGCAGGGACTGTACAAACGTCGGCTCTGGCGCACTTCCGGTGGTGGTGCGGTGGGCCCCAGGCCATGACGGGAGTGAGGGTTTCCATGATCGTTTACGTCTGGGATGGCGATGCTGGTCGGCCCGGTGTTCTCGGGGGTTCCGGCACTGTCGATCGAGGATGTCGAGGACGCCGGTGATGCGATCGTGGTGTGGGCATCGGCCAGGGGGCGGTGAGGTGGCGTGTCCGGCTTGCGGCACGCCGGTGGGCAGGGTGCACGCCTTCCACGAGCGGGTCCTCGCGGATGTGTCGGCCGATGGACGCCGGGCGCCCGTCGGGCGGGAGCGTGCCGGTCGTCTTGTCAGGACCAGGGAGTGGTCCACCGCAAGCCCTTGTCGAGCAGGGCCTCCGGCCGACGTCGCACGTACCACAAACCGACCACACCGAGGGTCAGGAAGCCGAACGGGATGAGCAACATCAGCAGGACACCCTCCTCAGCCGGGTGGACCTCGTCGTCGCCCTCCGCCGAGTACCGGATCGCAACGGAACCGCCCACCGGAGGCCTACCGCCCTTGGAGCACAGCTTCGCCCGGTGCGTGCTCCTGGAGGGCGTCGTATAGGCCACGATCAAGTTGTCGCACCCCTTGGTTCCGGACAGACGCTGCTTCACCACGGCCTCGGTACGTGGATCATTTGTACGGTCGACCGCGCTCGCGACCGCCACGATCGCCATGAGCGCGGCCACACAGACCTGGAAGACCAGGAACACACGCAGGAATGGAAGATCCTTCTTCGTTAACTCCTGACCCTCGGCGGACTTCGGTAAGAACTCTTCGCCCAGCTCTCTCCCCATGGGATCAGAATGGCAGTGAGAAGCGGCGCGCACGTCCGATTCGTGAATCTCCCCGCAGGTGTGCCGGACCCCACCATCGCGCCTACGCTCTGTGCAGCGCCGGCACCCCACAGGACTCTGTTGCCCAATTCGGCTATGCGGCGAGGCCGAGTCTGGCGAGGT
>NZ_BAAGTN010000001.1:0-777936 GCF_054781895.1 Saccharothrix stipae | reverse complement strand
GGGGCGACGTGTCGAACATGTGGCGCACCACCGAGGACATCACCAACAAGTGGGACACCGGCCAGACCAACGGCTACCCGATGGGCATCCAGAACATCGTCAACGTCACCGTGCCCCTGGCCTCCTACGCCAAGCCCGGGTCGTTCAACGACATGGACATGCTCGAAGTCGGCCGCGGCGGCATGAACGACACCGAGATGCGCAGCCACTTCGCCCTCTGGGCGATCATGGCCTCGCCCCTCATCGCCGGCAACGACCTGCGCAACATGGACGCCGCCACCCAGACGATCCTGAAGAACCCCAACCTCATCGCCATCAGCCAGGACCCCCTCGGCTTCCAGGCCAGGCAGGTCTCCAACGACGGCACGCGCCGCATCCTGTCCAAGACGCTGAACAACAACCAGGTCGCGGTCGCCCTGTTCAACCAGGGCTCCAGCACGACCACCATCAGCACCGACCGCTGGGCCGTCGGCGGCCTGGAAGGCGTGGACATCTCGGTGCGGGACGCCTGGACGAACGCGGCCGTCCCTACGAACGAGGGCAGGTTCTCCGCCACCGTGCCTCCCCACGGCACCGCCGTCTACGTGGTCAAGGGCTCCGGTTTCCCGACGAGCACCACCACTACCACCACCACCACGACGACGACCACCACGACGACCACGACGCAGCAGCCGGGCGACTCCTGCCGGATCACCAACACCGTCAACGCCTGGGGCAACGGTCTGACCTCGGACATCACCATCACCAACACCGGGTCCGCGCCCATCAGCGGCTGGTCGCTGGCGTTCACCCTGCCGGGAGGCCAGAACATCACCTCCGGTTGGAACGCGAGCTACTCGCCGTCCTCCGGGCAGGTGACGGCCAGGAACGTCTCCTACAACGGCAACATCGCACCCGGCGGGTCGGTGAGCATCGGCTTCCAGGCCACCCACACCGGCAACGCGGCCAAACCGACTTCATACACCCTCAACGGCGCTACCTGCACCAGCGCCTGACCGCCGGCGCGGAGCAGCGCGCGAGCACCACGTAGATAGGACGGTAGTGGGGAAGAGGACCTTCAACCCGCCGGCGATGGCCGACGTCGCCCGGCTCGCCCAGGTCTCGCACCAGACGGTGTCGCGGGTGCTCAACGGGCACCCGCACGTCCGGGACCAGACCAGGATGCGGGTCCGGGCGGCGATCGACCAGCTGGGCTACCGGCCGAACCGACTGGCCCGCGCGCTGGTGACGGGCCGCTCGCAGCTGATCGGCGTGGTGGCGCAGAACTCCACCCTGTACGGGCCGGTCTCGCTGGTGGCGGCGTTCGAGCAGGCGGCGGCCGAGGTGGGTTTCGTGGTGACCGCGCACCGGGTGGACGTGGCCGACCGCGGGTCGGTCACGAGTGCGTTGGAGTGGCACCGCGACCAGCGGGTGGCGGGCATCGTCGTCATCGCACCCACCGCCTCGGTGAGCGACGCGATCGACGCCATCCCACCCGGCGTGCCGTTGGTGATGGTGGACGGCGACCCGGAGCGGTCCACCCCGCTGGTGACCGTCGACCAGGCGGCGGGCGCGTACGCCGCGACCCGCCACCTGCTCGACGCGGGCCACCGCACGGTGTGGCACGTGTCCGGTCCGCCGGACTGGTTCGACAGCGCGGGTCGCGTGCGCGGCTGGCGGGCGGCGTTGGCGGACGCGGGTCTGGAGGCGCCGCCGCCGCTGCCCGCGGACTGGAGCGCGGCGGCGGGGTACCGGGCGGGGCAGGAGCTCGCGCGGATGCCCGAGGTGACCGCGGTCTTCGCGGCCAACGACCACCTGGCGCTCGGCATCCTGCGTGCGATGGGCGAGCACGGCAGGCGCGTGCCGCACGACGTGAGCGTGGTCGGCTTCGACGACGTGCCCGAGGCCGGGTACCTGATCCCGGCGTTGACGACCATCCGGCCGGACTTCGACGCCGTCGCCCGGGAGACGCTGGACCTGCTGCTGGCCCAGGTCGGCGACCGCGAGGTCGGCGACTGGCAGCGCACCATCGCACCGACCCTGGTGGAGCGCGACAGCGTCCGCCCGCCGGCGGACGGACGCCCCGAGCAGGAGCCGGGTCAGGCGGACGCGCCCGCCGCCGCGGTGAGCCCGCGCTCGTGAAGCCAGGCCAGTTGCACGGCCGTGTTGGAACCGTAGCCGCCACCGTGGTCGGCGAAGGGCCACACGGTCATCGTCCGCTCGTCGCCCGCGTAGTGGTTGAAGGCGGCGTAGACCGTGGAGGGCGGGCAGATCGGGTCCATCAGGCCGACGCTGAACAACGCCGGCGCCGTCGCCCGCTGGGCGAAGTGCACGCCGTCGAAGTAGGACAGCGTGGCGAAGGTCCGCTCCACGTGCTCGCGGCTGTGCCAGCGCAGGTACTTGGCCAGCTCCGGGTACGGACCCTCGCCGCTGATCTCCGCCGCCCGGCGGAAGTGGCACAGGAAGGGCACGTCCGGCAGGACCGCGGCCACGGCGTCCCGCGCCAGCCCCGCGACGGCGAGCGCGAGGCCGCCGCCCTGGCTCCCGCCGGTGACGATCACCCGTCGGGGGTCCAGCCCGGGCAGGTCGGCGACCGCGTCCACCGCCCGGACGCAGTCGGTGATGAGACGTCGGTAGTAGTAGTGGTCGGGGGAGTCGACACCGCGGGTCATGAAGCCCTCGGCCCACTGCGTGCCGGAGCCCTCGGTCGAGTCCGGGGTGTCGTGGCCCTGGCCGCGGCTGTCCACGACGAGCTGCGCGTACCCGGCGGCGGACCAGAGCAGGTGGTCGGTGGGCAGCCCGCGACCCCCGCTGTAGCCGATGTATGTCACGACCACGGGCAGCGGGCCTTCGGCGCCGCGCGGGCGCAGCAGCCAGGCGGCCACCGGGTCGCCGTTCCAGCCGGGGAACCGCACGTCGTCCACGTCGACGGTGCGCAGCAGGTGCCGGTCGGTGACCCGCTCGGCCCGCACCGCTCCGTCGCAGGCGCGTGCCGCCGAGAGGGTGCGCTCCCAGAAGGCGTCGAAGTCCTCCGGAGGGCTGGCGTCCGGGCGGTAGTGGGCCAGTTCGTCGTGCGGCGAGTCCGTCAGGGGCATCGGGGAGTCCTCCGGGTGGCACGCGGGCGGTGAAGCGCTTCGACGTTCGCACGTGTCCGCCGAGTATGTCAATCGTGTGACGGCAAGGAGTGTTCGCGCTGTTGAAGGCCTTGTTGAAGGTCGATGTGCGTGGTTAGTCTCGACGGGACAGGTCAAGCGCTTCGACACCGGGGGCTCGTCGTGACCAGCGAACCGCAGACGATCCAGTGGGGCCACGAGACCCTGGCCGCCGAGTTCGACCTCACCGAGGACGGCGTCATCCGACTGGCCCGGCTCGGCTCGCCCGGTGACACCGCCGATGAGCACCACCCCGGCGCGGCGGTGCCGCTGGTGGCCGTGACCGCGGTGGACCACGGCCGCCGGTGGTCGGGCAACCGCTTCATCCACTCCACGATCGGCGAGAGGCTCCGCTACCGGACGCACCGCTCGACCCACGAGGACGGTTGGCACACGCTCGCCGTCGAACTCGGCGATCCGGAGACCGGCCTGGTCGCCGAGGTGGTCTACGGCTCGCCGGACGGCGTCCCCGCGCTGCGCGGTCAGGTCGTCCTGCGCAACGAGGGCGACACCACCCTGCGCCTGCAGGCGGTCAGCTCGCTCGCGCTGGGTGGCCTCACGCCGGCGCGGGCGGAGGCGCTGGACGACGCCGACCTGCTGTGGGCGGACAACGACTGGTTCGCCGAGTGCCGCTGGCAGCGCCGACCGCTGCGGCTGACCTCGCCCGCCCTCACCAAGCGCGTGCGGATGTCCAACGGTCGGGGCGCGTTCGTGCTGGCAGGCCAGGGCGCCTGGTCCAGTTGCGGTCAACTGCCGATGGGTGGTCTGGTCGACCGCCGGACCGGTCGGGCGTGGGTGTGGCAGGTCGAGCACAACGGTGGCGGCTGGCGCTGGGAGTGCGGCGAACGCGAGGAGTCCGCCTACCTGGCGGTCTTCGGTCCCTGCGACGGCCACCACGGCTGGCACCACGCCCTCGAACCCGGCGCGGAGTTCCGCACCGTGCCCGCGTCCCTCGCGTTCGGCTCCGACGGCGGGACCGACGTCGCCTTCGCCGCGCTGACCGACTACCGCCGTGCGACGCGCCGACCGCACCCCGACCACGAGCGCCTGCCGGTCATCTTCAACGACTACATGAACTGCCTGATGGGCGACCCCACCACCGCCAAGCTGCGGCCCCTGGTCGACGCCGCGGCCGATGCGGGTGCGGAGTACTTCGTCATCGACGCCGGCTGGTACGCCGAAGAGGCCGAGAACTGGTGGGACTCGGTCGGGCTCTGGGAGGCGTCCCGCTCCCGCTTCCCCGGGCCGCGAGGTCTCCACGACGTGCTGGACCGCATCCGGGACCGCGGCATGGTCCCCGGTCTGTGGCTGGAACCGGAGGTGATCGGGGTCTGCAGCAGCGTTGCCGACGCGTTGCCCGAGGAGGCGTTCTTCCGGCGTGACGGCGTGCGCGTCGTCGAATCGGGCCGCTACCACCTCGACCTGCGCCACCCCGCCGCCCGCGCCCACCTCGACGCGGTGGTGGACCGCCTGGTCGGCGAGTGGGGCGTCGGCTACCTCAAGCTGGACCACAACGTCGACGTCGGCGTCGGCACCAGTGGCCACCCCGGCGAGAGCCCGGGCGCCGGCCTGCTCGGCCACAACCGCGCCCAGCTGGATTGGCTCGACGGCGTCCTGGACCGCCACCCGCACCTGGTCGTGGAGAACTGCGCCTCCGGTGGCATGCGGATGGACCACGCGCTGTTGTCCCGGTTGCAGGTGCAGTCCACCAGCGACCAGGAGGACCTGGCGCTCTACGCACCCATCGCGGCCGCCGCGCCCACCGCGGTCACCCCGGAGCAGGGCGCGGTCTGGGCCTACCCGCGGCCGGAGGACTCGCTGGACGAAGTCGCCTTCACCATGGTCAACGCGCTCCTGGGCCGGGTGCACCTGTCCGGGCGGATCACGGAACTCGGCCCCGAGGCCCGTGCCCTCGTGCACGAGGCCGTGACCGTGTACAAGAGCATCCGCGCCGACCTGCCGCGGGCCGTGCCGGCCTGGCCGCTGGGACTGCCCGCCTGGGACGACCCGTGGATCGCCCTCGCCCTGCGCACAACCGACACCACGTACCTCACCGCGTGGCGGCGACCCGGCACCGGGGACACCGCGACGCTGCGACTGCCACACCTGCGGGGCACGGGCGTCGTGGTCGACCTGCTCTACCCCGGCGCCGCTCGGGCCGTCACGACGTGGCATCCCGAGACGGCCGAACTCGCGCTCACCATGCCGGCGGCGCCGTCGGCCGTGTCGTTGCGCCTGAGGCGTTCCCCTGCGAGCGCCCAGTAGCCGGAGCCCCAGTAGCGGGACACCCGGTAGCCGGTCGTCGCGGTAGCGGAGTATCGCGGTCGCGAGCAGTTCACGAGACCGTGGTGTTTGCGCTAACAATTCTGCTCACCGTGCAGTCTTTGTTCATTGACCTGAACAGCACGATCGCCTCGAAGGTGCAATCTGATCACCGCCTATCCGCTGCGGTCAGTCGATTGCGTTCGATAACACGGCGGTGACCGGCGAAAAGTGAGCGCTAACAGTTTTAGCTTCCTTGAGCGTTGACCGCCGCTGCGGGTGCCGGCTAGATTGGCTCGAAAGTAGTGGTCTCTGCACCGAAAGTTTCGAACCCTGTCGGTCGGGCAACTCCGCCGCGGCCGTCCGTCAACGACGACGATGGGGACACGGATGCGATCGCCTCCTGCGCCGTGCGCGTTCGACGCGCACCCCTCCTCCGGGCTCTCCCGATCAACCCGTCGGGGTCAGCCCTGGTGTCGTCGGCCGATCGTGCCCGGCGCGGTGCCCGCCCTCGGACCGGCCCGGCTCCCCGGCGCGCGACCCTCCATTGAGGACGGTCTGGTCGCGCGGGTCGATCCGGTGCGCCTCCCTCGATCCGGTCCCCGCGCGAGTCCGTGAGCAGGCTCCGGCACGATCACGCTCAGGAAGGCGAAGTCATGCTCTTGTCACGGCGTTTCAGGTCGAGGCGGGCCAAGCTGGCCATCGCGGCGTTCACACCGGTGGTCGCCCTGTCCGCGCTCGCGGGGGTGTCGGTGCCGGCCTCCGCCGCACCGGGCTGCTCGGTCGTCTACTCCGCACCGTCCCAGTGGCCGGGCGGGTTCACCGCGAACGTGTCCATCACCAACCTCGGCGACGCGGTCGACGGGTGGACGCTGACGTGGTCCTACCCGGCCGGGCAGAAGGTGACCCAGGCGTGGAGCGCCACGGTGTCGCAGGCGGGGGACCAGGTCAGCGCGCGGAACGTCGGCTACAACGGGTCGATCCCGACCGGTGGCCGGGCCGAGTTCGGCTTCAACGGGTCGTGGACCGGCAGCAACCCCGCGCCGACCGCGTTCTCGTTGAACGGCACGGTGTGCACCGGTGAGATCGGACCCACGACCACGACGACGACCAGCACCACCAGCAGTAGCACCACCACGAGTACGACCACCAGCACCACGACCACCACGACGACTACGCCGTCGGGGAACCTGCCGTCGAGTTTCCGGTGGTCGTCCACGGGCGCGATCATCGGTCCGAAGCCGGATTCGAGTCATGCCAACGTGGCGGTGAAGGACCCCAGCGTGGTGTACCACGGTGGTAAGTGGCACGTGTTCGCGTCGACCTACACCACCGGCTACAACCTGATGTACACCAGTTTCAGCGACTGGTCGCAGGCGTCGTCGGCGCCGCACACCTACCTGGACACCACCGCGATCGGCGGCGGGTACAAGGCGGCGCCGCACGTGTTCTTCTTCGCGCCGCAGAACCTGTGGTACCTGGTCTACCAGACCGGCGACAACGCCTCGTACTCCACCACGACCGACATCGCCAACCCCCGCTCGTGGAGCGCGCCCAAGAAGTTCTACGCCAACGGGATGCCGCAGATCATCCGCGACAACATCGGCCCCGGCTACTGGGTCGACTTCTGGGTCGTCTGCGACACCGCCAAGTGCTACCTGTTCTCCTCCGACGACAACGGTCACCTCTACCGCTCCGAGACCACGGTCGCGAACTACCCCAACGGCTTCACCAACACCGTGATCGCCATGCGGGACTCCGACAAGAACCGCCTGTTCGAGGCGTCCAACGTCTACAAGATCGCGGGCAAGAACCAGTACCTCCTCGTGCACGAGGCCATCGGCACCGACGGCCGCCGCTACTTCCGCACCTGGACCGCACCCGCCATCACCGGACCGTGGACCGCCCTGGCCGACACGGAGGCCAACCCCTTCGCCCGGCACAACAACGTCACGTTCCCGGGCGGTGCCTGGACCCGGGACATCAGCCACGGCGAGATGCTGCGCTCCGGCTCCGACCAGACCATGGAGATCAGTCCCTGCCACCTCCGCTTCCTCTACCAGGGCATGGATCCCAACGCGGGTGGCGACTACAACCGCCTGCCCTGGCGGCTCGGCCTGCTCACCCAGACCAACTCCCCCTGCTGACACCGGACCCGGGCGCGGGACGTCACGACGAGGTCCCGCGCCCACCGGACGCACCTGATCACTTCCGCCGCCGCCGGGTGGTCGGCCTCCGCGGTGACCGCCCACCCACGCACTCGATGTCCGAACGGCAGAAAAGAGTCCTTGATGATCACGCGTAGGCTTCTCGGGCCCGCGCTCGCCGCGGTGCTCCTCACCGCGGCGGCGACCGGCACGGCGTTGAGCGGAGGGCTGGGCGAGACCGCGCCGGCCTCGAACGTCGGCGCGCTCGCGTCGAGCGCCGGCTGCGGCAAGGCGCCGACGTTGCGCAGTGGCAGCCACACGATCCAGAGCGGCGGGAAGAGCCGCAGCTTCATCCTGCGTGTACCCGACGGCTACGACAACACGCGCCCGTACCGGTTGATCTTCGGGTTCCACTGGCGGGGCGGGACGATGAACGACGTCTCCTCCGGCGGCACCAGTGGGACCGCGTGGTCGTACTACGGGATGCAGGAGCAGTCGAACAACAGCGCGATCCTGGTCGCCCCGCAGGGCCTGGGCAACGGCTGGGCGAACTCCGGTGGCGAGGACGTCACCTTCACCGACGACATGATCAGGCGGATCGAGAGCGACCTGTGCGTGGACACGGCGCTGCGGTTCGCGATGGGCTTCAGCTACGGCGGCGGCATGAGCTACGCGCTCGCGTGTGCCCGGGCGACGGTGTTCCGGGCCGTGGTGGTGTACGCGGGCGCCCAGCTGAGCGGGTGCAGCGGCGGAACCCAACCGATCGCCTACTTCGGCATGCACGGCTTGACCGACAACGTGCTCAACATCTCGATGGGGCGTTCGCTGCGGGACAAGTTCGTCGCCAACAACGGCTGCACGCCGCAGAGCCCGCGTGAACCGGCGCAGGGCAGCATGTCCCACATCACGACGACGTACTCGTGCCGGGCGGGGTACCCGGTGCAGTGGGCCGCCTTCGACAACGGCCACATGCCCGGTCCCGTGGACGGCACCTACGCCGAGAGCGGCATCCGGACCTGGACCAAGGGCGAGGCGTGGAAGTTCATCTCGCAGTTCCAGGGCGCCCCCGGCACCACGACGACCACCACGTCCACGACGACTACCACCACCACCTCCACCACGACGACCACGACGACCACGAACCCGCCCGGTGACGGCTGCAAGGTGACCGACACCGTCAACGCCTGGGGCAACGGTTTGACCTCGGACATCACCATCACCAACACCGGGTCCGCGCCCATCAGCGGCTGGTCGCTGGCGTTCACACTGCCGGGAGGCCAGAACATCACCTCCGGTTGGAACGCGAGCTACTCGCCGTCCTCCGGGCAGGTGACGGCCAGGAACGTCTCCTACAACGGCAACATCGCACCCGGCGGGTCGGTGAGCATCGGCTTCCAGGCCACCCACACCGGCAACGCAGGCGAACCGTCCTCGTTCACCCTCAACGGCGCGGCCTGCACGGTCGCCTGACCCACCGGCGCGGGCCCGGCCGGTGAACCCGGACCGGCGCCCACGCCACGGGTTCCGCCAGAACACCACCGCAGGAGCCGCCGTCGCGGACCGGCCGGTGCGAGGCAACCAGCCCGCACCGGCCGGCCGCACGGCGGCTCCTGCGGTTTCGCGCTCGCCCACCCGTCCGCACGTAGTCGAACCGGTTCGGTCGATCTCGCCCGCGACGATCCAGGCAACCGTTGCATCCCTGACAGGACTGCGCGTACGGTGATCCCTGTCACTCGAATCGGTTCGACCTCCCCCCGGTGGTCCGATCGACCTGGGCCGACCGCATCCACGACGGAGTCCGGGAACCGCGGCCACCAACCCTGCACCAGGAGTCTCCTGTGGACACCACACCCCCGAGGCGGCGCCCTCGCCGCCGCGGCCTTGCCGGCCTGTTCGCCGTCGGCACCTTGGTCGCCTCGTCCCTGATCACGATGACCGGTCCCGCCCAGGCCGGTGACGAGTCGATCGCGGTCGACTTCTCCGTGGCGGGCGGTTCCCCGACCTACCGGGCGTCCGGCTGGATCTACGGCATGTCCGAGGACGCCTCGGCGCCCGCGGACAACTTCTTCCGCGACGTGAAGTTCCGGTACATGCGTGCCGGTGGCGCGCAGCTCGACAGCCCCGGTGGCTGGGTGTCGGGCAAGTACGACCGCAGGTGGAACGCGACCCGCGCCCAGCTGTTGCGCACCCGGTCGCTGGGCGGCGAGTTCATCCTGCTGCCCCACGACCTGTGGGGTGCCGACGGCTACCCGATCTCCCGGTTCCCGGGCGACAACGGCAACTGGACCGACTACGACAACTTCCTCACCCGGTTGATCAACGACGTGCGGGCCACCGGAGCGCCGGTGCAGTGGGACATCTGGAACGAGCCCAACATCACGCTGTTCTGGAACCGCCCGCAGGCGCAGTACTTCGAGCTCTGGCGGCGCTCGTACCAGCGCATCCGCGCCGCGTTCCCCACGCACCTGATCGTCGGCCCGAGCTGCGCGTGCGTCCCGTCGACCTCCGGGTGGTGGACGCAGTACCTGGACTTCGTCAAGGCCAACAACGTCGTGCCCGACATCATCAGCTGGCACTCCCTGCCGGGCGACCCGGTCGCGAACGTGGCGACGGCCAACGCCACCCTCGACGCGCGCGGCATCCCGCACCCGCGCCCGTACCAGATCAACGAGTACGGCGCGTCCAACGAGCAGAACCCCGGTGACGGCTCCTGGTACATCGCCCGACTGGAGCGAGCCGGAGCCGACGGCCTGCGCGCCAACTGGGCCAGCGCCGGGAACCTGCACAACGACCTCGGCAACCTGCTGGTCCGCGACTCGGCGGGCCGGCACCAGCCTAAGGGCGAGTGGTGGGTCTACCGGTTCTACGGCTCCCAGACCGGTCAGATCGCCTCGGTCACGCCCAGCCAGTCCTACGACGCGTTCGCGACGAAGGCGCCGGGTGAGGCCAAGGTGCTGGTCGGTGGTGGTCGCACGACCGGCAACATCGCGGTCTCCCTCCGGCGCCTGGACGCCACCGAGGGCCTCGTGGTGAACAACCAGGTGCGGGTGCTCGCCGAGCGCATCCCGCACAACGGCGGCGGGGCGGTCCAGGGCCCGGTCACCGTGCTGAACACGATCGTGACCCTGGCCGGCAACGCCACCACGGTGAACCTGCCGCACTCCAACGTCGACGACTCGTTCACCATCACGGTCCTGCCGCCCTCGGGCACCGGTGACGGCTCCTTCCAGTCCACCGCGGTCGTCCAGCACTCGCAGCAGTGCCTGACCAACCCCAACCGCAGCACCGCCGACGGCACCCAGCAGCGGCAGTCGTCCTGCGGCACCGGTGACGAGCAGCGGTGGAACTTCGCCCCGGTGGCCGGGCTCGCCGACACCTTCACGGTCGTCAACCAGCAGTCGGGCAAGTGCCTGGACGTCAACGCGGCCTCCACCGCGGACGGCGCCGCGGTCATCCAGTGGGCCTGCAACAGCGGTGCCAACCAGCAGTTCACCCTGCGGAAGGTCACCTACGCCGGCAACGACCCGGACGACCACCAGCTCGTCGCCCGGCACAGCGGCAAGTGCGTCGACGTCAACGGTGTCTCCACCGCGCAGGGCGCCGTGGTCCACCAGTGGACCTGCAACCCCGTGACCCAGGGCAGCCCGCTCAACCAGACCTGGCGACTGGCCGGTCGCTAGCCCCGCACGCGGTCGTTCTGCCCGACCCCGCACCGGTCACGGCTGGGGTCGGGCAGAACCACCGCGTCGCGGCTGGTCGCACCCGCGGCGGGTGCTCGACCGGCTGATCCTCTGGAGGCTGGCGGCGCGGGATCTCGGTGCGGCAACTCAGCGCGGCAACTCAACGCACCGTTCGGAACGCCCGGCGGTGGTCGGTCGGTGTGATGCCGCGGCGGTCGGTGAAGTGGTGCCGCAGCGTGTCCGGACTGCCCAGGCCCGCTCGGGCGGCGACGGTGTCCACGGTCAGCTCGGTGGTCTCCAGCAACCGTTCGGCCAGGTTCAGCCGTTGGTCGAGGATCCAGCGGTGCGGCGTGGTGCCGGTGGCGGCGCGGAACCTGCGGGCGAACGTGCGGGGTGACATGTGCACGCGTGCGGCCAGGGCGTCGACGGGGAGCGGTCGGTCGAGGTTGCGCTGGACCCAGTCCAGCAGCCGGGCCAGGTCGTCGTGGTCGGCCCGGGCGGGCACGGGGGTCTCGACGTACTGGGCCTGGTCGCCCGAGCGGTGTGGCGGCACCACCATGCGCCGGGCCAGCGAGTTGGCCGACTCCGCGCCGAACTCCCGCCGCACCACGTGCAGGCACGCGTCGATGCCTGCGGCCGCGCCCGCGCTGGTGACGATCGGGCCGTCCTCGACGTAGAGGGCGTCCGCGTCCACCCGGACCCGCGGGTGGCGGCGGGCCAGCAGCCGGGCGAACTGCCAGTGCGTCGTGGCGCGGCGGCCGTCCAGCAGCCCGGCTCCGGCCAGCGCGAAGGCGCCGGTGCACACGGAGACCAGCAGCGCGCCCCGGTCGACCGCCGCGCGCAGGGCGTCGGCGAGCCCCGGCGGCACCGGTGCGTCGACGTCCCAGGCGGGCAGGGTGACCACGTCGGCTTCGGCCACGCGGTCCAGGCCGTGCTCGACGTCCAGCGCGAAGCCCGAGGTCGTCGGGATCCGGCCGGGCGCGGGAGCGCACACCTCGAAGGTGAAGGCGGGCAGCCCGCAGTCGGTGCGGTCCAGCCCGAAGACCTGGCACACCAGGCCCAGTTCGAAGACCGCCGCCCGCTCGCCGACCACGGCCACCACGTTCCGGATCACGCCCACGAGTATGGCAGAAACCTCCGGAACCCTGGCATTCCTGCCACTCACCGCGGTCCGCACCGCGGTATCAGGCTTGCCGTCATGAGCTATTTCCCGGGCAATCGCCCCTACACCGTCGTCGCGTCCGCGCCGGGCGTCGGTCCGCACCAGTGGGCCGGTGCTCCGTGCGCCGTGTTGGACGACGACGGCTCGATCGTGCTCGCCTACCGCGTGCGCGGCGACGGCGACCACAACGTCATCGCGCGGTCGGCCGACGGCGAGAACTTCACCACGGTCGCGACGATCACCAGGGACCGCTTCGGCGCCGCCATGCTCGAACGGCCCGCGCTGGTGCGCACCGAGAGCGGGGCGTGGCGGCTCTACGTCTGCTGCGCGGAGCCCGGGACGCCGCGGTGGTGGATCGACGCCGTCGAGGCGCCGACGCTGCGGGCCCTGCCCCACGCGCCGATCACGCGGATCTTCTCCGGCGACCCGGTCACGGCCGTCAAGGACCCGGTGGTGCGCCGCACCGCCGAGGGTTGGGAGGCGTGGATCTGCTGTCACGCCCTGGACATCCCGGGCGAGGAGGACCGGATGAGCACCGCGTACGCGACCAGCGCCGACGGGCTCGGTTGGACGTGGCGCGGCACGGTGCTGAGCGGCCGACCGGGGGAGTGGGACGCCCGCGGTGCCCGGTTGACCGCGGTGCTGCCCGACGGCCGCGCCTTCTACGACGGCCGCGCCACCCCGGCGGAGAACTGGTTCGAGCGCACCGGGCTGGCCGCGCCGGTCGGCGGCCGGTTGGTCGCCGTGCCGGACGCGCCGGTGGTGGACGTCCGGTACGTGGACGTCCTGCGGCTCCCGGACGGCGGGTGCCGGCTCTACTACGAGGCCCGGTTGCCGGACGCGAGCCACGAACTGCGGACGGAGTTCATCCCCGGTGCGGGTTGACGCGGCGCGCCACGCGGGCGGGAAGTGGTGTGGCGCAGGCGAAAGCTCCCCCGGCCGCGCGCCGGGGGAGCCCTTCGGTGGCAGCTCAGGCGTTGACCTGCCAGTGCACGTTCACCCGGTAGTCGCCCCCGTGCCCGACGAACCGCATCTCGGTGGTGGGCAGCCGGTGGTCGGTCCAGCCGAGGTCCGCCGCCTGCCGGTACAGGAACTCGTACCGGTGCGGGAGGCGGACGACCGCGGTCCGCGCGTCGAACAGGTCGTCCTCGAACATGCCGATGAACCACCGCACGGCCTCGTCGACGATCCAGCCGACGACCTGACCGATGAGCTCGCCGATCACCTCGCCCAGGGACGGGGACACGACGGCCGCGGTGCCCTGCACGACCACCCTCCGCACCTGTTCGGCGACCTTGGCCCAGGCCGAGTGCAGGGCGCTCGCGAAACCGCCGTGGTCCTCCTCGGCCATCATCACCACGGCCACGTACGTGCGCGGCCAGGTCCCGGTCGTGGTGAGCGAGGACCGGCTGAACAACCGGCCCGGCGCGGTGTAGTCGACGGCCTCACCGGCGTCGAAGTCGCCGCTCACCAGCCACGGGCTGACCTTCCTGGTCACACCGGCCGGGTCGATCTGCATGCCGCCCATCAGGATCTCGTCGCTGTCGCTCCACTCGTCGGTCTCCTCGATCGCCCGCACCCGGTCGATCCGGAAGTCCAGCGACGTCAACCTCGGCGTGGTGGCGAGGTCGATCGACCGCTCCCGGGCCTTGCGCTGCGCGTCGGTCTCCTGCGCCTTGTCCTCCCGTGCGAGCTCCTGGGCGCGCGCCGCGGCTGCGGCCGCCAGCGCGCTCCAGTCCACCTGCACCGAGCGGAACGCGCCGGCGAAGCCGAGCGCCCGGAACTGGTCCGCGGTCAGCGAACCGTGCCTGCCGAACTGCGCGACCCTGGTGTTCGCCGACGCGGTCACGAGCTGCTTGGCCGTCGCGACGATCGGGGCGCGGTCGGCCGCGGGCAGGGACAGCAGGCCCTCCTTCAGGTCGGCCTCGACGGTCCCGGCCGCGTAGGACCTGCCCAGGTCGGCCGCCACGGCCGCGAACGAGTACCGGAAGGCGTGGTTCGCGTCCCGGGTCAGCGAGAAGACCTGCGGGTTGCCCTGCTCCGGCGAGACCGGTCCGGGCGTCGGCGGCAGCTGGGAGTCGGCCGCCGCGATCCGGGCCTGCGAGATCGCCTGCCCGGGCCCGGCGAGCGTGGCGGCGATCACCAGCAGTGGCACGGCGATGGTGCGCCGCAATCGATATCCGGTACGGGCTCCGTCGTTCATCCGGGTACCTTCCCCCTTGTGGACGATCAGGTTGACCGTCGTGGGGACAGGTCTACCGACGGGGGGCTGTCGTCCGGCTGTGAGCCGGTTGTGGGGCGGATCGCGGTGCTGGGACCGGTCGAGGCAGTCGGCCCGCTCGGCCCCGCCGCGCTGGTCGGCACGAGGCAGCGGGCGGTGCTCGGGGTGCTGGCCCTGCACGCCGGCGCCGTGCTGCCGTTCACCCGGCTCGTGGACGTGCTGTGGGGCGACGACCCGCCGCGCACCGCGATCAAGACCCTGCACAGCCACGTCGCCCGCATCCGCCGGGCGTTGGCCGACTGCGGGCTGCCCGACGTGCTGCTCACCAGGGAACCCGGCTACCTGCTGACCGGCGTCGAGGTCGACGCGCGGCGGTTCGAGGAACTGCTGCGGGCCGGTCGGGCGGAGCGGTCGCCGCGGCGCGCGGCCGAGCTGCTGCGCGCCGCGGCCCAGCTGTGGCGCGGTGACGCGCTCGCCGACGCGGAACCGGCCGGGTGGGCGCTGCGGGACGTGGAGCGGCTGCGCGAACTGCGGTCGGCGACCCTGGAAGACCTGTGGGACGCCGAGTTGCGCGCCGGCGGCCACGAGGCGGCGGTGGTGGAGCTGCCCGCGCTGCTGGCCGCCAACCCCACCAGCGAACGCCTGACCCGGCTGCACATGCTCGCCCTGTACCGGTCCGGCAGGCACGTCGACGCGTTGGACGCCTTCCGGCGGCTGCGCGAGCAGCTCGCCGACGAGTTCGGTGTCGACCCCGGCCCCGAGCTGGTGGAGCTGCACACCGCGATCCTGCGCCGCGACCCGGACCTGGACCCGCCGGTCGCCCGCGCGCCGGCCGAGCTGCCCGCGCGGGTCGGCCACTTCACCGGTCGGGACGACGAGCTGGCCGGGCTCGACCGGCTCCTCGCCGAGGGCGACGACCCGTCGGTGGTGGTGATCTCCGGCCCCGCCGGCATGGGCAAGACGGCGCTGGCGGTGGAGTGGGGCCACCGGATCGCGCACCGGTTCCCCGGCGGACGGCTGTTCCTGGACCTGCGCGGCCACGACCCCGAGCAGGCGTTGTCCGGCGCCCACGCGCTGGCGCATGTGCTGCGCGTGCTGGACGTGCCCGAAGACCACATCCCCGCCGACGAGGCCGAGCGGGTCGCGCTGTACCGGACGCTCGTGCACGACCGGCGGTGCGTGGTCGTGCTGGACAACGCCGGGAACGTGCGGGACGTGGAACCGCTGGTGCCGGGCGGTGGGGCGTCGCTGCTCGTGGTGACGACCAGGCGATCGCCCGCCGCGCTGGCCGCCCGGCACGCGGTCCACCCGGTGCTGCTGGACGCGTTGTCGCACGAAGAGTCCCTGGCGCTGCTGGGCGCCGTGCTGGGGGAGCGGCGGGTCGCGGCCGAGCCGACGGCGGCACGTGAGCTGGCGGCGCTGTGCGGCGGCATGCCGCTGGCGTTGCGCATCGCCGCCGCCCGGCTGCTGGGCAGCCCGAACCGGCGGATCGAGGCGTTGGTGGCCGAGCTGGCCGAGGACCGGCTGGACGGGCTGGAGGTGGAGGGCGACTCGCGGAGCGTGCGCGCGGTGATCGCGGGCGCCTACCGGCCGCTGGCGGAGGAGCAGGCGCGGGTGTTCCGCCGAGCCGCGGTCACGCCGGGCGCGACGTTCACCTCCTGGTTGGCCGCGGCGGTCTCCGAGGTCGAGTCGGCCCGGGCGCCCCTGGCGTCGTTGGCCGCCGCGCACCTGGTGACCGAGCTCGGGCCCCACCGCTTCGGTTTCCACGACCTGATCCGCGAGTACGCCCGCGGCCTGCCGACCGACGACGAGCGGACCGAGGCGGGCGAACGGCTGCTGGACTGGTACACGCAGGCCGCGCACGAGGTGAACCTGGTGGCCAACCCGGCACGCGACCTGGTCCGCCCCGTCATCCGGTACCCGTGGCAGAAGCCGCCGTTCCCCCGGGACCGGCACGCCGCGCTCGCGTTCCTCGAAGGGGAGCGGGAGAACCTGCTGCCCGTGGTGCAGTTCGCCCGCGAGCGGCGCGACCTGACCACCGCCTGGCAGCTGACCTACCTGTTGACCAGCTTCTACGAGGCCACCGGCCACTGGCACGAGCGGGTGGCGATGTGCCGGGTCGCCGTCCGGGCCGCCGCCGAGCTGGGCGACCGGGCCGCCGAGGCGGAGATGCTGCGCGCGCTGGGCGTCGCGCTGTTCATGACCCGCCGGCTGGCGGAGGCCATCGACGCCAACCACCAGGCGCTCGCGATCGTCCGCGACCTCGGCGACCTCGCCGGCGAGGGCCACGTGCACAACAACATCGCCAACGCCCTGGCCGAGCTGCGCCGGTTCGACGAGGCGGTGCCGTCGCACCTGCGCGCCGTGGACTGCTGCGCCCGCGCGGGCAACCCGCTGGGCCGGGCGCTGTCGCAGCGCAACCTCGGTCACACCTACATCCGCATGGGAGACCCGGACGCGAGCCTGGCGCCGCTGCGCGACGCGTTGGAGGCGTTCCGCGAGCTGGGCAACACCAGGTTCGAGGCGGGCACGCTGAACACCCTGGGCGAGGCGCACCTGCGGCGCGGTGAACCGGACGTGGCGTTGCGGGACCTCGACCGCGCCCTGGAGCTGAGCCGCGAGATCGGCGACCGCTGGCTGGAGTGGGAGGTGCTGGCCGACATCGGCGCCGCCCACCTCGACCGCGACGGGCACGGCGTGGCGTTCTTCGAGCAGGCGCTGGCGATCTGCCGCGAGGTGGACGACCGCCACGGCCTGGCCACCGTGCTGAACCTGCTCGGCCGGGCCCACGCGCGGGCCGGTGACCTCGACGCGGCGGCGGGAGCGCTGTCGGCCGCGCTGGCCGAGCGCTCCCGCGTGCCGGACGCCTTCGAGGAAGCGGGCGTGCACCGCGACCTGGCCGACCTGGCCGACCGGCGCGGCGACGGGGCCGCCGCACGACACCACCGGGACCGGGCGACCCGGCTGTACCGGCAGGTGGGTGCGACGGCCGAGGCCGCGGCTACTGACCGGACTTGACCGTCACCGAGCCGTTGCCGCCGACCACCCGACCGGCGGACGTGCTGAGCACTTCGAGCTCGAACACCTCGTCCGGCTCCGGTGACTGGTCGGGCAGCAGCCTGACCGGCACGACCACGCTCGTCACGCCGGGCTTCGCGGTCACCTTCGCCCTGGTGACCACCACGTAGTCCTGACCGCCGATCGCCGTCACGTCGTGCGTGCGGTAGTACAGCGTGACGGGGGCGCGCAGCGGCACGGAGAACCTGATCGGCACCCGGCAGACGTCCGGGACCCAGCAGATCTTCCCGCTGTCGACCTCCGTCTGGACCGGGCGGAGGACCATCCCGTCGTCGTCGCGCAACCACCCGATCGCCACCGGGTCGGTCACGACCACCCCGTTCGCGCCGACCAGGTGCAGTTCCAGCTGCTCGTCGTGCTCGCCCCGGTCGTCGTGGTGCACCGTCACCGTCACCGACCGCGTCGCGGACGAGGTGGCGGTCCACGTCAGGGTGCCCTCCGGGACGGCGGTGAAGTCGCTGCCCGCGGTGGCCGAGGTGCCCTCGACGTAGTAGCGCACCGAGCCGACCGGGTCACAGCCGGCGTCCGCCGTGGCGGTCACCTGGAACACCAGGTGGTTGTCCGTCGTGGTGCCCTCGTACTCGTTGACGTCCTCCGCCGCCACACGGGCGGGCGTGCACTCGGTGGCGTGCGCGGCGGACACGGGAACCAGCACCCCGGCCGCGGCGACCACCGCCAGGACCAGTCTCATCGTGAACTTCATGGGGTGATTCCTAGTACCGGCCGGTTGTGGCCGGGTTGTGGTGCAGGTCAGCGCCGTGCACCGGCGCCGCGGCGGGTGGGGTGGGCGCCGCGCCGAAGACCGCCGAAGACCGTGAACGGCCTTCGGCGGTCTGCTCGTCGACCCGGTCCGGTCAGGCCGTCGTACCGGTGACCGCCGTGCCCGACTTGGTGACGTAGTACGTCACCTTGTCGCCGCTCCAGTAGTGGAACGTCAGCGTCACCCGCGAGTCGTCCTTGACCGCGGCGAAGAACTCCGGCGTCAGGGTGGTGTGACCGTCGGTGTAGTTGGGCGTGAACGCCCGGTCGTACTCCTTGAAGGACGTCCAGTCGTGCGGGCCCGCGTTGGTGCCGTCGTCGTACTTGGCCTCCATCGTGGCGAGCAGGTCGCCGCGGAAGGCCGTCGGGATGACGAACGAGGCCGTCGTCCCGGTGGCGGCGGACAGCACCGGGGTGTCGTAGGTGATGACGTAGAACCGCCACGGCACACCGTGGGAGAACCGGGCCGTCAGCACCGCGTTCGTGCCGTAGCCCCGCGAGCCGCTCAGCCTCGTCAGCGCCGCGGCGGTCAGCGTCAGCCGGCTGCCCTCGATCGTGTAGTCCCGGCCGCGCGCCAGTTTCGTGTTGCCGTGGTACAGATCGGTGAACGACGTGCCGTTGAGGTTCAGCGCGATCGTCTTGGCGGTGATGGCGCTGGACTTCGAGTTGAAGACCTGGTCGGTGTAGGCCGTGCCGGAACGGGTCTTCCAGCTCGACTTGATCTGCGCGAACAGCTCCGGGTCGCTCCACTGGAACGAGGTGCGGTGGAGGTGCTGGCCGTTGTCCCACAACATCGTGGTGACCTTCTTGCTGCGCGCCTGGTGGCCGAAGTACTCGAAGAACTTCAGCTTCTCGCCCTGCTCGATGGTCCCGGTGTGCCGGTCGAAGCCGAGCAGGCCGTACTCACCGATGATCACCGGGATGCCGCGCGCGATGAAGCTGGTGGACACGCGGTCGAACGTGTCGGTGACGTCCTTCTGGACACCTTCGTCGAAGCGCGTGCCACCCGCGACGTTCACGCTGAACGGCCAGTAGCCGTAGTAGTGCACGGTCGCGATCAGGTTGGGGTCGTTGAACCCCTGGATCTGCTGCACCAGCGGGTCGACGTACACCTGCTCGGACGAGGTGTGCAGGGTCGGCAGGACCAGCAGGCGGGTGGCGTTGTTGCCGCCCGAGCGCCGCACGATGTCGTGGAACGACGCGTTCAGCTCGGCGTTGAGCTCCACCTCCTGGGGCTTGCCGGTGCTCCCGGTGAACTGCGGCTCGTTCCAGCTCTCGAACGTCAGCTTGGGCCCGAACTCGGTGAAGGCGCCCGCCAGCTGCGTCCAGATCTTGTTGAACCGGTCGAGCACGCCGGTGCGGTCGGTGGGCATGTTCCAGACCCACTGCCACGAGTCGTGGTGCAGGTTGATCATGACGTACAGGTCGCGCGCCAGCGCCCAGCGCACGACCTCCTTGACGCGGTTCAGGTACGCCGCCTCGATGGCGTGGTCCGGCCCCGGGCCGAGGTGGGCACTCCACGTGACGGGCAGGCGGACGCTCTTGAAGCCCTGCGCCTTCACGTTGTCCAGCAGGGCTTCGGTGATGCGCGGGTTGCCCCAGGACGTCTCGTCGCTGCCGGTCGAGTCCAGCGTGTTGCCGAGGTTCCACCCCGGCTGCATCGCCGCGGTGTGCTCCATCGCGCTGAGCTGCTTGCCACCGTGGACGCAGCCGACGCCGTTGAGCGAGAACGACAACGGCGCCGTGTTGGCGTCCGTCCAGGTGCCGGTGAAGCCGAAGCTCACCGTCTTGTTCGTCGCGACCTTGGCGTTGTAGCCGGCGTCCGCGGCGGTGACCTGGTGGTCGGACTCGGTCACCTTCGCGTTCCAGGCGTGGCCGACCTGCTGGCCGGACGGCCACTCCCAGCCCAGCTGCCAGCCGTCGACCGCGGCGCCGAGGTTGGTCACCGCGACGTCGGCGGTGAAGCCGCCTTCCCACTGGCCCGTCACCGAGTACGTGACGCGGCACCCGGCCTCCGCCGCGACGGCCTCGTTCGCCGTCACCGTGACCAGGCTCGCGGCCAGGGTCGCGACCCCGGCCGCCACGACACCCATCCGGCGACCGGCCGGTAGTGTCTTCCTGCGCAATCCGAACATGGGACTCCTCACTCTTTCAGCTGACGAAGAGGTTGTTACGGCCTGCGTGGCGCGTCGTCGCCCGCGGTGAAGATCCGCACATCGCACGCGTCGAGGCGCACGGGTCCGCCGGCGTCGACCGAGTCGCCGGACAGCACGTCGGTCAAGTCGTGCGGCGCCCGGACCTCGGTGGGCAGCGGGCTCCAGTTGTGGACCACGTGCACGCGGCGGCCGTCCGGTGACGTCCCGGTGGTCGCGGTGGCGGTGGCGGGCAGGTCGGCCCAGCCGCTGACGGGTACGGGCGCGAGCCAGGCCGCCAGGCTCCGGGCCAGGGCGCGCCCGGGCACGGTGCCCACGCTGGTGACGCGGCCGGCGCCGTGCCGGCGGGTGGTGACGGCGGGCCAGCGGCCGAAGTGCGGGTGCTCGTACTCGGCGAGCACGTCCGCGTCCACCGCGGTCAGGCCTTCCACCCACCGCGTCGCGGTCGCGTCGGCGCCGAGGTCGAGCGGGCTGCCCGGCGTGGCGCGGACCGGCAGCGGGGTGGCCAGGTTGCTGAACTCGTCGTACCACGCGCCCGCGGCCTCGACGAGCCGCGGCGGGGCGGTCTCGGGCCGTGCGCGCGCCTCGTGGTCCGCGTAGCCCGTGCGGGGGCCGAGGACCAGGTGGCCACCGGCGTGCGCGTAGGCGGCGAGCCAGTCGAGCGTCGCGTCGTCGGCCATGTACAGGCCGGCGGCGACCAGCACGGGGTGGCGTCGCACCGCGTCCTCGGGGGTCGAGCGCTGGAGCAGCTGGCGGGTGTGGATGATGCGCGCCTGTCGACCCGCCTCGAAGACGCCGCGGTAGAACGAGTCGAAGATGCGGTGGTACGAGGAGTGGTCCGGACCGCCGTCCGCGGTCGCCAGCGGCGGGTACTTCTGCATCAGCCACTTGTTCGGCATCGAGTAGACCAGTGCGATGTCGGCGTCCGGCTCGATCCCGGCCACCAGGGCGCCGGCGGTGTCGAACTCGGCGCCGAGGCGGGCGATCTCGGCGTAGACCCGGCCGGGACGGCCGCTGTGCGGCAGCACGCCGCCCCAGTGGGTCTCGGCGCCGAAGTGCAGCGTGTGCCAGTGCCAGTACTCCACCATCCGCGCGCCGCGCGAGACCAGCGCCCAGGCCGCCTGCCGCCACTGCCCGTCGTAGCCCGGCCGGTTGTCCGACGTGCCGCCGACCGCCTGCGCGTTGGTCTCGGTGATCAGGAACGGCTCCTGGCGCGACGAGAAGACGCGGTCCGCGTTCTCGTAGAGCGCCCACACGCCGGTGGTCTTCCAGTGCTGCTGCTCGTGGTCGTCGGGTGTGGGATCGGGCAGCACGAGGCCGTCCTGCATGTCGTAGTACGGGTTGCCCGCGGTGACGTCCAGCGCGTCGGTGAGCTCGTCGTCCTCGAAAGCCGGGTGGCCGTAGGAGATGCACGTGGTGATGAACTGGTCCGGGTTCGCGTACTCGCGCACGATGTCCGCCTGCCAGGCGACGAACTCGGTGGTCTGGCGGGCCTGGAACGCCCGCCACGCGACGTCGTACTGGGGCTGTGCGTTGTCGTCCGGTGTCCAGAGGTCGGCCCAGGTGGAGAGCCGGTGCGACCAGTAGACCAGGCCCCACTCCCGGTTGAGGTCCTCCACGGTGCCGTACCGCGCGCGCAGGTCGTCCACGAACCGCTGGAACAGGCCGTGGTTGTGCGGCAGCCGCAGACCCGGTTCGTTGTCCACCTGGAAGCCGACGACCGCCGGGTGCGAGGCGTGCCGGACGAGGATCCGGCGGGTCACGCGTTCGGCGTGGAAGCGGAAGGCGGGGTGGGTGAAGTCCACCTCCTGGCGGGCGCCCCAGCCCATCCGCTGCCCGGTGGCGTGCTCGGTCACGATCTCGGGGTACTGCCGGGACAGCCACGGCGGCACGGCGTACGTGGGCGTGCCGAGGACGACGGAGATGCCGCGTTCGTGGGCGCCGTCGAGCACGGGCGTCACCCAGTCGACGTCGAACCGCCCGTTCTCCGGTTCCCAGGTGGACCACACCGACTCGCCGACCCGGATGACGGTGAACCCCGCTCGCGCCATCAGGTCCAGGTCGGTCTTCAACCGGTCGTGGGGCTGGTACTCGTGGTAGTACGCGGCGCCGAACAGGATGCGCGGTGGCATGGATCGATCCATATCTCGTCAGCCTCCGAAAACCGTGTGTGTGGTGGAGGCGGCCGGGGCCACACCGGACCCCGGACCCCGGCCGCCGGCACCGGTCAGGACGTCGTGCCGGTCACCGAGGTGCCCGACTTGACCACGTGGTAGGTCAGCTTGACGCCGCTCCAGAAGTGGAACGTCAAGGTGACCGGTTCACCGTCGCGGACCGGCTCGAAGAACGCGGGCGGCAGGATGATGGCCTCGCCGGGGTAGTCCGGGCGGACGGTCGTGTAGAACTCCTGGAACGGGGTCCAGTTGGTCGGTCCGGCGGCCGAACCGTCCGCGTACTTGGACTCCATCGTCGCGAGCAGGTCGCCCTGGAACCGCGTCGGCACGGTGAGGGAGTTCGCGGTGCCGGTCGCGTCGGAGAGGGTCGGCGTGTCGTTCGTGATCACGTTGATCCGCCAGGGGATGCCGCGCGTGAACCTGGCCTCGATCGTCGAGTTGACGCCGTACGCCCGGTCGCCGACGAGCTTGGTCAGCGCGGTGGCGGTCAGCGTGAGCTGGTCGCCGGAGACGGTGTAGTCGCGGCCCTCGCGCAGCCTGGTGTCGCCGTGCCACAGGCCGCGCAGGCTCGTGCCGTTCAGGTTGAGCGTGAGCGTGGTGGCGGTGATCGGGGTGGACTTGGGCACGAACAGCAGGTCGGACGAGGCCGTGCCCGAGCGGGTGGTCCAGCCGGACTTCATCTGGGCGAAGACGTCCTGGTCGCGCCACTGGAGCGTGTGGCGGTTGATGAACGAGCCGGCGTCCCACAGGGCCGTGACGACCTTGCTCTTGCGGGCTTCGTGACCCACCGCCTCGAAGTACTTCAGCACCTCGCCGCGCTCGATGATGCCGGGACGGGTGTAGTCGTAGGAGAGCAGGGCGTATTCACCCAGGTAGACCGGGATGCCCTTGGCGGTGAAGGTGTCGCGCATCCGGGCGAACGCGTCGGTCATGTCCTTCTGGACGGTCTCGTCGAAGCGGGTGAAGCCCGCGATGTTCACGCTGAAGGGCCAGAAGCCGTAGAAGTGCACGGTGGCCATCAGGTTGGGGTCGTGCAGCGAGGCCATCGTGGCGGCCAGGTCGTCCATGAGCTTCTGGTCCGGCGTGCACACCTGCGTGGGCAGCACGAGCACCCGCGTGGCGTTCCGGCCGCCGGACTGTCGCACGATGCGGTGGAACGAGGTGTTCAACTCGTCCAGCAGCCGCACCTTCTGGGCGTCGTCGGCGTTGGTGAAGGTCGGTTCGTTGACGCTCTCGAACAGCAGCCTGCGCGACGAGTGCTTGAACGTGGTGGCGATCTGGGTCCAGGTCGAGTCGAACCGGGCGCGCACGTTGTCGTGGTCGGTGGGCATGGTCGCGATCCACTGCCACGAGTCGTGGTGCATGTTGAGCACGACGTAGAGGTTCTCCGCCAGGGCCCAGTCCACGACCTGCTTCACGCGGTTCGTCAAGGTGGCGTCGATGGTGTACGGAGCGGTGGTGGACTGGGAGTTGGACCAGGTCACCGGGATGCGGACGCTGCGGAAGCCCTGCGCTCGCAGGGTCTGGAACAGCTCCCTCGTGGCGGGCGGGTTGCCCCAGGCCGTCTCATCGGGGATGGCGTCGAGGCTGTTGCCCAGGTTCCACGAGGGCTGCATCGCGGCGGCGACGGCCATCGCGCCGCTCGGGACGCCGGAATCCGCCTCGGGCGCGGCGCCGGAGGCCGTGCCGGCGGCGAGGACCCCGGCGACGACCAGCGCCACCGGGATGCTCACCACCCGGCGGAGCCTGCCGCGCCAGGACTGCGGTCGGGTTCGATCCATGTCGGTCGCCTTTGCTGTCGGTGGAACCGGTTGCGGCAGGCGGAACACCCGCGCGGGACGCGGGTCAGCTGTCGAGCGGCTCATACTCGAACCAGTCGAAGTGGACGGCGCCGTCGGCGGCGTACAGGCCGATGACCCGGCCGGTGAAGCCACCGGCGACCTCGGTGGAGAGGTAGCGGCCGTCGAGGGTGGCCAGGGCGGTGAACGTCCCGTCCGGCTCGCCGATGCCGAAGGTGACGGTGTCGGGGCCGGTGCGGGCGTCCCGGAGGGTCTTCTCCTCCCGCACGTCCACACCCAGGACCAGGGGACCGGCGGGTACCGCCCGGGACGCCACCACGGTCTTCAGCGAGCCGACGCGGGCGACCACCCGCACCTCGTCGGCGGTCGCCTCGATCCCGTAGTGGTGCTCCTCGTCCAGCCGCACCGCGAGACCGCCCGTCCCGCCCGCGGCGTCCACCAGCGCGCGCACCCGGCACGACCGGTGCTGCTGGCGGCGGCCGACGAACACGACGTCGCGCTCGTCCAGGGACGCGCCGCGCGCGTGCAGGGTCAGCCACCCGGCGCGTTCCTTCGTCGTGCAGTGCCGTTCCTGGCGGTCGCGCAGCGAGATCCAGGCCGGCTGGAGCGCGGGGAGGTCGAAGTCGTCGCGACCCGGCGCGGGCGGCTGCGGCCGCAGCGGCCACGGCACGGTCGCCTCGGGCTCGAGCGGCCCGACCACCGGCCAGTCGTCCACCCAGGTCACGGGCGCGAGGAAGGTCTCGCGGCCCAGTACGTGCCAACCGGGCGTCCCGCCACCGGGCCGCACGCCGAGCAGCACCATCCACCAGGAACCGTCCGGTCCCTGCACGAGGTCGCCGTGCCCGGTGTTCTGGATCGGGTGGTCGGTGCTCCGGTGGGTCAGGACCGGGTTCGCCGGGCACGGCTCGAACGGTCCGTCGGGGGTGGTGGCGCGGGCGATCGAGACGCCGTGGCCGCGTTCGGTGCCGCCCTCGGCGATGAGCAGGTACCAGTGGTCGCCGACGCGGTACAGGTGCGGCGCTTCCGGGGCCTTCGCGCCGGGCCCTCCGGACCAGATCCGCCGAGGTGCGTCGAGCACCTGCCCGGTGTGCGGGTCGAGCCGGACCTGCGCCACCCCGGCGACCGTGCACCAGCAGGTGCCGTCGGAGTCCCACGCCAGGTCCGGGTCGATGCCGGGCACGTCGGGCAGCAGGATCGGGTCCGACCACGGTCCGGCGGGGTCGGTGGCGGTGACCAGGAGGTTGCCGTCACCGCTCACGTTGGTGGTGATCAGCCAGAACCGGCCGTCGTGGTGGCGCAGGGTCGGCGCGTAGACACCGCCGGACGACGGCGTGTCGAGCGGGAGGCGGAGCTGCTCGGGCCGGTCGAGCACGTTGCCGATCTGCGTCCAGTGCACCAGGTCCCGGCTGTGGAAGATCGGCACACCGGGGAAGTACTCGAAGCTGGAGCAGACGAGGTAGTAGTCGTCGCCGACCCGGCACACGCTCGGGTCGGGGTGGAAACCCGCGAGCACGGGGTTGGCGAACGTGCTGGGGTTCGGTGACATCCCAGGCCCTTTCGTGGTTGGGGGCGCGCTCCAGCGCACCGGTGCGGCACGGCGCACGGTGTGGTCGACGGGTTCGGCGTGGGGTCAGGGCATCCGGAGCACGGCGCAGCCGCCGGGTGGCAGCTCGGTCAGCGGCCCGCCGGTGAGCAGGTCGTGCGCGGCCCGGGGGATCGGGACGGTGTCACCACCGTGGTTGAGCAGGAAGCACCAGTCGCCGCGGGTGACGGCTTCGACGCCGGGCGGCCACTCGCGGACCACACCGACCTCCCGCAGCAGTCGGTCGACCAGCGCGGCGTAGTCGGCGGTGTCGAGGATCGTGGAGAGGTACCAGCCGTGGCCGGCACCGAAGGCGTGGCGGGTGAGCGCCGGGCGTCCGGCGAGCATCCCGTGGGTGTAGGCGGCGACCGCCTCGGCGCCGTCGAGGTCCAGGTACTCGCTCCACGCCGTGCCGTGCGTGCCGTCGGACAGCGCGATCCGCTCTTCCCGCCGCAACGGCCGCGGCTCCTCGACCCGGATGCCGAGAGCTTCGCGCAGCGCCGGGGCGGGGTAGCCGCCCAGGCGCGCCTGCGCCCGTTCGTCGACCGCGCCGCCGAAGTGCTGGACGAGCAGCGTGCCGCCGTCGGCGACGTAGCGGCCCAGGTTCGCCGCGCCCGCGTCGGACAGCAGGAAGAGGGCGGGGGCGAGGACGAGCCGGTACCGGCCCAGGTCGTGCTCCGGGTGGGCGAAGTCGGTCACCACGCCCGCGTCCCACAACGCCCGGTGCGCCCGCCGCAGCATCGAGTGGTAGTCGAGGTCCGGCGAGGGCAGGCCGTCCGCTTCCGACGCCCACCACGCCTCCGCGTCGTGCAGCACGGCCACCTCGGCGGTCACGGTCGACCCGGCCACCTCACCGAGCCGGGCGACGGCCTCGCCGACCGCCGTCACCTCCCGGAAGATCCGGCTGTCCGGCCCGGCGTGCGGCACCATCGCCGAGTGCCACGTCTCGGCGCCCGCCTTCGACTGGCGCCACTGGAAGAACAGGGCGCCCTCCGAGCCACGCGCGACGTGGGCGAGCGTGTGCCGCAGGATGTCGCCCGGCTCCTTCGGCAACACCCGGCCTTCGGCGTAGACGGTGTTCGTGCCCTGCTCCATCAGCAACCACGGCCGGCCGCCGCCGAACGAACGGGCGCGGTCCGCGCCGAACGCGGTGTCCGCCGCGGCGTCGAGGCCCGGCCGGTCCGGGTAGTGGTCGATGGTCACGACGTCCAGTTCGCGGCCGAACGCCCACAGGTCGAGGTTCTGGTAGCCGGGCAGCATCAGGTTGGTGGTCACCGGTAGGTCGCTGTGCGCGCGGATCGCGTCGCGCTGCTCCCGGTAGGCCGCGAGGGCCAGGTCGGACCAGAAGCGGCGGAAGTCCAGCGACTGACCGGGGTTGTGGTGCCACTGCGTGGCGCGTGGCGGCAGGACGTCGTCCCACGAGGTGTAGCGCTGGCTCCAGAACGCCGTGCCCCACGCCTCGTTCAACGCCTCCAGCGAGCCGTGCCGGTCGCGCAGCCAGGTGCGGAACGCGGCGGCGGTGTGGTCGCACCAGCAGACCGTGGCGTACTCGTTGTGCACGTGCCACAGCGCGACCGCGGGGTGCCGGGCGTAGCGCTCGGCCAGCGCGGCGGCGATGCGGCGGGCCGCGTCACGGTAGGCCGGTGCGGCGAGGCAGTAGGTGTCGCGGCTGCCGTGCACGAGCCGGACGCCGTCGGGGGTCACCGGCATCGCGTCCGGGTGCGCCCTGGTGAACCACGGGGGAGGTGATGCCGTGGGCGTGGCCAGGTCGACGGCGACGCCGCCCGCGTGCAGGCGGTCGAGGTGCGCGTCGAGCCAGGAGAAGTCGTAGCGGCCTTCCTCGGGCTCCAGCAGCGCCCAGGAGAACACGCCGACCGTGGCGAGGTTGACCCGCGCCCGGCGCATCAGCTCGTCGTCCTCGGCCCAGACCTCCTTGTCCCACTGCTCGGGGTTGTAGTCACCGCCGAACGCGAGACCGCCGAGCCGCTTGGTCAGGTCGTGTGCCGTCATGCCTGCTCCTCGTGCAGCGGCAGCCGTGCGTCGTCGCGCACGAACAGCGGGATGTGCTCGATCGGGGCGGCGACGGTGACCGTCCGCCCGCCCGTGTACTGCCGGTCCGTCCACGCGTCGGTCCACCGGGCTCCGGAGGGCAGGTGCACGGTGCGCTCCCGTGCCCCCGCGGCGGTGACGGGTGCGACCAGCAGGTCGGGGCCGAGCAGGAACGCGTCGTCGACCTCCCACGCCCGCTCGTCGTCGGGGAACTCCAGGAACAGCGGCCGCATCGGCGGCAGACCGGTCCGCGCGGCGGTGTGCATCTGCGCCATGACGTAGGGCCGCAGGCGTTCGCGCAGGCGGAGGTGGTCGACCAGGATCGGGTAGACCTCCTCGCCGTAGGACCAGACCTCGTTGGGCAGGCCCGTCATCGCCGGCTCCAGGACCTGTGAGGGACCGCGGAAGCCGTGCAGGCGGAACAACGGGCAGAACGTCCCGTACTGGAACCACCGCACCAGCACCTCGCGGTACGCGGGGTCGTCGGGGTCGCCGCCGTGGAAGCCGCCGATGTCCGTCGTCCACCACGGGATCCCCGACATCATCACGTTCAGGCCGGCCTTGATCTGCGCGCGCAGCGTGGTGAAGTCCGTGCCGATGTCGCCCGACCACAGCGCCGCGCCGTAGCGCTGCGCGCCCGCCCAGGAGGACCGGTTGAGCGAGATGATCTCCGTCTCGCCCGCCGCGCGCAGGCCGTCGTGGACCATGCGGGCGTTCTCGCGCGGGTACAGGTTGGCCACCTCCGGGCCCGGGCCCGCGTGGTAGCGCAGACCGGTCTGGTGGCCGGGCCTGAGCTCCGGCTCGGAGGCGTCGAGCCAGAAGACCGTGATGCCCAGCTCGTGGTAGCCGCGCCGGATGCGTTCCCACACGTAGTCGCGGGCCTCGGGGTTGGTGCTGTCGTAGAACGCCACCTGCGCCGAGTACGCGCCCAGGCCCTTGTCCGGCCAGTCGGCGTGGGCCACCGGCCCGTAGTCCGAGCCGATGAGCAGGCCCCGGTCCGACATCGGGTGGAAGTTCTCGCTCGCCGGGCCGACCGACGGCCAGACCGAGACCATGAGCTTGACGCCCAGCTCGTCCAGCTCGCGCACCATCCCGGCCGGGTCGGGCCACTCCCGCGGGTCGAAGCGCCACTCGCCGAGGTGCGTCCAGTGGAAGAAGTCGCACACGATCACCGACAGCGGCAGGCCGCGCCGCCGGTACTCGCGGGCGACCTCCAGCAGCTCCTCCTGGGTGCGGTAGCGCAGCTTGCACTGCCAGAAACCGGCCGCCCAGGCGGGCAGCTCCGGTGCGTGGCCGGTGGCGTCGGCGTAGCGGCGCAGCACGTCGGCGGGGGTGCCCGCGGTGACCCAGTAGTCGATCTGGCGGGCGCTGTCGGCCACCCACCGGGTGCCGGTCTCGGCCAGCTCCACCCGGCCGACGGCGGGCGAGTTCCACAGCAGGCCGTAACCGCGGTCGGACACCAGCAGCGGGATGGTCACCTCGCCGTTGCGCTGGACGAGGTCGACCACGGCGCCCTTCTGGTCGAACAGGCCGTGGGTGTGCTGGCCGAGGCCGAAGAGCCGTTCACCGGGGTAGGCGCGGAACCGCTGCTCCAGGCGGTGGTAGCCGTTGCCCGTCGGCGCCGCCGACCGCGGTCCCGGCCACCAGAAGTGGGCCGGTTGCTCGGCCAGCAGCTCCGCACCGTCCTCCGTGCGCAGGAACGTCAGCCGGCCCGCCGTCGCCGGCAGGTACGGGGTGACCGAGCCGTCGGTGTCGGCGTCGACCCGCACCGTCAGCGCCCCGTTGACCAGGGTCGCGTGGTGCTCGGCGAGGCTGATCTCCGGCTTGCCAACGGGCGGGGCGTCCAGCAGCGCACCGGGCAGGTCGTCCAGCACCGGTCCGCCGGAGGTGGCCCGGACCCGGACCGCGTCGGGCCCCCACGCCTCGATGCGCAAGGTCTCGCCGTTGGCCCGCCATTCGAGGGCGTTGCCGAGATCGCGGAAGTGCATGGGGGTGCTCCTGGCGGTGGTGAAGGTCGCCCGCGCCCGAAGCCGGTGCGGCGGACGAGGCAGAGCCGGTTGCAGGTGTCAGGGGGTGCTGGAGGTCCGGCTGCGGTGGGGTCCGGTGCTCTCCCGGACGGTCAGGACGGGTCGGAGCAGCACGAGCTCGTCGTCGGGCTGCTCGTCGCGTCCGGCGGCGGCGATCCGTTCCAGGACCTGCTCGACGGCGACCCGCCCGAGCTCCTGTGCCGGGCCGGTGACCGCCGTCAGCGCGGGTGCGTACTGCTCGGCGAGCAGCTCGGGGCACAGCGCGATCACCGAGGCGTCCTCGGGGACCGTCCGCCCGCTGATGCGCAGCAGGCTGAGCAGCGGGCCGATCGCGCCCTCGTTCTGCACCACGAACCCCGTGGTGTCCGGTCGGTCGGCGAGGATGCGGGCCAGCGTGCCGGCGGTGCTCTCGTACGTGCCCTCGCACGGCCGGTGCACGAAGCGCAGACCGCGTTCCCCGGCGCGTTCCCGGAAGCCGATCAGGGTCCGCTCGGCGTACCCGGCGTGCCGCTGGTACACACCCGAGCCGTACCCGACGAACGCGACCTCGCGGTGGCCCAGGTCGGCCAGGTGGTCGGCGCACAGCGCGCCCGCGGCCGCGAAGTCGTGGTCCACGCAGGACAACCCGCTCCGGTCGTCGGGCAGGCCGATGAGCGCGGCCTGCGTGCGCAGCTCACGCAGCACCGCGATGCGCTCGTCGTCCAACCCGACGTCCATCAGGATCACGCCGTCCGCCAGCCCGCTCAACGCGACCCGGCGGACGCCCTCCGGACCCTCGTCGTTGGTGATCAGCAGCACGTCGTAGCCGTGCTGGCGGGCCGTCATGGTGACCGAGATGGCGATCTGCATCATGATCGGCACGTAGACGTCGGCGCGCAGCGGCACCACCAGGGCGAGTATGTGCGAGCGCTTGGCCGCCAGCGCCCTGGCGCCCGCGTTGGGGTGGTAGCCGAGCTCGGCCACCGAACGCTCGACGCGGCGCCGGGTCTCCTCGGAGATCGAGCGCTTGCCGCTGAGCACGTAGCTGACCGTGCTGGCGGATACGCCCGCGTGCCTGGCCACATCGGCGAGTGTCACCATGCGTGATGCTCCTGCTCCCTCGTCGGTGTTCCGGGCCCGCTCCGGCGCCCGCGTGCGCCCAGTCTGCCGGTTCAGCCCTTGACCGCCCCGGTGAGCACGCCGACACGGAAGTGCTTCTGCATGAACGGGTAGACCAGCAGCAGCGGCACGATCGTCAGCACCACCACTGCCATCTGCAAGGACAGGGGCGCGGTCTGGGCGAACTGCGAGCCGAAGCCGGAGTTCACCGACCCCGGCATCCCGTTGCCCCGGTTGACGTAGGTCAGCAGCACGTACTGGAGCGGCCACTTCGCGCTGTCGGTCGGCATGTAGAGCATCACGTTGAAGAACGAGTTCCAGTAGCCGACGCCGTAGAACAGGGCGACGACCGCGGTCACCGCCCGGGACGTCGGCAGCACGATCGTCCACAGGATCCGCCAGTCACCGGCGCCGTCGATCCGCGCCGCCTCGATCAGGTCGGCCGAGGTGCTCGAGTAGAACGCCCGCAGCACCAGGATGTTGAACACCGAGACCGCGCCGGGCAGGATCAGCGCCCAGTACTGCCCGTAGCCGCCGAGTTCGGTGACGACCAGGAAGGTCGGGATCAGGCCGCCGCTGAGGAACATCGTGAGGATCAGCACGACCAGGATGAAGCGGTGGGCCACCGAGCCGGACCGGGACAGGCCGTAGGCGCACAGGATCGACACGACCATGGAGATCGCCGTGCCGACCGCCGTGATGCCGAGGCTGACCAGCAGCGCGTTGCGCACCGTGGGGTCGCCGAGCATCACGCGGTACGCCTCGAAGGTCACGTCGGTCGGCCACAGCACCAGGCCACCCGCGCGGTTGACCGCCGCCTGGGTGGACAGGCTGGTCACCACGATGATCCACAACGGGACCAGGACGACCGCCACGACCACGCCGAGGGTCAGGCCCTTGGCGGTCTGACCGGCCGCGGTCGGCGGCTCCTCCCAGATCGGGCGCTTGGAGCCCTTGCGACGTCGAACGGGCGCCCGGCCGGTCACGTCGCGCTTGTCCTTGGTGCGGTCGATCGTCAGCGTCTCGGTCATTTCCGGTACAACCCGTCTTCGCCGAAGGCGTGCGCCAGCTTGTTCGCGCCCCAGATGAGCAGCAGTGAGATGACGCTCTTGAACAACCCGGCCGCCGCGCCGTAGCTGTAGTTGTTGGTGGCGATGCCGTAGTAGAACGCGAAGGTGTCGAGCACGTCGGCCGCTTCGTGGCCGACCGCGTCCCGCTGGATGAGGAACTGCTCGAAACCGACGCTGAGCGCGTTGCCCAGGCGCAGCACCAGCATGAGCATGATGACGCCCATCATGCCGGGCAGGGTGATGTGCCACAGCCGCCGCCACCGGCCGGCCCCGTCCACCGCGGACGACTCGTACAGGTCGGTGTTGATGGCGGCGAGTGCGGCCAGGAACACGATGATCGACCAGCCGGCTTCCTTCCAGATCGCCTGTGAGGTGATCAGCAGCACGAACGTGTCCGGGTCGGTCATGATGTCCCAGGTGCTGATGTCGTTGCTGCGCAGGAACTGGTTGAGCAGCCCCGCACCGCCGAACATCTGCTGGAAGATCGTGATCGCGAGCACCCACGAGAAGAAGTGCGGCAGGTAGGCGATGGACTGGATGAGGTTGCGCAAACGCTCGCTGAGCACCGAGTTCAACAGCAGGGCCAGCGCGATGGGGATCGGGAAGAACAGGATCAGCTGCACGAAGCTGAGGTACAGCGTGTTCGTCAGCGACCCCCAGAACAGCGAGTCACCGAACAGGGCCTCGAACTGGGCGAGGCCCACCCACTCGCTGTTCCACACCCCCACCAGCGGGTTGTAGTCCTGGAACGCGGTCAGCAGCCCGAACAGCGGCACGTAGTTGAAGACCAGGAGCAGGGCCACGCTGGGCACGGTCATCAACAACAGCGACCGGTCCCGCCGCAGCCTGACCCGCAGGCTCAGCTTGTTCCTCCGTGCGGGCGGCTCCGTGTCGACGGAGCTCATTGCCCGGTCCCGAACTTCTGGAGGACGTTCTCGTCCATCCACTGGACCATCTTGTCGCCGCCGCCGCTGGACTTCCAGGTGGTGATCGCCTCCTTCACCTCGGCGACGGTCTTCTTGCCGTGGTAGCAGTCCTTGATCGCGTCCTCGACGGCCTGCGCGGCGTCGGCGGTGGCCATCGAACGGGGCAGGCTGATGTTCATGTTCCAGAACACCGGCTTGTGCAGGTACTTGACGTTCGCGGCCTGCCAGGCGGTGTAGTCCTTGGTGACGACGTCCGAGCCGGGGTTGCTGATCACCGAGGCCGGCGAGGCCAGGAACGGGAAGGTCTGCGGCTGGACGTTCTTCTTGCCCTCCTCGGTGGCGGTCGGGACGCCGTTGACCATCGTGTGGTGGACGCCTTCGACGCCGAAGTTGATCAGCGTGTACTCCGCCGATCCGTACGGCGCGGCCAGGTAGTCGGCGACCGCCAGCAACTCCTCGATCTGCTCGGGCTTCAGGTTGCTGTTGAGGTAGCTGAGGATGCGGGAGGAGGCACCGATCTCGATGCGCGGCTCGCCCTTGCCGTCCGCGGTGAAGAAGTCGAAGGCGCCCTTGCGGAAGTTCGGGTTGGCGGCCGTGCCGGACTGGTGGTCGGAGGCGTTCCACCCGCCGGAGCCGCCGCCCGCGATCAGCACCTTCCCGGAGTAGAAGCGCACGTTGCCGTCGGCGTTGTTGCCGGCCAGCGCGTCCGGGTGGACGTAACCCCCGGTCGCGAGCTTGTGGTGCCACTCCAGGGCTTCCAGCAGTTCCGGCATGTCGTACTTGTGGACCAGCTTGCCGTCCTTCACGGTCCACTTGAGGGGCACGCCCCAGGACGGGAACATGTAGGTCCACACGTCGTCGAACGCCCACACGCCGCCCTTGGCGTCGGTCAGCTCCTTGCCCAGGTTCATCAGGTCGTCGGCCGACTTCACCTGGTCCGCGGTGATGCCCCTGGCCTCCAGGAGGTCGCGGCGGAAGGACACGTTGCCGGCGACCACGAACCCGCTGGAGAACGACGGGATGCCGTAGATCTTGTCGCCCCAGGCGCCGGCCTGCCAGGCGCCCGTGGGGATGGCCGCGAGGTTGGGGTACTTCTTGATCTTGTCGCCGGCCAGGTAGGGCGTCAGGTCCGCGAGCTGCGACCCGGCCAGCTCACCGACGTTGAAGTTGGCGTTCCACCAGCTCGGCAGCTGGATCCAGTCGGGCAGCCGCTTGGCGGCGGTCATCGTGGGGATGATCGTGGCGTAGTTGTTGCCGTCGGCCGGCTTCATCTCCAGCGTGACGCCCAGCGCCTGGTTCATGGCCTGGTAGAACGAGTTGTCGGCGGGCGGGATCGTGCCCCACAGCGGCGTGACGGTCGTGTACTTGCCGCCCTTGCCCGGGATGCCGGACACCGTGGTGACCGGGTTCGACGGGTAGGTGAGGAAGCCGGGGTCGGTCAGGACGTCCGCGCCACCGGCGACGGAGGGGATGTCTGCCTTGATCGCGCTGCTCGGCACGTAGTTCGGCAGCGCGGACTTGAGGGCGTCGCTGTTCGCGCCGGTCTTCTGCTGAGCGCCGCCGCCGCAGGCGGACAGCAGGCCACCCGTGGCCGCGAGTCCCGCGACCGAGGCCGTGACGCTCAGGAACCTCCTGCGATTCAGCTCAATCCCCATGACAGGGCCCACCCTTCTTCGTTGAAAGCGGAGTGTCGAAGCGCTTGACGATGTCGGGAGAGTAATCATGTGACGTGGCGCACGGCAAGGGTAAGTTCCCGGTAAATCCCGAGCTTGGCCGGACTGATTGACAGCTCTGCCAGCCGCGTGTCAGCGTTGAAGCGCTTCACCTGGACTGACTCAAGGGGTTGTGCCGCGTGAGTTCCTCATCCCTGTCCGCTACCGAGCGGCTGCCGTTCCACGACTCCGAGCTCGACGTGCGCAAGCGCGTCGATGATCTACTCGGTCGGTTGACGCTCGACGAGCGGATCGCGATGCTGCACCAGCACGCGCCGGCCGTGCCGCGGTTGGGCATCGGCCCCTTCCGCACCGGCAGCGAGGCCCTGCACGGCGTGGCGTGGCTCGGCGTGGCCACGGCGTTCCCGCAGGCGGTGGGTCTGGGCGCGACCTGGGACGAGGACCTGGTGCACCGCGTGGCCGAGGCGACCGCGATCGAACTGCGCGCGTTCCACCGGCACCGCCCACCGACCGACGGCGACGCCCCGACGAGCCTCCAGGCGTGGGCACCGGTGGTGAACCTGCTGCGCGACCCGCGCTGGGGGCGCAACGAGGAGAGCTACTCCGAGGACCCGCTGCACACCGCGCGACTGGCGGAGGCGTTCTGCCGCGGCATGGCGGGCGACGACCCGCGGTTCCTGCGCGCCGCCCCCGTGCTCAAGCACTTCCTGGCCTACAACAACGAGGACGACCGCTGCACCACGTCGTCCGGCGTGCGCCCACGCGTGCTGCACGAGTACGACCTGGCGGCGTTCCGGCCCGTGGTGGCGTCCGGCGCGGCGACCGGCGTCATGGCCGCCTACAACCTGGTCAACGGGCGTCCCTGCCACGTCAGCCCGCTGATCGAGGACGAGCTGCGCCGCTGGGCCGAGCCGACCGGGCACGAGCCGTTCGTGGTCAGCGACGCGGAGGCGCCGTCCAACCTGGTGGACCTGGAGCACTACTTCGACGACCACGTGCAGTCCCACGCCGCCGCGCTCAAGGCGGGCATCGACAGCTTCACCGACCACGGCCTGGACAGCGACGTGACGATCGGGCGGCTGCGCGAGGCGCTGGAACGCGGCCTGATCGACGAGGCCGACGTCGACCGCGCGGTGCGCCGGCAGCTGGCGCTGCGGTTCCGCCTCGGCGAGTTCGACCCGGACCTCGACCCGTACGCCGCGATCGGTCCGGACGTGATCGACCACCCGCGGCACCGGGTGCTGGCCGCACGTGCGGCCACCGAGTCCGTGGTGCTGCTGAAGAACGACGGGCTGCTGCCGCTCGACCGGGCCGCGGCGCCCCGCGTCGCGGTGATCGGCCCGCTCGCGGACGTGCTGCACGAGGACTGGTACAGCGGCACCATGCCGTACCAGGTCACCGTCGCCGCCGGGCTCGAAGAGGCGGTCGGCGGGGTGGTCCGCGTGTCGGGTGAGGACCGCATCGCGCTGCGGTCCCGCACCACCGGCCTGCTCCTCGGTGACACCGCGTTCGACGTCGTCGAGTGGGGCGACGACGTGGTGACCCTGCGGTCCGCCGACACCGGTCGCCACCTCGGCGCCAAGTACGGCACGCTGGTCATCGAGGAAGAGCGCGTCAAGAGCTGGGACGTGCACGAGACGTTCCGGCTGGAGCCCGTCGCGGACGACGGCGACGTGGTGCTGCTGCGCAACGTCCTCACCGGCCGTTACGCCGCGGTCGACCAGGCCGACGGCCGGGTCGCCGTCACGGCCGAGACGCCCGAGGCCGCCGAGCGCTGGACGCGGGAGCTCGTGCGCGACGGCGTGGCGGAGGCCCGTGCCGTCGCGGCCGCCGCCGACGTCGCGGTCGTCGTCCTGGGCAACCACCCGTTGATCAACGGTCGCGAGACCCAGGACCGCACCGGCACCGCGCTGCCCGCCATGCAGGAGGCGCTGCTCCGCGCCGTCGCCGAGGTCCGGCCGGCCACCGTCCTCGTGGTGACGAGCAGCTACCCCTACGCCGTGGACTGGGCCGACGAGCACCTGCCCGCCGTGGTGTGGACCTCCCACGGCGGGCAGGAGACAGGTCGTGCGCTCGCCGCCGTGCTGCTCGGCGAGGCCGACCCGGCCGGCCGGCTGCCGCAGACGTGGTACCGCGGCGACGACGACCTGCCCCACCCGCTCGACTACGACATCATCAAGGCGGGGTGGACCTACCAGTACCACCGGACCGCACCGCTGTACCCGTTCGGCCACGGCTTGTCCTACACCGACTTCGCCTATCGCGACCTGGGGTTGTCGTCGGAGGTCGTGCCGCAGGACGGCGCGCTCGACGTCTCGGTGACGGTGGCGAACACGGGCGCGCGGCCCGGCAGCGAGGTGGTCCAGGTCTACGCGCGGGCGTTGGGCGCCGGTTACGAGGCGCCCCGGCTGCGCCTGGTCGACTTCCGCAAGGTCCGCGTCGGCGCGGGGGAGAGCGAGGCGCTGACCTTCCGGCTGCCCGTCGAGCGGCTCGCCCACTGGGACGTGGCCCGCGGTGCGTTCACCGTCGAGCCGGGCGACTACGAGATCGTCGTCGCCCGTTCCGCCGAGGACCACGTCCTCGTCGCACCGCTGACCGTCACCGGCCACAAGCCCGCGCCGCGCGCGGTGGTCGACCGGCACACCCGTGCCGTCGACTTCGACGACTACGCGGAGCTCGTGCTCGTCGACGCCACCAAGGTCACCGGTGACGCGGTCGCCCCGGCGGACCCGGCGCGACCCGCGAGCGTGCTGTTCCGCGCCGCCGACCTGACCGGCGCGGTCGGCGTCGAGGTCGAGGTGGCGCGGGCGGAGGGCTCGGGGCAGGCGAGGCTGGCGTTCCACCTGGCCGACCGGTCGCTGGGGGTGGTCGACGTACCGGTGACGGGCGACCGCTACGCGTGGACGACCGCCGACACCCGGTTCGATGAGCGGTTGGACGGCGTCCACGACCTGTGGCTGACCCTGCACGGCGACTTCCGACTCGCCTCGTTCCGCCTGGTGTCGTCTCACCCGGATGTCGAGTGACAAGCCCAGGCCCGGAGTCCTGACGCGCGGCTCGGTGGCGACACCGAGCCGCGTCTGATCTGGATTTCGGAAGACGAGCGGGAACGCGGGCGCGTCCGGGCGCGGAGCCGATCAAGAGCAAGCTGGTTCGCCCAGGTCGTGACTGCGCGGCGACTCAGGTGTTCCCGTGCGCCGGAGAGGGGTGTGCACGTTCACAAACGAGGGCTGGACCGATTACTCCAGGTATGAGTACGACTGCCCCTCCGGTTTTCTTGACGATGCATGTGACACAGCTTACTGTCGTGAGCGCTAACATTCGAGGGTTGCTTCGAAAGTTTCGGTCCGGCGGCCGGGTGCCGACTCCGGTGCCACACGGCCTCCGGCCGTGACGACCGAGCGCTCGTCGAGGCTGTGCCGCCTGTCATCGTCGGTTCTGGAGGAGCGTCGTGAGCATCCGCTTGCCCCTGTTGTGCGCCGCCGTGGCCTTGGTCGCCGCATGTACACCCGGCACCGGAGGTGGTGGCGGGGGTGACGGCAAGTCGTTCGAGTTCTGGTCGTTCTCCGCGATCAACCAGAAGCTGTCGGTCGACGCCTACAAGCAGAAGCACCCCGACGTCGACGTCAAGCTGACCGAGGTCGGCTCGTCGGTGGAGACGGCCCAGGCGCTCACCACGGCGCTGGCCGGCGGCAAGGTGCCGGACCTGGTGCTGATCCAGGGTGACGACCTGCCCAAGTTCGTGCAGCAACCGCAGAACTTCGTCGACCTGCGGACGATGGGCGCCGACGACATCAAGGGCGACTACCTGGACTGGGTGTTCAAGCAGAGCGTCGCCAAGGACGGCGAGGTGCTGGGCATCCCGACCGACGTGGGCGGCATGGCCATGGTGTACCGGACCGACCTGTTCGCCGCGGCCGGCCTGCCCACCGACCGGGAGGCCGTCAGCGCGCTGTGGCCGACGTGGGACGACTACATCGAGACCGGGAAGCGCTACAAGGCGCAGACCGGCAAGGCGTTCGTCGACAACGCCGCGACCAGCGTGTTCTACCAGGCCGTCAACCAGGTCTCCGAGAAGTACTACGACAACGACAAGCGCGAGCCGGTCTACGACAACAACCCCCAGGTGAGGGCGGCCTTCGACCTCGGCATCAAGGCGGCCACCTCCGGGATCACCGCCGGGCAGACGTCGTTCGAGACCGCGTGGAGCGCGGGAATGGCACAGGGCCAGTACGCGACCGTGGCCGCGCCGTCGTGGATGCTCAACAGCATCCGCACCACCGCGCCCGACACCAAGGGCAAGTGGGACATCGCCCGCATCCCGGGTGGTTCCGGCAACTGGGGCGGCAGCTACCTGGCCATCCCCAAACGCGCGCAGAACCCCCAGGCGGCCTGGAACTACATCAAGGAGATGCAGTCGCCGCAGGGGCAGTTGGAGCACTTCGGACGGGTCGGCGCCCTGCCTTCCACGCCGTCGGTCTACAAGGACGACAAGCTCGCCTCGGCGAAGGACCCGTTCTTCTCCGACGCGCCGACCGGCACGATCTACACCGACTCGCTGCTGGAGCTGAAGCCCTTCTACATCGGACCGGACAGCGCCACCATCGGGCAGGAGTTCCTCAACTCCATCACCAACGTCGAACAGGCCGGTGGTAACGCGGCCACCGCGTGGGACGACGCGGTCCGCAACATCAAGACCGCCATCGGCGGGTGACTGCCGTGGTCGCCACCGTCACCCCGGTGCGCCCGGCCACTCCGCCTCCCCCAGCCTTCGGGACTTCCCGAGGGCTGGGGGAGCGGCTGTCGCCGTACGCGTACATCGCACCGTTCTTCGTCATCTTCGCCGCATTCGGGCTGTTCCCCTTCGCCTTCACGTTCTACGTCGCCCTGTTCGACTGGAACCCCATCGGCGACCAGGAGTTCATCGGCCTGGACAACTTCACCCGCATGCTCGGCGACCCGAGGTTCTGGAACGCCACCCGCAACACGGTGAGCATCTGGGCGTTGTCGACGATCCCCCAGCTCCTGATCGCCCTGCTGCTGGCCCACGTGCTCAACAACGCGCGGCTGCGGTTCGCGTTGTTCTTCCGCATGTCGATGCTGGTGCCCTACGTGACCTCGGTGGCGGCCACCGCGATCGTGTTCGTGCAGCTGTTCGACCGCGACTTCGGGCTGCTCAACTGGTTGCTCGGGCTGGTCGGCGTGGCGCCGATCGACTTCGTCCAGTCCACGTGGGGCAGTCACCTGCTGATCGCCGCGATGGTCACCTGGCGGTGGTTCGGCTACACCACGCTGCTCTACCTCGCCTCGCTGCAAGCGGTGCCCCGCTCGGTCTACGAGGCCGCGGCCATGGACGGCGCGGGCCCCTGGCAGCAGTTCCGCCACATCACCGTCCCCTCGCTGCGGCCGATGATCATCTTCACCGTGGTCACGTCCACCATCGGCGGCCTGCAGATCTTCACCGAACCGCTGTTGGTCGGCACGGGCGGGCCGCAGTCCTGCGGTGTGGTGCGGCAGTGCCAGACGCTGACGCTGTTCCTCTACGAGCAGGGCTTCGGGCAGTTCCAGTTCGGCTACGGATCGGCGGTCGGCGTCGCGCTCTTCGTCATGGTCGTCGCCATCGCGGCGATCAACTACCTGCTGTCCACCCGGATCAAGGCGGACCGATGACGAGTACCACGCCGCAACCCCGACGCCACGGCCGGGTCCGCTGGTGGACCTACGCGCTGCTGGCCGCGGCCACCGTCGCGTGCCTGTTCCCGCTGTACTGGATGTTCATCGTCTCCACCACCGACAGCGCGACCGCGACGGAGATGCCGCCCGAGATCGTGCCGGGGGACAACTTCTTCCACCTCGCGGGCCTGGTCCTGGACACCGTGCCGTTCGTGCAGTCGCTGCTCAACAGCCTGTTCGTGGCCACCGCGATCGGGGTGGGCCAGGCGGTGCTGTGCGCGCTGGCCGGGTTCGCCTTCGCCAAGCTCGACTTCCGGGGCCGCAACACCCTGTTCCTGATCGTCCTGCTGACCATGACCGTGCCCACGCAGCTCTCGGTCATCCCGCAGTACCTGATCATGTCCTGGCTGGGCTGGGTGGACACCCTCCAGGCCCTGGTGGTGCCCGGCCTGGCCAGTGCCTTCGGCATCTTCTGGATGCGCCAGCACATCATCTCCACGGTCAGCGACGAACTCCTCCAGGCGGCGCGGATCGACGGCGCGAGCACCTGGCAGGTGTTCTGGCGGATCGCCTTCCCGATCGTGCGCCCGGCGGCGTTCGTGCTGGGCCTGTTCGGGTTCATCACCGCGTGGAACGACTTCCTGTGGCCGTTCATCGTGCTCAAGTCGCCCGAGCGGTACACCGCCCAGATCGCCATCAAGGCCTTGCAGAACAGCCTCGACGTCGACCTGGGGCTGGCCATGTCCGGCTCGTTCCTGGCCACCATCCCGCTGGTCGTGGTGTTCATCGTGGTCGGGCGGCGCATGGTCGCGGGCATCCTGGACGGCGCCTTCAAGGGCTGATCACGCCACCGGCCACATCCCACCGACGCGGGGTCGGCGGGATGTGGCCGGTGGACCGTGGCGAGCGAACCGCTTACGCCTTGGCCCAGCGCTGGTTGGCGCCGGTGTGGCAGTTCCACACGATCACCGCGGAGCCGTTGGCGGTGGCGGCGCTGTTGACGTCCAGGCACAGCCCGTTCTGCACGTTGCTGATCGTGCCGTTGGTGTTGAGGTTCCACTGCTGGTTGGTGCCGCTGTTGCAGTCCCAGATCCGCACCCGGGTACCGGCGGCGGCGTTGCTCGGCATGTCCAGGCACTTGCCCAGCACCTGCAGGGCCTTCCCGTTCACCGTGAACTGCTGGTTGGACCCGCTGTTGCAGTCCCAGATGATCATCTGCGTGCCGTTGGCCGAGTTCGCGCCGTTGACGTCCAGGCACCGGCTGCTCGCCTCGCCGCGCAACCGGAACGTGGTCGGGTCCGGGCCGGGGCCGGGCTGCTCACCGGTGAAGAACTTCCACACCTCGCCCTTGACCCAGCTCCTGGCACCGCTCTCGCAACCCGAGCAGCCGTCCACGGGTCCCTGCTGGTGACCACCGTCGAACGCGGCCCAGACCACCGGGTACCCGGTCCGGCACCCCGAGTAGGTGGTGCTGATGTGCGTGTTGCTGCCCCGGGCCGGCTCCGGCGGGTTCTGCGCCGTGCAGCCGTTGTTGCGGACCCACCTGTCGCGCTGGGCGCGTCCACCGCCGATGTTGTCGCCGAGGCCGTGGATGCCCATGTAGGCGACGGGCGAGGTGCCGCCCGCGCATCCACTGATCTCACCGGGCGAGGCGATGGCGGCGATGGCGCGGAACACCGTCGGCCGGGAGCACGCGAGCGAGATGCTCATCGCGCCGCCGTAGCTGAAGCCGAGCGAGAAGCGCTGCGTCGTGTCGACGCAGAGGTCGTCCTCGATCCGCTTGATCATGTTGTCGACGAAGGTGACGTCCTCGCCGCCGGAGTTGCCCCAGCCGTTGTTGAGGCCCTGGGGCGCGACGAAGATCGCGGTGTTGTTCGACAGCTGCTTCAGCCCGTAGTGGGCGTAGACGGCCCCGTCGCTCCCGCCACCGGCGACCTGGTCCATGGTGCCACCCAACCAGTGGAACCCGAAGACCAGCTTGTGCTGGTAGGTGTTGTTGTAGTTGTCGGGGACGCTCAGGATGAAGCTGCGGTTCTTGCCGCCGCTCTGGATCGTGTGCGTGCCGCTGCGCAGGGTGGGCGTCTTGCCGCAGCCCGGGGTCGCGGCGGCGGTGGTGACGGAGTCCGGTACCGCTGCCGCCGGTGCCGGTTCGGCGCCGGCGACATCGGTGCCGCCCAGCAGCAACGCGGCCGCGGCCGCGAACAACGTCCATCGTCGGTGAAGGCGTTTGTCCTTTGACACGGGTGCTTCCGTTCTCTGTGGTGTGGTTGCTGATGGGGTGGGTCAGCCGCTGCCTTCCGGCGCCGTGTCGGCGGGGATCGCGCCGGAGTCCGGCCCGGAGGGCAGGTACACGTGCACGTGGCCCTTGCCGGCGTCGATGCTGATCACGTCCAGCTGGAGCGCGGCGACCGACCAGGTCCGCAGCGCCAGCGTGCGCTGCGCGCCGGCCAGGGTCAGCAGTTCGCCCGCCAGCGGCTCGGGAGCGGTGACCGCGGCGGCGAAACCGTCGACCGCGGCGGCGAGCTGCTGGACGGCGGTGCGCATCCCGGTGCGGGCGACGTTCACGCCGTTGCCCGCGGACGGGGTCTCCTCGTACCGCCGCACCTCCGCGGCGACCACGTCGCGCCAGCCGCGCACCTCGTCGATCGTGGGTGCGGCAGGCGCCGTCGCGGCCTGGAGGGGAGACGCCTTCGCCATCGCCTGGAGCACCGGGGTCAGGCGTTCCCGGCCACCCTTGGCCAGCTCGATCAACGTGCCGACCTGCTCGACGTCGCGCTGCGCCTCGGCCTGCTCCAACTCGGCGATCCTGCGCTCCGTCGCGTCCGGTCCGGACGTCCAGGAGCCGGTCACGAACGCGACGGCGAACCCGAGCGCGAACGTGGTGACCAGGGCGGTGGCCGAGCCCCACCGGGATCTGGGTGGTCGCGCCGCCGCGGCTTGGCGCGGGGACTTCCCCGGCCGTGCCCGTCCCACCGATGTGGTCCTGCCCATGACCTTCCTCCTTGCCGAACGGTGAGAAGGAACCTCGCGGCGGAGGTCCGCGGCCCCGGCGCTTGCCGGGGCCGCGGACGACCCGCTCAGGACAGCGTCCACCTCTGGTTGGTGCCGCCGCTGCAGGTCCAGATGATCAGCTGGGTACCGTCCGCGGAGCTGCCGCCGTTGGCGTCCAGGCACTTCGTGCCGTTGCGGATCGTGCCGTCCGACTGCACCGCCCAGTTCTGGGCGGACGAACCGTTGCACGTCCACAGCTGCACTAGCGCGCCGTCGGCGGTGCTGCCACCGTTGACGTTGAGGCACTTGCCCAGGGCCTGGAACGTCTGCCCGGTGCGAGTCCACGCCTGGTTGGTGCCGCCGTTGCAGGTCCACAGCTGGACCTTGGCGCCGTCGGTGCTGCTGTTGCCGTTGACGTCGACGCACTTGCCGCCGATGCCGGTGATGCGAGTGGTCCCACCGCCGGGGCCGGGTACACCGACACCGTTACCGGTGAACGTCATCGAGTCCAGGTCGTAGCTGGTGCTCGAACTCGTCTTGAACACCACGAACAGTTCCGTGGTGCCACCGGGGTTGGTGACGTTCACCGCGGGCGTGCTCGCGTAGTTGTCCCAGCCGCCGGTGCTCGGGACCGGGACCGTGGCGATCAGCGCACCCGTCGGCGAACCGGCGCGCAACTCGACCGATCCACCACCGCTCGGCGACGACAACCGGAGCGACACCTGGTTGATGCCGGTGAAGTTGTACGGCGTGAACGAGATCCAGTCGTTGTTGCTGATGTCGCCGACCCTGGAGCCGGACTCGGCCGCCGCCTGCGCCACGACCCGCACGCCCGAGGAGCCGGTGAAGAACTCGGCCTGCTTGCGCTTGGGTTGCAGCAGGACCTTCCGGTTGCCTTCCAGCGCGGGCACGCCGGACGTGCCGTTGTCGGTGTACCTGCTCGCCGCCACCCAGAACGAGTTCAGGTTGGCGTGCGCGCTGTCGGTCTCGGCCTTCAGCGTGCCGGTGCAGCCGGGGATCGGCGAGAGGTCGTGCCCGTGCTGGTCGTGACCCAGCGCCGGGGTGGTGGTCACCCTGCCGCAGTCGACGGTGCCGTCCTCGGGGTCGGTGACGGTGACCGTGTACGGGATCGAGTCGCCCCAGCCGAACATGCCGCCGTCGGGGATGCTCAGGTTGACCGTCGGCGCGGTGTTGCCCGAGGTCACGACCACGCTGGTGACGCCGGACTTCCCGCCGGCATCGGTGACGGTGAGCTTGGCGTTGAACTGGCCCCTCGCGGTGTAGGTGTGCGTGGGGTTGGCCTCGGTGGACGTGCTGCCGTCGCCGAACTCCCACCGGTAGGTCACCGGACCGCCCTCCGGGTCACCCGAGCCCGCGCTGGAGAACCGCACGGTCAGCGGTGAGGAGCCCGAGGTGGGCGTACCCGTCGCGGTCGCGACCGGACTGCGGTCGCCGCTCTTGTAGTCGATGCGGTAGAGCCCGGAGTCGGGGTTGTCCCGACCGTACCCGGAGCCCCACTCCAGCAGGTACATCGAGCCGTCCGGGCCGAACTTCATGTCCAGCGGGGACTTGAAGCTCAGGTTCGACAGGAAGTCGTTGATCTTCAACAGCTTCCCGTCCTGGCCGAGCCGGAACTCCCACATCCGGTTGCGCGACCACTCGCCGAAGAACGGCGTCTGGTCGAAGTAGGCCGGGAACTTGGTGGGGGAGGGGTTGTTCGCGTCGTACTGGTAGATCGGGAACGCGCCGGGCGCCTCACCGCCCGAGGGGCTGCCCATCTCCGGGAACTTGTTGCCGTTCGCGCCGTTGCCGTACCAGACGTCGGCCTTGCGCGCGGCCGGCAGGTCGGTCAGGCCGGTGTTGTTGGGCGAGTTGTTCACCGGTCGGTCGCAGTTGAACTTGGCGCCCGACTGGCCGGTGGCGAAGTTGTAGTCGTTGAACGGGATGTTGTCGCCGATGCAGTACGGCCAGCCGTAGAAGCCCGGCGACGAGATGATGTTCCACTCGACGGTCCCGCCGGGACCGCGGTTCGCGTTGTCGTTGGCGGCGTCCGGGCCGTAGTCGGCCGCGTAGATCACGCCCGTGGTCGGGTGCACCGAGAACCGGAACGGGTTGCGGAAGCCCATCGCGTAGATCTCGGGCTTCGTCCGGGCCGTGCCCTGCGCGAACATGTTGCCGGTCGGGATGGTGTAGGTCCCGTTGGTCTCCGGGTGGATGCGCAGGATCTTGCCCCGCAGGTCGTTCGTGTTGGCCGCGGTGGCCTGGACGTCGTTGTTCGCCCAGCCCGGCCGCTCGTCGATCGGCGCGTAGCCGTCGGAGCGGTGCGGCTGGACGTCGTCGCCGGTGCCGATGTAGAGGTTGCCGTTCGGACCGAACGCGATGTAGCCGCCGGTGTGCCCCGGTTCCGGCGCCTGCCGCGAGGACGGCACCTTCATCAGGATCCGCTCGCTGGCCATGTCCAGCGCGTCGCCGTTCACGGTGAACCGGGAGACCCGCGCGATGTCCTCGCCTCCGCCGGAGGGGGAGTACATCAGGTAGATCCACTTGGTGGTGGCGAAGTTCGGGTCCAGGGCGAGCCCGGTCAGGCCGTCCTCACCACCCGTGTACACGCTCAGGGTTGCCGCCGTGACGGTGGTGCGGGTGTCCGGCTTGTGGATCTTCACCTTGCCGCCGTACTCCGCGTAGAACACGCGGCCGTCCTTGGCGACGTCGAGCGCGGCCGGTCCGACGGTGTTGTCGTCCAGCGCCACCTTCTCGAAGCTGCTCCACGCCGTGGGACCGCAGTCGGCCTGGACCTTGCCGCCGGCCGATTCCACGCCGCCCTTGACGTGCTCGCGGAACAGCGGTTCGGAGTAGCTGGACGCCTGGTGGCCCATGGCGGTGGCCCACAGCCGACCGCCCTCGAAGTTGCGGCACCACGAGATCGGGTGGTCGTAACCCATCCGGCTCGTGCCGGGGTCGTACGTCGTCTCGTCGGCGGTCACCAGGACGTGCGCGTTGCCCCGCACCGAGCGGTTGAAGTTGTACCACTCCTCGGTGCGCGTCCACCGGTCCGGCAGTCCCGTGCCGGACGGGTGCTTGCGGTCGGCGACCTTGGCGGTGCCGGACACGATGGCCGAGTGCTGCGTCATCGTGGCGCCGAGCATCTGGTCCCACCACGGGAACTGCTGCTCGATGTTCATGTCCGTCGCGTTGTGGATCGCGACGAAGCCGCCACCGGCGCGCATGTACCTCTGCGCCGCACTGCGCTGCGCGTCGTTGTCCCACACCATGCCGGAGGTCTGGAGCATGACGACCACGTCGTACGTGGCGAGCGAGGCGTCGTTGAAGACCGACGAGTCCTCGCTCTTGGTCATCTCCCACTGGTTCTGGGCGGCCAACTGCTCGAACATCGTGATCCCGGCCGGGATCGAGTCGTGTCGGTAGGCCCCGGCAGCGGTCTTGCTGAACAGCAGGACGTGGAAACCTTCAGGGTGTGCGGGAGCCGGCGCGGTAGCCAGCCCCATGATCACCAGCGCGCAACCTATGATCGACGACAGGCGCGCGAATCTGTGCCGCATTGCCACTCCTCTGGGGCATGTGAAGGCGACTGACTGGATTACGCGGCGGCGGCGGCGTATGGAGAGGTCGGCGTCCGGCGGATGTCACCGGACGTCGGTGCTTGCGGTACGCGTGCTGCGCTGGACCGGGGTACGAGGGTCCGTCCGGCGCGGCTGGTGGCGCCGCGCCGGACGGGATTCGGATTCCAGTCAGCTGGAGCACTTCGAGGGTTCAAGAGCAGACATGGGCGCCCCCTCGGTGCGTCGTTGCCCGGGTGCTGAATGTCATACAAGTGCTCGTAGATCCGCCACGATTTGTAACACACATTCGGCGGGCGAGTCCAGACGCACCAGTCGGCCCGGGCGCTCCGCCTGTCGTCTGACAAGCGGTTGCCACGTGGCGGATCGGCGTTCGGGCGTCAGCCGAAGAGGCGGCGCTGGATCTCGCGGCGGTAGTCCTGCAGGGTGTTGTCGATGTGGACACCCGCGGCCGCCGCGGCGGCTTCCGGGTCGCCGTCGCGGATCGCCTGGTAGATGGCGAGGTGCTCCTCGACCGCCTCGGTCGCGTGGCCGCCGATCGTGCCGTGCAGCCCGATGGTGCTGGACTGGCGTTGCAGGCGGCGCGCCTCGCGCACCGCGGCCACGAAGAACTGGTTGTGCGACGCCGCGGCGACGGCGAGGTGGAAGTCCTCGTCGCCGCGCTCGAACAGGGCGAGGTGGCCGGTCAGGTAGCCCTCTCGGCACGTCTCGGCGGCGGCGGCGATGGCCCGCAGCTCAGCCGGGGTGGCGTGGGTGGCGGCCAGGCGGCTGGCGGCGGTCTCCTGGACGCGGCGGAACTCGAAGAGCATGTAGACGTGGTCGAGGTTGGTGGGCAGGAAGAAGCCTCCCCACCGGGAGGAGCCGAGCATGCCCTCGTCGTCGGCCACGTAGAGCCCGCGCCCCTTGTGCGCCCGCACCCGTCCGATCGCGGAGAGGATCTTGACGGCTTCCCGCACCACCGTGCGGCTGGTGCCCATCCGCGCGGCCAGCTCGTTCTCGGTCGGCATCCGGTCGCCCGGTCGCAGCTCCAGCTCGGCGATCAGCCGGAGGATCTGCTCCGCCACGAGCTCGTACCCCGGTCGGTACGGACCGGTCGTCGGGGTGGTGTCCGGCTGCCCGCTCGGGCCTCCCGGCACAAGTGCGCCATCCGTCAACGCCGCTCCTTAGTGACGGGTCGCCTGAAGAGTATGACGGCTCACCGCTGTCCCCACAGACTACATCCCGGTGGGCACGACCTGCCCCAGCTTGCGCAGATGTGGATGTCGTCGCAGGTCAGGCGCTCGGTCCCGGTAGGCGCCGCCATCGCGCGGCCGGACGGTGCGGATAAGCATGCTCATCGGTCGCGTGGCGGGTGGCGATCGGCCGCTCCGGGCGGCGATGGGTAGTACTCACCTCCATCGGGGACGGTCGGGGTAGCGCACCATCCGGCGCACCTTCACAGTCGTTCTTCCGGCAGCCGGTACACGCGCGCCGCCGTGCCGCCGAACACCTCGTCCCGCTCGGCGGCGGTCAGCCCCGAGGTCAGCCCTTCGGCCGCCGCGACGACCTCCTCGTACGAGGCCGCGAGCAGGCAGACCGGCCAGTCGGAGCCGAACATCACCCGTGACGGGCCGAACGCGTCCAGCACCACGTCGGCGTACGGGCGCAGGTCCGCCACCGTCCACCCGACCGGGTCGGCCTCGGTGACCAGGCCCGACAGCTTGCAGGTCACGTTCGGCTCGGCGGCGAGCTCGCGGATGTGGGACGCCCACGGTTCGCGCTCACCGGTGGCGATCGGCGGTTTCGACAGGTGGTCCAGGACGAACGTCGCCCCGGGCAGGGCGCGCACGGTCTCGATCGCCGCCGGCAGCTGGTGGACGAGGGTGAGCAGGTCGTAGGCCAGTCCGGCCTCCGCCATCGCGCGCAGGCCGCGCCGGACGTCCGGCCGGGCCAACCAACGGGGGTCCGGCTCGCCCTGCACCAGGTGCCGCACACCGACGAGCAGGTCACCGCCGGGACCCGCGCGCAGTGCGGCGAGCACGTCGCCGACGGCGTCGTCGGTGAGGTCGACCCACCCGACGACGCCCGCCACCAGCCCCTTGCCCTCGTCCGCCGACAGGGACAGGAAGTCGGCGGTCTCCTCGACCTCCGGGACCACCTGGACCAGGACCGTCCGGTCGATCTCCGCCACCGCGGCCACGGACGACAGGTCGTCCAGGCCGAAGTCGCGGCGGATCGGGGCGAGGTCCGCTCCGCTCAGCCAGTCGTGCGCGCGAGGGCTCGGCCCCGTTCGGGCGTGCCCGTCCGGCAGGAGCCGCCAGACGTGGTGGTGCGCGTCGATCCGGGTCATGTCGTCTCCACCTCGGTCGGCAGGTCGTCGGCCGCCCGCGGCCGCCACCGGGAACGATGGCGGCCGTGCCCCGGGACGACGACGGTCACACGCGCTGGAGTTGGAAGCGCTGGTTGTCGCCCGCGCCGGGGGTCCACTGCGAGATGCGCGCGCCGTCGGCGGTCGACGCGCTCCACACGTCCATGGCCAGGTTGCTGAGGCGGTTGACCAGGCTGACGACACCTCCGCCCTGGTCGACCACGCGCCACTGCTGGCTCGTGGCGTTGGTGTCCGGCCGCTGGGTGATGTCGGCGCCCGTGCTCGAACTCGCCACCTGGAGCACCATCCCGCTGTGCCGGGCCCGGACGCGGTAGTAGCCGCCGCCCGAGTCGACGAAGTCGAACTGCTGGTTCTGCCCGCCGGTCGAGGACCACTGCTGCAACAGCGCGCCGGCGGCGGTGGACACGCCACTGATGTCGGCGAACTTGCCGCTGTGCCGCGCGACCAGCCGGTAGTACACCCCCGGCTGGACGATCGGCCCGCTGCCGCCGCCCTGCCCGGTCGCGCGGTAGGTGTGCCCGGCCTGGCCGGCGAACTGGACGACGTCCGCCTCGGGCTTGGTCGGTTGCACGATCGCACCGCTCGTCGTGTCGGTCAGCTCGAACGTGCCGGTGAACACCCGGCTGCGGACCCGGACCGTGCCGTCGCGGTCCGGCGTGACGGAGAGAGTGATCGCGCTGCTGCTCCAGGTCGCCCCGACCGTGTACCCGCCGCGCCCGCGCAGACCCGTCACGCTGCCCGCCGACCACGCCGGTGGCAGCGCGGGCAGGACGTGCAGCTCGCCGTTGTGGCTGTGCAGCAGCATCTCGGCGATGCCGGACGTCGCGCCGAAGTTGCCGTCGATCTGGAACGGCGGGTGCAGGTCGAACATGTTGGGCGCGAGCCTCGCCGGCGTGACCAGGTAGCGGATCAGGTCGTGCGCCCGGCCGCCCTCCTCCATCCGCGCCCAGTAGTTGATCTTCCAGGCCAGCGACCAGCCGGTTCCGTCGTCACCGCGCAGCTGGAGGGTCCGGCGGGCGGCCTCGAACAGCTGGGGTGTGCCGCGCTTGGTGATCTGGTTGCTGGGGTGCAGGCCGTACAGGTGCGAGACGTGCCGGTGGTTCGTCTCGGGCTCGACCCAGTCGTAGAGCCACTCCATGATGTTCCCGCGCGAGCCGACCCGCATCGGCGCGAGCCGTTGAGCCGTCGCGCGGACCCGCGTGCGGAAGTCGGTGTCCACGCCCAGCACCTCCGAGGCGCGGGCGGAGCCCTCGAACAGGTCGCGCAGGATCTGCATGTCCATCGTGGGCCCGGCGGCCACGCTGGCGTTGGCGTGGTGCGGCAGCTCCGGGGAGTTCGACGGGTTGGTGACCAGCCACTTCAGCGTCGGTTCCTCCACCAGGGTGTCGAGGAAGAACTGGGCGGCACCCTTCATCGCGGGGTAGTAGGACCGCAGGAACTCGACGTCGCCGGTGAACAGGTAGTGGTCCCAGATCATGGTGGCGAGCCACGCGCCGCCGGTCTGCCACATGCCCCACATCGCGCCGTCCACGACCGAGGAGCCACGCCACCCGTCGGTGTTGTGGTGCGTGACCCAACCACCGGCGTTGTACTGCGCACGCGCGGTGCGGGCGCCGGTCACGGTGAGGTCGTTGATCATCCGGAACACCGGCTCGTAGCACTCGGCGAGGTTGGTCGTGTCGGTCGGCCAGTAGTTCATCGGCAGGTTGGCGTTGATGGTGTACTTCGAGTCCCACGAGGGGGCCAGCTGGTCGTTCCAGATGCCTTGCAGGTTCGCCGGCTGGGTGCCCGGCCGCGACGACGCGATCAGCAGGTACCGGCCGTACTGGAAGAGCAGGGCGGAGAACTGCGGGTCGACCGCGGTGTTGTGCTGGGCGATCCGGACGTCGGTCGGCTGGTCCGCCGCCGCGGTGCGACCGAGGTCGATGGTGACGCGCCCGAACAGCCGCTGGTAGTCGGCCACGTGCCGGCTGCGCAGCACGTCGTACGCCGTGCCTTGGGCGCCGTTGAGGCGCCCCCGCGCGATGCCCTGGTAGTCGCCCGCCACGTTCCGGTAGTCGACGTAGCTGGTGCCGATCGAGATCAGCAGGGTGACGCTGTTGGCGTTGGTCACCCGCAGCGTGCCGCCGGAGCTGCTGGTGCTCCCGCCCTCGGCGATGGCCTTGGCCAGCGCGAGGAACCGGACCGAGCCCGCGATGCCCCGCTGATCGCCGGACCGGCCGTCCAACCCGATGGTCGTGCCGTCCGGGCTCGACATCGTCGCCCGCTGCGGCGTGCTGAACGTGGCGGTGAACGAGATCGACCCGGGCGTCTCGGCGGTCAGGCGCATGGCGATCACCTGGTCCGGCGCGCTGGCGATCACCTCGCGCCGGTACCGCACGTTGTTCGCCACGTAGGTCACCGCCGTCGTGCCGGTGGTCAGGTCGAGCCACCGCTGGTAGCCGGACACGGTGCCGGGGCTGGGGAAGGCGAGCCTGAGGTCGCCGACGGGCTGGTAGGCGAGCTGGCCGGCCGGGTTGCCCAGCATCGCCTGGTCGATGAGGGTCTGCGCCTGCGACCACTGGTTCGCGAACACCAGGCGTCTGATCTCCGCCAGCGCGGCCGCGCCGCGCGTGTTGGTGTAGTCGTGGGGACCGCCGGCCCACACCGTGTCCTCGTTGAGCTGCAACCGCTCCGTGTCGGCGTTGCCGAAGACCATCGCGCCGAGGCGGCCGTTGCCGATCGGCAGGGCGCGGAGCCACTCCGAACCGGCCTGCCGGTCGTACCACAGCGCCAGGTCGTTCACCGCGCGCACTTCCGGCGGCGCGGCCGAGTCGGCCCGGGCCACCGCCGTCCAACCGCCCGGCACCAGCACGGCCCCGGCGCTCGCCGCACCGAACTGCATCAGTCGCCTACGTGGCATTTCCGGCATTTGAACCCTCCACAATGGACGGTATTCGCTCGGGGAGCGGGGCCGCCGCCTTCGACGGTGGTGGAAAGCGGCGTGGCCGCGGCTCAACCGAAACCCCTCGGCAACGTAGCCACCGGTGAACGCAGCCGTCAACGGCGAAGGCCCCATTGATGTTAGCGGTAACACCGTTGGGTCTGCCGAGCGACGTGGTCGAATCCACCTTCGGTGCGGCGTTTTGCCGAATGGGCCGGCACGTCAGGGGGCCGGGTCGGACATGCCGTTAGCGCTAACAGTTTTAGCACCGCAAAACGTTGACGCCCCGTCTCGTCGGTGGCTACCGTGCCGGAAGGCCCCGGTGAGACCTGTGGTTTCCCGAGGTCGGAGTTGGCAGTCCGGTTGCGCCGTCGACGATGACGAGGGGGACCCTTCGATGTGCTGAACACGTTGGAGTGGAACGAGTGCCGCCCTCCGGTCGGCACGTCCCGCGGCCGCACTTCCCCGGACGGCCGCGCCCGATCGGCGGGTGCTCCATTGAGGACATTCCGGTCCACGTCGCCCTGAGGTCGTGCGAGCGACGGGCGAGCCGCTTTTTTAGCGGCTATTAGCACTTGGCCTTCTTCCCGTTCCAAGTCGGTTCGAACCGCGGACTTCCCGATTCGCTCGGAGTTCCGTTCACGAGTGTGCCTGGGAGCGCTCCCGGAAGGATCGCCCCGGACCGACTCGAACCGCCGACCGCCAGCGCGGTCCACCGGCGCGTCGCTTTCCGGCGCGCCGGCCGTGTCGATGCCCGTCAGTTGAGAACAAAGGGTGTGAGCCTGCCATGAGATACCGAGTCAGGGCGGCGATGACCGCCGCTCTCCTCGTGGCCGCCGGTGTGGTGGCGACGGTGATCGGCTCTTCGTCACCGGCCGCCGCGCACGCGGTCAACCCCGCCGACTTCCAGCAGGTCGAGCTGGCCCGGGGGGTCGGTGAAGTGGGCGAGCCGATGACGCTCGCCGTGTTGCCGGACCGCTCGGTGCTGCACACCGCCCGCAACGGGACGGTGCGCCGCACCACGGCCGCCGGCGTCACCAACGTGATCGGCACGGTGCCGGTCTACACGCACGACGAAGAAGGCATGCAGGGCATCGGGGTGGACCCGGGCTTCGCCACCAACCGGTTCATCTACCTGTTCTTCGCACCGCCGCTGTCGACCCCGGGCGGCGACGCACCGGCCACCGGCTCGGACTTCTCGGCGTGGAAGGGGGTCAACCGGCTGGCCCGGTTCACCCTGAACGCCGACTTCACGCTCAACATGGCCAGCCAGGTCACCGTGCTGGAGGTCGGGACCGACCGGGGCAACTGCTGCCACGTCGGCGGTGACATCGACTTCGACGCGGCCGGCAACCTGTACCTGTCCACCGGTGACGACTCCAACCCGTTCGACTCCAGCGGCTACACCCCGATCGACGAGCGGACCAACCGCAACCCGGTCTACGACGCCCAGCGCAGCGCGGGCAACACCAACGACCTGCGGGGCAAGGTGCTGCGGATCAAGGTGAACGAGAACGGGTCGTACTCGATCCCGGCGGGCAACCTGTTCGCGCCCGGCACCGCGAACACCCGGCCCGAGATCTACGCGATGGGTCTGCGCAACCCGTTCCGGTTCAACGTGGACAAGGCGACCGGCGCGATCTACGTCGGCGAGTACGGTCCGGACGCGGGCACCAGCAGCAACACGCGGGGACCCGCCGGCATGGTCGAGTTCAACCGGGTCACCTCGGCGGGCAACTACGGCTGGCCCTACTGCGTCGGCTCGAACACCACGGCCGAGGCGTACGTGGACTACAACTTCGCCAACGGGCAGTCCGGCAGCCGGTTCAACTGCGCCGCGCCGGCCAACAACTCGCCGCGCAACACCGGGTTGGGCACCCTTCCTGCCGCGCGTTCGGCGTGGATCAAGTACGACAACTGCTCGTTCTCCGCGTTCGGTTGCGGCTCGGAGTCCCCGATGGCCGCCCCGGTGTACCGGTACGACGCGGCCAACCCGTCGTCGATCAAGTTCCCGCCCGCGCTGGACGGCCACGTGTTCGCCACGGAGTTCGGCCGGCGCTGGATCAAGACCATCGACGTCAACGCCGACGGGTCGGCCGGCCAGGTCAACGACTTCCCGTGGCGCGGCACGCAGGTCATGGACGCCACCTTCGGCCCCGACGGCGCCCTGTACGTGCTGGACTACGGCACCGGGTGGGGCAGCGGCGACGCCAGCTCCGCGCTCTACCGCATCGAGTACAACCCGGCCGGGAACAGGGCGCCGACCGCACGGGCCGCCGCCGACCGCGTCTCCGGCAGCGCGCCGCTGACGGTGAACTTCTCGTCGGCCGGCTCCTCCGACCCCGAGGGCACCGCGCTGAGCTACTCGTGGAACTTCGGCGACGGCACCACCTCCACGGCGGCCAACCCGAGCCACACCTTCACGGCCAACGGCCAGTACTCGGTGACGCTCACGGTGACCGACACCGGTGGCCGCTCCGGCTCCGCCGGCGTGTCCATCTCGGTCGGGAACACCGCTCCGACGGTCAAGCTGAACACACCGATCAACGGCAGCCTGTTCAGCTTCGGCGACGCCGTGCCGTACACCATCACGGCGACGGACGCCGAGGACGCCACGATCGACTGCAACCGGGTGAAGCTGAGCTACGTGCTCGGCCACGACAGCCACGGGCACCCGATCACCACGCAGACCGGCTGCTCGGGCACGTTGCAGATCCCGGTGGACGGTGAGCACGACACGGCGGCCAACCTGTTCGCGGTGTTCGACGCCGAGTACACCGACTCCGGCTCCAACGGCCAGCCGCCGGTGACCACGCACACGCAGCACGTGCTGCAGCTGAAGCACCGCCAGGCCGAGCACTACTCGACGCAGTCCGGCACCGCCCTGTACGACAAGGCGGCGGCCGAGGGCGGGCGGACCGTGGGCGACATCCAGAACGGCGACTGGATCGCGTTCGAACCGTACGCGCTGGGCAGTTCCGCCAGGTTCACCGCCCGGGTGTCGTCGGCGGGCGCGGGCGGCACGCTGTCCGTGCGGGCAGGATCGCCCACCGGAACGGTGCTCGGCACGGTGACCGTGCCGGTGACCGGCGGGTGGGACACGTTCACCGACGTGTCCACCAACCTGTCCAACGTGCCGGCCGGAACGTTCACGCTGTACCTCACCTTCGCGGGCGGCACGGGCACCTTGTTCGACCTGGACGCCTACACGTTCGGCACCTCAACGGGCACTCGGACCGGACCGATCGTCGGCGTCGCGAGCAAGTGCGTGGACGTGAACGGCGGTAGTTCGGCCGATGGTACGAAGGTGCAGTTGTGGACGTGCAACGCCGGTGTGAACCAGCGTTGGACGGTGACCGGGTCCACGCTGCGCGCGCTGGACAAGTGCATGGACGCGGCCGGCACCGCGGACGGCGCCCTGGTGCGGTTGTGGACCTGCAACGGCGGCGGTGCGCAGAACTGGACCGCCGGCGCCAACGGTTCGCTGGTGAACCAGCAGTCGGGCAAGTGCCTGGACGCCAACGGCGCCAGTTCCGCCGACGGCACGCAGTTGATCATCTGGAGCTGCCACGGCGGCACCAACCAACGATGGACCCTGCCCTGACGAACTCGGCAAGGACAGCGGTGTGGCGTCGCTCCTCTCGCAGGGGCGACGCCACACCGCCCTCCTCCCAGGAGGCCAAGAGATGAGAAGCTCCCTCACCCGACGCGTGATCGGCACGGCCGCGGCCGTGCTGACCATCGCCGCCCTCAATTCGAGCCCGTCGGCCGTCGCGGCCGACGCGCCGTACGACGTGCTGGTGTTCTCCAAGACCGCGGGTTTCCGGCACGACTCGATCCCGGCGGGCATCCAGCTGATCCGCGACCTCGGCGCGGCCAACAGCTTCACGGTCACCACCACCGAGGACTCGGCCCACTTCACCTCGGCCAACCTGTCCCGGTACGAGTCCGTGGTGTTCCTCAACACCACCGGGGACGTGCTCAACGCCACCCAGCAGACCGCGTTCGAGTCCTACGTCCGGGGCGGGGGCGGGTACGTCGGCATCCACTCGGCGTCCGACACCGAGTACGACTGGCCGTTCTACGGCGAGCTGGTCGGCACCTACTTCACCTCGCACCCCGCCATCCAGCAGGCGACGGTCCGGGTCGAGAACCGGGCGCACCCGGCCACCGCGCACCTGAGCCCGGCCTGGACCCGGACCGACGAGTGGTACAACTTCCGCGGCAGCGTCCGGTCGACGGCCCGGGTCCTGGCGACCCTGGACGAGTCGACCTACAGCGGCGGCTCGATGGGCGCCGACCACCCCCACACCTGGTGCAAGGCGGTCCAGGGCGGGCGCTCCTTCTACACCGGCAGCGGCCACACCCAGGCCAGCTACGCCGAGGCCGGTTTCCGCGCCATGGTCCTCGGCGGCATCCGCTACACGGCCAACCGGGCCGACGCGGACTGCCGACCGGAGACCGGTTACACCACGCTGTACAACGGCTCGACCACCGGCTGGACGCAGGTCGGTCCGGGCGGCTTCACCAACAGCGACAACACGCTGACCTCGACCGGCGGCATGGGGATGCTCTGGTACAGCGCCAAGGAGTTCCGCTCCTACTCCCTCAAGCTGGACTGGCGGATGCCCGGGGACGACAACTCCGGAGTGGTCGTCGGGTTCCCGGCGGGCAGCAGCGCGGACTCGGCCCTCGCCAACGGCCACGAGGTGCAGATCGACGCCACCGACACCGCGGACAAGACGACCGGCGCGATCTACGGGTTCAAGGGGGCCGACCAGGCCGCCCGTGACGCCGCGCTCAACCCGCCGGGCGAGTGGAACACCTTCGAGCTGCTGGTCGAGGGCGAGCGCCTCCAGGTGTTCCTCAACGGCGCGCTGATCAACGACTTCACCAACACCGACCCGGCGCGGTCCCTGGCGTCCGGGCACATCGGCATCCAGAACCACGGCACCGGCGACGACGTGTCGTTCCGCAACATCCGCATCAAGGAGCTGGGCGGCACCGTGCCGCGCACCGGGCCGATCACCGGGGCCTCCGGCAAGTGCGTCGACGTCAGCGGTGGCAGCACGGCCGACGGCACGAGGTTGCAGTTGTGGTCGTGCAACAGTGGCGTGAACCAGCGTTGGACGGTCAACGGCTCCACCCTGCGCGCGCTGGACAAGTGCATGGACGTGTCGGGCACGGCGAACGCCGCCGCGGTCCGACTGTGGACGTGCAACGGCAGCGGTGCCCAGAACTGGACCGCGAACGCCAACGGATCGCTGGTGAACCCGCAGTCGGGCAAGTGCCTGGACGCCAACGGCGGCGGCTCCGCGGACGGCACGCAGCTGATCATCTGGACCTGCCACGGCGGCACCAACCAGCGGTGGACCCTGCCTTGAACCGAAGGAGTGTTCGATGAAAACCCCCGGTGAGGCCCACGCCTCCCCACAGGCACGACGCAGACGGCCGGTGACGGTCGCCGTGGCGGCGGTGCTCCTCGCGGCCGGCACGATGACCGCGGTGACCGCGCTGCCCGCGTCGGCGGCCACGGTCGACACGAGCGCCTGGTACGTCCTGGTGAACCGCAACAGCGGCAAGGCCCTGGACGTGTACGGCCTGTCCACCAGCGATGGTGGCCGCATCGCCCAGTGGACGCGAAACGACGGCGCGAACCAGCAGTGGCAGTTCCTGGACTCCGGCGGCGGCTACTACCGGCTCAAGTCGCGCCACTCCGGCAAGGTCCTGGACGTGCCCAACTCGTCGACCGCCGACGGCGTCGCGATCCAGCAGTGGACCGACCACGGAGGCAACAACCAGCAGTTCCGGTTGGCCGATTCCGACGGCGGCTTCGTGCGGATGATCGCCCGGCACAGCAACAAGGCGGTGGAGGTGCAGGGCTCCTCCACCGCGGACGGCGCGAACGCCGTCCAGTACTCCGACACGGGCGGCAACGGCCAGCAGTGGCAGATGGTCAAGGTGGGCAACGGTGGTGAGCCCGGCGGCTCCGGCTGCGGCAAGGCACCGACGTTGCGCAGCGGCTCGCACACGATCACGAGCAACGGCAAGACCCGCAACTTCGCCCTGCGGGTCCCGGACGGCTACGACAACACCCGGCCCTACCGGTTGATCTTCGGCTTCCACTGGCGTGGCGGCACGATGAACGACGTGTCCTCCGGTGGTTCCAGCGGTGCGTCCTGGGCGTACTACGGGATGCAGGAGCAGTCGAACAACAGCGCGATCCTGGTGGCTCCCCAGGGCTTCGGCAACGGCTGGGCGAACTCCGGCGGTGAGGACGTCACGTTCGTCGACGACCTGATCAAGCGGATCGAGAGCGACCTCTGCGTCGACCCGAAGCTGCGGTTCGCGATGGGCTTCAGCTACGGCGGCGGCATGAGCTACTCGCTGGCGTGCTCCCGGGCCACGGTGTTCCGCGCCGTGGTGGTGTACGCGGGTGCGCAGTTGAGCGGGTGCTCCGGCGGTTCGCAGCCGATCGCGTACTTCGGGATCCACGGCATCTCGGACAACGTGCTGAACATCTCGCAGGGGCGGTCGCTGCGCGATAGGTTCGTGGCGAACAACGGCTGTGCCGCGCAGAGCCCGCGCGAACCGGCCGCGGGCAGTCGCACGCACATCACGACCACGTACTCGTGCCGCGCGGGTTACCCCGTGCAGTGGGCCGCGTTCGACGGCGGTCACGGCCCGGGGCCGGTCGACGGCTGCGCGTGCGAGGACGGTGCCAGGACGTGGACCAAGGGCGAGGCCTGGAGGTTCATCGCCCAGTTCTGATCGCAGTCACCTGATCGGCACGACACACGGGCGCCTGGGCTCCCCGTCGCGCGATCGACCCGGCCGGTTCGGCCGCCGGTCGCGCGGCGGTGGGGCCCAGGTGCCCGTACCGAGGAGCAGCACCATGCGCAGGAAGTGGCCCGCAGTCGTCCTCGCGGGCGTCTTGGCGACCGCCGGTTGTTCGAGCGACCTGCCCACCGGGGGTCCGGGCGCGACGACGACCTCCGACCGGGCCGGGGCGAAGTCCGAGTTCTTCGACCAGGCCGAGTACGAGCGCCAGCTGAGGGCGCGCACCGTGCAGCCGGTCGGGTTCGAGGACGGCGGCGGGCTCCACCCGTGGGAGCAGATGCTCGACCCGCAGCTGGTCGACACGGCGAAGTTCGCCAAGCCGGGCGGCGAGCACCACCTGTGCTTCTCCAACGCCGCGGTGAACAACCCGTGGCGGCAGGTCGGGTTCAAGACGATGAAGGAGGAGGTGAAGCTGCACCCGGAGATCACGAAGTTCACCGTGCTGGACGCGGAGGCCAAGGACGACAAGCAGATCAGCGACATCCAGTCGTTCGCCTCCCAGGGGTGCAGCGCGCTGATCGTGTCGCCGAACACGACCGCGACCCTGACCCCCGCCGTCGAGGCGGCCTGCAAGACCAACGTGCCGGTGATCGTGTTCGACCGGGGCGTCAACTCCACCTGTCCCGTGACGTTCATCCACCCGATCGGCGGGTTCGCGTTCGGCGCGGACGGCGCGGAGTTCCTGAAGGAGAAGGTGAAGGCGGGCGGCAAGGTCCTGGCCCTGCGCATCCTGCCCGGTGTGGACGTGCTGGAGCAGCGGTGGGCGGCGGCCAACGAGATCTTCGCCGGCAGCGAGCTGAAGGTGGTCGGGGTGGAGTTCACCGACGGTGACGCGGCCAAGACCAAGAGCATCGTCAACGACTACATCCAGCGCGAGGGACAGCTCGACGGCGTCTGGATGGACGCGGGGGCGACCGCCGTCGCCGCGGTCGAGGCCTTCCAGGACGCGGGCGCTCAGATCCCGCCGTTCGTCGGCGAGGACCAGCAGGACTTCCTGCGGATGTGGGCCGAGCAGAAGATGACCGCCGTCGCCCCGACCTACCCCACCTACCAGTGGCGCACCCCCGTCATCGCCGCGCTGCGGGTCCTGGAGGGCAAGCGGGTGCCCGGGGAATGGGTGCTGCCCCAGCCGAAGATCACCGAGGACGACGTGCGGAACTTCATCAAGCAGGACATGCCACCGCTGCACTACGCCATGTGCGGCTGCGAGTCGATGCCGGGCTACCCCGGCCCGTGGAAGTAGTGGTCGTGGACGGGCGAACCGGCCGCGGCGCGGCACCCGAGTTCGGAGGAGGACGCATGGGGGACGAGCCCACCGGGCTCTGGCTGATCGGCGCACGCGGCTCGGTCGCGACGACCGCGGTGAGCGGGCTGCTGGCCCTGCGCGCGGGACTGACACCCGCCACCGGGTGCGTGACCGAACGGCCCGAGCTGGCCGGTGTCACGCTGCCCGGGTGGTCGGACCTCGTGGTCGGCGGGCACGACATCGCGCAGACGCCGCTGGAGAAGCGGGCCGAGCTGCTGGCGCAGGACGGTGTGCTGCCGCACCACCTCCTGGACTTCATCGCACCCGGTCTGCGCGAGGTGGACCGCGAGATCCGGACGGCGGGCTTCGACGGCGTGCAGGCCGACGTCGCCCGGCGCCTGGCCGACGACATCACCTCGTTCCGCGAGCGGCACCGGCTCAAGCGCGTCGTCGTGGTCAACGTGTCGTCCACCGAACCGCCCGTGCCGGCGCTGCCCGAGCACGCCGAGCTGGCCCGGCTGGAGCGGGCGATGGCCGACCCGGACCGGAAGGTGCTGCCGCCGAGTTCGCTGGCGGCCTACGCGGCGCTCACGGCGGGCTGCCCGTTCGTCGAGTTCACCCCTTCGACCGGGATCGCCCTGCCCGCGCTGGACGAGCTCGCCCGGCGGGAGGGGCTGCCCTACGCCGGGCGGGACGGCAAGACCGGTGAGACCCTGCTGCGCACGGTGCTCGCGCCGATGTTCACCGCACGGGCGCTGCGGGTCAGGTCGTGGGCGGGCACCAACCTGCTCGGCGGCGGGGACGGCGCGACGCTGGAGGACCCCGCGCACGCCGACAGCAAGCTGAGGTCCAAGGCCAACGGGCTCGCCGCGCTGCTCGGCGGTGAGGTGACCGCGCCCCTGCACATCGACAACGTGCCGGACCTCGGCGAGACCAAGACCGCCTGGGACCACGTGTCGTTCGAGGGGTTCCTCGGCGCCCGGATGAGCCTGCAGCTCACCTGGACCGGCCTGGACTCCGCACTGGCGGCGCCGCTGGTGCTCGACCTCGCCCGGCTCGTCGCCGCGGCGCACGCGGCGGGGGAGAAGGGCGCGTTGGGCGCGTTGGCGTTCTTCTTCAAGGATCCGCTCGGCAGCGACGAACACCGCTTCGCCGAGCAGACCCGACAGCTGTACGAGTGGGCCGGAGGACTGGGATGAGGGCGTACCTGGAGCTCGTGCGGGCGCCCGCCGCGCTGACCGCGCTCGGCGACACCCTCGTCGGCGCGGAGGCCCCGTTGCGGGGCAGGCGACTGCTGCTGCCCCTGGCGTCGGCGGCGCTGTACTGGGCGGGCATGGCGCTCAACGACTGGGCGGACCGCGACCTGGACGCGGTGGAACGGCCGGAGCGACCCATCCCGTCGGGCAGGATCAGCCCGAACGCCGCCCTGGCCACCGCCATCGGCCTGACCGGCGCCGGCATCGGGCTCGCGGCCGCGGCCGGGCGCAACGCGGTGCCGCTCGCGGTGGCGGTGTGGGGCTACGACACGGTCCTGAAGAACACCCCCGCAGGCCCGGCCGCGATGGCCGCGTGCCGAGGGCTGGACGTGCTGCTGGGAGGCAGGGCCGCGGTGCCCGCCGCGCTGATGGCCCTGCACACGTTCGGCGTGACGGCGCTGTCGCGCGGCGAGGTGCACGGCACGTCGCCCGCCGTGGCCAAGGCGGTGGTGGGCGGCACGGCGCTGACGGCGTTGACCGCACTGGTCGCCACCCGTGGCCGGTACACCGCCGTCGCGGCGGCCGCGGCCTTCGCCGCGTCGGTCGGACGTGCGCAGTGGGCCGTGGTGCGTGACCCGTCGGCCGAACGCGTGCGCCTGGCCACCAAGGCCGGCATCCACGGCATGGTGCTGCTCCAGTCCGCCCTCGCCCGGCACGGATCGGCCGTCGTGCTGGTCCTGCCGCTGGCCCGGGCGCTGAGCCGGAAGGTGAGCCCGACATGACGTTCCAGCTCGGCTACGGCACCAACGGGTTCGCCAACCACCGCCTGGACGACGCGTTGGCGATCATCGCCGACCTCGGGTACACGGCGGTCGCGCTCACGCTGGACCACCACCACCTGGACCCGTTCGCCGACGACGTCGCCGCGCAAACGCAACGGGTCGGGGCCCGCCTCTCGGCGCTGGGCCTGCGCGTCGTCGTGGAGACCGGGGCGCGTTACCTGCTCGACCCGCGCCGCAAGCACCACCCGACGCTGGTGAGCGAGGATCAGGAGGTCCGGGTCGACTTCCTGCGGCGCGCCAAGTGGATAGCGGCCGACCTCGGCGCGGACTGCGTGTCGTTCTGGTCGGGGGTCGGCTCCAAGGACAGCTGGGAACACCTGAAGTCCGGCGTCGCCGCGGCGCTGGAAGCCGGACCTCCCGTGCCGCTCGCGCTGGAGCCGGAGCCCTGCATGGTGGTGGAGCGACTGGACCAGGCGCTGCGGCTGCGCGAGGAGCTCGGGAACCCGGAGCTGCTCGGCATCACCGTGGACGTGGGGCACTGCGTGGCGGTGGAGCCGCAGGACGCGGCGGCGTGCCTGCGGCAGGCGGGCGGGCTGCTGATGAACGTGCAGCTGGACGACATGGTGCCCGGCGTGCACGAACACCTGGAGTTCGGGGAAGGGCGGCTGGACCTGCCCGACACCCTCGGGGCGCTGATCGACATCGGCTACACCGGTGTCGCGGCCGTGGAGCTGCCCCGGCACAGCCACGCCGCACCCGTGGTGGCCGACCGGGCGTTCGAGGCACTGCGCACGGCGAACTGGCTGGCCGGCGCCGAACAGGCGCTGCGAGCGGATCCGTCCTGCATCCAGACCCTCTTCCCGGTCGTGGGCCGAGCGGTGCCCTCCGGTGTGCGCGAGGCCCGGGCGCGGCTGCTCGTCACCTACGTCGACACCTCCGAGGACGCGGCCGAGGGGCTCACCGCGCTCTACCGGCACGGCACGTCCGCCGAACGCCTCGGGGTGCTGCGCGGGCTCGCCGAGATCGGCGGCCGCGTGCCGCAGACCGGGGTCGACCTGGTCAAGGACGCGCTGCGCAGCAACGAGACCGGGCTGGTCGCGGCGGCCATGGGCGCCTTCGCCGCCCAGCACCTCGACGAGCACACGTGGCGGCACGGCGTGCTGAAGTGCCTGTTCATGAACATCCCGTTGAGCGTGGTGAGCGATCTCGACCGGCGTGCGGACGACGAGTTGCGGCGCATGGTGTCCGCGTTCGCCGACGAACGCCGCGCCGCCGGCCGCCCGGTGCCCGCGGACGCGCTCGACCTGCTCGGGAAGGCGTCCTGATGCGCATCTTCGACCCGCACGTCCACATGACGTCGCGCACCACCGACGACTACGAGGCCATGCACGCGGCCGGGGTGCGGGCGCTGGTGGAACCGGCGTTCTGGCTCGGGCAACCCCGTACCAGCGTCGGGTCGTTCCTCGACTACTTCGACGGTCTGATCGGGTGGGAGCGGTTCCGCGCGGCGCAGTTCGGCATCGCCCACCACTGCGCGATCGCGTTGAACCCCAAGGAGGCCAACGACCCGCGGTGCACCGGCGTGCTGGAGCACCTGCCGCGCTACCTGGTCAAGGACGGGGTCGTCGCGGTCGGCGAGGTCGGGTACGACTCGATGACGCCGCAGGAGGACCACGCGTTCGCCCGTCAGCTGGAGCTGGCCGTGGAGCACGACCTCCCGGTCCTCGTGCACACACCGCACCGGGACAAGCTGGCCGGCACGCTGCGGACCCTGGACGTGGTCCGGGAGTCCGGCATCGCGCCGGAGCGGGTGCTGGTCGACCACCTCAACGAGACGACCGTGCGCGCCGTCGCGGACTCGGGGTGCTGGATGGGGTTCTCCATCTACCCGGACACCAAGATGGACGAGGCGCGGATGGTGGCGGTGCTGGCCGAGCACGGCACCGACCGGGTGCTGGTGAACTCCGCCGCCGACTGGGGTCGCTCGGACCCGCTGAAGACCCGGTCGACCGGTCTGGCGATGCTCGCGGCCGGGTTCGACGAGACCGCGGTCGACACCGTGCTGTGGGGCAACCCGGTGGAGTTCTACGGCCGGAGCGGACGGCTCGTGCTCGACCCGGCCACCTCGGTCGCGACCGGGACCACGACCGACACCGCGACCGGGAACTCGGTCCTGCGGGGTGAACGCCGGTGATCGCGTACTGCACGAACGTCCACCCCGCCGACGACCTCCCCGGCATCCTCGACCAACTCGACCGCCACGCGGTCGGCGTGCGGGCGCGACTCGGTGTGGACACCCTACCGCTGGGGCTGTGGCTGCCCGCGTCGGTCGCGCGCGGCCTGGCCGAGGACGGCTCCGCGCGGCGCGCGCTGCGGGCCGAGCTCGACGCCCGGGGGCTGTCGGTCAGCACGCTCAACGCCTTCCCGTACGGCGACTTCCACGGCGAGGTGGTCAAGCACGCCGTGTACCACCCCACCTGGGCCGATCCACGCCGCCTCGCCTACACGGCCGACTGCGCCACCGTGCTCGCGGACCTCCTGCCCGACTCCGCCTCGTACGGCAGCATCTCGACGTTGCCGCTGGCGTGGCGCGAACCGTGGGGCGTCCGGGACGACGCCGTCGCCGAGGCCGCGCTGACCGAGTTGACCAGGCGGCTGCGGGGCAGTGGCGACCGGCCGATCAGGCTGGCCGTCGAACCCGAACCCGGCTGCGTGCTGGACACCGTCGCGGACGCCGTGGCGTGGCTGGCCGGCCGCGTCGACCCCGAGTACGTCGGCATCTGCCTGGACACGTGCCACCTCGCGGTGTCGTTCGCCGACCCGGTGGAGACGGTCACGACGATCCGCGCGGCCGGGCTGTCGATCGTCAAGGTGCAGGCCTCCGCCGCCCTGGAGGTCGCCGAACCCGGCGGTGAGGAGGGCCGGCGTGCCGTCGCCGCCTACGCCGAACCCCGCTACCTGCACCAGGTCCGGGAGAACGCGCCCGACGGCGTGCTGGCCGCGGACGACCTGCCGGACGCGTTCGCGACCCTGCCCGCGCGGCACCCGTGGCGGGTGCACTTCCACGTGCCGCTGCACGTCCAGCCCGCACCGCTGCGGTCGACCACGGACGTGCTGGTGGCCGCCATGGCGGAGGTGGACCCCGGCACCCACGTCGAGGTGGAGACCTACACGTGGAACGTGCTCGCGGACGCGGGCGACCTGACCGACGGGATCGCCGCGGAGCTGCGGTGGGCCCGGGCACACCTCTCGACGGGGGTATCGGCGTGAAACCACTGGTGGTCGTCGACGTGGTCGGCATGACGCCCGCGCTGCTGCGGCACATGCCCAACCTCGCCGGTCTCGGCTGGCAGGCCGAGCTGGGCACCGTGCTGCCCGCCGTGACGTGCAGCGCGCAGGCGACCCTGCTCACCGGGCTCACCCCCGCCCGGCACGGCATCGTCGGCAACGGCTGGTACTTCCGCGACCTCGGCGAGGTCCACCTGTGGCGCCAGTCCAACCGGCTCGTCGGGGGCGAGAAGCTGTGGGAGACCGCGCGGCGCGTCCACCCCGGCTACTCCGCCGCGAACGTCTGCTGGTGGTACGCGATGGGCGCGAGCACCGACATCACCATCACGCCGCGGCCGATCTACCACGCGGACGGCCGCAAGTCGCCCGACTGCTACGTCCGCCCGCCCGAGCTGCACGACCGGCTCACCGGGGCCCTGGGCGAGTTCCCGCTGTTCCAGTACTGGGGACCGACCGCCTCCCTGGCCTCCAGCGAGTGGATCGTCGGCGCGGCCCTGAAGGTCCTGGCCGACCACCGACCCGACCTGCTGCTGGTCTACGTGCCGCACCTGGACTACGACCTCCAGCGGTTCGGGCCCTCCTCGCCGCAGGCGATCAAGGCCGCGGCCGACGTGGACCGGGCGCTCAAGCCGCTCCTGGACTCCGACGCGACGATCGTCGCGCTGTCGGAGTACGGGATCACCGAGGCGCGCCGGCCGGTCGACGTCAACCGGGCGCTGCGGGCGGCCGGCCTGCTGGAGGTCTACGAGCAGGCGGGCATGGAGTACCTGGACCCGTGGACCTCCCGCGCGTTCGCCGTGGCCGACCACCAGGTCGCGCACGTCTACGTCGCCGATCCCGCCGACCTGGCCAAGACCCGCGCCGTGCTCGACGACCTGCCCGGCGTGGACGTGGTGCACGACCGGGACGCGCAGGCGAAGGTGGGACTCGACCACGAGCGGTCCGGTGAGCTGATCGCGGTCGCCGAGCCGGACGCCTGGTTCACCTACTACTACTGGACCGACGACGACCGGGCGCCCGACTTCGCCCGCGGCGTGGACATCCACCGCAAACCCGGCTACGACCCCGCCGAACTGTTCTTCGACCCGGCCGACCGGCTGGCCAAGGCCAAGGCGGGGGCGAACCTGGTGCGCAAGAAGCTCGGCCTGCGGTACGCGATGAACGTGGTGCCCCTGGACCCGTCGTGCGTGCGCGGCACGCACGGCAGGCTCCCGGACGTCGCCGCCGACGGCCCGGTGCTGCTGTGCTCCGACCCGGTCGTGCCGCGCTCGGTCGAGCGGGACGGGCGGCTCGCCGCCACGGACGTGCGCGACTTCCTGTTGGGGCTCCAGGGGATCAGCGCGCCGCCCGTGGGGCGTTGAGCCCGCCCGGCGGGTGCCCGGCTCATCGAGGCGGTGCCACGGAATCCCGGTGGCGGACCGGCATCGGGACGCGGTGGGTGCTGCCGCGGCGCACGCGGTCCAGGTCCGGGTGGTCGATGTCGGCGAACAGGAGGTCGACGGCCTTGGCACCGAGGTCGTGGTGGGGGAGGGCGACGGTGGTGAGGGCGGGGCGCAGCCACGAGGCGATGGGGTGGTCGTCGAAGGAGACGACGGAGACGTCGTCGGGCACGCTGACGCCCGCGTCCTGCAACGCCTGGTAGGCGCCGAGCGCGAGCCGGTCGTCGAGGCAGATCAACGCGCGGGGGCGGGCCTTGCCCAGCAGGTCCCGGGTCGCCTCGAAGCCGTACTTCGGCAGCCACCAGCGGCAGGGGCGTCCGCTCTCCACCTCGACCCCCACCTCGCCGAGTTCCTTGCGGATACCGGTGAGCCGGTCGAACGCCGCGGTCCGACCCGGGGGCACGTCGTCACCGGACGGGCCGACGCCGATGAGGTGGATGCCCTCGCGGTGGCCCGCGTCGAGGAGCACGCGCGCGGCGGCGCGGCCGGCCTGGACCTCGTCCGGCAGCACGGAGACCAGCGGTGACGGTTCCCGGGGCAGCAGGTTGAGCAGCACCGCGGGTCCGGTGGCGAGTTCGCTCGGGATGCTGATCGTCCTGGTGTGCACCGAGGCGAGGATGATCCCGTCGACGTGGTAGTCGTGCATCGTCTCGATCAACGTGCGCTGGAAGCCGGCGTCGCCCTCGGTCTCGCCGAACAACAGCGTCACGCCGTGCCGGCGGGCCGCGCCGAGCGCACCCTTGATCATGTGGCCGGCGAGCCGCGAGCTCGCGACCGAGTCGGACACGAAGGCGATCGTCTGCGTCCTCGGCCCGCGTTCACCCAGCGAGACCCGGTGTCGGCGGTACTCCAACTCCGTCGCCGCCTCGCGGACCCGGCGCTGCATCTCCTCGGAGATCCGCAGGTCGCGGCCACGTCCCGATAAGACCAGGGACACGGTGGTCTGGGAGACGCCGACCACCTTGGCCACGTCGGCCAACGTGACCCGTCGTGCGCCCAACGTGGACCTCCCGTTCTCCGTGTCCGGCCGCCGGTGCACGGCGACCCGGTGCATGCACAACAAGGGACGGGGCCGTTCGGGTGGAGAGGCGGCCCCCGGGGAACTCTCGCGGGGCCGGTGAGGCGACGCGCGACGGCTGTTCGTCAGCCGCCCGTCAGCCGGGGCCGCCGGTTCGGGGCGCGCAGGGTGCGCGGCCGTTCGGCCGTTGTGGCATGAGCTGCTCCACTACGTCGTGGTGCTCGTGGGGGCGTTGCGCTCGTGGACCGGAGCCCGGCGAGCAGAACCACCGGTCGATGAGTCTGACTTATCGAGCGGTGGTGCTAGCTACTCATGACAGCTTGTGTGCGGCCGTGTCGTCAAGGGTAACGGACCCGCAAATTTCGGAGCAGCCTTGTTCACCCGGACCTGCGGTCGGTCCGCCGCGAGGCTGGTCGACCGTTGATCCGGTAAGTATTACTCATCGTTCCCTGATGGGCCGCAGATCGGTATGCTGACCGCAACCGTCGGCCGTGCGCATGGCGACGACTCAGCGAAGTGGCTGTGCGAGGGGGGTGGTGTCGCCGAGTGTCCGCCTAGCGCTCCAGGCGGCTCGGGTCTCCGTTGTCGGTGCGGCGCACCAACCACGCTTCGGTGATGTGGGTGTGCATGGCGTCGGCGGCGCCCGCCGGGTCGTGCGCCGCGATCCGCTCGTAGATCCGGCGATGTCCCCGGTTGGACGCCACGCACAACGCCCGTTCGGTCCGACCCATGTAGCGAGCGGTGTTGATGACCTGGCTCTCCAGGGAGCGCACGACACCCCGGGCGATCCGGTTGCCCGACGTCTGCATGATCGTGTCGTGGAAGACGCGGTCCTGCTCGCCGTAGGCGGCGGGGTCGTCGACGAGTTGGTCCATCCGGTCCACGAGGGCACGTAGCCGGTCGATCGTGTCCTGGTCGGCCGCGCGGGCGGCGACCTGGGCCATGTCCGATTCGAGGAGCCTCCGGGTGATCACGAGATCGTCGAGCACGGCCAGCGTCTCGTCTTCGGCGATGGTGGCCGCCAGGACGAGTTCGTCCAGCATGTTCCACATCGCGGGCGGGGTGACCATGGTGCCCGCGCCTTGTCGCACCTGGACCAGGCCCTTCTCCTGCAGGATCTTCACCGCTTCGCGGATGACCGTCCGGCTGACCGAGAAGGTCGCGCCGAGGGCGGGCTCGGGCGGCAAGGACGTCCCGGAGGGGTGGACGCCCCTGACGATGCGCCCCACGAGTTCCTCGGTCACCGCCTTGGCCAGGTTGGTCGGTCGACGCGCCCACCCGGGAGGTGCGGGTGCGTCTTCGGCCGGTCGCCTGCCCGCTGCGGTCATCTTTCCTCCGGTTGCGCCCTGCGCCCCGGTGCTTCAGGGCTGCGCCAAGTATACGTAGCACCGTTGACGTCAGACGTCATACGAGTTAGGTTCCGAAACGCTGTCGCGCCGAGCGCGTAGATCGCCCGGTCGCCGTCTGGGAAGTGAGCAGCAATGAAGCAGCGCGCACTGTGGTCGGCTGCCCTGGTGCTGGGTCTGGCTCTGGCAACCGGCTGCGGAAGCGCCGCGGGTCCGGGATCCTCCGGCAGCTCGGGCGACAAGCTGGTGGTGTGGGACTGGAAGTCCGGCGACGCGAACGTGGCCGCCTACCTCGACAAGGCGAAGGCGGACTTCGCGAAGGGCCACCCGGACACCGAGGTCGAGTTCGTGGCCCAGCCGTTCGACCAGTACTACACGCTGCTCGGGGCGGCGATCCAGGCCGGCAAGGGGCCGGACGTCATGCTCTTCAACGGCGGCGGCCAGCTGCGCGACCGGGTCGACGCGCTGGTGCCGCTGGACACCTACGTCGACCAGGACAAGCAGCGGCTGGCCGGCTGGGAGGCGTTCACCAAGGACGGGAAGACCTACGCCGCGCCGGTGACGCTGCAAGGCCACCCGCTCTACTACAACAAGGCGTTGTACGAGCAAGCGGGACTGGACCCCGAGGCGCCCGCCAAGACGTGGGACGACTTCGTCGAGGACTGCGGCGCGATCGCCGGCAAGACGGGCGCCAAGTGCTTCGGCGTGGGCAACAAGGAAGGGATCGGAATCCAGTTCTTCCTGTCCAGCATCGGTGCGGCGGTGCTCACGCCGCAGGAGTACGACGCCTGGATCGCCGGGACGCGGAACTGGTCCTCGCCGGACGTGAAGCGGGTCTTCGAGCTCTGGAAGCAGGTCAACGACGCCGGCCTGAACAACGACGGGATCAACTCGACCGCGATGTTCAACGACGCGTTCGCGGTCTTCCAGTCGGGCAAGGCCGCGCACATCATCGGCCTGATGTCGGACATCGGGCACTGGAAGGACTTCGGCGAGTTCCTCGACCCGGGCGACATCGGCGTCATGGCGGCGCCGGTGGTCAACCCGGCGGCGACGCCGAGCCTGCCGTACGACGGCGGCATCGGTTTCGGGGTCGCGAAGTGGACCAAGGACCCGAAGCTGGCCGCCGACCTGGTGCGGTCGTTGACCTCGTCCGAGGCGTTGAAGGCGTTCTACGCCGACGCGGGCGCGATCACGTCCGATACCACCATCGACGTCTCCGCCGGCGGCCCGTCCGTCGGCACGATCCTCGCGGGGATCAAGTCCGGCAAGCCCGCCCTGCACGTCGCCCTGTCCAGCAAGACCATCGACCTGATGGGTCGACTCTCCCAGCAGCTGCTCAGCGGCTCGATCACCGCGGACGAGGCCGTGGCGCAGCTGGCCGAGTCCGACAAGGCGAGTTGATTCGTGCCGCCCGGAGGTTCCCCGTCCTCGGTCCGCCCGGCAGTGGTCGGGCGGACCGGAGGAGCGGTGGTCGCGGAAGCGGCGGGCCGGCGACCGGTGAGGCCGCTCCGACGGCGCAACCGTCGTGGGTCGCGGTCGGAGCGCTTGGCGCCGTTCGTGCTGTTGGCGCCGGCTGTGCTGATCATCGTGGTGTTGCGGTTGTGGCCGTTGGTGTTGGGGGTGAACTTCTCCTTCACCGGTGACGGTGTGCGCAACGGCATGTGGGTCGGTCTGGCGAACTACGTGACCCTGTTGGGTGATCCGTTGTTCCGCATGGCGTTGCGGAATGTGGGTCTGTTGGTGTTGTTGCTGCCGGTGGCGGTGGCGGTTCCGGGTCTGCTGGCGACGTTCGTGTACCTGCGGGTGCCGGGGCATCGGGTGTACCGGGGTGTGTACTTCTTCCCGGCGGTGTTGTCGCCGGTGATCGTCGGGGCGATCTTCAACCTGCTGCTGGCGTTCGACGGTCCGGTCAACACGGTCCTCGGCGGGGTGGGGCTGGGTCCGGTGGACTGGTTGGGTGACCCGGACGTGGCGATCTTCGCGGTGGTCGGGGTGCACATCTGGGCGACGTTCGGCATGGCGTTGGTGGTGTTCCTGGCCGGGTTCTCGACTCTGGATCCCACGTTGTTGGACGCGGCCAAGGTGGACGGTGCGTCCTTGTGGCAGACCATTCGGCACGTGATCGTCCCGAGTCTGTCGCGGACGATCCAGTTCGTGTTCGTCACCACGATGATCGGCATGTTGACGTCGATGTTCGGTCTGTTGTTCGTGATGACCAACGGTGGTCCGGAGGCGTCGACGTACCTGCCCGAGTACTACATCTGGGTGCAGCAGGGGCAGTTCAACCAGCCCGCGCTGGCGTCGGCGGCGTCGACCGCGTTGTTCCTGATCATGCTCGTGGTGGGGCTGGCCCAGATCGCCGTCCTGCGCCGCACGGGCAAGGAGACATGATGGCCGGCCGCCGGGTGACGAAGTGGGTCGTCGCGGTGCCGATGGCCGCGCTCGCGCTGGCGACGATCTACCCGCTGGTGTTCACCGCCAACGTCGCGATGAAGACCCGCCGCGAGTACGTGCTCGACCGGTTCTCGCTGTCGGGTTCGCTGCGGTGGGACAACATCGCGGCGGCGTGGACGAGCGTGGGCATGTCCCGGTACTTCGTGAACTCGGTGATCGTGGTGGCGTGCTCGGTCGCGTTGCTGCTGCTGTTCGGGTCGATGGCCGGGTTCGCGCTCGCCCGGCTGCGCTTCCGCGGGTCCTCGGTGCTCTTCCTGGGTGTCCTCGCGGCGCTGTTCATCCCGTTCCAGGTGATCATGGTCCCGCTCACCCGGGTCATGGCCGACGCCGGCCTCATCGACACCTACCCGGGGCTTGTTCTCGCGTACGTGGCGCAGTTCCTCCCGTTCACGATCTTCCTGATGACCAGCTTCTACTCGACCGTGCCCGCGGAGATCGTGGACGCGGCGCGGATCGACGGGAACACGCTGTACGGCGTGTACTGGCGGATCATGCTTCCGATGGGTGCCCCGGCACTCCTGTCGGTCGGTGTGCTCAACGCACTGTTCTGTTGGAACGACGTGCTCATCTCCCTGCTGATGATGCCGTCGGCGGACAATCGCACGCTCATGGTCGGGGTGACCTCGTTGCGGGGGCAGTACTCGGATGACATCCCCGTGTTCGCCTCCGGCGTGCTGATCGCCGCGGTACCCGTCCTCGTCGTCTACCTGTTCCTGCAACGCCAGATCGCCGAAGGCGTCACCGCGGGGGCCACGAAGGGCTGACATGCGCATCACTGGTTACCGGACCCTCACCACCGTCCAGGACTGGGGTCGGCCGATCGGCGACGCCAACGGCGTCTTCGCCGACGGCGTCATCCGGGTGCCGATCGTCCTCGTCGAGACCGACGTGGGCATCACCGGCGTCGGACTCGGTTCACACGTGGAGATCGCCTCGATCTTCGCCGCCCTGGAGGGGGAGGACCCGCGCGGCGTCACCGCCCTCTACGACCGGATGCTGCGCCAGACGTTCAAGGCCGGTCACGCGGGCACGGTGTTCGGCACGATCGGTGCCTTGGACACCGCGTTGTGGGACATCAAGGCACAGGCCGCGGGCGAACCGCTGTGGCGACTGCTCGGCGGCCGCGACCGCCGCGTGCCCGCCTACGCCTCCGGTGTGGACATCGGGCTGGGCGACGACGAACTCGTGGCCCTGTACGAGACTTACGCCGACCGCGGCCTGCGGGTGGCCAAGATCAAGGGAGGTCTCGACGTCGACCGGGACCGGGACCGCCTCATGCTGGTGCGCGACGTGCTCGCCAACGCCGGTCGCGGCACCCGGCCGGGCCTGATGCTCGACGTCAACGAGGCGTTGACCCGCAAGCAGGCGGTGCGCCATGTCGGCGAGCTCGAACGGGCGCTCGACCTGATCTGGATCGAGGAGCCGGTCCGGCGGTGGGACGCCGAAGGGCACGCGGCCGTCAGCCGCGGCATCCGCGCCTCGGTCGCCAGCGGCGAGAACCTCACCGGGCTCGACCAGTACCGCCCGCTGATCTCGACGGGAGCGATCGACATCGTCCAAGCGGCCGCCGGCTGGGGCGTCACGCACTTCCTGCGGGTCTCCGCCTTCGCGCACGCCCACGACCTGCCCGTCAGCCCCATCGGCAACTCGCCGGTCGGCCTGCTGCACGCGGCCACGTCGGTGCCGAACCACCTGGTGAGCGAGTTGCAGGACCTGCGGCCGCCGTCGGGCATCTCGATCGACCTGCACGTCGAGGACGGGGCGTTCATCCTGGGCGACAGCCCGGGGCTGGGCGTCCGCGTCGACGAACAGGCGATCGCCGCGTCCCAGGGCCTCGTCACCCTCCCGGTGTCCGAGGGCCCCCACGTCCGGCCGGAACGCGCGGGCCAACGCCTGCTGGCCGTGGTGCAGGGCGCCCCGACGGTGCCGGAGCAGATGCACCCCCTGCGGTCCTGACCGCCGTCGACTCGCGCTGACAACGATGTCCGGTACTCGCCCTTCCCTTGTGAATACGTCATTCGTATGATGAAGTGATCACGGCCTTGTTTCCGGCACGGGTCGGCTGGTCGTCAGACGTCATCCCGACGCTCGAACCGGCGTGCGCGGGAGCCTCCGGTCCTCGCCGCCGCACGGTTCGCGGACCGGAAGCCGTCGACGACAGCGCCGTGGTCCGGCCGGTGGGGCAACCTCGAGGAGTCCGACGTGGACCGCTTGCAACGTTATGGGATGGTCACCCGGTTGCGCCCGGAGCGGCGTGAGGAATACCTCCGGCTGCACGCCGCGGTCTGGCCGTCCGTCGAGCGGATGCTGCTCGACGCCAACATCCGCAACTTCACCATCTTCCTGCACGGCGACCTGCTCTTCGGCTACTACGAGTACACCGGCGAGGACCACGACGCCGACCAGGCCCGCATCGCCGCCGATCCGGAGTCGCAGCGCTGGTGGGCGTTGACCGACCCCTGCCAGGAGTCGCCCACCGCACCGGACTCCGACGTCCGCTGGGAGCCGATGCGGGAGGTGTGGCACCTGACCCCCGGCACCGCCGTGCCGCGTCCGGCGGACGGGCCACCGGTTCCCCGTTAGGCGCCGCTCGACGCGAGGCGTACCGCCCGACCCGGCCCCCGCCGCGGTCGTGGACCGGGCCGGGACGCCCGCGTCACCACGAAGTGCCATCCGACACCTCGACCGGGCGTCGCACCACACTCCAAGTCAGGAGGTCTCCTTGTTCGCGTCCTCGTCCTCTGCGGTGCGAAGGCCGGTGTCGGCCGGCGTCGCCGCCGTGGTGCTGACCGCCACCGCCGCGGCGGTGGCCCTCGCTCCTACCGCATCCGCCGCCACCACGACCCTCTACGCCTCGCCCACCGGTACGGGCACCAGTTGTTCCGCCGCCCAGCCGTGCTCGTTGCCCGCCGCCCAGACCGCGGTGCGGTCGCAGAACAGCAGCATGTCCGGTGACATCGTCGTGCAGCTGGCCGACGGGGTGTACCGGCTCTCCCAGCCGCTGCGGCTGACCGCGGCGGACTCCGGCAACAACGGTTACCGCGTGCAGTGGCAGGCGGCCCCGTCCGCGCGTCCCGTCATCAGCGGCGCCCGCGCCGTCACCGGCTGGTCGGTCGTCGACGCCGGGAAGAACATCTGGCGGGCCAACGTCCCCACCGGGGCCGACTCCCGCCAGCTGTACGTCAACGGCGCGGTCGCGACCCGGGCGCGCACGCAGGTGAACCGGGCCGACTTCACGTTCACCAGCACGGGCATGAGGTTCTCCAACTCCGCGCTGAACTACCTGAACAACCTGGGCAACCAGAGCCGGGTCGAGGTGGAGAGCGTCAACTCGTTCACCGACCGGTACTCGCCGGTGCAGAGCATCAGCGGGAACTTCCTCACCATGCAGCAGCCCGCGTGGAACAACAACACCTTCGGGTACGACACGCTCAGCCAGCCGCACCGGGCCGGGCCCTTCTACCTGGCCAACGCCTACGAGTTCCTGGACTCGCCGGGGGAGTGGTACCTCAACCCCGGGACGGGCGCGTTGTCCTACATCCCGTTGGCCGGGCAGAACATGAGCACCGTCAGCGTCGAGCTGCCGGTGTTGCAGTCGCTGGTGGACGTCGGCGGCACCTATGACGCGCCGGCGCACCACATCTCGTTCAGCGGCATCACGTTCACCGGCACCACCTGGCTCGGCCCCAGCAGCAACCAGGGGTACGCCGACCAGCAGACCGGCGCCTTCATGACGGGCAACTGGAACTGGCCGGGCGACCGGCTGACCTCGTGCCAGAACGGCTGCACCCAGTTCGAGGCGGCGCGACCGCACTGGAACCAGATGCCCGCCGCCGTGCAGGTCTCGGCCGCCAACAACATCACCTTCAGCGAGTCCCAGTTCGTCAACCTGGGACAGACGGCCATCGGCATCGGCAACGACGCGAACGCCCACGCCAGCGGTGTCGGCCTCGGTGCCAGCAACATCACGGTCACGCGGTCCGAGATCGCCCGCAGTTCGGCGGGCGGCGTCGTGGTCGGCGGCGTGCGCGCCGACGCGCACCACCCCAGCGACCAGCGGATGGTCAACCGGGACATCACCGTCAGCTACAACCGCATCCACGACCTCGGCATCGAGTACCGGGGCAACGTCTCGGTGCTCAACACCTACGTCAGCACCGCCACCGTGGCCCACAACGAGGTCTACAACATGCCGTACTCCGGCATGTCGATCGGGTACGGCTGGGGCGCCAACGACGCCGGCGGCAACAACAACTACGCCAACCGCGGCCTGTACAACTACCAGCCGCGCTACACGACGGCCACCACGGCGTCCAACAACAAGCTCATCAACAACTACGTCCACGACGTCATGCAGCAGATGAACGACGGCGGGTGCATCTACACGCTGTCGTGGAACCCCGGCGCCTCGATCAGCGGGAACCACTGCCAGCGGACCAACGGCTACTTCGGGGTCTACTTCGACGAGGGCTCGAAGTACTACTCCGTCACGGGCAACGTCTTCAACAACACCGGCACGTGGGCCACCGCCAACTACTGGGGCGGCGAGAACATGGGCAACTGGACGGTCACCAACAACTGGTCGACGAACAACAGCACGAACGTGACCAACGGTGACCGGGGCAACGTGGTGTCCGGCAACACGGTTGTCAGCAACGGCAACTGGCCGTCCGGCGCGCAGGCCGTGATGGCCAACGCCGGGCCGGGTGGCGGCAGCACCACCGGTCCGCAGAACGCCATGCTCGTGGGCACCCAGTCGGGCCGCTGCGCCGAGGTCGCCGCCGGGAGCGCCAACGGCGCCCAGGCCCGGCTCTGGGACTGCGGCGGCGCCGCCAACCAGCGGTGGACCTACACCGCGGGCAAGCAGTTGACGGTCAACGGCAACAAGTGCCTGGACGCCAACGCCGCCGGGACCGCGAACGGCACCGCGGCGATCATCTGGGACTGCCACGGCGGCACGAACCAGCAGTGGAACGTGAACGCCAACGGCACCATCACCGGGGTGCAGTCCGGGCTGTGCCTGGACGCCAGCGGCAACGGGACCGCGAACGGCACCCTGCTCCACCTCTGGTCGTGCCACGGCGGCACGAACCAGCAGTGGAGCGTGCGCAACTGACCCACCGCGCGGAGGCCGGTCCGCCGGCCTCCGCGCTGGTCGCGTCCCTCTCGCTGCGCCATGTGAGCGCTAACTACAGGGACGACCTTGACTCTCCCCCTGCCCCACAGCAGACTCAAGCAGGCAGGTCACCGACTCGGGGCCGCTCCTTGTGAGCGTGAACAAGCAGGATCGGTGATCGGCGGAGCGCCCTCTCGACGATGAGCAGGAGGCACCGTGGGTGGAGTCCGAACGTCGTCCTCGCGCAAGGCGGGCGTGGTGCTCGCCGCCGCGGCGTTGCTGGCCACGACCCTCACGTCGGGATCGGAGGAGCCGGCGATGGCCTGGGACAACGGGGTCGCCACGACTCCGCCGCTGGGCTGGAACAGCTACGACTCGTTCAACTGGAACGTCACCGAGGCGCAGGTCAAGGCCAACGCCGACTACATGCGCGACAACCTCAAGCAGCACGGCTGGCAGTACATCGTCATCGACTGGGCCTGGTACCGCCCGGGCAGCGGGTCGGGCGCGCCGAGCCAGGACGCCAACTTCCAGCCCAGGCTGCGCACCGATGCCAACGGTCTGCTGCTGCCCGACACCACCCGGTTTCCCTCCGCGTCGGGCACCAACGGGTTCAAGCCGCTGGCCGACTACATCCACACGGCCGGTCTGAAGTTCGGCGTGCACCTGATGCGGGGCATCCCGCGCCAGGTGGTCGCGGACAACCTGCCGGTGTCGGGCACGAACTGCCGGGCCAACGAGATCGAGAACAACACCACCGCGGCCTGGTTGAACCTCAACTGGGGCCTGGACATGAGCAACCCGTGCGCCCAGGCCTACCTGGACTCCCAGTTCAAGCTGCTGGCCTCGTGGGGCGTGGACTACGTCAAGGTCGACGACATCGCCGCGCCCACCTACCGGCAGGCCGAGATCGAGGGCTACAGGCTGGCGATCCAGCGCAGCGGCCGCCCGATGGTGCTCAGCCTCTCGCCTGGCCCGACGTCGACCGGCAACGGCACGCACGTCGCGGACAACGCCAACATGTGGCGGGTGGTCAACGACCTGTGGGACGACTGGCCGGCGTTGGAGGCCCTGTTCGAGCGGCTGCACGCGTGGACGCCGCACCGCAGGCCCGGCGCGTGGCCCGACCCGGACATGATCCCGATCGGCCGGTTGTCGCAGAACGGCCCGGTCGGCTCACCGCGCTACTCCAACCTGACGCCGGATGAGCAGCGCACCCTGATGACCCTGTGGTCGATCACCCGCTCGCCGATGATGTGGGGCGGTGACCTGACCCAGAACCGCGCGTCCGAACTGGCGCTGATGAACAACGCCGCCGTGCTGGCGGTCGACCAGCACAGCACCGGCAACCGGCAGCTCTTCAGCGGCACGCACACCGCGTGGACCGCGAACGTGCCGGGTGGCAACGACAAGTACGTCGCGCTGTTCAACCGGGGCGGTGGCACGTCGACCGTGTCGGTCCCGCTCGCCGAGCTCGGGATCGGCTCCGCCACGGTGGTCGACCTGTGGTCGGGCGCGAACCTCGGCACGGTCAGCGGCACCCTGTCCCGCTCGCTGCCGGCGCACGGTTCCGGCCTCTACCGGCTGACCCCGCAGACCACCGTGCCGGTGCCCACCGCGGAGACCTTCACCGCGCGGCACAGCGGCAAGGTCGCCGACGTGTTCAACGCCTCGACGTCCGACGGCGCCAACGTGGTCCAGTGGGCCCCGAACGGCCAGACCAACCAGCGCTGGCGGGTCCGCGACGTCGGCGGCGGTCAGCACGAGGTCGTCAACGTCGGCAGCGGGATGTGCCTGGACGTCCACGGCGGCACGTCGGCCACCGGCGACGGGGTCCGGGTCGTGCAGTGGACGTGCAACTCGGGCACGAACCAGCGCTGGCGCTTCGAGGACGCGGGCAGCGGGCACGTGCGGCTGGTGGCGCAGCACAGCGGCAAGTGCCTGACCGTGTCCAACGCCGCGACCACCGACGGCACCCAGCTCGTCCAGTGGACCTGCAACAACGGCACCAACCAGCACTGGCGGCGGCAGGGTGTGTAGCCACCGGTGGCCGGGACCGCCCCGCCGTTCCTCCCTGCGGGAGCGCGGCGGCGGTCCCGGCGTCTCAACCGTTGCTTTAGCGCGGTTTTAGCCCCTACGGTCGGCAACAGTCGAAGCGATTCGAAACCCTGTCCCCGTCCAGTGGGTCGTGCCCTGGCGATCCTGCCCGGCGACCCGCTCGCCATTCCACGCACGCGGCACGTCCGGGTGCGCGTCCGTCGCCGCTCTCCCTGCCCTCCCACATCGTCGTAGGAGTGAAGATGCAGCCCTTATCCGGTTCTCCGAAGGGGTCCGTCAAGCGTTGGTGGCGTTCGCGGGCGGCGGTGCGCGCGCGGGTCGTGATGGCTCTCGCCCTCCTGCCCACGGCGTTGCTGACGTGGTCGGCACCGGTGACCGCGTTGGCGGCGGGCACGGGGCCGTGCGACATCTACGCCTCGGGCGGCACGCCGTGCGTGGCCGCGCACAGCACGACGCGGGCGCTGTACGGTGCGTACGCCGGGAACCTGTACCAGGTCAGGCGTTCGTCGGACAACACGACCAGGGACATCGGTTTGCTGGCCGCCGGGGGCACCGCCAACGCGGCGACCCAGGACTCGTTCTGCGCCGGCACCACCTGCGTCATCACGGTCGTCTACGACCAGTCCGGTCGGGGCAACGACCTGTGGTACCAGGGCTCGTCGGTGGTTCCCGGGTCGCCCCAGAGCAGGCCCGCGGTCGCGACGTCGGAGTCGTTGGCGGTGGGCGGCAGCAAGGCCTACTCGCTCTACATCAACCCCGGCAACAGCTACTGGCGTGACGGTCACCTGACCGGTGTGCCGACCGGCGCCGCGCCGGAGGGCATGTACATGGTGACCAGCGGCACGCACGTGAACAGCGGCTGCTGCTTCGACTACGGCAACAGCGAGACGACCCGGAAGGCCGACGCGGCCGGGGCGATGGACGCGATCAACTTCAGCACGCAGTGCTGGTTCGGCGGCTGCTCCGGCACCGGTCCGTGGGTCCAGGCGGACCTGGAGTGGGGCCTGTTCCCCGGCGGCAGCCAGCAGTGGAACCCCAACCAGCGGGCGTTCACCAGCAAGTTCGTCACGGCGATGCTGAAGAACAACGGGACCACGCGGTTCGCGCTCAAGGGCAGCGACGCGCAGGTCGGCAACCTGACCACGCTGTGGGACGGCCCCCTGCCCAACGGGTACAGCCCGATGAAGAAGCAGGGCGCCATCATCCTGGGCAGCGGCGGTGACTGCTGCAAGCCCGACGGCGGCGCGAACCTCAGCGCGGGCACCTTCTACGAAGGCGCCATGGTCGCCGGCTACCCCACCGACGCGACCGAGAACGCCGTGCAGGCCAACGTCATCGCGGCCGGGTACACCACCGGCGGCGGCCCGACCCCGAACGGCGCGGTGCGCGCGGTGGGCGCGGGCAAGTGCCTCGACGTGCCGAACGGGACGGCGGGCACGCAGGCCCGGATCTGGGACTGCCAGGGCGGTGCCGGCCAGACCTGGACCCGGACGTCCTCGGGCCAGTTGACCGTGTACACCGGCTCCGCCCAGATGTGCCTCGACGCCTACGGCCAAGGCACGAGCGCGGGCACGAGGGCGGTCCTCTGGTCCTGCAACGGCCAGGCCAACCAGCGCTGGAACGTCAACACCAACGGCACGATCACCGGCGCGCAGTCCGGCCTGTGCCTGGACGTGTCCGGGGCGTCCACGGCCAACGGGGCGCAGGTGCAGCTGTGGACCTGCAACGGCGGCTCCAACCAGCAGTGGGGCGTCAGCTGACACCCACGACGAGTTCGTGACTCGACAGCGGTCCGGCACGCCGTGCCGGACCGCGGCTCAACCCGAGGAGTACAAGTGCGACAACGCCTCAGCAGATTCACCGCGCGTGCCGCGGCCCTGACCACCGCCGCGCTGACCGCCGGCGCGCTGCTGGCGGCCGGTCCGGCCGCCGCGGAATCCAACGGCGGTGTGCGGGTCATGCCCCTGGGCGACTCGATCACCGAGGGGACGCAGGTGCCCGGCGGCTACCGGATCGGGCTGTGGCAGCGGTTCGCGTCGGGCAACTACCGGGTCGACTTCGTCGGTTCGCAGTTCAACGGTCCCGGCTCGCTCGGCGACCACGACCACCAGGGCCACCCGGGCTGGCGCATCGACCAGATCGACGCGAACGTCGTCAACTGGCTCAGGAACACGACCCCGCGCACGGTGCTGCTGCACATCGGCACCAACGACATCCTGCAGAACTACAACGTGGCGAACGCGCCCGCCCGCCTGTCCGCGCTCGTCGACCGCATCACCGCGACCGTGCCGAACGCCGACGTGTTCGTCGCGACGATCATCCCGCTGGCCAACTCCGGCCAGGCGGCGGCGGCCCGGAACTTCAACGCCACGATCCCCGGCATGGTGCAGAGCAAGGTCAACGCGGGCAAGCGGGTGCGCCTGGTGGACATGCACTCCGCGCTGACCACGGCCGACCTGATCGACGGCGTGCACCCGACCGCGACCGGTTACGACAAGATGGCCGCGAGGTGGTACACCGCGCTGCGCGCCGTCCCCGGGAGCATCGGGGACCCCGTTGCCTCGCAGGGCAGGCAGATCGTCGGCGTGCCGTCGGGCCGCTGCCTGGACGTGCCGGGTTCGTCGACCACCAACGGCACGCAGATCCAGCTGTGGGACTGCCACGGCCAACCCAACCAGTCGTGGACGCACAACGCCGGCAGGCAGCTGGTCGTCCAGGGCACCAAGTGCCTGGACGCCTACGGCCGGGGCACGGCCAACGGCACGCAGGTGGTGATCTGGGACTGCCACGGTGACACCAACCAGCAGTGGAACGTCAACGGCAACGGCACGATCACCAACGTGCAGTCCGGCCTGTGCCTGGACGCGCACAACCTGGGCACCGCCAACGGCACCAAGCTGGTCCTGTGGTCGTGCACCGGGCAGTCCAACCAGCAGTGGATCCAGCGCACCCCGGCCTGACGCCGTGAACCGGCGGGCGTCCACCGGGTGTTCGACGGCGATTCGAAGAATCGCCGATCCCGGTGGGCGCTTGTCCGGAGGTATTCGACAGAAATCGACCAGACATTTCCACGAATTCGACTCAAAATTCGCCTGTCATTCGATATTGACAGTCGCAAAAAGCGGTGCGTAGCGTTTCACGGGCGTTAACCGCCGAATTTCGAGAGAAAGGTGGACCTTCGTGCTCAAAAGGTTCATGGTAACCGTGCTGGCCGCCGCCGCACTGGTGCTGCCCACGACCGGTACCGCGCAGGCGGCCGGCAGCTGTGAAGACTTCTACTCCATCACCATGGGCAAGTACTGGGTCAACAACAACGTGTGGGGCCAGAACTCGGGCCAGGGGTGGCAGTGCGTGTGGGACGTGTCGTCCGGCGGCTCGATCGCGTGGGGCACGAGTTGGAACTGGAGCGGCGGCCCCGGGCAGGTGAAGTCCTACGCCAGTTCGGTGCTGGGCTGGCACTGGGGCAACAAGCTGTCGGGCACGGGCCTGCCGGTCCGGTTGTCGGACAACAGGTCGGTGAACACGGGCGCGAGCTACACGGTCCGACAGAACACGGCGAACGTCATGAACGTCGCCTACGACCTGTGGCTGCACCCGACGGCCAACCCCGGCACGGCCAACCCGTCGGACGAGATCATGATCTGGACCTACCGCGCCGGCGGCGCCGGGCCGGTCGGCACGCGACAGGCCACCGTGTCGATCGCGGGGGCCACCTGGGACCTGTACCGGGGCAACATCGGCTGGGAGGTGTACTCGTTCATCCGGACGAGCAACACCAACTCGGCGACGTTCAACCTGCGCGACTTCACGTCGCACCTGTCGAGCCGCGGCTGGTTGAGCAACCAGAAGTACCTGACCAGCGTGCAGCACGGCACGGAGGTCTTCAGCGGGAACGGTCAGTTGGACGTGCACTCGTACTACGCCAACGTCGGCTGACCACACCGGACGCGGCGCGGCGGTTCCTGTGCCGCCGCGCCGCGTCCGGTGCCGCGGTCGTCACGCGGGGACGTCGGCGACCCGTTCCCGGTACTCGAACCAGTCGAAGGCCGCACTGCCCTCGGTGGTGTACATGCCGATCACCCGGCCGGTGAAGCCGCTCGCGACCTCGGTGGACAGGTAGCGCCCGTCCAGCTCGGCCAGCAGGTCGGTGCCGAGGTGGAAGGCGATCGTGTCGGGTCCGGTGGCCGCGATGCCGAGGTGGACGTCGTGCGCACCGGTCGCCGAAGGCGGCAGCAGGTCGTCGGTCCGGGTCGTCACCGTGAGCACGACCGGGCCGGGCGGCACCGCCCGCCGGGCCACGGCGTGCCGCAGCGGACCGATCCGCGCGATGACCTCCACCTGCCCGTCGCAGACCTCCAGGTCGTAGTGGTGCGCCTCGTCCAGTCGCACGGAGACCCCGGCGCGGGCCGACCCGGGATCCAGCCGCACCTCCACGTGGCACTCGGGGTGCTGCTGCCGTCGCCCGACGAAGGTGCACCCGGAGGCGTCCAGCGTCGACCCGGTCGCGTGCAGGGTGAGCCACCCCGGGCGCTCGGCCAGCGACCACGACGTGTCCGGCCGGCTGCGCGGCGAGATCCACTCGGGACCGAGCACCGGCGCGTCGAAGTCGTCACGCGCGGGTGAGGGCTCCCAGGGGTGCCACGCGCGTGGCGCCTCCGCCCGCAGTTCCACGGTGCCGATGCTCGGCCAGCCGTCGACCCACTCGACCCGGACCAGGAACGTCTCCCGGCCCAGGACGTGGAAGCCGGGGCTGAAGCCGCGGGGACGGGTGGCCAGCAGCACCATCCACCAGTCGCCCTCCGGGGTGGTCACCAGATCGGCGTGCCCGGTGCTCTGGACGGGGTGGTCGGTGCCGCGGTGGGTCAGGATCGGGTTGACCGGCGCGGGTTCGAACGGACCGCGTGGCGAGCGGGCCCGTGCCATCGCCACGGTGTGGCCGCGCTCGGTGCCGCCCTCGGCGATCATGAGGTACCACCAGTCGCCGATGCGGTACAGGTGCGGTGCCTCCGGCCACTGCAGGCCGGTGCCGGACCAGACCGTCAACGGTCCTTCGAGGACCTCGCCCGTCGCGGGGTCGATGCGGGCCACCCCGACACCGTGGAAGGCGGCCCAGCAGTTGCCCTCGTCGTCCCAGGCCAGGTCGGGGTCGATGCCCGGCAGGTCCACCCACACCGGGTCGGACCAGGGGCCTTCCGGACGTTCGGCGGTGACGATGAAGTTGCCGCCGCTGGAGACGTTCGTGGTGATCAGCCAGAAGCGGCCGTCGTGGTGGCGGATGGTCGGGGCGTAGATCCCCCGCGAGGGGTGCGAGTCCGGTGGCAGCGGCAGCTGCTCGGGCCGGTCCAGCACGTTGCCGATCTGCCGCCAGTGCACCAGGTCGCGGCTGTGGAAGATCGGCACGCCGGGGAAGTACTCGAAGCTGGAGCAGACGAGGTAGTAGTCGTCACCGACTCGGCACACGCTCGGGTCGGGGTGGAACCCCGCGATGATCGGGTTGTCGTACGACCGCGGCAAAACCCGCCTCCTGTGAGTGGGTCGAAGGGATGGTCTGGACGGGCAGTCGCTCGCGACCGCGGTGGTCGCGAGCGACTGCCCGCCGTTCGACCCGGTGTTCGTCGTCAGGGTAGGTCAGGGTGTGGTCAGGTCGAACTTGCGCACGGTGACCGAGCCGCCCAAGGCCTGGGTGGCGTGGTTGAAGATGCCGAAGCGGTAGCCCATGAAGAACTGCCAGGCGTTGTTGAGCGTGAACGCCGGTCCGAGCGGCGTGAAGTTCGTGCCGTCGGTGCTGTAGGAGAAGCGGGCTTGCCGGTTCGAGCCGGGTTGGATGTCGGCGTTGATCCGCAGCCAGATCCGGCCGCCGCTGATGCCGGCGCTCGCGGCCTCCGTACCGGTGCTCGTGGTGCGCCAACTGCTGTCCATGGCCAGGCCGTTGGTCATCACGACCCGGGACTGGCCGTTCTCGCGCTTGACGCCGATCCACGCCGACGACTGGCGCAGCATCGCCAGGCCCGACCGGTCACCGTCCCGCATGGTGCTGTAGTCCAGCTCGATGGTGGCGGTGGAGGTCGGCCCCTGGATGCGGTGGGTCAGGGTGTTGCGGGCGGCGTAGAGGTCGCCCGTGACCGTGGCCGTCTGCAACGTCAGCCCGTTGTTCACCGAGTACTTGGACGTGTCCGGGTCGTGGTTCCACTCCCACTGCGGGCCGAGGGCGGTGCCGGCGAACGTGTCGGTGCCGGTGAGCGGTTTGACCGGGCGGGGTGGCAGCGGCGAGGGGTAGTTCACGCCCCACCTGCCGTTGACGGTCTGCAACGTCGGCCAGCCGTCGGCGGTCCAGGTGATCGGTGCGAGCGCGGGCACCCGGCCACCGGGGTAGGCGTCCACGAAGGACATGTAGTGCCAGTCGCCGTTCTGCGTCTGCACCAGGCCGCCCTGGTGCGGCACGCCGCCGCCGGGGATCGGACCGGGCAGGTCGAGCAGGACCTGGCGCAACGTGTAGGGCCCGAACGGGTTGCTGGCCTTGAGCACGTACTGCCCGTTGGCGGGCCGGGTCAGCCAGATGTAGTAGCTGCCGTTGCGCTTGTAGAACCGCGCCCCTTCCAGGGTGCCGATGTTCTGCGGGGTCTGGAACACCTGCTGCGCGCGGACCTGGCTGCGCCCGTCGGCGGAGAGCTCGGCGACGCTGATGGTGCCGTTGCCGTAGGCGACGTACATCTTGTCGTTGTCGTCGATGAGCATGCCGGCGTCGTAGTAGCAGTTGTCGATCTGGGCGTGCCTGCTCCACTGCCCGTCGACGGCGGTCGCGGTGTAGATGTAGGTGTCGTTGAAGTCGATGCAACCGGCCCAGTAGTAGGTGCGGTTGCTCGCCCGGTACTGCAGCGTCGACGCCCAGATGCCGTTGACGTAGGCCCGCTGCCCGTTGGTCAGGTCGTACTTGGTGCCGAAGTCGAGGGACGGCACCGAGTGACCGGCGAACTCCCAGTTCACCAGGTCGTAGGACCGCAGGATCGGCGCGCCGGGGGAGTAGTGCATCGTGGACGCGGTCATGTAGTACGCGTCACCGACCCGGATGACCTCCACGTCGGCGAAGTCCTGCCACACCACCGGGTTGGTGTACTGGCCACCCGGCGCCGGCGTGGTCGTCGTCGTGGTGGGGCCACTGCCGACGGGGACCAGTTGCCACTGCTGGTTCGTGCCGCCCCAGTCGCTGTACTGGACGATGTTGGCGTTGTCGGCGGTGGAGGCGCTCTGCACCTCGACGGCCTTGTTGCTGTTGCGGTTGATCAACCGCACGTGGCCGTTGTCGGAGTCGGCGAGGCGGAACTGCTGGTTGGTGCCGTTGCCGTCGGCCCACTGCACGATGTTCGCGCCGTCGGCGGTGGAGAAGTTGTAGACGTCGAGCACCTTGCCGGAGTGGCGCGACTTGAGCCGGTAGTAGCCGCCGCCGGAATCGACGAACTGCCACTGCTGGTTCGTGCCGTCGTTGCGGGTCCACTGGGTGATGCGGCCGCCGTCGTTGGTGGCGCGGTTGTAGAGGTCCAGCGCCTTGCCGCTGTTGCGGTTCACCAGCACGTACCACGCGTTGGTGTCGACGGTCGCCGCAGAGCTGGTCGCCGATCCGAAGACGACCATCACACCGCCGAGCACGACCGCGGCCATCACCGCGGCCGTCCGCGCCACCAGGCCACGTCTCCGCGCGAGGCGCCGCGGGGGTTGATCGGGGGCAGACATGTCAGCTCCTTACCCGCCCTTCGGGCGGAGTGCGGCCCGGTGCCCGCACGGGCGTGCGGGGCGCCGGGGTCGGTCAACAGGGCGAGTTGGTCTGGGTCAGCAGACCCGTGCGGTAGGGCAGCCGGCTGTAGTCGCCGCCCGCGTTCGGAACGCTGGTCCGGGCCCGGCAGACGTGACCGTTGCCGATGTTGTTCCGCACGATGTCGGGCATGGCGAACACGAAGTTGCGCGGTGCCGTCTTGTAGCCCGGGCCCACGGCCGAGGCGGTGTCGAGGAACGTGTGCGTGGCGTCGTCGAGGGTGCGGCGAACGGCGGGGACGGGGGTTCCCGCCGTTCGCCGCGGTGCTGGATCAGCCCATCCGGACGAGCTGCCACTGCTGGTTGTTGCCGCCCGAGTCGCTGTACTGGACGATGTTGGCGCCGTCGGCCGTGGAAGAGCCCTGTACCTCGACGGCCTTGTTGCTGTTGCGGTTGATCAGCTTGACGTAGCCGCCCGACTCGACCGCGCGGAACTGCTGGTTGTTGCCGCCGTGGTCGGTCCACTGCTGGATGACGGCGCCGTCGGCGGTCGACGAGTTGGGCACGTCGAGGACCTTGCCGGAGTGGCGGGACTTGAGCCGGTAGTAGCCGCCGCCGGAGTCCGTGAACTGCCACTGCTGGTTGGTGCCGTCGTTGCGGCTCCACTGGGTGATGCGGCCGCCGTCGGTGGTGACGCGGTTGTAGAGGTCCAGCGTCTTGCCGCTGTTGCGGTTCACCAGCACGTACCACGCGCTCGGGTCGATGACGCCGGGCTGCGGGATGGTGCCGCCGTTGAGGGCGTTCAGGGTCGCGGTGTAGGCGGGCTTCTTGTTGCCGGAGCCGTCGAACAGCAGCGGAGTGCCGTACGCGCGCCAGGAGTCGGTGTCGCGGATGCCCCAGACGGTGATGCCGGTGCAGCGGGTGACCGCGAGGCAGGCCTTGACGACGCGTTCGTAGTTGGCCGCCTGCGCGGAGCCGGAGCCCTCGATGTCGAGCTCGGTGATCTGCACGTCCACGCCGAGGTTGGCGAAGTTCTGGAGCGTCGTCTGGTAGTTGCCCGGGACCGGGCTCTGTGCGTTGAAGTGGGACTGGAGGCCGACGCAGTCGATCGGCACGCCGCGGGACCTGAAGTCCTGGACCAGCCGGTAGACGGCCTGGGTCTTGGCGTGCGTCCAGTCGTCGGTGTTGTAGTCGTTGTAGCAGAGCTTCGCGTTCGGGTCGGCGGCGCGGGCGGCGCGGAACGCCGCCTCGATCCAGTCGTTGCCGGTGCGCTGGAGGTTGGAGTCACGGCGTGCGCCGGAGCTGCCGTCCTGGAACGCCTCGTTCACCACGTCCCACGCGTAGATCTTGCCCGCGTAGTAGGAGGCGACCTTGGTGACGTGGTTGAGCATGGCCGACCGGAGGGCGCTGCCGGACATGTTCTGCATCCAGCCGGGTTGCTGGGAGTGCCATGCCAGGGTGTGGCCGCGTACTCGTTTGCCCTGGGATCGGGCGAGGTTGACGATGCGGTCGGCGTTGCCGTAGGTGAACTGGTTCTGGTTGGGTTCGGTGGCGTCGATCTTCATCTCGTTCTCGGCGGTGACCATGTCGAACTCGCGCTGCAGGAGTCCGGAGTAGGTCGAGTCGCCGAGCCGGCCCGCGGCCACGGCCGTGCCGAAGTACCGGCCCTTCTCCGCCGCCGCGGCGGCCAACGTCGCGCCCGCCGCCTGGGCGGAGCCGGTGAACGCCGCCGTCAACGTGGTGGCGATCAGTCCTGCGACGAGCAGCAACGCCGTTGTTCTCGACCGACGCGTGAGCGTCGGCCGAATGACCGCTCGTGTCGAATGTTCCATCACATGTCCTTCGGATCGAACACCGCGGGCTCTGGTGCCTGCGGTGGCAGGGGGGACACCGTCGATGTCCGCACGGGCCGATCGCTACCCGAGGCCAGTTCGTGTTAGCGCTAACATGAAGACTTGGAAAGCCTCCTCGATAATGGAAGCGCATTTGGGCGCGGCAATCACGGCCACGAGCGTCGGTCGTGCCCTTCAGACTGTGAACGATGACACACCCTGGGTCAAGACGTAACGCAACTGTTTCGTGCTGGTTAGCCCGGTCCTCCGGGGCTTTGGGTCAGCGCCGGATCACCCGAAAGCCCTATCCGGCCTGCCGGCTGGGAGGGTGTGCGGCGCTGTCCAAAGGTGGGTCGAGGGTTGTTTTCAACGCCCGGACCAGGTCGAACTTCGTTCGACTTGCGATACGACCGGAAAGCTAAAGTTAGCGCAAACATTTTTAGCCGCGCGGATGCGTTGACCACTGATCGGGACGGTGGCTACCGTGAGGCTCGGTGGCCCCGCCGGCTCCGACCTCTCGTCCGAAGTTCGGCCCGAAGTCCGGCCGGCCGTCGGGAGTGATCGCTCGGCGCGGCGAGCCGCGTGCCTGCGGTGCGTCGAGGTGCTCCATCGCGATGGCCAGGCTCAGCCGGTGCTCGGCGCCCATTTCATTGTTCACGCTCACAACGGGCCCGTGTCGACCGGTGCCGCTCGATGCGCTGAACGGCGCAACTTCCCGATCGTCGTGCCCGCGCGCTGCTTTGATAACACCTGGTCCGCCTCCTCGCGGGTGGGTTGCTCAAAGTTAGCGCTCACATTTAGCTTTGACCCACCCCGGCGACCATAGTTTCATTGGCGTGACCTTGAGGCGCGCCGTTTCGGGTGTCATCCCGCCCGGTGCGCGCCGCCACGACCGCCGTCGAAGATGACGTGGGGAACTCCGATGCGACGAACTCCGGTGGCACGAACCGCGACGGGCACGTCTTGCCGGTCGCCCTCGGGGTGTGGTGTGCGACGAGGTGTGCCCAACCGAACCCGAGCCTGACGCCACCGCGTTCCGCGCTCGCTGTCGGTCGGCCCGCGTCGCGTGCTCACCGAGACCGACTCACCCTGCCGATCCCGTGACCGACGCCGCCGGCGTCCCGGTCGAAGCCGAAAGGGACGACGATGCCCACTGGCACGCGCAGACGACTCCTCCACCTCGCCGTCGCGGCCGCGGCGGCGCTGGGATTCCTCACCGCGGCGCCCACCGGGCCCGCGGTCCAGGCCGCGCCGGGCAGTCCCGCGCTCACCCCGCCACTGGGTTGGAACAGCTGGAACAGCTTCGGCTGCGGCATCACCGAGGGGCAGGTCCGCCAGGCCACCGACGCGATGGTGAGCTCGGGCATGCGCGACGCGGGCTACCAGTACGTCGTCGTGGACGATTGCTGGTTCGACCCGCAGCGCGACGCCCAGGGCAACCTGCGCGCCCACCCGACCAAGTTCCCCAGCGGCATGAAGGCGCTCGGCGACTACATCCACGCCCGCGGTCTGAAGTTCGGCATCTACCAGGCGCCCAACGAGAAGACCTGCGCCCAGGGCGTCGGCACGCACCCCGGCTCCACCGGCAGCAAGGGCTACGAGGTCCGGGACGCGCAGTCGTTCGCCTCGTGGGGCGTGGACTACCTGAAGTACGACTGGTGCTCGGGCAGCGGCACCCGGGACGAGCAGATCGCCCGGTTCAAGATCATGCGCGACGCCCTGCGCGCCACCGGCCGCCCGATCGTGTACAGCATCAACTCCAACAGCTTCCACGCGCCCACCGGTGACAAGTACAACTGGGGCGAGATCGCCGACCTCTGGCGCACCACCGAGGACCTGCTCGACATCTGGCAGAACGGCAACACCAACAGCTACCCCATGGGCGTGGGCAACGTCCTGGACATCACCGCCCCGCTCGCCGTCCAGTCCGGTCCCGGGCACTGGAACGACCCGGACATGCTCGTCGTCGGCCGTCCCGGGCTGAGCCTGACCGAGTCCCGGGCGCACTTCGCGCTGTGGGCGCTGATGGCCGCGCCGCTGATGGCGGGCAACGACATCCGCACCATGTCCGCCGACGTCAGCGCGATCCTGCGCAACCCGCGACTGCTGGCGGTGAACCAGGACCCGCTCGGCGTGGGTGGCCGCCGGGTGCGCGACGACGGCAACACCGAGGTCCTCGCCAAGCCGCTGGCCGACGGCTCGGTCGCGGTGGGGCTGCTCAACCGGGGCAGCGGCACGGCCACGGTGTCCACCACCGCTGCCCAGATCGGCCTGTCCGGCGGCTCGTTCTCCCTCACCGACCTGTGGACCGGGGGCACCTCCACCACCTCCGGCGCGATCTCGGCCAGCGTGCCGGCGCACGGCGTGGCGGCGTTCCGCGTCTCCGGCGGCAGCCTGATCTCCGCCACCACCTCCCGACTGCGCGGAACCGGCTCCAACCGGTGCGTCGACGTCGAGAACGCCTCCACCGCCGCCGGTGCGAACGCGCTGCTCCAGGACTGCCACACCGCCGCGGCCCAGCAGTGGACCAGTTGGGCGGGCGGCGAGATCCGGGTGTTCGGCGACAAGTGCCTCGACGCCTACAACCAGGGCACGGCGAACGGCACCCGCGTGATCACGTGGTCGTGCAACGGACAGGCCAACCAGAAGTGGACCTTCGGCACCGACGGGTCCATCCGCAACAACCACGCCGGGCTGTGCCTGGACGCCGAGCAGGCCGGCACCGCCAACGGGACCCGGCTGATCCTGTGGACCTGCAACGGCCAGAACAACCAGAAGTGGAGCCGCGCCTGACGCCTCGCCTGAACGGCGCGTCCGCCCTCCGGCGCCGTCGCGTCAGCACCCCGTCGGCACGGCTTCCGAGCCGGTCCCCTCGCACGGCACCGCGAGGGGACCGGCGTCCGCCGCGCCGGACCGCTCGACTTCCACCCGCGATCGGAGTGAGGAACACCGTGCGCACCGCCCGCAACCCCGTGATCGGTGGATCCCACCCCGACCCGAGCGTGTGCCGAGTCGGTGACGACTACTACCTCGTCTGCTCCAGCTTCGAGTACTTCCCCGGCGTGCCGATCTTCCACAGCCGCGACCTGGTGCACTGGCGGCAGGTCGGCAACGTCCTGCGCCGGCCGGAACAGCTGCGGCCGCCGGTCGGCACGCCCGCGTCGCGCGGGGTCCACCGGCCAACCATCCGCTACCACGGCGGCAGGTTCTGGGTGATCGCGACGGACATGTCGACGGGCGGCACGTTCGTCGTCACGGCCGAGCGGCTGGCCGGTCGGTGGTCGGACCCGGTGTGGATCGACCTGCCCGGCGTCGCGCCGGACCTGGCGTGGGACGAGGACGGCGACTGCTGGTGCACCACGTCCGACGGCGGCACGGCCCGCATCGACCCCTACCGGGGAACGGTGCTGGACGGTCCGTGGCGGACCTGGCGCGGCACGGAGACCCGGTATGCGCAGGCACCTCACCTGTACCACGTCGGCGACTGGTGGTACCTGCTGTTCAAGGACGGCCACGCGTTCGCGGTCGCCCGTGCGCGCACGCCGCGCGGGCCGTTCGAGCCCGCGCCGGGCACCCTCGTCGGCACCGCGGGTGCGATCCGGGGCGTCGGCCGCGCGGACCTCGTCACGACACCGGGTGGTGGCTGGTGGCTGGTGCAACCGGGAACCCGCGAACACCCGTCGGGCTTCCACGTGCTCGGGCAGGAGGTGTTCCTGACCCCCGTGCGCTGGGAGGACGAGTGGCCGGTGGTGGACGAGGTGACGGGAGCGGCGCCCACACCGGGGGAGTGCGCACCGCTGCCGCCGCTGCCGGCGCGCGACGACTTCGACGAGTTCGTGCTCGCCCCGTCCTGGATCTCCCCGCGCGGGCTGCCGGACGGGTCCTGGTCGTTGACCGAGCGCCCCGGTTGGCTGACGCTGCGCGCCACCGGCGACACCCTCGACCGCCCCGGCTGCACGTTCGTCGGCAGCCGGCTGCGGCACCCGGACTCACGGGTCTCGGTCCGGCTGGATCCCGGCACGGGCCGCGCGGGTCTGAGCATCCGGCGCGACGACGCGCACCGCTACGACTTCGAGGTCGTGGCCGGCCGGGTGGACGTGGTCGCCCGGATCGGGCCGGTGCGCCAGGTCGTGGCCAGCCGCACCAGGCGCCCCGGGCCGATCACGCTCACGGTGGTCACCCGCACGACCGACCTCGTGCCACCGTCCTTCGTGCGCCCGACCGACGAGTCCACCGGCGTCGTGCCCGCCGGACCCGACACCATCGCGTTCCACGTCGACGACGATCCGGGCCCCCTGGCGGAGCTGGACGGCCGGTACCTCTCGCCCGAGGTGAGCACCGACCCGGCCGGGCGGGTCGTCGGGATGTACGTCACGCGCGGCGTCGCGGCGTTCGACTGGTTCGACTACCGCGGCTTCGGCTGAGACCTGTGCACGTTAACAATGCAGGCGGAGCGCAATCATTCCGTTGGTTCAGGTGGGTGAACATCTTCCGGGAGCGCTCCCAACTTCCACCTGGCGGGTTTGCAAGATCGAATAGCGAAAGGTTTGCGCTGCGAATCAGCTAAAGTTAGCGATAACAATTTTAGCATTCCTCAGCAATTGACTGCACTGCTGTGCGTGGTTACATTCGACACCCAGAGTGAATCCTTCTCCGGCGGGAGACGCAACCGCTGCGCGGCCTTGCCGCGACCGTCCCAGTAAGCCGAGCTGCCCGGACCGAACGCCTCCTCGGTTCGGGTCGGCCGTCGAGCGAACCGCACGACTGGGAGCGCTCCCGGAAAATTTTTCCCCTTACCCACAACACAGCAACGACGCTGCGAGGACCTGAATGAATGCGACAAAACTGGCACGCGGCGGCGCCGCTGCCGCCGCCCTGACCCTGTGTTCGGGGTTGCTGGTCCTGGCGAGCACCTCGGCCAGCGCGGCACCCGGGTGTTCGGTCGACTACCGGGTCAACCAGTGGGACACCGGCTTCACGGCCAACGTCACGCTCAAGAACCTCGGCGACCCGATCTCCGGCGGGTGGACGCTGGAGTGGGACTTCCCGGGCAACCAGAAGATCACCAACGGCTGGAGCGCCACCTACGCCCAGTCCGGTCAGCACGTGAGCGCGAAGAACCCCTCGTGGTCGTCGTCGCTGCCCACGGGTGGGAGCGCGTCCTTCGGCTTCAACGCCTCGTACTCGGGCTCGAACGCCCTCCCCACGTCGTTCAAGCTGAACGGCACCACGTGCGGCGACCCGATCTCGACGTCCACCTCGACCTCGACCTCGACCTCGACGTCCACGTCCACGTCGACCTCCACGTCGACCACGACGACCACGACCACCTCGACCACGCCGGACAACCCGGGTGAGCACCTGCCCAACCCGTACGCGGGCGCCAAGGGCTACCTGAACCCCGACTACGTCGCCAACGTGAACAACCTGGCCGACGCGACCGGCGGCGCCCTCGGCACCTCCATGCGCAAGGTCGCCCAGCACTCCACCGCCGTGTGGATGGACCGCATCGGCGCCATCACCGCCGGCCGGGGGTTGACCGGTCACCTCGACGAAGCCCTGCGGCAGGCCGCCGGTGGCACGCCGGTGGTGATCCAGGTCGTCGTCTACGACCTGCCCAACCGCGACTGCGCCGCGCTCGCGTCCAACGGCGAGCTCAAGGTCGGCGAGAACGGCCTGGCCCGGTACAAGGCCGAGTACATCGACCCGATCGCCAGGATCCTGGCCGACCCGAAGTACCGCAGCCTGCGGATCGTCAACATCGTCGAGCCCGACTCGCTGCCGAACCTCGTGACGAACCTGAGCAAGCCCAAGTGCGCCGAGGCCAGCTCCAGCGGCGCGTACGTCCAGGGCATCCAGTACGCCCTGAACAAGCTCAGCGCGATCCCGAACGTCTACAACTACGTGGACATCGGGCACGCGGGCTGGCTGGGCTGGGACACCAACATGGGCCCCTCGGTGCAGTTGATCGGCAACACCATCAAGGGCACCACCAAGGGCGTCAACAGCATCGACGGCTTCGTGTCGAACATGGCCAACACCTCGCCGACCGACGAGCCCAACCTGCCCGACCCGAACCTCACCGTCGGCAGCCAGCAGCTGCGGTCCGCGACCTTCTACCAGTGGAACCCGTACTTCGACGAGGCCGACTTCGGCACCGAGATGCGCAACCGCTTCATCGCGGCCGGCTTCCCCAGCGGCATCGGCATGCTGATCGACACCTCCCGCAACGGCTGGGGCGGTCCGAACCGGCCCACCGGTGCGAGCGGTTCGACGGTGGACGCGTACGTGAACTCCGGCCGCATCGACCGCAAGCTCCACCGGGGCAACTGGTGCAACCAGGCCGGCGCGGGCATCGGCGCACGGCCCACGGCCGCGCCGCGGGCGGGCTTCGACGCCTACGTGTGGATCAAGCCTCCGGGTGAGTCCGACGGCATCGCGACCAAGACCGACGGCCCCAACGAGGAAGGCAAGCAGCACGACCCGATGTGCGACCCCGCCTTCCGCGGTGACGACCAGGCCAACGGCGGCAACCTGACCGGTGCCATGGCCGGTGCGCCGCACGCCGGTTCGTGGTTCCCCGCCGGGTTCACCTCGCTCGTCCAGAACGCGTACCCGGCCCTGTGAAGGGGGTGACACGATGACGCGCAGGAAACGGACGGCGGCCGCGTGCGTCCTCTCCAGTGCACTCCTGGCCGGGACGGTGGCCCTGGCGGTGAGCGGCGGTGCGACCGCGCAAGCGGCCGACTCGGCGTTCTACGTCGACCCGTCGAGCTCCAGCGCGAAGTGGGTCGCCGCCAACTCCGGCGACTCGCGGGCGTCGGTCATCCGTGACCGGATCGCCTCGGTGCCGCAGGCGCGGTGGTACACCACCACCAACACCTCGACGGTGCGCTCGGAGATCAGCTCCTTCGTGGGCGCGGCGGCGTCGGCCGGGAAGATCCCGATCCTGGTGGTCTACAACATCCCCAACCGCGACTGCGGTGGGGCCAGTGGTGGCGGCGCGCCCTCGCACCAGGCCTACCGGGCGTGGGTGGACGAGGTCGCGGCGGGATTGGCCGGTCGTCCCGCGACGATCGTGCTCGAACCCGACGTGCTGCCGATCATGAGCAACTGCCAGAACGCCGACCAGCAGAGCCAGACCAGGGCGTCGATGGCCTACGCGGGCAAGAAGCTGAAGTCCGGTTCCGCGCAGGCGAAGGTGTACTACGACATCGGCAACTCGGCGTGGCTGAGCCCGGCGGAAGCCGCCAACAGGCTCCGTGCCGCCGACATCTCCAACAGCGCCGACGGCATCGCGTCGAACGTGTCGAACTACCGCAGCACGTCCGACGAGGTGGCGTACACCAAGAACATCCTCAACGCCGTCGGCGACGGCAGGCTCACGGCCGTGATCGACACCAGTCGCAACGGCAAGGGCCCGCAGGGCACCGAGTGGTGCGACCCGCCCGGGCGGGCGATCGGCACGCCCAGCACGACCAACACGGGCGACTCCAAGATCGCCGCGTTCCTGTGGGTCAAGCTGCCCGGTGAGGCGGACGGCTGCATCGCGCCGGCCGGCCAGTTCGTGCCGCAGCGCGCGTACGACCTGGCGATCGCGGCGGGTCCGACATCGACGACAACGTCGACGACGACCACGACGACCACCACCACCACCACCTCGGGCAACAACCCCGGCGGCGGCTGCACGGTGACCCATCGGGTGGTCAGCAAGTGGTCGGACGGGTACACCGGCGAGATCGTGATCGTGAACCGGGGACAGGCCGTCAACGGCTGGACCCTCACGTTCTCGTCGCCCGGTGTGTCCGTGATCCAGGGCTGGAACGGGACGTGGACCGACACCGGCGACGTGGTCCGGGTCACCAACGCGTCCTGGAACGGGTCGCTCCCGACCGGCGGCACGACGACCATCGGTTACAACGCGGGCTACAACGGAGCAACACCGCCGTTCGGCTCGCCCGTCCTGAACGGCACCGCGTGTTCCTGACACCGTAACCGACCCTGAAGCGGTTCCCCGTCCGGTCATCGCCTCCGCCGGACGGGGAACCGCCACGAGAACCAGAACGCCCCGGCCACCTCTCGGTGGCCGGGGCGTTGTGGTGTGCGGTGGGCCGGGACGGCTCCGGCGCACCTGCCCGATCAGGCGGTGGAGCAGGCCGTGCCGTTGAGGGTGAACGAGGTCGGCTTGGCCGTGTTGCCGGTGTGGGTGGCCTGGAACCCGATGCCGACCGAGCCGTTCGGCGGGATCGCCGCGTTGTAGGAGACGTTGCGCGCGGTCACCTGCCCGGACGACGGCGAGTAGGTGGCGCTCCAGCCCGAGGTGATGGTCTGGCCGCCGGGGAGGGTGAAGACCAGGGACCAGCCGTTGATCGCGGTGCTGCCGGTGTTGGTGATGGTGATGCTCTCGGTCAGGCCGGTGTTCCACGCGTTGACGGTGCTGACGACCCGGCACGAGTCGGACCCGGGCGTCGTCGTCGTTGTCGTGGTGGTGCTCGTGGTGGTGCTCGTACTCGTACTGGTGGTGGTCGTGGTCGTGGTGGTCGAGGTGGGGCCGGTGCGGTCCAGACCGAAGAACTCGATCGCCCGCGCGGCCATGCCGGTGGAGGGCAGGCTGTGCCCGGCGCCCTGGATGCTGTACGCCTCGACCTGGACGGTGCCGGAGGTGTCGGCGTAGCGGCGGCGGTTCCAGTTGGGCTGCGGCGTGTCGGTGGACGTCGGCGTCTGGCTGAGGCCGAACACGTTGGTCCACTGCTCGATGGTCTCCTGGAGCAGCGAGTACGGCACGAGGGTGTCGTTGGTGCCGTGCCACACCTGCACCCGCGGCCGCGGACCGGTGTAACCCGGGTAGGCCTGCCGGACCGCGTCGCCCCACTGCTGCGGGGTCCGGTTCGCGCCTCCGCTGCCGGTGCACCGGCTGCTGCCGGGCGGGAAGTCGGCGGCGTTCGCGAAGCAGTTGAACGGCACGCCCATGAACGCCGCACCGGCCTTGAACACGTCCGGGTAGAGGGCCAGCATGTGGTTGGTCATCATGCCGCCGGACGACGAGCCGGTGGCGAAGACCCGGTTCGGGTCACCGCCGTAGCGCTGCTGGACGTACGTCACCATCGAGATGATCGACACCGGGTCGCTGCCGGCGCCGCGCCGCTTGGCCGTGTCCGACCAGGTGTCGAAGCACTTGCCGAACCCGGCTTCCTGCTGCGCGCTGGGGTAGATCACGACGAAGCCGTGCCGGTCGGCCAGCGAGGCGAACTCGCTGCCCGAGTAGAAGCCGGGACCCGAGCCGCCGCACCCGTGCATGGCCACCAGGATCCCGGGACTGGCCGGGCGCGAGTCCGGCGCGTAGACGTGCATCCGCATCCCGCCGGGGTTGCTGCCGAAGTTGGTGACCTCGGTCAACGACGCCGCCGATGCGGGTGTGGGAGCGGTGGCGGCGAGGCCGCCGACGACCAATGCCGCCGTTGCGGCGAGTAAGAGACTTCCTCTGATCTTCATGCGCTCGACTCCTTTGTTCCGCGCGCGACCGGACGGGGGAAGTTGGCTGCGGGCCGGGAAACCCGACTGCGGCGAAGGGGGAGATCCACGCGTGGACGTGCCCGCCGGATGCTGTCGTGCCTGGTCGAGGCTGCCCGCACCCGTTATGTGACACTTAGCTTGGACCTCGATCACGAAACTGTCAATCAACCGTCTCGACAGTTGCGGCCTGCTCCGCTCGCGCCGATTACAGTCGGTTCCGACCGCTCTCCCGAGCCACCGCCGGAGCCGCCGTGACGAGCCCTTATGACATCGAGGAGATCTTCCCGGACGACGCCGCGGGCCCGGTCCGGCTGCCCCGGCGGCAGGCGGGCAACTCACCGCAGGGACTGACCGTGACCCTGCTCGCCGACTACACCCTGCGCACCCGGGCCTGGCTGCCGTCGGCGGCCATCGTGGCCCTGCTCGCCGAGGCCGGGGTCAGCCACGCGGGCGCCCGCGCCTCCATCAGCCGACTCGCCCGGCGCGGCGTGCTCGAAGGCAGCAAGCAGGGCCGCAACAGCTCGTACCGGCTCACCGAGGCCGTCGCGACCGTCCTGTCCACCGGCGGACGGGCGATCGTCTCCTCCGCGGTCGACACCGGGACCTGGGACCGGCGGTGGACCCTGATCGCCTTCTCACTGCCGCAGGACGAGGTCGCCAGGCGGCGCGAGTTCCGCAGCCACCTGCGCTGGCTCGGGTTCGCGCCCCTCTACGACGGTCTGTGGATCTCGCCGCACGACCTCGCCGACAAGACCAGGTCCTACCTGGCCGACCTCGCCTTCGGTGCCTTGACCGTCTTCCGCGCCCGCCACGTCGAAGTCGGCTCGGTCGTCGGCCGCAACCCCCTCGACGCCTGGGACACCACGGACATCGCCCGCCAGTACGAAGCCTTCATCCAGAGCTGGAGCCCGCTGCTCGACCGGGTGCGCGACGCCCGGGTCACCGGGGCCGAGGCGGTCCGCGCGCGCACCGAGGTCATGGACACCTACCGCCGGCTGCCCTACCTCGACCCCCGACTGCCGCTCGACCTGCTTCCCCCGGGATGGCTGCGCGAACCCGCCCGCGACCTGTTCACCGCCGTCTACGACGGCCTCGCGGGCCCGGCCGCGGACCACGTCCGGGCCGTCGCGGGCAGGTTCACCACCGGACCCCTCACCGACATCCGGGCGCACACCGTCGCGGACCTGCTGGACAGCGTGCGCAGCGGCAGCGGCGCCGGCGCCGGCTTCGGCGAGTCGCCGTCGACGCGCCCCCGAACCGGGTCCGCCGTCGAGCCGTGATCGCGCGGCGCCCTCCTGGCCTGATGCACGACGCCGGCGACCGGAACGAGTCCGGTCGCCGGCGTCACCGGCGCTGTGCGGGCACTCAGCCGGCGGAGCAGGTGAGTGAGAGGGCGCCCGCGGTCCCGTTGGCCTGGAAGCCGAACTCGGTGGATCCGCCGGCGGGGATGCCGCCGTTGTAGGCCACGTTGGTGAACGTCACCGAGCCGGTGTTGCCGCTTCGCCCGGCGTTCCAGGCGTTCACGATGCTCACCCCGGACGGCAGTGCCACCGACGCGGACCAGCCGTTGACGCTGGACGAGCCCGCCGAGACCTTGATCGTGGCCACGAAGCCGCCGTTCCACTGGTCGAGCGCGGACACGGTGGCCGCGCAACCGCCCGGTATCGGCGTTGTCGTGGTGGTCGACGTCGTCGTGGTGGTGGACGTGGTCGTGGAGGTCGTCGTCGAGGTGGTGGTCGTCGTCGTGGTGGTCGTGGTGGTGGAGGACGGCGGGGCCGCGTTGAGCGCGTTGAGGACCGAGGTGTAGGCGGGCTTCTTGTTGCCGGAGCCGTCGAACAGCAGCGGGGTGCCCGAGGAGCGCCAGGAGTCGGTGTCGCGGATGCCCCAGACGGTGATGCCGGTGCAGCGGGTCACGGCGAGGCAGGCCTTGACGACGCGTTCGTAGTTCGACGCCTGCGCGGAGCCGGAGCCCTCGATGTCCAGTTCGGTGATCTGGACGTCGACGCCGAGGTTGGCGAAGTTCTGCAAGGTGGTCTGGTAATTGCCGGGCACCGGGCTCTGGGGGTTGAAGTGGGACTGCAGGCCGACGCAGTCGATGGGAACGCCGCGCTGCTTGAAGTCCTGCACCAGTCGGTAGACGGCCTGGGTCTTGGCGTGCGTCCAGTCGTCGGTGTTGTAGTCGTTGTAGCAGAGCTTCGCATCCGGGTCCGCCGCGCGCGCCGCGCGGAACGCCGCCTCGATCCAGTCGTTGCCCGTGCGCTGCAAGTTCGAGTCACGGCGTGCGCCGGAGCTGCCGTCCTGGAACGCCTCGTTCACCACGTCCCACGCGTAGATCTTGCCCCGGTAGTACGTGGCCACCTTGGTGACGTGGTTCAACATCGCGTTGCGCAGTGCCGAGCCCGACATGTTCTGCATCCAGCCGGGTTGCTGGGAGTGCCATGCCAGGGTGTGGCCGCGTACTCGTTTGCCCTGGGATCGGGCGAGGTTGACGATGCGGTCGGCGTTGCCGTAGGTGAACTGGTTCTGGTTGGGTTCGGTGGCGTCGATCTTCATCTCGTTCTCGGCGGTGACCATGTCGAACTCGCGCTGCAGGAGTCCGGAGTAGGTCGAGTCGCCGAGCCGGCCCGCGGCCACGGCCGTGCCGAAGTACCGGCCGGTCTGCGCCGCCGACGCGCCGAGCGTGCTCGCGGCCGAGGCCGTCGTGGCCGTGAAGATCACCGCGCCACCGGTTGTGGCCACCAAAGCCGTCACGAGCGCTGCTCGTGACACTGACCTCGCTGTCAGCTTCATGTGTGACACCTTCTGAGGGACAGCCGCCGCGTGTCCGACGGGTAGTGGTGAATCGGGCTCGTCCAGGCTTTCCGTGCGCGATGATTCGCGGGAGGACAGCGGCGGATCCGGAATCGACGAACCGGGTGAACGGGTTCGCCGCTCGAAACTTTAGGCGGAAGTTTCGACGGGCTGTCCCTGGATCGACCTGGATGCCGGAAGTATCCCACCTATTGTGGGCGCTCACAAGCGTTGTGCGGGCCTGTCGGCCGTGTCGCCAATGGCATATGCCGAGCTAAAAGGGTGCTAAAAGTTTCGTACTGCTCCATTGGCGGCAATGGCTTCGTACACCGGCCGCGCAATAGTCGTGCGCGCGGGCATTTCGATTCGACCGCGCCACCTCGTCGCCCGTCGGCCACCGGAGCTCATCGTGCGCCGCGCGATTCACCGGGGCCGCCGTGGCGCCGCACAGCCAGGTAGACCGCCCGGACCGCCAGCGTCCGCTCGATCCCGGCGATGATCGGTGCGAAGAACCGCTCGCGGTGATCGGTGTCGCTCATCGAGGTGATGGTGAAGTACATGCTGCCGAACGCGGCGAAGAGGGTGGCGTTGCGCAGCAGCGCCACCGGCACGGCAGGCAGCAGGTCGGACTTCGCGGCCGGTGCGCCGATCCACTGCTCGGCCGTCTCGGGCGTGACCACGATCAAACCGAGGACGATGAAGAACCCGAACAGCGCCAGCCCGACCACGGCGGCTTGCACGAGCTGCCGGGTGGCGAGCACGACCAGCAGGTTGCGGGACTGGCGGCCGTTGAGCGGCACCGCGCGGAAGGGCTCCTCGCGCGCCAGCTCCTCGATCGGCACGGAGGCCAGCGGTGTGCCCTGGCACGCCGCCGTGAGCAGGGGCGGGCTGAGGTCCTGCTCGACGCGGCCGATCTCGTCGCGCAGGCGCGCGGCCGCGGCGAGGACGGTGACCGCGGCGAACAGCAGGACGACGAGCACGAGCCGCCAGGTCGTGAACCGGTTCATCGCCTGCCACAGCTCACCGGTGAAGAACAGGAACAGGGTGACGAACAACATCGACGGCAGGGCCCGCCCGAGCAGGTGCGTGCTGTTGCGCAGGTCCTGCACCACGTGCACGATCGCCCGGCGCAGCAGCGTGCCGAACCCGTAGGTGGTGGCCACGAGCGTCGCGGCGAAGGCCCCGGCGAAGAAGAGGACGAACCCCGGCAGTCCCACGTCCTGCCCCGCGGGCGCCGTGACGTCGTCGTCGACGGCCAGTTGCATCAGGGGCGCGGCGACCGGCATCGCCGCGTACGCGACGAGAATCGCGACGGTGGCCGTCGGCGAGAAGCGGGGCAGCCGCCGCAGGAAGGTCCGCACGGTCACCCACGCGGCCGCCGTCACCACGAGCACGACGCCGAGCAACGCCCACCGATGGGCGCCGGCGGTCTTCAGCGGCACGAGCCACGCGAGGCTCCCGAACGTCACGAAGACCAGTGCGGGCAGCATCCTGGGCAGGATGTGGGAGACGAACCCGTAGCCCTCGATCATGGTCGGGGTTCCACTTCGGACGAACCAGCGTTCGGTCTGGCGCCCGAGCCCACGGGATGCGGTGAACGGCATGGCGCAGATGATGCCCCCTCGTCCGGGTGCGGGTAGCGGCGCGGTACCGGTGTGGCCTCCTCGGTCAACCAGCCGTGGCGCTTCCGGCCCTGCGCCTCACCGACGCGGTGCCGGACATGGCCAGGACGGAGAGCAGCACGAGCGCCGAGGCCGGGCCGAGCACCGCCCAGGGCGCCAGTTCCAGGTACGGCTGGCTCTCGGCCAGCAGCCGGCCCCACTCGGGTGTGGGCGGTTGGTCGCCGAGCCCGAGGAAGCCGAGCGACGCCAGCACGAGGACCGTCGTGGGCAGGCGCAGCAGGGCGTTGCGCAGCACGGCCGGCAGCACGGCGGGCAGCAGGTGGCGGCGCAGCAGGTGCGTCGGCCCGGCACCGCACGAGATCGACGCCAGGACGTGGCCGCTCGCCCGTTCCTGTTCGGACAACGCCGCGGTCTGCGCCGCGTAAGGGGTCCAGCCGACCAGGCACACCGCGGCCGCGGCACCCCACACCGAGGGCCCGGCGACCGCGGTGGTCAGGAGTCCGACCAGGACGGCGGGCAGCGTCGACATGACCTCGGTCAGCCCCGCGGTCACCCGCCCCGCCACGCCGAGCAGCACTCCGGTGACCACGCTGACCGCCGTCACCGCGAGTGCCAGGCCCGCGGTGCGCAGCGCACCGTGCCCCAGCCGGGCCAGCAGGTCGCGGCCGAGCGCGTCCGTGCCCAACGGGTACGTGACCGAGGGGGGCAGCAGGCGGGCCGTCGTGTCGACGTGCAGCGGATCGCGCAGCAACCCGAGGAGGACGAGCGCGAGCAAGGTCGTCGCGCAGAACCCGGCCACCCGACGGGTGGAGCGCCGCGGCCGGAGGACCGGTGCGTGCTGGGCGTTCAGCCCGCCTTCTCGCAGGGCCGGCCCGAGCAGGGCGTGCCGCAGGGCCTGGACGAGCATCCCGGCGGCGACGCCGAGCAGGGCGAGGGCCAGGGTCGCGGTCTGCAACGGCGGGAGGTCCTGGGCGATGGCGGCGTCCAGGGCGAGTCGGCCGAGCCCCGGGATGTTGAAGATCTTCTCCACCGCGACCGCGCCGCCGACGAGGGCGACGACGGTCGGCAGGAACTGGGGCAGCACCCCGGCCACCGCACCGCGCAGTGCCCGCAGGGCGATGCGGCCGGGCGGGATCCCGCAGGCGTGCCACGTCCGCACCCACGGCTCGGCGAAGGCGCCGGGCAGGGACTGGTCGAGCAGGCCGCCGATCATCGCCCCGGACGGCACGCCGAGGGCGAGGGCGGGCAGCACCATCGACGCCGGTCCGGCCCAGCCGCTGGACGGGAACCACCCCAGCCACACCCCGAACACGGTGGCGAGCAGCGCGGCGAGGAGGAACTTGGGCAGCGCGGCGAGGAAGGCGGCACCGGTGCCCGCCCGCCCCGGTGCCGGCGCCTGCCGTGCGCCGAGGTGGAGGGTGCGCGCGCTGACCAGCGCGGCCACCGCCAGCGTGACCACGAGCGCGCCGAGCATCAGCGTGGTCGAGACCGCGAAGGCGCTCGTCACCTGCGGGAGGACCGGTTCACCCGACACCCAGGAGGTGCCCGCGTCGCCGCGCGGCAGTCCGCCAAGCCAGTGCGCGAAGTGCCGGAACGGTCCCTCGTCCAGGCCCAGTTGCTCCCGCACCGCGGCCAGTTGCGCGGGGGTGGGGTCCTGGTCCGCGGAACGGGCCCGCAGGACCGTCAGCGCGGGGTCCGTCCCGGACAGCCAGGGCAGCAGCGTGACGGCCGTCAGCAGCCCCGCGCCGGCGGCGACGCGCCCCGCGCCCGCCCGCCACCGGGGCGGGCGGGCGTCGACGCCGGTGGACGTGGTGCCGATCATCCGCCGCTACTTCAGGCGGGTGTCGAGGTCGATCAGGGAGCGCTCACGGGGGTCGAGGCGCACGCCCTCGACATTGGCGCCGACGCCCTGCACGACCTTCTCGTGGACCAGCGGCACGAGGGCGTCGGTGCGCAGGACCTCGGCTTCCGCCGACATGATCTTCCGCTGGCGCAGCGCGGTGTCGCCCTCCTCGGCGGCGGAGCTGATGGCCCGGTCGACCGCGGCGTCCTTGACCCGGGCGATGTTGTAGACGCCGCTGCCGGCGAAGTCGCTCGCGAGGTACGCGACCGCGTCGCCGGTGTCGAGGAGCGTGACCCTGGAGAAGACCAGCGCGTCGTACCTGCCGGCCAGCAGGTCGGCCTCCATCTGCGTGTACTCGCGCACGTCCTGCCGCACCGCGAACCCGGCCTGCTCCAGCTGCTGCTGGAGGACCGTCGCGATCTCGGGCAGTTCGGCCCGGTTGGTGTAGGTGGCCAGGCGCAGCGGCGTGCCCTGCGTCTTCGACCTGACCTGGTCGGCGGTCGCGGCCGCCGCCCGGCCGGTCACCTCGACCCGCTGGTCGGCCGCCCACGGGATGGCGGGCCCGAACAGGCCGCGCGCGACGTCGGCGTACCCGCCGAAGACCGAGTCGACGAGCGCGGCACCGTCCACCGCCTCGCGGGCGGCCGCGCGCAACGAGGCGTCGGCGAAGACCCCGTCCGCGGTGTTGAGGACCAGGCTGTCGGTCCGGACGGAGGGCACCTCGTGCCGGGTGCCGGCGTCCAGCAGCTTCGCCTGGGCGGTGGGGATCCACTCGGCGATGTCGACTTCACCGGCGCGCAGGCCGTTGGCGCGGGCGGCGCCGTCGGCGATCCAGGTCACGTCGATCCCGGGCGCCTGGGCCTTGCCGCCCCAGTAGTCGTCGAAGCGGTCCAGGGCCGCCTTGGTCTTCCCGGTGAGGTCGGTGATCCGGAAGGGACCGGTCCCGGTGCCGATGGGGCTGACGGTGCCGTCCTGCGCGTAGGCCTTCGCGGCGAAGATGCCCAGCGCGGGGCTGGCGAGCCGGAGGGGGAGCACCGGGTCGGGGACCTTCGTGGCGATCGTGACGGTGTCGGCGTCCACGGCCTTCGCGGTCAGCGTCACGTCGCTGAGGACGCGGGGCTTGGCCTTCGCGGCGCCGGCGTGGTCGAGCGCGTTGACCACGGACTCGGCGGTGACCTCGGTGCCGTCGTGGAACTTCGCCCGGCGCAGCTCGAAGACCCAGGTCGTGCCGTCCGTCCGGGTCCAGGACTTCGCCAGCGCGGGCGCGGCGGCTCCGTCCGCCCCCAGCGCCGTGAGTCCTTCGGCGACGGAGAGCTTGCTCAGCACGGTCGCGTCGTTGCTGTACGGGGACAGTGCCTGCGCTGGGGGCACCGCGAGCGCGACCCGCACCCGGCCGCCCGACCCGGTTCCCGCGGCCGGGTCACCCGAGCCCGACACGAAACAGCCCGCCAGCAGCGGGACGAGGGCGAGCGCGGCGACGACGCCACGGGTGGTTGAGCGCATGGTGGGTCCTATCAGGGCAGAGCGGCGATGACGTCCCGGCTCACCGGAGGGCGGCGAGGGCGACGACACCGTATAAGGCGAGCCTTACCAATCCTCCGGTGAGGTGATTGAAGTCTCAATGATCCACAAGCGTCCCCGCGCGGCGTCGTGCGCCGATCCCGGGCACATCGTGGGACGAATTAGTTGGAAACGATTGTCATGAGCTACGGTCCGATCGTTCACTCTTCAACGACCTCGGGACAGGCTCATGCACCACCGCACACCCCTGGCCGCCGCCGGCCTCATGGCGGTCTCCGTTCTCCTCACCGGCTGCTTCGCGTCCGGGGCGACCGGAACCGACGACCCGTCCGGTGAAAGCCGGATCAAGGTGGCGATGATGCTGCCGCCGCGGTCGGGGTTGTCGCCGTTCAGCGACGACGCCTTCAAGCTGTCCCGCTGGTCGACGGCCGAGACGCTGGTGAACCTGGACGAGAAGGGCGACGCGCGGCCCGCGCTGGCCACCCGGTGGAGCCGCACGTCCGACACGACGTGGGAATTCGTCGTCCGGCAGGGCGTGACGTTCCACGACGGCAGCGTGCTCACCGCGGCCGTGGCCGCGAACACGCTGACCCGCGCGATGAAGGCCTCGCCCAAGCCGCGCATCCTCGACGGCGTCCGCCTGGAGGTCCGCGCCGAGGCCGACAAGGTCGTGCTCACCACCGACATGCCGGATCCCCTGGTGCCGCAACGACTCTCCTCGCCGCAGCTGTCCGTGCTGGCCGAGCGGGCGTACGCCCCGGACGGCAAGGTGAACCCGATCGGCGCCGGCAGCGGCCCGTTCGAGCTGGTGCGCGTCAACGGCACGACGGGCGCCACGCTCGACCGCTTCGACGGTTACTGGGGTGACAAGGCGAAGGCCGCGGGCATCGACGTCTCGTTCGTGCCGGACGGCGCCGCCCGCGCCGCGGCGATCCGCAGCGGTGAGGCCCACGTCGTGGAGGCGGTGCCGGTGTCCCAGGCCGCGCTGCTGGACCAGCGGACGATCACCGAGGTGCCGATGCCGCGCACCAACACCCTGTACCTCAACACCAGGACCGGGCCGTTCGCCGATCCCGCCCTGCGTGCCGCGGCACGTGAGGCGATCGACGCCGAGGCGATCGTGAAGGGCGTGTACGAGGGACGGGCCGACGTGGCGCGGGGCCTGCTCGGCCCGGCGCTGCCGTGGGCGGCCGAGGGACGGAAAGCCTTGGGCGACCGGACGAAGGCCGCGGCTCCGACGGGGGTGACCATCACCCTCGCGACGTTCACCGACCGGGCCGAGCTGCCCGAGGTCGCCTCGGTGTTGCAGCAGCAGTTGCAGGACAAGGGGTTCACGGTGAACCAGGTCGTGCGCGAGTACGCGCACATCGAGCAGGACATGCTGGCCGGCAAGTTCGACGCGTTCATCCTGTCCCGGGCGACGGTGCTGGACTCCGGTGATCCCGTCGCCTACCTGAGGTCGGACTTCGCCTGCGACGGGTCGTTCAACATCGCGGGGCTGTGCGACCCGGCGGTGGACGCCGCCGTGGCGAAGGCGGCGGGGGTGGAAGCCGGTGATCAGCGCCGGGCCGCGATCCTGGAGGCCGAGGCGGCGGTGCTGCGGACCGACGCGGCGATCCCGATGCTGCACGAACGCGTCATCCAGGGCGACCTGACGTCGGTGGCGGACTCGGCCAAGGACCCGCGCGAGCGGATGCTGGTCACCGCGGCCACCCGGTTGAGGTGAGCGGAGTGTCGGTGCGCGACCGCGCCGGTGCGCTCCTGTCCCGCGCCGGTGCGCTCGCGTTGGTCGTCGCGGTCGTCGGGTCGCTGCCCTGGCTGTCGGGTCGCGACGCGACGCTGTCGGTGCTGCGTGCCCGTTCCGCCGAACAGGAGGCGACCCCGGAGGCGCTGGCGTCCGTGCGGCGGGAACTCGGCCTGGACGCGGGGCCGGCGGGGCTGTTCGGTGACTGGCTGGGCGGGGTGCTACGCGGTGACCTCGGGCGGTCCTGGGTCAGCGGCGGCGACGTGCTGCCGTCGGTGCTGTCGGGTCTGGGCGTCTCGTTGACCCTGATGGGCGCGGCGTTGGTCGTCGCCCTGCTGGTGGCCGGCGCGTTGTGCGCGCGGACGGTCGTGCGCGGTGCGCGGGGCACGCTGCGCGGAGGTCCGGGCGGCGGCGGTGCCGCGGCGCTGGCGGCGTTGCCGGAGTTCCTGGTCGCCACGATCCTGTTGATCGTCGTCTCGGTGTGGTTGGGGTGGTTCCCGCCGTACGGCTGGGACGGACCGCGACACCTGGTGCTGCCCGCGCTCGCGATGGGCATCCCGGCGGGCGCGGTGCTGGGACGACTGGTCGACGACGCGCTGCCGGCCGCGCTGGGGGAGCGCTGGGTCGGGTTGTGGCGGTCCTCGGGGTGCACGCCGCGCGTCATCGCGTGGGCGGCGTTGCGCCGCGTCCTGCCACCCCTGCTGCCGCAGATCGGCCTCGTGGCCGTGGGTCTGACCGGTGGCGCGGTGGCAGTCGAGACCGTGTTCGCGGTGCCGGGCATCGGCCGTGCCGCCCTGGGCGCGGCGGAATCCCAGGACTTGCCGCTGCTACAGGCTTCGGTGCTCGTGCTGGTGCTCCTGGGCGTGATCGCGGGAGCGGCGGCGTCGCTCGTCCGGCGCCGGCTGCTCGGTCCCGGGTTGCGCGACGCCGCGTTGTCGCTGCCCGCGCCGGTGGCGGGGACGACCGGCCGTGCGCGGCGGGTGGTTCCGCTCGTGTGCGCGGTGGTGCCGGCCGTGGTCATCGGCTGGGGGCTGCTGCTGGAGCCGCTGCGGCTGGACGTGGCCGACCGGCTCGAGGGCCCGTCGTGGGCGCACCCGCTGGGCACCGACTCGCTCGGCCGGGACGTCCTCGCCAGGGTCGGCCACGGCGCCGCCGCGACGCTCGGTGTGGCGGCGGGCGTGTGCCTGTGCTCCTACGTGCTCGCGATGGTGCTGGGGTTCCTGCCGAGCCTGGCGTCGGGCGTGGCGGAGACGGCCAACGCCGTGCCCCCGGTGATCGCCGGCATCCTGGTCGCCGCCGTGCTCGGCCCCGGCGCCCTGGGCGCGTCCATCGCGGTCGCACTCGTGTCCTGGCCGCCGCTCGCCGCCCACGCGGCGGCCCTGGTCCAGGAAACCCGCGCCGCCGCCTACGTGACGGCGTTGCGCGCCATCGGGTCGCCACCGTCGTGGATCCTGCTGCGCCACGTGCTGCCGGCGGTGGCCGGTCCGGTCGCCCGCCACGCCGTCCTGCGCCTGCCGATCATCGCGCTCGCCCTGGCGTCCCTGGGCTTCCTCGGGCTCGGCGCGCAGCCACCCGCACCGGAGTGGGGCCTGATGCTGGCCGAGTCGTTGCCCTACGTGGAGCGCGCTCCGCTGGCGGCACTCGCGCCGGCGGCGATGCTGCTGCTGCTCGCCGCGCTCGCGGTCTCGTTGTCCACGCTGCGCGGACCGGGCCGGACGGATCACGGGCCGTTCGGCGCGATGCGCAGGCGACGCCTGATGCCGATCGTCGAAGGGATCGGTGCGCGATGAGCGCCGGAGCGCTGCTGGAAGTCCGCGACCTGCGGATCACCGCGACCCGGCCGCACGAGGTCGAACTGGTGCGCGGTGTGTCGTTCGACGTCACGGCGGGCGAGATGCTCGCCGTGGTGGGGGAGTCCGGTGCCGGGAAGTCCCTCACCGCGCGAGCCGTGCTGGGGTTGCTGCCCGCCGGGATGCGCGTGCGCGGTCGGATCCGGTTCGACGGCGGGGAACTGGTCGGTGCCGCGGGTGCGGCGCACCGGACGTTGTGGGGACGTCGGATGGCCTTCGTGCCGCAGGACGCGCTGTCCGTGCTCAGTCCCGTGCACACGGTCGGAGACCAGCTCGCCCTCGCCGTCCGGTCCGTGCGGGGCGGCGGTCGTCGGGCGGCGCTGGCACGGGCCGTCGCCGCGCTCGACCGCGTCGGCATCCCGGACGCCGCCCGCCGCGCCCGTGCATACCCGCACGAGTTCTCCGGCGGCATGCGCCAGCGCGCGGTGATCGCCATGGCGACGGTCAACGAGCCGGACCTCGTGGTGGCCGACGAGCCGACGACCGCGCTGGACCCGACCGTCCAGGCCCGGATCCTGGACCTGCTCGGCACGCTCCGCGAGCGGGCCGGGATGGCGGTCGTCCTGGTCACGCACGACCTCGCCGTCGCCGCCGCGCACGCCGACCGGGTGCTCGTGATGTACGCGGGCCGGCACGTGGAGTCCGGTCCGGTCCACCGGGTCCTGCGCGAGCCGCGTGCGCCCTACACGGCCGGCTTGATCGCGTCGTTGCCACCGCGGCACGCGACGAGCAGGTACCTGCCCGCGATGGCCGGAACACCCGCGACGAGCGGTGCCCTGCCACCGGGGTGCGCGTTCGCCCCGCGCTGCCCGGCGGTGACGGACTCCTGCACGGCGCACGAGCCCGAGCCCACCGAGTGGCGGGACGGGCACTGGGCGTCCTGCCACCGGCTCGGCGAGCTGCCGCAACGCACCACCGACCTGTTCGAGGGGGCCGCGCCGTGACCGCGCCGCTGCTCGAAGTCCGCGACCTCGTCGTCCGCTACCCGGCACGGGGACGCCGGACCCCGCCCGTGACGGCGGTGGACCGGATCTCCTTCACCGTGGCCGCGGGGGAGACGCTCGCCCTGGTCGGCGAGTCCGGGTCCGGCAAGTCCAGCACCGCCGCCGCCGTGCTCGTGCTGCGCAAGCCGGACGGCGGGTCGGTCCGGTTCGACGGTCGTGAGCTGACCACCGTGGACGAACGCGGGCTCCGCACGCTCAGGCGCGGGATGCAGCCGGTGTTCCAGGACCCGCACGCCGCGCTCAGCCCGCGCAAGACGGTGTTCGACGCGGTCGCCGAGCCGCTGCACGTCCAGGGCCGCTGGGAGGCTGCGGCCGGTCCCGCGCGGGTGGCCGAGCTGCTCGACCTCGTGCGCCTCGACCGGTCCGTCGCCCGCAGGCTGCCGCACGAGTTGTCCGGCGGCCAGTGCCAGCGGGTCGGCATCGCGCGGGCGTTGGCGAGCGAGCCGAGGCTGCTGGTGCTCGACGAACCGGTGTCGGCGCTCGACCCGTCGGTGCGCGCCGGGGTGATCAACCTGTTCACCGAGTTGCAGGACGGACTGGGGCTCGCCCAGCTGTTCATCTGCCACGACCTCGCGCTGGTCCGGCACGTCGCGCACCGGGTGGCGGTGCTGCACCGCGGCCGCATCGTCGAGTCCGGCCCCGCCCGCCAGGTGTGCGACGCACCCGCCCACGACCACACGCGGGAGCTGCTGGCCGCCGTGCCCGACCGCCTGACCGAGTGGTGATCGGGATCCGGTGGTCAGCCCAGTCTCAGCACGTCCAGCGCCATGAGGGCCACGTGCAGCTCCGTGCGCCGCTCACCGGATTCGAGGTCGCAGTCGAGCAGTCGTTCGATGGTCGCCAGGCGCTGGTAGAGCGTCTGGCGGGAGAGGTCGCCGCGGCGGGCGGCGGTGGTCTTGTTGCCGGCGGCGTCGAGGTAGTGGCGCAGGGTGGGCACCAGGTCGGTCCGGTGGCGGTCGTCGTGCTCGATGAGGCGGCCGATCTGGCGTTCCACGTAGTCCTGCACGCGGATGTCCTCGCGCAGCGTGCGCAGCAGTTCCCGCAGGCCGATGTCGGACAGCTCGTGGTAGGGCTTGCCGACCTCGCCGGGCAGGACGGCTTCCGCGACCCGGGCCGCCTGCCGGAACGACCGGGCGGCGTGGGCGAGGTCGGTGACCTCGGAGCCGACGCTCACCACGGCCGCCGGATCGACGTCGAGCGCGGTGCGGCCGAGGTGCTCGACCGCAGGCCGCCACAGCTGGCCCGCGCGCAGCGCGAGCAACACGCCGACCCGCCCCGGGCTCAGCTCGCCCACCAGGACCGTGCCGGGCTCCAGCGCGTCGACCAGGGCGTCCCCGGCCGACGTGTCCACGAGCACGGCGACGTAGCCGGTGTCCTTGGTCGGCACGCCCAGTGCCGCCGCACGCACTCGTGCCTCGTCGGCGGAGCGGTGGCGTTGTTCGGCGATGTCCTGGAGCAGGTTGCCGTGGGCCCGGCGTTCCCACGTCGAGGTGTGGATGAGGCGGGCGATCGTCAACGCCATCGCCGTTCGCACCAGCACGGTGACGTCCTCGGGTCCGAACGCGGTGGCGCGCGCGGGTCTGCCCGGCACCGGCGGGGCGAGGGCGGGGAGCATGGCCACGCGGCCCCACCGCTCGCCGTGGTACTCCACCGGGGTCACCAGCCACCTCTCGGGACCGCGGACGTCGGTGTCGTCACCGGGTGGGACGGCTCGGGACCGGCGTTCCCAGTCGGCGAGCGCCTCGGCCGCGGTCCGACCCGCGACTTCGCAGAGGAGCGCCTGGTGCGCGAGGTTCTCCAAGACCACCGTGTGGCCGCTCATCTCCGCCGCGGCCCGCAGCACGTCCTCGGGGCCCGCGCCGCGCAGCGTCAACGCGGTGAAGGCGTCGTGGATCTGCTGCGTCCGCCGCATCGCCTCCGCGTGGCTGCCGAGGATCAGGGCGTGGACGACCTGGGTGACCTCGACGAAGTTGACGTCCTTGGCCAGCGTGACCAGGGGCAGGCCGCGGGTCCGGCAGGCGCGGACCAGGGCGTCGGGTGGCCGGTGGAACCTCCGGACCAGCTCGATCACCAGGGCGGCCGCGCCCACGTCGGCGAGCTCGTCCACGTACCGGCGCACCAGCGAGGGATCGGTCGGCAGGGGCATCCCGGTGGTCAGCACCAGCTCACCGCCCTTGAGGAACGACGCCGGGTCGGTCAGCTCGGTGATGTGCACCCAGCGGACGGGCCGGTCCAGGCCGGATTCGCCGGCGACCACCTCGGGCAGACCCGCCGCGAACAGCGGCAGGGCCAGGACGTCGGCCACGGTGAGCGCGCCGCCGACCACCGCCGGGTGGTCCTGCTCGCCGGACCGGGCGGTCCGGTGTTCGTCGTCCACGGCGTCTCCCTGCGTGCCCGGTCACTCTGACAAGCGGCTTCGACCTGCGCAACTGCGCCGGCGACGGCCCGCCGCGGCCGCGGTCGAACGGGTGCGGACCGCCGACGATTGACAAAACGTCCAAACCCCGTGCCTCAAGCGGACAGAACACGCGTTGTCGCGCCCACTCGCCGCCGTGATGCTCGGGATCGCCCCGCGAGACCCAGGGAGACGACCATGACCGCACTGTCACCGCACCTCCGCCAGGCCACGCCCGTGGTCGCGGTCCGAGGGGAGGGCGTCCACCTGTACGGCGAGGACGGCCGGCGCTACCTCGACTTCACCGCCGGGATCGGTGTCACCAGCACCGGTCACTGCCACCCCGCCGTGGTGGCCGCGGCCCAGGAGCAGGTCGGCACGCTCGTGCACGGCCAGTACACGACGGTGCTCCACCAGCCGTTGCGGCGGTTGGTGGACAAGCTCGGCGAGGTGCTGCCGGAGGGCCTGGACAGCCTCTTCTTCGCCAACTCCGGCAGCGAGGCGGTCGAGGCGGCGTTGCGGCTGGCGCGCCACGCCACGGGCCGGCCGAACGTGCTGGTCTGCCACGGCGGCTTCCACGGGCGCACGGTGGCCGCCGCGTCCATGACCACCTCCGGCACGCGGTTCCGGGCCGGGTTCTCGCCGCTGATGAGCGGGGTGGTCGTCACGCCGTTCCCGACCGCGTTCCGGTACGGCTGGGACGAGGACACCGCCACCGACTTCGCGCTGCGCGAGCTGGACTACGTGCTCCAGACCGTGTCCGCGCCCGCCGACACGGCCGCGATCGTCGTGGAGCCGGTGCTGGGCGAGGGCGGGTACGTGCCCGCGACCCGCCGCTTCCTGGAAGGTCTGCGCGAGCGCGCCGACCGGCACGGCTTCCTGCTGGTCCTGGACGAGGTGCAGACCGGCGTCGGCCGCACGGGCCGGTTCTGGGGTCACGACCACTTCGGCGTCGTGCCGAACATCCTGGTCACCGCCAAGGGCCTGGCCAGCGGCTTCCCGCTGTCCGGCATCGCGGCGCCCGAGTCGCTGATGCGGAAGGCGTGGCCGGGCTCGCAGGGCGGCACGTACGGCGCCAACGCGGTGGCCTGCGCCGCCGCCTGCGCGACGCTGGACGTGGTCCGCGACGAGAAGCTGGTCGACAACGCCGAGCGGATGGGCCAACGGCTGCGCGCCGGGCTGGAGGCGGTCGCCGCCACGACGCCGGCGATCGGGGACGTGCGCGGCCTCGGCCTGATGCTGGGCACGGAGTTCGTCACCGCGGACGGCCGCCCCGACGGGGAGACCGCCGCCCGCGTGCACCGCGCCGCCGCGGAGGCGGGGTTGCTCCTGCTGCTGTGCGGCGCGTGGAACCAGGTCGTCCGGATGATCCCCGCGCTGGTGATCGACGAGCAGGCGATCGACGAGGGCCTGCGGGCGTGGGCGTCCGCGGTCGAGGTGGGCGTGGTGGCGCCGTGACGGCGGACGCCCTGGCGCGTCTGCTCGCCCGCTCCGCACCCGGGATGCGGCTGGAGACCGGCGCGAGCGGCACCGCGCCGTACGCCTACGACGCCTCCAACTACCGGGTGCCGCCGCTGGCCGTGGCGTTCCCACGCTCGGTCGGCGAGGTGCGCGCCGTCGTCCTGGCGTGCCGTGAGCTGGGCGTGCCGCTGACCGCGCGGGGCGGCGGCACCAGCATGGCGGGCAACGCCATCGGCCCGGGTGTGGTCCTCGACTTCTCCCGCCACCTGAACCGGATCCTGGACATCGACCCGGAAGCGGGCACCGCCCGGGTCGAGGCCGGGGTGGTGTTGGACGACCTGCGCACGGCCGCGGCGCGGCACGGGCTCACGTTCGGCCCCGACCCCTCGTCGCACAGCCGGTGCACGCTCGGCGGCATGATCGGCAACGACGCGTGCGGCAACCGCTCCGTCCGGCACGGTCGGACCAGCGCGCACGTCGAGTCGCTGGAGATCGTCACCGCCGACGGGGTCCACGCGATCGCCGACCACACCGGACTGCGTGCCGTCGACCCGGCCGACGGCGAAGCGGTGGCGAAGCAGGCCGAGGGCGCGCGGCGACTCGTCGCGGACAACCTGGCGCTGATCCGCACCGAGCTGGGCCGCATCCCCCGCCAGGTCTCCGGCTACCAGCTGCACCACCTGCTGCCCGAACGCGGCTTCGACGTGGCGCGGGCCCTGGTCGGCACCGAGGGCACGTGCGCCGTCGTGGTCGCCGCGACGGTCCGCCTGGTCGCCACCGCCGAGGCGTCGGTCCTGCTGGCGCTGGGTTACGACAACCTCGTGGACGCGGCCGAGGACGTCCCCGAGATCCTGCGCTGGTCGCCCACCGCCGTGGAAGGCATGGACGAGGCCATCGTCACCACCATGCGCGCCCGACGCGGCCCGGACTCGGTCACCGGGCTGCCGGACGGGCGGGCCTGGCTGTACGTCGAACTCGACGGTGACGACGAGGGGGACGTCGGTGTGCGGGCCGCCGAGCTGCTCGACGTCCTCAAGGGCCGCGGGCGCGTGGTCGGCGGCAGGCTGGTGGACAGCGCCGCGCAACGGCGTTCGCTCTGGCGGGTCCGCGAGGACGGCGCGGGCCTGGCCGCACGCCTGGTGGGCGGCGGCGAGTCGTGGCCCGGGTGGGAGGACGCGGCGGTCGCGCCGGAGCACCTGGCGGACTACCTGCGCGGGTTCCGGGCGCTGCTGGCCGAGCACGGCCTGACCGGTGTGCTGTACGGGCACTTCGGCGCCGGCTGCGTGCACGTGCGCATCGACTTCGACCTCGGCACGGACTCCGGCCGGGCCGCCGCACGCCGTTTCCTCCGCGAAGCGGCGGCCCTGGTCGTGCGGCACGGCGGCACGCTCTCGGGCGAGCACGGCGACGGACGTGCCCGCGGCGAGCTGCTGGACGTCATGTACAGCCCGAGCATGATCCGGACCTTCGCCGCCTTCAAACGGCTCTTCGACCCGGACGGGCTGCTCAACCCCGGCGTCATCGTCGCGCCCGCCGCCCTCGACGCCGACCTGGTCCGGCAGGGTCCCGTCGTGCCGGACGGCCGACCCACGCTCTTCACGTTCCCGCACGACGACGGGTTCGCGGGTGCGGCCCGGCGATGTGTCGGCGTCGGTCGCTGTCGCGGCGACACGGGCGGTGCGATGTGCCCGAGCTACCGCGCCACCCGCGACGAGAACCACTCCACCAGGGGCCGGGCGCGCCTGTTGCAGGAGATGCTGCGCGGGGAGACCGTCCAGGACGGCTGGCGGTCGACCGAGGTCCGCGACGCCCTCGACCTGTGCCTGTCGTGCAAGGCCTGCTCCACCGACTGCCCGACCGGCGTCGACATGGCCACGTACAAGGCGGAGTTCCTGCACCAGCACTACCGGGGACGGATCCGGCCCCGCTCGCACTACTCGCTGGGCTGGCTGCCCCTCACCTCGGGCCTCGCCCGTCACGTCGCCCGACCGGTCAACGCGCTGCTGCGCGGACCGTTGGGAACGCTGGCGGCCCGGCTCGGAGGCGTCACGACCCACCGCGCGATACCCGCGTTCGCCTCGCGGCGCGCCCTGCGGTCGACGTTGCGCGACGTGCCGCCGACCACCGAGCCGACCGCGCTGCTGTTCGTCGACAGCTTCACCCGGGCGTTCCGCCCGGAGGTCGCCGGGGCCGCCCTCAGGGTGCTCGGCGACGCGGGGATCCCGAGCGCGGCCCGTGACGGGTTGTGCTGCGGTCTCACCTGGGTGAGCACCGGCCAGCTCGCCGTGGCACGCCGGGTCATGGCCCGCACGGTGGCCCGCCTCGACCGCGCACCGGACCGCGACCTGCCCCTCGTCGTCGCCGAGCCGAGCTGCGCGGCCGCCCTCAAGCGCGACGTGCCGGAACTGCTCGGCACCGACGCCGCCCGGCGCGTCGCGGCCCGCGTGCACACCCTGACCGGAGCGCTCGCGGAGTTGGCCGCGCCCGACTGGAGCCCGCCGCCGCTGCCGGAGTCCGTGCTGGTGCAGACGCACTGCCACGAGTACGCCACGTTCGGCGGCCGCCGGCCGGGCGACCTGCTGCGCCGGCTCGGCGTGCGGCAGGTGACCGAGACCGAGGGCTGCTGCGGCCTGGCGGGCAACTTCGGCTTCGAGGCACGGCACTACGAGACGTCCATGGCCGTCGCGGACCTGTCGCTGCGCCCGCGCCTGGACGACCTGCCCGCCGGCGGCGGCCCGGTCGTCGCCGACGGCTTCAGCTGCGCCACCCAGATCGACCACCTCGCCCGAGGCCGGGGCATCCGCGCGAGACACCTCGCCGAACTGCTCGACCAGGCGGCCCGACCAGGAGGAACACCGTGATCGACGTACCGAGGCAGTTGTTCATCGACGGAGCCTGGCTGGACGCGGCCGATCGCGCCACCATGCCCGTGCACGACCCGGCGACCGGCGAGGTGATCTGCCACGTCGCCGACGCGGGTCCCAAGGACGCCCTCCTCGCGGAGGACGCGGCCGTGCGCGTGCAGGAGGAGTGGGCGGCCACCGCGCCCAGGGCGCGCGGCGAGATCCTGCGCCGCGCGTACGAGATCATCGTCTCCCGCACCGACGAACTCGCCGCCCTGATGACCGCCGAGATGGGCAAGCCGCTGGCCGAGGCCAGGGGAGAGGTCGCGTACGCGGCCGAGTTCTTCCGGTGGTTCGCCGAGGAGGCCGTGCGGATCGACGGCGGGTTCGGCACGTTGCCGGACGGTCGCAACCGGATGCTGCTGATGCGCCGACCGGTCGGGCCGAGCCTGCTGATCACGCCGTGGAACTTCCCGCTGGCCATGGGCACCCGCAAGATCGGCCCCGCGGTGGCGGCGGGCTGCACGATGGTGCTCAAACCCGCGCCGCAGACCCCGCTGTCCAGCCTCGCGCTGGCCGGGATCCTGCGGGAGGCGGGGCTGCCGGACGGCGTGCTCAACGTCGTCACCACCTCGAAGGCGGGCGACGTGGTCGCGCCGATGCTGCGCGGCGGGCGGATCCGCAAGCTCTCGTTCACCGGCTCGACCCAGGTCGGCAGGCTGCTGCTGGCGCAGTGCGCGGACACCGTGGTGCGCGCGTCGATGGAGCTCGGCGGCAACGCGCCGTTCATCGTCTTCGAGGACGCGGACCTCGACGTCGCCGTGTCCGGCGCGATGACCGCGAAGATGCGCAACATGGGCGAGGCGTGCACGGCGGCGAACCGGTTCTTCGTCCACCGCTCCGTCGCCGACCGGTTCGCGCGAGGCCTCGCCGAACGCATGGGCGCGCTCGTCGTCGGACCCGGCGACCGGCCGGGTGTCGACGTCGGGCCGCTGATCGACGAGGCGGGCCGCGCGAAGGTCCGGGACCTCGTGGCCGACGCCGTGCGGCGGGGCGCCGAGGTGCTCGTCGGCGGCGCCACGCCGGACGGACCCGGCAGCTTCTACCCGCCCACCGTGCTGACCGGCGTCGACCCGGACAGCAGGCTGATGTCGACGGAGATCTTCGGCCCGGTGGCGGCGATCCTGACCTTCGACGACGAGGACGAGGTCGTGCGCCGGGCGAACGACACCCCGTGGGGCCTGGTCGGCTACGTGTTCACCCGGGAGCTGGACCGCGCGTTGCGGGTCAGCGAGCGGCTGGAGGTGGGCATGGTCGGCCTCAACACCGGGATGGTCTCCAACCCCGCCGCCCCGTTCGGCGGGGTCAAGCAGTCAGGTCTCGGCCGGGAAGGCGGCCGGTTCGGGATCGAGGAGTTCCTGGAGTACAAGTACGTCGCGGTGCCGGTGTGACCCGGCACCGCGTCAGCGGGTCATGAGCCGAGCCGGCGCGCGCCGATCTCCTCCGCCGCGCCGGCCACCAGCCGACCCCACTCGGGCAGCCGGGCGTCGTCGTACCGGGATGCGGGCATGGAGACGGCCACCGAGGCCAGCGGCGTGCCGTCCGAGTCAAGGACGGCCGACGCGATCGCGCACACGTCGGGCCGGTACTGGTTGAGGTTGACCGCGTACCCGTCGGCGCGCACCCGGTCCAGCTCCGCGCGCAGTTCCGCCGGCTCGGTGGGGGTCGCGTCGCTGTACCGTTCCAGGCCGCCCGCGACGAGCTCCTCGATGTCGGCCTCCGGCAGGTGGGCCAGTATCGCCCGCCCGGTCGCGGTGGCGTGCATCGGCGAGGTGTAGCCGACGTCGTAGAAGGTGCGCACCGGGTGGTTGGAGTCGACCCGGTCGACCACCACCATGCAGTGCAGCGCGTCGGGCACCGCCAGGTGGATGGTCTCGTTCACCCCGTCCCTGAGCCGGATCATCGGCTCGCGGGCCGCCGCGAACAGGCTGGAACCCTGAAGGGCCGCGGGACGCACGGCGAGCACGCGCACGCCGATCTCCCACCGCGTCGTGTCCTTGCGGTTCGCCCGCAGCCACCCCGCCTCGTTCAGGGTGACCAGCGTGCGCTGCACCGTCGACTTGGGCAGGCCGAAGATCTTCGTCAGCTCACCCACCGTGACCGGTTGGTGTTGCGCGACCGCCTCCAGGATGCGCAGCGATCGGACCACGCTCTTCATCTCCACCCGGTTCCCCCATCAAGCCGCTGTTTCGGATGCCGACACCTCTTGACTCCCCCGGAGCCGGGTGTCATTGTTCGTGCCAGATTCTAGCACGGTGTGCCACATAGTGGCACAGGTGATTCGGAAGAAGTGATCCGCGGCCCGGCCGTTCAGCCGGCCCACAATCGCGATCTTCCCGCTGCCCCCTCAGCCTCCGAGTCGAACGATCCGCGTCGGGCGCACAGCATGACCGCCCGAAGAGTCGAAAGGAACCCTCGTGCCTGCCAGGAAGCGAGTCGCCGTCGTCGGCGTCGGAACGATGGGCAGCCAGGCCGCCTGGCGCCTGGCGACCCGCGGCGCCGAGGTGGTCGGGTACGACCGCTTCGCCCCCGGTCACGACCGCGGCGCCGCCGGTGGCGAGACCCGCATCTTCCGCAGCGCGCACTTCGAGGACTCCCGCTACGTCCCGCTCCTCAAGCACGCCGACGCGCTGTGGGAGGAACTCCAGCGGGAGAGCGGGCGGGAACTGCGCCGCCTCACCGGCTGCCTGCTGATGGGTCCGACCGCGCACCACCAGATGGCCACCGTCCTGGAGTCCGTCGCCGAGCACGACCTGGACCACGAGGTGCTCGACGCGGACCTGCTCGCGAAGCGGTTCCCGCAGTACCGGATCGAGGACGGCGACGTGGCCGTGCTCGACCACCGCGCGGGCCTCATCCGCCCGGAGCTGACCGTCCAGACCGCCGCCCGCCGGGCCGAGGAACTGGGCGCCCGCATCCGCCGCTACACCCCGGTCCGCGAGATCCGGCCCGCCCGCGGTGGCGTGGAGGTCCGCACCGACGAGGGCGTCGACCGGTTCGACGCGGTCGTGGTCACGGTCGGCCCGTGGGTCAACGACCTGCTGCCCGGGCTGCCGTGGGAGGTGGACGTCCGCCGACTGGTCAGCGCCTGGTACGTGCCCACCACCGGCGCGTGGTTCGGCGAGGAGCGCCCGGCGTTCATCCGCACCGCGCCGACGCACTGCTACGGCCTGCCGTCACCGGACGGGGTCTCGGTCAAGCTCGGCCTGTCCCGCGCCCTGCACCGCCCGGTGGACGACCCGAACCGGCTCGACCGCACGGTGGCGCCGGAGGAGCTGGAGGTCTTCACCGAGCTGATCGGCCGGCACCTGCCGGACCTGCACCCGGACCCCGTCCGGCTCTCGGTGTTCATGGAGGGCTACACCGGGAGCAGCCGTCCGCTCGTGGGTCCGCTGCCCGGCAACGAGAACGTGGTGCTGCTGGCCGGCTTCTCCGGGCACGGCTTCAAGCTCTCGCCCGCCTTCGGCGACATCGCCGCCGACCTCGCGCTCGACGGCACGTCGGCGCGGCCCATCGACTTCATCTCCACCTCGAACCGCACGGAGGCGTGACGCAGCCATGACCGACACAGCGACCACGAGCAGCGGGGCGACCACCCTCACCGTCGGCGCGGTGGGCGCCGGACCGGGGACCAAGGTGCGCGACAACGTGCTGGCCGACCTCGGCACGCTCACCGTCGACATCCCGCTGGTCCTGGTCAACGGCAGCAGGCCGGGCCCGCGCGTGGTGATCACCGCCGGCGTCCACGGCGGCGAGTTCACCGGGATCGACGCGGCACACCGGCTCGCGAACCGACTCGACCCCGACCAGGTCCGCGGCCAGGTGCTCCTCTGCCTGGTCGCCAACCCTCCCGCCGTCTACCACGGACGGCTCGGCACGTCGCCGCTCGACGGGGTCAACATCAACCGCGTCTTCCCCGGCGACCCCGAGGGCGGTCCCACCGAGCGCCTGGCGGCCTGGCTGTTCGCCAACGTGGTCGACGGCGCCGACGCGTACGTCGACCTGCACTCCGGTCGCATCGACGAGTTCCTGCGGAACTTCGTCGGCTACCGCCTGACCGGCGACCCGGAACTCGACGCGAAGGCCGCCTCCATGGCGCGCGTCATCGGCTACGAAGACGTCATCGTCGGCCTGCACGCCGACGGCGGCAACAGTCACGCCGCAGCGGCTCGGCTCGGCATACCGGCCATCATCGTCGAGACCGGTCAGCTCGGCGAGCGCGATCCGCGGGCGGCCGAACGCCTGGTCGACGCACTGGCGAGGTTGCTCGACCTCCTCAACGGCGACGACGTCGAAACCCCGCCGGCCACCGAGTGGGTCTGGACCGGATTCGCGGTCTCGGAGGCCATGGGCCTGTGGTACCCGGCGATCACCGCCGGGGACGACGTGACCGAGGGTCAGGTCATCGGCCGCATCACCGACCCCGTCGACGGCGTGGACCACGAGGTCCGCGCGCCGGCCACCGGACGTGTCTTCTACGGCATGCACGGCCTGACCGTGGTGCCCGGCACCGACCTCGTCGCCGTCGCGGCGCCCCGCTGACCCGACAGCCCACACCTCTCCCGCCCGTCTCCCCGCCCCTCGGAGGCCCCTCGTGAAAGACGTAAGGATCGACCGCCGACTCTTCCTGCGCGGTCTCGGCGCCGCCGCCGCGACCTCGGCGCTGGCCGCGTGCGGCACCGGCACCAGCCGGTCGGCCGGCGGCAGCGGCGCCGGCTCCAAGACGCTCGTCGTCCGCAACAGCGGAGGCTCCTACGGCGACGCGAACCAGAAGGCGCTCTACGAGCCCTTCATGAAGGAGACCGGCATCGAGGTCAAGGTCGTCAACGCGAACTACGCGCAGATGCTGGCCCAGATCGAGCAGGGCCGCCCGCAGTTCGACCTGATCGACGGTTCCATGCCGGACTTCGTGAAGTTCACCAAGAAGGGCATGACCGAGCCGCTCGACTACGACCGGCTCAAGAACGCCAAGGACGTCGGCATCGCCCCGAACCTCCTGGCGCCCAACATGGTCGGCAAGAACTACTGGGCGAGCGTACTGGCCCACCGCACGGACGCGTTCGGCGGGAAGAAGCCCGGCTCCTGGACCGACTTCTGGGACGTCGACGCGCTCCCCGGCAACCGCGCGCTCCAGCACCCCGACGCGGACATGCCCGAGTTGGAGTTCGCGCTGCTCGCCGACGGCGTGCCGCTGGACAAGCTGTACCCGCTGGACGTCGACCGCGCGTTCCGGGTGCTGGACCGGGTCAAGGGCTCGATCAAGAAGTACTGGGACACCGGCGCGATGCCCGGTCTGCTGCTCGGCCGCAAGGAGGTCGACGCCACCAGCGTCTGGCACGGCAGGCTGGACGAGCTCATCAAGCAGGGACAACCCCTGGCCTACCAGTGGCACGGCGCCCGCAGGCAGAGCAACGCCTGGGCGGTCCCCAAGGGCGCGGGCAACGTGGACGCGGCCTACCAGCTCATCGACTTCTCGCTGCGGCCGGAGGTGCAGGCGGCCTTCGCCGAGATCTACCCGATGGGTCCCGTCGTGCCCGCCGCCTACGAGAAGCTGTCCGAGGCGACAGTGGCGAACCTGGCCAGCTCGCCCGCGAACCTGAAGACCGGGTTCGACATGGACGTGCAGTGGTGGGTGGACAACAGGGAAGCGGTCACCAAGCGCTGGCAGGAGTGGGCCCGTGTCTGAGCTCCACGTGATGTCGGAGCGGCAGGCGCCGTCCGTTCGCACGCCGGCGGGTACCGGCACCGGAAAAGCGCTGTCGGTGGCCGAGGTGCGCAAGACCTACGGCGCCATGGCCGCCGTCGACGGGGTCTCGATGGAGATCGGCGCCGGGGAGTTCGTGACCTTCCTCGGCTCGTCCGGCTCCGGCAAGACCACCACCCTGATGATGATCGCGGGCTTCGTGGAACCCGACTCCGGGTCGATCGTCGTCGGCGGCCGGGACGTCACCCGGTTGGCGCCGCAGAAGCGCGGGTTGGGGTTCGTCTTCCAGCAGTACCTGCTGTTCCCGCACATGACGGTGGGCGAGAACATCGCCTTCCCGTTGCAGCTGCGGGGTGTGCCGAAGGCGGAGATCCGCAGGCGCGTCGGCGAGACGCTGGAGATCGCCGGGCTGGCCGGGTTCGCCCGGCGCCGGCCGCGCGAGTTGTCCGGCGGCCAGCAGCAACGCGTGGCGCTGTGTCGCGCGCTGGTCTACCGGCCCCCGGTGATCCTCATGGACGAACCGCTCGGCGCGCTGGACAAGAAGCTGCGCGACCAGCTCCAGACCGAGATCAAGCGCATCCAGCAGGAGCTGGGCCTGACCGTCATCTACGTGACGCACGACCAGGAGGAGGCGCTGGTCCTCTCCGACCGGATCGCGGTGATGCGCGACGGTCGGATCGACCAGTTCGACACGCCGCGGGAGCTGTTCGAGCGACCGAGGACCCCGTTCGTGGCCGACTTCCTCGGTGCGGCCAACTTCCTCCCCGGACAGGTGGAGGACAGCACCGCGGAGCACGTGGTGGTGCGCCTGGACACCGGCGGCGTGCTGCGCGCCCGTGCGCAGGACGCCGCCGCCCGCACGCGGGTGCGTGCGGCGGTCCAGCCTGGACGGTTGGTCCCGGTCGCGCCGGAACAAGGCTTCTGCACCGGCATCGTCGAGTCCGTGACCTACGTGGGGACGCTCGTCCGCGTGACCGTGCTGCCGGAGGGCGGCACCGGCTCGACGGTCGTGCGCCTGGAGGTCCCGGCGGGCCGGGCGCCGTACGTGGGCGACCGCGTCGGCCTGTCCGCCGATCCAGGTGACGTCAGCGTGTTCGCGGCCGGGACGGAGGGCTGAGCGATGGCCGCACCCGTTCTCGCGCCGGCGCAACCCCCGGTCGCGACCGCACCCGGACACGGGCCCGGCGGACTGCGCCGCCGGCTGTCCGGCCGCCGGACCCGGTTCGGACTGCTCAACGCCACGCCCGTCGTCGTCTACCTGATGGTGCTGTTCATCTACCCGATCTTCAGCACCCTGCTGCTCAGCGTCCAGGACGAGGACGGCGGGTTCACGCTGCACTGGTACGCGGACGCCCTCCAGGGCACGAACCTGGACATCCTGCTGGCGACGCTGCGGATCTCCGCCGAGACGTCGCTGATCAGCCTGGTGATCGGGTTCCTGCTGGCGTACTGGGTGACGCGGCTGCGCCCGTTGTGGGCGGGGCTGGTGATGCTGATCGTCGTCGTGCCGCACTTCATCAGCGCCCTGGTCCGCACGTACGGCTGGATCATCCTGCTCGGCGACCACGGCCTGGTGAACGAAGGCCTGCTGGCGCTGGGCGTCCCCGGCGCACCGTTCCAACTGCTCTACAACGAGATCGGCGTCGTCATCGGCACGACCTCGGTGATGCTGCCGTACACCGTGCTGCTGCTGTACGCCGTGATGCGCGGCGTGGACCGCGGCCTGATGGCGGCGGCCGCGAGCCTGGGTGCCGGCCGGTTGGTCGTGTTCCGCCGGGTCTACCTGCCGCTGGTGGCGCCGGGCCTGGTCAACGCCGGTGTCCTGTGCTTCATCCTCTGCCTCGGCTACTACGTGACGCCCGTGCTGATGGGTGGTCCGCGGCAGACGATGGTCGCCGCCCTCATCGACGAGCAGGTGATGAAGAACAACCAGTGGCACGGCGCGTCCGCGCTCGGCGTGATCCTCCTGCTGCTCACTTTCACCGGCCTGCTGTTGCTGCGGCTGTTCAAGAAGGTGGGCGTGGCCCGCCGGAATCGAGGTGCGGCGTGATCGGCTTGCGTGACAGCGTGGCCGGGCGCATCGTCCTGGCCGTCCTCTCCCTGCTGGTGCTGCTGTTCCTGGCGTTGCCGATCGTGCTGATCGTCGTGACGTCGTTCGGTAGCGACGCGCTGGGCGCCTTCCCGCCCGAGTCGTGGACGCTGGGCTGGTACCAGCAGCTCTTCGCCGACGGCAGCAAGTGGCCTGCCGCGCTCTCGCTGAGCGCGACGGTCGCCGCGCTGACCACGGTGTTCTCCGTGGTGCTCGGGATGACGGCGGCGACCGCCCTGGTCCGCAGCGACCTCCCGCTGAGGTCCGCGGTCTACGGACTGGTGCTGGCGCCGCTGGTGATCCCGCAGGTGGTGATCGCGCTCGGCCTGTTCCTGCTCTTCGAGCCGGCCTCGATGCTGGGCAGCCCGATCGCGATCGCGCTCGGCCACACCGTGCTCGCCTCGCCGATCGCGGTGATGATCCTGATGGCGACGTTGAAGGGGATCGACGAGCGGTTGGAGGACGCGGCCGCCGGCATGGGTGCGGGTCGGCTCACCATCGCGCGGCGGATCACGTTCCCGATGGCCGCGCCCGGTGTCGTCGCCGCGGCGGTGTTCTCCTTCATCACCAGCTTCGACGAGTTCTTCATCTCCCAGTTCCTGTCCTCCGTGGACACCACCACGCTGCCCGTGCAGGTGTTCAACGTCCTGCAGTTCGACGTCGACCCGTCGGTCACCGCGGTCGCCGCGCTGCTCATCGCCGTCGCGGTGCTGGCGCTGGCCGTGGTCGGCGTGGTCCGCAGGATGGGTTCGGGCAAGCAGGGCGGTCTGCTGCCGGTGGAGCCGGGCATCGCACCGGGGGGTGAGTCCACGTGACCGCCGCGCTGTCCGCCACCGCGTCCCGGCACCTGCTGCCGCACACGACGTCCAACGGCTCGCCGGGCCGGGACGGTGTCTTCGTGGTGCGCGGCGGTGACGGCCCCTGCGGTTCGGCACCGCGCCGCGTGCGAGGCCTCGAAACCCACGTCGCCGACCGCAGGGGCGCGCTGAAGGGCCTGCCGATCGTCGCCGACATTCGCGGCGCCGGGTTCTTCCACGCGGTCGAGCCGGTCGGGGACCTGGCGGACGGCGGTTTCTCCGACGCGGCGCGGGCGACCCTCGTCGCCGACCTCATCCCGCCTCGACTCCGCGAGGCCGCGCTGCCGGCCAGGGTCCACGACCGGGCCGCGCCCCGGTTGCGGATCGCGCCACCGCCGATCAGCGACCGGCCGCTGCCGGACCGCATCACCGAGATCCTCGCCGACACGCTCGACGAAGCCGCCGCGGTGTTGGCCTGATGACGTCTCCACGCCACACCACGAAAGGAACGCACATGTACTCCATCGGTCCGCTGACCGTCGCCCCGGGCGAGCGCGCCCAGGGCATGATCCCGGTCGGCGCCAGCACCTACGGCGTGGACATGGGCATCCCCCTGATCGTCGTCAACGGCGCCCACCCCGGGCCGGTGCTGTGCGTGGACGCCGGCGTCCACGGCGACGAGTACGACGGGCAGCAGGCCGTCCGCCAGGTCCTGGCCGAGACCGATCCCGCCACCCTGCGCGGCACGCTCGTCGGCATCCCGTGCCTGAACACCCCGGCGTTCGAGGCGGCGGCCCGCACCAGCGGCCTCGACCACGCCAACCTCAACCGGATCTTCCCGGGCGACCCCGACGGCTCCTACTCCTTCCGCCTGGCCGCCGCGTTCGTGGCGCAGGTCGTCCCGGCCATCGACGCGCTGGTGGACCTGCACACCGGCGGCGCGTACGGCGAGATCGCCCCGCTGACCATCGTGCAGGGCGGCTACGAGGACCTGGCCACCGGCATCGGCCTGGCCGCCGGGCACGAACTGATCTGGAAGGGCGGCAAGTGGGGCGGCACGGTCCGCCACCCCGCCCTCGCCGCGGGCAAGGCCGCCATCACCATCGAGGTCGGCGGCGGCACCTACCGCGACCGGAACGTCGAGACGCACGTCGACTCCGTGCGCAACATCATGCGCCACCTGGGCATGATCGACGGCGCGGTGCGGCTGCGGGACAGCTACACCGTCGTGACCGGCACGTTCGCCCGCTCCGCCGCCGGTGGCTTCTTCCTCGCCCACGCCGAGCCGGGCGAGCAGTGCGAGGAAGGCGACCTCATCGGCCGGGTCGTGGACCACTACGGCGCCACGCTGGAGGAGGTCCGCGCCGACTGGGACGGCATCGTGCTGTGGGTGCGCCGCATCCGCACCGTGCGCCCCGGCGACGAGGTCGTGATCTTCGGCGCGGTCGAAGGTGAGATCACGCCATGAGCGACACCACCGGACTGCTGATCGACGGCAAGCGGGTGCCCGCCGCCGACGGGCGCACCTTCGCCGTGGTGGACCCGGCGCTGGGCACGCCGATCGCCGAGGTCTCCCTGGCCGGCCAGGCGGACGTGGACCAGGCGGTCGCCGCCGCTCGCGCCGCGTTCACCGCACCCGAGTGGGCGCGGATGCGTGCCGCGGACCGCGGTCGGCTGCTCTACCGGATCGCCGAGGCGATCCGGCGCGAGGGAGACCGGCTCGCGCGGCTGGAGAGCCTCGACGTCGGCAAGCCGCTGCGCCAGGCCGAGGCCGACGTCGAAGCGGCGGCGCGGTACTTCGAGTTCTACGCCGGTGTGGCCGACAAGCTCGGCGGCGCCACCATCCCGCTGGGGCCGGGGCTGCTCGACTACACCGTCCGCGAGCCGATCGGCGTGTCCGGGCAGATCATCCCGTTCAACTACCCGTTGCAGAACACGGCGCGGGGGAGCGCTCCCGCGCTGGCGGCGGGCTGCACCGTGGTGCTCAAGCCCTCGCCTGAAGCGCCGCTGACGCCGCTGGAGATCGGTCGGATCGCGTTGGAGTGCGGCCTGCCCCCCGGTGTGCTCAACGTCGTGCCGGGCGACGCCGAGACCGGCGCGGCACTGGCCGGGCACGCCGGCATCGACCAGGTGACGTTCACGGGCTCGGTGGCCACCGGGGTCGAGGTCGCCCGGGCGGCGGCGGCCAACGTGGTGCCGTCGGTGGTCGAGCTGGGCGGCAAGTCGCCGGTCGTCGTCTTCGCGGACGCCGATTTCGACCGGGCCGTCACCGCCGTCGCGGGCTCCGCGTTCGGCAACGCGGGGCAGACCTGCTCGGCGGGCACCCGGCTGTTGGTCCAGCGCGGCGCAGAGGAGTTCGTCGCCAAACTCGTCGCGCACACCGCCTCGTTGCGCCTCGGCCCGGGCTCGACCGATCCGGACGTCGGTCCGCTGGTGTCGGCCAGGCAGCGCGACCGGGTCGCCGGCTACCTCGACGTGGCACGGGAGGAGGGCGCGACGGTCCGTGCGGGTGGTGGCGCGCCCGCGGACCCGGCACTCGCCGACGGCTACTACATCGAGCCGACCGTCCTGACCGGGCTCACGAACCAGGCCCGCGTCGCCCGTGAGGAGATCTTCGGCCCGGTCGTCACGGTCATCGAGTTCACCGACGTCGACGAGGCGATCGCCATCGCCAACGACAGCCCGTACGGCCTCGCCTCCTACGTCTGGACCCGTGACGTCGACCGGGCGATGCGCATGGCCGAGGGCATCCGGGCCGGTCAGGTGTACGTCAACGCCACCGGCGTCGGCACGGGCGTGGAACTGCCGTTCGGCGGCTACAAGCACAGCGGCTGGGGCCGGGAGAAGGGCTTGGAGGCCCTGGCGAGCTACACCCAGACCAAGAACGTCTGCATCCGGTTCGGGGACACCGAAGCCGACCTGGCCGCACCAGATGAGATCGCGACCCCCGGTCACCGGGTGGTCTGAGCAGAGGATTGGACACCATGCGTCAGATCGTCACCTTCGACGCCTATGCGACCTTGATCAACTTCGAGCTCGCGCCCACCACCCTCAAGGTCCTCGAAGACCGGCTGGACCTGGACAACCTGGACGTCGACGAGTTCCTCGACGACTTCCGCGTCATGCGCTTCCAGGCGGTCCTGGAAGCCTACCGCCCGTACCACGAGGTCCTGCACTCCAGCCTGCGCAACGCCATGCGCCTGCACGGCCTGGAGTACCGCGAGTCCGACGGCGACGCCCTCGTCGAGGCCGTCCCCACCTTCGGCCCCCACCCGGAGGTCCCGGACGCCCTGCGCGCCCTGAAGTCCAAGTACGAGATCGCCATCATCTCCAACACCGACGACAACATGATCGCGCGCAACGTCGAGCACATCGGCGTCGAGTTCGACTACGTCATCACCGCCCAGCAGGCCGGTGCCTACAAGCCGGACCGGCAGGCCTTCGAGTACGCGTTCAAGACCATGGGTGTCGAGCCGTCGCAGGTCGTCCACACCGCCCAGGGCTGGGAGTACGACCACATCCCGACCCGCGACCTCGGTCTGCGGCGCCGGGTGTGGATCAACCGCTACGGCCGCCCCGGCAGTGCCGACTACCAGCCCTACGACGAGCTGCCCGACCTGTCGGGCCTGCCCGCGCTGCTCGGCTGCTGAAGGAGAGGGCCGCCGCCGTGAAACAGATCCCCTACTGGCTCGACACCGCACCGCCGCTACCCGACCGTTCGGGCAAGCCACTGCCCGAGAGCGCGGACGTGGTGGTCATCGGTGGCGGCCTCACCGGACTGTCCACCGCCTACCACACCGCCCGCAAGGGTGCCCGGGTCGTCCTCGTGGAGAAGGACAAGGTCGGCTCGGGAGCCTCCGGGCGCAACGGCAGCATGTGCACGCAGGGCATCACCATCACCCCTGCCGAGGCACGCAAGCGCTACGGCCAGGAGCGCGCACTTGAGCTGTACAACGCTTTCCGCGAGGCGGTCGATGTCGTGGAGGACCTCACGCGGACCGAGCGGATCGACTGCGACTTCACCCGCTCCGGGCGCCTCGGCCTGGTCTGCAAGCCCAGGCACTTCGAGGGCCTGCGGGCCAAGCAGCGCGACCTGGCCGAGAACTTCGGTCACGAGACGGTCGTGCTGAGCAAGAGCGAGCTGCGGGCCGAACTCGGCTCGGACTACTACCACGGCGCCCTGCTCGACCCGCTCAGCGCGGGCCTGCACGTGGGCAAGTTCGTCGGTGGCCTGGCGGACGCCGCCGAGCGTGCCGGCGCCGAGATCCACGAGCGCAACGCCGCCACCGGCCTCACCCGTCTGCCGGCCGGCGGCTTCCTGGTGGAGACCCTGCACGGCACCATCCGCGCCAAGCAGGTCATGGCGGCGACGGACGCCTACACCGACAGGTCGATGCCGTGGTTCCGGAAGCGGCTGATCAACGTCGGCAGCTTCATCGTCGTCACCGAGCTGCTGGGGGAGGCGCGCGCCAAGCAGCTCATCCCGAACGGCCGCCTGCTGGTCGCCCACAAGAACGTCGGCCACTACGTCCGCCTCACCCCGGACAACCGCCTCGCCTTCGGCGGCCGGGCCCGCTTCGCCCCCTCCAACCCGGCTTCCGACATCAAGAGCGGCGACATCCTCAAGCGGGAGATGACGGAGATCTTCCCGCAGCTGGCGGGGGTGCGGATCGACTACGTGTGGGGCGGCATGGTCGGCTTCTCCTGGGATCGCGTGCCGCACGCGGGCGAGGTCGACGGCCTGTACTACTCGATGGGCTACTGCGGGCACGGTGTCCAGATGGCCACCTACATGGGCCGTGCCATCGCGGAGGTGATGGACGGCAAGCCGGAGGCCAACCCGCTGCGCGGCCTCGGCTTCCCCAAGGTCCCCGTCCCCTTCTACAACGGAACCCCGTGGTTCCTGCCGTTCGGCGGCGCCTACTACAAGGCCAAGGACCGCCTGCGCTGACGCGTCGGTGACACGGGGCCTTCCGCGATCGGGCGCGGGAGGCCCCGCCGCGCCCACGCACACCCCCTGCGGAACCACGTCCGAAAGAAGGCCGGCACGCCCATGACCACCGCAGCCACCCGGAGAGAGCGCGACCTGCTCGGCGAGCGCGACGTCCCGGAGGACGCCTACTGGGGCGTCCATACCCTGCGCGCGACGGAGAACTTCCCGATCACCGGCACGCCGATCTCCGCCTACCCGCACCTGGTCGAGGCCATGGCCGCGGTCAAGGAGGCCGCCGCGCTCGCCAACGAGGAGCTCGGGCTCCTCGACTCGACGAAGGCCGCCGCCATCGTCGAGGCCTGCCGCGAGATCCGCGCCGGCAAGCTGCTCGACCAGTTCGTGGTCGACGTCATCCAGGGCGGCGCCGGCACCTCGACCAACATGAACGCCAACGAGGTCGTGGCCAACCGGGCGCTGGAACTGCTGGGCCACGAGAAGGGTCGGTACCGGCACCTGCACCCCAACGAGGACGTCAACCTCTGCCAGTCCACCAACGACGTCTACCCGACGGCGGTGAAGATCGCGACGGTCTTCGCCGTGCGTGCCCTGCTGGAGGCGATGGCGATCCTCCAGGACGCCTTCGCACGCAAGGCGGTCGAGTTCCGCGACGTGCTGAAGATGGGCCGCACCCAGCTCCAGGACGCGGTGCCGATGACGCTCGGGCAGGAGTTCTCGACCTACGCCGTCATGGTCGAGGAGGACCGCGCCCGGCTCACCGAGGCCGCCGGGCTGGTCCACGAGATCAACTTGGGCGCCACCGCGATCGGCACCGGTCTCAACGCGCCCGCCGGCTACGCCGAGGCGGCTCGCCGGCACCTCGCCGCGATCACCGGGCTGCCGCTGGTGACGGCCGCGAACCTGGTCGAGGCGACCCAGGACTGCGGCGCGTTCGTGCAGGTGTCCGGCGTGCTCAAGCGGATCGCCGTCAAGCTGTCGAAGACGTGCAACGACCTGCGCCTGCTGTCCTCCGGGCCACGCGCCGGGCTCGGCGAGATCACCCTGCCGCCCGTGCAGGCCGGGTCGTCGATCATGCCGGGCAAGGTCAACCCGGTGATCCCCGAGGTCGTCAACCAGGTCGCCTTCGAGGTGATCGGCAACGACGTCACCATCACCATGGCCGCCGAGGCGGGCCAGCTCCAGCTCAACGCCTTCGAGCCGATCATCCTGCACTCCCTGTCGAAGTCCGTCACGCACCTGCGGAGCGCGTGCGTGACGCTGGCCGAGCGCTGCGTGTCCGGTATCACCGCCAACACCGAGACGCTGCGCGCGACCGTCGAGAACTCCATCGGCCTGGTCACCGCGCTCAACCCGCACATCGGGTACACCGCCGCCACCGAGATCGCCAAGGAGGCCCTCGCCACCGGTCGCGGCGTGGCCGAACTCGTCCTGGAAAGGGGCCTGCTGCCCGCCGCGACCCTGGCCGCCCTGCTGCGGCCCGAGGTGGTGGCGCGCAGCGGTCGGGCGTAGGAGACGTGGTCGGCGGAAAGAGGTCACTCCAGCTTCTCGAAGAAGAACTCGTGCTTGAGGAACGAGGTGTCGTACTCGTGCCCCGGGTAGGGAGGGATCAGCTGGGAGGCCTGGAAGAGCCGCCAGCCGTCGCGCAGGGCGTCGACCCCGGTCACGTACGGCGGCTCGTCGCCGTCCCCGGTGGTGGGCCTGGTGCCGCCCGTGCCGTCGTAGGACGCCCAGCCGACGACCCGGTCGTCGAGGGACGACGAGGACAGGTAGAGCACCAGCACCCGCTGCTTCACGCGGTCCTCCCGGGACGGTTGTGCACCCTGGTGGCCCAGTGCTCGATGTCGAAGGTGTCGTCACCGGTCAGGGTCCGCCACAGCGCGATCCTGTTGTAGATCTCCAGGCGCCCGGTCGCGTACTCGTACCAGGGGAAGGTGGTCGACAGCTCGGCGGTCACGGCGGGGTCGTCCAGGTCGTCGGTGTCCCACAGCCGGACCTGGGGCACGGTCGGGTTGAACCGGATCTTGAACATGTACCGGCGCCGTGCGGAGTCGTTGCGCCTGCCCCCGTGCCAGATGCCGTGGTGCAGCAGCAGCACCGTGCCCGCCGGGCAGGTCAGCCGGACCTGCCCGAGCAGGTTCTGGTAGCGCCCGGTGTCGGATTCGTTGGTGAGGCGCAGGTGGCTGCCGGGCACCAGGAGCGTGCCGCCCATGTCCGCGGTGACCTCGTGCGGGTAGTACATGAGCTGGACGTCGAACGCGTCGCGCCGGGTGTCGATGATCGCGTCGCCGTGCAGGGGTTGGGCGCTGCCCTCGTTCGGCTCGCGCACGTGCACGGCGAGGTGGTCGACGGCGGGGTCGGGGCCGACCAGGCTGCGCAGCGCACCGGCGACGGGCGGCAGGTCGACCAGGCGGCGGGCGAACGAGCCGGCCGGGAACGCCACTTCCAGCGGGATCCCGTAGGGCACGCCTGGGACGCCGCGCTCCATGGCCTCGATCGCCACGGCGTTGAGGGCGTCCGGCACGACCGCGTCGAGGCGGAGGAACCCCTGTGCCGCGAAGCGCGCCATCAGCACCGAGGGCAGCAGGTGGCTGGTGGTTTTCATGCATCCGACCCTAGGTGCGCAACCGGGCGGTGTAATGGGTTGTGTTCACCATTAGTGGTAATTTTTCACCGTGGACCACGTGACCGTCCGGCTGGACGCGCCGCCGGTCGTCGCCAACCTGGGCGTGGCCGTGCACGGTGTGGCAAGCCGCCGTGACGAGTTCCTGCTGCCCGAGCTGTGGCAGCTGCACCTGTACGGCTACACCGCCGAGCTGACCGTCGCCGGCACGACGCACCCCATCCGACCGGGGCACGTGAGCCTGGTCCCGCCGGGGGTGCGGGTGGCCTACCGCTACCAGGGCCGGTCCGAGCACCTCTACGCGCACCTGCGCCTGCCGGGGAAGGGCGCGGCGCTGACCGTGCCGGTCATGCAGCACGCGGGCGTCGACACACCGCTGCTCTCCGGCCTGCTGCGGCACGCCATCGCGATCGCACCCACGGCCGGGGTGATGGCGGCCGCGGAGGTCTGGGCCGTGTTGTGGCGGGTGGCCGACCTGGCGGCGTCCGGGAAGCCCGGCGGGGCGGTGGCCGCGGCCGTCGCGCACGTCGAGGCGCACCTGGCCGGGCCGCTGACCGTGCCCGGCGTCGCCGCCGCGGCCGGGGTCTCGCACAACCACCTGACCAGGCTGTTCCGCGCCGAGACGGGGCACACCGTGGTGGCCTACATCCGACGGCGCCGGCTGGAGCGGGCGCGCCACCTCCTGCGCGAGTCGACGTTGCCCATACCGGCGGTCGCGGCGGCGGTGGGGTTCGGCGACCTCCAGGCGTTCAACAAGGCCTGCCGCCGCGAGCTGGGCGCCTCACCGCGTGCCGTGCGAGCGGGACCTCACGGGGACTGAGCGGACGGTCATTCCGCCGCCACGATCCGCCACTCCTGGTTGGCGCCGCTGGTCGCGGGCCACTGGACGACACGGGCGCCGTCGGCGGTCGAGCCGCCCTCCACGTCCGCGCACAGGCCGTTGCGCACGTTGACGACGCGGTGGTGGCCGCCGCCCGCGTCGACGAGGCGCCACCACTGGTTGTCGCCGCCGGTGTCCTGCCACTGGTCGAGCTGGACGCCCTGGCCCGACCCGCCCGGGCTGTTGAGCACGCGTCCGCTGTGCCGGGCGGCGAGGCGGAACGAGCCGTCGGCGTTGGGGAGGAACCGCCACTGCTGGTTGGTGCCGCCGGACGGGCTCCACTGGATGACCTTGGCGCCGTCGGCGGCGCTACCGCCGTTGACGTCCAGGGCCTTGCCGCTGGCCCGGTTGACCAGCCGGCACCACCCGGTCGGCAGGGACGCGGCCGGGAGGGACACGGTGACGTCCGTGCGCTGTCCGGCGGTCAGCGTGACCTTCCGGGCGTGGCCGCCCAGGGGCGACGCCGCCACGGGCGCCGAGGTGGTCACCGACGCCATCCCGGGCCGGCTGATCAGGGTGACCTCCTGGTTGACGTCGGAGGTGATCGACAGCACGGCCGTGCGGGCGGGCAGGTCCCAGTCGAGGCGGTGGACGCGGATCCGGCCGCGGGCCCGCACACCGGTGATCGTGCCCTTGGCCAGCTGCGCGGGCAGCGCCGGGAGGATCTCCAGCACCCCGGGCCGGGAGTAGACCAGCGCTTCGGCCAGCACGCCCGGGATCGCGTTGGCGGCGTCGGCGTTGTAGATGTCCAGGTTGGGGTTGTGCGAGGTCATCAGCGACCTGAAGACCATGTTGTTGCCGATGATCTTGCGCAGGTTCTGGTAGACCTTGCCGCCGTCCTTGAGCCGCGCGCCGGCCAGGGCCCGGTGCAGGCTGCCGTGGGCGGAGATGTTCTGGTCGCCGCGCAGTTCCAGCGCGCGCAGCGCCGGGCGGACGAGTTCGGGCTTCTCCTCGGGGTTGATCTCGTGCAGCGGCCACGCGCCGTAGAGGTGGTGCACGTGGCGGTGGTCGTACCGGTCGCTCAGGCTCGGCCAGGACCACTCGGCGAGCGCGTTGTCGCCGTTGATCCGGTAGGCGGGGATCTTGTTCAGCAGCGCCGTCCAGCGCGCGACGCCGAGGCCCGGGCCCTGTTCGACGCCGAGGGCGTTGGCCGCGGAGATCGCGGCCTGGAGGGCGTGCTTGCCCGCCATGACGTCGCCGGTCGCGTTGACCGACAGCAGGACGCCGGTGTTGCCGGGGCTGTTCTCCATCGAGAACGACGGCGCGAAGACGACCTTGCCGTTCGAGTCGGTCCGGGTCAGGAAGTCCTCGTAGAACAGCGCGAGCTCCATGAGCGCGGGACCGAGCTGGTCCCGCAGGAACGCCTGGTCGCCGGTGACCTCGTAGTACTCGATCAACGGGTAGAGCAGCCAGTCGGCGCCACCGGTCCAGGTGTGGCCCGGGAAGCCCGCGTCGAAGTGCAGCATGTGGCCGTACTCGCCGTCGGTGCGCGAGGGTGCGAGGAAGCCCCGGGCGCCGTAGAGGTTGCGCGCGTTGGTGCGCCAGTGGCCGAGTTGGCCGAGGACCAGGGCGAAGTAGCCCTGCATCGCCTCGGTGGTGTCCAGGATGTTGCCGCCCGCGACCTGGAGGTTGACGTTGGCGTCGGTGGTGAAGTCGTCGGCCCAGGCACCGGACCACGTGCCGGTCCAGATGCCGGTCAGCCGGGGCGGCAGGACGCCGCTGGAGCTGATGAAGAAGTACCGGCCCGAGTCGTAGAGGCGCTCCAGCAGGGCGATGTCGATGACGTTCTTGTCGGCGTTCTGGCGGGCGATCAGCTCGCCGGTGGACAGCCGCCGGTCGGCGGGGGACACGTTCAGGTCCAGGCGCGAGCGGTCGTACCACTCGGTGTGGATCGCGGTGTGCCGGGAGCGCAGCGCCGAGTAGTCGGTGCCCAGTGCCGCCAGCCGGCCGTGCAGCGGCAGGGAGTCCCAGGCGGTCGACGACTCGTACCGGTCGAGCTTGGTGAGCAGCAGCAGCCTGCTCGCCCCGGCCACGACGACGGTCGACCCGCTCGCGCCGACGGTGCCGCCGGTCGGGACGACCCGGGTGACGCCCTCGTAGCCGAAAGCCCCCTGTCCCGCCGGGTAGGTGCCGCGCAGGTTGAGGTAACCCGAGCCGCCGCTGATCGTGGCCAGGGTGCGGTAGCCGACGTTGCCGGGCACCCCGTCCAGCGCGGTGACGACGCTGAGCGTGACGTCGACGGTCCGGCCAGGAGCCGGGAGCAGCTCGTGCACGATCACGCGGTCGGCTCGCGAGGTGAACGCACGGCGGGTCCAGGTGCCGTTGCCGTCGGTCCAGGTCGAGGTGACCTCACCGGTGCGGAAGTCGGTGATGCGGGCGTAGTCGGCCACCGTCGTCATGCCGGCGGTGGCGATCCTGAGTTCGTAGGCCGGGTGGTAGGTCTGCGTCCAGCGCAGCGACCACCCGGCCGAGAAGTCCCGGTTCGCCCCGGCGTAGTCGCCGGCGATGGCCTTGTCGCGCACCGCCGGCAGCCGGCCGGCGATCACCGGCGGGGTGAGGGATCGGGTGCCGTTCGGCAGGACCAGCCGGTGGTAGTTGAAGATCACCTTCTCCAGCGCGGGCGCACCGTACAGCAGCGCGCCGTACTCGCCGTTCCCGGTGAGGAAGCCGTCGGTCCAGGACGTGGCTTGACCGGTGTCGTAGATGCCGCGCTCGGGCAGGGTGACCTGAGGGGGCACGGCGGCGGCGGCACGCCCGGCCGCCAGTGCGCCGGGGAGCACGGCGGCTCCGGTCGTCAACGCGGTGAGGGCGAGGAAGCGCCTCCGGTCCACTGGGCCGTCCATTGCGCGAACTCCTTCGTGCGGTGGGAGCAGGGGGTGCCCGTCGGTCGGGAGCACGGCGGCCGGGACCTCACCGGCACCGGCCTCACCGGACTCGGCGGGCTACCCCGACACGAGAGGACCCGGCTTCGACCCGCGTGCCCGCCGTGTCCGGGCTCGCGGATCGAAGCCGGGTCCTCACGTGTGCTCAGGCCCGGTCGCTCGACTTCTCCAGCACCTGCATGAACGCGCGGGACCACAGGGGCAGGTCGGGCCAGCCCCGGCAGGAGACCATCGCGCCGTCCACGACGTCGGGCTCGTCGACGAACGTGGCGCCGGCCAGCTCGATGTCGAACTTGAGGGGCGGGTACGCGGCCGTGGTGCGACCGTGCAGGAGCCCCAGCGCGGCCGGTACCTGCGGGCCGTGGCAGATCGTGCCGACCGGGAGCTCGCGGTCGAAGAAGTGCCCGACGATCCGGGCCACGTCCGGGTCCGTCCGGATGTACTCCGGCGCCCGGCCGCCGGGGATCACCAGCGCGTCGTAGTCTCCGGGGTCCACGTCGCCGAACGCGAGGTCCACCGGCAGCAGGTGGCCCGGCTTCTCGGTGTAGGCGTCCCAGCCGGGCTCGAAGTCGTGGACCACGAGCTTCACCGCGCGCGTTGTCGGAGCGGTCACGATCGCTTCGTGACCACCCTCGCGCAGGCGGAAGACCGGGTACATCGAGTCGAGTTCCTCGGCGGCGTCGGCGGTCAGGATCAGCACTCGCGCCATTGGCCACTCCACATCGGACAGTCGTCGGAATTCACGGGATCCCGACTCAGCGTGGCACGGAGTCGTTCGCGTTTACAAGGAGCAATGACCGATCGGCCGAATTGTCCGGGCCGAGCCCGCGCGGACCGACGAAACAATTTCGGGCCGGGGACGACGGCTAAATATGTCGTCCATTTTTTAGCGACCGGCGAGCCTTCACGACCGAAGTGGGTGGCGGGCCGGACTCGCGGGCGGCGGCCGCCGCCGTGATCGCCGGTCGTGGTCGGATCGTGAGCTCCGGTCCCACAAAGGGCGGAGGCCGGGCGGGGTGAGCGGGCTACGGTGCCCCCGGAGCGGGGACGAGGCGCGGCACGAGGGGGACTTCGGTGGATCCGAACGGCGAGAGATTATCGGTGCACGGCACGGGTGGCGGCGAGCCCGGAGCACGGCGCGAGCTGACCTTCGAGGAGATGCTGGCGCAGATGGACGGCCCGGACCCCGTCGACGGCGCGCCGCACCAGGGCCAACCGACCCACGCACTGCCCACGCTGGCCGACGAGGACGACATCACCGTCGACGCGGGCCTGGGCGGGCTCGACCTGGACGACATGCTCGCCGACATGGCCACGGCGTCGACGGGGGAGGCGCGGGCGGCGGTCCGGAAGCAGGCGAAGCGGCTGGTCGGGTCCATCACGGCGGACGTGGTGGTGGACCGGGGCTCCTCGCCGTCGGGCGACAACCCGCTGCCGGTCGTCGTGCACAACACGCTGGACGGCGCCCTGTTCGCCGCGTTCGACCCCGACGCCCTGGTGATGACGATCAACGACACCACCGAGGCCGGCATCATCCAGCTCATCATCGCGGGCGGTGGGTACGGGATGACGGCGGCGACCCTGGAGGAGCCGGTCGCGCGCATCAAGACCCGCTACCTGGCGCTCTCCGACGGCCACGCGACCGTCGACCCGGCGGAGCCGCACGTCGTGATCCTCTCGACGATGCTGGCCGCCAAGTCGAAGCTGGTGTCGCTGTGCGACCGGGTGGCCGTGCCGGACCTCGACCTCCCGCTGCCCCAGGCGGCCGCGTTCGTCCACTTCCTGGAGGTCTACCCCGCGTTCTGGGACAACCTCGTGCGCAAGGGGTGCACCATCGTGTTCAACTCCTCCCGCGCGAACAGCCGGGGTGGCGGGCTGTTCGAACCGTCGGAGAACACGATCTACATGTCCCTGCTGGGTGTCACGCCGCCCGGCGCGTTCGTCCGGCTGCTGGTGCACGAGACGGGCCACGCCCTGTTCGAGTCCACCCTCCTGGACGACCACCCCATGCCGCCCCTGCTGACCGCCGGCAAGGCGGGCGGCCTGCCGGCCGAGTACGACCCCCTGCCGAGCGGTGTGCACGAGGACAAGGACCTCACGCAGGCGGGTCACGAGATCCAGCAGTTGCAGGACTACTGGGACCGCATGTCGGTCCACGCCAAGACCTTCTACCACGCCTGGCTGATCCTGCGCGAACACCGGCACCACCTGCTCGGGCTGGACCTGTGGCGCGACCCCAAGCGCAACCGCCTCTCACCCGAACAACGCCGGTCCTACCAGGCGGGCAAGTTCGACGAGTTCTGCGCCGAGGTGTTCATGCAGTACGCCATGGGCGACCTCCGCCCCTTCCTGGTCACCCTCCTGGCCGCTCCCGAGGTCGAGGACCTCGTGAAACTGGCATGGCGCAACGCCTGGCAGGTCCTCGAAACCATCGCCGCACCCCTGCTCGGCCCTCGCCACGGCTGAGCACGGGTTCACCCGCCCAGCACCGCGCGGTACACGTCCTGGTAGGCCCGAGCCATCCGCTCCGCCCCGAACCGCTCCTCCGCGTCACGGCGGCAGTCGCGGGGGTCGACGTCGGCCAGCGCGGCGATCGCCGACGGGAGGTCCGCGGCGTCGTCCACCGCGTAGCCGTTGTAGCCGTCCACCACGAGCTCCGCCGCCGACCCGCGGCGCAGGGCCACCACGGGCGTGCCGCACGCCAGGGCCTCCGGGATGACCATGCAGAACGGCTCGGGCCACTGGAACGGGCACAGCACACCCGACGCCCCGCCGAGCAGCGCCGTCTTCCGCGCGAAGTCGGCGGGGCCGAACCACTCCGCACCCGGACCGAGCCTCGGCCGGACCTCCTGCTCGTAGTACGCCCGTTCCCGCGGCTCGGCGCACCGCCCGGCGACCACGATCCGACGCCCGGCGGCGCGCGCCGCGTCCATCGCCACGTGCACGCCCTTCTCCGGCGTGATCCGACCGAGGTACAGCAGGTAGTCGTCCTTTCGCGGGACGTGGCGGAAAGCGTTCGTGTCGACCGCGTTGAACACCCGGCCGGCCCAATTCAGGTCCTTCGCGCACTCGATCTGGTAATCCGTGAGCGCGACCAGCGAGACCGCGCCGCCGATGCGCCGGAGGTATTCGCCGAAGCGCGCGTGGACCGGGTTGTGGACGGTGTGGACGGTCGGTGCCGGGCGGGCGGTCGCGGCGAGCAGACCGGCGATGGTGTGCTCGTGGACGAGGTCGAGCCCGGCGTCGGCGACCGCCGCGGAGACCAGCGCGGTGTACAGCAGCGCCGGGAACTCGCCGTCCTGGCCGGGGACCGCCACCTCATCGAAGACCGGAACCGCGTGCTGCGCCTTCGTGCCGTGCGGCCCGGCCGTGAACAGGGTGACCTCGTGACCGAGGTCCACCAGGCCGTCGACCAGGGTGGCGACCACGCTCTCGATGCCGCCGTAGCCGTCCGGCGGAATCGGGAGCCACGGTGGCGCCACCATCCCGATCCGCAACGGCCGTCCGCTTTCCCGCACCCGGGACTCCTCCGCTAAGTGAACGCGCGGTCCGGTGGAGCGTGAATCCGCCTTACCGGACCGAGTGGTAAGATTTACCGGCGCTCGCACGCCAACCCCTCTCGAACAGTTCCCTCTTCACGATTGGCCACAAGATGACTTCACCCGAAGGCGTTCTCTTCGCCACTGCGGAGGACAGCTACCGCGCCGCCTCCCTGGAATTGAAGAACGCTTTCGGCCGGCAGACCGACATCAAGCGGGTCGGCCCGGACGAGGGAATGGTCGTCGGCCTCACCGCCGCGCAGGTCGCCGAGGCCTGCCGCAGCGCCGAGATCGTCTTCATCAAGCACCTGACGAACCAGGTCGCCCACGTCACGGGCGCCGACCAGGCCGATCCGGCGGCGATCAGCCGGGTGGCGCGCGAGGTCGTGTCGGGGCTCGACCTCGGTGACGGGCGCGGGCTCGCGGTGCAGGCGTGGGCCAGCGGCTCGCCGCGGATGGGCTACACGTCGGGGGAGCTGTTCACCGCCATCGCCGAGTCGGTGGGCGAGGACGGCGTCCGGGTCGGTCGCGCCGGTGAGCCCGTCGTGCTGTCCTGCTGCATCACGCCCGAGGGCGTGCGCCTGGGCGTCAACACCGCCGCGGACAGCCTCACCGACTGGCCGGGCGGGCGCGTGCGGCTGGCGCGGGACCCGGCGCAGGTCTCCCGGGCCGAGTTCAAGCTCGAAGAGCTGTTCCAGGTGTTCCCCTCGGACCTGCCGACCGGCGGCCGCGCCGTCGACCTGGGCGCGTCGCCCGGCGGCTGGACCCGGATCCTGCGGACCAAGGGCTTCGACGTGTGGGCGGTCGACCCGGGCGACCTCGCGCCGCAGCTGACGGGCGACCGCCGGGTGCACCACGAGCGCACGACCGCGGGCGAGTTCTTCCGCCGCTCGAACCGGGCGTTCGACGTGGTCGTCAACGACATGCGGATGGACCCGGAGCTGAGCTGCGAGGTGATGCTCGACGCGGCGTCGCACCTGCGACCCGGCGCGGTCGCGATCCTCACCCTCAAGACGGGGACGTACCGCCCGGTGGAGGTCGTGGACCGCTGCCGGCGGCTGCTGCGCAAGCGCTACGACATCACCTTCGCCCGTCAGCTGCACCACAACCGCCACGAGCTGACGGTGGTGGCCACCCGCCGGGCCTGACCCCGACCCGGCACCGACCTCGACACGGCGCTCACCTCCCGGTCGGGGCGGACGCGCCCGGTCCGGTCAGCGCGACGAGCGCCGCCAGGGACACGCCCTCCACCGTCGTCACGATCGCGTCGGCCTCGGCGAAGTCGAGCGACGCCGTGACCGGACCGGGCACGGCCAGGCAGCGCAGCCCCGCCGCCATCGCCGCCCGCACGCCCAGGGGCGCGTCCTCGACGGCGACCGCGCGCCGGGGATCGACGCCCAGCCGGGCGACCGCGGCGAGGTAGGCCTCCGGCGCCGGTTTCCGCTCCCGCACGTCCTCGCGGCACACCACGACGTCGAACTCCGACGCGAGGTCGAGCCGAACGAGGTGGCGGCCGACCCAGTCCCGGCCGGAACTGCTGACCACGCCGGTGGGCACGCCGTGCCGCCGCGCGTCGGCGATCAGCTCCCGCACACCCGGCCTGGTGTCCAGCAGGCTCGCCATGCGCAGGTTGGTCGACCTGATCAGCTCGGTCACGGCCCGGGCCTCCCCGGCGCGTCCCGCCAGCGCGGCCGCGACCCGGTCCTCCAGAGGAGATGGAGGGGAGTGGAAACCGGCGCGCAGGTACTCCGTGCGCCCGAACGGCACGCCCAGCGCCCGGAACACCTCCTGCCAGCTCGTCAGCAGCGTGGTCTCGGTGTCCACCAGCACGCCGTCGAAGTCGAACAGCACGGCGTCGCACGGCCGGCCGCCGGTCACCACGACGGCCCCGCCCAGTGACCGCCCGAGACCAGCTCGTCCCGCAGTCGCCGCCACGGCTCCAGGTCGGGTCCGAGGAACGGGCGCAGCAGCTCCTGCTGGTCCAGGAACGGCTTGCCGCGCAACGACCCGTGCAGCAGGTCCGCCAGGAAGATCACCGTCACGTCCACCACCGGTTCGCCCGCGAGCAGCACCTGCACCGACACGTCCACAGTGGACAGGCTCCGCACGCCGGCGGCGGTGCCGACGACGACCCGGACCTCGGGATGTCCGCCGCACCCGTCCACCACCGCGCGGATCGTCAGACCTGACATCAGCACGTCGTCGAGCACGCAGATCCGTCCGCCCAGGCCGGACACGTCGTCGGTCAGGCGGACCGATCCGGTGCGCCCGTCGTCGTCGTGCACGCGGGTCGTGCGCACGTGGACCACGGGCTTGGCCTCCGCGCGCGCCGGATCGCGTGCCCACAACCGCACCGGCCGGGTGCCGACCAGGACGTAGCAGTCCGCGTCCACGGCCGCCGTCCGCGCCCACAGCCGCTCGAACTCGGCGAAGCCGATCCACGTGAGGACCGCCGGGACCGCCCCGGCCTGGCGTCGCACGACCCGGCGCACGTGCGCGTCGAGGCGCTGCTCGTCCGCGCACGTGCCCATGAGGGGCAGGTCGTTGATGAGGTACAGGTCCACCGGTTGCGCCTACCGCGTGCCCGTCACCGGCTCGATGCCGAGCCGGTAGCGCTCCAGCGCGGGTTCGAACACGTCCTCGAAGTCCACGTTGCGGTGCTGGTAGCAGCGGAAGCAGCCGTGGAAGGCGCGTTGGTCGGCGCGGTGCGGGTCCGCGTGCCAGCGGCGCAGCTCCTGCCAGCGCGGACCGTTCCAGATCTCCTCCAGGCTCGTCCGCCCGGCGTGGCCCTGGCTGTAGTGCTGCATGATCGGACCCACCAGGTGGTCGCAGTAGCCGACGCTGCCGTCGTAGCCCACGGTGAGGTACGACCACGGGTGGATGCACGTCGAGCTGTTCTTCAACGCGGGCACGCAGTGGCCGAGGGACGTGCCGGCGAACAGGTCGACCCCCAGCTCGGCGGCCACCTCGCGCGCCTCGTCGACGGCGCGGTCCACCTCGACCTCCCGGCCGTGCAGACCGGTCGGATCACCCTCGGCGACGGTCACCGCGTTCAGCACGATCTGCGGGACGCCCACCTCGGCGGCGTAGCGGACGAGCCCGGCCAGCTCGGGCACCGTGACCGGCTGGACGGTGGCGACGATGCGCAGCGAGTCGGCCGGTCGGCCGTTGCGGGCGAACCCGTCGACCAGCCGGCGCAGGTTCTCGGTGATCAGGGGCAGCTTCGCGCCCTTGCGGGCCTCGGCGAGCGGACCCTGTTGCGCCGCGTCCAGCGAGACGTCGACCATCGCACCGACCTCGGTGAGCAGGTCCAGGGTCGCGGGCTTGCGGAACGACAGGTTCGTGACGACCCGGCACCGGGCGCCGTGGGCCGCGACCTCCCGGACGATGTCGTCGACGTCGGACACGAGCAGGCTCTCGCCCCAGCCCCGGATGTCGACCATCTCCGCGGTCGGGAACAGCTCCGCAGCGATGTGCGCCAGGACGTCGCGGTCCATCTCGCGTTCGCGGTAGCCGATCGCGCGGTCCCGGCACATCGGGCACTGGAGGTTGCACCCCTGGGTGAGCTCGACCAGCACGTAGCGCGGCTTGCTGCGCAGCACCAGGGCGCCGGCGCGGCTCTCCTGGAGGTTGAGCGCGGCGTTGCGGGCTCTGCGGGTGTCCGGTGAAGCGGTGTCCGTGAGCACGTGGAGCTCCTTCCGGCCCGATCACGGGCGAGAGGCGGTGAGCGGGGAACGGGTGGGGCGCGAGCTCGCGAGCCGTGCGACGGCGGCGCGGTAGACGTCCAGCTGCGCGTCGACCGGCCGAGCCGGCTGGAACGCGCGGATCCACCGCGCCGCGCCGCCGCCCAAGCGGTGTCGAGCCGCGCGATCGGTCATGGCGCCGATGGCCGCCACGAGGTCGGCAACGGAGCCGGGCCGCACCAGCAGCCCGGTGCGGCCGTGCTCGACGACGTCGGGCAGTGCGCCGACGGAGGAGGCGATGACGGGCATTCCGGCGGCGTAGGCCTCCAGGACCACGTACCCGAACGTCTCGGTCCAGGTCGACGGGCACAGCAGCACGTCGGCCCGCCGGTACAGGTCGTGCCTGCGGGCGCCGTGCACCGGGCCGTGGAAGGTGACGCGCCGGTCGCGTTCGGCGGACCCGGCGACCAGCGCGGCCAGCAGGCCGTCCCCCGCCACGTCGAGGCGCAGGTCCAGGTCGTGCAGCGCGTGCACGGCCGCCAGCAGCTCACGCACCCCCTTGTAGTTGTCCAGCCTGCCCACGAACAGCAGGCGCAGGGGGCGATCGCGCGACTCGGTGGCCCTTCGGCGCGCCATCTCGTCCGGGTCACCCCACTCGAACGGCACGGACAGGGGCACGACGCTGGCCGGCACACCGGCGAAGTAGCCGTCGCGCCGATAGGCGTCCAGCGCGAACCGCGACGGCGCGCAGACGTGGTGCACGGTCGTGGACAACCGCCGGTGCCACTTCTTCAGGGCGGTCACCGGCCACGGGCGCTTCGAGTGGATCTTCTCGGGCCGGTCGTCGCGCAGGTAGGCGTTGAAGTTCCACAGGGAGAACAGCTCGTGCACGGTCTGCACGACGGGGAGCCGGTGCGCGCGCAGCACCGGCAGCACGGCCGGGGTCAGCCTGCGCGGCATGTGGACGTGGCACAGGTCCGGGCGGAACCGGCGGACCGCGGCGTGCACGCGGCGGCGCACGAACGGGTTGTGGATGGCCAACGTCTGGTTGACCACGTGACCGGACGGCAGGCGTGGCGGCCTGATCCGGTGCACCTCGATGCCGTCCACCGTGGACACGTCGTCCTCGTCGCCCTGGCACAGGACGGCGACCGTGCGGCCGTCGTCGCGCAGGGCGTGGGCCAGGAGGCGGGTGTGGACCTGCGTGCCCCCGACCGTGCCGTCCTCGTAGTTGCCGTTGACCAGCAGCACCCTCCCGATCGGGTCGGCCGGTGCCGCGCGGCTCATGGCGCACCCCCGGCCGGCACGTCGTCCTCGGGGCCGAACTCGACGTGCGGCAGGAGGATCTCCCGGTCGGTGTGCAGCAGGTGCTGGGGCCAGTGCCAGTGCCGCAGGTGCAGTTCGTCGCCGGTGCTGCGGAACGAGTGCGGCGTGCCGGGGGAGATGACGTATAGGTCGCCGGCGGTCAGCGGGAACGCCTGGCCGTCGACGGTGATGTAGCCGGTGCCCCGGTCGATCATCGTCAGCTGCCCCATGACGTGGTGGACGACGAGCGGCCGGCCGCTGTCCGGGGTGAGCACCTGCACGGGCTCGCCGAGGTGCGTGAACATCTCGCGCACGGCCGGCAGCACGGGTTCTTCGATGCGGAGTCGTTGGAACATCCCAGTCCTCAATCCATGCTCACGGTGCCGCAGACGTTGATGGTCTGGCCGTTGACGGCCCGCCCGACCCCGGTGCCGAGCCACACCACGACCTCGGCCACCTCGTCGGCGTCGAGGAGCCGGCCCAGTCCGGTGCGGGCCGCCATGGCCTGCTCGTAGGCGCCCGGGTCGAGACCGTTGCGCCGGGACAGCTCCGCCCGGCCCGCGGTCGCCAACGCGGTGGCGACCCCACCGGGACAGACGCAGTTCGCCCGCACACCCGAGGACGCGTGCTCGTCGGCGAGGCTCTGCGTGTAGGCGATCAGACCCGCTTTCGCCGCGCTGTAGGCCGGCAGGTACCGCACGCCCGTCCGCCCGGCCGTGGACGCGACGTTGACCACCGCGCCGTCGCCGGCCGCGCACATGCCGGGCAGCACGGCGGCGCACAGCAGCATCGGCGCGGTGAGGTTCAGGGTCACGTCGCGCTCGACCCGCGCGTGGTCGAGTTCCGCCGCGGCGATCGGGGCCGCGCCACCGGCGTTGTTGACCAGCAGCGCCACCGGCGCCAGCTCCGTGACGGCCGCCGCGGCGGCCTGCGCGCCGCGCGGGTCGGCGAGGTCGTGGCGCAGGAACGTGACGGGGCCGTCGACGTCCGGGGCGTGCAGGCCGATCGCGACGCAGTCGTAGCCGGCGGAGACCAGGCGCCGCAGCGTGGCGAGGCCGATCCCGCGCGACGCACCGGTCACCACGGCGACCGGCGTCACGGCGCCACGCCCGCGATCCAGTCCCGCAGGCTCGCGGGCGCCTCGTCCGGGCTGCACCGCACCTCCACGCCCACCGTCCCCGGCGTCGCGATGGCTTCGCGCAGCACGTCCTCGACGTCCTCGGGTCGCTCGACCACGAACGTGCGCAACCCCATCTCGGCCAGCCAGCGGTGCAGCCGCAGGTCCGGGACGTCCGAGCTGACCACGTCGCCGTCGAACGCCATGGCCTGGTTGATGCGCACCCGCGCGTGGGACCGGTTGTTGAACACGATGACGAGCAGGTCCAGGCCGTGCTCGGCGGCCACCGACAGCTCCGTGCCGTGCATGAGCAGCGAGCCGTCGCCGGTGACGCACACCGTGCGCCGGTCCGGGCGGCCGAACGCCATGCCGACCGCCGCGCCGATCGCCCAGCCCATCGCGCCGATGCCGCAGTTGAGCTGGAGGCCGTCGGCGGTGGGGGAGTGGTGCAGGGACAGGGTGTCCAGCCAGTGGTTGCCCGCGTCCGGCAGCACCACGGCGTCGCGCGGCAGGAGGTCCGCCAGGCGTGCGATGGTGCCCGACATCGACGGCGCGCCGTCGTGCTCGTGCGGCTGCGCCTCGACGGCCCGGCGGCCGCGGTCGCGGAAGCGGGCCACGACCGCCCGTGCGTGTTCCGACCTCGCCGCCGCGTGCGGTGGCGGACCCGATCGCTGGGTCTGCGCCACGGCGTCGGCCAACGCGGGCGCGATGACCGCGAGGTCGCCGTGCAGCGCGATGTGGGGCCGGACCCGCAGGCGCAACTGGTCGGCGTCGATGTCGGCGCGGACGAGGGTCGCGTCCTCGAACACCGGCAGCACCGGCCCCGCGTAGTACGACGACATGCTCGCGCCGAGCGCCACCACCACGTCGGGCCGGTAGTCCCGGACGAACGCGGGCGCGTCCGACCGCTGACCGGGCCCCAGGTGGCAGGCGAGCAGCGGGTCGGCCGCGGCGAGCGCGGAGATCGCCTTGGTCGTCGTCACGACCGGTGCCCCGATCTCCTCGGCCAGCCGCGCCACCTCGGCGCCGACACCGGCGAGCGGGACGCCCCACCCGACGAGCAGCAGCGGCCGTTGCGCACCGGCGAGCACCTCGGCGGTGTCCCGCAGCGCGCCGGGCGCCACCGGCAGCGTGGTCGTGGCCCGCTCGACGCCGTCCGGCACCGGGACCTCCTGCGATTGCAGGTCGACCGGGATGCTGAGGTGCACCGGCCCCGGCCGGCCGGAGAGGGCGAGGTCGATCGCCGTGTCGATGAGGAACGCCGCGTTGGCCGAGTCGACGACCTCGATCGACTTCTTGGTGATCGGCGCGAACAGCGCCGCGGGCGACACCGCCCGGTCGAGCACGTAGGACTCCAGGAACGCGCCCCGGCCGAAGCTCGCGGTCGGCGCCTGACCGGTGATCACCAGCATGGGCAGCGAGTCGCGGTAGGCGCACGCCACACCGGTCACGCAGTTGGTCATGCCGGGGCCGCTCGTGGCGAGCACCACGCCCAGCCTGCCGGTCGCGCGGCTGTAGCCGTCGGCCATGAACGCCGCGCCCGACTCGTGCCGGGAGAGCACGATCCGCGGCGACTTCTTGAACTCCTGCCAGATCGGCATGACGAAGTAGCCGGGGATGCCGAAGGCCACCTCGACGTCGTGCGCGGACAGTTGTCGGTGGACGTACTCGCTGAGGATCATCGGACCGCCTCCGGGTCGGTGGGTGCGTGCTCGCGGATGCCGGTGAAGCGCCCGTAGCGGGCGATGCGCTCGTAGACGTCCCTGGCTTCGGCCAGCAGCGACCGCGTCTCGGACAGCGGTGCGGACCGGCGTCCGCCCGCCCAGCGCCGTTCGACGCGGCGTGCGCGGTCGAGCAGGTGCCGCACGTCGAAGTCGGGGGCGAAGTGGAGGTCGCCCGCCGCCGCGGCGGCCACGCCGACCGGCATGACCCGCTCGATGTCGGGGTGCAGGTCGACCAGCCGGACCGCCGACCGGCCCAGTTCGACCGAACGCGCCAACACCGACGCGGGCGCCAGCGGCTTGTGGTGGTAGACCTTGGCCGGTTCGAGCTCGAAGGAGAGCCCTCCCCGCTCCGCCCGGATCGCGAACTCGACGTCCTCGTAGCCGTACGCGGTGAATCCCGGGTCGAACCCGCCGAGACGGAGGAAGTCCTCGCGCGGCACGGCGAAGCAGCAGGACACGAAGTGGCGGAACTGGAGCGGGCCGAGCCGGCGCTGCCTGCGGTAGGCGCGGAAGTACGCGGCGACGTCGAACAGGTGGGTGCCCAGACCGCGCGGCTCGTCGGGCGGGAACACCACGTCGGCCATCACCAGGGTGCGCGGGCGCGCCGCCGATGCCCTCGCCACCCGCCGCACCGCGCCGGCGGCGAACCGCACGTCCGAGTCGACGAACAACAGCGTCGCGCCGCGCGCGAGGTGCGCGCCGACGTTGCGGGCGAGTCCGCGGTTCGCGGTCGACACGCACGTGTAGCGGACGGGGAACGGCAGGTCGGCGGTCCGCAGCCACCCGGCGTTGTCCGGTGCGGGGTTGTCCACGACCACGACCTCCACCCGCGGACCACCGCCGACCTGACCCGCGACGGACGCGAGCAGACGACGCAGCGCTCCACTGCGCGCCCGGACGGGGACGACGATCGACACGTCGGGCACCTGCACGTCAAGCGTGCCGACCACGTCGACCTGCGGCTCGGCTGTACCGGCCAGATCGACGCCTCGGTCGGTGGCACCGGCTACGTCGGCGCGCGGGTTCGTTGTACCGGCCCCGTTGACGCGTGGGTCGGTTGTGCCGGCTTCGTCGGCGCGTGGGTCGAGCGTGCCGGCCGCGTCGACGTGTGGGTCGGTTGTGCCGGCCCCATCGGCGTGTCGGCCGGAGGTCGGTGGGCCGCTCATCGGCGTGCCTCGCGCAGCCGGTCCGCTGCCGCCGTGCCGCGGTGCAGGTCGGCGATCTCGTGGAGCGCGGTGGCCATGCGCCGCATGTCCTCGTCGCGTGCTGCGGCGACGCGGATGTGCCGGGGGAAACCGAGAGCGGCGAGCGGCTTCACGGCGATGCGCCGCCGGGCGAGTTCGGCCGCGAGGTCCTCGGCGGGCAGCGGGCTGTGCACCAGCACGAAGTTCGTCTCCGACGGCAGCGCGTCGGCCCAGCCCGTCTCGTTCACGGCGCGGCGGAACCCGGCGAGCACGGCGCGTGTCCCGCGTGCCACCGCCTCGGTGAACGCCGGGTCGCCGAGGCTGGCCTCGGCGGCCGCGAGGGCGACCCGGTTGACGTTGAACACCAGCACGTTCTTCAACCGGCGCAACTCCCGCGCCAAGCTCGGTGTCGTCACGGAGTAGCCGCAGCGCAGCCCGGCCAACCCGTGGATCTTGGAGAACGTGCGCAGCACGACCACCGGCAGGCCCTGCCGCACGTACCGCACACCGGAACTCGCCCGATCGGGTCCGGCGTACTCGATGTACGCCTCGTCCAACACCAGCACCGCGCCCGCGGACGCCACACCCTCGACCACGGCCCGCAACTCGGCCGCGGCCAGGGCCGACCCGGTCGGGTTGTGCGGGTTGCACACGTAGACCACCACCCCCGGCGCGGCGGCCGCCACGACCCGCTCGACGTCCACGCGACCCGCCGCGAGCGGCACGGTCGTCAACGGCGACCGCGCCGCGCCGACCGCGTTCGCGTGCCCGGCGTAGGTCTGGCCGCTGACGACCCCGCCCGCGTCCGGTGTGGACAGTGCCAACGCGGACAACAGCAGCAGCTCGTCCACCCCGTTGCCGACCACGACGTGGTGGGGCGTCACCCCGTGCACCCGCGCGACGGCCCGCGCGAGCGAGGACGCGTCGGCGTCGGGGTAGCGCTCGGCGTCGGCCAACGCCGCCTCGGCGGCCAGCCGGGCGGCCGGGCTGCACCCGAAGGCGCTCTCACTCAGGCTGAGCCGCAGCCACCCGTCGTCGAACGCCCCGGGCTCCGGGGGCACGAACAGGGGCAGCCGCGGCGGCGGCACCGTCGGCACCGGTGTCGAACGCGGGGACACGGTGATCAACTCCTCGTTCCGGAAGGGGTGCTCGCGGCCGGTTGGCGCAGGGGTTCGGCCCCGCCCGCCGCGGCCCGCCGCCCGGCGTGGTGGGTCAGCAGATCGGCACGCCAGTCCGCGCCGTCCGGCCACAGGACGCGCACCTGCGAGCGGTAGCGCTCCACGGCGGCCAGCTTGGTGGCGAGGTGGGTCCCGCGGACCGGCCGAGCGGTGACGGGCCCGGCCGGGGCGGGGGTTCCGAGGGCGTACGGCAGGTCTTCCCACAGGTGCGGCGTGAGGCCTTCCCCGGCGCACGCGGTTTCCACCGCGGTCCGGCAGAGGCGGTGGTCCACGTGGCCGCCCAGCGCCAGGCACGTCCACACCGCGGCCGGCCGGATCACCCGCAGCAGGCGCCGCACGTGCCGGGCGACCTCCGCAACGACCCCTGGCTCGGGCGGCCACCCCGGGTCGAGCGACGCGCCCGGCCGGTCGTAGAGCCACCCGGCCGGGCCCCGCCGGTACAGGCAGTCCGGCACCGGCAGGTGCACCACCTCGACCCCGAGCACCGCGGCGGCGTCCCGGTCCTCGGCCCGGCGGGTGGCCACGCCGTCGTCGCCCAGCCCGCAGTGCCGGTGGAACGCCCGGCCCGCAGGCGACAACGGTTCGGGCGGGTCACCCGCGAACACCGTGCACACGACGACCCTCCCCCCGGACTGGACGACCGCCGCGAGGGACGCGCCGACGGACAGCACGGCGTCGTCCAAGTGCGGCGAGAACACCATCAGCACGTCCACGCGGCCCTCCCCGGCAGCTGCGGTCACAGATTCGCGAACGACTTCTCGCTCAACGTGAACAGTTCGGCGTAGCCACCACCCCTGGCCATCAACTCGGCGTGGGTGCCGCTCTCGACCAGCCGGCCGCCCTCCAGCACGAGGATCAGGTCGGCGGCGGCCACGGTGGAGAAGCGGTGCGACACCACGACGGTGACGCCGCCGGTCGCCGCCGCGACCGCCCGTGCCCTCGCCAGGTACCGGCCGAAGACCTCGCGTTCGCTGGGCGCGTCGAGCGACGCCGTCGGCTCGTCCAGGACGAACAGCACCGGAGCCGGGCGCATCGACGCGCGCGCCAGCGCGGTCTTCTGCCACTGCCCCTCGGACAGCTCAAGCCCGCCGAAGGCGCGGCCCAGCCTGGTGTCGAGGCCGTCCGGCAGCCGTTCGAGCAGACCGGCGCCCCCGGCGGACACCACCGCCTCCCGCACCGCGTCGCGGTCGTCGATGCGGGGCAGGTCGCCCAGCCCGACGGCCTCGCGGAACGGCACCTCGAACCGGCCGAAGTCCTGGAACGCGGCGGCGGTGGCCCGCCACCACGATTTCCGGTCCAACCGGTCGAGGTCCTCGCCGTCGACCCGGATCGTGCCGCTGGTCGGTCGGTGGAACCCGCACAGCAGCTTGACCAGCGTCGATTTCCCCGACCCGTACTCGCCCACGACCGCGACCGTGCTGCCCGCCGGCAGGTCGACGGTCACGTCGTGCAGCACGTCCCGCCCGGTGCCCGGGTAGCGGTAGCCGACGCCGTGCAGGCCGATGCCCTCACGCAGCCGCTCGGGTGCGGGCAGCCCCGCGCCCTCCCGCTCCTGCCGCCGCGCGTACGCCCGCAGCCACAGGTACGGCTCCAGGAGCCGCCCGGCGCCCGCGGTCTCCGCCGCGCGGTCCACCGTCCGCTGCACGGTGGTGCGCAGGGTGACCGCGATCGTCGTCAACAACACCACGTCGCCCGCCGATGCGTGCCCGCCGCGCGCCTGGTGCACGACCAGCGCGACGGTGCCGACGAAACCGGCCGTGAACACCGCCCACCCGCCGAACCGCCACGCGGCGCCGGTCGCCTGCGCGCGGACGCGGGGGCGGTGGACCAGGTCCCACTCCCGCTCCGCGCGGTCGACGAGCTCGGCCGCCGTGCCGCCGAGCCTGACCTCCTTGTGCGCGTGCGCCGAGGTCAGCAGCGAGAAGAGCTGCCGGTGCAGCCGCAGCCGCCAGGCGGTGTCGACCTCCGCCCGGGTGATCGCGCGCCTGCCGCGCACGTCGAACCACAACGGGATCGCGGCGAAGGCGAGCAGTCCGAGCAGCGCCGGGTGCACGGTGCCGAGCAGGAGGAGCACGATGCCCAGCCGGGCGAAGTTGAGCAGGCCGTCCAGCGCGCCCCACGCGCCGTCGACGATGCCCCAGGCGGCGCCGCGCAGCACGGTCACGCGGTCGAGGTACTCGGGTTTCTCCAGGTGGTCGGTGTCCTCCAACGCGCACACCGCGCCGACGATCTCCGCGTCCAGGACGGTCAACCCGACCCTGGAGACCACCTCCGTGCGGTAGGCGTTGGCCAGCACCTCGATCGTGGCGTTGAGCGCGAACGCCACCGCGCCGACGACCGCCGCGACCACGACCGCGTCGGGCACGCCGCGCCCGGACGCGTCGATGGCCTCACGAGCGGCGAGACCCGTGGCGGGCAGCGTGACCAGGCCGGCCAGCCGGCACAGCAGCGCCGCCCTGGTCAGGCCCGGTCGGACCCGGTGGCAACGACGCAGCACGTCGAGCCACACCGCCACGTACCGCGAAAACCGTCGGGCGCTCACGTCAGGTCGCCCCTCTCCAGCCGGTCGTCGTAGCCCTGGTGGAAGCGGGCCGCCTGCCGGCGGAAGTCGTCCGCGTACCTGCCGTCCAGGCGCATCAACTCGTCGTGGGAACCGAGTTCGGCCACGCGGCCGTCCTCCAGGTAGGCGATGCGGTCGGCTTGCCTCACCGTGGCCATGCGGTGCGAGATGAGCACGATGGTGTTGCGCCCGGCCATGCCGCTCACGCGACCGAACAGCGCCGCCTCGCTGCGCACGTCCAGGTGGGCGGTCGGCTCGTCCAGCACGAGCACGTCGGCTCCCCGTCGCAGCTCGTGCGCGGCGCGGGCGAGCGCGACGTGCTGCCACTGGCCGCCGGAGAGGTCCACGCCGCCCGCGTAGGAACGGGACAGCACGGTGTCCCAGCCGTCGGGCAGCTGCTCCAGCACGTCGTGCAACCCGGCGTCGGCCGCGGCGGCCCGCAACCCGGCCGGTGTGCGCGCGGCCCGCAGCGGCGCCACGTTGTCGGCGAGCGGCAGCGGGTAGCGGACGAAGTCCTGGAACACCACGGCGAGGCGGCGCGGCCACCGGTCTCCCAGGTGGGCGATGTCCGTGCCGTCGGCGGAGATCCGGCCGGCGGTCGGTGCGAGGAGCCCGGTGAGCAGCTTGATCAAGGTGGACTTGCCCGCGCCGTTGAGGCCGACGACGGCCAGCAGCTCACCGGGCCTGATGGTCAGGTCGAGGCCGTCGATGACGGGTCGTGGCGCGCCCGGGTAGGCGAACCGCACGCCGTCGAACCGGATCGTCGGAGGGCGGTCGGCTCGCCGGTCGTCGTGGGCGGTTGCCGGAGCAGCGGCGGGCTGCTCCACGGGGTGGTCGCGGCGCAGCTCCGCGAGCGCCCGGACCGCCGGGATCGACCCCTCGACGTCCAGCGCGTCGTCGGTCTGCCCCACCGCCTGGTAGAGCGCGACGCCCGCGGTGATCACGGCGGTGAACACCGCCACCGCGGTGTGGCCGTCGACGACGGCCAGGCCGGTGGCGGCGTAGGCCACCCCGAGCGGCACGGCCATGAGCGCCGCGAAACCGAGCTGGACCGCCCGGTCCCGCCGACCGAACCGCCAGATCGGCTCGAACATCTCCCGCACGTGCCCCACCACGCGGTCGACCGCCCAGTCGCCGAAGCCGTAGATCCGCTGTTCCCGTCCCTGGGCCGGGGCCATGACCAGGTCTTTCCAGTACTCCGCCTGGCGACCGGCCGGCGCGCCGGCCGCCCACGCGCGGGCGATGCGCAGGATGTTGCGCCGCCGGATCACCCGACCCGCGAGGGCCGGCACCACCACGACGGGCACCAGCCACCACTCCCAGGACGCGAGCACGAACGCGATCCCGATGACACCGACCGACTTCGCGAGCAGCCCGAGCAGGGCCACCGCGCCCGAGCCGGGGCTGCGCTCCACCCAGTTCTCCTGGTCGGCCGACGCGACCCTGATCAGGTCCGCCACCGCCGGGTCCTCCAGCTCCACCAGGCCCATCCGGGTCGAGGCGATGCGCGCCACCCGCGCCCGGTGCCGTCCGTCCACTCCCGCCTTCACCGCCTGGGACAGCGGCACCAGCGCGGTGTCGGCCAGGTGCCCGGCGAGCACCACGGCGCCGAACGACACCAGCGGCCACCAGGTCGCGGACGACCCGAGCCCGGCGATCACCGCCGCCACCGCCACGGCCGCGCCGGCCGGCACGAGGTTCTGCACGAGGGCCGCCACGAGCAGCCCGGCCACCGACGCGGGCCGGGCGGACCGCAGCGCGGACAGCAGGAGCACGCGATCCGACCACGCCTGCCGGAACGCGCCACCGCGCGGGTGCGCGGTCACGGCGCCTCGACCGCCAACTTGCGCACCTCGCCGACCAGCCGGGCCAGGGCGGCCACCAGGTCGCCGAGCAGTTCGCGGACGCCCTCGTCGACCAGCGACCCGGAGCTGTCGAACTTCTCGTGCGCCAGCGCCACGTGCAGCTCGGGCTTGGTGATCATCTGCGAGTCGGTCCACAGCAGGGCCTGGCGCAGCGCGAGCTGGGCGCGGACCGTGCCGAAGTTCGTGATCGACGCCCCACCGACGGCCACCGGCTTGCGGGTCAGCGGCGACCGCCCGAACGGCCGGGACAGCCAGTCGAGGGCGTTCTTCAGCTGCCCCGGGACGCCGTAGTTGTACTCCGGCGTGAGGATCAGCAGGCCGTCGGCCCGGCGCACCGCCCGCGCAGGTCCGCCACCGGCTCCGGCACCTCGTCTCCGTCGTCGTCCTGGTCGTAGGGAGGTATGTCGCGCAACCGGTCGTAGGGCTCCACGAGGACACCGGGCGGGGCGAGGCGCACCGCGCACCCGACGAGCCTGCCGTTGTACGAGTCCCGGCGCAGGCTGCCCGACACCGCGAGGATCGTCGTCTCCGCGGACTCGGTCCGCGCCTCGTCCCGCGCCGCGCTCACGTGTACCTCCCCAGTGCCAGGACCCGGTCCGCGGGTTCACACGCGCTGTCGACGACCTGCCCGTCCTTGAGCATCTCCTCCTGCACGATCAGTCCCTCCTGGAGCGCTTCCCGCCACGCGGTCGCGGGGCCGACGCCCCAGGGGCGCCACGGCGTCAGGTCGTCCACCACGACGTGGGCGTTCGGCTTGCACAACGTCCGCGTGTTGCGCAGGTCGGCGCGCACCACGTCGACCTCGTGCCCGCCGTCGACGAAGGCGAGGTCGAACACCGGGCGCGCGCAGTCGGCCGCGTAGCGCGGCAGGGTCGTCCGGGAGTCGCCGAGGATCAGCTCGTGCCGACCGGGGAAGCGCCGGTCGACGTACTCCTTGGCGCGGTGCACGTACGGGTGGTCGCCCACGTCGAACGAGACCACCCGGGTCGCGGGCGACGCCGACAGCAGGGCCTGGCTCGACAGGCCCGCGTTGAACCCGATCTCCAGGACGGTCTCCGCCGACGTGCGCCGCACGAGTTCCGCCAGGTAGGCCAGCTCCTGCTGCCCCGACGACCCCTCGAACGCCACGTACCCCCACCCGAGCAGGTAGTCCATGGTCTGCTTGTGGATCTCCTGCGTGCTCATCCCGGCTCCCCGGCGAACGTGAAGGTCGCGATCCGCACGCCCTTCGACAGCACCAGGTGGACGTCGTGCCGCCCGACCGGCACGGCCGCCGGGAACTGGACGGTGCGCCACCGCCCGTCGCCCACGACCTCGGTCTCGGCGACCACCGGGCCGTCCTCCGGGTCCGCCAGGCGGATCAGCACGCTGCCGGGTCCGTCCCCGGCGACGCGGGCCACGGCGCTGGTCGCACCGGTGGTGAACTCGCCGGACCGGAACGTCAGCCAGGCCCCCGATTCGTCGGCCTCGACCGCGTCACCGCCCAGCGCGGTCTCCGCCACCAACCGCGTGGCGCGGTAGTCGTCGAACTCCACCGCGCGCACCAGCCGGGTGTCCAGCCGGCGTGGTTGCGGGTCGGGGCCGACGACGTCGACGGTCCCGGTGAGTCGGATGTCCTCGGACGAACCGCCCAGGAGGACCTCGAACCGGCCGGACGTCACCTGGTACCGCCCGCTCGCGGTGTCCCAGGTGGACAGGTCGGAGTCCTCGACCGTGAACCCCACGTCGACGGTCGCGCCGGCCTCGACGCGCACGCGTCGGAAACCCTTCAGCTCCCGACGCGGTCGCGGCACGACGGGGTCGACCGCGCGCACGTAGAGCTGCACCACCTCGTCCGCCGCGCGGTCCGCCGTGTTCGCCACGGCGCACGTCACCGTCATGGCGTCGTCGGTGCGCACGATGCGCAGGGACGAGTACTCGAACGTGCCGTAGCCCAGGCCGTGCCCGAACGGGAACAGGGGAGTGGCTTCGGTGTAGAGGTAGGTCTGCCGGGACTTGATGATGTCGTAGTCGGCCAGGGGCGGCAGGTCGGCTTCGTCGCGGTACCAGGTCTGCGGCAGCCGACCGGCCGGCGAGTGGTCCCCGGAGAGCACGTCCGCCACCGCCCGGCCGAGCTCCTGGCCGCCGTGGCAGGTCCAGAGCAGGGCGGGCGCGTGCTCGGCCAGCCACGGCACGGCGAACGGGTAGCCGCTCACGACGATCCCCACCGTGCGGCGCTGGGCGGCCACCACGGCGCGGGCCAGGCGGTCCTGCTGGTCGGGCAGTTCGAGCCCCGGCCGGTCCTCGCCCTCCTTGCCGTTGATGTGCGGGTGGTTGCCGACGGTGACGAGCGCGACGTCGGCGCCCACCGCCGCCTCGACGGCCGCGGCGACCCCGTCGCGGTGCACTTCGACCGTGAAGTGCGCCGCCGCGCCGGGCGTGGTCGCGCCGAACCGCAGCGGTCCGTCCGGCCCGGGCGGCGCCAGGTAGCTCCCGGTCGCGATGTTCCACAGCACGAACGCGTCGTCGTGCGGTTCGATCGCGAACGTCTCGCGGACCATCCACCCCGGTGGCCAGGACGCCGTGTTGACCAGCACGTCGTCGACGCGGCGCACCGACAGCAGCCGGCCGTTGGCCGCGCTGCGCAGCGACACCACGCCCTGTCCCCAGTCGGCGCGGTCGAACAGGTGCGCCAGGTCGGGGGTGTCGACGGCGTCGATCCCGAGCGGACCTCCGTCGGCGTCGTGCGGCGAGGCCAGGTAGCCGTGGCCGCGGACCAGCAGCGCGATCCGGTCGGCGCCGCCGGCGAAGGTGACCTCCGCACCGGGCCACCGCTCGCGCACGCCGTCGAGGATCGTCCGCCGGTAGGGCAGGGCGCCCGAGTACCAGTCGGTGTGCACCTCGTCGGCGAGCGGCCCGAGGACCGCGATGCTCGTGACGTCGTCCCCGAGGGGCAGCAGCGGGGTGTCGCCGACCACCGCGTTCTTCAGGAGCACGACCGCCTCCCGCGCGGCCCGCAGGGCCAGCGCCTGGTGCTCCCGCGACCCGTACAGCTCCTCGACCGAGGGCCCGGTGTCCGGCCGCCCGTCGAACTCGCCCAGCCGGAAGCGCATCCGCAGCAGGCGGCGCACGGCGACGTCCACGTCGTCCTCGTGCAGCAGCCCGGTGTCCAGCGCGGCGCGGAACCCCGCCACGGTCGGCGCCGGGTTCTTGTTGTGGTCGGTGAAGCTGTCCACTCCGGACCGCAGCGCGGCGGCCAGCGCCCGCGGGTGGTCGGGGAAGTACCCGGTCCGGTCGACCAGCGCGGACGGTCCGGACGCGTCGGTGAAGACCACCAGGTCGGGGTCGATGTCGCGCAGCACCCCAAACCACGGTCCCACGTGCGCCGGGCGGCCGTTGACGCGGTGGTAGGACGGCATGACACCGGACACCACCCCCGCCCGGATCGCGTCCAGGAACGGGCGTGCCTCGTACTCCCAGAACACCCTCGGGCGGACCTGCGCCGAGGCGCCCAGCTTGCCGTCCTCGTGGTTGTACGCCAGGAACGCCTTCAACGTCGGCGCGGTGGACCACGGCCCGTCGTCCGGGCCGCGCAGTCCGGTGCAGTAGGCGATGGCGAGCGCGGTGGTCAGCACGGGGTCCTCCGAGTACCCCTCCTCGTTGCGACCCCAACGCGGATCGCGCAGCAGGTTCACCACGGGCGCCCACACGTTGCGGCTCACCGTCGGGTCGGCGCGGTGGAACGCCTCCACCTCCTTGCCCACGGCTCGTCCGACGTCGCGCAGCAGGTCCGGGTCCCACGTCGCCCCGAGACCGACGGCTTGGGGGAACACGGTGGCCGGACCGAGCCACGCGACGCCGTGCAGCGCTTCGGTGCCGGTGCGGAACGCGTCGACGCCCAGGGCGGGCACCCCCGGCGAGTGCTGGTGCAGCATCGCCACCTTCTCGTCGAGGGTCAGGCACCGGAGCAACGCCTCGACCCGGTGGTCCAGCGGTAGCGTCGGATCGCGGAAGGACAGCCCGGTCCGCGGCGGACCCGACTCGACGAACTCGGTCAATGCGCACATCTCCTTCGGCCGGGCGCGGTCGGCGGAGCCCGGTGTGGGGTAGGGGCGGCGGTGTGGCCGGGTGTGGGACCGGAACGGCGGTTCAGGCGGCCCGGAACAGGGCGAAGGAGGACACCGCCACCGGGCCGGTGAAGCTGAGGAAGATGTTCTGCACCGGATCGGGCCGGCGCAGCGGGTCACAGGGGATCCGCACGGTCGTCCACCCGCCTCCGGCCAGGTCCGGCGGGACCGGGACGGCGGCCAGGATCCGCCCGTACAAGGGGTCGTCCAACCGCACCTCCAGGCAGGAGGTGGCGGACGTCCCGCCGCTCACCCTGGCGACGAAGGTGTCGGGTGCGTCGCTCAGGTCGACGTCGCGGAACAGCAGCCAGCTGCCCGCTCCCGCCGCCTCGACCGCCTCACCGGAGGTGCGGTGCTCGGCCGTGAGGCGGATCCCGTGGTAGTCGTCGAAGTCGACGGCCCGCACCAGTTGCGGTCCCAGGGATCGCGGTGGTGGCGGATCGGCCCGCACGTCCACCTCGGTGCTCAGCCTGATGTCCGTCGAGGAGCCGCCCACCATCATGCGGTGCGCGCCGGGCGCGACGCGCCACCTGTTGCCCGCGACGTCCCAGTAGGCGAACTCGGCGACGTCGACCGACATCTCCACCGTGGCGGACCCGCCGGCGGCCAGCCGCACCCGGCGGAACCCGAGCAGTTGGCGCAGCGGGCGCGGCACCGGTCCGTCCGGCGCGCGCAGGTACAGCTGGACGACCTCCTCACCGTCGACCTTGCCGGTGTTGGTCACGGTGACCTGCACCGCGACCCGGTCGTCCTCGCTGACGACGTCGGTGTCCAGGCGCAGGTCCGAGTAGTCGAACGACGTGTACGACAGGCCGTGCCCGAACGGGTACAGCGGTGGTTCGCGCAGGTACAGGTAGGTGGCGCCGCTCTTGATGATGTCGTACTCGAACAGGTCGCCGAGCTGGTCGACGGAGCGGGGCCAGGTCTGGGGCAGCCGTCCCGTCGGCGCGTGGTCGCCGGCGATCACCTCGGCGAGCGCCGTGCCGAACTCCTGGCCGCCGTGCGCGGACCAGAGCACCGTCGGCGCCTGCCCGTCGATCCCGTCCATCGTCACGGGATGGCCACTGGCCACCACCACGACCGTCGAGGGGTTCGCGGCCACCACGGCGCGGGCGACCGCCACCTGGCGCGGCGCCAGTTCCAGCTCCGTGCGGTCGTGCATCTCGTGACCGTTGATCTGGGGATGGCTGCCCACGACGACCACGACCACGTCCGCGCCCCGTGCCGCCTCCACCGCCGCCGCGACGCCGTCGGACACCCGTTCCACGGTGAAGGCCGCCGCGGTGTCGGGTCCGGCCGTCATGACGAGTGCGCCGCTCTCGGGCACGACCGCGACGTACTTGCGCGTGGCCGCGTTGTAGATCAGGAAGTCCTGTCCCGAGGCGACCAGGCGGAACGTCTCCCGCACCACCCAGCCCCAGGGCCGTTCCTTGTCGTCGACCAGTTCGTAGTCGTCGGAGCCCGAGAGGAACCGGCGGTTCGCGACGGACCGGAACGACAGGCCTCCCTCGCCCCAGTCGAAGACGTCGAACAGCGTGCGGTCGCCGTCGTTCCCGTCCGCGACCCGCAGGACACCTCCGCCGGTCGTGTCGGCGGTGATGCGGAGGTCGGTGCCGGACAGCCTGAAGGCCATCCTGTCGACGCCTTCGACGTGGCGGACGGCGGCACCGGCGAACCGCGTCCGCAGGCCGTCGAGCGGTGTCACCTCGTACGGCGGTTCCGGCGCGTACCAGTCGTTGCAGACCCGGTCGGCGAACTGGCCCACCACCGCGATCGACGTGATCCGGTCCGACCGCAGCGGCAGCACGCCGTGGTCGTTGCGCAGCAGCACGATCGCCCGCCGCGCCGCTTCCCGCGCGAGTTCCCGTTGCGGGGCACCGGTTCCGACCTCGACCACGTGGTCGGCGTGCGGATCCTCCCCGGGGCCGAGGAACTCGCCGGTCTCCGCGCGCAGGCGCAGCAGCCGCCGCACCGGACCGTCGAGTGCGGACTCCTCCAGCAGACCGCTGTCGAGCGCGCGCCGGAGCACCTCGGTCGTGGGGCCCGGGTCGTCGTCGTGGTCGGTGAAGTTGTCCAGGCCGGCGTTCAGCAGCGCGGCGGAGGCGACGTCCGGATCGGCGAAGTACCCGCTCTTGTCCACCAGGTCCGACGGCGCGAAGGCGTCGGCGACGACGACCAGGTCCGGGAACTCCGCGCACAGCGCCCGCAGGTGCTCGCCGACGTGGTTGGGGCGGCCGTTGACCAGGCCGTAAGAGGGCATCACCGCGGCCGCGACACCGGCGCGGACAACTTCCAGGAAAGGGCGCAGGTCGTACTCGTGGAGCACCCGCGCGGGCACCTGGGAACTCCGCTCGAATTTCGCGGTTTCATGGTTGTAGGCCAGGAAGGCTTTCAGCGTCGGCGTGACCCGGAGAAACTCCTCGTGCTCGCCCCGCAATCCGCGGCAGTAGGCGATCGCGAGTTCTCTGGTCAGCGTCGGGTCTTCCGAATACCCCTCTTCGTTGCGGCCCCACCGGGGATCGCGCAGGAGGTTCACCACGGGGCCCCAGACGTTCAGGCCGACTGCGGGGTCGCGTTCGTGCAGCGCTCTCACCTCGCTGCCGACCATGGTGCCCACCCGGCGCACCAACTCCGGCTCCCAGGTCGCCGCCAGGCCTACTGCCTGCGGAAACACCGTCGCGACACCTGTGAAGCCCACGCCGTGGAGCACTTCGGTGCCGGTTCGGAACGCGGCCAGGCCCAGCCGCGGGACGGCGGGCGCGTACTGGTGCAGCAGGCTCACCTTCTCGTCCAAGGTGAGCCGGGACAACAAGGAATCGACGTAGGAGTCAATCTGTCGCAAAGATCCCCCAACCGACGCGCGCCTCGCAAGCCCCAGCAAATCGAAGCGCTTCGCTTGGCTCGACCATAGGTAGCCCCGACAGAGCCTGTCAACCGATCCCACGCCGCCGCGGTCGACTGTCGAATGCATTCGACAAGGCCGTGGGGGAGTAAATACAGGGGTGTCACGAGCAGGTATCACGCTGTGTCGCGGCACGGCCGGAAACTTGACCCGTATGACCCAACGACGTATCAATTGGCCGCCTTCTTCGACGCGATGCACGCCCTCGTGGCACGGGCACGGCCCGCGCGCGAGACGTGCGTTGTGCCAGGCGAGCGCCGCACTGAAGGCCCCGGCGCGCCATCGGCCCACAGTGGAGTGACGACCTGGGTCCACATACGACTGTTCGGGTCACGGCGCGCGATTTTCGTTCCGGCGGAAGGGAAGTAGGCCCAGGCGGACCACTCGTCGAATCGACGCGGGCAACCGTCCGATCGGTATAACTGGGTCCATGTCGAATGGACGGCCTGCCGTGGTCTTCGTGCACCCCACCGTTCCTCCGCTCTACACGGGCGGAATCGAGACGATGCTGAGCCAGTGGATCGACCACTTCGCCGCCCGGGGTTACCCGGTCTACGCCCTCCACCAGGACCGGACGTGGACGGCGCACCGCCGCTGGGAGTTCCTGGGCGCGACGATGATCGTGACACCCACGGCGTCGGTCGAGCGGGCCCTGGACTACCGCTCCCGGTTCGGCGAGGACGGCGCCACCGAACGACTGCGCGACGAGTTCCACCGCATCCTCCAGGACATCACGGAGGAGGCGGGCCGCGTCGGGGTCGTGCACGCGAACAACATCCACGCCGTGGCCGTGCGCCCGATGGCCGAAGGCCTGGCCGCCGCCGCGAACGACCTCGGGATCCCCGCGGTGCACCTCGCGAACAACGTCTGGCCGGTCCTGCCCGGCGAGGATCCCCGCTACGTGCCCGCCGGTTACCGGCACCACAGCGGCAGCCGGGGGATCCTCGACGCGTACGCCGCTCGCGGCGCGTGGCCGGCCGACGGCGTCGTGACGCGGCCCGGGGTGGACCCCGACCTCTTCACCCCCGACGGGCCGGCCGACCCGCGGCTCTCCCGGTTGCCCGGGTTCAAGGTCTTCCTGCCGGGGCGCGCCTCCCGCGTGAAGGGTGCCGAGTACCTCATCGCGGCGGCCGGCCTGATCAAGCAGTGGACCGCCCGTGCGGCGGCGGAGGGGACCGGGTTCCTCGCCGAGAGGTTCCCGGCGTTGCCGGGTCTGGGCGTGTCCGCCAAGCAGTTCCGGGCGGTGACCGGTGCCGGCCTCGCCGTCGTGCTCTGCGACTCGCTCGACCCCGATCCGGTCGCACGGCAGGACTACCGGCAACCGCTGCGGCGGTTGGCGGCCGAACACGGCGTGCGGGACCAGGTCACGTTGGTGGCGCTGCCGTACGACGACATGCCCGCGGCGCACCGCGCGGCCGACCTGGTCGTGACGCCGTCACAGCGTCCGACGGTCGACGGCACGCGCGCCGAGCAGACGTTGGAAGGGCTGTGCCAGGCCGTGATCGAGGGGATGTCCAGCGAACGCATGGTGCTGACCACCGGTGCCGGCAGCCAGACCGAAGCGGTCCGGCACGCCTACGGCGAGCGCGCCGCGGCGGCGATCGCGGACGGCGACGACCCGGCGTCCCTGGCCGCGCGCATCCTCTGGGCCTGGCTGAACCCCGCCGAACGCCGGTGGTACGCGCGGGCCGGCCGGCACGCCGCCGAGGGCGAGTTCCGGCTGTCGCGGTCGGTCGCGGGGATCCACAAGGCGATCGCCGCGACCGCGCCGCTGATCTCGCGACCCGACGAGGACGTGGCCCGGCACCGGCCGGGCGTCCGATGACGTTGCGCTCGGCGGGGCCGGGTGCGCGGCGGGAAGGCGGCGAGCGTCCTGCCGGCGGGACGGACGGGCTGTCGTCCCGTGCTCGCGGCCGGCGGATCGTCCCCGATCACGCGCCGGACCAACGGGAGTTGCCGTGGTGACGTCGGGTTCGCCGAGCGGTGGCAGGGTCTTCCGCCGGGCCGTGGTGACCGGAGGCGCCGGGTTCCTGGGGTCGAACCTGTGCCGGGCGCTCCTCGCGGCCGGCACCCGGGTCGTGTGCGTCGACGACCTGTCGACCGGGACCGCCGAGGCGGTCGAGCCGTTGCGCGCGGATCCCGGGTTCGAACTGGTCGTCGCGGACGTGAGCGACGGGCTACCCGTGGCCGGGGACGTGGACCTCGTCCTGCACTTCGCCTCGGCGGCGTCACCACCGCGGTACCTGGCCCGTCCGGTGGAGACGTTGCGGGTGGGCAGTGCGGGCACGCACCACGCCCTGAGCCTGGCCCGCGACCGCGGCGCGCGGTTCGTCATGGCGTCGACGTCCGAGGTCTACGGGGATCCGTTGCGGCACCCGCAACGCGAGGACTACTGGGGCAACGTCAACCCGGTCGGCCCCCGGTCGGTCTACGACGAGGCCAAGCGCTTCGCCGAGGCGTTGACCACGGCCTTCGGCCATGCCGAGGGCGTCGACGTGGGCATCGTGCGCATCTTCAACACCTACGGTCCCGGACTCCGACCGGACGACGGCCGTGCGGTGCCCAACTTCATCCGGCAGGCGCTCGCCGGAGAACCGATCACGGTGGCCGGCGACGGGCGGCAGACCCGTTCGCTGTGCTACGTCGACGACCTGGTCCGCGGTGTGCTCGCCCTGGCGCGCTCCGGCCTGCGCGGCCCGGTCAACATCGGCAACCCGCAGGAGGTGACGGTGCGGGACCTTGCCGTGCGCATCCGAGACCTGGCCGGCAGCTCGTCGCCGCTGCGGTTCGTGGAGGCGGCGGCGGACGACCCGAAGCGACGGTGCCCGGACATCGCGCTGGCGCGGCGTGAGCTCGGTTGGGCTCCGGAGGTCGACCTGGACGAGGGGTTGCGGCGGACGATCTCGTGGTTCGCCTCGACCGGGCCCGACCGGCGGTCGTAGGCCCGGGATCCGAGGGGGAGAAGGGGGAATCCATGCAGCGGATCTCGGTGGTGGGCAGCGGGTACCTCGGCGTCACGCACGCGGCGGGCCTGGCCGAGCTCGGGTGCGAGGTGGTGGGGCTCGACCTGGACGAGGCGAAGGTCGCGCGACTGGCCCGCGGCGAGCTGCCGTTCCACGAGCCCGGGCTGGCCGAGCTGGTGCGCGAGCACGTCACCTCGGGCAGGCTCCGGTTCACCACGTCCTACGACGAGGCGGCCGAGTTCGCCGACGTCCACTTCCTGTGCGTGCACACGCCGCAGCAACCGGGCGGGGAGGTGGCGGACCTGAGCCACCTGGAAGCCGCCGTGCACCGGCTGGTGCCGTTGCTGCGGCGGGAGTGCCTCCTGGTCGGCAAGTCGACGGTGCCGGTCGGCACGGCCGCCCGGCTGGCCGGTGTCGTCGCGGACCTGGCGCCGGCGGCGGTGACGGTGCGCCTGGCGTGGAACCCGGAGTTCCTCCGGGAGGGCCACGCGGTCGCGGACACCCTGTCGCCCGACCGCGTCGTCCTGGGCGTCACGGGCCAGGAGCCGGAGAAGGTCCTGCGGGACGTGTACGCGCCCCTCGCGGATGCCGGCGTGCCGTTCGTGGTCACCGACCTCGCCACCGCCGAGCTGATCAAATCCGCCGCCAACGCCTTCCTCGCGACGAAGATCTCCTTCATCAACGCGATGGCCGAGGTGTGCGAGGTGGCCGGTGCGGACGTCACCCTGCTGGCCAGGGGTCTGTCCTACGACCCCCGGATCGGCGACCGGTTCCTCGACGCCGGTCTGGGCTTCGGCGGCGGCTGCCTGCCCAAGGACATCCGGGCGTTCGCGGCCCGTGCCGAGGAGCTCGGCGTGGGCGCCGCGCTGTCGTTCCTGCGCGAGGTCGACTCGATCAACCTGCGCCGCCGTGCCCGGGCCGTGCACCTGGTCCGCGAGCAGTGCGGGGGCTCCCTCGACGGCCGTCGCGTGGCCGTGCTGGGCGGGGCGTTCAAGCCGGACTCCGACGACATCCGCGACTCGCCCGCCCTGCACGTGGCGGAGGAACTGCGCCGCGGCGGGGCCGAGGTCACCGCGTACGACCCGGTGGCGAACGACAACATCCGGCGCCACCACCCCGGGTTGGGTTGCGCGGACACGGTGGAGGACGCCTGCGCAGGTGCCGACGTCGTCGTGCTGGCCACGGAGTGGGCGCAGTTCCGGGAGGTCGACCCCGAGGCGCTGGGCACCGTCGTGGCCCGCCGGCACGTGGTCGACGCCCGCAACGCGCTCGACCCGGAGCGCTGGCGCCGTGCCTCCTGGGACTACCGCGCCCTCGGTCGGCGATGACCCCGCCGGTGCGCTCGGGTGAGGTGCCTACGTCTCGTCGCGGTCGGGACGTGCCGTGGTGCCCGCCCAACGGGACGGACGAGGCGCGGTCCCGTTCGCCGCTTCGTCCCGGCGGTGGATCTCGATCAGCTCCTCGCGGTACCGGTGATCCGCCGTGGGCAGTTCGTCGCGCACTTGAGCGCCGTTGTCCCACCACTGCACGAGACCGCGACCCGACTCCTGACCGGCGCGGGTGTGCACGCAGTGGGCGTAGTCCGGGACCTCGACCAGTGCTTCGCCGAGAGCGACCTTGGTGGCGACCCAATCGGCGTGCTCGGCAGCGGTGCGGTCCTTGGGTGCGGTGGCGAGCAGGCGCACCGCGTGACAGGCCATCATCCAGTCCCCGCCGGGGTTCGCATCGGAGTTGCGGTGGAGCACGTCGACCAGCACCGGCCCGAGCGGCAGCCCCATCCCCACGTCCTCCACCGCGATGATCCGCAGGCGTCGCCACAGGTGTTGAGCGACATCCGCCGAGGTCGTGAACATCTCGTGGGCGGCGAGCACGGCGTTGTCGACGCGACCGCGCCTGATCTCCTTGTGCAGGACGGAGACGAGGTCGTCCACCGGGATGCCGTGCGGCGAGAGGATCTGCGAGTAGGGGTCCTCGGTGAAGTGCCCGGGACCGTAGAGACGCGGCATGATTCGCGTGTCCTTCCACGTGACGACGACAGACACGTCCGACGCGCGGAAGGGGTCTCCAACACCCTCACCGTAGCACCGCACGATCGACCTCACCCTCGTGCGTCCACCTGATCGTCATCGACCGGCGGTGGGGTCGCGCAGCGTCAGGGGCGGGTCGCCGGGTGAGGGCGTCTCGGGTGACCGCTCGGCCTCGACCTGGATCTCGATGTTCGTCCGGTGGCTGATCGGGTCCCAGATCTCCTCGAACGGTGACATGAGCGACTGACCTCCGCCGCGGCGGGCACGCACGGCGTACCAAGCGAACCCCGCCAGGCAGAGCGGGAGGCTGAGCAACGAGGCCGCGACAGCCAGGAAGTCCATGCACCGGAGCTTATAGTAACATCGCGTTTCCAGAAACGCTTCGTTACCGAGTGGGGGGGCGATGGTCAGGCTGACACGGGCCGAGCAGCAACAACGCACGCACGAAAACCTGCTGGTCGCCGGCCGGCAGGTGTTCCTCCGACGTGGCTTCCTGGCCGCGACCGTCGAGGAGATCGCGGCCGACGCCGGGTACACCCGCGGTGCCGTCTACAAGCACTTCGGCGGCAAGGAGGGGCTGTGGCTGGCGATCATCGAAGCCGACGCGGGCGCCCACCTGCGCCACCTGCGCGACACCCTCGCCCACGCCACCGACCGTGATGACCTGATCGCGGCCCTCGTCCCCGTCGACCCGGCCGACGAGCACGCGGCCAAGTGGACCGCCGCCGCCGCGGAAGTGCTCGCCGCGACCGCACAGCAACCCGACACCGCCCCGCTGATCGCCGCCGTCCAGCAACGCCACGACGAGGAGGTCGTCGCCCTGCTCACCGAGCACACCCGCCGCCTGCGCCTCGAACCCGCGATGCCCCTGCACCAGGCGGTCGTCATGCTGGGCGCACTGGGGATCGGCCTGGCCCTGCGCCAGACGATCGCCCCACCCGCGGACTCCACCGCCATCCTCACCCACGTGCTGACAACCATCTTCCCGCGCGGCTCCGCGGACCGCTGAGACCTGCCCGCCGGTCACCGTCATCGGCCGTCCGCCCACCGACGGCCGATGGGGATCCCCGGACCCGGGCTGCTCGCCGGCGGCACCACGATGCTCTCCTGGCGGGACGCGCTGTGCGCGCGGCTCGCCGCCGGCGGACGTCGAGTGGTCCGTTACGACCTGCGCGATTGCGAGGGCTCCACAACCGTCGATCCAGAGGCACCCGACTACACCCTGCGCGATCTCGCCGCCGACGCCGCCGCGCTCGTCACCGCGCTCGGCGCCACCACCGCCCACCTCGGCGGCTCCGGCGTCGGCGGGATGGTCGCGCAGGTCGCCGCACTCGACCACCCGAACGTGTTCTCGGCATTGACCTGCCGACCACCTCGCCTCGCGACTAACCACCGAGCGTTCGCCCCACGGCCGCACCGCTCTCGCAGGAGCGAGCCACCACGGGGAACCTGCCCTCCTGCCCCAGCAGGCACGTTCGATTCACTCAGACGGACGCTCCGCTGTTGCGGCTGAAATCGGGTCTTGAAGGTCCTGAGACACAAGGGCATTCAGTCGAGCGTGGAAGTGCTCTTCCCCAACGGCTTTCCGTATCGTTGCGACGAGTTCGACCCGACGAACGTCCGCTCATGCGGCTCATCGAGCCGTTGGCCATCTTGGGCAGATATCGATGGTCTGCGAGATCGAGTCGTTCGATGCCTGCCCTGTCCCACTCAAGGTGGAGGTGCGAGGGCCGTGCATGCCGCACCAGGGGCGTTCGGCTCCTCGTGCTCGATCTCGTACTGACACTCCGAGCACGGCCCGGGGGCGATGTGCTCGCGCCAGTCGTGTCCGCACTGCGGGCAGTCGCCGTACCAAGGGCGCCGACGCCTCCACTTCATCCGGAGATGATCGCGCGAACCCGAGACCAGGTGAAGTCCGTTTCTGCCGCCGACGGGTGCTTCGGTCTGCTCCTCATGGCGACGTGCGGACAGATCAGGATCACCAGTTGGCGAGGCGCACTCTCACCTGGTGGTTGTGCTCGGCGTGCGAGATGACCGTGCCGGCGATACGCGCACCCATCGGCGAGGTCCCTGTCGCGCCCCACGCCAGGTGGCTGCGGTCAGGAAATGGTCGGTGGCCAGCGATGCTCGCGCCACTCGTCCCAGGAGGCGAATCCGGCCGGCGGGTCGTCGATCGGTTCGCTGCCGTCGAGTTCACCGCGCGTCGGGACCTGGATGACGCCGGCCCACTCGGCGAGTTCCTCGTCGGACATGGGCCACGTGGTGTCCGGCTCGTCGGCTTGGCGCTGGTCGAGTCGTCTCCGCTGTTCGGCCGGGGACACCTCAAAGTAGTGCATCTCCACGCCTGCGCCGCGGTCCGCCGCGGCCTGGCGCAGTGCGGAGCGCTCGTCCCGAGCCCACAGCCCGAAGTCGATCACCACGTTGGTGCCCAGCTCGATGGCGCGCAGTCCGATCCCGATGAGCCGTCCTTCGATCACGTCGGAGGCCGAACGCGGGTTCTCCGGTCCGTGGAGAGCCTTCACCCATTCGTCCTTCGTCAGCCGAAGCGCGCCGCGCTCGACCTCGATGCGCCGCGCGGCGACGGTCTTGCCGGTGGCGGGCAGCCCGACGGTCAGAAAAAGTGTTGGTCGCCTCATCCCATCCCCAAGCGAGAACCTCATCATCACCGATCGCGTGCTCCGAGGTGTATAGGGTCTCGGAGTGCTCAAGACGCGGCTTGATCTCGATCGGATCCACGCGGCCCGCCACGTGATCGACCCCATGTTCCTGGACACTCCGATGTACCGGTGCGACGCCCTGGGAAGCCGACTCGGCTGCACGGTGAGCATCAAACTGGAAACGGCGAACCCGGTCCGCAGCTTCAAGGCCCGTGGTACCGAGCTCGTGACGAGCCTGCTGGCCGAGCAGGGCCGCACTGCCGCGGTGTGCGCCAGCGCGGGCAACCTCGGCCAGGCGCTCGCCTGGTCGGGACGCCGCCGGGGTCTCGACGTGACGGTGGTGGCATCGCGGCGCGCCCCGGTCGCCAAGCTGGATCGAATCCGCGCGCTCGGTGCGGAGTTGCTGCTGGTGGACGGCGACATCGAGACGGCCCGCGAACAGGCGGCGATCATCGCGCAGCAACGCCGCATCCGGTTGGTCGAGGACAGCCTGGACGTCGAGACCTGCGAGGGCGCCGCGACGATCGGCCTCGAACTGGCGGACGGGCGGGCCACGTTCGACTCGGTCCTGCTCGCCTTGGGCGGCGGCGCGATGGCGACCGGTGTGGGTCACGTCCTCAAGAACCTGGCGCCCGGGGTCGAAGTGATCTGCGTGCAGCCCGCGGGCGCACCGGCGATGACCCGCTCCTGGCACGAGCGCCGCGTCGTCACCACCGAGTCGACCGACACCATCGCCGACGGCGTAGCAGGCCGGTTCCCCATCCCGGAGGTCCTGGACGACCTGCTCACGGTGGCCGACGACGCCGTCCTCGTCCACGAGTCGTCGATCATCGCGGGTATGCGGATGCTCCTGGAGCACACCGGTTTGATCGTCGAGCCATCCGCCGCCCTCGGCGTCGCCGCCGTCCTGGAAGACCCTGACCGTTTCGCCGGCCGTCACGTCGTCACCGTCATCTGCGGCGGCAACGTCGACCTCGATGCCTACCACCGTTGGGTTCGTCCGTGACCCGCGCCGATGCACCGTCATGCCGCTGATCGGTCGCTACGCGGACGTCTCCTACTGCCGATGAGCGGATATGGGCGGGACGGGTGGTAGTGGTCCGATCAGCCCGGTGCGGTGACGATCGGTCCGAGTGGGCTGGGGAGCGCCGCCAGGGCGTGCAGCCGCCGAGGCGGGAAGTCGGTCCACGTGTCGCTGGGGTCGCGGGCGGCGTGCAGGTGCCGGTCCAGGAAGCGCTGCCAGCGCCGGAGGCCGTCGATGGCGGTGGCGATGTCGAGTTGCCCGGCTTCGATCGCGTCGGCGAACTCGTCGAGGTCGAGCAGTCGCTGGTGGCGTCCGTCGGTGGGCACCAGGACGTCGGCGTAGAGGTCGCGGACGGTGATCGAGTCCTGGGTGGACGAGACGTGCACGAGGTCCACGTACCAGGTGGTCGGTCCGGTCTGGGCGCGGTCGGTTCCGCGGCGGGACCGCCAGGCGGGAACGGACATGCTGACACCGAGGTCGAGCAGCACGAACACGCGCTCCAGCAGCGTACGTCCGGGCCACGGGTCGAAGCTGTCCGGCAGTTGGAACTCGTAGGTGAGCGTGTCACCGAGGCGGACCCCGGGCAGTGGCCCGAACAACGGTGCCGGATCGCCGTGAGCGCCTCGCCAGACCTCGACTCGTTCCATGAACCATTCGTACCCGACACGGCGGAAGCGTGGTCGACGCGCCGGGCACGGAAATTCGGTGGCGCGGGTTCGGCCGTTCACCCAGGATCAACCGCGTGCTCGTCGCCCCGGACGCCGTCGTGGCCGGTCATGGTCTGCCGATCGGGCCGGTCACGATCCACGTCGATCGTCCCGGCCGGCTGGTCGCCCGGGTCGGCGACTTCGCGGTGAAGGCAGACGAGCGGCCGGGTGCGTTCGGGCGGGAACGGGCGGCGATCGCCCGGCTCAAGGCGGCGGGCCTGCCGGTGTCGGAAGTCCACGCCGGTCGTGATGACACCCCCTCCCATCTCGTGCTGCGGTGGATCGAGGGAGAGCCGCTGTCGGCGGCCGGCCCGCCGTCGGCGTTGCGGGAGGCGGGCCGGTTGCTGCGCCGGGTGCACGCCGAGCCCGAGCGCAGGCCGGACACGATCGGTGCGTGGATGACGGGCTGGACCGCCTGGATCGTGGCCTGGCTGGCGGACTTCGCCGACGTGCCGGCCCAGCGGTGCGACGAGATTCGGGCTTGGTGCCGACGCCTCCAGCCGCTGATGACCGGCCGCGGCACGCTGACGCTGCTGGACGGCCGCCCTGCGCACTTCCTGGTGCGCGACGGCCGGATCGCCGGCCTGATCGACCTGGAGGACGTCAGCGCCGGCGATCCCGCGATGGACCTGGCGGTGCTCGCGGTCGCCGACGAGAACTTGCTGCCCGCGGTGTTGGAGGGATACGCGCCGACGAACGCGGAAGCGGTCGCTTTCGACGAGCTGATCCCGTTCTACGTGCTGCTGCGCCGGCTCGCGGCAGCCAAGTGGGAGCACGAGCGCGGCGACGCCGCTCGCACACCCCGTCTGTTGGAGCAAGTCGCCAGGACGCGGATGTCTCCTTGACGCCGGCCCCGTGGGAATAAAAGTCCCCTCCGGACGGAACAGTTCATTCCCCGGCACCGGAAATAAGCGACGGAATCGATTGGAATATGTGCCCTATACGGGTGAAGTGCGCCTGCGGTGCGTTTGTCGCAACGACACGCTCTGATAGGACGGTCGGCCTGGTCCGCTGCTCGGCGGAACGACCTCGTCGCCGGTCGACAAGGAGCAAGGTCACGTGCTCGAAGGGGCATCGACAAGCACCACCGCGTCCTCGCCGGACTCCGCCGCGCCCGCGAAGGACCCACTCCGGTGGGCCGCGTGGCTCGAGGCACTGTGGATCTTCCTGCTGAGCAGGCTGGCGATGGTGGTGATCACGATCGTCGCGGTCGCCGAACCCGGTGGCTTCCAGTGCCTGTCGCAGCTGCGCCAGTGCTCCAAGAGGTGGCACCGGTTCGACATCGGCTACTACCTCCAGATCGCCTCGCACGGCTACTGGGACCCGCGGCAGCCGGTGGTCTGGCCGCCGGACGGGGTGCGCACCGAGTTCCCCGAGGCGGTCGTCTTCTTCCCGCTGTGGCCGAAGCTGCTCGGGTGGTTGTCCATCCCGTTCGGCCGCACCTACTGGCACGCCTACTACGTCGGTCTCGTGCTGGCCAACGTGCTGGCGCTGGTGGCCCTGTGGCTGCTGTACAAGCTGATCAGCGAACGGTTCGACCGCCGCACCGCCCGGTGGTCGGTGTTCTTCCTGGCGTTCAGCCCGTTCTCGGTCACCTTCGCCGCCGGCTACGCCGAGGCGCTGTTCGTGCCGCTGACCCTGGCGGTGTTCCTGCTCGTGCGCCACGAGCGCTGGCTGCTCGCCGGCGTGCTCGGCGCGCTGGCCACCCTGACCAGGCCCAACGGGATGCTGATCGTCATCGTCTTCGTGGTGGCCCTGGTGCACCGCTTCGGCCCGCGCGACCTGTTCACCCGGCACGGGCTCGGCACCAAGCTCAAGATCGTCGCGTCGGCCGCGATCGTGCCGCTCGGCCTGCTGGCGTACATGGGTTACCTGTGGTTGCGGTGGGACGACCCGTTGGCCTTCTCCCGCTGGCAGCAGGACTACTGGCACCGCAGCCCCGGTTGGCCGTGGGAGCCCATCGTCCAGGCGGTCGGCAACGTCATCCGCTCGAACAGCCCGCACAACGACACGGACTCGTTGTGGGAACTGCTCTTCCTGGTCCTGCCGCTGCTCGCGCTCGGGTTGACGTGGCGGCGGCTCCCGCCGGACTACCTGCTGTTCGCGGTCGCGATCTTCCTGCTGACGGTCAGCACGTCCGCGGGACCGGTGGAGCCGCTGTCCTCGATCGGCCGGCACATGTCCGGCGCCTTCCCCGTCGCCGTGGCCTACGCCCTGCTCGCCGTCGAGAAGGTCCGCTGGCAGCAGGCCCTGATGGTGTTGAACCTGGCGTTCTTCGGCCTGTTCACGGCGTACTTCGCGGTCGGGCGCTGGATGGCGTGACGAACCGACCGCCGCGGCGCTTCGCCACCGCCGTAGGCCATCCGAGTGGTCGTTGGAGCGGTCGTCACATCCACGCTCGCGAATCACGCCACGCTGAGAGGTGGCGGCGTGCCCAAGCTGATGGGGGAGGAAGCATGGATCCGGAAACGGCGGCACTCGCGGCGGCCGCCGCGGCGACGATGGTCGAGCTGCTGACGACCGAGGCGTGGCAGAAGGCCAAGTCGGCGATCGGCGGGCTGTGGCGACGTGCCCGTTCGACCGACGCCGAGGCCGTGGACGTGATCGACGTCGAGATCGCCGAGACCCGGGTGAGCGCGATCGCCGCGCGCCAGGCGGAGGACGACGAGGCCGAGCGCGAGCTGGTGGGCGCGTGGCAGGCGCGGCTGAGCAGGCTGCTGGCCGCCGAACCCGCGCTGGTGCCCGAGCTGCGCAGGCTGCTCGACGACACCCTGACCCCCGCCCTGGACGAGAGCGCGCCGGGCCGCACGACGATCACGATGCGGGCGACGGCCTCGGACGACGCCCGGATCTACCAGGCGGGTGGTGACCAGCACATCAATGAAGGCCGATGACCAGGACGCCGAGCCGGCACCCGGGAAGTCCGTCCACCTGGAGGCGATCGCCTCGGGGGACGCCAGGGTGGTCCAGGTCGGCGGCCACCAGCACAACTACTACGGCGCGGGCGTGCACGGCACCCGGCGCACGGAGCCGGGCTCGACCGACGGGGAGTGCCCGTACCCGGGCCTCGCCGCGTTCGGCCCCGAGCACGCGCGGTGGTTCTTCGGGCGCGACGCGCTCACCGCGGAGCTGGTCGAGCTGGTGGACCACCGGCAGCGCGCCGGGGGAGTGCAGGTGGTGGTGGCGCCGTCCGGCGCGGGCAAGTCGTCGTTGCTGCGCGCCGGTCTGCTGCCCCGGCTCAAGCGGTCGTCGTTGCCGGGATCGGGCACGTGGCCGCAGCTGCTGTTCACCCCCACCGCCGATCCGTTGACCGCGCTCGCGGAGCAGGTCGTGCCGTTGCTGGGCGACCGGCCCGGCGTCACGGTCGAGGCACTGGCCGCCGACCCGGCGCGGTGCGTCGACGCCATCGTCGAGGCCGGCGGGGACGGGCCCGCGGTCGTCGTGGTGGACCAGCTCGAAGAGCTGTTCACCCTCTGCCCCGACGAGGAACGGCGGCGCGCCTTCACCGAGGTGCTCGACCGGTTGGCCCACGTGAGCCCGCCGGCGTTGGTCGTGGTGGGCGTGCGCGCCGACTTCTACGCCTCGTGCGCCAACGACCCGGTGCTGAGGGCCGCGTTGCGGGACAGCCCGCTGGTCATCGGTCCGATGTCGGAGGTCGAGCTGCGCGAAGCCGTCCTCTACCCCGCCCAGGACGTGGGCCTGACCGTCGAGCCGGGCCTGGTGGAACTCCTGCTGAACGACCTCGGCGCCGCCGGTGACGCGGCCGGTTACGACGCGGGCAGGCTCCCGCTGTTGGCGCACGCCCTGCGGGCGACCTGGCAGCGGCGCGAGGGCGACGCGCTGACCGTCGCGGGCTACCGGGCCACGGGCGGCATCGAGGGCGCCGTCGCCCGCACCGCCGACCGGGTCCACTCAAGCTTGGACGCGACCGGCCGACACCTGACCAGGTTGTTGTTCCCGCGGCTGGTGAGCATCGGCGACGGCACGGAGGACACCCGGCGTCGCTTCCCCCGTGCGGAACTGCTCGAAGCCGGTGGCGACCCGGACGCGGCGTCGGCCGTGCTGGCTGCCTTCACCGCCGCACGCCTGCTCACCCAGCGGGAAGACACCGTCGAGATCACGCACGAGGCGCTGGTCCGCGCGTGGCCCGCGCTGCGCCGGTGGATCGACGAGGACCGCGCCGGGTTGTTGGTGCACCAGCGGCTGGCCGAGGCGGCGACCACGTGGGAGCGCACGGAACGCGATCCCGGCGCGCTGTACCGGGGCAGGCTCCTCGCCGACGCCAACGTCGTGGCCGCCGACCCGGCCCGCCCGCTCACCGAGCTCGAACGCGAGTTCATCACCGCCAGCGGCCGAACCCAGCTGCGGAGCGTGCGCAGGTTGCGGCAGCTCATCGCCCTGCTCGCGATCCTGCTCCTGACCGCGTCCGCCCTGGGCGGCCTCGCCTACCGGCAGTCCCTGGACGCGCGGCAGCAGGCCCGCGCGGCGGTCGCGAGCGGGCTGGTGGGCCAGGCGAACGCGTTGCGCGAGAGCGACCCGCCGACCGCGCTGCGGCTCGCCCTGGCGGCCCACCGGCTTGCGCCGACGCCCCGAACGAGGGAAAGCCTGCTCGGCCTCTTGACGCAGAGCCGGTACACCGGCGCGATGACCGGTCCCGACGGCACCGTGCGGGCACTGGCCTACAACCACGACGGCAGCATGATGGCGGTCGCGAGCGGCCACGCGATCACGCTGTGGAACGTGCCGGACCGGACCAGAATCGAAACGCTCAGGACCTTGACCAACGACGTGGAATCGGTCCGGTTCAGCGACGACGGCACGCTGCTCGGCGCGATCACCGACGACGGGACGGCCGCCCTGTGGCGGATCGACGGGACCAGGGCGGGGCCGCCGTCCACCTGGCGGGTTTTCGAAGACCGGCTCGGCACCCCGTTCTACAAGTCGTCCTTCGTCTTCGCGCCCGGTGGGCGCACCGCGTACACCAACGGCTCCGGCGCGGGTTCCTTCGGCATGTCGGTGTGGGACATCTCCGACCCGGGCGCGCCCCGGCGGCTGGCGGAGACGCAGGACACCGGTGCCAAGTCGATCGCCCTGAGCGGCGACGGCCAGGTGTTGGTCACCGCCGAACCGCCCGGCCGGAGCGCGACGCTGTGGAACGTGAGCAGGCCCGCGCAACCGGTGAAGATCAAGCGGTTCGACGTGCCGGGCCCCGGCGTGGACAGCCCCGAGGTCGCCTTCAGCCCGCACTCGGCCACCGTCGCCGCCGCCAACGGCAACACCGTGTCGGTGTGGGACGTCAGCCGACCCGAGCAGCCCGTCCACCTGGCCACCACGGCCGAGCACGGCGAACGGGTCCTGGGGCTGGCCTTCCACCCGACCGCCGATCTCCTGGCCACCGCGAGCCTCGACCACACCGCGGTCGTGTGGAACCTGTCCGACCGCACTCGCGCCGCCAGGTGGTCGACGCTCAAGGGGCACAAGGCCGGGCTGTACGCGGTCGCCTTCAACCCCGACCAGTACACCCTGGCCACCGGCGGAGTCGACCGCAGCGCGATCCTGTGGCGGGTCGGCAACCCGACCGAGCTCGGCGTGCGGCAGGTGGCCCACGGCCACGGCGACGTCGGGCTCAACGCGGTGGCGTTGAGCCGGAACGGCGAACTCATGGCCACCGCCGACACCGGCAGCCAGGTGCTGCTGTGGGACGCGGCCGACCCGCGCGAACCCCGCCAGGTCTCGTCGTTCGAGGTTCCGCTCGCCACCCACTCCGGGCAGACCTCGGTCGTGATGAACAGGTACGGGGTGCAGGAGCTGGCGTTCTCCGATGACGCCGACCTGCTCGCCACGCGGGACCTGAGCCCGAGCGGCACCCTGGGCACGGCGACGCTGTGGGACGTGTCCGACCCCGGCAGGCCGCGCGCGCTGGCCGAGCTCAACGACGACCGGACGATCTACCGGGGCATCGCGCTGAGCGGGAACGGCGACGTCCTCGTCACCGGGAACGAGGTGTGGGACGTGCGCGCCCCCACCGCACCGAAGAGGGTCGCCACGCTGCCCGACCACGCGTCCGTCACGGCGATCAGCCCGGACGGCGACACCATCGTGGTGAACGGCGCGAGTGCCCTGTGGGATCTCACCGACCCGGCACACCCCCGTGAGCTGGCCGACGTGGCCCCCGCCCTGAGGCAGGTCGTGGACGTCGCCTTCAGCGATGACGGGCGCACGCTCGCCGTCACCCTCCAGGATGGCACCACCGCCCTGTGGGACCTCACCGACCGCGCGCACCCGAAGCCGCTGCCACGCTTGACCGGAGGACACGACGGCCCGGTGAACGCGGTCGCCTTCGCGCCCGGCGGCCGGTTGGTGGGCACGGTGGGCGACGACCGGCGGTTGGTGCTGTGGGACCTCACCGACCGGGAGCACCCGGTCAAGCTCATCGCGGCGGCGCAGCACGGCAACGAGGTCATGGGCATCGCCTTCAGCCCCGACGGCACCACGGCGATCACCACCGGCGCGGACGGCAACATCGGCGCCTGGCCGCTTGAGGACCTCACCCGCACGGTGGACGACTTCGTGGGCCGCGCGTGCGAGATCGCGGGCGACGACGTGTCACGCGAGGACTGGTCACGGCTTGTGCCCGGCGTGCCGTTCGAACGGACCTGCGCGGACTCGTAGGTCAGGTTGGCGTTCGGGAGCACAGCTTGGTCCACAATGGACTGTAGTCGGGGCGGTGTCGGAACGGTACGGCGCGGCGACCCGGTCCGGTCGTCGCCAGGACTCGAACCTTGCTCACGTGCGGACTGTGCACGCTTGAGCGAGACGTTCGCCCGTTCGGGCGGATCGCGCGGAATCGCTACCGGCGTTACCACGGTCGGACCAGAATCGGTGGGCCGCAGGTCGCCGAGCGAACCAGGAGCCCGCCGATGGCCGACCCGTTCTCCCTCAGCGCCCTCGGCGCCGTCGCGCTGGGCGAGGGGGTCAAGTTCCTCTACAACCAGGTCACCGAGCTGCTCAAGCGGCGCCGCGATCGCAAGGCGGGCCGGCCGGTCGACACCGAGCCCCGAGCCGAGGCCCCGGTCCTGGACGGGCCGCTGGACACCTCCGAGGTCGACGACGACGTCCTGGAGGCCAGGCTCGACGAGTTCGAGGCGCTCTACGACCAGCTGGGCCGCTACGCGCACGACCTCGCCGACGTCGACCCGGCCGACCGCGCGCTGGTCGAGCGCGTCGAGGCGGTGCGGCGACTGCTGGAACTGGTGTACGGCCGGCGGATCACCTTCCGCGGCGAGCAGCGGGAGCCCTCGGGCACGGCGGTCCAGGTCGGCATCGAGGCCGAACGCGTCGACGGCTACGTCGCGGCCGTGCGCGCCAGGACGATCGGGGGCGCGGACGTGGTGGTGCGCAACCAGGTTCGAGAGGTCGGTCCGACCGGCGAGGTCGTCGGCGTCGACGCCGACCGCATCGGCGACTGACCCGGACCGCCCATGCCGAACTCGACCGTCGGGGACCTGTTCGCGCGTCCCCTGATCGACTCGCACCTGGACCGGCTGTTCGTCGAGCGACCCTGGCTCGCCGAGCAGGTGACGACCGCGCTGGACGACCCCGGTTGCCGGTTCCTGCTGCTGACCGGCGAACCGGGCAGCGGGAAGTCGTCGTTCGCCGCGTGGCTGGCCGACCGGGTGCCGGACGTGCTGCGCTACTTCATCCGCAGGGACAGCAAGTCCGTCGCCTCGTCCGGCGACGTGCAGTCGTTCCTGCTCACCATCGGCCACCAGTTCGCGGTGCTGCGCCCCGAGGCGTTCGAACCGGACCTGCTGCGGCTGGTGGTCGAGCAACAGGCGGGCCAGGTGCACCCCGGTGGCCGGGTGATCGGCCTGCGGGTCGAGGACCTGGTGGTCTCGCCGTTCGCCCGCACGTCGGCCACCGTGCGCCAGCGGGCGGACGTCGTGCAGGGCGAGATGATCGCGGTGGACGCGGGCCGGCTCGTCGGCGACCCGCGCCTGATCGAGCCGGAGAACCTCCAGCACCTCGCCCTGATAGCGCCCGCGATCGCACTCGACGAGGTCGACCCGGCGGCACGGGTCGTGGTCGTGGTCGACGCGGTGGACGAGTTGCGCTTCCAGCCCGACCAGCAGTACCGCCCCGCGAACGTGCTGGACTGGCTCGCGACCTGCCCCGAACTGCCGCCCAACGTGCGCGTCGTCGTCAGCGCCCGACCCGACGACGACCTGCTGGCCCGGTTCCGCGGCGCCCAGCAACCGTGGCTGCGAGAGGTGGTCATCGACGCCGACGCGGACGAGGTGCGCGCCGACGTCCACCACTACACCAGCCACGTCGCGACCGCGGAGCCCGCGCTCGACGCCGCGCTGCGCGAGGCGGGCGCGGTCCCCGAGCGGTTCTGGGAGGCGGTGGCCGCCCGCGCGAGCGGGAACTTCCAGTACGCGAGCGCCGTGGTGCGGGCGGTGATCGACGCCGTGCGGCGCGGCGAACGCGAAGAGCTCGCCTCGCTCGCCCGCCTCGACAACCTGCCCGCCGAGCTCGACGACCTGTACGCGTTCTTCATCCGGCTGGTGCGCGACGGCGTGCGGCACCGCGTGGTCGACCTCGTCGGACCACGGCCGCAGCGGTCCGCCGCGTGGACCGCGCTCTACCAACCCCTGCTGGCGGTGCTGGCCGTCGCCCAGGAACCGCTGACACCGGTCGCGGCGGCCCGCCTCGTCGCGCTCCCGGTGGACGAGCGCTTCGTCGTCGAGGCGGCGACCGGGCTGACCCAGTTCCTCGACCAGGTGGGGGACGGCTACCAGCTCTACCACACCAGCTTCCGCGACTTCCTGCTCGCCGCGCGGACCGATCCCGAGCTGAGGGTCGACCCCGCGTACTGGCACGACCGGATCACCGGCACCGCCGTGCAACGCCACGACGCGACCGGGTGGTTGGGCGCCGACCCCTACACGTGCCGTCACCTGGCGGTGCACGCCGCGAGCGCGGGGCGGTTGGACGAGCTCGCGGTGGACGCGGGCTTCCTGGCCGCCGCCGATCCCGACATCCTGCTGCGGGAACTGCCCGCGTTGCGGCAGCCCGACGCACGCGCCGCCGGGTGGGTGTACGAGTCCGCGGCCCGCCGGTTCGCCGGTGGCCCGCCCCTCGAACGGGTGAGCTACCTGGGCTACGTCGCCCGGCAGCAGCGGGTCGGCTTCCTCGTCGACGCCATCGCGGCCCTTCCGGTGCGCCCCGACTTCGCGGTGCGGTGGCTGCGCTCCTGGCAGTGGCGGCCGCACCACCGGATCGGCCGGTTCGGCTCCCACGCGAGGGCGATGTCGATCGACCCGGAGCTGGACGAGATCGTGATGGTCGACCACCGGGGTGTGGTGCGCATCGTCAACCGCAGCACCGGCCTGGTGGCGACGGAGTTCGACTTCGCCACGGCCGTCGGTCCGTGCAGCGCGGTCGGCCTGGGCAGCGCGGGCGGCCGGACCGTCGCCGTGTTCGGCCGCGAGGACGGCCAGGTCCACGTCTGGGACCCGAGGACGGCCGAGCCGGTCACCCTGCCGCTGTGGGGCCGGTCGGGTTCCACCGTGCCCACCATGCTGGTGTTCGCCGGGCGGGCCACCGCGCCACCCGTGGTGCTGGACGTCCCCGACGAGATCATGGCGGTGGCGGCGGCCGAGGTCGGCGGACGTTCCCTCGTCGCCGCGGGCGACATCCGAGGCGTCGTCCACGTGTGGGACCTCGCGACGGGCGAGTTGATCCTGGAGATCACCCCGTTCGACTTCGGCTGGCCGACGACCATCGCGATGACCGACGGCGCCCACGGCACCGTGATCGCGGTCGGTGACAACTGCGGACGGGTCACCGTGCTCCACCTCGGCGACCGCCCCGCCTGGTACGGGCGGGAGCCGATGCACCAGCTGGAGCTGGACGACGGCGAAGTGCCCCTCGGCATCAACGCCCTGGTCTTCGCCACCGTGGCCGACACCCTCGCCGTCGTCACCGCGGGGGAGGACAGCACCGTTCGGCTCTGGGCCGCCGACGACGGCCGCCCGCTCGGGGAGCCGATCGACGTCGGCGGCGACAACGCGACCGCGCTCGCCGTGCTGCCCGACGGCGTCCTCGCGGTGGGTGGCGACGACCTGCACCTGTACTCGCTCGAAGACCTCCGGCTGCTGGCGAGCGTGTCGAGAGCGCACGACTCGCGGGTCACGACGGTCGCCGTCGACCGGTTCCGCGCCGCCCCGGCGGTGGTGAGCTGCGGTCACGACGGGGTGGTGAACGTCTGGCCGGTCCCGGACCTGCTGTCGTCCACCGCACCTGCCGACGAGGAGTCGCACGACCTGCACGCGATCGTGTCCGCGACCGTCGGCGGCCGTTCGGTGGTCGTCACGGCGGACCTCGACAGCGGCGTGCGGCTGCTCGACCCGGTCACGGGGCAACAACTGGGGGAGACGCTGCACACCGGGCAGAAGGGCGTGCACGCGTTGGCGGTCGTGCCGGACGAGGACGGGTTGTCGGTCGCGGCGGGAGGTCGCGACCACACCGTCGTGCTCCTCTCCGTCGACCAGCACGGTGCGTGGTCGCGTCGGCGTGTCCTGGCAGGGCACACCGACTACGTTCCCGGGCTCGCGTTCGGCCACATCGGCGGTCGACCGGTGCTCGCCACCGGGAGCGGGGACCACACGATCCGGCTGTGGGACGTGGCCGACGGGCACTGCGTCATGACGCTGACCGGCCACCTGGGGACCGTCCAGTCCCTGCTGTTCCCGCCCACGCGGAAGTCGGCGCTCGGGCGTGACCGCCCCCGGCTGCTGTCCGGTGGGGCCGACGGCGCGATCCGGTTGTGGGACCTGCGGACGGGGCGGCAGGTCGGCGAGGCGTTCGTGGACCCGGGCGGGGTGCTCGACGACGATCGCGAACCCGAGGAACCCGATCTGCCCGAGGACGAGTCCGAGTGGTCGCCGGAGGACCGCCGCCGGGCCGCGGACAACCTCCTGCTGAGGGCGGACATCAGCAGGTGGATGGCCGAACGCAGCTGGCAGCTGGCCGGGAACCCGCCCGACCCGGAGTGGACCGAGCGCAAGGGCGGTCTGTACCGCCCGGCGATGGTGCTGGCCTCCCGTGCCGTCGGTGACCGGTCGCTGGTCTACGCCGGGTCGTGCAGCGGGGTTCGCGTGTGGCACCTCGACCGGGACACCCTGACCCCCGGCGCGTGGCTCCCGCTGCGTGCCGGAGCCGTCTCGGACATGTGGCTCGACGAACGCGGCTCGCGCCTGCTGACCGTCGGCCAGTCCGGAGCGCTGGAGGTCACGAGCCTGCGTGACGGCGCCCGGTCGGCCTTCGACACGAGCAACCGCCTGTTCGGGGTCACCGTGGATGCCGCCGACCCGGACACCGCGGTGGTGTGCGGATCGCTCGGCGCCCTCTCGATCAGCCTGCCGGACGAGTTCTCCTCGCCCGAGCCCGCCGGGTGACCCACCTCATCGTTTGACCTGTGCCGGTCGCCGGTACCCAACGGGTGCGCGTGCGACTTCACCAGGAGGACCCCATGCACGAGACGGACACCGGACGAACGGTCGCCAACCCACGCCGCACGCGGCTGGGGAAGGACTGGACCGCGCGGTCGGCGGGGGTGACCGACCGGTCGCGACCGGCTCCCGGTCCCGGGACCGACCTGGAGGAACGCTCCACCGATTCCTGAGTGCCCGGACGCTGCCCCGCGGCCCTTCCCCGGCCGGTCACCACCGCGTGGCTCAGGGGGTGCGGAACTGCTCCACCAGCGCGACGTACCCGCCGGCGCCGTGACCGGCCGCCGCCGCCCGCTCGGCCAGTGCCTTGACCAGCCTCGGCAGCTCCGCGTTGACACCGAGCGACTCGCTCTCCTCGACGACGTGCGCCATCGCCACCAGGTGGATGTCGATGGTGCCGTCGTCGGCCGGGTAGGTGCCGCTGTCGACCTGCCGCGCGTAACCCGGCAGCCAACCGGCCACCATGTCGACCGCCGTCCGCGCGATCGGCAGGTACGCCGTGGCGGACACACCGGCCGTGCCGAGGATCGCGGCGCCGTTGAGGAAACCGTCGAGCATCGCCCACATGAGGACGAGCGTGGCCATCTCGTGCGTGGCCGACAGGCCGGGGTCGTCGCCGAGGTGCATACCCGTGCCGAGGCTGTCCAGCGTGGACCGGTGGGCGTCGTACAACGGTCGCGGCCCGCTGTAGGCGAGCACGGCGTCGGACGTGCCGACGGCATCCGGAACGGCCATGACCCCGCCGTCGAGGTAGCCGCCGCCGCGGCGCGCCACCTCTGCCGCGAGCGCCCTGGCACGCGTCGGCGAGCCCGAGGTCAGGTTCACCACGACCCGGCCGTCGAGCGGTCCGTCGAGGACCTCCGCCACGGCGTCGTAGTCCTTCACGCAGACCACCACGAGCGGGGACGCCGCGATCGCGGCCGACGGAGACCCCGCGAGCGTCGCGCCGCGGGCCACGAGGTCGTCCGCCTTCGCGGTCGTGCGGTTCCACACGGTCGTCGGGTGTCCCGCGCGCAGGAACGCCCCGGCGACGGTGCCGCCCATCAGTCCGAGACCCAGAACGGTGACGGGTGTGCCGGTGTGCACCATGTGCTCCCTCTTCTTGATCGTTGATCGTCGATCGGTGGCACAATCGTCAACGTTCACACCGGTATGAAGGTCAAGGGGGATTCGCGTGCTGATCGGGGAGCTGAGTCGGCGGACCGGGGTGAACCCGCACCAACTGCGGTACTACGAGGCGCAGGGCCTGCTGGTCCCCGACCGCGGTGGCAACGGCTACCGCGAGTACGGCGACGACGCCGTGCTGACCGTGGCCCAGATCAGGAAGCTGCTCGACGCCGGCCTGTCGACCCAGGAGATCGGCTACCTCCAACCGTGTGCCACCGGCCCGGCGCCGGACCTGAAACCCTGTCCGGAAACCCTGGACCTGCTGCGGGCGCGCATCGCCGAGCTGGACGAGCGCATCGATACGCTCGCCCAGTCCCGTGAGACGTTGCGGGAATACTTGCTTGCGACGAAGCAGCGGATCCGGCCCCGTGCTTCCGGGATCCGAGGAGAAGACGCATGAGTGACGTGGACACCGGCACCGGCAAGGTGGTCGTGAACAGGGCGATGTCGCTGGACGGCTTCATCGCCGGTCCCGGCCACGCGATGGACTGGATCGCCGAGTACGTGACCTCGGACGTGTTCCCCGAGGTCATGGCGGCCACGGGGGCGATGCTCATCGGCCGGCGCACCTACGAGGTCGGCAAGCGCATGGCCGAACAGGCCCAACAGGCCGACCACGCCGAACAGGCCACCGCCTACGACGGGGGAGCGCTGTTCGTCCTCACCCACGAGCCGCCCGACGAGCCGGACCCCACCGTCACGTTCCTCAGCTGTGGACTGGAGGAAGCCGTGGCCACCGCACGCCGCGCCGCGGGCGGCAAGGACCTGGAGATCCTCGGCGCCGACCTGGCCACCCAGTGCCTGCGGCACGGGCTCGTCGACGAGGTCCTGGTCTACGTCCTGCCGGTGCTGCTCGGCGACGGCGTCCGCTTCTCACCCGGGGGCCTCGACCGGATCGAGCTGGAGCCTTTCGACAACAGGCAGGCAGGTGCCGTCACGATGCTCCGCTTCCGCGTGCGGAAGTAGGCGCGGCCGGATCCGCACGGGTTCCCGCCCGTCACACCATGCCCTTGCCCCGCGGGTGTACGTGATCCCGTCGCGCGCGCCCGGGTCGAAGTCGTGGAAGATCAGGTGGTTGGACATGCCGGCCTGCGGGAACCACCGGCGGTTGTTCGCCCGCGCGAGCCGGTAGGACTTGCTGGGGGTTGCGCGTCACCGTGACGACCGGTGCCGGCTGGTCGTGCTGGACGCCGCCGGGCTGGGCCAGCGGCCGGTTCGCCGGGAGCAGGTCGACTTCCTCGTAGCGGATCCACTGGTCCGGGTAGGCGGCGTTCCAGTTGTCGAACATGCGCCACGCGGCGCTCTTGTCCACGGCCGTGTTGCCCTTGATGAGGTTGACGGCCTTCGCCCGGGTGGTCGCGTAGTTGGCCTTGAGCCACGCCTCGGCCGCGACCGGGTCGATCGGCGGTCCGGGCGGCGCGACGTGGCACAGCAGGGAGGCGTCCGCCTCGTCGTACTCGTAGGCACCAGTCGGGGTTGTCGGCGACCGGCTCGAACAGGTACTGCGGTGCCGGGTCTCCCGAAAGCGGTCGAGGTGCTCGGATCCCCTTTTCCGTGACGCGTGCGGCCTTCCGCCTGTACTCGTCACGTGGAATCCTTGTCGTGCAGGGACGTTCGCCGCTACCACGCGGTCGGTGCCGCGTGCGGTGCGGGTGACGGGTCACCTCCACAACGAGTCGAGCCGGCCTGCGTGGTCGGGGAGCACCCGACCGGGATCGGTGCCGAGCACGCGGTCGAGCAGGGTGGCGTAGACGTCCCGGAAGTCGGTGGTGGCCTTGAGGTCGCCGTCGTCGAGGTCGGTCAGGCTCGGCTGTGCGCCGTGGAAGCCGCCGTTGACGCCGCGGCCCAGCAGGAACACCGGTCCCGCCGTGCCGTGGTCGGTGCCGTCACCGGAGTTGGCGCGCACGCGTCGGCCGAACTCGGAGTACACCAGCACCACCGCGCGCTGCCCGACCCGACGCGTGAACGGGGTGAGGGCGCCGTCCAGCTCGGTGAGCAGCCGTTGCTGGGTGGCGCGTTCGTCGGCGTGGGTGTCGAACCCGCCCAACGACACCGAGTAGACCCGCGGCGGCGCGCCCGCCTCGATGAGCCGCGCCACGACGTCCAACTGGGTGGCCAGATCGGTGTTCCCGCCCGCCGAGGAACCCTTGTCACGGCGGGCGTCCGGATCGTCCTCGCCCGACTCCCGCGCCGCGTCGCGCAGGTCGGCGGAGGCGCGGTACAGGTCGGTGATGGAACGGGCGGCCCGCGCCTGCCACGTCCCCTCGCCGTCGGCCTCGCCGCCGAGCCCCGCGAACGCCTCACGCAACCGCCCCGACGGCAGGCGCAGACCGCTCAACGGCAGCGAGGCCGCCGCCGTGCTCTCACCCGCGAGCATCGGCGGGAGCAGGGGTTCCACCGACAGCGCCCGCAGCGGGTCGCCGTCGGCGGTCACGTCGAGCCAGCGGCCCAGCCACCCGGACGGCACGGAGGTGCGCGGCGAGGCGGTCTGCCAGATCGCCATCGACCTGAAGTGGCTGCGGTCCGGGCGCGGGTAGCCGACGCCGCGCACGACGGCCAGGCCGCCCTCGTCCCACAGCGACTTCAGGCCCGCCATACCGGGGTTCAGCCCCAGGCCCTCACCGAGGTCGAGCACGTCCTCGGGCCGGTACGCCAGGTCGGGCCGGGCGTCCTGGTAGGCGCGGTCGGCCGCCGGGACGACCGTGTTCAAGCCGTCGTTGCCGCCGTAGAGGGTCACGACCACGAGCACGCCGCGATCCGGGGCCGGCGGGCGTTCGGCCGCCGCACCCATCAGGTCCGGCCAGCTCACCTGGTCGCACCGACCGCGAGCGCGCCCGCGGCGGTCACCCCGGAGAGGGTGAGGAAACGTCGTCGCGTCACCCGGTCCACGTCATCACCCGCTCACCACGTACTCGGGGGCGCACGCCGCCGCGGTCGTCAGCTCCGCCGGGTCGTCGGCGACCCGTGCCAGCGCGGACCGGGTCCGCTCGGACCAGGCGTCCACACCCAACCGCCGCCGCACGCCCTCGACCGGATCGGCCCTGCCCAAGCCGGACAGGTCGGCGCGGTCGGCGACCAGGCGGGCCAGGTCGAGCCTGGCCGGCCACGCCGCAGTGGTCAACCAGGCGCCGCCCGCGGGCCAGCCGCCGACGCTCGGCGGTCGGAACGGCACCTGCCCCAGCGCGCGCAACCCCCGGCCGAGCCTGCCGGCGGCCTGGTCGTCGAGTTCCGCCGGCCGCACGCCCAACGCCCGCAGCAACCCCACCAGCCACTCCACGGGTTGTTTGACCAGCGCGTTGGCCGGGTCGAGGAACGCGGGCTCCGTCGCGATCGCCCGCAGCGCGGACCGCGTGTCGACGCGGAAGGCCGCCACGACCCGCTCCACCGCGTCGGGCGCGGGCGGTGCGGCGGACACCAGCCGGAACCACAGCCGCCCGACCACGAAAGCCGCCGACTCCGGCCTGGACAGCACCAGGTCCACCAGCGACGCGGCGGTGTGCGGCGCGGTGTCGCCCAGGATGGTCTTGGCGCCGCCGTCGTGGCGCTTGGCGACCGGCTCGGCGCGACCGGCGGCCCGGTCGACCTTCCACCCGGTCAGCGCACGAGCCGCCTCCCGCACGTCGTGCTCGTCGTAGTGGCCGATGCCGAGCGCGAACAGCTCCAGGAACTCGCGGGCCAGGTTCTCGTTGGGTGAGCCGGCGCGGTTGTCGTCACCGTCGAGCCACAGCAGCATCGCCGGGTCGACCACCACCGCCCGCGCGAGCGGGCCGAACGGGCCGAGGCCCAGGCGTCGGAACAGCTGGTTCTGCGCCAGCATCAACGCGGGCGAGCGCACCTTCTGCTCGCTGGTGGCGAAGTGCCCGTGCCAGAACCAGGTGATCCGCTCGGTCGCGGCGGCGTCCGCGGTGACCATCCGGTCCAGCCACCACACCACCAGGGCTCGTTCGGCCGCGGCCCGCTGCCGGTTGGCCTCCCGCTTGTCGCCGGTCGGGCGCGGTGCGCCCACCGACGGGGGAGGGGCGTCCTCGGCGGTCGGGACGGGCAGGGCGTCGAGGACGGCGTCGAAGCCGCGGTCGAGGTCGCCTTCACGCGGGCCGAAGCCGAGCCGGTCGTACAACCTGCGCACGGCGGCGTGCTCGTCCAGTTGCGCCATGCCGACGAGTATGTGATCTCCGCACCGGCCGCGGCGTGCGCGGGGCGGGATCTTCAGCGGGTGCTCAGCGCCGCCGGCCACTAAGAAGTACCCATGCGCTCCTCCTCCGGCTCCGAACGAACGATCCCGGCCAGGGTCGGGCGGCTCACCGCGGCAGCGGTCGTCGCCGCGCTCGCCCTCGTCTGGCCGCCCGCCTCCGGCGCCGAACCAGCCGTGCGGGACGACTGCGAGGTGTCGACGCGGGCGGGGACCGGGCTGCGCGCCGCCGACCCGAGCGTGATCCGCGTCGGCGGCACCTACGTCGCGGCGCAGGTCGGCGGTGGCGGCATCCAGGTCCGCCAGGCGTCGTCCCCGGACGGTCTGGCCGCCGCGCCCGCGCGCCTGGTGTGGCGGGACGCGGGCAACCGCGGCTCGGTGTGGGCGCCCGAGATCGTGCGCGACGGCGGCCGGTACTACATCTACTTCACCGCGGGCAACGAGGCGGCGCACCGCATGTTCGCGATCAGCTCGACCGCACCGGACACCGGCTACACCAGCGAGGTCGCGCTCACCCTCCCGGATGACCGGTGGGCCATCGACGGTGTCCCGGTGACGTTCAACGGTCAGCGCTACTTCATCTGGTCGGGCTGGGACTGCACCACCGACGTCGAGCAGAACCTCTACATCGCCCGCATGTCCGACCCGCTCACGGCGGTCGGCGACCGCCACGTCATCTCGCAGCCCCGCGAGCCGTGGGAACGGGTGGTCGGCAACCCGTACGTCAACGAGGCGCCCGAGGTGATCAAGGACCCCGACGGCCGGTTGCACGTCGTGTACTCGGCCAACGGCAGCTGGAGCGAGCAGTACTGCCTGGCCGACCTGCGGTTGCGCGCCGGCGGCGACCCCACCCGGGTGTGGGACTGGTACAAGTCCAACGGCTGCCTGTTCGGCTCCAACCGGGCCACCATGATGGCCGGGTGGGACCCGACCCTGCACGTCGACGGGCCCGGTCACCACACGTTCGTCCTGCTCGACGGCGACATCGCCACCAGCCCGCCCGCCGGCCCGAGGTTCCCGCTGATGTACCACGCGGTGCCCAAGGGCACGCCCTACCACTGGGACAACCGCTACTGGTACACCGGCACGTTCGCGTGGTGGGGCGACACGACCTACCGCCGCGCCAACGTCCCGGGCGCCACCGCGGACACCGGCTGGAGCCTCAAGTTCTTCGAGTAGCGGTCCGGACCTCCCCGGTGGTGGATGATGGACGGGTGATCGGCGATCGGTGGGGTGTCAGCGACGGCGAGACCTCGCGCCCCTACCCGTGCGACGACTTCGTCACCTCACCCGCGTTGCGGGCGTGGCGGGGCGTGGACGTCCAGGCGCCCGCCGAAGCGGTGTGGTCGTGGGTCGCCCAGGTGAGGCTCGCGCCGTACGCGTACGACTGGATCGACAACCTCGGCCGCCGCTCGCCGCGCGAGCTCGCGGGCCTGCCCGAGCCCCGACTCGGCGAGCGGTTCACCACCGCCGGTGGGCGCCGGCTCGGCCGGATCGTCTCGGTCGAACCGGGCAGGCAGCTGACGGGCGCCATCATGGGCGCCTTCATGTCCTACGTCCTCGTGCCCCAAGGTCCGGACACGACGCGCCTGCTGCTCAAGGTCGTCATGCGGACCAACCGCTGGGTGGCCCTCGCCGTGTCGGTCGGCGACCTGGTCATGGCCCGACGGCAGCTGCTCAACCTGAAGCTGCTGGCCGAGCGGCACCAGCACCGGGCGGCTTGAGGACGGCACCGCCGTGCCGTCGGCGAGTCCGGTCACCGCGAGTGATCAGGTCCTCCGCCGTGCCGGTGCCGGGTGGTCGACAGCCGGTCGTCCGCCGCCGAGCCCGCGACCGACGGGACGGACTGGGGCTTGACGGTGCCCCGGACTTCGACCGCGCGGTCGTCCACCACGCCGCGGTAGGTGAAGACACCGCGCAGGCCCCGATCGGGCCGGACGAGGGCGAGGTCGAGCACCGCGGCCCAGTTGACCAGGCGTTCCAGCACCTCCGCGGCCGGGCAGGACTCGGGCACCACGCCGCGCAGCACGCCGTGTAAGTCGATCTCCCAGAGCAGTCCCCGGTCGCCCAGCGCCGGTGAGGCGTCGGTGCCGTACTGGTTCAGCACCGCGGTCAGAGCGGTGTTGACGATGCGTGTGATCGGCGGCATGAGAGGGCCATCTTCCGGGAGGTGGGGTCGTCGCGGCAGCCATCATCTCCTTACCGTTCGTGACACGATCGAGCGATCCGGTGTCCGCAGGGTCCCGTCCGGGCCACGGTGCGCCCGTCCGAGGGGACGCCGTCGCCGGGGGCGTGTCGGGCCGACGACGACCGGGACCGCGCCGCCGGGCACCGGACGCCGAACGGCCGTCACCGGCACACGCGCTGGTCCGCGCGCGTGCCGGTGACGGCCGTTGCCCCTCGTGCGGCGGTCAGAAGTTCTTCGTCGACACCACCCAGGGCACCTTGGCGGCCAACCCGGACGGGCTGAGGATGTAGGCGCGTGCCGTCTGGTTGCCGTTGAGCACCATGTCGAAGAACTGCACCACCGTCGTCATGCCGTCGGTCAGCTGGCTGCCGGTGATGAAGCCACCGTGGCCGGCCTGCGGGTGGCGGGCCAGCACGGCCGGGACCGCGGCCAGGTCGTAGGTGGCCTGGTTGTTGGCGTAGGCGACGTCGGAGGAGCCACCGTCCATGAACATGGCGGGCGTGTGCAGCTTGCCGACCTCGGAGCGCGGGTAGCCGAAGGAGCCGTCGGCGAAGAACCCGCTGTTCAGCGAGACGACCGCGGACACGCGGCGGTCCTGGGCGGCGACCATGGCCTCCAGGCCACCGCAGGAGTGGCCGGCGGTCGCCACCTTGGTCAGGTCGAGGCGCTGGCGAAGCGGCGCCCCGGAGCGGTTCTGCTCCCGCTCGGCCCAGGTGATCGCGTCGGTCAGCAGGGAGGGGATGGGCGACCCGCTCGGCACGCCGTTGGGCGAGCCGTCGACCGAACCGGTGTCCACCACGACGAAGCCCTTCGACGCGACGAACGTCAGGATCCGCGTGACCTCGCTGTTGTTCGTGTGCGCGCACGCGCCGTTCCCGAACGCCAGCACGGGCAGCGCCCGGTCGACCGCCTGCGGGTTCGACGGGCGGAACACGGTGAAGCGGTTGTCACCGTAGGCGCCTTCCCTGGTGACGGAGAAGTTGTTCTCGATCATGGGACGGCTCGGCTGGGGGGTCGTCGTGGTGGTCGTCGTGCTCGTTGTCGTCGTGCTGGTGCTGGTGGTGGTCGTGGTCGTGGTCGTGGTCGTGACCGTCGAACCGGTGCACGCGGTGCCGTTGAGGGTGAACACCGACGGGGGCGTCGTGCGGGCACCGGACGTGGCGTTGAAGCCGAACGACACCGTCGCACCGGTGGCGATGGTGCCGTTCCACGCCGCGTTGGCAGCGGTGACCTGTGCGCCCGACTGGGTGTGCGTCCCGTTCCACGACTGCGTGATCCGCTCGTCACCGGGGAACGTCCACGACAGCCGCCACCCGTTCACCGGGTCGCCGAGGTTCGTCACGACCGCGTTGGCGGTGAAGCCGCCCGGCCACTGCGAGCCGATCGAGTAGTCGACCCGGCACCCGGCGGCGGCCGACGCGGACTGCGACCCGATCAGGGCGCCGGTCGTCGCCACGAGTGCCACGGCGGCCACCAACGCGGCCGACCGCGTCGCGCGGGAATCGTGCCTGCGCATGGGATTGCTCCTTCCACTGCGAGTGGCGGCGGATTGGCGTCGCGCGATCGGGCGCGGGAGGACCCGGCGGCGGCCGGGCCCTCCCGCGCGGCGGATCAGCCGACCCGGCAGGAGACGCTGGGCCAGCTCCAGTTGCCGCCGTGCTGGATGGTGAAGCCGAACGTGTTGCCGTTGCCGTTGGGGCGCGCGGTCATCACGTTGGCGCTCTCCCACGTCGCACTGGTGTTCCAGGTGGCGATGATCCTCTGGGGCGAGCTGACGGTGACCGTGACGATCCAGTTGTTCGTGCCCGACACGGTGACCTGGCCGTTGAAGCGGTCACTCCACTTCTGGCCCTCGGAGTAGGTCGCGGTGCAGCCGCCGGGGTTCGGCGTGGTGGTGGTCGGGTCGGTCGTGTTGGTGGTGGTCGACGTGGTCGGGCCCGTCGTGGGTGCGGCGTTGAGGGCGTTCAGGGTGGAGGTGTAGGCGGCTTTCTTGTTGCCGGAGCCGTCGAAGAGCAGCGGGGTGCCGGAGGCGCGCCAGGAGTCGCTGTCGCGGATGCCCCACACCGTGATGCCGGTGCAGCGGGTGACCGCCAGGCAGGCTTGGACGACGCCCTGGTACTGCTGGGCCTGGGTGTTGCCCGAGCCTTCGATGTCCAGTTCGGTGATCTGGACGTCGACGCCGAGGTTGGCGAAGTTCTGCAGGGTGGTGTGGTAGTTCGACGGGACCGGGTTGCCGCTGTTGAAGTGGGCCTGGAAGCCGACGCAGTCGATGGGGACGCCGCGGGACTTGAAGTCCTGGACCATGCGGTAGACGCCTTGGGTCTTGGCGTGCGACCAGTTGTCGGTGTTGTAGTCGTTGTAGCAGAGCTTGGCGTTCGGGTCGGCGGTGCGGGCGGCGCGGAAGGCGGCTTCGATCCAGTCGTTGCCGGTGCGTTGGAGGTTGGAGTCGCGGCGTCCGCCGCCGCTGCCGTCGGCGTAGGCCTCGTTGACGACGTCCCAGGCGTAGATCTTGCCGCGGTAGTAGGTGGCGACCTGGGTGACGTGGTTCAACATCGCGTTGCGCAGGGCGGTGCCGGACATGTTCTGCATCCAGCCGGGTTGCTGGGAGTGCCAGGCCAGGGCGTGGCCGCGGACGCGTTTGCCCTGGTTGCGGGCCTGGTTGACGATGCGGTCGGCGTTGCCGTAGCTGAATTGGCCCTGGTTGGGTTCGGTGGCGTCCATCTTCATCTCGTTCTCGGCCGTGACCATGTCGAACTCACGGTTGAGAATCCCGACGTAGGTGGAATCACCCAGTTTGCTCGCGGCGACCGCGGTGCCGAAGTACCGCCCGCTCTGCTGTGCCGCGGCGGCGAGCGTGGAGGCGGCGCCACTGGCGGGTGACGCCACGAGCACCGCGGCACCCGCGGCGGCGGCGACCAACGTCGACACGAGCGCGACTCGTGCAACTGACTTCGCTGTCAGCGTCATGTTCGGCGCTTTCTGGTTGCACCCGCGGGAGTGCGGGTGGGGGACGGGTGGGCGTCGGACCGGTCGACGGTCCGCTCGGCGCGGGTGGCCGGGAGACCTCCGTAGCCACACGCTGTTCGGTTCGAAACGTTAAGCAGTATTAACCGAAACAGTTAGGCCAATCAAGGCTCATCTCTGCCCGCCGCGACCGCTCCCGCGCCGAGGTTTACATGCATGAACTGCGACGAACCGGTTAAGTGTGATCTTGCGGTCCCGCCGAAACCGCAGGTGAGCGACCTGTTCACGCGGGCGGGGTCCGGCGCGATCGCGGACCGACGAGCAGGGGTGTGCCAGGGCATTGTTTCGCAACTATTCGAAGTTGTATTCGCAAATTTCGGTGCCGTGATCCGGTTCCAGCGCGTGGGCTCCGATCTGTTCAGCGGTATGCGCCTTGCTCCTTTCGACGGTGTTGTCCGTAGGCGGGGTCGCCTCGGTGGCGAGGTCGGCGGTGGCGCCGGGTAGTCGGCGAAGCCTGCCGCGAGCGGACTCTGCAGGGCTCGGATGTTTACGTTCACAACCACAGTGGTCGGCGCGCACACAACGTTGAGCCAAATGGCCTACATAGGCAATAAAAGAGCAGCTCAGCACTCTAGAGCGCGCGGCGCAATCATGCGCAGCCTCCTGTCCAAGCTGAGTGAGCGTTCACAAAAGTCGATCCGGGATGCGTTGACGGGCTGACGAACGCGGGGCTACATTGGCCCGAAAGTTCAGGCTCCACGACCAAAACATTCGACCCGGGAACGGGTCGAGTCGTCTGCCGCCGCAGACCACCCCGCCGTCGACGATGGGGACTCCGCTGCGAGGACCGCCGGGGCTCGGCTCCGGATGGCCGGTCGCACGGTTCGTCCTGGCTGGACGTTGACGAACACCGAGCACCACGCCGGGACAACGCAGTCCAGGAGGTAGCCCCATGTTCTCGTCGTCGAGAGCGCTTGTCGGTGCGTCGACCGCACGCCAAGTCGCCCGGTGCTGCCGTGACGTCGCCGCGCCGTGAACGGCCCGCTGCCTGAGACGCCGGCACCGGCCGCTGCCTCGACGAGCCGGCGGGGCGGTGCCGGCACGGGCCGTGCCGAGTCCGGTGCGCGGGAGGCCGGGGTGAACCGACGACGGGTCACGATGGCCGACGTGGCCAAGGCGGCCGGTGTCTCGATCACGACCGTCTCGGTCGTCCTGTCCGGGCGGGGTCGGGACCTGCGGATCTCCGCGGACGCCGAACAACGCGTGCGGCAGGCCGTGCAGACCGTGGGCTACCGCCGCAAGGTGGTGCCCTTCGGGTCCCGCACCGGCCGCACCCACACGATCGGGTTCATCGCCGACACGGTGGCGACGTCCGTGATGGCCGGGGACATGATCCGGGGTGCCGTGGACGCGGCCCGTGCGCGCGGCGCCCTGCTGCTCGTCGCCGAGGCGGACGGCGACCCGGCCTCGGAGCAGGACCTGATCGACGCCATGCTCGACCGCCAGGTCGACGGGATCGTCTACGCCGCGACGTGCACCAGGCGGGTCTCCGTACCCGACCGCATCGACGCCGGTCACGCCGTGCTGCTCAACGTCCTGCCCGACGGACCGTCCCGGCTGCCCGTCGTCGTGCCCGACGAGGTCGAGGCGGGCCGGACCGCGGCACGCGCGCTGCTGGAGGCCGGTCACCGCGACGGCATCCACCTCATCGGCGCGGACGTCGGCCCGCACCCCGCGCCACCCGGCTCCGTCGCCACCGCCGAGCGCCTCATCGGCATCCACGAGGTCCTCGACGCGGCCGGCGTGGAGGTCGCCGGCGGCCGCGCGTGCGGGCGGTGGTCGCCGGAGCACGGCTTCGCCGCCACCAGGGACCTGCTGGGAGCCGACCGCCCCCGCGCCCTGATCTGCTTCGACGACCGGCTCGCGTTCGGCGCCTACCACGCCCTGGCCGACGCCGGCCTCAGCGTGCCGGCCGACGTCTCGGTCGTGTCGTTCGGCGACCACCCCCTGGCCGGCTGGATGCGCCCCGAACTGACCACCATCGCCCTCCCGCACCACGACCTCGGCGCGAAAGCCGTCGAAGTCCTGCTCTCCGAGCACCGATTACGGACTCCCGCGGTGCACCGCGTCCCGATGCCCCGACGCGACCGCTCCTCCATCGCGCCGCCCCGAGCGGCCGGCAGGTGATCGGCGGGACCCCGCCGATCACCGCCACCAGCGTCGACAAAAGACCGCGATCCCGTACAACCGCTCCTGGAGCCGCGATGCCCCCGAACGCCCACTTCCGCCGTCGTCCCCGGCGGCCGATGCGCACACTGACGGCCGCCACCGTGACGGTCGTGCTGGCCACCGGCACCGGTCTCGGTGCCACCGGCGCCACGGCCCACGCGGCCGACGAGTGGGCGCCGCGGTCGTCCCCCACGTCGACGGACAAGGGCGACGGCACCTACTCCGTTCCCCTGCTCAACTCCGACGTGCCGGACGTGAGCGTGGAGCGCGTGCCGGCGGCGGAGAACGACGAGGGCCGCGACGTCTACTACATGATCAGCACGACGATGCACCTGAGCCCGGGTGCGCCGATCATGAAGTCGTACGACCTGGTCAACTGGGAGATCGTGAACTACGTCTTCGACCGCCTGGGCATCGGGGACGCGTTCTCGCTGCGCAACGGCCAGAACTCCTACGGCCAGGGCCAGTGGGCGTCGTCGCTGCGCTACCACGGCGGGAAGTTCTACGTCGCCTTCAACACGAACAACCTCGGCGGCTCCTACCTCTACCAGACCGACGACATCGAGAACGGCGCGTGGACGCGGCTGCCGCTGGGGCGGGCGTTCCACGACCCCTCGCTGTACTTCGACGAGCAGGACGGCGGCACGCCCTACATCTTCTACGGGTCCGGCTCGACCAGCGCGGTCAAGCTGGACGCCGGCCTGACCCGGGTGGTGGCGGAGTACCCGAACATCCTGCGGCCAGCCGACTACCCGGGGTCCCCGTTCCTCGGCGGGCTGTTCGAGGGCGCCCAGGTGCAGCACATCGACGGGTACTACTACATCGTGATCATCACCTGGCCGCCGGGCCAGGGACGTCAGGTGGTGTTGTTCCGCTCGCCCCAGCTGCTCGGGCGTTACGCGACGGTCGACGGCGCCAACCCCTACCAGGCCCGCGGTGCGTTGAACTCCAACGGCTTCGCCCAGGGCAGCCTCGTGCCGATCTCCCGTGCCGGCGGGACGGCGTGGTACGGCATGTTCTTCCGCGACTCGTTCCCGGTCGGCCGCATCCCGGCGCTCATCCCGGCCACCTGGCAGGACGGCTGGCCCACGTTCGGCGACAACGGCGCGGTGCCGGTGAACGGGGTGTTCGCCAAGCCGATCCGGCTGAGCCCGGAGCAGGAAGCACTGGAGCGCCAGAAGAGCGTCGTCGCCTCCGACGACTTCGCCAACGACGCGCCGCACAAGGCGTACATGGACGAGCAGTGGACGATCCCGGTCCCGCCCGACGTCGACGAGTCGCTGCTCGGCGTGGAGCTGCTGCGCAACGCCGGCTTCGAGTCCGGGTCGGTGCAGCCGTGGGCGGGTCAGTTCGGCGCGCGGCTCACCCTCGACGCGACCGATCCGGCCGCCGGCTCCACCGCCCTGAGGGTGGGTGACCGGACGGTCAACGGCTCGGGCCCGAACCAGTCCCTGGACGGGGTGTTGCAGCGCGGTGTCACGTACGCGGTGTCGGCGAAGGTCAAGTACACCGCCGGTCCGGCCACCGTGCGGTTCAACCTCGCCGCGGACTGGGGCGCGGGCGTCCAGGTCATGGCCTCCGGGGACGTCCCGGTCGGCCGGTGGACGACGGTCTCCGGTCGGTACACCGTCCCGGCCGCGGCCGAGACCGGCAGGGTGAAGTTCGCGGTCGAGACACCGTGGGCCAACCCGCAGCCACCGTCGTCGAGCGTCGAGTACCTGATCGACGACGTCTCGATCGTCGGACAGCCGGTGACCACCGAGCACCCGACGGAGGAGGAGGTCAAGCCCAACGGTTCGCGCCTGGGCCTGGTCTGGCAGTGGAACCACGCCCCGGACAACCGCCACTGGTCCCTGACCGACCGGGACGGCTGGCTGCGGCTCACCACCGGCAAGGTCGTCACCGGCGACTACGTCTACACCAAGCTGTCGAACCGGGCCGAGCTGACGTGGTTCGAGGAGGCCCGCAACACGCTGTCGCAGCGGACGTTCGGCCCGAAGGGCTCCGCGGAGACCAAGCTCGACATCTCCGGGATGAAGGACGGGGACGTCGCGGGCCTCGCGATGTACAACCGCGGCTTCTCCTACGTGGCGGTGAAGCGGGTGAACGGCCGGAACACCCTCGGGGTGGTCAACCGCGTGCAGCCCTTCCCGGTCACCTTCGACCAGGCGACGGCGGAGAGCTTCGTGCCCGGCACCGAGGTACCGCTCGGCGACGCCACCGAGGTCCACCTCAAGGGCGACGTGGAGTTCGACGCCCCGACCGGCCAGGGCTGGACCACGTTCCACCACAGCCCGGACGGGCGCACCTGGCACCGGCTCGGCGACCGCGTCGGCCCGCAGACCCTCGACGGCAGCCTGGCCCACTTCATGGGCCACCGGTGGGGGTTGTTCAACTACGCCACCGAACAGGCCGGCGGGACCGTCGACTTCGACCACTTCCTGCTCAGCGACACCCTGACGGCGGAGGGCAAGCCGCTCGACACCGGCGACCTGGACGCCGCGATCGCCCACGCGGCCACCCTCGACGAACACCACTACCCGGCCGAGGCGTGGGCGGCGATGCGGGACGCGCTGCGCAAGGCCGAGGCCGCACGGGCGTCGGCGCCCGGTACGCAGAACCAGGTCGACGCGCCGGAGCGGACGTTGAGCCTGGCGCTGGCCCGGCTCGGTGTGGCGAGGTTCCCGGTGGCGGTGCGGGTGTCCGCGCACACCAGGTGCACGGGCCACAAGGTGAAGCTGACCGTCGAGTTCACCAACCACGAAGCGGTCCCGGTGGACGTCTCGATCGAGACGCCGTACGGGACGAAGTCGTTCCACGACGTCGAACCGGGCAAGACCCGCTCGCACCCGTTCACGACCCGTGAACGCGCCGTGCCCGCGGACTCGGCAACGGTCACCGCGTCGGCGACGATCGACGGCCATCCCCGCTCCGCCGTGCTCGAAGCACCGTACGAAGCCCGGACCTGCCGCTGATCACCGGGTCGGCCGCGCGCTGCCCGGCGTGCGGCCGACCCGCCGACCCAGTACCTCGCCGCCCGTATCGCGGCGGGCGAGTGAGATCACGTACCAAGCACAAGGAGAAACCCGTGGATCGACAACGTCCGCAGCGGTCGAGGCGGCGGAGAACGGCCGTGCTCGTCGCGGTCGGCGCCCTGGTCGCCGCCGGCCTCGCGGCCACCCCGACGGCGATGGCCGCCGGCCCGAACCTCATCACCAACCCCGGCTTCGAGGACGGCCTGACCGGCTGGGCGGTCAACAGCGGGAACCCCACCGACGGCGCCACCCTGTCGCCCACCGCGGACGCCTACGCGGGTGCCGGCGCGGTGCAGGTGACCAACCGCAAGACCACCGGTTCGGGACCGGCGCAGGACCTCGCCGGCAAGGTCCAGGCCGGCAAGACCTACACCGTCACCGCCCGGGTGAAGTACGAGAACCCGGAGAGCCCGGCCACCAAGCAGTTCTTCGTGACCATGCACTACGGCGGCTCGACCTACACCAACCTGGGCACCGGGACGGTGCCGCGCGGCCAGTGGGGACTGCTCCAGGGCACGTTCACCATCCCGGCCGGGCAGGCCGTCACCACGCCCCGGGTCTTCGTCGAGACCCCGTGGACGGCCGACCCGGCAGCCGCACCGGCGATCCACCTGATGGACTTCAAGGTCGACGACGTCGTGCTGACCGAGTTCACCCCCTCGACCACCATCGAGGTCCTCGGCAAGAACCCCGGCGAGGGCAACCCCCTGATCTCGCACAAGTTCGGCGCCGACGGCAACGCCTTCGTGCACGACGGCCGGGTCTACGTCTACCTGACCAACGACACCCAGGTGTACAACCCGGGCCCCGACGGGACCTCGCCGACCAACACCTACGGCGGGATCAACACGATCACCGTGATCTCGTCGGACGACCTGGTCAACTGGACCGACCACGGCGAGATCCCGGTGGCCGGACCGAACGGCCTGGCCAAGTACGCCACGCAGTCCTGGGCGCCCGCGGTCGAGAGCCGGGTCGTCGACGGCAAGGAGCAGTTCTTCCTCTACTTCGCCAACAACGGCGCGGCCACCGGCGTCGTGGTGGGCGACTCGCCGCTGGGCCCCTGGCGCGACGAGCGGGGCAGCCTGCTCATCACCGCCCAGACCCCCGGCGCGTCCGACGGCCGCAACTGGCTGTTCGACCCGGGCGTGTTCATCGACGACGACGGCCAGGGCTACCTCTACTTCGGCGGTGGCGGCAACGACGGCTCCAACTCCTACGAGAACACCAACCACCCGAAGTCGACCCGCGTCATCAAGCTCGGCGACGACATGATCAGCACCGAGGGAGCGGCCGAGACCATCGACGCCCCGCTGATGTTCGAGGCGGGCCACGTCTTCAAGCGCGGGGACAAGTACTACTACTCCTACTCGTCCAACTTCGGCTTCGGCGGCCCGATCGACCCGAACGGCCCGCCGACCGGCGCCATCGCCTACCTCGTGGCCGACAACCCGATGGGTCCGTGGACGCCCGACAAGTACGCGGGGGTCATCTTCAAGAACCCGGGCGTCTACTTCGGCGCCGGTGGCAACAACCACCAGTCGGTGTTCGAGCTGAACGGCGAGCACTACTTCACCTACCACGCGCAGACGCTGAACCGCCGCATCACCGGCGGCGCGACGCAGGGGTTCCGCAGCCCGCACATCGCGAAGCTGGAGTTCAACCCCGACGGCACCATCAAGGAGGTCCTCGGCACCTTCGACGGCGTCGAGCAGATCCGCCACCTCGACCCCTACCGGGTGATCGAGGCGGAGACCATCGCCTGGCAGCAGGGGCTGGCCACCAAGCGGCTCACCGCACCCGACGACGTGCCGAACCTGGCGCTGCACGACGTCGACGACGGCGACTGGACGTCGCTGTCGTCGGTCGACTTCGGCACCGGCGCCACCGGTGTGTCGGCGCGGGTGAAGCCGCTCACCGCGGGCACGAGCGTCCAGGTGCGCCTGGACGACCGCACCGGACCGGTCGTCGCGACCATCCCCGTGGCGGGGCCCGCGGGGGAGTGGACCGAGGTCGGCGCGGAGCTCGACGGCGTCTCCGGCGTGCACGACGTGTACCTCACGTTCGTCGGACCCGACGGCCGTGACCTCCTGGAGGTCGACAGCTGGCGGTTCACCAAGCCGTCGCTGAAGGTCGCGGGCTCCGCCGACACGCGGTGCGCCGGGCCGAACGTCAAGCTCACCGTGCACGTGACCAACAACGAGTCCGTGCCGGTCGACTTCGTGGTCGAGACGCCGTACGGCACGAAGTCGTTCGACGACGTCAAGGCGGGCAAGACCCGCTTCCACCCGTTCACGACGCGGCAGTCGAGCGTCCCCGCCGGCACGGTGACGGTCACCGCCACGGCCACGGTCGACGGGCACGAGGTGTCGACCCGGATCCCCGTTCCGCACGAGGCGCGCACCTGCCGCTGACCTCAGGGTCGGGGCGGCCCGGGACCTCCGGGCCGCCCCGACCACCGCCACATCGGCCGCCGTGCCGTGCCTGAAGCCACCCGTCCGCCGCCGGGTTCGTACCGAGAATGACTCCTACAACGCACGGGAGCACCTCATGTCCTCTCCACTGAGTCGGCGCAGACTGTTCCAGGCCGCCGGCGTCGCCGCCGTCGCGACCGGCGCACCGTCGCTGTTGACCGGAACCGCCTCGGCCGCGGCCGTGCCGCCGGTCCGCGGCGACATCGGCGTGTCGGCCCACCCGTTCGACCTGAGCCAGGTGCGCCTCACGCCGGGCCGTTGGCTGGACAACCAGAACCGCACGCTGAACTACCTGCGGTTCGTCGACGTCAACCGGCTGCTCTACAACTTCCGCGCGAACCACCGCCTGTCCACGGGCGGTGCGGCCGCGCTCGGTGGCTGGGAGGCGCCGAACTTCCCGTTCCGCACCCACAGCCAGGGGCACTTCCTGACCGCGTGGGCGCAGGCGTGGGCCATGCTGGGCGACACCACGTCCCGTGACCGGGCGAACTACATGGTCGCGGAGTTGGCCAAGTGCCAGGCGAACAACGCGGCGGCGGGGTTCAACACCGGTTACCTGTCGGGGTTCCCGGAATCCGACTTCGACGCGATGGAGGCGGGTTCGCCCAAGTCGGTGTCGTACTACTCGCTGCACAAGACGCTGGCCGGCCTGCTGGACGTGTGGCGGTACATGGGCAGCACCCAGGCGCGGGACGTGCTCCTGCGGTTCGCGGGCTGGGTGGACTGGCGGACGGCGCGGTTGTCCTACAGCCAGATGCAGCGGGTGCTGGGCACGGAGTTCGGCGGCATGAACGCCGTGCTCGCCGACCTGTACCAGCAGACCGGTGACGCGAAGTGGCTCGCCACCGCCCAGCGGTTCGACCACGCCGCCGTCTTCGACCCCCTGGCCGCCAACCAGGACCGGCTCAACGGGTTGCACGCCAACACCCAGGTGCCGAAGTGGATCGGCGCGGCCCGCGAGTACAAGGCCACCGGCACCACCCGCTACCGGGACATCGCCCGCAACGCGTGGAGCATCACCGTGGGGGCGCACACGTACGTCATCGGCGGCAACAGCCAGGCCGAGCACTTCCGCGCGCCCAACGCCATCGCCGGCTACCTCAACACCGACACGGCCGAGGCGTGCAACACCTTCAACATGCTCAAGCTGACCCGCGAGCTGTGGTTGCTCGACCCGAACAACGCGGCGTACTTCGACTACTACGAGAACGCCCTGCTCAACCACCTCATCGGCCAGCAGAACACCGCCGACCAGCACGGTCACATCTGCTACTTCACCGGCCTGAACCCCGGTCACCGCCGCGGCAACACCGGACCGGCGTGGGGCGGCGGCAACTGGAGCACCGACTACACCACGTTCTGGTGCTGCCAGGGCACGGGCCTGGAGACCAACACCAAGCTCGCCGACTCCATCTACTTCCACAACGGCACCACGCTCACGGTGAACCTCTACACGCCGTCGACGCTGAACTGGTCGGAACGCGGCATCACCGTCACCCAGGCCACGACCTACCCGGCGTCGGACACCACCACGTTGACCGTGACCGGCACCGTCAGCGGCTCGTGGACCATGCGGGTGCGCATCCCCGCCTGGACGAGCGGCGCGACGATCAGCGTCAACGGCGCCGCCCAGAACATCACCACGACACCCGGCAGCTACGCGAGCATCACGCGGTCCTGGACCTCCGGCGACGTGGTGACGCTGCGCCTGCCCATGCGGCTGGTCACGCGGCCCGCCAACGACAACCCGAACGTCGCCGCCATCACCTACGGCCCGGTCGTCCTGGCGGGCAACTACGGCAACACGACGTTGTCCGCGCTCCCGTCGCTCAACGTCAACTCGGTCACCCGCACGAGCACCTCGGCGTTGGCGTTCACCGCTACCGCCAACGGCGCGACGGTCAACCTCGGCCCGTTCCACGACGCCCACGGCTTCAACTACACGGTGTACTGGAACACCGGCGGCGGTGGTTCGGGCAGCCACCGGTTGGTCAACGTCGGCACCGGCATGGTCCTCGGCATCCGGGACATGTCCACCTCGGACGGTGGCCTGGCCGTGCAGTGGCACGACAACGGCACCGCCGACCACAACTGGCAGATGATCGCCGACGGCGCCAACGTGCGGCTGCGCAACGTCCACAGCGGCAAGGTCCTCGGCGTGGAGAACATGTCCACCGCCGACAACGCCCGCGTCCTGCAGTGGTCCGACACCGGGACCGCGGACCACAAGTGGACGCTCGTCGCCAACGGGGACGGCACGCACAAGATCCGCAACGTCAACAGCGGCAAATTGCTCGGCATCCTCAACGGCTCCACGGCCGCGGGTGCGCAAGTGGTGCAGGACTCCGACAACGGTTCGGCGGACAACCGCTGGCGCCTGGTGCCCAACGGCGCCACCGGTGCGTAGGACCGTCCACGGCACGTTCATCGACCCACGGGTCGGCGGCCCGCAACGGCTGGACCGCCGACCCGTCGTCCGTGACCAGCGCTCCTCCCGGAGGTAACCCCTGATGAAATCGACGTCATCGTCCCGAAGCGCACCGCGCCGTGCGGGCGCCGTGCTGGTGGGCATCCTGTGCGCCCTGGCGCTCCTGCCCGCGGTCGCGCGGGCGGACAACCCGATCGTGCAACACATCTACACCGCCGACCCGGCGCCGCTCGTGCACGACGGGCGGGTGTACCTCTACACCGGGCACGACGAGGACGGCTCGACCTACTTCACGATGAAGGAGTGGCGGGTCTGGTCCTCCGACGACATGGTGAACTGGACCGACCACGGCTCCCCGATGAACCTGGCCACGTTCAGCTGGGCCAGCGCCGACGCGTGGGCCGGGCACACCATCGCCCGCAACGGCAAGTTCTACTGGTACGTGCCGGTCAAGAACCGGGCCACCGGTCGCATGGCCATCGGCGTGGCGGTGGCCGACAGCCCCACCGGACCGTTCCGCGACGCGATCGGTCGCCCGCTGGTCGAGAACGGCGAGATCGACCCGCACGCCTTCCTCGACGACAACGGCCAGGCCTACCTGTACTGGGGCAACCCGAACCTGTGGTACGTGCGGCTCAACGCCGACATGATCTCGTTCTCCGGTGGCGCCACCCAGATCCCGCTCACCACCGCCGGGTTCGGCACCCGCACCGGCCACGCCACCCGCACCACCCTCTACGAGGAAGGGCCCTGGGTCTACAAGCGCAACGGCCTGTACTACAACGTGTTCGCGGCCAAGTGCTGCTCGGAGTACATCGCCTACTCCACCGCACCCGGCCCCACGGGACCGTGGACCTTCCGCGGCACCGTCATGCCCACGCAGGGTTCCAGCTTCACCAACCACGCCGGGATCATCGACTTCAAGGGCAGCTCGTACTTCTTCTACCACAACGGCGCCCTGCCCGGCGGCGGCGGTTACACCCGCTCGGTGGCGGTGGAGAAGTTCAGCTACAACGCCGACGGCACGATCCCGACGATCAACATGACCACGTCCGGCGCACCGCAGGCGGGCACGCTCAACCCGTACGTCCGCCAGGAGGCCGAGACCATCGCCTGGGGTTCGGGCATCGAGACCGAACGCGCCTCCGAGGGCGGGATGAACGTCGGCTGGATCGAGAACGGCGACTACATCAAGGTCAAGGGCGCGGCGTTCGGCACGGGCGCGCGGTCGTTGACCGCGCGGGTCGCCTCCGGCACCTCCGGTGGCACGATCGAGGCCCGGCTGGACGGCCCGACCGGCACGGTGGTGGGGCGCTGCGCCGTCACCGGCACCGGCGGATGGCAGAACTGGGCCACCGTCTCCTGCCCGATCACCGGCGCGACGGGCACGCGGGACCTCTACCTCCGGTTCACCGGCGGTAGCGGCTACCTGTTCAACGTGAACTGGTGGCAGTTCGCCGCCTGACCGGAAGCGGCCCGCCGCGACGGCGATGCCCTGGACGACGCCGCCATCGTCCAGGCCATCGCCGCTCGCGGCGACCGGTGCAGAGCCGCTGCCACCCCGCGACCCACGTCCGGCTCTCTCTGCCCACTTGTCGTGGTCATCCACCCACGGGTGTTCCCGATCGGGCTTCTTGGACGGTCAACGGGCGCAGGGTGAGCGTGTACTCGTAGGTGGTGTCGGGCCGGACCTGACTGCGTGCCCGCACGGGGTTCGGGGTGTCGCCGACGCCCGTGACGGCGTGGCTCGCGTGCAGGGTGACCCAGCCCTTGTTGCGCTGGAGTTGGAACGGGTACGCGGCCCGGTCGAGGTCGTCGTAGGGCGTCACGCTGACGTCCTTCGCACCCGCCACGAGCAGACCGCCGGTGCGGCCGTCGGCCAGCAGCGCCCACCGGCTGTCCGTGTGGTTGCCGTGGTCCTGGGGGCGGTGGTAGTCGACGTACTGCTCGTCGACCGTGGACGAGTGCACGCCGATCGGGGTGCCGTCCTTGCGGTCGACGTAGCTCTCCGCCTTGCGCCCGTACCAGGCGAACCGGTCGTAGCCGTCGGGCACCGCCAGCGACACGCCGATCCTGGGCAGGTAGGGCAACGTGCGCATCGCGCCTTGCGGGGTGACCTGGTGCCCGAGCCGCAGCACGCCGCCGCGTTCGACGGTGTAGGTCATCGTCTGGTCGAACCAGGCCCCGGTGACGTCCGGTGCGGCCACCCGGCTGTCGACCACGACCCGGACACCGGACGGCGCCGGTTCGACGCGGATGTCGGTGACGGTGGTGGCGAGCCGGTCGAGGCCGACCTGGCGCCAGTCCTCGCCCTCCGCGCGGCCCCATTTGAAGGTCTCGTTGCTGATCGGAGCACGCCACGCGTCGAGCTTCGGCCCGCTGCGCAGCAGTTCGCGGTCGCGTACCTTGATCGACGACAGCGTGCCGGTCTTCTTGTCGACCGAGTAGCTGACGCCCGCCGCGGACGCCGTGACCGCCGCCGCGTCGTCGGTCGTGATCGCGGCGTTGCCACCGTGAGTGCCCCGGTCCTGGTCGAGACCCGGGATTCGGCTGCCGCCGAGGGAGAACTGGTCGTGCGCGAGCACGTGCCCGGCGGGCACCATCGGCTGGGCCGCCGCGGTGACGGCCTCCACGGTGAGGAACCGTTCCCGATCGGCCGGGTTCGGCGGTGCGGGGATCCGGATCGTGCCCGTCGAGTTCGCCGCCACGCGCAACGGCTGCTCCCCGCGCGTCACGACGCGCGAGCCCTCGGTGACGCGCCACCGCAGCCTCAGCCCGTCGGTGCCGGTGAACTGCTTCTCGTTGCGCACCGACAGCACGCCGTCGGTGTAGCCGAACCGCAGCGGCTGCTGCGCCCACGCCATCTGGGTCGTCTCCGGCTGAGCCGTGCGGTCCGGGCCGACCAGGCCGTCGAGGCCGGAGATGCTGGAGCCGTAGGACAGGTGGGTGCCGCGTTCCTCGACGCGGTCGAAGTCCAGCGCCAGCACCGCGCCGCCCACGGGTTCGGGCGCGTTCAGCTCGGCGGGGGTGAGGGGGCGGTCGTAGATGCGGACGTCGTCCACGGTCCCGTGGGCCATCCGCCCGACGTTGCTGGGGTCGTTCCACGACGTCTCGAAGTCGCGGCCGACGTTGACCTCGGCCGACGACGGGTCGATCGGGCCGCTGAACGGCGTGGTGGCGACCTCGCGGCCGTCGATGTAGAGGCGCAGCGCGGTGCCGTCGTAGGTGCCGCCGACCCGGTGCCAGTTGCCGTAGAAGTCGTCCGGCACGGTGGCCCGCACGGCCTGCCAGGTGCCGCTGTGGATGAAGAACTCCAGCGTGTGCTCGTCCTTCATCTTCAGCGCGTACTGGTGGTCGCCCTTGCCGACGATGCGGAAGTCGCCGCTCCACGCGGCGGGCTTGACCCACGCGTCCAGCGTCAGCGCCGTGCCGGTGATGTCCAGCCTGCGGTCGCGGTAGACCTCCACGAAGTCGTCCAGGCCGGACAGGTGCAGCGCCTTGCCGCGGTGTCCGTCGACCAGTTCCGGCGCGCCGGTCACGTGGGCGGAGATGTCGTTGCCCGAGGAGTCGGGCAGGATCCGGACCTGCTGCCGGATGCTGCCCTCGGCCCAGTCCCAGATGAAGCCGCCCTGGGTGGCGGGGTTGGCCCGGACGGTGTCCCAGAACTCGCGGAAGTTGCCCAGGCTGTTGCCCATCGCGTGCGCGTACTCGCCGAGGACGACCGGTTTGGTGGTGCTCCTCGCCTGTTCCTCGAACCGCTCGGGGGAGGGGTAGCGCGGGCCCCACACGTCGGCGAACGGCGCATCGCCGTCGGGGTTGTTGGACTGGTGGTACTTGGGGCGGGTCGGCTCGTTGGCGTCCAACCACTCCGCCATGGCGTAGTGGTGCGCGCCAAGGCCTGCCTCGTTGCCGGTGTCCCACAGGAACACGCTCGGGTGGTTCTTGTCCCGCTCGACCATGGCGGTGAAGCGGTCCAGGAACGCGGCCCGCCACTCCGGCTGGTCGGCCTGGCACCAGCGTGAGCAGTCCTCGTGGTTGTGGGTCTCGATGTCGACCTCGTCGGCGATCCACAGCCCGTGCCGGTCGGCCAGCTCGTAGAAGTACGGATCGGACGGGTAGTGCGAGGTGCGCACCGCGTTGACGTTGAGCTGCTCCATCAACGCCACGTCGCGCTCCTGCGCCGCCCTCGGCACGTGCCGGCCGTGGTCGGGGTCGGTCTCCGCCCGGTTCACGCCCTTGAACAGCACCCGCTTGCCGTTGACCAGCAGCTGCCTGTCGCGGATCTCGATCTCGCGGAAACCGGTGGTCTCGCTGGTGATGTGCGTCGTGCCGCCGGGCGCGGTCAGGGTGAACACGACGGTGTGCAGGTTCGGGGTCTCGTCGGTCCACTTGGCCGGGTCGCGCACGGGCAGCTCGAACCGGGCGGTGCCGCCGGCGTCGGTGATCTCCACGTCCCGGGCGGCGGACGCGATCTCCTTGCCGCGGCCGTCGCGCAGGCTCAGCGCCAGGCGGTGCGCGCCGGTCGTGCCACCGGGCTTGCGCGCCACTTCGACCTCGGTCGACAGCACGGCGTCGGTGTAGGCGGCGTCCAGGTCGGTGCGCAGGGTGACGTCGCGGACGTGCGTGGCAGGCGTGGAGTGCAGGCGGACCGAGCGGAAGATGCCCGAGTACCGCCACTGGTCGACGTCCTCCAGGTACGCGCCCGCGCTCCACCGGTGCACCTGCACGGCCACCCGGTTGCGGCCAGGCCTCAGGGCCGCCGAGACGTCGAACTCCGCCGGGGTGTAACCACCCTGGTCGTAGCCCACGTACCTGCCGTTGACCCACACGAAGTAGCCCGAGGTCACGCCCTCGAAGCGCAGGAACGTGCTGCGCCCGGTCCAGTCGGCGGGCAGGTCGAAGTCCTTCGCGTACGCGCCGGTCGGGTTGACGTCACGCGGCACGCGCGGCGGGTCGTCCGGCTGGATCTCGGTCGCGATGTTGCGGAAGATCGGGTGGTCCAACCCGTCGGTCTGCCACGTGTGCGGCACCGAGACCCGTCGCCAACCGGACGTGTCGAAGCCGTCGGCGTGGAAGCCGGCCGGCACCTCCTCCGGCCGCTTGGCCATCGCGATCCGCCACTCGCCGTCCAGCGACCGCGTGTACGGCGTGCTCTCGTCACCCCGGACAGCCGAGGCCACGTCGGCGTGCGGGGGCAGGAAGACGTGGGCCGGTTCCTGGTGCTCGGCGACCATGGCGGGGTTCTCCAGGTAGGTCGCGTACAGGTCGCCAGGGGGAGCGGCGGAGGCGGAGCCGGGGCTGACGCCGACGACGGCACCACCCAGGACCGACAACACCACTGCGAGAACGCGCGAGCGCGACATGCCGAACCTCCATCTCTCCTCCCGGAGCCGAGTGGCACCTCCACTCGCACCGGGGTGCTCCGAGCGGCCGCGGTGTCCGGTCCCGCCCTGCGGGGGCAGGACCGGACACCGGTGTTCTGACGGAGTTGCGCTACCTCATGTTGGCCACCACGAAGGGGGCGTGGCCGTGCAGGTAGCTGCTCCAGCCACCGGTGACGGGTGCACCCGCACGGAGCAGGTTGGTGGAGTCGCTGCCGGTGTGGAGCTTCCAGGCGGTCCAGGAGACACCGTTGGCGCGCATCCAGTCGATCCAGGCCTGTGCCTCGGGCAGGCAGGTCCGGCCGTCGGTGCCGCCGTCGGCGTGGCTGGCACCCCACTCGGTGACGAACAGCGCGAGGCCGGCGCGGATCGCGGTGTCCGCCTTCGCCCGCAGGCCGGTGGTGTGCGAGCAGGAGTAGAAGTGCAGCGTGTACATGAGGTTGGTGCCGGCCACCGGGCTGGCGGCGGCCTGGTCGACGTTCTGGGACCAGCTGGGCGTGCCGAGCACGATGATGTTGTCGGGGTCGGCGGCGCGGATGGCGGAGACCACGGCCTGGTGGTAGGGCTTGATGACGCCGGTCCAGCTGACCTGGAGGGGCTCGTTCCAGGGTTCCCAGATGACGTTGGGCAGGTGGCCGTAGCGGCGGGCCAGGTCGCTGAAGAACGCGACCGCCTGCGACCGCGAGTTCTGGGCCTCGTGGGCGTGGTAGTCCACGATCACGTACACCCCGGCGGTCACGGCGTTGTTGATGATCGTCTCGACTTGGCCGCGTGCCTTGTTCGGGTCGCTGAGGTAGGCCCCGGACGGTTCCACGCCCATCGCGGCGCGGATGACCTGGAGGTTCCAGTTGTCCCGCATCCACCGCAGCGCCGAGAGGTTCTCGGCGTAGGCCGGGTTCTCCCAGTTCAGCCAGAAGCTGCTCACGCCGCGCAGCTGGACCCGCGCGCCGCTGCGGTCGCACATCGTGGTGCCGCAGACGCGCAGTTGCCCGTGGCGGGCGACGGGGGTGGTGCCCGCCGGCGGCGTCGTGGTGGTCGTGGTCGGGTTCGTCCCGCCGGTGGTGGTCCACCGCTGGTTGGACGCGCCGGTGCAGGTCCAGAGCACGATGAGGGTGCCGTTGGCGGTCCCGGCGCCGGTGGCGTCGAGGCACAGCCCGGACTGCACACCGCGGATCGTGCCGTCGGTGTTGACGTTCCACTGCTGACCGGCGCTGCCGTTGCAGTCCCAGATGGTGACCGCGGTGCCCGCGGTGGTGCCGCTGCCGGCGGCGTTGAGGCACTTGCTGCCGTACACCTGCAACTGGCGGGACGAGGTGGTGTTGAAGGTCTGGTTCGCGCCGCCGGTGCAGTCGCGCAGGGCGACCTGGGTGCCGTTGGTCTGGGAGGACCCCGGGACCTCGACGCAGCGGCCGGAGCCGACGCCCTTGATCGTGGTGGTGGCGGCCGAAGCCGTGCTGATGACGGTCAGGAAGGTGCCCACGAGCACCGGGACGGCCACGAGGGCCGCCAGTAGCGGGCGGATGGACGTGCGGATGGTCGTGCGGCGCCGGCTCGCGTCGGTGAGGGCCGGTCGTGCTGGTTCCACTTCTGCTCCCTCGGGTGTGAGGAGACCGGACCGGCAGGGCTCGGCCCGGGTGTTGTCGGTGTTAATGACACGATGAAACAAAGTCAGGTGGTGACGGCAGGATGGGGCCATTAACCGCTTAAGTCAAGGGGTGCTTCCGAGGTTTTCGGCCGTCGTGTCGGCCATCTGTACCGCTTAAGTAACCCCGTGACCGGCTGGCCTTGGGGTCCGACGAGTCACGGGAGGGCGCGGTGTTTGACTCGTCGTGAAATCAACTCTTGACCCGGCGGAGCGTCAGGCTCCATCCTGGGTTTCGGACCGGCCCCCTGGGGGTCAAGGCGTGCCGGTGGTTGTCCGGGCGGAACACCCGCGGAGTCGCGCCACCCGCTGCGGGCGGTGTCCGCGCCTGGTCGGGCAGGGCCGGGGCGGCACCCCCGAGTGCGTTGCCCCTGCGGCGGCCGCACCTGCGGCCGATCCAGCCTGACGACGCCATCTTCCGATGTCCAATCCCGCGAGCCGTTCTCTGGGAGCGCTCCCAGAGGTGTAGACGAAGGAGCAATGGTGCTCATGACCTCGATGAGAGTGCGGGTGTTCGCCGCCGCTGCGGCGATCGGCGCGCTGACCGGCGGCTTGGTGGTCGCCGGGGTGGCGTCCGCGGCCCCCGGCTGCAAGGTCGACTACGTGGTGCAGAACAAGTGGCAGGGCGGGTTCACCGGGAACGTCACGATCACCAACGTCGGCGACCCCGTCGACGGCTGGGCGTTGAGGTGGTCGTTCCCCGGCTCGGAGCGCTTCAGCCAAGGCTGGAACGCCACGTTCAGCGCCTCCGGGGCGAGTGTTACCGCATCCAATGTGGACTGGAACCGGTCGATACCGACCGGTGGCACGGCGTCGTTCGGTTTCAACGGCACGATGACCGGTGACGCGGTGGGCGTGCCGTCGACGTTCACGTTGAACGGTACGACGTGCACGGGCAACGTCGTCCCCACGACCACGTCCTCCACGTCGACCTCGACCACGACGACGACCACCGGAGGTGGCACGCCCCAGTGTGCCGTCAACCCGGTGAACCCGAATTCGTCGACGCAGGCGCGGAAGTTGTTGTGCTACGTCCAGTCGCAGTACGGCAACCACATCATCTCGGGTCAGCAGGAGTCGACCTGGATCGGTGGTCCGGATTACGAGATCAACCACATCCGGAACAACACGGGCAAGTACCCGGCGATCCGGGCGTTGGACTTCGGTGACTCGAAGGATCTCGCTCCGCGTGCGATCGCGTGGTGGAACGCGGGTGGTATTCCGATGATCGGTTACCACATGGGTGCGCCGACGAAGCCGGACACCTACGAGGGCACGCAGATGCAGGTGTCGATCAACGCGGTGCTGACGCCGGGTACGGCGGAGTACAGCTCGTTCATCAACCGCCTTGACCAGGCCGCGGCGATGTTGCAGCAGTTGGAGAACGCCGGGGCGGCGGTGATCTGGCGTCCGTTCCACGAGGCCGGTGGCACGTGGTTCTGGTGGAGCAAGGAGGGTGGCGGCCAGTACAACCGGCTGTGGAACTTCATGTTCAACTACTTCACCCGTACCAAGGGTTTGGACAACCTGGTGTGGCTGCACGGTTACAACGGTCAGCCGCAGGCGTCGTTCTACCCGGGCAAGTCGGTGGTGGACATCGGTGGCGCGGACACGTACGCGGGCAACGGCAACTACGACCCGCTCAACGCGATGTACAACTCGGTGCGCAACATCGTCGGCTCGACCATTCCGATCGCGCTGCACGAGAACGGCCCGATCCCCGACCCGGACCGGCTGATCTCCACCGGTACGCGCTGGGTGTTGTTCGGCACCTGGCACGGCAACCACCTGACCCAGGGCAACTCCATCGCCCACCTCCAGAAGGTCTACAACCACAGCTACGTCGTCACCCGCGACGAGCTGCCCAACCTCCGGTAGGAATCGACCCACCACTCCAACACAGTCGTCACCCCGTCCCGACAGCACGTCGGGCCGGGGTGACGACCGTGTCAGGTGGAAGGCCTGGAAGTGATGAGCGTGCCTACCGGAAGTTGGGCAGTTCGTCGCGGGTGATGACGTAACTGGCGGCGTACACCTTCTGCAGGTGGGCGACCGAGTTGTGCTGGGTCAGGTACTGCGAGTTCCAGGTCATGAACCACAGCCACCGGGTGTTGGTCGACTGCAACCGGTCCGGGTCCGGGATCGGGCCGTTCTCGTGCAGCGCCACCGGGACCTGGGAGCCGACGGCGTTGCGCGCCGCGTTGTACATCGCGTTCTGCGGGTCGTAGTTGCCGCTGCCGGCGTAGGTGTCGGCGCCGCCGACGTCGACGTAGGACCTGCCGGGGTAGAAGGCCCCGTTGGGGCTGCCGTTCGTGCCGAACATCCAGATCAGGTTGTTCAGGCCCTTGGTGCGGGTCAGGTAGTCGTACATGTAGCGCCAGAGCCGCACGTACTGGCCGCCGCCTTCCTTGCTCCACCAGAACCAGGTGCCACCGGCCTCGTGGAACGGGCGCCAGATCACCGCCGCGCCGATGTCCTCCAACCGCTGGAGGTTCGCGGCGGCGGCGTCCATGCGCTGGCGGAAGGAGTTGTTCTCGGCCGTGCCGGAGGTGAGCACGGCGTTGATGGACACGGCCATCTGGCTGCCCTCGTAGGTGTCGGGCTTCGTGGGCGCGCCCATGTGGTAGGCCACCTCGGGGATGCCGCCGGAGTTCCACCACGTGATGGCACGGCCGACGTAGTCGGTGGTCGCCTGGTCCATGCCCCGCAGCGCCGGGAGCTTGCCGGTGTGGCGCTGGATGTGGTTCATCTCGTACTCGGGACCGCCGTTCCAGGTGGACTCCTCCTGACCGGCGAGGATGTGGTTGCCGTACTGCGAGTGCAGGTAGCACAGGACTTTGCGCACCGCGGTGTTGGCGTCGGGGTTGACCGGGCTGACCGAGCACGTCGGGCCGGGCCCCGGGCCGGGCTCGGTTCCGGCGCGCCACTGCTGGTTGGTCTGGCCGTTGCAGTTCCAGGTGTTGACCGGGGTGCCGTTGGCCGTCGCGGCACCGACCACGTCCACGCAGAGACCGGACTGGGTCGCGGTCACCGAACCGTTGGCGTTGAGCCGGAACTTCTGGTTGGGCTGCCCGGTGCACTCCCGGATCAGCAGCCTCGCACCCGCGGTGGTCGAGCCGTTCTCCACATCCAGGCAGCGGGTGCCGCCGAAGGTGCGGAGGTCACCGGACGAGGCGAAGTCCCACGACTGGTTGGCCTGACCGTTGCAGTCCCAGATCGCCACCGCCGATCCGGGCGTGCTGCTGTTGCCCACCACGTCCAGGCACTTGTTGGACGCCACGCTGATCAGCGAGGCCGGCGCCGCGAGCGCCGGCACGGCGCTCAACGCGGCCAGGCCGGGTACCGTCAGGGCGATCGCCAAGAGCGTCCGCCCTGTTCTTCCCATGGGGCGCATCGGATCTCCTTTGATCCACGGTGACCGGATGCCACCGGACACCGGTAGTCGGCAGACGAAGGTGAAGGTGCCTCGCAGGAACGGTCGACGGCACCGGATGCGGACCCGGTCACGCCGAAGGAACTGGCGCGGCCGACCGGCCACGCCGCTGCCTTCCGGGGGTTCTCGACCGGCGAAGTCCTCGCGGGACGGCCGTGGGCGGGTGCGCCCGACCGATCCCGGGATGTGTCCCTCCGGAACGTAACGCAGTGGTCCGGTCCGGAACAAGAGGTTCGGCTCAGGTTGAAACTAACTCCCGGTGCGGTCGGCGTCCGAGGTGCTGTCGTGCCGACGTGTGGTTGAGAGTTCAGTTAATTTCAGACCGGTACTAACCCCTTGTTCGGACCGGAAGTGTTGCGATACGTTGCGCAAGTACCACGCCGGACCGCCGAGAGTCGCGGTACGACCGGCCATCGCCGTGCACGGAGTCGGACCCGGTCGCCCCTCGTCCGTCTCCGGCCCAACTCCACCGTGTCGACGACGACACGCGCACACTGGAGGCTCACGTGGAGATCAACCGTCGCAACTTCCTGGAGTTGGGTGCGACCGGGATCGGAGTGGCCGGCTTGTCCGCGTTGGGTGTGAGCGCGCTGGGCGTGCCCGTGGCCGCCGCCGCACCCGCGGGTCCCACCACCGAAACCCTGCTGCTCACCGGTTCCGACGCGGACAACACCGTGCCCTGGGACTTCCAGGTGACCGAGGGTCGCAACGCCGGGGCGTGGCGCATGATCCCGACGCCGTCGAACTGGGAGTGCCACGGTTTCGGCACCTACCAGTGGGGCTGGAACCTGCGGCCCAACGAGAAGGGCCTGTACCGGCGTCGCTTCACGCCGCCTTCGACGTGGTCGGGCAGGCGGGTCTTCGTCGTGTTCGAGGGCTCGATGACCGACACCGAGGTGCGGATCAACGGCACCCTCGCCGGTCCGATCCACCAGGGCGGCTTCTACCGCTTCCGCTACGACGTGACGTCGCTGGTGCGATTGGGGCAGGAGAACCTGCTGGAGGTGACGGTCAGCCGGGACTCGGCGAACAACTCGGTCAACGACGCCGAGCGCCGCGGGGACTACTGGAACTTCAGCGGTATCTACCGGCCGGTCTCGCTCCAGGCGTTCCCCGCCTCGCGGATCGACCGGGTCGCGATCGACGCCAAGCACACCGGCGCGTTCCGGATGGACGTGCACCTGGCGGGGGTGAGCGCGGCCGGGCGGGTGGTCGGACAGCTCCGGCGGCTCGACGGCACCGCGGTCGGCGGCCCGTTCTCGGTGGCGGTCTCGTCGGGCGCGACCACGGCGACGCTGACCACGTCGGTGCCCTCACCGCAGACGTGGACCGCGGAGGCGCCGAACCTGTACCTGGTCGACGTGCAGCTCACCGACAACAGCGGTGCGCCCCGGCACGGGACGACCGAGCGGTTCGGGTTCCGCACGATCGAGGTCCGCGCGGGTGACGGCGTGTACGTCAACGGGTCGAAGGTCATCCTCAAGGGCACCAACCGGCACACGTTCTGGCCGACGCTGGGCCGCGCGTCCAGCCCGCGCATGGCCCGGGCGGACATCCTCCTGATGAAGGAGATGAACAACAACGCCGTCCGCATGTCGCACTACCCGCCCGACACGTTCTTCCTCGACCTGTGCGACGAACTGGGCCTGTACGTGATCGACGAGTTGGCCGGTTGGCAGAAGCGCTACGACGAGAACGTGGGCGCGCCGCTGGTCGCCTCGATGGTGACCCGGGACGTCAACCACCCGTCGGTCGTGATGTGGGCCAACGGCAACGAGGGCGGCTGGAACACCGCGCTGGACGACGACTACGCCCGCTACGACCCGCAGCGGCGGCCGGTGATCCACCCCTGGGCGACGTTCGGCGGCCTCAACACCGACCACTACGAGACCTACGACAGCACCCGCAACATCCTCAACGGCTCCTCGATCCACCTGCCGACCGAGTTCCTGCACGCCCTCTACGACGGCGGCGCCGGAGCCGGCCTGAACGACTACTGGGCGCTGCTGGGCGCCGGCGCGCGCCGAGCGGGCGGGTTCATCTGGGCGTTCGTGGACGAAGGGCTCCGCCGCGACGACCGGGGCGGAGCCATCGACACCACCGGCAACTCCGGCCCGGACGGCATCCTCGGCCCGTTCCGCGAGAAGGAAGCCTCCTTCTACACCATCCGCGACATCTGGTCCCCGGTCCAGCTCGCCAACCCCGGCTACTACACCACCACGTTCCCCGCGGGCTTCGACGGCCGGGTCAACGTCGTCAACCGCTACGACCACACCGACCTGCAGGGCTGCCGGTTCAGCTGGCAACTGCTCAGGCAGGCCGCACCGGGCACCTCGGGCACCGCGCCGACCGTGATCGCGCAGGGTGTCGTCGCCGGCCCGAACACCGCGCCGGGGGCCGGCGGTTCGGTCGCCCTCGGCCTACCCGGCACGTGGGCGGACGCCGACACGTTGCGCGTCGACGTCCTGGACCCCACCGGCCGCACGATCAACACCTGGAGCTGGCGGATCAAGAAGGCGGTCGACTTCGCGCGGCGCATCGTGGTCCCCACGTCGGGCACCACGTCCGTCACGGAGGACAGCACCAGCGTGACCATGACCGCGAGCGGCACGGCGGTCACGATCTCCAAGTCGTCGGGACGACTGTCCCGCGTCACCCGCAACGGGACCACCGTGTCGCTCACCAACGGCCCGGCCATGGCGGTGGGCTCGGCGGCCCTGACCGGCATCTCGAACTTCCGCGACGGCACCGGCCACGTCGTGCAGGCCAACTACAGCGGGGACCTGAACCAGGTGCGCTGGCGGCTGGACTCCAACGGCTGGCTGCGCCTGGAGTACCGCTACACCCGCACCGGCCCCCACGACTTCCTCGGCGTGAACCTCGACTACCCCGAGAACCGGGTACTGGGCATGACCTGGCTGGGCGACGGGCCGTACCGGGTGTGGAAGAACCGGATGCGCGGCGTGCACCACAGCGTGTGGACCAAGAACTACAACCGCACCGCCACCGGGGCGAGCGCCTGGCAGTACCCGGAGTTCAAGGGCTACCACGCCAACACCTACTGGGCCGCCCTGCGCACCACCGAAGGCACCATCACCCTCGTGGCCGAGCAGGAGAACCTGTTCCTCCGCCTGTTCACCCCCGACGTCGGCCCCAGCCCCATGAGCGCCACCGCGCCGTTCCCCGGCGGCGGCATCTCCCTGCTCGACGCGATCCCCGCCATCGGCAACAAGTTCCACACCGCCGACACCCTCGGCCCGGAAGGGCAGAAGTCCGTGGCCACCGGCCAGTACAACCGGACCGTGCACTTCCGCTTCACCGCCTGACCCGGCGCACCAGCCGGTCGGCCGACGCCACCGCGTCCCTCCCCGCCCGGCCGCACCCTCGACGTTCCCGTACTCACCCCTCCGCGTTGATCAAAGGAGATCGCATGCGCGCGCTACGACGCACCGGCAGGGCCCTGCTCGCCGTTGCGCTTGCCCTACCGGCGCTGACCCTGATCGCAGGTCCGGCCGTCGCCGCGCCCGCGCCGCTCGTGGGCGTGGCGTCGGGCAGGTGCCTGGACGTCGTCGGGGCGTCCCAGACCGTCGGCACGGCGGTGGACATCTGGGACTGCAACGGCCAGTCCAACCAGGCCTGGGAGTTCTCAGCTTCCGGTGAGCTGCGGGTGTTCGGCGGCGCGCGCTGCCTGGACGTGCCCAACCAGTCCACGACCCCCGGCACCCGCTTGACGATCTACACCTGCACCGGCGGTGCGAACCAGAAGTTCCGGCTCAACGCCAACGGCAGCATCACCGCCACCCAGTCCGGGCTGTGCCTGGACGTGGAGAACCAGGGCACCGCCAACGGCACGGCGGTGGACATCTGGACGTGCAACGGCCAGTCGAACCAGGCGTTCCGACTCGGCTCGACCGGACCCGGCCCGCAGCCGTGCGCGACGAACCCGGTGAACCCGAATTCGTCGACGCAGGCGCGGAAGTTGTTGTGCTACGTCCAGTCGCAGTACGGCAACCACATCATCTCGGGTCAGCAGGAGTCGACCTGGATCGGTGGTCCGGATTACGAGATCAACCACATCCGGAACAACACGGGCAAGTACCCGGCGATCCGGGCGTTGGACTTCGGCGACTCGAAGGACCTCGCACCGCGTGCCATCGCGTGGTGGAACGCCGGTGGTATCCCGATGATCGGTTACCACATGGGCGCGCCGACGAAGCCCGACACCTACGAGGGCACCCAGATGCAGGTGTCCATCAACGCGGTGCTTACCCCCGGCACGGCCGAGTACAACTCGTTCATGAACCGGCTCGACCAGGCCGCCGCGATGCTCCAGCAGTTGGAGAACGCCGGGGCGGCGGTGATCTGGCGTCCGTTCCACGAGGCCGGTGGCACGTGGTTCTGGTGGAGCAAGGAAGGCGGCGCGCAGTACAACCGCCTGTGGCGCTTCATGTTCAACTACTTCACCAACACCAAGGGCCTGAACAACCTCGTCTGGCTGCACGGTTACAACGGTCAGCCGCAGGCGTCGTTCTACCCGGGCAAGTCGGTGGTGGACATCGGCGGCGCGGACACGTACGCGGGCAACGGCAACTACGACCCGCTCAACGCGATGTACAACTCGGTGCGCAACATCGTCGGCTCGACCATTCCGATCGCGCTGCACGAGAACGGTCCCATTCCCGACCCGGACCGGTTGCAGTCCACCGGTACGCGCTGGGTGTTGTTCGGCACCTGGCACGGCAACCACCTGACCCAGGGCAACTCCATCGCCCACCTCCAGAAGGTCTACAACCACAGCTACGTCGTCACCCGCGACGAGCTGCCCAACCTCCGGTAGCGGCACAACAGGCCGGTGGCGACCGCCGTTCCCGCGGTCGCCACCGGCGCTCGCGCACCCTGCCCCGTCCGCTGTCCGTCGAAGGAAAACGAATGTCGCGAACGATGTCGAAGGTCGTCGTCCTCACGTTGCTGTTGGTGGCCGGGTGTGGTGCTCCGACGGCCGGTCCGGCGCCGACGTTCGGTTCGGTGCCGGACAAGCCCTCGGCGCCGGTGGAGCTGAACGTGCTGGACGTGGCGGGCAACCTGCAGCTCACGCAGGGCATGATCGACGAGTTCGCGGCCGCGAACCCGGACGTGGTGAGCAAGGTGAACTACTCCAAGGCGACCGCGCCGGACATGCCGGGCAAGCTCAAGGCCGAGCAGAACGCGGGCCGCTCGCAGACCCACCTGGTGCTGACCGGGACCGACGGGCTGGCGGCGGTCATCGGTCAGGGGCTGGCCACGCCGTTGCTGCCGGACCAGGAGACCAGGTTCCCCGGGCTGGAGGACAACTACCTGCCGGCCGCGGCGGCCATGCAGGAGTTGGCACAGGGCCAGGGGATCGTGGTCACGTACTACCCGGCCGGCCCCTTGCTGGAGTACGACCCCGCGAAGGTGTCGAGCCCGCCGAGGACCGCCGACGAGCTGTTGGCGTGGGCGAAGGCCAATCCCGGGAAGTTCCAGTACGCCGTGCCGGCGAATTCCGGTCCCGGCCGCACGTTCCTGATGGGGCTGCCCTACATCCTGGGAGACTCCGACCCGAAGGACCCGGAGAACGGGTGGGCGAAGACCTGGGCGTACCTGGCGGAGTTGGGCCAGTACGTGGACTACTACCCCTCCGGCACGACGGAGACGATGAAGAACCTGGCCGACGGCACCGCGAACCTGGTGGCCACCACGACGGGGTGGGACATCAACCCCCGGGTGCTGGGCACGGTGCCGGAGAGCGCGAGGGTCACGACGCTGGAGGGTTTCCACTGGGTGACCGACGCGCACTACGCGGTCGTGCCCAAGGGCGTGTCGCAGGACGTCATGTCGGCGAACCTGGCCCTGGTGAAGTGGGTGCTCGACCCGAAGCAGCAGGCGAAGGCCTACGACAAGGGCTACTTCTACCCCGGTCCGGCGGTCAAGGGCGTCACGCTCGACATGGCGCCGCGGGAATCGCGTGACGCGCTGGCGAAGTTCGGCCGTCCCGAGTACGACGCGTTGATCGAGGACAACCCGAAGGAGACGTCGCTGCCCGCCGAGGCGCAGGTGAAGGCGTTCCAGAGGTGGGAGCGCGAGATCGGCAGCGGGAAGACCCGCAAATGAGCGACCGGTTCACCGAACTCGGCATCGACGGCGTGCGGCGGGTCTTCGGCGACCAGGTCGCACTGCGCGGGATGGACCTGACCATCAAGGGCGGCGAGTTCGTGGCGCTGCTCGGCCCGTCCGGCTGCGGCAAGTCGACCGCGTTGAACTGCCTGGCCGGGCTGCTGCCGCTGTCCGGCGGGCGGATCCTGGTCGACGGCGAGCGGATCGACCAGCTGCCGCCGGAGCAGCGCGGTTTCGGCATGGTGTTCCAGAACTACGCGCTGTTCCCGCACATGACCGTGCGGCGCAACATCGCGTTCGGGCTCGCCATGCGCAAGGTCGCCAAGGCCGAGCAGGCCCGGCGGGTGGAGGAGGCGCTGCGCCTGGTGCAGTTGGGCGCGCACGCGGACAAGTACCCCGGCCGGCTCTCCGGCGGCCAGCAGCAGCGGGTGGCCATCGCGCGCGCCGTCGTGCTGGAACCGCCGCTGGTGCTGATGGACGAGCCGCTGTCCAACCTGGACGCCTCGCTGCGGCTGGAGATGCGGTCGGAGATCCGCAGGCTGCACCAGTCCCTCGGACTGACGACGGTGTACGTCACGCACGACCAGGAGGAGGCGTTGGCGCTGGCGGACCGGCTGGTGGTGATGCGCGACGGCGAGGTGCAGCAGGTCGGCACACCGCAGGAGGTGTACGCGCAGCCCGTGAACCGGCACGTGGCCGGGTTCATGGGCTACCGCAACCTGCTGCCGGCCCTGGTGACCGGCGTGGATGGCGAGCACGTCACCGTCACCGCCGACGGGGTGGGCCTGACCGGCGTCAACCGGGACGGGCTGACCTCGGGCCGAGCGGTGGTGGCCGTGCGACCCGAGGACTTCGCCCTCGTCCCGCTGTCGGCGTCCGCCCAGGCCAACGAGGTGGAGGCCGAGGTGGAGATCGTCGAGTACCACGGCCGCGAACAGGCGGTGGAAGCCCGGCTGCCGGGAGGCCGGGCGGTGCACGTGCGCACCACCGATCGGCTCGCGCCCGGTGACGCGGTGCGGCTGCGGGTGCCGGTCGAGCGGGTCCTGGTGTTCGCGCCATGAGCACCGTCGCCCTGCGCCACCGGCTCGCCGAGCGCGGCGTGGACCGGGTGCTGCTGCTTCTCGTGCCCGGCACGCTGTTCCTGGCGCTGCTGTTCCTCTACCCGTTCCTGTACGGCCTCCAGCTGTCGTTCCAGCCGGCCGCCGGCGGGCCGTTCGCGAACTACGAGCGGTTCTTCACCGACGCCTACCTGCGCGACACCATCTGGATCACGTTGCGGCTCGGACTGCCCGCGGCGCTGGTCAACGTGGTGGCGTCGATCCCGATCGCCCACCGGATGCGCGGCCGGTTCCGGGGCAAACGGCTCATCACGACCATCCTCGTCGTGCCCATCACGCTCGGCACCGTGCTCACCGCCGAAGGCCTGATCGAGTACCTGAGCCCGGTGGGGTGGTTCAACAAGGTCGTGCTCGGCCTCGGCCTGGCCGACGAGCCGGTGCGGTTGGTGCACAACTACTGGGGCGTGCTGTTCTCGCTGATCATCACCGGGTTCCCGTTCGCGTTCCTGCTCACCCTGTCCTACCTGTCGGGCATCGACCCGTCCCTGGAACGCGCCGCCGCCACCCTGGGCGCGTCACCCCGCCAGCGGTTCCGGCACATCGTGATGCCCCTGCTCGCGCCGGGCCTGGCGGTCACGTTCTGCCTGTCGTTCGTGCTGGCGTTCTCGGTGTTCCCGTCCGCGATCATGGTCGGCGAGCCGCAGGGCGAGACGCACGTCATCTCGATCGCCGCCTACAACACCGCGTTCCGCGACTTCGACCACCCGATGGGCTCGGCCATCGCGATGATCATGGCCGCGGTGATGCTGCTGGTCATCGGCCTGGTGCTGCTGTGGCGGGCCGGACTGTACCGGGGTTCGACCGGAGGTAAGGGATGAGGCCCGGGACGTGGCTGACGTGGGGCGCGCTGGCGTTCTTCCTGCTCAACCTCCTCGGCGTGATCGTCGCGGTGCTGGTGAACTCGTTCAGCACGCAGTGGTTCGGCACCTGGTGGCCCGCCGGGTTCACCACCGCCTGGTACGCCGAGGCGTGGCGCGAGTTCGACCTGTTCGAGGTGCTGCTGGTGACCTTCCAGGTCTCGCTCGCCGTGGTGGTGATCTCCGTCCTGATCGGTGTTCCCACCGCCTACGCCCTGGCCAGGCGGAACTTCCCCGGCAAGAAGCTGCTGAGCCTGCTGTTCCTGCTGCCGATCCTGATGCCCCCGATGACCTACGGCATCCCGTTGGCCACCGTGCTCTACAAGTTCCACCTCGCCGGGAGCACGACCGGCGTCATCGTGGCCAACCTCGTGCCGTCCGTGCCGTTCGTCGTGCTCACCATGACCCCGTTCATCGAACAGATCGACACCAGGATCGAAGCCGCCGCCCGCATGTGCGGCGCCCGCACGACCGCCGTGCTGACCAAGGTGCTGGCACCGTTGCTGGTGCCCGGCATCCTGGCCGCGTCCATCCTGGTGCTGGTCCGCACGGTCGGCATGTTCGAGCTGACGTTCCTCACCGCCGGGCCCGACAGCGAGACCCTGGTCGTCTCGCTGTTCTACTCGGTGTCGGCGGCGGGCATCCGGGCACAGCAGACGGTGGACGCGATGGCCGTCATCTACACCGCGTCCATGCTCGTCCTGCTGGTCATCGCACTCCGATTCGTCAATCCCACCCAACTGGTGACCAGGATCAAGGACAACGACTAGGGCCGACCGGCGGTTGCTCCGAACGGGAGGGCACACTCGCGCGGTGACCGGAATCCTGTTGCTCGGGCTGCACCCGAGCGCCATCGACTACAGCCGCTACCCGGGCCTCGACGAGCAGACGTTGACGGCCCGGATCGCGGCGGGCAACGCGGTGCTGAGCGAGGAGGGGTTCGACATCGTGCCGTGCCTGATCCCCGCCGACCCGGACGAGGCGGTCGAGGCGGTCCGCGAGTGCGTGGCCGCCAACCCGGTGGGGGTCGTGATGATCGGGGCGGGCCTGCGGATGGCGCCGGAGCACACGCCGCTGTTCGAACGGCTCGTGAACCTGCTCAACGACCTCGTCCCCGGCCTCGTGTTCTGCTTCAACACCTCACCGGAGACCACCGTCGACGCGCTGCGCCGGTGGGTCGACCCGAGCCGCTGACCGCCGCCTCCGGCCCCGACCCGGCAGCGGACCGCTTCGCCACCACCGGCAGGGATGACGGTCGAGATCGGGTTGCTGGGTGAGATCACGGTCCGGGTGAACGGTCGGCCGGTGGACCCGGGACCGCCCCGGCAGCGCCTCGTGCTGGCCGCCCTGGCGGTGGAGGCGGGCCGGGCGGTGCCGGTGGACCGCTTGGCCGAGCGGGTGTGGGGCGGGACGCCGCCACGACGCCCGCGGGAGACGTTGCACAGCTACGTGTCGCGGCTGCGCCAAGTGCTCGCCGACGCCGACGCCGACCCCGGCGCCGATACCGATACCGGCAACGGCGCGCCGAGGTCGCCCGCACGATCGCGACCGAGATCGCCAACGCCAAGTTGGCAGCCCGGGCGCAGACTGTCTGGGGCGCCGGCTCTACCGCGGTGGCCTCGGATTCGACGCACTTCGGCGCGTTCGATCAGAACATCTTCACCGAGTGGCACTCTCGCTACGGCGGCCGCGGCGTGCTCATCTACTGGCACGTCGAGCGCAAGAGCATGGCCATCCACTCCCAGCTCATCTCCTGCACCGCTTCCGAGGTCGCCGCGATGGTCGAAGGTGCGATGCGGCACGGCACCACCATGGAGGTCGAGGGCAACACGTCGACTCCCACGGCCAGTCCGAGGTCGGCTTCGGCATCACCCGGCTGCTCGGCTCGGCCCGGCGTTGTCGCGGCCGATCCGGTGGGACATCATCGCCGAGCAGTACGACCAGATGATCAAGTATGCGACGGCGATCCGGGCCGGCACCGCCTCCACGGAGGCGGTCTTGCGCCGGGTCACCCAGGTCAACGCGATCCATCCCACGTATCAGGCGATGATCGAGGTCGGCCGCGCGCAACGCACGGTCTTTTGTCGCCCGCTACCTGCGCAACCGCGACCTACAACGCGAGATCAACGAAGGCCTCGACGTCGTCGAGTCGTGGAACCGGGCCAACAGTGTGATCTTCTTCGGCAAGGGCGGCGACATCGCCACCAACCGCCGCGACGAGCAGGAACTGTCCGTGCTCTGCCTGCGCGTGCTGCAAGCCGCGCTGGTCTACGTCAACACGCTCATGGTTCAGGACGTTCTCGCCGACGACGAATGGGCCATGCAGCTCACCGACGCCGACCGGCGGGGACTCACCCCGCTGTTCTGGACACATGTAGCCCCGTACGGCGAGGTGAAATTCGACATGAGCAGCCGGCTGATCCTGACGACCGACCAGCACCGGTCCTAACCGGAAGAAGGCGACACCGCCATCCGACCCCACGGACGGCGGTGTCACCTCGTTGCAGGTGGCGTCAGTATCTATTGAAGTAGAGCACGGCTCCCTGGCACCCGTTCGGGCAGTGGAGCTCAGCCCGGTATCTCGAGTACACCTGTTCCCGCCAGTGGTCGTGTTCTGCACCGTTGTAGCGGTACTCGCGAAGGACCTCCGGTTGGCCGGCGAGGTTGAGGTCCCGGACGATGGCGAACGAGTCGCCCGGGATGCCCAGCGTGGCGACGTGGAAGCCGGTGTAGCCGGCCAGGTTGAGTGGGGCGGTCACGCAGTACCACTGGTTCGTCACGCGGCAGGACACCTGGTTGGAGGCGGCGGAGGCCGGAGCGGCCGCGAAAAGCAAGCCCAATGCTGCCACGACCGTGGTCACCAGCGCCGCAAACGCCGGTCTTGCACTCGTCTTCATACGATCTCCTCGATCGATGTAAAGATGGGCGACGGAGCGCCTCCCGGGTGGTGGTACACGCGGGCGACGACGGCCGCCATGGTCCGTCTCATCGGCGCCGACGTCTTGGGGACATTTCTGGTAGCTGAGATCACTTCGTTGTGCGGTTCGAACCACGACTCTCCTTCGCTGTTGGTCTCGTCGGCTGATTCGGACCTGACGAAGACGGTGGACTCCCGATTCGCCGTGACTTCACCATGTTTTGGCAATCGCCTGGTCAGCGGTCGTAATACGGTGTGCGGGTGGAGTAGTAAGGGGGCGGGGAGGTGGGCATCGTGGGGGCAGAGTTGCGTGTGCTCGGGCAGGTCGAGCTGCGGGTCGATGGCCGGGTGGTGGAGGTTGGTCACGCGCAGCAGCGGTGCGTGTTGGCGGTCCTGCTGGTGGAGGCGAACCGGGTAGTCACGATCGAGCAGCTGCTGGACCGTGCGTGGGCGGGCCGGTTGCCCTACAAGGCACGGCAGGTGGCGAGCAGCTACGTGTCGCGGCTACGGCGGGTGCTGACGCCGGCTGGTGATGTCGCGATCGTGCGACGGGGCGGCGGGTACGTGCTGGAGGTGGACCCGGAGGCGGTGGACCTGCACCGGTTCCGCCACCTCGTGCAGCAGGCCCGCGGCGCAGGCGATGCGCCCGCGCTGGCGCTGCTGGAGGAGGCGGCGGGGCTGTGGCAGGGTGAGCCGTTCGCCGGCCTGGACACCCCGTGGCTGGCCGCAGTGCGCACCGGCCTCGAGCGGGAACACATCGCCGCCCGGCTCGACCGCATCGACGTGGCGTTGCGCTGCGGCCGACACACCGAGGTGCTGCCCGAACTGTCCGCGCTGGCGGATCAGGACGCCGTGGACGAACGCGTCGCCGCCCAGTTCATGCTCGCCCTGCACCGCGCCGGACGCACCACCGACGCGCTGGCCCACTACCGATACCTGCGTGACCGGCTGGTCGAGCAACTGGGCACCGAGCCCGGCACCGCAATGCAGAACTTGCACCAGCGCATCCTCGACGCCGACCCCGCCCTCACCCCACCCTCGGCGGCGATCAGCGGCGGGACGGCCGCGAAAGCGGAGGAGCCGGTGCCACGGCAGTTGCCCGCATCACCACGGTGGTTCACCGGTCGCGGCGGCGAACTAGCCCGCCTGGACCAGGCGCTGACCGCCGAGCCGGAAGAGGACCCGCAGCCGTCCGGGACCGGTTCGGCGACACCGGCCGCCGCCACGGTGGTGATCTCGGCGATCGGTGGGGCGGGCGGGATCGGCAAGACCTGGCTGGCGCTGCACTGGGCGCACCGCCACGCCGACCGCTTCCCCGACGGGCAGTTGTTCGTCGACCTGCGCGGCTTCAGCCCGGACAGCGAACCCCTCGACCCGGCGACCGCGGTGCGCGGGTTCCTGCATGCGCTGGGGGTCGATCCCGGCCGCCTCCCGACCGACGTCGACGCGCAGGCCGCGCTGTACCGCAGCCTGATCGCGGGCAAGCGGATGCTGGTCGTCCTCGACAACGCCGCCACCGCCGACCAGGTCGTCCCGCTCCTGCCCGGCACCCCGACGTGCACGGTCCTGGTCACGGGCCGCACCAGGCTCGCCTCCCTGATCGACCGGCACGGCGCCCGCCACCTGCAACTGGACGTCCTCTCGCCCGAGGAGGCCCGGATCCTGCTGGCCGAGCGCCTCGGCCGGGAACGGGTGGCCGCCGAGCCCGGGGCGACCGAGGAGCTGATCGGGTTGTGCGGGCGCCACCCGCTGGCGTTGTCGATCACCGCCCGCCGCGCGTCCACCCACCCGCGGGTCCCGCTGGCCGAGTTCGCCGCCGAACTGCGCGACCTGGGTTTGGACGTGCTGGACGACGACGATCCCACCGCGAGCCTGCCTGCCGTGCTGTCCTGGTCCCTGCGCGGCCTGACCGCCGAGCTGAGGCAGGTCTTCGCACTGCTGGGCACGGCACCCGGCCCGGACATCGACCTGCCCGCCGCCACCTCGCTCACCGGCCTGTCGGTAGCGCGGACGCGCAAGGCCCTGAGCGTTCTGGAGGACCACTCCCTGCTCGACCGCCACCCGCGCGGCCGCTACGCGATGCACGACCTGGTCCGCGCGTACGCCGCCCGCGACCACCGGTCGGAACCCGCGACGCGGGAGGCGTTGGCGCGGGTGGTGGACTTCTACCTGCACACCGCGCACGCCGCCGACCACCTCCTCGACCCCCACCGCACGCCGGTCCCGCTCGCCCCGCCGGTCCCGGGCACCCACCCCCACCCGCTGCCCGACCACCGGACCGCGCTTGCCTGGCTGGACACCCACCACCCCCACCTGCTGGCCGCCCAACAGGTCGCCGCCACCCACCACCGCCACCAGACCGTGTGGCACCTGGCCTGGACCCTGTACACCTTCCACTTGCGGCGTGGGCACCGCCACGACCAGCTGGCCGTGTGGCAGGCCGCCGCGGCCGCCGCGACCCACCTGCCCGACCCGGCCACCCGGACCAACGCCCACCGGCTGCTCGGCCACGCCCACCTCGTGCTGGGGCGGCAGGAGCAGGCCACCACGCACCTGCACCAGGCCCTCGCCCTGGCCGAACGGCACCACGACCCCGCCCAGCAGGCCTGCGCCCACCAGGCGTTGGCGTGGGCCTGGGAGCAGCGGGAGGACGACCGGCAGGCACTGGAGCACGCCCGCCACGCCCTGGGCCTCTTCGGCGTCCTCGACCTGCCGGTGCGGGAGGCCAACGCGCTCAACCAGGTGGGCTGGCACGCCGCCCGCCTGGGCGACTACGACACCGCCCGCGACCACTGCCGCCAGGCCCTCGTCCTGCACCGGCGGCACCACAACCCCAACGGCGAGGCGCAGACCCTGGACAGCCTGGGCTACATCGACCACCACACCGGCAACCACCACCGGGCCATCCACCACTACCAACAGGCCCTCACCCGCTACCGCACCCTCGGCAACACCACCCAGGCCGCGAACACCCTGGAGAGCCTGAGCCACCCGCACGCCGCGCTCGGCCACCATGGCCAAGCCTGGTCGGCTCGGCAGGAAGCCCTGGAGCTGTACGGGCAGCAGGGCCGCAGCGCCGATGTCGAACGCGTGCGACAACTGCTCGCCGACCTCGACGTCCACGTGTGACGGACCTTCCCCGACGGCCGCTGCACCCTCGCCGGAAGTGCCGACCGCCCGGGCCGGGAATCCTTTCCCGGCGGCAAGAACCCCTAGGGAACGCACGGCACGACGTGGTCGAACTATCTCCGCGAGCCGTTGCTGTGCAACCATAATCGGCGTGGACACGGCTGACGGCCCGTCATTGAGCGTTGTCCTCCAACACGAGAAGCGGCTGATTCGCGAGGTGCTTGCCGGGCACTTGACGCGTGAGCCGGGCATCACCCTCGCGGGCACGACGCCGTCGGGGCCGGAGCTGATCCGGCTCTGCGCACTGCGAAGGCCGGCGGTCGCCGTGTTCGAGGTCGACGCACCGCGGTGGAGCAACGAGCGGTTGGTCGCGTTGTTGGGGCGATCCGGTCCCCGGATCCGCATGGTCGGCGTGCACGACGCGCTGCCGGCGGCGTACGTCATCCGCGCCTACGAGGCCGGTGTCAGCGCGGTGGTGTCCTACGAGAGCGGCCTCGACGCGTTGCTCGACGCGGTCAGGACGCCGTCGCTGCCGGTGGAGGTCGCGCGCGAGGCCGGTGCCGACGGGCAGGCGCTCACGCAACGGGAGTCGCAGGTGCTCTACCTGATCAGCGCCGGTTTTCCACCGGAACGGGTGGCGATCGAACTCGGCATCAGCCCGCACACGGTGGCGCACCACAAGAAGCGGATCTTCGCCAAGCTCGACGTGCACAACCAAGCGCACGCCGCCGCCAGCGCGGTCCGCCTCGGCCTGCCGCCGCCCGCGGTCCCGCGGCCGGACCGGCAGCGGGCGGAACGAGGGCGCGACGTCGGCGTCGTGCTCGCCGCACCCGCCGGTCACCTCACCGACCGCGTGCGCGAAATCCTCGGGGAGCACCACATCCCCGTGCTGGAGCAGGGCGTCGACGGCCATCGCGACGGCGCTGCGCTCGTCACCGTCCTGGTGGATCCGGAGCAGTGGCCGCCGTCCGAGGGCGGGCAGGGTGCCGGGCACGTCGTCGTCACCGGCCGTGAGATCGCGCGCGCCCAGGTCGCCCGGGCGCTGGCCGGTGGTACCACGACCGTGCCCGCGTCCCGAGTCGACGAACTGCTGGTGCCCGCCGTCCGGGCCGCGGGTCAGGGTTGCGTGGTCGCGGACTCGGCCCTCGTGCGCGCCCTGTCCGACCCGGCGCGCGCGGACCCGACCAAGGCCTGGCGGCGGTGGGAGTTCGCACTCACCCCGAGGGAGAAGGAGATCCTGACCTCCATCAGCCGCGGCCACGCGACCAAGCAGATCGCGCGGCTGCTCGGCATCTCCACGCGCACGGTGGAGAACCTCCAGGGCAACCTGTTCCGGAAACTGCGGGTGCACAGCAGGGCGGCGGCGTTGGTCGCCGCGCACGAGCTCGGCCTGCTGGACGACTGATCACCGACCGCGATCGTGCCACCACGCGTCCCGGTAGGGCTGCGAGCGGGGAGGGGCACGCCTGCCGATGCAGGCGCGCGGACCACGGTTTCCTCCCCGCCCGCCGTGCACGGCAGGACGAACCACCGAACCACCGACCGGTCGAACCGGGACCCTTGGGTGAGCCACACCAGTTCCGCCCGCGGCTGCGCGCGCGTCCGGCCCCGGTCTGGGAGAGTCCCCTGCTCGACACGGCCTGGTCACCCGCCGTGGACGTCGTGGCACCTCCTCGATCTTGCCGTCACCCGAAGAAGTCGCTACAACATGTCATCCCGCCCCGGCCACCGGACATGGCGAGAACTGCCTAGGGATTCCCGAGCCCCTCAGGTGATCCCCGCCGCGGTCGACGGCCGGGCCCGGCCTACGGCTTGTAGAACGAGGCGTCGTGGGGCTCGCCGAGCGCGGCCCGGCCGATGGTGGCGAGGATGTGGTCGTCGTTGTCGTGCCGCACGTAGAACACCAGGTCGCGCTGGATGCGCTCGATCGGGCTCGGCTTGACCAGGCAGCGGGCGCCGCAGGCGCGCACGCAGTGGTCCAGGGTGTCCAGGGCGAGGTGCTCCGCCAGGTGGCGTGCCCGTGAACCGGCCATGCGCGCCTGCTCGGTGCGCCCGGCGTCCCACAGGTCCGCGACGTGCTTCAACCACAGCTGACCGGTTTCCACCGCGACGGCCATCGCGCCCACTCGTTGTTGCACGTAGGCATCGGTGCTCTTGTGCTGACGAGCGACGTATTCGAGGGTGTACCGGTAGGCCGCCTCCGCCGCGCCGAGGAAGCTCGCCGCGTAGTGCGGGATGAACGCCGTCTGCCAGTTGTGGCGCAGGTAGTCCCCGGCCTCGCCGATGCGCTGCGAGTCCGGGATGTAGGTGTGGTCGAAGCGGACCAGGTGGCTGACCGTCGCCCGCATGCCGATCGGATCCCACCACGACCCGTCGACGGACACGGAGGGGTCGGCCAGCGCGCAGGCGAGCATCAGCACACCGGAGCCGGAGGTGCTGTTCCGGGCGCCGCCGGGGCCGGCCGTGTCGACCAGCAGGATCGCCCAGTCGGCACCGGTGGCGCTGGTCGCGAACAGCTTGGTGCCGTCCACGACCCAGCCGTCGCCCTCCCGCCGGACGGTCGTGCCGAAGCCGCCCACCTCGCCGGGCTTCGGCGCACGGGGCTCCCCGCTCCACGCCACCCACTTCTCGCCGTGGCGCACCACGCCGTCGAACCACCGGGACTTCTGCGACTCGGAACCCAGCGCGTCGATGAGCAGCAGCGCGTTCGCGTGCCCCTCCCAGCACCGGGCGAGCGAGAGGTCCGCCGCGGCCAACCGCTTGGTGATCGACCACAGCGCGTGCGTGGCGCCGTGCATCGGCCCGAGCCCCAGCCCGCCGTGGGACCGCGGCACGGTCGGCGCGTTCAGGCCGGCGGCGAACAGGTCGTCGAAGTCCTCCGCCGGGAAGCTCGCCGTGCGGTCGTAGCCGTCGGCCCGTTGGGCGAAGGTCTCGGCCAGCGCGGAGAACTCCGGGAGGAGGTCGGCGCGCCCGGCGTGCCGATCACTGTGGACGGTCATGTGGCGAACTCCCTTCGAGGTGGTGCGACCGGGGCGCCGGCGCCGTCGACAGGTGCCGACGGCCTGGGCCTGGATCTGCCGGTCAACAGGCGGAACTGCCGGTCGACCTCGACTTCGAGCACCTGCCAACCGTCGACGACGACCTGGTGGCGCGCGTGCACCCCGGCGGCCAGTCGGGTCTGCTCCGGGCCGTAGGGCAGGTCGACGACCGCGGCGTCGCGGGCGATCCGGTCGACCGCGAACGGTGGCTCGTCCCGCATGGGCGTGGCGTGCACGATGATCGAGTAGTCCTCCGGGGCGAACCGGTCGAGGGGCAGGTAGTCGATGCCGAGCAGGTCCGCGGCGTAACGACCGCGCTCCGGGCCCCGGTTGACCACGACCGGTCTGGCGCCCGCCCACAACAACCCCGCGGCCGCACCGCGCCCCGCTCCGCCACAACCGATCACGGCGGCCTCGCGACCGACCGGCTCCACCCCCGCGCGGCGCAGGGCGCCGACGACGCCGACCGGGTCGGTCGTGTGCGCCCGCCAGCCGTCCTCGGCGCGGACCAGCAGGTTGGCCGCGCCGGTGCGGCGCGCCTCCGTGCTCGCGGAGTCGGCCAGCCGCAACGCCTCCTCCTTGAACGGTGCGACCACCGTGGCCCCGCCGAACGTGAGACCGAGCTGGTCGAACGCGGCGCAGATGTCCCGCCACGAGCCGGAGAACCCGTCGGCGGGCAGCGGCAGGTACAGCGCGCGCAGGCCGAGTGCCCGGTACGCGGCGTTGTGCAGGCGCGGCGAGAGCGATCTCGTCGTGCGCCGACCGACGATGCCGAACACGTGGTCGAGGGGCGGCAGGACGGGGAAGGGGTAGTCGGCGAGCAGTTGCTCCACCGAAGGCAGCCCCGGGACGCCGTCCCGGTCGAGCGCGGCGAAGACGACCGGGGCGCCGAACCACGGCGCGAGCACCCGGCCGCACGTGCCGAGGTCACCGGTGGCGAAGGCGGTGACGTCGGACCGGTCGAGCCGGGCGAGCAACCGCAACGGCGCCATCGCCTGCCCGACCGTGTCCGCCTCGGGCGCCAACAGGTACAGGCGTGCGGGCGTGCGGGCCATGCGGTCGAAGACCGCGCGCAACCCGGCGGCGTCACGCCCCCCGCCGTACCAGCCGACGCGCCGGCGGTGGGGGAGCACGGCGGCCAGCAGCTCCGGCGCGAGGTCGTGGTCGAACTCCAGCTCGACCACGTCGTAGGACCGGGCCGCGGCGAGGAGGCGGCGGTGCCGCTCGGCGGTGCTCCCGGTGAACGCCCCGCCGAGCCGCGCGCTGCGCAGGCTGTAGATCAGCTCGCCGTCGAAGAGACCGCGGAGCACGGCGGGATCGGGATCGCCGGCGAGGTCGGCGCGAACCTCCAGCCCACTCGCGACTCCCCGCAACGCGCGCAGCCGGGCGCGTCCGGTCCCCACGGGCGTGGTCAACGTCGCCACGACCGCGCAGGTCCGGTGCGCCGTCCCGGCCGACCTCGACGGCGTGCTCGACAAGTACCTCGTCATGACGGACCGCCTTGTCCGGTGTGGACCCGCGGCGGGTTGCCGGGACGAGCGCGCTCACGGCCGATCTCCTCGACCCGCCGGTGCACCAGGAACCGGAGCCGTCGCGCGCACTCGGCGTAGGACCGGTACCCGTGGTCGGCCGGTTCGGCGACATCACCGTCCTCGTCGAGGCGGTGGACCCGCCCGCCCAGTTCCGGGGCCAGCGCGACGATCGCCTCCCGGTGCGCCGCGGTCATGCAGAACACCACGTCGCATTCGAGGCACAACGCCGCGGTCGCCGCACGGGACTCGTGCCGCGGCACCGGGACGTCCAGCTCGCGCAAGGCCTTGGCCGCCATCGGCGCGATTCCCGCGCCGGGTTGCGCCACCGCCACCCCCGCGCTGGCCACCAACCAGTCGCCGTCGTGGCCGAGCGCGGCGAGCTCCCGTTCGGCGATGGCCGCCGCCATGGGGGAGCGGATGGCGTTGCCGCCGCAGACGAACAGCACCAGCCGCCGGTGCGACCGCCGACGTGGGCCGGCGGGCCGGGTCACCCGCGCCCGGAGGCTCGGGTAGCTCAGCATCACCGCCGCCAGGATCACGATCGCGGCCGCGACCAGCTGGGCGCCGCTCGGCGCCGAGGCCCCGAACAGCACGCCCAGGCCGAACGACGCGACCACACCGGCGAGCAGGCTGGCGCACACGTGCACCGGCATGCAGAAGGAGTACTCGCGCCGGTCGAGGAAGATGAGCGTGGTGAAGACGAACAGGCCCTCGTAGCACACCCCGATCAGGAACGCGGGCAGTGCCGCAGGGGTGGCCAGGAACGTGGTGAAGCCCTCCCGGACCGGTCCCGGCGCGACCAGCGCCGCGACCCCGAGCATCGCGACCAGCAGCACCGGCGTGGTCATGTGCTCCTCGACGAAGTAGCGCCGGTCGGTGGCGAGGTCACCGCGCTTGGCGTGCCCGCTCATGATGAGGAACCGGCCGCTGTAGGCGACCAGGTAGACGAGCAGGCTCGCCACCGCGCCGATGGTCGGCACGTAGTTGTCCACGTCGGTGAGCGCGACCACCGCCGACACCGCGCACAGCACCACCGCGACGGTCGAGTACCAGTGGATCCGCCGGTGGCGCAGCAGGTCGACCGATGGCGAGATGAGCAGCGTGCCGATCCGCATGAGCACCAGCACCAGCAGGATCGACGCCCCGGTGAACGTGAAGTTGAGCGTCGTGCTGCCGACGATCAACGCCATCCAGAACGCCGACATGGCGGTCTCACGGCCGGGGAACGGCACGTTCAGCCGCCCGACCCGGCGGCGTCGCGCGTAGTGCCACCACCGCAGCACGGCGAGCGTCAGCGGCATCGCCACCAGGGTGCCCAGCGCGGCGGCGGGCAGCAGGACCAGTCCTCCGACGGGTCCGTTCGTCAGGGGTAGCAGACCGCCCGACATGGCCTTGGCCAGTCCGCTGTAGGGGGTGTACCAGATGAAATATCCGATACCGAGTCCGAGCATGCCGAAGCCGGCGTGACGTGCGCGCGTCAATTGATCGCTCCTGAGCACTCTAGAAGGGATGACCCGAACGGCAACGCGCGGCACGTGCTCACCCAGTCACGCACACGCGAATAATGCAGGCTTACCCATCCGACTCCGCGACTACACTCACCTAGGGGTAATGCGGTCGCCTAGGAAAAACAGGGGATGGCGCGGGTTCCGATTTCATGGCGCATTCGATTTCCACGTGTCCGACCGGTTGGTCCAGCGCCCGCGCACGGCGGAACCCGGGCGTGAGCACGAGCACGATGACGAGGGCGGCGGTGCCGGCGAACAGGTACACCGCCTCGGGCCGCACCAGCCCGACCGCGAGCCCGCCGAGGCCGTACGCGATCAGCCCGGCGGTCCGGTGGATCGCGGTGAACCCGGCCATCACCCGACCGACCACGGGTTCCGGGATGCGCAGCAGCAGCATCGTTCCCATCGACACGGACACCATGCTCATGCTGACCCCCGCCACCACGTACAGCGCGAACACCGCGGGCAGGGAGGGGACCAGCCCGATCAGCGCGATCGCGGTGGACATCACCGCCGCCGCGAGCGGCGCGGCGAGCAGGATGCGGCGCTCGGTGTCCAGTCGACCGGCCCACACGGCACCGATCAGCAAGCCCGTCATGTGCGTCGCCTGGAGCAGGCCGAACACCGGCGCACTCGCGCCCAACGCGTCCCGGACCAGGAACACCTGTGCCACGTAGATGACGTGGACGACGACGGGGAGCACAGCCGCCAACGTCACCACGGCGGCGAGCGCGGGGTCGGTGAACAGCATGGTGATCCCCGCACGGGCGTTGGGCTCCGGCCCTTCCGGCGCAGGCCGGCGCCGGGTGCCGATCAGCAGGCTCACCCCGGCGACGACACCGAAGATCACCCCGTCGATCAGCAGGGGAACCCGCACGCCGCCGGTGACGCCGGTGAGCAGGCCGCCGACCGCGGGCCCGGCCATCATCGCGACGGTGACCGCGCCCTGCTGCACGCTGTTCGCCGCGGCCAGGCGCCCGGCGGGCACCATGGCGCTGGTCAACGCGAGGTACAGCGGGTTGATCACCGCCGTGCCGCACGCGCTCAGCACCACCAGCAGGAGCACCACCTGCGGGTGGCCCACGAACGCCAGCACCACGCAGGCGGCCGACTGCCACAGGCTGCTCGCCACGATCAACGCCCGACTGTCGAAGCGGTCCACCACCGACCCGACGAGCGGCGCGAGCAGCACGGTCGGCAGCGCGCCCGCGGCGAGCAGGCCGGCCACCGACCACGCACCGGCGCCCCGGTCGTGGAGGTCGAGCATCAGCACGGTGACCGCGACCGCGTTGCCGAGGATGGCCGCCGCCCTGGCGCCTGCGGCGACGTAGAGGTCGCGCGGCAGCCCACGAGCGACACCGAGTTTCATGCGTGCCATTCCGATCGCGCCCATTACTCAGGTGGAATTCATCGGCGCCGGCGGTCCCTAGGTGATTCCCCTCATTCCCGCCCGGCCCGCCGGTCACCTAATCTCGAAGAACTCCCGCTCTCCCGTTGGCACCGGTATCACGCCCCGACTCCCACGTTACCCGCCGTTCTCGTGGCCGGCACTTCGAGGCCTTGAGCGCGAGGTGATCCCCCGTTGCCGGATAATGAGGTGGTCCGCATGTCCCTGCCGCGCCTGCGAATGGCGATCGTGCTGCTGGCGGCATCGGCCGTCGCGACGGTCGGCGTGGTCCGGCTCGCGGCGCCGGACGCCTCCTCCGCCGCGGCCGCCCAGGTCGTGGTCGACGGCCTGACCGCGCGGATCACCGCCGCGAAGTGGGCCGGCATGGACCACGACATGTCGGGGGACGCGCCGGGCTACCAGATGCCGCCGGCGATGATGCCCGGCATGCCGGCGCACGGCGACCAGCGCCTCGCCGTCTCGGTCACGGTGGTCAACACCGGCGACGGGACGCGCCCGATGCGCCCGGGCGAGGAGTTCGCGCTGCACGCGGGCCGGTCGGGCGGGCGGTGGGCGCCGCACTCCGACACGTTCGGCGAACTGCCCCGGCTCGCCCCGGGCAACGCCGTCCAGGGGGTGCTGTTCTTCGACCTCCCGCCCGCCGAGGTGGTGGACTCCCCGGTCTGGGTCGAGTGGACGCACGGGGGTGCGGCCAACCGGCTCGCCGTCCCGATGGACGGCGTGAGCGACGGTCCGAGCCACCCGCACACCCCCTGACCGCACGGGTGTGCGCACACGAGTTTGCCCACGGCGGGATCCGCCCCCACCGGACCTCGGAACGGAAGGGGAACTTGATGTCAGTGTTCGGTCACCACACCCCCACGGGTGCCGAGCCACCCTCGGGTGGCCGCAGACCCGGCCGCCGTGCGTCGTCGAGACGCGATGCCGCGCTGAACGCGCCGCCGTTCTCCCCGACGGGCCAGGAGGGCGGCGTCGTCCTGACGGCGATCGTCGCGGTGGCGGTCACCCTGTCGCGCCACTCCGGAGCGGTGCTGTCCGGCGACGGCCCGCAGACCGGCCACCTGCTCGGCGTCCTCCTGGACGTCCTGTTCACCATCCCGGTGGTCGGCGCCGCCGTGTGGCTCGCCGCGCGGACCGCGTCACTGCTGGGCATGACCGCATCCCGGCGCACCGCGGGCGCGGGCACGGCGGCGTTGCTGTCGCTGTACTTCGTGCCGCTGTACGCGCCACCGGCCGCCGTGCTGCCGGGGCTGCACCAAGTGGTGGGCGTGACCGGTGGGGGCGTGCACGCCGCGCACCAGTCGGCCGGCCCGGACCTGGCCGGTCTCCTCGGTCACGGCCTGCTCGCCGCCGTCGCGGCCCAGCCGGTGGTCCTCGTCGCCGGCCTGGTGGTGCCGGCGATCGTCGCCTGGGCCAACCGGGCCGCCGTGCCGCGGCGAACCGGTCGCCGGAGCCCGGCCCACCTCGCCACGGCGGTCGCCTCGATCGCCGTGCTGGTCGCCGGGATGTTCCTGGTGCCGGCGGCGGTCACCGCGCCGGCCGCGAGCGCGCAAGGGGAAGCCGGGACGTCCGCGCACGTCGGTGGCTGCGGCAGCGGTGTGCCGACCCGGACCTACAACGTGCTGGCCATCAACGTCGACATCACCATCAACCGGTTCGGCGACCACGACCCGTTCGGGTTCATGTTCGTGCAGGCCGAGAAGCTGACCGAGGTGCGGGCGCAGGAGGCGGCGCTCAAGGCCAACGCCGCGCCCGGCTCCGACGGCGGTGGCGCGAAGGTGTCCGCCGGCCTCGGGCAGGACCCGATCCAGCCGCTGATCCTGCGCGCCCGGCTGGGCGAGTGCCTCCAGATCAACCTCACCAACCGGCTGACCGCCGCACCGCGCGGCGGTCCCGGGTTCACCGGCGTCCCGGTGATCACCCAGGCCGGTGGGGTGCCGTCAGTCTCCATCGACCTGGCCGGCGTCGCCTTCGACGCCGCGCAGGGCGCCGGTGGGCAGGCGGTCGGCAACAACCCGACCAACGTGATGGTGCCGCCCGGCGGCACCTACACCTACCGCTACTTCCTCGACCCGCTCATGGGTGAGGGGGTCAGGGTGTTCCGCAGCGGTGGCGACTCCACCCAGTTGACCCTGCACGGCCTGTTCGGCGCGGTGGTGGCCGAGCCCGCCGGGTCGACCTGGCTCGACCCGGACACCGGCGCGGACCGCACGGACGACCGGACGTTCAACAGCTTCGCCGCCATCATCAGGCCGGGCAGCGGCACGGCGTTCCGCGAGTTCACCCTGCTGTACCACGAGATCGGCGACGAGATGTTCAACCTGCGCCGACCGCCGCGGGAGACCGGCACGCCGATCAGCTGCCTGCCCGCGACGGACGGGCTCGGTGTCGGCGACCCGTTCGCCATGCGGGACGAGGGCGGGATCGCCAACTGCGGGTACGGCACCCTGTCCTACCGGCCGGGCGCGCGGGCGCTGAACTACCGCAGCGAGTCGTTCTACCGGCGGCTGGAAACGCAGGCGCGGCGGGGTTTGCAGACCGACGGCACGCTGGACGCGGCCGAGTCGCTGACCTACGGCTCGTACGCCAACGGTGATCCGGCGACCCCGATGCCGCGCTCGTACCTCGGCGAGCCGACCAAGATGCGACTGGCGCACGCCGGCGCCGAGACGCTGCACGTGCACCACCTGCACGGCGGCGGCGACCGCTGGCCGATGAACCCCAACGCGGTGGCGAACAACTTCGCGGGCGGGTTGCAGAAGAACCCGCCGAACAACGCCTCCTCGGTCATGCTGGACTCGCAGACCCTCGGCCCGGCCGAGAGCTACGACGCCAGGATCGAGTGCGGCGCCGGCGGGTGCCAGCAGGCGGCGGGCGACTTCCTGTGGCACTGCCACATCGCCCACCACTACATCGCGGGGATGTGGTCGTTCTGGCGGGTGTTCGACACCCGGCAGCCCGACCTGGCCGTGGTACCCGGTCGGACCGCCCCGCCGACGGCGGTGACCTCCCAAGGGTTGATCGGCAGGACCGTCGAGGGCCGGACGGTGATCGGGTCGGGCACCCCGACCGGCACCCAGGTGCTGCTCTCCGACCTGGTCGAGCGCCAACTGCCGCCGCCTGGCGTGCGGCTGGACAACGAGGACGCCACGGTGTGGGACTGGCAACGGGCCGGCACCGCGACCGCACCGCTGTACCAGGGTGAACCGGAGACGACCGAGGTCTGGGCGAACTACCGGTCGCCGACACCCGGACAGCGCAACCCGATCCTGTTCAACCCCGGCAACGGCCGGCCCGCCTGGCCGTTGCTCAGACCGCACCTCGGCATGCGGCCCCCGTTCGCGGGCAACGGCCACAGCGGCGCCGCGTGGCTGGGCGAGACCGGCTCGTCGACCAGACCGGACGGCATCTGCCCGGCGAACGCGCCGGTGCGGACCTACAACGTCACCGGGATCAGCGTGCCGATCCAGGAAACCCTGCGGGAGCGGGACCCGGCCGGGACGGTCTTCGTGCTCAACGAGGACAAGGACAAGGTGCTCGCCGACGCCAGGAACGGGGTGAAGGCGCCCGACCCGCTGGCGATCCGGTCGAACGTCGGCGACTGCGTGGCGATCACGCTGACCAACGAGATGAACCCGGAGCAGCAGCCGAAGGTCAACATGCACACGCACTTCGTGCAGTTCGACCCGCAGAGCTCCGACGGCGTGATCACGGGCCTGTCCTTCGAGCAGTCCGTGTACCCCAACGCGCTGGAGGCCCGCACGGTCACCGCGGCGACGGCGGCCAATGCCACCCAGGTCACCGTGTCCGACGTGGCCGAACTGCGCACCGGCGTCTCCATCGCCGTCGGCAGCGGCAAGGCGAACATCGAGATCCGGCGGATCACCGGGATCGCCGGCACCACGCTGACGTTCGACCGCCCGCTCTCCTCGGCGCACGCGGTCGGTGAGCCGGTGTCGGTCGAGTTCGTCCAGTACCGCTGGTACTCCGACGTGGACAGCGGCACGGTGTTCTGGCACGACCACGTGAACGGGCTGGAGTCCTGGTCCCACGGCCTGTTCGGCGCGCACATCATCGAGCCGCGCGGCTCGACCTACCACGACCCGCGGACCGGTGCCGAGGTCCGCAGCGGCACGATCGTGGACATCCGCAACACCAACCTCGTCGGTGGCGGGGTGCGCGGGTCGTTCCGCGAGTTCACGGTCTTCCTCCACAACGGCCGGCGCGGTAGAGCCGAGCTGACCGCCGACCCGGCCGCGGTCGGTCGGATCGACCGCAACGCGGGTCAGGAGTGCGAGGAGAGCTCGATCAACCTGAGAGCGGCGCCCATCGGGGAACGAACACCACCGGGCCCGGACACCCAGCAGAGACAGGAGTTCAACGGCGGGCTGCTCTGCCGCAACGCGACGAGCCGGGTCGACGACCCGACGGCCGCCAACACCGTGGCCGCGACGGTGACCGCGGTGGACCCGTACGTGTTCTCCTCGGTCAAGTACGGTGATCCGACGACACCCCTGTTCCGGGCCTACGCCGGTGATCCGGTGGTGATCCGCACGATCGGGGTCGCCGATCGGGTCGAAGCACTGCGGGTGCAGGGTCACCGGTTCGCCCGGGAGCGGTTCAACGGCGACGGCGAGGTGGTCGACGCGGCGACGACCGGTATCTCGGAGCGCTTCGACTACGTGCTCGACGGGGGCGCGGGTGGTCCGCAGCGGATGGCGGGCGACTACCTGTACTACAGCACCCGCAACTTCGCCTTCGAGTCCGGCGGATGGGGCATCTTCCGGGTGCACGACCGGCTGAGGTCGGACCTGCGGCCGCTGCCCGACCGGACCGCACCGCCCAGCGGCACGGGGTTCCCGATCCTGACCCAGGCGACCGGGAACACCCAGGCGACGCCGGGTCCGAACCCGCCGGCGCCATCGGCCGCCGTGGTCTCCTCGACGGCCGACCCGTGCGCGGCGACCGCCCCGGTGCGCGCCTACGACGTGTCGGTCTTCAACCAGGTGCTGCCCACCGCCCCGCAGGCCGACACCGACGGCGTCATCTACTCGTTGACCGCCGACGCGGCGGCCATCAGAGCAGGCACGAAACGGCCGGAACCGCTGGTGCTGCGGGTGAACCAGGGTGACTGCCTGGAGGTGACGCTGCGCAACCAGGTGGCGGCCGGCACCCGGTACGGCGGCACCAGAGCCGGGTTCGACCTCGGGAAGCTGGTGACCAACCCGCAGACCTCGGCGGGCAGCGCGGTCGGGCTCAACCCCGACACGACCGCGGCGGCCGGGCAGGCGTTCACCTACCGGTTCGCGGCCGACAGGCTGCTCGGCACGTCGATCTTCCAGAACCTCGGCAGCCCGGCCTCGATGCGGCACGGCGCCTATGGCCAGGTGATCGTCGAGCCGACCGGGTCGACGTGGTTCGACAGCGCCGGCGGCGCGCAACTCGGTGCGACCAGGACCAGCACACAGGCCGTCATCCGGGCGCCGGGCGGGAACTTCCGCGAGTTCGCGCTCAGCTTGGGCTCGAACGACCAGCACTTCTCCAAGAGCATCACCGAGTACCAGGACGTGGTCGCCGGCGCGGGCGTGAACAGCCAGTTCCCGCTGTTCAACCGGCCGGTGGCGAACGCGCCGGTGTTCAACCACGTCAACTACTCCAGCGCGCCGATCACGACGCGCGTCGGGTTGACCACATCGCCGCCGAACCCGGATCCGGCTTGGGAGCACGCGTTCAGCTCGACGCGGTTCGGTGATCCGGCGACGCCGGTGTTGCGGGCGTTCGCCGGTGACCCGGTCGTGCTGCGGCTGGGCATCGGGGCCTCCGACCAGTTCCACGTGTTCGGCGTCGGCGGGCACGTCTTCCCGCAGGAACCCGGCATGTGGAACGGGGGCACCGACCAGCGGTCGCAGCTGTTGCCGTCCCGGTCGTTCACCGCGGGTGCCACGGCGGAGATCGAGGTGGTCGGCGGCGCGGGCGGAACCACGCGCTCGACCGGCGACTACCTCTACGGCGACATGCGCCAGCCGTTCGCCCAAGCCGGGATGTGGGGCATCTTCCGGGTGCTCCCGGCCGGAGCGCCCGGGCCGGTCGCGCTGGTCGCCTCGGCACCGGGGCTCCCCGCTGTCTAGCCACTGGGAAGGAGGAGTGCGCATGTCCCGGTTCCTCGTCCGGTCCGGCGTCGTCCTGACCGCCGCCGGAGCACTCGTCGTGGGCGGCGGCTCGCTCGCCGCCGCGCACGTGAGCGTCCACGCGGACGAGGCGGTGCGGGGCGGTGCCGCGGAGATCGCGTTCCGGGTGCCGACGGAGAGCGACACCGCCGCCACGGTCTCGGTGCGGGTGGCGCTCCCGCTCGGGACACCGATCGCCGGGGTGGCCGTCCTCCCCACCGCCGGGTGGACCTACCGGGTCACCAGGACGACGCTGCCCGCCCCGGTGTCCGCGGGCCACGGCGACCAGGTGTCCGAAGTGGTCGACCAGGTCGAGTGGAGCGCGGCGAACCCGGACGCGGCGGTCGGACCGGGCGAGTACCAGGTGTTCCGGATCGCGACCGGGCCGTTGCCCGAGACCGACCGGCTGGTGTTCAAGGTCGTGCAGACCTACGACGACGGCCAGGTGCGGCGGTGGATCGACGAACCCGTCGCGGGCGGCCCGGAGCCGGAGCACCCGGCCGCCGTGCTGACCGTCTCCGCCCGACCCGCGGCCGGGCACGACCACGGCGGCGTGGCGAACCCGTCGCAGGGCGGCCCGGTGACGACGCACCAGGCCACCGCGCCGGCACCGGCGTGGTGGACGGCGGTGGCCCTCGCCCTGGCCGCGATGGTCACGGCGCTCGGCGCCGTGGTCGTCTCCCTCCGCGCGTTCCGACGCGGAGGAGGTGAGCCGCCGACCACTTGAACAGTCGCGCGACGGCGAGGACCCCGGGCCGGTGCCCGGGGTCCTCGCTCGACCGCGTCGTCAGAGCGACGTCAGCGCCGGCACGATCGCGGCGGGCGGTGGTTGCTCGGCGACCTCCTCGCGCAACCGCTCGGCCGCCTCGCGGTAGGAGCCGTCGGCGAGGAGCTCGTCCACCGCCGCGCGCACCAGGTCACAACCGTTGTGGTTGGCGCGCAGCTCTTGGTACCGCAGGTGGATCCCGGCGCCGGTGGCGGCGAGCCTGCTCGCGGCGAACTCCGCGTCGGGCCTGCGGCTCACGACCAGTTGGGGCGCGCCGGACCAGGCGGCGCTGAGCGTGGTCCGGTCGCCGCCCTGCTGCACGATCACGTCACACCGGGGCAGCACCAGGTGCAGCGACGCGGACCGCGCCACCCGCACCGCGTCCGGCAGCTCGCCCAGCATGGCGAGCTGCTCCGCGCAGGCCACCAGGACGATGTCCACGTCCAGGGTGCCGATCGCCTCGATCACCTGGCGGTACGGCCCGGCCGCGGCGCCACCGAGCGCGCGGGCCATCGTGCGACCCCACGTGATGCAGATCCTGGGTCGCGGCAGGGGTTCGTCCGGCCACGACGGCGCCTCGCCGGAACCGTCGTGGGGCACGTACCGGACCGGCAGCCAGGGGTCGTCGGCGGGCGCGGGGCGCAGGGCGGGCGGCGTCGGGTCGACCGTCAGCGCGGAGCCGGTGGTCGCGTCCACGCCGAACCGCTCGAACATCCGCACGTACGAGGGCAACGGCCGGTCACCGCACCACTCCGGACGTGCCACCGAGGTCGGGCCGAACAGGTGGCGGACCGCCGGGACGCCGAGCACCGCGGCGGCCACCGCGCCCGCGTAGCCGACCGCGTCGTGCACGACGACGTCCGGCCGCCAGGACCGGCCGAACGCCACCAGGTCGTCCGCCACCGCGTCGGCGGCGCGGACCAGCGCGTCGCCGAGTTCGGCCAGGTGCGCGCGCCGGCGGTCGTCGAGCAGGTGGCGGTCGACCGGCCAGCCGGCGGGCCAGGGGTCCTGGCGGCAGATCGTCGCGAGGAACGCGCTCCGCTCCGGCCGCACGGCCGCACGACCGACGACGACGGTCGGCAAGCCGGTTCGGACCATGTCGTCGGCCGCTCCCGGCGCGCCCGCGAGGCGGACGTCGTGCCCGGCCGACCGGCAGGCCCGGGCGAGCGGCACGATCGGGAACAGGTGCGCCCGCGGGGCCGTGAACAGCATTCGCATGGCCTCTCCCGCCGTGCGTCGACTCCCGCCGCCCGACACCGCGCCGGGGTCGGTGCGGCGCGGGTGTCATCCCGCTCGTTCGAGGTAGAAGTGGTCGCGCCGGAAGTAGTCCGCCCGGCCGCTCCCGTCGGTGAACCTGGTGTAGGCGTCCACGACCAGCAGCCGTTTGTTGAGGTACCCGAGCAGCGCCACGTCCGACGACGGGAAGCGGTAGTGGGCGGACAACGCGGTGGCGAGGTGCCCGGTCGCGCTGTCGGTGAAGACGGCGCAGGTCGTCCCGCCCCACTCGATCGGATCGGGTCGCCAGGCGCCGGTGGCCTCGATCCGGCGCACGCCGCGACGGTCGGAAATGGCGATCCGCAGTATTCCCGTGGTCGCTTCGTGGTAGTTGAGCCAGGTGCCGAGCAATGGTCCGGCATCAATCAACGAGTCCATCATCGCGGGCCGCCTCACCGGTGGAAGAACTCGCGGCTGAAGTAGTCGGCCCGGCTGCTGCCGTCGGTGAACCTGGCGAACGTGTCGAGCACCAGGATGCCCTGTTTGACGTAGGCGGCGAGCGACGCGGTCCGGAAACCGAACTCGAACACGGCGGTGAACGCGATGGCCGTGTCGGCGGTGACACCGGCGGCGTACGGCGTGGCGCGCACCCGGCCCCAGTCGACCGGTTCGGCCGCGGCAGCGCCGAAGACCCGCACCGACAGCGCGTCGCCGACTTCGCTGAGCCGCAACTCCACGGCGCCTCTCGCGTGGTGGTCGGTGGCGAACCAGGTGCCGAGCAGGCGCTCGGTCGACAACGTGACGACACCGTCCGACGCCCGGGGCGGCACCGTCGCATCGGGGATCTCGTCCTCGGCGCAAACACTTCGGATCACCGTCATCTGAATCCTCCGCGATGGAATGGCGAACAGGTCGCAGAGCGGCGTCGACAAAGCATATCGGATCGGCGAGGGCGGCACCGCCCGCCTGTTTCACTCAAGCAGTGGTAAACCCTTGAGTAGAAAGAACCGCGGGTAGGACGGGACCCCTCGCGTCACCGATCAGCCTGGTGCCGCACCGTGCCACCGCACGTATTCCGAGAGCTCCGCCCGGCGGGGGTGGAACGCGTTCACCGGCGCCGTCTCGTCCGGGTAGCCGACCGCGAGCCCGCACACGACGAGCCGATCGGCGCCCAGACCGAGCACCTCGCGAACGGTGTCCGGGTACCCGGCGACGCTGACCTGCGGGCAGCTGCCGAGGCGGCAGGCGACCAGGCCGAGCACGACGCCCTGCACGAACATCCCCAGTTCCAGGAACTGACCGGGCACGGCGTCCGCCGGGAGGTGGAGGATCAGCTCGACCGGAGCGCCGTAGAAGGCGAGGTTGTCCCGCAGGTGCCGGCGGCGGGCTTGCTCGTCGTCGCGTGCCACGCCCTTGGCGCGCAGCACGCCCGCGCCCGCCTCGTGGGCCCTCGCGTCGGCCTCGGGGGTCGTCCGCGCCGGCCGGGCGGCGTAGTCGGGCCTGGTCGGCACGCCGCGGTCGAACTGGTCGCACAAGGCGCGGGCGAGTTCGTCGCGGCGGTCGCCGCGCAGCACCTCCACTCGCCACGGCTGTCCGTTGCGGGAGGACGGTGCGGCCGTCGCGGCGGCCCGGAGCACCTGCTCCAGGACCCGTGCCGGCACCTCCGCGGCCACGAAGGACCGCTTGCTGTGCCTTGCTTCGAGGATGGCGACGAAGCCGTTCCAGGTGCTGTCGTCCATGTCATCGTCCCGGTCTGGTGAGGGGAAGTGGGGGATGTGCGGCGACGCCGTCCCGATGACCGTTCAGGCGACGGCGACCTCGGCGTCCACGGTGGACACCTCGAACTCCGACGTGCGCACCCGGACTTCGAGCCGCCACGTCCCGGGCATCGGCACGGTCACCCGGTCGGCGACGTACCGGCCGGGTCCGGCGCCGGCCAGCGGCACCACCAGCGGGCCGACGCCGCCGGCCGCGAGGCTGAGTCGCGCGGTCACCTCGGGCACCTCGCGGTTGACACCGTGCCGGTCCCGCACGTTGACGACGACCTGGTTGTCGCCGACGCGCGCGGGCGACACCCACACCTGGACGTCTCCGTCGGGGATCGCGTGCGCGTCGAGGTACGGCCCCGTCACGGCGGCGACCGGTGTCGGCCGCACGCGGTCCGCCGGCGGTGCCACGACCAGGGCGGCGGTCAGGCCGAGAACCGCGGCGGCGACCAGGACCTCCACCCCGGCCGACCGCTTGACCGACCCGGTGGCGCCCTGGCGGACCGCCACCGCGGACAGCCAGGCCAGCCACGCCAGGACGGCGAAGCCGCCGACCTTGAACACGACCAACGAGGCGTACGACGAGCCGGACAGCAGGCCGGACGTCCCCGCGTTGCGCACGGCCAGCAACCCTCCCGAGACGAGCAGGACGACGACCGGGACGAGGGCCGCCCTGGAGAACCGGTGCAGCGCCCGGGTCGCCCCGGCCCCCGGGTCGCGCCGCCACAGGACGCACGCGCAGAGCAGTGCCAGGCCTCCCAGCCACACCGACATCGCCAGCAGGTGTGCCATGTCGAGCGCGACGGCGAGCACCGGCCAGTCACCCGTCACGGCGTGCCCGGTCGAGCTCCACGTCGCGACCAACGCCACCGCGACCACCGCGGCGGCACGGGTGGTCCCGCGTTTCCGCAGCACACCCGCGATCGCGAGGAGCACGAGCCTGGCCGACACCAGGAGGCCGTAGCGGGACGTGATCGTGTCGGCGAGCAGCCGGAGGTCGAACACCGACGTCAGCGGTGCCCCGGTGGCGTTGACGCCGTGCAGGAGCAAGGTGGCGGTCGTCGACGCCAGGGCGGTGACCCACGCGGTCCGCAGCACCCGCTCCGCCCGTCGGTCCGGGCGCCAGCACGTGGTGAGGAAGAACGTGCCGCCGATCAGGAGCGCGATGGCGCCGAACCCGATCCACCGCACCAGCCAGAACACCGCCGCGACGGCGCCGTCGGCACCGCTGAGCGTGTCCTCGCCGGCGAGCGGCGCGGCCTGTGCGGCGCCGACGCTGAACACGAACGCGCCGTGCACCGGGTGCGAGTCCGGGGAGAGGACCCGCCAGGTCACCGAGTAGACGCCGTCGGCCAGGCCGTCCGGGAGCGGCACGCGGACCCGGGTCGACTCCGCGACGGCCGGCGCGGTCTCGACGCGTTGTCCACTTCGGCCGAGCACGGCGATCCCGTCCCGCGTCAAGGTGACCGGCTCGGTGAACCTCAACACCACCTCACGCGGCGCGGACGCGAGGTGCTCGCCGTTGGCCGGAGCGGACCCGGCGAGTTCGGCGTGGGCCAGGGCTTGCGGCGCCGAGAGGAGGAGCCAGCCCGCGACGGCCAGGACCGCCACCAGGAGCTTCGGCACGGCGCCTCACCCCTCCAGCAGGCCCAGGTCGTGGGCGACGACCACGGCCGCGGCCTTGCGGTGCACGCGCAGCTTGCGGAACAGGTTCCCCTGGAGGTTCTCCACCGTGCGCACGGAGATGCCCAGCTGCCGGGCGATCTGCTTGGCGGACAGGCCCTGGGCGATCGCGTCGAGGATCTCGTGCTCGCGAGGGGTCAGCGTGAGCCGCCACCGCTGCCCGTCGCCGTGCCCACCGCCCGACAGGTCCGTCGACTTCACCGCCAGGTAGCCCTCGGCGGCCAGCCGCACGGCGGGCACCAGCAACGAGTCCACCCGGGACACCGGCAGCACGGTCGTGCGGGGCGACACCGCCTGCTCCATGTGGTGCGGACCGCGTTCCCGGCTGGTCAGCACGACCGTGTGGCGGCCGCTGTCACGCCGGCCGTCCACCGGGTCGATCAGGATCTCGACGGGTGCGGTCTCGTCCTCCAGCACCGTGATCCGGCTCGCGTCGAGCACCTCGCGGGCACGCCGGGCGATCGGCCCGTCCTGCGGTCTCAACAGGACCCGCAGCCTGGTCCCGTCGCCCGACGCGCCGACCCGTTCCACGTCCGTCGCCGGCGTCAGCAACCCGAGGCGGAGGGCGTGACCGGCCGCGTGGGCCTCGTTGTGCACGCCGAGCTTGGCGTAGATGCCCCTCTTGTGCCGGTCGACCGTGTTCGGGCTGATGCCCAGCTCGATCCCGATCTGCTTGGGCGCGCAGCCCGCGCACAACAGGTAGAGGACCTCCAACTCCCGTGCGGTGAGCGACGCCTTCCGGTGCGTGGCCCGCGCGCTCTCCACGAGCAGCGTCGGCGCGCGGATGGCTTCCAGCAACAGTTCCAGGCCCTTGGCGTACTGCACCAGCGCGCCGACCCCGGCCTCGTAGGCGAGGATGATGTGCGCCACGGGGAGCGCCTGGTGCAGGCCGATCGTCCTCATCGACCGGCCGGGCGGCAACAGCAGGGACACCAGCCGTTCGTTGCTCCACCGCGGCTCGTCCGCCTCGAACACCGCGACCGACGGGCGGCGCAGGTCGCAGAGCCGGACCAGTTCCGAACCCCAGGCGGTCGTGCCTATCACGTCGATGTCCGGCTCGCGGTCCAGCAGTGCCGCGAGCATTTCGCGAAACATCCGGCTGTGGTGTTGCAAGACGACGGTATGAGGATGGGTGTGCGCCATGCCCGGACCTCGTTCGTTTCGCTCGATACGCACGGCGGCGGCAAAGACGAGCCGGTCGTGGAGTGCGATTGCGGGAAATTCCGCTCTCCGCGTCCGGTGCGGCGGCCTGCACTGGGAGCGCTCCCCGAAACTATATCGGGACACGTCCCCGACGGCAAGGTCGAGGCGGTGAATTGTCGACTGGAGGAAAGGTGTGTGCGATTCGAGCGAATGCCCGCGCGCGTCGACGCTATTGCCGGGCGATCGACCGGCGGCAATTGTTCCTCGTCGGATCGGCCGAGCCCCGGTGGGTGCTCCCGTCTTCCGATGCGTGCTCCCGGCCGGCGGCACGGCCCCGTGGTTAGCACGCTAACACCGGGATCGTGCCTGGCCAAGAGTTAGTTTCAGGAAGAGTCGAAGCCTGTCTCAGTCCGTACCGGGTCAGATCGGCCGGACGTCCACCCAGAAGCGGGTGTCGTTGCCCAGGTTCGCCGAGTTGCTGTTGAGCTGGTCGCGGATCCAGTAGATCGCGGCCTTGTAGCCGTTGATGTCGCTGGTGTTGGGGTTGTTGATGCCGGTCTGGCCGTTGCGGTGGCCGCCGAACCAGGTGTTGATGCCGTAGGCGTTCTGGCTCTGGTGCAGGCAGGAGATGTCGGCGGACAGGTTGCTGTTGAGCGCGGCGCCGTTGTTCCACTGGGACGTCGTCTGACCGCGGAACCGGTCGCACTTGCTGCGCAGCATGTACCAGTTCTGCTTGAAGATGCCGAAGTTGGCGGCGTCGTCGCGCTTGTTGTCGCCGTAGGGGTAGTTGGTGTCCATGCGCTCGGTCTCCAGCATGGCCACGGCCAGGTCGAGCACGTTGCCGCCCGCGTTGCGGACCTGCTGCTTGCGGCTGCCCAACCCGCTGATGCTGTAGGAACCGCACCTCATCCCGGACGGGCAGGCGGCGGTGGCGTTGCCGTCGGCCCGTCCGCCGCGCACGACGCAGGACCGGCTGTTCTCCCAACCCCACCCGTCGCCGTCGGGGTCGGTGGAGCCGCCGTTGGTGCAGTAGGGGTAGCCGTTCGGCGCGTTCTCGGCGGCGGCCGGACCGGCGCCGAGCAGGGCTCCCGCCAGTGTCAGCAGTGCGGCGACCACGACCGCGGTGAGTCTCGTCATGCCCTCTCACTCCTTTGTGCGAGTCGACGTGCGGCGCGGCGGCGTACTCCGATGTTGGCACGTTTACCGTTTAAGTCAATACGCCGCCCAGCGGGGTTGATGCACTGCTGACATGCACTTGAGCGGTTAAGTGAATCGCGCGAGCGGTGCTCACGTGGAGCGAGGAACGGCGCCCGGCCGCCGGCTGGGTGAGAGCCGGCTCTCACGGCCGTCAACAACGCGTCAAGGAACTGGTCGAGGGTGTCAAGGACGCGTCAGGCCGCCCCGCTCGGTCGATCGGCGGAAGCACCCTTTCCGGTGATGCGGTTCCGACGGTGGATCGCGTGGAGTCGGGAAAGGGGCAACGCTCATGGCCGACCTGGCCTATGCGCTGCTGTTGATCGGTGTGTTCCTGTTGCTCGCGCTCGGTGTGCGCGGCCTGGAGAGGTTGTGAGCGGCACGGGGGTGGTGGCCAACGCCGTCGGCGGTGTGCTCGCCCTGGTGCTGCTCGGGTACCTGTTCGTGGCGCTCATCCGTCCGGAGAGGTTCTGATGTCCTCGACCGCCGCCGGCTTGTGCCAGGTCGGCTTGCTCCTCGTCGCGTTGGCCGTCGTCCACCGGCCCTTCGGCGACTACATGGCCCGCGTCTACACCAGCACCAAGCACACCGGGGTCGAGCGGGTGGTCTACCGGGTCGCACGCGTGGATCCCGACTCCGAGCAGCGCTGGAGCACGTACGCGCTCGGCGTGCTCGGTTTCTCCTTCGTCGGTGTGGTGCTGCTCTACGTCCTGCAACGGGTGCAGTCGTTGCTGCCGTGGGACTTCGGCCGCGGGAACGTGCCGCCGGGGATGGCGTTCAACACGGCGGTCAGCTTCGTGACCAACACCGACTGGCAGTCGTACGTGCCCGAGACCGTGATGGGCCACGGCGTGCAGGTGGTGGGCCTGACGGTGCAGAACTTCGTGTCCGCCGCCGTGGGCACGGCCGTCGCGGTGGCGCTGGTGCGCGGGTTCGTCCGGCACCGGACCGACCGGTTGGGCAACTTCTGGGTCGACCTGACCCGCGGCGTGGTGCGCGTCCTGCTGCCGGTGGCGTTCCTCTTCGCGATCGTGCTGGTGGCCTCCGGCGTGGTGATGAGCCTGAAGTCCGGTGTGGACGTCGACGGGCGGGTCGTGGCCATCGCGCCCGTCGCGGGCCAGGAGGCGATCAAGGAGTTGGGCACCAACGGCGGCGGGGTGCTCAACGCCAACTCCGCCCACCCGTTCGAGAACCCGAACGCCTGGTCCAACCTGATCGAGGTCTTCCTCATCCTGCTCATCCCCGTGTCGCTCACCCGGACCTTCGGCACGCTCGTCGGCGACCGCCGGCAGGGGTACGTGCTGCTGGGCGTGATGGGCGTGCTGTGGAGCGCGATGCTGGCCGTGATCTGGACCGCGGAGGCGAACGGGCTTCGTCCGCTGGAGGGCAAGGAGCTGCGGTTCGGCATCCCCGGCAGCGCGCTGTTCGCCAACGCCACCACGGCCACGTCCACCGGCGCGGTGAACTCCATGCACGACAGCTACACCGGCCTCGGTGGTGGGGGACTGCTGCTGAACGTGCTCTTCGGCGAGATGACTCCGGGCGGTGTCGGCACCGGGCTCTACGGCATCCTGGTCATGGCCGTGATCGCGATGTTCCTGGCCGGGCTGATGGTCGGCCGCACGCCGGAGTACCTGGGCAAGAAGCTGGGCCGGCGTGAGGTCACCGCGGCGGCGATGTCCATCCTGGCCATGCCGACCGTGCTGCTCGTCGGCGCGGGCGTCGCGGCGGTGCTGCCGTCGACGCGGGACGCGCTCAACAACCCCGGCGCGCACGGCCTGTCCGAGATCCTCTACGCCTACGCCTCGGCGTCGAACAACAACGGCAGCGCGTTCGCCGGCATCACGGTCACCGACGACTGGTTCCAGGCATCCCTGGGCGTGTGCATGGCGCTGGGCCGCTTCGTGCCCGTCGTCGCCGTCCTGGCCCTCGCGGGATCCCTGGCCGCGCAGAAGAAGGTGCCGGTCACCGCGGGCACGCTGCCGACCACCGGCCCGCTGTTCGCCACGCTGCTGGGCGGCTCGATCGTGCTCGTCGCCGCGCTGACCTTCGTCCCAGCCCTCGCCCTCGGTCCCATCGCGGAGGCCCTGCTGTGAGCACCGGCACCACCAACCATCCACAGTGGACTGACGAGGAGTTCCGCGAACCCCGCGAGCGGACCCCGCACCACCAGGTCGCGGCGGGCGTCTTCAACCCCCGGCAGCTGCTGACCTCGTTGCCGGACGCGCTGCGCAAGCTCGACCCGCGCCACCAGGCGCGCAACCCCGTGATGTTCGTCGTCTGGGTCGGCTCCGCGCTCGTCACGGTGTTCGCGATCGGCGACCCCGGCGTGTTCACCGTGACCGTCGCCGCGTGGCTGTGGCTGACCGTGCTGTTCGCGAACCTGGCCGAAGCCGTGGCCGAGGGCCGGGGCAAGGCCCAGGCCGACTCGCTGCGCAGGACCAAGACCGACGCGGTCGCCCGGCTGACCGACGGCCGCACCGTGCCCGGTGCCGAGTTGCGGGTCGGTGACCTGGTCGTGGTCGAGGCGGGCGAGGTGGTCCCCGGTGACGGCGACGTGGTCGAGGGCATCGCCACCGTGGACGAGTCGGCGATCACCGGTGAGTCCGCGCCCGTGATCCGGGAGTCCGGCGGTGACCGCTCGGCGGTGACCGGCGGCACCACCGTGCTGTCGGACCGGATCGTCGTGCGCATCACGGCGAAGCCGGGGGAGACGTTCGTGGACCGGATGATCGCCTTGGTGGAGGGCGCGCGGCGGCAGAAGACGCCTAACGAGGTCGCGCTGACGATCCTGCTGTCGACGTTGACGATCATCTTCCTGCTCGCCGTGGTGGCGTTGCAGCCGTTCGCGGTCTACTCCGGCGGCGAGCAGTCGGTGATCGTGCTGACCGCGCTGCTGGTGTGCCTGATCCCGACCACGATCGGCGCGTTGCTGTCCGCGATCGGCATCGCGGGCATGGACCGGCTCGTGCAGCGCAACGTGCTGGCCACCTCCGGCAAGGCCGTGGAGGCCGCCGGTGATGTCGACACGCTGCTGCTGGACAAGACCGGCACCATCACCTGGGGCAACCGGCGTGCCACCGGACTCGTCCCGGTGCGCGGCACACCGCTGGACGTGCTGGTCGACGCCGCACGGCTGTCGTCGCTGGCCGACGGCACGCCCGAGGGCCGCAGCGTGGTCGAGCTGTGCGCGGTCGAGCACGGCCGTCGCGCCGAAGCCGACGCGCACGAGAAGACCGGCGTGTTCGTGCCGTTCACCGCCCAGACCCGGGTCAGCGGCATCGACCTCGACGGCCGGCGGGTGCGCAAGGGCGCGGCGAGCGCGTTCACCCTGGACGAATCGACCCGGACGGTGGTGGACGGGATCAGCGAGCAGGGCGGCACGCCGCTGGTCGTCGCCGAGGACGACGTGGTCCTGGGCGTGATCCGACTGTCCGACGTGGTCAAGCCCGGGATGCGGGAGCGGTTCGCCGAGCTGCGCGCGATGGGCATCCGCACGGTGATGGTGACCGGCGACAACCCGCTCACCGCCCGCGCCATCGCGGCCGAGGCCGGCGTGGACGACTTCCTGGCCGAGGCCAGGCCCGAGGACAAGATGGCGCTGATCCGGCGCGAGCAGGAGGGCGGGAAGCTGGTCGCGATGACCGGCGACGGCACCAACGACGCACCGGCGCTGGCCCAGTCCGACGTGGGCGTGGCCATGAACACCGGCACCTCGGCCGCCAAGGAGGCCGGGAACATGGTGGACCTGGACTCCGACCCCACCAAGCTGATCGAGATCGTGCGGATCGGCAAGCAGCTGCTGATCACCCGCGGCGCGCTCACCACGTTCAGCGTGGCCAACGACCTGGCGAAGTACTTCGCCATCCTCCCGGCCATGTTCGCCGTCATCCACCCCCAGCTGGACGAGCTGAACATCATGCGACTGGGCTCGCCGCAGTCGGCGATCCTGTCGGCGGTGATCTTCAACGCGGTGATCATCGTGGTGCTCATCCCGCTGGCGCTGCGCGGCGTCCGGTACGCACCCTCCGGCGCGTCCGCGCTGCTGCGGCGCAACCTGCTGGTCTACGGCCTGGGCGGCATCGTCACGCCGTTCGCCGGGATCTGGCTGATCGACCTCCTCGTCCGACTCATCCCCGGAATCGGGTGACCGCCTCGTGAACGCGCTCGTCAGGCAAGCACTGGCCGGACTTCGGGTGCTGCTCGTGCTCACCGTCGTCACCGGCGTGCTCTACCCCGCCGCGGTGTGGGGCGTGTCCCGGCTGCCCGGCCTGCACGCCAACGCCGAGGCCGTCGACACCACGCTCGTGGCCGTCCCGCGTGCGGGGGACCGGTGGTTCGTCCCCAGGCCCTCGGCCGCCACGCCGCCCGCCTCGGGTGGCTCCAACAAGGGCGAGCGCAACTCCGACTACGACGCCGTGGTCGCCCAGCGCCGCACCGAGGTCGCCCGGCGCGAGGGTGTGCGCGAGGACCGCGTGCCGCCGGACGCCGTCACCGCCTCGGGTTCCGGCCTGGACCCGCTCATCAGCACCGCCTACGCCGAGCTCCAGGTGCCCCGCGTGGCCAGGGAGAACGGGCTGGGCGAGGATCGGGTGCGACAACTGGTCGCCGAGCACGAGCACGGCCGTGCGGCGGGCGTGCTCGGCGAACCCGGCGTCAACGTCACCGCGCTCAACCGGGCGCTCGACACCGCGAGATGAGAACGGACGGGCGGCTCCGGCGGCCGCACGGACCGATGTGGACGAAAGAGCACACTGGAGCCGTGGACGGCAAGCGCAAACGCGGAGAGCTGCGGATCTACCTCGGCGCCGCACCCGGCGTCGGCAAGACCTTCGCCGTGCTCGGGGAGGCCCACCGGCGCCGCGAACGCGGCACGGACGTCGTGATCGGGCTCGTGGAGACCCACGGCCGGGACCGGACCGCCGCCCTGGTGGACGGGCTGGAGGTCGTCCCGCGCCACGAGGTCCACTACCGGGGCGCGAGCGTCGGCGAGATGGACGTCGACGCGGTGCTCGCCCGCGCGCCCGAGGTAGCGGTGGTGGACGAGTTGGCGCACACCAACGCGCCCGGCTCCCGCAACGCCAAGCGCTGGCAGGACGTCGAACAGCTGCTCGACGCGGGCATCGACGTGCTGTCCACGGTCAACGTCCAGCACCTGGAGTCGCTCAACGACGTGGTCCGGCGCATCACCGGTGTCGAACAGCGCGAGACGGTGCCCGACGAGGTGGTGCGGCGGGCCGGGCAGGTGGAACTGGTCGACATCACCCCGGAGGCCCTGCGCCGCAGGCTCGCCCACGGCAACGTCTACGCCGCCCACAAGATCGATGCGGCGCTGGGCAACTACTTCCGGGTCGGCAACCTCACCGCGTTGCGGGAGCTGGCCCTGCTGTGGGTGGCCGACCAGGTCGACGTGGCGCTCCAGCGGTACCGCACCGAGCAGCGCATCACCGACACCTGGGAGGCCCGCGAACGGGTCGTCGTGGCCATCACCGGCGGCCCGGAGAGCGAGACGCTGGTCCGCCGGGCCCGCCGCATCGCCGTCCGCGCGGGCGCGGAGCTGCTGGTCGTGCACGTCCTGCGCGGCGACGGGCTGGCCGGGCCGCCGCCGGACTCCATCGCGGCGCTGCGCAAGGTCACCGAGCACGTCGGCGCGACCTTCCACACCGTGGTCGGCGACGACGTGCCGACCGCCCTGCTGGAGTTCGCCCGCGGCGTCAACGCCACCCAGCTCGTGCTGGGCACCTCGCGCCGCTCGCGCCTGGCCCGCGTGTTCGACGAGGGCATCGGTGCCACGGTCGTGCAGGCGTCCGGCCCGATCGATGTGCACATGGTCACCCACGAGGAAGCCCGCCAGGGGTGGCGCCGACGCCTCGACCGCAGCGCGCTCGCCCGGTCGCGGCGGCTCCTGGGCTGGGCGTTGGCGCTGCTGCTGCCCGCCGCCGTCACCGTCGCGGGCGTGCTGACCAGGGACGAGGTGTCGTTCTCGACCGATCTCATCGGGTTCTTCCTGGCCACCGTCGTGGTGGCGCTCGTCGGCGGGCTCGGCCCGTCGGTGGGCGCCGCCCTGCTGGGTGCGGGCCTGCTGAACTACTTCTTCACCGAGCCGTACTACAGCCTGGCCGTGGCGACCCCGGGCAACCTGGTCACCCTGATCGGGATGCTGGTCGTGGCGGCGCTGGTCGCGCTGGTCGTGGACCGGGCGGCCAGGCTGTCGGAGCAGGGCGCGCGGGCCCGCACCGAGGCGGCCCTGCTCGCCTCCTACGCGCGCACCGTCCTGACCAGCCCGCACCCGTTGGCGCGGCTGCTGGAGAAGGTGCGGGAGAACTTCGGCCTGGAGTCGGTGGCGCTGCTGGAGCGGCACGACGGCGAGTGGGAGCGCGTCGCCTTCGTCGGCCCCACGCCGTGCGACGAGCCGGACGACGCCGACGTGGACGTGCCGGTGACCGCCGACGTGCACCTCGCGCTGCGCGGCCGCACCCTGCCCGCCGGTGATCAACGAGCGTTGGAAGCCGCCGCCGGGCAGGCCCTGCTGGCGTTGCGGCAGCAGCGCATGGCCGCCGAGACCGCCGAAGCCCAGCGCCGGGCGGCGACCACCGAGCTGCGCACCGCGATCCTCTCCGCCGTCGGGCACGACCTGCGCACCCCGCTCACGTCGATCAAGGCCGCCGTCGGCAGCCTGCGCGACCCGCACCTGCGGCTGTCCACCCGGGACACGGCGGACCTGCTGGAGACCGTCGAGGTCTCCGCCGACCGGCTGACCGGGCTGATCGACAACCTGCTGGACTCCTCGCGCCTGGCCACGGGTGCGGTCGCGCCGCGACTGGACCCGGTCACCTACGACGAGGTCGTCGCCCGCGCCCTGGCCGGCATCGACGGACGTGCGGCGGTCGCCGTGGACGTGCCCGAGGACCTGCCACCCGTCGCCGCCGACGCGGGCCTGCTCGAACGGGTCGTGGCCAACGTGGTGGACAACGCCCTGCGCCACGGCAGGCTCGTCCCGCGCCGCACGGTCGACGTCGACGGGGACGGCCGCGTCACCACCGACGAACCCGTGGTCGCCCTGCGCGCCAGCGCCCACGGCGACCAGGTGGAGCTGCGCGTGGTCGACCACGGCCCCGGTCTGCCGAAGCACACCGCGGACACCGCTTTCGCCCCCTTCCAGCGCCTGGGCGACCGGGACAACGTCCCGGGGGTCGGCCTGGGGTTGAGCGTGGCCAAGGGGTTCACCGACGCCATGGGCGGCACCATCACCGCCGAGGACACCCCCGGTGGCGGTCTGACCATCGTGCTCTCGTTCCCGATGGCCGACGCGACGGCTACATGACCGCTCGGGTCGGGGGAGGGCATTCGCACCGGCACCGCGGCGTCGCGCACCGCGCCTACGCCACCGCCTCGACCCGGGCGCGAGCGCGGCGGACGGCGTACTCGTGGTCGGGGAGCTTGGCCCCGGCGCCGTAGCGGCCGTGGTACATGACCAGGCGCACCTGTTCGCGCTGGAGTTCCCGCAGCGCCTTGGCCGCCTTGCCGCCCCTGGCCTTCTTGAGCTGCCGGCGGGCGTGCCGGCGCCGCCGCAGGGACGTCAGGTCGGCGCGTTCCTCGGGCGTGATGAGGTCGTCGGCGACGAAGTGGTCGGCGAGGACCTCCAGGTAGGAGCCCTCCTCCTTGCCCGCGAGCCGCCAGATCAGGTAACCGACGATGGCGACCGGGATGGCCTTGATGAGGATCGGGACGAAGAACCCGAGGTCGGCGAAGGCCGGTGAGTTCCAGAAGAAGTGCAGTGACCACGCCGCGGCGAAGGCCGCCACGGCCACACCGACGCGTTGGGCGAACGGCTGGTGGCGGCGGGTCAGGAAGTACCCGATGCCGTACGCGGCGATGGAGGTGAACATGGCGTGGCTCCAGATGCCGCTGACGATGCCGCGGGTGCCCAGCATGGCGGCGACGGGCAGCAGTTCGTTGTCGATCGGGAAGGCGATGGCGGTGTTGATCGAGTAGGACAGGTCCTCCAGGACCTGGAACCCGAGGCCGACCACCGCGCCGACGGCCACGACCGACAACACCGTCGGGAACTGGTTGCGCGCCACCAGCACCAGCAGGATCACACCGAGGACCTTCAGGGTCTCCTCGACACTCGGACCGGCCAGCGCGGCGCCCCAGTCGGCCGCGTACTGCGGACCACCGAGCTTGGCCGCGAGCGAGAAGATGGCGCCGTTGGCGGAGATGGCGAGGTAGGTCGCGGCGAAACCGCCCCAGGTGAACGCCAGCACGTAGCCCAGGGGCGGATGCTGCTCGAACAGGTCCAGCGACCGGAAGAACAGCAGCACGGGAATGGTGTAGAGCGTCCACACCACGATGCCGAACAGCACCGCGACGGGCACCACGCGGTAGGCGGTGAACAGTTGGGTGGCCTCGAAGAACAGGCCGTTGGCGATGAAGAACAGCATCACCCAGAACGCCACCCGCCGTGGCTGGAAGAAGCTGTCGACGCCCACCGGGGCCACCAGGTCGGGAGTGGACTTGACCTGCGTCACGAGCGCGCTCCCGTCATCCGGATGCTGTCGACCATCCCGTCGATCTGGCCCGCGGTCCGCTGGTAGGTCTCCACCGCGCTGGGCCCGTAGGCGACCACGGACACGTCGGACTGCTCGTCCACCACGATCCACGCCCGGCCCTGGACGTGCGCGCCCACGTAGGCCAGCGCCACGCCGGTCAGCCCGCCGTCGGTGTGGAAGGACGCCCCGTCCCCGGTCAGCTGGATCGAGCCGTCGGCGGTGATGCCGCGCTCGGTGCGCTCGACCTCCTCGGCCAGGGTGCCGTCCCACTCGTTCGCGTTCACGGTGAACGTCGCGCCCTGACCGGCCACCCGGGACGCGCTGCCCGGCGTGGTGCCCTCGCGGAGCAGCGACCACCCGTCGGCCGGCACGTAGGTCACCCCTCTGCCGACCTCGATGGTCGTCCCCGGCGCGATCGCCTCGGCACCGGAGGTGTTGTCGTCGACGACCACGAGCGTGCCGACCAACAGCAGGATGACCGCGACCACGATCAACGACCCCCACCACGTCCGGTACGGCTCGCGCCGGGGCAGTTCGGGCAGTTCCGCCGTTCCGGTACCGATCACACCGCCACCTCCGCGGTCGAGCCGAGCCAAGCCGGACGAGTATGGGCACGGGGGCTGTCGCCCGCATGACGAAATCGGGGTCCGACCCCCGAGCGCTCCACTCGCGTCCGGGCACCGGTGAGCCCACCCGCGCGCGTGGCACGCGGTCCTGCCGAGCGCGGGAGGGCCGCGGGCGATCGATGTGGAATTGCCCGAAACCGGGGGCTTCGCCGTCGCGTCTCACCGGCCGTGGAAACCTCGCCGCCCGCAAGACGTCCGAACGCGATGAGCCGTGCCGTGACGGGCATGGGCGCGATCGCCGCACCAGCGCTCGTCCTGGTCGCCCTCGCCCTGGTCGCCGGCTGCTCGACCGCCGTGGAGGGCTCCGGTTCGGGCGACGCGGCCGGGCCCGCGACCACGTCCGCCGAGGCGGAGCCGACCGCCGAGCCGACCCTGGCGCCGACCCCGGAGCCGACGCCCGTGCCGTTGCCGACGATCGACGAGGGCGCGCCGGCCGAGTACTGCGACGACCCGTTCCCCGGCGCCCTGGGCAAACCGATGCTCGCCGTCGTCGTCGAGACCCCGTCCGGCCGGCTTACCTGCGACCAAGCCGCCGCGGTCCTGTTCGACTACTACGCCCAGCGCCGCGACCCGTCCCCGGGACGGCCGCCGGTGGTGATCGGCGACATGACGTGCAACCAGGTGCCCGAGCCGGCCCTGCCGCAGGTCGTGTGCGCGGACGAGGACAACCTCGTCTACTCGATGTGGCCGCAGACCTGAGTCGACGTGGACGCGGGCTTCGCCAAGCCCCTGGCGGTCACCGCCGCGTGATCAGTGGGACCCGGTCGCCGCCGGCTCGTTCGGGGTCGTGAGCCGAAGCCGGTCGGCGGCCTCGGCGACGATGTCCACCACGCCGTCGGAGACCTTCGCGTCCTCGAAGTCGACCCGGAGGCCGGAGAACTCCGCACCCAGGAAGTCGACTCGGCCGCCGGACAGCGTCGCGTACGCGAAGGTGACTTCTCCGTCGGAGAGCTTGGCGTCCGTGAAGTCGACGTACCCGCCGGAGACCGTCGCGGTCATGAAGTTGACGTCGCCGCCGGACACCGTCGCGTCCGCGAGGACGATCTCGCCGCCGGAGATCTCCGCGCCCGCGAAGTGGACGAAACCGCCGGAGATCGTCATGCCGCCGAGGTCGACCCGGCCGCCGGACATCGTCACGTGCCCGAAGTCGATCTCGCCGCCGGAGATGGTCGAGTCCCCGAAGTCCACTTCACCGGTGGAGATCGTCGAACCTCCGAAGCCGATGTACCCGCCGGAGATCGCCGCGCCCCTGAAGTCGACCCCTCCGCCGGAGATCGTCACGTCGGTGAGGTCGAGGTGCCCGCCGGAGATCGTCACGTCCCGGAAGACCAGGTCCGTGCCCGGTCCGACGTCGATCCCCCCGAGGTTCCCGCCGTCGAACGTGGCGCCGGTGAAGTCGAGGGTGCGCCCGTTCCACGCCACCGGCGCGTCGGGGCGCAGGTGTGCGGCGATCACCCGGATGACGGTGTGGCGGACCTGTCGTTCCTCGCGCGGGTCCTCCGGCGGCGCGGCGGCGGGTGGTGCCGGGGTGCGGAGGGAGGTGGGGCGTGGTCTGCGCAGCCCGAGTCCCCGGTTGCCCGGTGGCGGGGGTGGCGGGGACGTGGCGGGAGGGTCGTAGGGCATGCGCAGGTAGGCGCACAGGACGTCGATGCAGGTCTGCCGGTGGTCGTCCCAGTCGTCGGCGAGGGCGGCCATGGCGTGGATCCCGGCGAGGCGGACCGCGGCCTGCGGTGAGCCGATGAGTTCGGAAGCCTTGGTGAAGCGTTCGGTGAAGGCCTTGGTGTCCTCGCGGCGTTCGGCGGCCTCGCCGAGTCGTTGTTTGCGGTAGGCGACGGTCAGGGCGATGACCCCGCCGATGCCGCCCACGACGGTCAGCGCGATCTTGAGACCGTCGAACTTGTCCTGGGTGGTCGCGGGTCCGGCGTTCGGCGGGCGCAGGGCGGGTTGTCCCAGCAGCAGCCACAGCACCCAGGCCGTCGACGCGGCCACGGTGACGCCCAGGAGCAGCCACAGCGCGATGTGGCCGGCGAACGGCAGCCGCAGCGTCGGTCCGCGTCGCGGCGGCCTGCGTCGGGCGACGGCGGCTCGGGCGCGCATCGGCTGCCCTCCTTCGGATCGGTGGCTGCCGACGTGATCGTGCCCTACGCCGTCAACGCCGTGTCCGGACGAGGTGGTGCTCGACGAGTTCACCGGTCACGACCCGCGAAGGGACGACCTTCGCCGGGCAGCGGCACCGCTCGAAGCCGGACCGGGACGTCCGAGCCGCGGCGCCGGCGGGTGTGGCGGCACCCGCCGGTCCGATCACGGCCTCACGGCGTCGCGGTCGAGCAGGTCGTGGTCGGTGTGGTGGTGGTCGGCTGCGTCGGTGTGCTGATCGGCGGGCCCGCCGACGCCAGGCGGGTGCCCGAGCAGTACTGCGACTCGACGGCGCCGTCGTCGGAGCTGCCGTGGGCGAAGATCAGGTACTCGGTGCCCACGGTGAGCCTGATGCCGCACGCCGCGCCGCTGGTCGAGGTGAGGATGTCGACCCTGCGCGGGACGTCGCCCTTGTACTCCGTACCGGACTTCACCCGGTAGCGGTACTGGTCGTCGTACGAGATGTCCGGGTTGTTGCCTTCCAGCGTCTCGCTGAGGACCACGCCGACGAACACGTGGTCCGCCCGCAAGTAGGCCGCCGCCTCGCCCTGGCCTGAGCCCGGGTAGCAGCTGCACGCGGTGGCCGAGCCGACGAACGCGGCGGTCAGCAGGCCGGCGACCATCACGGCCGCGGCGGTGACATGCACGAGTAAACGTGGACGCGCCAAAGCAATCCCCCTCGTGGGCGTGGACGCGGCGGCGCACCGTCCAGGCTACTCGCGGCCGGGGCAGGACCGTCTGCCTCGACGGCTCAGCGCCGTCTCGCGCGCCAGGCGCGGGCGGCCGTCAGCACGGGGAAGACGGCGGTGACGGCGGAGCCGAGGACGATCAGGATCACCGACGGCAGGGTCACCCCGGCGATGACGACCAGCAGGCCGGTCAGGTAGGTGGAGACCAACGCCGCCGCGTACGCCACGCGCCGCGAGGTGCGGATCCACGAGCGCTTGCGACCAAGTCGGGCGACGAAGCGGGGGTCGTCATCGGCCAGTTGCTGCTCGATCTCCGCCAGCGCGCGTTCTTCGTGGTCCTGCAGGGCCATCTCGGTGCTCGCTTTCGCTCCCGTGGTTGCGCGGTCTCGCCCCCGAGCGTGACCGAGTCGTCGCCAAAACGCTACCTGTTCGGAGTCCTTGGGCAAGGGATGAGAACGGTAGGGCCCGGCCGAGGGGCGGGCTGGGTGTCGGCGGCGGGTTGCTTGCACACGTCGGTGAGCAGGCCTGGCGCACGGGGGTAGGGCTGCGGCGGGCCGACCGCTGCGCGGGCTCCGACGGCAAGCTGGTCGAGTCGCGGCCCGGGCAGGTGGCGACGCGGCGAGTCCGCAATTCATCGGAATGGTCACCCGACCGGACAATTCACCTCACCCCATCAGGGCGTTGGCCCCCGGTTTGTGGCCGAGTACGGTCGGGTATCGGGGATGGCCACCTCCACTGCCAAGCAAATCGCGGCACGACCGCGAAATCGGATCGGGTGTGAGGTGGTCTCCATGGTGTTGGACGTGCTCGACCTGCTCAAGCAAGGGCTGCCGGAGAGTTCCGCGCCACGGCGGCGAATCGTCGTGGTCGGCGCCGGAATGGCCGGGTTGACCGCGGCGATGCTGTTGAAGGAAGCCGGCCACGAGGTGACGATCCTCGAAGGCCAGAACCGGTTGGGCGGGCGGATCCTGACCCACCGCGATTTCGCCGGCGACATGTACGGCGAATTCGGCGCGATGCGGTTCCCGCAGCAGCACCCCTTGGTCTCGTGGCTGATCGACGAGAAGTTCAAGCTCGCCACCAGGCCGTTCCCCATGTACGACGAGGACACGTTCGTCTACCTGCAGGGCAAGGGCGTCCGGCGGCGCGACTTCAGCGCCGACCAGTTCAGCTTCGACCTGCTGCCCGAGGAGAAGGACCGGGCGCCGCACGACCTGCTGCGGCACACCGTGCAACCGCTGGTCGACATCATGGAGCAGGAGGACGAGGACAAGGCGTGGCACCGGCTGCTCACCGACTACGACCGGTACACGCTGCTCGGCTACCTGAAGGAACGGGGCCTGAGCGACGGCGCGCTGGCCATGCTCGGACCGCTGTTCAACCTGGAGGGCCGCTACCACTTCTCGCTGGTCGAGTGGTTCTCGCACTTCTACGAGGACGTCTTCGGCCACCTGAACTACATCGTGGACGGTGCGGACTCGCTGCCCCGGGCGTTCGAGCCGATGCTCATGGACGACATCCGGTTCGGCGCCCTGGTGCACGGCGTCGACCAGGACGACAGCGGGGTGCGGGTGCACTACCGCGCCGGGCGCCGGGCGCAGACGGTCACGGCGGACGAGTGCATCGTGACGGTGCCGTTCGCCAGCCTGCGGCACATGGAGATCCAAGGGCTCGACCCGGACAAGTGGTACGCCATCCGCAACACCTACTACGGCCGCGCGCACAAGCTGTTCATGCAGTTCAGCGAGCGGTGGTGGGAGACCTCCTACGGCATCACGCACGGCCTCACCGTGACCGACCTGGCGATCCGCAACATCGTCTACCCGCCCGCCGGGCAGGACACCCGGTTCCGCAAGGGCGTGATGATCGCGTCGTACTGCTGGGAGCAGGACAGCATGCCGTACACGCCGCTGGCCGGTGACGAGAGCGTGATGCAGGCGCTGGAGGACCTGGTCAAGATCCACCCGGAGGCCAGGGACACCTTCGAGTTCGGCGTCTACAAGGACTGGGCGCTCGACTGGTTCGCGTGCGGCATCGGGCCGCTGTTCCGGGCGTTCGAGATGAGCGAGACGTTCTACGAGGACGTGATCCGGCCGGTGAACCGGGTCTGGTTCGCCAACGACGCGTGCGACCGCAGGCACCGGCGGTGGGTCGAGGGCGCGCTCAAGGCGGCGGTGAAGAACGCCTTCGCGATCCACGAGGGGTTGCGCGACGAGATGCCCTGGAAGGACTGACCCTCAGCGGAGCGTGGCGGACGCCAGCGGCACCGGTGTCGGCTGACCGGGCCACGTGCCGGTCAGCGTGGCACCGGTGAGCGTGGCACCGGTGTCGAGGCGCCGCCGGACCGCCAACTCGACGGTGTCGGTCACGACGAGCGTCGGGTCGCCCTCGACCACGCGCTCGATCGCGCCCACCACGGGCACGTCCGCGCCCCCGGTGGCGCCGCCGACCACGGTCATGTCGGGCTCGCGGCGCTCCTGGCCGCCCTCGACGTCCACGAACTCCTCGGCCTGACCGGTGTTCCCGAGGACCACGCTCGCCAGCACCGCCGCGTACACCGGGTCACCGGTCGCGTCGTAGACCCAGCGCTTGCCCAGCACCGAGTGCTCCGTGGTGCCCACCAGCCACTCCTCGCCACCGGCCAGGGGCGCGTCGCGGTAGGTGAGCGGGATCTGGAGCACCGCCCCGTCGCCGACCCGGACCACCAGCGTCTCGATCCCGACCGCGCCCGCGGGGTCGTCGAAGCGGTAGCCCGCCACCCGCGTCACCTCGTCGGCCGGACCGACGTGCCAGTCGCGGTCGGGCAGCCAGGCGGCGAGCAGTTCGAGCTTGGTGGGTCGCACGGTGGCGCGGTGGATCAGAGCCATGCGCCCATCGTAGTCGGGTGATCGTTTCCGGCAGACCGGTCGAGGTGACTAGCGCGTCACGTGGTCGGCGTCGCGCAGGGCGTCGGCGACGCGGTCCGGCGACCAACCCAGCTCGGCGGCGAGCCGGTCCGCGGCCTGCGGGGTCACCGCGCGGACCAGCGCGGCCAGCACGGTCACCACGTCGCCGGAGACCGTGGTCGGGCCGCCGGACATGTCCTCGCTCAGCCGGTCGAAGAACCGCCGCATGTGGTCCAACCGGGCCCCGGCGGGCGTGCTCGCGTCCAGCACCTCGACGCCGCGCTGGGCCGTGTCCGCGAGCATCGCGTTGGTCCGGGCGCTGGTCAGCCACGTCCGCAGCCACATGTCGTCGTCGATGAGGTACCGCTCCCGCCGGGCGTCGCGCTCCCGGCGGAGCAGTTCGAGCCCTTCGAGGTAGCCGACGGCCTTGGACACCGACGCCGGGCTGACCCGCAACCGGCGGACCAGGTCGGTGACGGTCAGCGCGCCGGAGTGGGTCGTGACCAGGCTCGCCAGCACGCGGGCCGCCATGCGCGGCAGGCCCGTCCGCTCCATCAGCGCGGCGAACTCCTCGGCGAACGCCAGCACCGCCCCCGGATCGCGGCCGTCCGACCCGACGGCGACCGGTGGCTCGTGCGGCGTGGCCGTCGGACGTCGGCGGGCGCGCCGCCACGCGGCCCGGTGGGCGCGTTCGGCGCGGTAGTCGCGCGGGCCGCCGTTGCGCCCCACCTCGCGGGTGACGGTCGACGTCGGCCTGCCCAACCGCCGCGCGATCTCGGCGTACCCGAGGCCGTCGGTCAGACCCGTCGCGATGTCGCGGCGCTCCTCGTCGGTCAGCCTGCCACCCGGCACCCGCCCAGTGTGCGTTCACCGGCAGCACAGTGCAACGACAGCGGCGAAATCATTGCTTTCAACGGCAGCATCGTTGCAACGATTTCGTTCGTTCGGCCTGCTGAAAGGTCGCTTCCGGGGCGGAATTGATTGCTGGTCCGAGAAACGCAACGTAGCTTTCACGCCCTCCTGAAGGTCAACCAAGAGAGAGGGGGAGCGATGACGAGCGATCAAGTCGTGCTCGACGTCGACGGTCTGCGCATGCGCTACGGCACCGTCGACGTCCTGCACGACGTCACCTTCCACGCCCGCCACGGCGAGGTGCTGGCCCTGCTCGGCCCCAACGGCGCGGGCAAGACCACGACCATCGAGATCCTGGAGGGCTTCCGGATGCGGTCGGCGGGCCGCGTGTCGGTGCTCGGCGTCGACCCGGCGCACGCCGACGAACGGTGGCGCGCACGCGTGGGCGTCGTCCTGCAGTCCTGGCGCGACCACGGCAAGTGGCGGGTCCGCGAGCTGCTGGCGCACCTGGGCACCTACTACTCCTGCTACGCCACCGAGCAGGTCGACCGACCGTGGGACCCGGACGACCTGGTCGAGGCGGTCGGCCTGACCGCGCAGGCGGGCAATCCGGTCCGGACGCTGTCCGGCGGGCAGCGTCGCCGGCTGGACGTCGCGGTGGGCATCGTCGGCCGTCCCGAGGTGCTGTTCCTGGACGAGCCGACCACCGGGTTCGACCCGGTCGCCCGGCGCGAGTTCCACGAACTCGTGCGCGGGCTGGCCGACCGGGACTCGACCACCATCCTGCTCACCACGCACGACCTGGACGAAGCCGAGAAGCTGGCCGACCGGATCGTCATCCTCGACGGCGGCCGGATCGTCGCCGACGGCACGGCCGAGGAACTGGCGCACCGGATCGCGGGCGAGGACGAGGTCCGCTGGACCCACGCCGGGCAGCAGCACGTGCGGTCGGTCCGGGAGTCCACCAGGTTCGTGCACGACCTGTTCCGCCGCCACGGCGACGACATCACCGACCTGGAGGTCCGCCGGGCCTCGCTGGAGGACACCTACCTGTCGCTGGTGCGCCGGGTCGAGGCACGAGGAGCGGCCCGATGAGCCCGACCACCACCGCGTTGCGGGCCGGCTGGCAGCGCGGCGTGATCGAGTTGCGGCAGTCCCTGACCAACGGCGCCGACCTGTGGAACCACGCGTTCTGGCCCGTGCTGATGCTCGTGGTCACGTTCTTCCTGCGTGACGTGTCGTTCGGGCGGACCGGGTTCTCCGTCGGCGCGCTCGCGCTGCCCGGCATCCTGGGCATGAACGCCGCGATGGCCATGGTCACCATGAGCCAACTGCTCACCGCCGAACGCGAGGACGGCACGTTGCTGCGCGCGAAGGCCACCCCGAACGGGATGCTGGGCTACCTGGTCGGCAAGATCGTCCAGGTGTCCGGCGGCCTGGTCGTCGACCTGGCCATCTTCCTGGTCCCCGGCGTGTTCCTGGTCTCCGGCCTGGTGACGGGCAGCCCGGACGCCTGGCTGACCCTGGCCTGGGTGCTGGCGCTCGGGATGCTGGCCGCCCTGCCGATCGGCGCGGTGCTCGGCTCGGTGTTCTCCAGCGCCCGCGGCCAGGGGCTGCTCATCCTGCCGATCCTGGCCATGATCGCGATCTCCGGCGTCTTCTACCCCATCACGTCCCTGCCCGACTGGGTGCAGTGGGTCGCCCAGGTCTTCCCGGTCTACTGGCTCGGCCTCGGCATGCGCTCGGCGTTGCTGCCCGACGCCGCCGCGGCCGTGGAGATAGGGGAGTCGTGGCGGCACCTGGAGACCGTCGGCGTGCTCACCGCGTGGGCGGTGCTCGGCCTGGTCCTGGCGCCCGTCGTGCTGCGCCGGGTGGCCCGCCGGGAGTCCGGGTCGAGCGTGGCGCGGCGCCGGGAGAAGTCACTCCAGCGGATCGGGTAGGCGACCGAGCGCAACGAAAGGGGGCTTCCGCGCGACCAATCAGATGAGTGCCCGTTCCACGTGCCCCGACCGGAGGGCGTGACCATGACCATCTTCGTCAGCTACACCCGGGCCGACGAATCCCTGGTGCGCGCCCTTCGGGACGACCTCGGCCGGATGGGGCACCAGGTCTGGCTCGACCACGAGATCCACGGCGGCGAGCTGTGGTGGCGCGAGATCATCCGGACCATCCAGGCCGCGCGCGTGTTCGTGTTCGCGTTGTCGCAGGCCTCCTGGAAGTCGGTGCCCTGCCACGCGGAGTTCGACTACGCGCAGCAGCTCGGCGTGCCCGTGCTCCCGGTGCAGGTCGGCCCGCTGGACAACCTCCGCATCCCGATCATGGAACGGCAGCTGGTCGACTACCGGGAGCGCAGCGCCGACGCGATCGTGTCGCTGGCGGGCGCGCTGACCGAGCTGACCGCCCGGCCGCGCGTGCTGCCCAACCCGCTCCCACCGCCGCCGAAGGTGCCGTTCGAGTACCTCTACCGGATCGCCGAGCTCCTCGGCCCCCAGCCGATCGCGCCGGACCGGCAGGAGATCATCATCGGGCAGCTGCGGCGGCACCTGAGGACGGAGCGGGACGAGATCGCCCGTGCCGACATCGTCACGTTGCTGCGCGAGTTCCGCGAGCGGGGCGAGATCACCAACATGAACACGCGGGAGATCGACGAGATCCTGGCGGGCATGGAGCCGGGCGAGGGTGAAGGGCTGCCCGAGGGCGTCACCTGGCTCTCGGCCGCCGACCACTGGCAGCAGCACCCGGTGGTGATAGGCCCGCCGCCGGTGCCCGAGCAGGTCCCGCCGACCGCCGAGTCCAGCCCGGCGGGTGCGGCGGGCTCGGGCGGCACAACGGCGACGGGTTCGGGCTGGCGGAGGGACGTCATCACCGCGGCAGGGCAGCCGACCACCGAACAGCCGACGCCCGCACCGTCCACTCCGAAACCGTCCACTCCACAACCATCCACGGCGGAACCGCCCACGGCACAACCATCCGTGCCGCAACCGTCGGCGCCGCACCCTTCCGCTCCGGAACCGCCCACCCCCGGGCCGTCCGCTCCGGCGTCCGGTCGGCAGTGGTGGCAGGGCACGGAGCAGGAGCCGCCGGCGCCGCAGCCGTCCGCCGGCGAGCCGTCGCCCGCCACGGCCAAGTCGTCCGCGCCCCACCCGTCCGCGCCCCTGCCGCCCGCGCCGGAACCGCCCGCACCTCAGCCACCGTCATCGTCGGACGGTCGTTCGTTGGCGTTCGTCGGGGCGGTCCTCGGCGCGACCGGCATCCCGTTCGTGCTGCTGGCATTGACCGGCGCGACCGGATCCGCCCCGATCGCCGTCCTGGCGGGGTTGGCGGTCGTCGCCGGCCTGGTCCTCGGTGTGGTGGCCGTCAGGCGGCACGAGCCCCGGTCCCGCCAAGCCGTCGTGATCGCGTCGGTCGGACTGGTCGGCGTGCTGCTCGCGCTGCTGGTCTCCTGAACCTTCCGCCGTCACGACCACTAGTAGGCGATGTTCCAGGCGGTCCCGTCGAACGTCGCGGTCGCCGTGGTCACGCCGGCGGGGAAGTTCAGCGGGGTCTGCGTGTCGATGCCCATGGTGCTCATGAGCTGGCCCGCGGTGAACGTGCCGGTGCCGATGCACAACTGGGGCGTGTAGCCGTAGCTCTGCTCACTGCCGGGTTGGGCGGGCGCGACGAAGGTGCCGAAGCCGCTGATGCCGACGCCCACGTTGCCCGCGTTCGCCGGCACGCTCGAGTCCTGGACGACCAGGAGCGTCCCGGGCGGTCCGGGGCGCGGATCGGTGAGGGCCAGTTCCCCGTCCACCAGGGCCAGGGTGATCTGGTTGGACTCGTCCGGCACCGCGTCGACGACCTGGAGCGGCTCGTAGTCCTGCCCCGGTCCGAACTGGCCGAGCCCGCCGCGCACGAAGTTCAGGCCGTACTTCCAGGTGACGGCGTTCGTGTCGCCGGGCGGTAGCTGGAACGACTGCCACACCACGATGGAACCCTGCGACCCGGCCTTCGCGGCGGGGAAGATCATGGTGTTCGCCTGGGAGCCGGACCCGTTGACCACGGTCAGCGCGAAGACGACGCCGATCGGGGGTGCGACTGCGGCATCCTGTTCCGCTGTGGACATTGAAGGGCCTCCTGTCCTGCTGTGCGGGCCGGCTGCGTCGGTCCTGGATCCCACGCTAATCCCGGGTCGACCGAGCGGGAACGGCCCTCACTCGATAGTGACGACGCGAGGGTGCAACACCTGACTGCGGGTCTACGAGGGCGATCCGGCGTTCGACATCGCGGCGTGGCGCGGGTTTCGGCGCTGGCGCGGCACGAAGTCGAGGGGCCTGCGCCGACGTCGGTGCGTGAACGCGGCGTGGGCGAACGCGCTCAGCAGGCTCGCCGCGGCGAGCGCGATGCCCACGGGCAGGCCCGGTGGGACCCAGGTGAGGTGCACCTCGCCCGCCTCGACGTCGGCCGGTACGTGGACGACCAGCAGTCCGGCCGGCCCCTGGCTGGTCCTGAGGTGCACGCCGTCGAGCTCGGCGCGGTAGCCGGGCCACGCCAGCCGGGCGAACACCAGGGTGCCGGTCTCTCCGCGCGCCTTGGTGAACCGGACGTGCTCGTGCCGGTCGTCCGGTGACACGTCCCGGTCGACGTCGACCGTCGCGTGCGTCAGCCTGCCCTCGGGCCACTCGACCGGGCCGATGCGCCGCAGCACGAGCCGGGTGTCCGTGCGGTCCGTCAGCGCCCACCCCGCAGGAGCGGTGACCTCGGGCAGCACGCCCCGTTGCACGACGATGGTCTCCAGGCCCATCAGGTCGGCGGGCGTGCGGCCGTCGACGTCGGTCGGCGTGAAGATCCGGCGCAGGCTGTCCGGGCAGGTCGAGCCGGCGAAGTCCATGCACGTCGCGTCGGCGAAGGCGCGCAACGACATGCCGGTGTACGAGCCGACCGACGCGGTGCCGGCGACCAACCCGACGTTGCCGGGGTCGACCGAGCCGACCGGGAACGTGGTTCCGCCGCCGTGGGCCGCGGCCCGCAAGGCGGCGACGGACCGGGGGAACACGTGGTCCGCCACGTCCCGGTTCGCCGGGAACCACGAGGTCTGCAACGACAACGTCGCGGCCACACCGAGGACCAGCACCACGCTGACGCCGCGGCCCGCACGGGCGCGGAACACCACCAGCGCGGTGCCCGCCGCCAGCAGGCCCAGCGACACCAGGTGCCGCTGCCACTGCCACGTCCCGGCCGCGAAGGTGAGGTACGCGGACAGCACGAGCACACCCGCCGTCACCAGCACGCGCCGCCGAAGGTGGTCGACCCGCAGCCCCGCCGTGAGCAGCACCGCGAACAGCACCCCGACGGCCAGGAACAGGACCTGCACGTGGCGCAGCGGGAAGCGGAACATCCAGGCGTTCGACGGGCCCAGCGCCAGCAGCAGGTACACCAGGCCGACCGCGAACACGCCGACCAGCCCGCGCCACCGCCCGCGCAGCAGGTCCCACCGCAACCACGGCAGCAGCGGCACCACGAACCAGGCGAAGTACACGCCGGGCACGGTCAGGCGCAGAGGGTCGCTGAACGTGCGGATCAACGGGAGGTGGCTCGGCACGCTCAGGTGCAGGAGGTCCGACAGCCTCGGCATGAGCAGCCCGTTGCTGGCGAACCCCTGGCCCGCCCGGATGGTCACCGCCGAGGTGCCCAGCAGCGGCAGGTACACCAGCGGCACGAGCAGTCCGACCAGCACCCCGACCACGAGCAGGCGCACCAGCACCGTCCGGTCGCGGCGCAACCACGCCTCGACCACCAGCGCGAACAGCACCACGCACACGCCCAGCACGCCGTACGGGTTGCCCGACGTCACCGCGAGCGCGCCGAACAGGAACGGCCACAGTGGACTGCCGCCGGCGTCCAGCCGCTTGGCCGCCCACCACGTGAGCACCACCCACGTGAACGCCATGAGCCCCGACGCCCACGACGAGGCGTCGTAGTAGAGCGTGAAACCGCAGAACGGCAACGCGATCGCCACCACCGCCGCCGGTCCGCGCCCCGCGCCGTAGCCCCGGCACAGCAGGTACGTGCCCAGCGCCAGCAGCGCCAGGAACTCGCTCTTCACCACGAGCCCGGCGAGCGCGAGGTCGTCGAACCGCGACACCAGCACGTAGTTGGCCAGGTTGACCGGGTTCCAGATGCCGAACAACGCCTCGGCGGCGATGTTGCCGCCCATCCAGTTGTCCACTTCGAGCAGCGGCCACCGCCCGCTGGTCAACCGGCCGCCCAAGTGGTGCCACATGGGCAGGAACTGCGCCGCGCTGTCGTCCCACGCGTAGAACAGCCGGTTGCGCAGGAACGGGACCTGGGCGAGCAGCAGCACGGTGGCGACGACGCCGACGGCCACCGGCAGACCGGACGGCGGCCTGCGGACGAGTGCGGGCATGTCGGTGACCTTCAATGCCGGACGGGTGGTGGGGCGGGCGCCGGACGTCCGACGAGGACGAGTTGCGCCACGAGGAACGTGCACGGGATCGCCGCCGCCGACGCGAGCAGCGGCGCGACCCGCTGGTCCACGTCGAGACCGGAGACCAGCAGGTAGAGCCCGCCGGTGCTCACCACGAGGTTCGTCGCGTTGGACAGCGGGAAGAGCAGGAACGTCCGCAGCGCGGGCCGGGTGCGGAAGGTGAAGTGGCAGTTGAGGAAGTAGGAGCCGACCATCGCCAGTCCGAAGGCGACCAGGTGCGCCGCTAGGTACGGCGTCAAGGTGCGCAGCGCCAGGTAGAGGCCGTAGTAGACAGCGGTGTTGAGCACCCCGACGAGCCCGAACCGGACCAGGCGGCGGAGGCGACCGGTCACCGGGCGGTCCACTCGGCGAAAGGCTCGACCGCGACCTCGTACCCGGGCTCGTGGGCGCGCGCGACCCCGCCCGGCCGCTCGACCGCGCCGGACTGCTCCACCCCGCCGGACTCCTTGACCAGGAAGTGCGGGCGGCGCTTCGTCTCGGCGTAGATGCGGCCGACGTACTCGCCGATCACCCCGAGGAACAGCAGTTGCAGACCACCGAGGCCGAGGATGCCGCACATCACCGTGACGTAGCCCGGCACGTCGACCCCGTGCCGCACCGCGTGCGCGACGACCCACCAGCCGTAGCCGAACGCCACCGTGGTGACCAGGGCACCCAGGTAGATCCCCAGCCGCAACGGCCGGGAGTTGAACGAGAGGACGCCGTCGATGCCGTAGTTGAGCAGCTTGCGCACGCTCCACCTGCTGTCGCCCTGCGCGCGCTCGACGTTGTCGTAGTCGATCACGACCGTGTCGAAGCCGATCCAGGCGAACAACCCCTTCGAGAACCGGTTGTACTCGCCCAACGACAGCAACGCCCGCACCGCGCGTTTGCTGAGCAGGCGGAAGTCGCCCGCGCCGTTGTGCAGCGTCACGTCGACCACCTTGTTGACCAGCCGGTAGTAGAGCGTGGACGCGAGCCTGCGCATCGGCCGTTCCCCACGCCTGCTGCGGCGGGCCACGACCTGGTCGTAGCCCTGGGCCGCCAGGGCGACCATCCTCGCCAGCAGTTCGGGCGGGTGCTGGAGGTCGGCGTCCATGATCGCGGTCACGTCGCCGTCGGCGTGCCGCAGCCCTGCCAGCATCGAGGCTTCCTTGCCGAAGTTGCGGCTCAGCGCCAGGTACTTGAACCTGGGGTCGCGTGCCGCGATGCGGCGCAGCACCCCGAGCGTCCCGTCCACGCTGCCGTCGTCCACGAGGAGGACCTCGAAGTCCTCGCTCACGGTGGGCAGCACCCGCGCCAGGACCGCGTACAAGTCCTCCAGCCCGCGCTCTTCGTTGAAGCACGGCACGACCACGGAAATGCGCACGGGTCCTCATCAGGAGGGGCAACGGCGGGGACGACGGCGACTATGGCACGGCGGGCCGGCCGAACCCCGCTCCGCGGCGGGCGTGACCGGGATGTCCACCCCATCGGGCGACGCCTGCGCCATTCCCGTGCGCCAGCCGATAACCTCTCGGCCCCGTCGAGACCCATCGGAACGGGGACCAGCGGATGGCACGAGCACGACCGGGCGCACTGTTCACCGCCCTCGTCCTGGCCGCGCTCGTGGCGTGCGGCGACCCGTCGGCGCCGCGGCCCGCACCCGATGTCGCGTTCCTCCACGTGGTGGCGCACCACGACGACGACCTGCTGTTCATGAACCCGGACCTGCGGTACGCGGTCGGATCGGGGCGGCGGCTGATGACGGTGTTCCTCACCGCCGGCGAGTCGGACGCGCCCGATCCGGGCGGCTACTCGGCGTCGCGGCAGGCCGGCGCCCGGGCCGCCTACGCGCGGATGGCGGGGGTGGCCGACCGGTGGCGGGCCTCGGCGGCGGCGCTGGCGGACGGCCAGGTGGTCGAGCGGTACGTCCTCGACGCCCGGCCCGACGTGCACCTGGTGTTCCTCAACCTGCCCGACAACGCGAACCCGCGCGCCAAGGGCGGCCGGCACGCGCTGATGCGGTTGTGGCACGACCAGAGCGGGTCGGCCCGGGTGGACACGATCGTGCCGACTGGCGGCCAGGCCACCGGTCCGTCCGGCTACACCAGGGGTGCCCTGTTGCGGGTCCTCGTGGAGCTCATGGCGGAGTTCCGGCCCACGGTGCTGCGAACCCAGGACGGCAGCCCCGACCCGGGCCACGCGCAGTGGGGTCCCTGGCACGACCACCCCGACCACGTGGCCGGCGTGTGGTTCGCGGAAGAGGCGGCGCGGATCCACCTGGAGTCGCCCGCGGTGCCCAGGCTGGTCCAGGTCGGCTACCGCGGCTACAACACCGATCACGCGCCGGTCAACCTCCCCGCGGCCGAGCAGGAGGACAAGGTGGGGCACTTCGTCGCCTACGCGCGTCACGACGACCGGATCGGCGGCCACCCGCTGTACGACCGGTGGTCCCGCCGCATGTACTACCGCTGGCCGCGCGGCACGTCGTGGATCGGTCGTGCGGCCGACGGCCGGCTGCACGCGTACGCGGTGGTCGGCGGGCACGTCGTGGGCTGGCGGCAGGCCGGTGGCGACTGGGAGTCCCTGGGCGACCTGGAGCCGCCCGGCGCACTCGCGGCCGGCCTGGCCGTGGCCGCCGGCCCGGGTGGCGTCACGGTGTGCGGCCGCAGGCTCGACACGGCCGAGATCACCTGCCACGACGACGGCGGCTGGGCCGTGGTCGGCAGTCCCGACCACGGCGACCCGAGGGTCGGCACACCCGCCGTGGCGGCGCGCGGCGACGGCGGGCTGGTCCTGTTCGTGCGGGACGCGACCGGCGGCATCAGCCGCGCCGAGCAGAGCGAGGACGGCGGGTGGACGGGCTGGACCCGGTTGGGCGGTTCCGACGTGCAGGACGGGCTGAGCGCGGTGACCACACCGGACGGAGAGGTCGAGGTCTTCGCCCACACCACCACCGCCGTGGTGCACCGGGACGGGTCGGGCCGGGACCGCGCGTTCCCGCCGACCTCGCCGGCCGGGCCGCCGGTCGCCCTCACCGCACCCGACGGCTCGTCGACCGTCGTGCACCTGGTCGCGGACACCGGCGAGGTCGCTATCACGTCAGGGCGCGGCACGTGGTCGGCACCGCGCCGGCAGGCCGGGCCGGGCGGCTCGGGCGGCCTCGCGGCGGCCTTCGCCGACGGTGCCCTCACCATCGTCGGCCGGGAGGCCTCCGGCGCCGCGACCACCAACGCGAACGGCGACTGGGTCGGCATCGACGGCACGGTCCTGGACCACCCGGCCGTCGCGGTCGACGGCGACGGCCGGCTGTGGGTGGCGGCCATCGGCCCGGACGGCCGACTCCACGCCACGACCCAGGACGAGGCCGGACGGTTCACCCCGTGGCGGACGTTCCCCTGATCGAGCCCGTCTCGGACGGCCCCTGATCGCGCCTGTCGCGGACGGCTCTTCGATCAGGGCTGCGGCGGGGGGCTTTTCGACCGGGGCCGCGGACGGCTCTTCGATCGGGGTCGTTGCGGAGGGTTCTACCGTCGCGGCCGTGGCGGGGTCTTTGATCGCGCGGTGGCGAGCGGGTCAGCCCGAGCGGCTTCGTCGGGCCAGGCCGATCGCCACCGCGACCAGGGCCGCCATCGCGCCGAGCACCACGGCCGCCACCGGTCCCGCTCCCGCGACGGTGACCGAACCGAGCACCATTCCGGCGAGGACGGCGGCCACGAGCACGCTCGCGAGCGCGGGCCGCTTGGCCGCGGGCGCCGGTGCGGGTGCGTGCCGCGCGGCCGGGTCGACGGCGGACCACCAGTCACCACCACGCGATGCCGCGACGACGGGCCCCGGCACGGCCGTGGGGATCGGCGGACGCGGCGTCGGCATGGGAACGGGAGAGGGAACGGGCGCGGGCTGGGGCGCCACCACCGTGGGCGTGCGTTCCCACCAGGGCGTGACCCGGGGCGAGAGCAGCTCGTCCAAGCCGGTTTCGGCAACCCACCCGGGCGTGCAGCACCAGCGGAGCCGTCGGGCCACCTCGTCCACGTCCGGATCACCGATCGCGGCCAGGCGTGCCCACGCGGGCGTGTCGAACGGCGGCCGGAAGTCCTCCCGCCGCAACAGCATGTTCTCGCCGGTGTGCAGGGCGTGCCAGCCGGTCGGGTCCCGCGCCAGCGCCAGCAGCGACAGGTAGACGACCAGGCCCGGGAACGTGTCCATCCACCGGCCCCACGGCCGGTGCTCCGGTTGGTAGTTGCGGTGCCCGGTCTCGCCCGGTGCCGGCGTCCCGGCGAAGCGGGGGACCCACGAGCAGTCGAAGTCGACCAGCCGCAGGTCACCGCCCGCGCCGACGAGGACGTTGCCGTGCTGGAGGTCACCGTGCGCGAACCCGGCCCGCTGGATCCCCGCCACCAGCTCCCGCCAGGACCGGGCCAACGCGGCCAACGACGCGGTGTCCGCGCGCCCGACCAACCCGTCCACGTGCCGGTTCAGCGTGTGGCCCTCGACCCACTGCATCCGCACCACGGGCCAGGTGGCGCGGTTGACCCGGATCCCGTCGTCGACCCACCGCGGCAGGGCGACCACGTCCGTCAGCCCGTGGGACGTGAAGTGCTCGTGCAGCGCGCCGTAACGCGCACCGCTGGACACGTCGTCCCGGGTGAAGAACCGCAGCGCCTGCGGCCTGCCCTCGGCCACCGCCTTGAACACCACGGCACTCGTGCCCGCGGCCGGCATCGGTATCCCGTAGAGGGGGTGCACCACGAGCTCCAGCCCGCGCAGCTCGTCCGCGACGAAGCAGTCCGGGCTCTGCACCGCCTTCATGTACTCCTCGGGCGTCGGGTACCGGGTCACAGGCACACCACCAGGTGTGCGGCCGGCGCCCGGTCGAGGCGCACCCGCATGAGGGTGACGTCGTCGTTGACCATCTCGCGCGCCGCGCGCCGGCCGGCGACGAGCTCGCGGAACCTCTCCGGGTGATCGAGACCCGCCAACGTCGACCACAACGCCCGCCGGTCGCGCAGGTCCGCGGCGGCGACCCACTGCGCGAACGCGTCGGTGGCCAGGTAGAGCAGGTCGCCGTCGGCGAGGTCGCCCCCGGCGAACGCCGCCCGGCCGATCATGGCGGCCAGCCCGGCGGCGTCGGTCGGCAGGCCGTCCGGGTTGGACCCGAACGCGTCGGGCGCGATCCGCGGGAACTGCGCGACCACACGGTGCGCGCGGACGTGGAACAACACCGCGTCGCCCAGCGCGACCGCCGACCAGCGCGGCCGCGGTCCCGCGAGGTCGAGGAGCTCGCAGCCCAGGAACGTGGCGAACGAGCCGACGGTGGCCTGCTTGAGCCGTTGCAGGTCGGTCGCGCCGGCCAGCCGCGGGTCGTCGCGCCACCGGGTCTGCACGGCCGACGCCCAGTCGTGCAGCGCGGTCGCGGTGAGGTCGGGCGCCGCGCCCTGGTCCCCGACGAAGCCCGCGACGAGCTGTTGCGCCCAGCGGGCGGAGCCGAAGCCCTGCGTGGCGCCGTCCGCGACGGCGAACCGAGGGCCGCGGCCGTTCCCGTCCGCGGGTGCGGCCGCCGCGCCGTCCTCCCACTCGGCCTCGGCGTTGCCGTGCTTGGCCGCGTAGAAGACGACGTGCGTGGTGTGGATCACGGCCGCCCCTACCGCGCGCGGTCCGGGACTCTGGTGCCGATCTGCAACACCCGCAGCAGGGTCGAGCGGCCGACGTTGAACGCCAGGCCGCGCGCGCCCGGCCGGACGTCGTAGCCGTCGACCGCGGCGTTGTCGATCATCGGCTGCGGCAGGGGGCTGCTCAGCGCGAACAGGTCCGGTCCGGGTGGCGGCAGGCCGCCCGCGTCGGCCGGGAACACGATCTCGGTGACCTCGAAGGGGGAGAGGAACACGTTGAAGAACAACGTCGCGCCGTCGTTGGTCTCGATCGACGTCAACCGCCGCACCCAGTCCTGGAGGCTCGCGCCGTCGTACGGGCTGTCGGTCACCATGCCGTCGGTGATGTTGATGACGATCGGCGGGAACGAGTCCGGGTGCTCGGCCGCCCAGTCGAACACGTGCCCGCCGGCGACCGCGATCGCCTGGCACATCGGCGTGCGGTGGCCGTGCACGGGGTCGACCCACACCGGCATCCGGGCGCTCACCGGCATCAGGTCGATGGACGGCTCCTCGCGCACGGCCATGGGGTGCTCGGCCAACTCCGGCAGCGGCACCAGACCACGCCCGGCCAGCACGCCGCCGAACGCCGACTCGACGCCCTCGCCCGGTTCGCCGAGACGCGCGCCGTAGCTGAAGATCCCCACGTCGAAGTAGTGCCGCACCGGGGCGTTGACCTCGGTGGTCGCCTTGATGCACATGTCCAGCAGGATGTTGTTGACCGCCAACGCCGCGCCGTCCGCGAGCGACGCGCCGGTGCGGCCCCAGGCGAGCTTCATCGAGTCCGAGCGGTCGAGCAGGATCACCACGCACCCCGGCTCGGACCGCGACACGGACTGCCGGTACTTCTCCACAGCGCCCCCTCTTCGTCGTCGGCCGTCACGTCATCCGGTCAGGTTGCGGCGGACGACCGTGGTCGGCCACGGCGCGCCCGCGCGCCACTCCCACCGGTGGCCGCAGTTCGGGTTGCGGCAGTGGAAGGCGTAGGCGTCGCCGTCCTCGGTCAGGTCCAGCCGGAAATCGCCGCAGCGCGGGCACTGCGCCACGACCGCGCGGTCCACCTCGTGGGCCGCCGGCGGCGCCGCATCCGGCCGGTCGGCGGGGACGGCGGTCGGGCGTGCCTCGGTCCACCAGGTCCGGCCGGTGGCCGAGGTCGGTGTCGCCGTCGGAGTCGGCGACGCGGTCGGAGCCGCCGTCGGGGTCGGTGCCGCGGTCGGTGTCGTCGTTGGCGTCGTGGTCGGCGGCGGTGCGGGTTCGGGCGACGTGGCCGCTCGGACCCGCGGCCGTCGGTCGACGGTCAGCAGCCCGAGCGCGACGACGACACCGAGGACGGTGCCGACCGCCACCGCGGTCACCGCGCGCCAGGCGCCCGGCTCCCAGAACAGCACGCCGATCAACGCGCCGATCGCGGCGCACCCCGTGGTGAGGGCCGTGTTCCCGGTGCTCATCGACCCACCTCCGACCGGGCCACGACCAGCTCGACCCGCCCGTCGGCGTTGACCACGTCCGGGTCGACCGACGGCCAGCACGCGAAGTCGGCGAGCTGTTCCGCGGGCTTCGGGGCCGACCACCCCCGAGGGAGCCGCACGCAGACCGTGAGCGACTCGCCCGACTTGACGTCGTCGACCCGTCCCTCGGCGTTCACCACGAGGGTCGTCCCGCTCCCGTCCAGCAGCTTCACCTGGGCGTTCGCCAGGTCGGTGACGGGTGCCCGCCCGGTCGTGACGAGTTGGAGGTCCACCAGTCGGGGGTCCACCGGCTGCTCGGCGGGCTCGCGCACCACGGCACCGAGCAGCACGACCACCAGGAACGAGACCACCAGCGCGTAGACCGGCGCCAGCCGGCGGTCGCGCGGGCCGCCGGGTGCGACGGCCCGGTCCCGGGGCTCGGCGGTCCTTCCCGAGGTGTGCACTGACCCTCCGCGCGAGTTTCGGCGTGTACTCCGGGTATCGCCGAGGATCATGCGCTCGTGTCGTCGTGTCCCCCGGACGGACCAACGGAGGGGTCAGCGACCGGTCACGGCAGGGCGCCCGTGGTGGCCAGGAGCAGGGCGATGGCGGGCAGCAGGTTGTTGACCTGGTGGGCGACGATGCTCGCGAGCAGGTTGCCGGTGAGCAACCGGGCCAGGCCGATCGGGATCGACAGCACCAGCAGCAGCGGTGTGCGCAGCAGCTCCAGGTGCGCGAACGAGAACACCAGGCTCGTGGCCGCGAACACGACCCAGCGGTTCCAGCCCAGGTGCTCGAACGCGCGCCACAGCACGCCCCGGAACACGACCTCCTCGGCGAGCGGCGCGACCAGCCACACGGCCAGGAACACGACCACCGCCGCCGTCGGACCCAACTCGCGCCCGGCGAACGCGTCACCGACCGCCGAGGTGGCCTCCTCCTCACCCACCCAGGCCGCCCACAACGCCGCCGCGGGCAGCGTCAGCACCAACCCGCCCAGGCCCAGCGCCGTGCCGATGCCGATGTCCTTCAGGCTCCAGCGCACCGCCAACTCGCGCCGCGCCCGACCGTGCCGCGGACCGCCGCCCAGCCAGGCCGTGCCGAGCACGCCCACCACCGCGCCCAACGACGTCGGCACGACCAGCAACGCGAGCAGCCGACCGTCCTCCAGCACCGCCGCGTCCCCCGAGCCGTAGGACAGCAGCACCAGCACCGAGAGAACCAGCATCGTCAGCTGCGCGGCCAGGAACACCGCCAGCAGCAACAGCCCCGCCCGCCGTTCCCGGACGGTGCCGGGGCCTGGGCCGGGCGGCGGCGTGGGCACGCGGTCGTCGGGAACCGGCCCGATCCGGTCATCGCTCACAACCGTGGATAACCCGTCCGGGCGGCGTGGTCAACTCGACGTCGCCGCCGGACGGCCCACCGGTGGGCCGTCAGACCGCACGTCCGGACGGGTTCGCGGGTGCGGGCCGGAAGCGCCAGCGCTGTTCGCCGTCGTCGCGGCACTCCCCGGTGGCGCGCATGCCGAGGCGCCGGGCGACCGCCTCGCTGGCCAGGTGCTCGGGCGCGATGTGGGCGTGCACGTCCCGCGCGCCGCGTTCGACGAGCCACCCGACCACCGCGGCGGCGGCCTCGGTGGCGTAGCCGCGACCCTGGAACGCCACCCCGATCACCCAGGCCACCTGCGCGGTCAGCCCGTTCGCGCCGGCCGTCGTGGTCGCCTGCACGGTGCCGACGGCCGCGTCGTCGGCGTCCCGCACGACGACCCAGTTCAGCCAGCCCTCACGCCCGTCGTCGGACGAAGGCCGCTCCCACCGCCGGTACCGCGCCGCGAGTTCGGTGGCGGTGGGCGGCGCACCGCCGACGATCGCGTAGAGCGTCGGATCGCCCAGCACGACCGCCATCTCCTCGGCGTGCGCGACCCGCACGGGTTCCACCCGCAGCCGCGTCGTCCGCAGCACCGCGTCCTGCGGCCACCCTGCCGGCACCACCATCGCTCACCCCCGCCGGCGTGTCGTGACGGACGTGCCCGCCCGTCGGGTCGACGTCCCGTGCACAGTAACCACCGCGCGGCCGCGGGCCACCGGGTTTTCCGGCTTTCGGCTCACGGTGAGCGCATGCCCCGCAGGTAGCCGACGGCGGCCCAGGGGCGTCGGCCGAAGGCGAAGAGCTTCCCGGTCGCGACGGCCCGCGCGAGCTGGGTGCGGCGGAAGATGGTGAGCATCATCGTGGCCGGGTCGAACCTGACCTGCGCGTCGACCTTCCCGCCGCGCGCCGGCTCGACCTGCAACCGCCCGTTGTCGTGGGTCAGCACGACCGGGGTGGTGTGCTTCGAGCGGAACTCGATGGTGACGCGGCCACCGGCACCGCCGCCGCCCGCCAGGAGCCGGCCCGACTTCCCGCCGAGCATGGGCATGAGGAACAGGTCGAAGGTGAGGGCCGCCTCGTGGGTGGAGATGGGCCAGGGGACGTTGAGCGCGCGGGCGATGTCCAGGCCGTGGATCAGGATCTCGTTGAGCTGGTGGGCCACGTGCGCGGCGGCGGGGAGCTGGGCGCTGCCCAGCCACGGCCGCAGTTCGCGCGGGTCGACGTCCTTGGCCCGGGTCAGCAGCAGGTCGACCTCTTCGAGCAGGGTGTTCGACACCACCTCCAGCGACCGCTCGGGGAAGTGGTCCAGGCTCAGCGCGTTGAGCCGGGCGAACCCGCCCAGGCCGGACTCCTGCCAACCCCGGTCCAGGTCGGGCGCGTCGAGCGGGGACAGGTCACCGCTCACCAGGCCGGCGTTCAGGCGGGCGACGATGGCGACGTGGGCGGCGGTGTCGGCCACCGACCAGTCACCGATCGTGCGGCGCTCCGGTGTCCGGCAGGCCGCGAGCATCCGGGTGAACCGCTCCGCGGCGGCGGCGACCGCGTCACGCGCGTCCTGCCACCGCTGGTCGGTGATCTCCAGCTCCACGAGTGGCCTCCCGTGCCGTCGACGTGACTGCACCGAAGGTAGTGAGGTGGGCGATCGCCGAACTACCGCGTGCGTGCTCTACTGCGGCGACTCGCGACGCGTGGTCCCCGTGGCGACCCGGACTCAACCGCGGCCGGGGCGGGCCGGGAGTTCACCTGTCCGGGTGAGCCGCTCGGCGAGGTCGCGCAGCTTGGTGTTGGTCTGCTGGCTGGCGCGCACGAGCGCGGCGAACGCCTGGTCGGCGGTGAGCTTGTGGCGTTCCATCAGGATGCCCTTGGCCTGGCCGATCAGGTCCCGGGTGAGCACGGCGTCGGCCAGGTGCTCCCGCTCCTGCGCGGTGGCCAGGGCCACGGCGGCGTGCCCGGCGAACAGCAGGCCCACGTGCTCGGACTCCTCGTCGAACGCGTGCTTGTCGGGGGAGTACAGGTTGAGCGCGCCGAGGTCGTCGCCCGACACGTACAGCCGGAACGACAGCATGCTCGACACGTCCAGCGCCAACGCCCGCTCGGCGAACAGGGGCCACCGGGTCTCCGCGGCCAGGTCGGGCGCGCTCACGATCTTCTGCTGGTAGAGCGCGGTGAGGCACGGCCCCTGACCGGTGTCGTACTGGGCCTGGTCCACGTCGCGCGGCACGTCGTCGGTCGTCGCGACGGTCCGGATGTCCCGCTTGCTGACGATCGTCATGATCCCGGCGTGCCAGGCGCCGGGGATCGTGCCCACGGCCGAGCGCACGATCTCGTCCAAGGTGTCCTGTGCGCTGCCCTGCCGGTGCAGCGCGCGGGCGACCTCGTTCAGTCGGGCGGCCAGATCGTCACCGGTCGTGTCGTCGACCATGAGCAACCTCCACCGATCGTGGTCCGCCAGGGCCCTCAGCATGTCGCGTGTGCCCTGTCACGTCCACGCGGGGGCCACCTCTCGACGTGGAATACGAGCCGAAGGCGTTCCGTTGAACCGGGTGTCGGCCCTGCCCGAGGTGCGCGGGGCGAAGTCGTCCGAAGCCGCTGCATCGGCGGACGACCCCTCTGAAGTCTTAGATCCCCGCACGTCAGCCGTGCGCGGGTGCTACCCGGCAAGGAGACGCCCATGTCGTTGACGATGGACCTGCCCCGCCAGGCACGCACGATCCGCCCGACCACGACCGTGCGCGAGGAAGCGCGTGAGGCCGACCTGGTGGGTCGCTACCTGCGCGAGCTCACGTCGACGCCCCTGCTCACCGCCGACGAGGAGGTCGTGCTGGCCAGGCGCATCGAGGCGGGCGTGTACGCCGCCGAGCTGGTGCGGCGGTCCGACGAGGGCGAAGGCCCCGCGATGGACGCGCCGCGTCACCGTGCGCTGCGCGCCGTGGCGGAGGAGGGCCGGCGTGCGAAGGACCACATGATCCGGGCCAACCTGCGCCTGGTGGTGTCAGTGGCCAAGAAGCACTCGTTCCGCGGCCTGCCGCTGCTGGACGTGGTGCAGGAGGGCAACCTCGGCCTGATCCGCGCGGTGGAGAAGTGGGACTACCTCAAGGGCTTCAAGTTCTCCACCTACGCGGTCTGGTGGATCCGCCAGGCCATCGAACGCGGCCTGGCCGAGCAGACCCGGACGATCCGGCTCCCGATGCACGTGCACGAGGAGGTGGGCAAGCTGCGCAAGGTCGAGCAGCGGCTGCGCTTGGAGACCGACCGCGAGCCCACCGTCGAGGAGGTGGCGCGGGCGGCGAAGGTGCCGGTCGACCGGGTGGTCCGGCTGCACGCCGCCAGCCGCGCCACGCTCAGCCTGGAGACGCCGGTCGGCGACGACGGCGGCGCCTCGGTGGCCGACCTGATCGAGGACGTCGAGGCCGTGCACGCCCACGAGGCGGTCGAGCAGCAGGGCGTCGCCGAGGAGCTGCGCGCCCTGGTGCGCACCCTGCCCGAGCGGCAGGCACGGATCCTCACCCAGCGTTACGGGCTGTCCGACGGGCGCGCCCGCAGCCTCCAGGAGCTGGCCGACGAGCTCGGCCTGACCCGGGAACGCGTCCGGCAGCTGGAGAAGGAGTCCATCCGGCTGCTGCGCGACCCCGAGCGCAACCAGGCCCTGTTCGCCTGGGCCGGGTGACGCGCCCAGCGTTTGCGGGTTCCGTGCGCGAGTAGCAGTGTCTCGCGGGTAGCAGTGCCGCAGGCTTGGCGACCGCGAGGAGGGCCCGCCATGGACGAGCACCCGGTCCACCGCACGACCACCACCGAGCTGGACGGCGACATCCTGCTGGTCAGCGTGTCCGGCGCGATCGACGCCGCCTCGCGCCCGCCGGTCGCCTCCGACCTCGACGCCGCGTTCGACGGGCGGCCGGCCGGTGTGGTGCTGGACCTGCGCGAAGTCGACTTCATGGGTTCGACCGGCATCGCCATGCTGGTCAACGCCCACCACCGCGCCGACCGGCTGCGCATCCCGTTCGGCGTCGTCGCGGACAACCGCCCGGTGCTGCGACCGCTCCAGATGAGCCAGGTCGACGCGGCACTACCGCTTCACCGCACCGTGGACGACGCCGTCACGGCGATCCGACTGGTGTCGACCTGAGGCTCTGGTGACCGCCGCCGGGCGCGCACCGACCGTGCCACCCGGATGAGGCCGAGCGCGGCGAGCACGCCGAGGGCGGCGAGCGCGACCGGCCGGAGCGTGCGCGTCCACGGCCACGCCGGCCCGCTGAGCACGAGGTGGTCGGTCGGGTACTCCAACACCCTCGCGGTCCACGTCGCGGTGGCCACGTCGGTGGTGCGCGCGAGGTCGCGCAGCACGCCGTCGAACGGGAAACCGGGCTCTTGGTGCGGGTAGACCGGCGCCAACTCGGCGTACTGGTCGGCCACCCGGCGTCGAGCGGCGTCCGCGCCCGGCACCACCAACCGGTCGAGGTCGTCCGCCGCCGTCGGGTCCGCCCTGGGCACGAAGGTCACACCGTGCCGCGACCGCACCGGCTGGACACCGGGCGTGACGGACCGCGTGCGCACGGCCAGCGACTGCCCGTAGGTGTCGAAGACCGACGCCAGCTCGATCTCGCCCACGCCGTCGGTGAGCAGCACCCCGATCGTGTCGCGGTCCCAGCCGAACGCGGTGTTGACGCCCACGACGGCGTCGGCGGGCCGCAGGTCCGCCTGTGCCATCGGAGCCGCGCCGCCCCGGCGGTGGTGGCGCCAGCCGGTGGCCCGCGCCGCCTCGACCGCGGCCTGCGGCCCGACCAGCCGTTCGACCACGCGCAGCGTGCCGTCCAGACCGGACAGGATGCCCGCCGTGGTGATGACCTCGCCGTCGTCGACGTACCGCGTGCCGCGCACCCAGTTCACGGCCGGGTGGTCTTTTCGGAACGAGTCGACCCGCAACCAGTGCGCGGTGGCGGCACGCCCGTCGAGCAGACCGGCGGACGCCAGCACCCCCGCTCCGTTGCACACCCCCAGCAGCAGCGACCCGCCGGTCGCCTGCCGGTCCAGCCAGTCCGTGACCGGCTTCGACGTGCTCCGGCCGACGTCGGGCATGGCGGGCACGACCACCACGTCCGGAGCCCCGCCGTCGAGCAGGTCGGCCAACCCGGCGAAGGTGAGGTCCGGCACCAGGTCGAGGCCGCCGGTGAGCGGCACCGGACCCGCCGACGGCGCGACCGCGTAGACGTTGAACGCGCCCGTCGTGGCCAGGACCTCGTAGGGGGCGAGGGTGTCGGACACGACGGCGCCGCGGTCGCCGACCACGACCACCGCCGTCGGCTTGCCCGGATCGTGTGTCACCCGTGCGGGCGACGGTGTGGCGCCGTCCGCACGCGGGGCGTTCAGGTCGTCGAAGGCGGCGCGGACGGTCGGCGCGCCGACGGCGGCGGGCAGGGCGAGGGCGGCGAGCACGAACACCAGTGCGGTGCCGGTGCTCCGCAGGGCTTTGCGCATGACCGCTCAGCACCCGTACTCGTGCCGGCGGCGCAGCATCGCGCCCAGCATCGCCGGGACCATCAGCACGTGACCGGCGGTCATCAGCGCCATCGCGGACAGCACGCCGGTCCAGTGCAACGGCAGCAGCACCAGGAAGGGCACGTACATCGCGGCCGACATCTCGGCGATGCCCGCCCAGCCGTGCCGGCGGATCCGCATCCACACCGCCATGCCCAGCGACATGTTCGTCGCCATCACGAGCACGTGCGCGGTCACCACGTCGGCCAGGCCGGGCCACGCGAGCGACCAGACCGGCTCCAGCACCACCATGCCCGCCACCATGGCGACGGCCATCTCCAGCGCGTGCCGGGCGAACCGCGGCACCGGACCCTTCAGCCACGGCCGCCGACCGTTCGGGGTGATCGTCTGCTCGGAACTCATTGCCGCTCCTCCGTTGCGATGTGGCACGTCCGGTGTACAACGGAGATCCTCCGGTCGCGGCCGACCGCCGTCAGGTGCCGAAGGTCATGCCGGTGGTCACGTCTGCCGGCGTGACCTCAGCAGAGCCCGAGCTCCCTGGCCCGCAGCGCCGCCTGCGTGCGGTCGCGCACCTGGAGCTTGGACAGCACGCCGGTGACGAGGTTCTTCACCGTGCCCTCGGCCAGGAACAGGCTCGCCGCGATCTCGCGGTTGCTGCGGCCCTGCGCGAGCAGCCGCACGACGTCGAGCTCGCGCTCGGACAGCGGCACGGCCGGCGGTTGCCGGGCCGGCGCGTCCTCGTGCGGCAGCCGCGCCACCCTGGCCACGAGCTTCGCCGCCACCGACGGTTGCAGCACCGACTCGCCGCGCCGCGCCGCGACGAGGGCCTCGACCAACCGGCCCGACGAGACGTCCTTGAGCAGGTAACCCACCGCCCCGGCGCGCAACGCCGCGAACACGTCCGCGTCGTCGTCGAACGTCGTCAGCGCCAGCACCCGGACACCGGGCTGCTCGACCCGCAGCCGGTCGGTCGCCGCGATACCGTCCAGCACCGGCATCCGCAGGTCCATCAGCACCACGTCCGGCGCCAGCTCGCCGCACAACCGCACGGCCTGCTCGCCGTCACCGGCCTCGCCGACCACCTCGATCTCCGGCTGGACCTCCAGCAACGTCGCCAGCGCCTCCCGGAACAGGGCCTGGTCGTCCACGATCAGCACGCGGACCGGAGTGGTCTGCGCGGTCACGCCGGCACCTCCACGGTCAACGTCAGGCCCCGCCCGGCGGGCGAGTCGACCGACACCCGGCCGCCCAGCCCGGCCACCCGTTCCCGGAGCCCGAGCAGGCCGAACCCGTCGCCCGGTCCGTCGGGCAGACCCCGGCCGTCGTCGCGCACCTCCAGCCGGACCAGGTCGACGCTCGCGTAGTCCAGCACGACGGTCGCGGCGGTCGCGTCGGCGTGCTTGCGGACGTTGGTCAACCCCTCCTGCGCGGCCCGGAACAACGACTCCTCGACCTCCACCCGTGCCGCGCGGGCCGCGCCGCGGACCTCGACCCCGGTCGGCACACCCGCCTCGGTCACCTCGGACGCCAGCTCCCGCAGCGCGTCCACCAGCGGCGCGGACCGGGGCTCGCGCAGCGCGCCGACCGAGCGGCGGACCTCGGCCAGCGCCTGCTTCGACTGGTCCTGCGCCTTGGCCAGCATCGCGTCGAGCCGGTCGGGGTCGGCCGTGCCGATCACCGCACGTGCCGCTTGCAGCAGCATCTGCACGACGGTCAGGTGGTGGCCGAGCCCGTCGTGGATGTCGCGGGCGACCCGGTTGCGCTCCTGCGTGATCGCCAGCTGCTCGGCCTGGGTGGCGTACCCGCGCAGCTGCTCGTTGGCCGCCGCGAGCGCCGCGCGGGCGCGTTGCTCCCGCACCAGCAGCTCGGTGATGACGATGGTGAACGTGGTGACGGCCAGTGTGTTCAGCCCTTCACGCAGCCCGTCCGGCCACGCCATCTCCACGTGGATCAACGGGATGACCGCGGCCACCGCGGCGGCGGCCGGCAGCGGCAGCAGCAGCACGCTCTGCGCGACCAGGACCACCAGCAGCAGCACGGCCCCGACCGCCGCTCCGGACAACGCGAACAGCACGAAGCCCAACGGCAGCTGGACGAGGACGTACGCGACCGCGAACGCCGTGCCGCGCCGCTGCACGACCGGGAACCCGAAGATCGCGAGCGCGCCGTAGACCAGCCCGACCAGCAGCGTCGGCACGAGCGACTGCTCGAAGTTCGCCGACCCCAGCGGCAGCGTCAGGTACGCGACCACCGCCAGGATGCTCAACGCCCTCTGCACGCCCTCACTGTGGTGGACCCCGAACGCCATGGTCAACCGCGCGGCGGCCGGCCATCCCGCACGACCGCGAACACGACCGCCGACATGGCCGACGTCGACCACTTGGCCGTGCGGTGGCGCCACACCCCCAGCGCGGCGCCACCGCACGGTGTGCGCGGAGCCTCCCGGCGCCATTCCCCTCCCGCGTGCCGGCGGTATTTCCGGTGTGCGGGGAGTTGATTCACTCGATAGGGCAAAGAGGCGACGGACCGTGCTCGCGCTGCTATCCAGTTCTACCGAATCGGGGAATTGTTTCCGCGCGTCTCGCGGCCGAGACAATCAACGGGAGACAACCCGGCACGCCGGGACAACCCGACCGGGCCGGTCGGACGAGGGGGAGGCGCATGCCACGGCCGGAGAGCCCGGTTGACCCGCAGGCGGGAGCCGTGCCGCTGTTCGCCCACGACCTGCGCCTGCTGCGGGAGAAGGCCGGTGGCCCGCCGTACCGGGCGCTGGCGCGGCGCGCGCACTACGCCCCGGCCACGTTGGCGCGGGCGGCCGCGGGCCGTGAGTTGCCGAGCCTCGCCGTCACCCTGGCGTACGTGCGGGCGTGCGGGGGAGACGCGGAGGAGTGGGAGTGCCGGTGGCGGGCGGTCGCCGCGGACGTGACGCGTGAGGCGACCCCGGAACCGGAACGGCACCCGCAGCCGCTCGTGACGGCCGAAGCGCTCCCGCGACCGGGGGCGCCCCGCCGCGCGCCGCGCCGGCGGTGGCTGACCGCGTCCCTGGTCGCGGCGCTCGTGCTCGGCGGCACGACGGCGGCCGTGGTCGCCGCCGGCACCGACCCGCCGCCACCCCGGCCGGCCGCCGGGATGGCCGAGATGGTGGACGTCCACACCGCCGCCGACGGCACGATCCGGGCGTGGGTCAACACCGGCGGCTTCCCGGGGTGGCCGTGGAGCGACCCCGTCGGCATGGTGCTCGGCCCGACCGACCCGGCGCTGACCCGCTTCGCCGACCTGGACGGCGACGGTTTCGACGAGCTGGTCCGGATCACCACCGACGGGGCGGTCACCGCGTGGCGCAACGACCAGGGCTTCCCCGACCGCCCCTGGCACGTCTCGCTGGTCGTCGGCACCAGCCTGACGACCGACACCCACTTCGCCGACCTGGACGGGGACGGCCGGGACGAGATGATCACCGTCGACGGCGTGGTCCGCGCCTGGCCCAACACCGGTGGCTTCCCCGGCCGGCCGTGGGGCGACCCGGTCGACCTGGGCCACGCGCCGCCCGGGCCCACCTGGTTCGCCGACCTCGACGGCGACGCCAAGGCCGAGGTGGTCACCCGGGACGACACCGCCCACATCCGGGCCAGGCGCAACACCGGCGCCTTCCCCGCCCCGCCGTGGAGCGCCGAGGTGGACCTGGGCCCGAACCTCGCCGACCCGACGTGCCTGCGCTTCGCCGACCTGGACGGCGACGGTTTCGACGAGCTGATCTCGATCAACACCGACGGCACCACCACGGCGTGGTGGAACAACCACTCCTTCCCCGACCACCCGTGGCACGCCTCGGTGCTGATCGGCAAGGGCTGGGTCGGCGACCCGGTCCGGATCCAGTTCGCCGACCTCACCGGCGCCGACTCCCAGGGCTGACTGCCGGCGCCGACTCCCAGGGCCGACTCCCGGGGCTGACTCTCGGCGCCGACTCGCCGCGTCGACCCGGCGCGTCGACCTGCTGCGGAAGGGACTGGATCGGAGCAGTGCCGGTGTCGGGGTTTTACGACTCGCCCGATCGGGGTACCTGATCGGGGCGTCAAACAGCCGGCGCGTCGACACTCACCCCGGTCTACCGGGTATAAGGCGGCGATGCGCGATGGAGCTTGATTTCGACGACGCGTTGATGCGGGGCTTGCGCGGCTACGTGCGGCGGGTCACCGAGGAACTGGGGCTCACCGGCGAGTGCTCGTACGTGCAGGCCGAGCGGCCCGCGGCCGCGTACCTGGCGCTGGACGGCCGGCTACCGGGGTTCCCGGACCGGGACGTGGCGCTGCTGTGGGAAGAGGACGGCGGCTGGTCGGCCGCGGTGGAGACGCACAGCGGCGAGGACGTCATCGTCCAAGCGCACTTCGGCCCCGACGTCCTGCCGTCGCCCGCGGCGGTCGCCCGGTGGGCACGCGGCCTGTTCCGCGGTGACCTGGGTGTGCCGGCCCGAGTCCGGGTGCCGCACCACACGCCCGACGACCTGGTCCGCCGCCTGGCCCCCTACACCGCCGCGGTGTACGTGCCCATGCCGCGCGCGGAGCGGGTGTGACCGCCCGCAGCACCGCGCCGCCGGCCCAATTCCCGGCCGGAACATCCGTTCGTAATTGATCCTCGCATTATTTCCACCCGACAGGAATATCTCGGTGTCGTGGCGAGAGGTATCGAAAGAGGGACGGGAGCGCCACGCCCGTGTAATCCTGTAACGGTCGACCAGGTCCGACGATGTCGGTCATGACGCGTGTGTCGCCTGTTCGGACGGAGGTGGGACGTGGTCGTGTACGCGGACGTGCGGCCGAACGTGTTCCCGATTCGAAGTGGTGAGTTGGAGAAGCGGCTGCGCGACTTCCGCCGGCACGAACTCGGCCACCGCACCCACCCGTCCGCCTTGGCGAAGGCCAAGGACCTCGCGCCCCGGCTGCTGCTGATGGCGTCCTCCTACGCCGGCCTGCTCCTCGTCGACGAGCCGTGGACGTTGCTGTGCGCGGTCGGCCTGGCGTTGAGCGTCGTCTCGCTGCTCGGCTCCTGGTTCCACGACGCCGTGCACGGCAACGCCCGGCTGCCCGCGCTCCTCGTCGCGACCGTCACCCGCCTGGCGTCGGCGCCGGTCGGGTTCAGCCCGCGGTGGTGGCAGTACAAGCACGTGCGGCTGCACCACCGCTACGTGAGCAACCCGGCGTTCGACCCGGACATCCAGTTCGGCCAGGTGGCGAGGGTGGTGGGGACGCAGCGGTGGCGCCCGCTGCACCGCGCCCAGCACGTGTACCTGTGGTTCCTCCTGCCGTTCGCCACGGTGAACATGCTCAAGCCGGGGGAGCTGTGGCAGCGCCACCGCTTCGCCTACTGCCGGGAACTCGCCGGAGCGCCGCCCGGCTGGGTGTTCCTGGCCGACAAGTACGTCCCGTTCGCGGTGTTCTGGACGCCGCTGTTCCTGGTCCTCCCGCCGCTGGACGCGGTGCTCGCGCTGGCGGTGTTCCAGGTCGTGACCGGGACGCTGGTCTCCGTCGTCACGCAGGTCCAGCACAACACCCAGCTGGCCGAGGGCGACGACGACTACTCGATGAAGTGGCCGCTGTGCGAACAGCTGGTCAGGACGACCGACGTGCGGACCGCGCGGTTCGGGCCGTGGTGGTGGCTGAGCGGCGGCACCAGCTTCCACGTCGTGCACCACCTCGCGCCGTCGTTGTCGTTCCTGGAGCTGCCCGCCGTGACCCGCAGGCTCGACCGGTGCCTGGCCGAGATGGGGTTCACCCTGCCCGCCCACCCCACGCTGACCGCCGCGGTCAGGTCGCACGGTCGGTTGCTGCGGCAGCTGTCGACCCCTTGAGGACGCCGAACCCATGACGCAGACCGAGCAGCCGAAGACCGCGACGCCGGCGCCCGCGGAGGTGCCGGACATCCAGCCGTTCCTCATCGACCCGTTGATCCTCAGCAGGCTGCGCCGCCGCAACGTCAAGCCCCTGGCGTTCTCGTTGCTGGTCGCGGTCGTCACCCTGGTGGCCGCGTCGTGGGCGGCGATGGTCTCCGGGATGTTTTTCACCACCGCCGGCCCACCGTTGTGGCAGGACCTGCTCCTGTTCGTCTTCCGGGACTCCGACCCGACCGGCACGAGGGCGGTGCCCTACCTGCGCGACTACCCGTCGCTCGTCCTCACCGTCACGATCGTGGTGTCGCTCGGCCTGGTGTACGACCTCTACACGGGCGCGTCGGCACTGCACTCGGACATGGCGAAAGCCGGGTGCGTGAGCTACACCCCGGCCGGGAAGTCGGCGCTGATCGAGGCGGTCACCGACATGAACCGCAGGTTCGAGCGGCACGGGCGGTTCGCGCCGCTGACCCTGCTGGCGGCGTTCGGCTTCACCCTCGGCGTCAACCTCCTGCTGGGGTCGAAGCTCTTCGAGTTCCTCGTCCCCGGCGGCGTCTACGCCGAGTGGTGGGCGAGCCTGACGCCGTTGCGGCCGGGCGGTGTGGTGTGGGTCGTCTTCGGCACGCTCGGGGTGTACGCGGTCTACGCGGAGTCGGTGCTGGGGTTGGCCTACGTCAGGTTCCTGCGCAGGTGCCGCGACGACTACCGCTTCAAGGCCAACATGGTGAACCCCGACGGGTTCTACGGCTGGTCCAGCCTCCGGCAGATCGTGTCGAACCTCGAAGCGGGCGTGGTCTGCACGTTGTTGAGCGTGTGGGCCATGTCGTTCTTCGTGCAGCCCGCCATCGGCAGCGTCGCCGCGGCACTGGTCATCGTCGTCTTCGCGGGCATCGTGATCTACGTCTTCGTCCAGGTGAACCTGAACTTCCGCAGGCAGGTGCGCCACGACAAGCTGGAGCAGCGGCGGGAGATCGCGGACACGATCTCCGGTGGCGTGGCGGACGGTTCGGTGGCGAGCCTGCTGCGCGTCCTGGTCGCCTACCGGCGGCTCGAACTGGTCGAGCGGGTCCCGTCCACGCCGATCCGGCAGAAGTGGTTGGTGGCGGGCGCCTTGTCGATCCTCGGGCCGCTGTCCGCGATCGTCGTGCAGCTGATCAAGTACTTCACGTCCACCTGAGCGTGGAGGACTGATCGCGGAACAGGCGTTCGCGGGTCGTCAGGGTTGTCGCAGAGGAGGAAGTCATGGTTTCGGTGGTGATCCAGGGCGGCGCGATGCGGTCGATCTACTGCCTCGGCGCGGTGCGCGCGCTGGTGGACAGCGGCTTGGCCAACCGGGTCACCTCGATCCACTCCGCGAGCGCCGGGTGCGTGTCGGCGGCCGTGCTGGCCAGCCACATCGCCGACGAGCACGCCCCCGCCGTCGCGGCGACGGGGCAGCGGCTGGTGGAGGTGCTGGCGAACCGGAGGTTCATCAACCCCTCGCGGCTGCGCCGGATCGTCGACGTCGACTACCTGGTCACCACGATGCGCGAGCTGACGCCGATCTCGGTCGAGTCGCTGGGCAGCCGCGGTCTCGTCTTCGAGGTCGGCCTGACCGACGCGGAGACCGCTCGCGCGCACTACATCGACATCGCGCAGGTGGCGACCGACGAGGACCTGGTGCAGGCGCTGCGCGCCACGATGGCGATCCCGGCGCTGTACCCGCCGAAGGTGCTGATCGGCGGCCGGCGCTACGTGGACGGGGGTATCGCCGACCCGCTGCCACTGCTGCGCGCCCTCGTGCGGGCACCGGAGGTCGTCGTGGCGATCAGCAGCGTGCCCGAGCGCCGGCTCGCCCGCACCCTCCAGGGCCGTGAGGCGAGGATGATCCAGCACTTCCCGGGCATCCCGGCCACCATCAAGCACCTCATGCTGACGCTGAACCCGTTGGCGGACGCGGTCGACCGCATCGTCTCGCACGGTTCGATCGGCGGCATCCGCGTCATCCGGATCAGCCCGACGGACCCGGCCCTGGTCAGCAGTCGGCTCGAAGTGGACCCGGAGCGGTTGCGGAAGCTGGAGGAGCTCGGCTACACCGACGGGCTCGCGTCGCTGGCCACGATCGGGCAGGTCGACGGCGACGGCGTGCTGACCGCGGGCACGGACGTCACGGGCGTGGACGGCTGATCGGTCGTCCCCGGGCCCGCCGCGTCGTTCCGGTGCGGGGGAGGTGAACCGCGCTCGGGTTGCGTCACCCGATGGTGTGATGTCGGGCGGTGGCGCCGTGGAGTGCTCGCTCGACCGAGCGAAGCGGTTCCTCCACTGTGGAGTGAGCCTGCGCCACGGACCGGTGATTGAACCGCCAGGCCCGCGCGCCGCTCCTACGCTCGGGTGGTACCCGGTGGCGCGCCTTTAGGAGCTGATCCTCGTGACCCGGTCCACCATCCTCATCGCCGCGGAGAAGCCGGCGGAGGACAACACCGTGCCGGCGGCCAAGGTCGAGCAGGTGTGCGCGCACCTCAGCGAGTGCGGGCACGAGGTGATGGTGGTGCACTCCACCACCGACGCCGCCTCGGCGATCACCTCGCAGGCCGACCTCGCCGCCGCCATCGTGAGCTGGGAACTGGCCGGCGGCGCGGTCCAGCCCGCCGACACCGGTCCGGCGATCCCCGGCGGGGTGCTGCGGATGCTGCTGGACCGGTTCTCCTCGCGGCTCCCGGTGTTCCTGCTGACCACCGGCGACTACAGCGACGAGACGCCGCTGTGGGTGTCCGAGGTCATCAACGGCTGGATCTGGCTGCTGGAGGACACCCCGGACTTCATCGCGGGCCGGGTCGACTTCGCCGCGCGCCAGTACCTCGACCACATCCTGCCGCCGTTCTTCCGCGAGCTGCGCCGGTTCGACGACACGCACCCGTACTCGTGGCACACCCCCGCCCACGCGGGCGGCATCGCGTTCCTCAAGTCGCCGGTCGGGCGGGCGTTCTTCGACTACTACGGCGAGCGCCTGTTCCGCACCGACATCTCGGTGTCGGTGGGCGAGCTCGGCTCGCTGTTCGAGCACACCGGCCCGGTCGGCGAGGCCGAGCGCAACGCCGCCCGGATCTTCGGCGCCGACGAGACCTACTTCGTGCTGCACGGCACGTCGTCCTCGAACCGCATGATCATCCACAGCGCGGTGGCCAACGACGAGATCACCCTGCTGGACCGCAACTGCCACAAGGCGATCAACCACGGCGTCACGCTCGCCGGCGGGCGCCCGGTCTACCTCGTGCCGACCCGCAACGGCTACGGGATCACCGGCCCCATCCCGCCGGAGCGGCTGACCGCCGACGCCGTTCGCGAGCAGGTCCGGCGCACGCCGATCGCGGCGGACGCGGTGAGCCCGGACCCGGCGTACGCGGTCATCACGAACTCCACCTACGACGGGCTCTGCTACGACACCGTCCGGGTGAACGAACTGCTGGGCGCCTCGACCAGGGTGCTGCACTTCGACGAGGCGTGGTTCGCCTACGGCCGGTTCAACCCGCTCTACGCGCGCCGCTACGGCATGGCGGTCGACGGCGACGGGCTGCCGGAGTCCCACCGCCCCACCGTGTTCGCCACCCACTCCTCGCACAAGCTGCTGGCCGCGCTGTCCCAGTCGGCGATGGTGCACGTGAAGTCCGGCGGCAAGGCCCCGTTCGACCGGAGCCGGTTCAACGAGACCTACATGATGCACGGCACCACGTCGCCGCTGTACCCGATGATCGCCTCCTGCGACGTCGCGGCGGGCATGATGGACGGTCCGGCGGGCCGGTGGCTGACCACCGAGGCGATCACCGAGGCGGTCCGGTTCCGGCAGGCGATGATCCGGCTCGGCAAGCGGCTGGCCGACGCCGACGACCGGCCGCCGTGGTTCTTCGGCGTCTGGCAGCCGCGCGAGGTCGCGGACCCGGCCACCGGCGAGCGGATCGCGTTCGAGCACGCGCCGCTGGACCTGCTGCGCACCGAACCGGGCTGCTGGGCGTTGGAGCCGGACGCCGAGTGGCACGGCTTCCCCGACCTCGAACCCGGCTTCTGCCTGCTCGACCCGGTGAAGGTGACGATCACCTGCCCCGGCGTGGACGCGCTGGGTGACGTGTCGGCGTTCGGCGTCCCGGCCCGGGTGATCACCGCGTACCTGGAGACGCGGCGGATCGTGGTGGAGAAGACCGACGTCTACACGTTCCTCGTGCTGTTCTCCATGGGCATCACGAAGGGCAAGTGGGGCACGCTGCTCGACGCGCTCACCGACTTCAAGCAGCTGCACGACGACAACGCGCCGCTGGGCGAGGTGCTGCCGGACCTGGTGAAGGCGCACCCGGAGCGGTACGGGCGGCTGACGTTGCCGCAGCTGTGCGAGCAGATGCACCACAGCCTGGCCGAGAGCAAGATCGTGCAGCTGCTCAACGAGGCGTTCACCAGCCCGACGCCGCCCACGGCCGTGCTCACGCCCGCCGAGGCCTACCAGTGCTTCATCCAGGGCCGGACCGAGCTGGTCGGGCTGCCCGACCTGGCCGACCGCGTGGTGGCCACCCAGGTCACCACCACGCCGCCGGGCATCCCGGTGCTGGTGCCCGGCGAGCGCGTCGGCTCGCCCGACGGCCCGCTGCCCCGGTACCTGCGCGTGCTGGAGGCGTTCGACCAGACGTTCCCGGGGTTCGCCAGCGAGACGCACGGCGTGCACCACGAGGGCGGCAAGTACTGGATCTCCTGCGTGGTCGAGTAACGGCGCGGGGCGGTGCTGCCGACCGCGCTGCTCAACGCCCCGCGGTGAGCGGGCCGGGCCGATCCGGCGTGGCGGTGAAGTGGTGGGCACGGGTCGCGGTGGCGGCCGCGGCGCCCAGGTGGATCACCACCCGGCAGCCGGGGTCGCCCAGCGCGATGCGCTCTTCGAGCGTGACGGCGGCGCGGCCGGTGTTGCGCGCGGCGATGCCGCCGAACACCGCGGTGGTCATGCGGCACAGCGACGGCGAGTGCCGCACCTCCGGGCCGAACGGGCAGTGGCCGTTGACCAGCACGATCCGCTCGTCGGTCACGTCGACCACGCGGAAGCTCCCGCCGATGGCCGCCTTGAGCCGGACCACGCAGTCGGCGATCTGCTCCGCCGACAGCGACGTCCCGGTGAGCTCGGTGGCCTGCCGGAACTCCAGTTCGACCTGACCGCCGATGTCGACGGCGACCTGGGCGATGGCGCGTTGCGCGGCCTCGGGCCCCTGCTGCTCCTCGACGGCGTTGGCGAGCTGCACGACCAGCGCCCGCAGGAAGCTCTCCCGGCCGAACCCGCCCGCCGGCACGGCCTCGGACAGGTGCGGCAAGGGGTTGACGGTCTGCCTCGGCGGGGTCACGGGCTCGACCGGCCGGGTGACGGGCAGCACCGCTTCGACGGACTTGCCGAGCCTCCGGGCGGCGACGGTGAACTCGGGGGCCAGCTGGGAGATCAGCCACAGCCCGCGACCGCGGGGTTGCGCGGGGTCGGGGACGTGCCGGGGGAGGTCGAAGGTGGCGCCCATGTCGCGCACGGCGAGCACCGGGCTGGCCCCGGGCCACTCCAGCGACACCCAGACCGGGCCGTCGCTGTGGTCGATCGCGTTGGCCACCATCTCCTCGGCGATCAGCTCGGCGTCGGCCAGCTGGTCGGGCGTGGCGTCGGAGTGGCGGGCCAGGTAGTCCCGGATGTCGCGGCGCAGCGCGGTCGGCACCCTCCGGTCGTTTCTGTCCAGGAACCAGTCCACAGCCGCACGTTCTTCCGGGTCGTCGGCCGCGGGGCGCGGGCCGCACGGGATGAAGGGTATTCCTCTCGCGCCGGCGTGTCAGCGGACACGCGGCCGAGGATCAAGGCAGGCGCAGGAGCGCGCGCACCGTGGTGCCGTCCGGGCCGGTGTGCACGCGCACCAGGTCGGCGAGGTCGTTGACGAGCAACAACCCCAGCCCGGACGCCAGACCGGGCTCCGGTGGTCTGCGCCCGGCCAGCGGGTCGGTCAGCCGCCCGCCGTCGCGGACCTCGCACACCAGGTGGCCGTCCTCGGACCAGACGGCCAGCCGGCACGGGCCGGAGGTGTGCACGAGGCTGTTGGCGACCAGTTCGCCCGCGATGAGTTCGAGGTCGGCCAGTCGCCGCCCGGCCAGCCCGGACGCGCGGGCGCGCTCGGCGGCGAACCGGCGCGCGCCCGAGAGCTCGGCGGGCCCGCCGACCGGGAACACGCGGTCGTCGGCGTAGTCCGGCAGCGGCGCGTTGTAGCGGGCCACGACGCTGTCCGGGGCGTAGTGGTCGCTGGGGTAGCGCCGGTCGTCCTCCCAGACCACCGGGTGGGTCTGCCTGGCGTCCGCGATCGCCGTGGCGTCCAGCGCCGACGTGTCGTAGGGGCACAGGATGGTGACGTCCCGGCCGGAGAACGCGGCGTTGATCAGCGCTTCGTGCTGGGCGCACGCGGGGTACTCGGTGCCCGAGCGGCTCGCCCAGATCGGCTCGCCGATGATGCGCACGTGGCCGCCGGTGCGCGCGTCGGCGAACTTGCGCAGCACCCGGGGGATGATCCGACCGGGGTTGCGGCCCTCCTCGGCCATGTCGAGCATCGTCACGTGCCGGGCGGTGTCGCCCAACGCGTCGCGGAGCAGGTCGAGGCGCTTGCCGGGCACCGCCACCGCGACTGGCTGCCCCTGGTCGAGGCCGTCGGTGATGAACGGGACCAGGGCCGCCAGGTACTCCTGGTCGGAGCGGTAGAACAGGGCCGGGTGGACGAACAGCGGGTCCGGCCCGGTGCCGGTGGTGTGCGTCGGGGCGTTCATGCGACGTCCTCGACCTGGACGTCGGACAGGTCGAGCAGTGTCGCGATCCGCGCCGCGCCGGGGAACGCGGTGCGCAGCACCAGGGTGGTGGCACGGCTGCGGGCGTACGCGTCGAGGCTGATCAGCCCGCGGTGGTCGATGAACGTCAGATCGGCGCCGTCGAGCACGAGCCGCCCGTCCCGCGAGTCCGGTCGGATCCCGTCCAGCACCTCGATCAGCACGTGCCGGTTGAACATGTCGACCTCCCCGCTGAGCTCGGCGCTGTGGCCGGGCAGGGCCGAGGCGTGCAGTCGGAAACCGACCCCCGGCAGGTTGGTGCTGGGGTGCACGCTGGCCAGCTGCTCCAGCGCCTGCTCGCTGAGCCGGGTCCGGTCGTAGGCGCACAGCGCGGTGAACGGGTGATCGGCCATGTACTGGTCGACCAGGTGCTCGTAGTGCAGGAACGCGGTCAACTGGGCCTGGCTGCGCACCATCGGCGTCGCCTCCGAGGCCACCCGCAGCCCCTGGTAGCCGGCCGTCAGCGCCTGCTCGGTGGCCGTCGCGTAGGCGCGGACCTGGTGCTCGGGGTCGATGACGCCGCCACCGGGGTAGATCGCCTCCAGCGAGGTCACCCGAGCCGCGCCGGTGGCCAGCGCCGCCTCGATCCCGTCGACCCGGCGGACCGCCTCGGTCAGCGCTTCGGCGTGCGTCGAGCCGACGAAGAGGACCTGCTGGCCCCGCGCCAGCCCGTCGACGAGGAACTCGGCCACCCGCAGCCCGACGTCCGCCCGGTCGTCGTACGACCAGCAGACGTGATCGTGACGGCCCAGGTCCCGCGTGTGCTGCACTATCCCCGACCTGCGCATACAGAAACCAACTTAGAGGTGCGGCCGAGGCGTGACAGCGCGATCACGCCGGCGGCGGGTCTACACGACGTCGTACTTCGCCCGGCAGTGGCAATGTACCGGTGCACGTACCACGGCGGCGACGGTGGTCCGCCTATCCGTGGACACCGGCCAGGGCGAAGAACTCCTGCCGTGACCGGGCGTCCTCCCGCAGCACGCCCTGCAAGGCCGAGGTGACGGTGCGGGATCCGGGAGCGCGCACGCCGCGCAGCGACATGCACAGGTGCTCGGCCTCGATCACCACGCCGACGCCCTGAGGCGCGAGGTGCCGTTGCAGCCAGTCGGCCACCTGCTTGGTCAGCCGCTCCTGCACCTGGAGGTCGCGCGCGAACAGCTCGACCACCCGGGCGAGCTTCGACAGGCCGAGGATGCGCCCGCCGGGCAGGTACCCGACGTGGGCCGCGCCCTGGAACGGCAGCAGGTGGTGCTCGCACAACGACTGCACCGGGATGCCTCGGGCCAGCACCAGCTCGTCGTAACCCCTCCTCGTTCGGGAACGTCGTCAGGTCGAACTCGCGCGGCGTGAGCATCTCGGCGTACGCGTGCGCGACCCGCCTCGGCGTGTCGGCCAGGTGTTCCGACGCCGGGTCCCGGCCCAGCGCCGCCAGCAGGTCGGCCACCGCCCGTTGCGCGGCCTCCAGGTCCATCCCGTCCCGGCCGTGGACCACCTGCAACCGCCGGGGTGCGCCCGGGCCGCGCACCGGCCGCGGCGCGGGCTCGGTCATGCCGCCCGGCCGCGGTCGCCGGGCGCGTGCCGCACGGCCAGGCGGGCCAACGCCACCGCGGCCACGAGCAGGCCGAAGTCCCGCAGCGCGACGTCGTAGTGGCCCGGGATGGTCAGCAGGTTGACGATGATCCCCGCCAACCAGGCCGCGACCAGCAGCCCGCCGAACCTGGGCGCGACCGCCACCGCGATGCCCGCCAGGACCTCCACCACGCCCACCGCGTACATGGCCTGCTGCGCGGTGCCCGGCACGATCCCGTCGACCCACGGCGCGAGGTACCGCGGCCAGTCGGCGAGCAGGCCGGCGAACTTGTCCAGCCCGAACAGCACGGGCGCGACGGTGAACACCGTCCGCAGCAGCAGCAGGAACGCCTGGTGAGCGGGGTCGGAACGCAGCACTCGACCCGTCGGCCCGGCGCCGGACACCTCGGTGGCCATGACATCCTCCTTCTAACGACAACTTCGGCTAACCTTAGAACCGTCGCCCCGATTTCGTCAATGGAAGTGGTTTTTAGAATGGCCGAGCAGGACCAGCCGCCGGTGTCGCCCGTGTCCGCCGTCGCGGCCCTCGACGAGCCCACCCGGCGTCGGCTGTACGACTTCGTGGTCCGCCGTCCCGCACCGGTGAGCCGGGACGAGGCCGCCGAAGCCGTGTCGGTGCCGCGCACCACGGCCGCGTTCCACCTCGACCGACTGGTCGCCGAAGGGCTGCTGGAGGTCGTCCACGAGCGCCGCACCGGCCGCACCGGTCCCGGCGCCGGGCGGCCGTCGAAGCTGTACCGCCGCGCCGCGGCGCAGATCTCGGTCTCGCTGCCCGATCGTCGCTACGAGCTGGCCGGGCTGCTCCTGGCCGATGTCCTGGCCGAGGTCGAGACCTCCGGTGAGCAGCCGCGCGCCGTGCTCCACCGACGTGCCCGCGACCTCGGCCGGGACCTCGGTGAGGACGCCCGCGCCGCGCGTGACGGCGAGGAGGGGCGACTCGCCGCGCTGCGCACGCTGGAGAGCTTCGGGTTCGAGCCGCGCGCGTCCGACGACCCGGGCGACGCCGCGATCGTGCTCGGCAACTGCCCGTTCCACAGCCTGGCCCGCCGGCACACCGAACTCGTGTGCGGGATGAACCTCTGCCTGCTCGACGGATTGCTCGACGGGCTCGCCGGCACCGGCCTGACCGCGCACCTCGACCCCGCGCCCGGCCGGTGCTGCGTCCGACTGGCACCGACCGACTGACATCGCGCACGGCGGGGAAACTCCGTCGACGCCGACAATGGGTTTTCGGGTGACATTTGTTCACAAGTGTGACCGGAGTCGGCCGAGGTTGTTCACAAATATGACCCGTGATCGATGTTCCAGTCGTTGACCTCGACGTTCGACGGTATTCGACAATGTCCCGTTCGGCGGGCTCGAAAACCATCGTTGACCAGTGGGTCCAAGCCATCTAGCATTCGCCGGGAAAGCGGTTTCCCGCTGTGTCCTGCATTCTTATCCGGGTGTCGAAGAGAGTCGATCCCGGCATCCGGTGAGTGAGAAGTGGAGTTTGTCATGAGCACATCGGATCAAAGTCGATCCGGGCGGCACGCACCGCCGCGTCGCACAAGGTGGCGCACGGGCTTGGCGGCCGCGGCGGCGGCAACGGCGTTGGTCGGCACCTTCACCGCGTGGTCGGCGGTCACGCCGGCGCAGGCCGCGGTCGGCGCCGGGACCTACACGGTGAAGAACGCGGGCAGCGGGCTGTGCCTGGTCGTGCCCGGCGCGAGCGCGTCGAGCGGCGTGCAACTCCAGCAGGCGTCGTGCGCCACCGACGACAGCCGGCTGTGGTCGCTGACCGCGGTCGGCGGCGGGTACCGGATCACCTCCGTCGCGACCGGCCTGTGCGTCGGCGTCCGGGACGCCTCCACCTCGGCGGGCAAGGTGATCGAGCAGGAGTCGTGCACCGGCGGCGCCGGTCAGACCTGGGCGCTGACCGCGAGCGGCAGCGACTACCGGGTGGTCAACGCCAACGGCGGCAAGTGCATGAACACCAAGGACAACTCCACCGCGGCGGGCGCGCTGGTGCAGACAAACTCCTGCGACGGCGTGGCCACCAAGCAGTGGACGTTCACGCCGACGAGCGGCGGCCCGACCTCGACGTCCACTTCGACCTCGACGTCGACCTCCACGTCGACGTCGACCACCACCCGGACCACGACGACCACGTCCCAGCCGGGTGGCGGTGACGGCAGTGGACCGTGGCCGAGCGACACCGGCAGCGTGCACCAGACCACGACGCGCAACGTGGGCACGTACTTCAACGGTGGGATGAAGCGGCACTACGGGATCGGTGACGGCGGTCAGGGCGAGAGCCAGGACCCGATGTTCGTGGTGGCCAACGGCGGCACGATCGAGAACGTGATCCTGGATGCGCCGGCCGGTGACGGCATCCACTGCGAGGGTTCGTGCACCATCCGCAACGTGTGGTGGAACGACGTGGGCGAGGACGCGGCGACGTTCCGGTCCTCCAGTTCGTCGGCGACGTACCTGGTGGACGGCGGTGGCGCGCGGTCGGCGTCGGACAAGGTGTTCCAGCACAACGGCGCGGGCACGCTGACCATCCGCAACTTCCAGGTCAACGGCGCCGGCAAGCTCTACCGGGCGTGCGGCAACTGCGCCACCTCGTACCAGCGGCACGTGGTCATGGACGGCGTCACGGCGCGGTCGACGAGCGTGTTGGCCGGCATCAACACCAACTGGGGCGACACGGCCCGCTTCTCCCGGATCACCGTCTACGGCAGCACCACGATCTGCGAGAAGTACCAGGGCGTGCCGAAGGGCTCCGAGCCCAAGAAGATCGGTGAGGGCGCCGACGGCAGGAACTGCTTCTACTCGCCCTCGGACATCACCCAGCGCTAGTCGCGGTGGCAGGACACGGGTCGGGGCCGCGGCGCGAAGTCGCGGCCCCGACCCGCGCGTTCGGTTACCGTGTGGAACGACCGGGCGTGGCGTGACCAGGGGCGAGGGGCAACTGCGGTGACCAGCTGGATCGACGTGATCAACTATGTCCGGACGCGGTACGAGGTCATGGAGGAGACCGACAGCTGGCTGCGCTTCCGGCTGGACACCGGGCAGGACCGGACCCAGCAGGTCTCCGTGCACCACGTGCCGGAGTCGGACGGCGTGGCCTGGGTCGAGATCTCCTCGGCCGTCGGCCGGGCGGACGAGATCGACCTGAGGCGCCTGCTGGAGCTCGCGGGCACCTCGCCCGTCGGCGGCGCCGCGGTGGTGGACGGCGTCGCCCTGCTCAAGCACACCGTGCCGTTGGAGGACCTGAGCGTCCGGGAGGAGTTCGCGCGCCCGTTGATGCTGCTCGTCACCGCCGCGGACGCGTTCGAGCACGAGTTGACGCGCAGCGACCGGTTCTGACCCTCACGCCGGTAGGCCGATGACGGTCCGGTCGCCGGACTCCCAGGTCGGCGTCATGGTGACCGCGCCGATCCGCCAGCCGCGACCGGTGTGGACGAGGCGGTAGTCGTAGCGTCCGCCCAGCACGTACAACCGGCCTCCAACCAGCGGGCCGTCCCGGTGCGTGGCCTGGAAGTCGGCGGTGACCCGCGCCCACGCGCCCTCGACGTGCGCGGTCTGGTTGCCCAGCAGGTGTTGGGTGGCCGACAGGTGCCCCAGGTTCGCCCGCCAGCCCGCCACCAGGTCGGCCGCGGCGACGGTGGACGGCTCACCGCCGACCAGACCGGTGTAGTCGACCCGGACCTCGGCGGCGAACACCTCCCGCAACGACTCCCACTGCTTCAGGTCGAACCGGACGGCCATCTGCACGGTCACCGCGACCGGATCCCGGTCGACCGCCGCCTCCGCGAACGCCTGACCGCTCGCCACCACCGAGCCCGCGGTCACGCCGGCCCCGACCAGGAGGGTGCGGCGGGTAAGTCGATCGAACGTCGGTTTCTCGCTCATGGTCCGCGATCGTGGCGCGCCCGGCGGGCCGGCGTCCAAGACCCGGCCCCATTACCGGAGCGCATGGACCCGGGTCGACCGGTCACGACAGCGGCAGCTCCGCCCACACGGTCTTGGTCTCGGTGCCGAGGTAGGTGCCCCAGCGGCGGCACGACAGGTTGTCCACCATGACCAACCCGCGGCCGCGGAAGGCGCCCAGGCGTGACGTCCCGGCCACCGGCAGCCGGTCGGGGCTGCCGTCGTCCACTTCGATCCGCAGCGCCTGCTGATCAGGTGATCGCCGCACGCGCAGGCGTCTCGGCGCGCAGGCGTGGTCGTAGGCGTTGGACACCAGTTCCGTGCAGACGAGCATCAGGTCCTGCAACAGGTCCTCGGCCAGGTCGGCCAGGACGGTGGCCAACCACTGCCGGATCTGGGCCAGCGGTGGCACCGGCATGCTCAGGTCGACGCTGATTCTCGCGGCGAGCACGTTGTCCGACAGAGTCATCGCCACCCCCAGGCGCTACGGCCGCCTGCCTGGTCAAGGCGGCCTTGGCACAACGGGGTACCCGGTGATCCCCGGCCGCACACCTGGCGTCGCGCGGACGCGCTGAGCACATGCCGTGTCACGGATCGTGATTTAGTCTGACTGATCGTGAGCGAGGAGACGGTTCCGGTGGACGACCCGATCGCGGTGCTGCGCACGGCGGTCGACGCGGCGGTGCGATCCGTGCTGCGCCTCGACCCCCACCACGCCGACGCCCGGCAGGAGATCAACCAGGTGCTCGCCGAGTTCACCGCCGCCGTCGCACCGGTGTGGGACCGCTTGCCCGCGTTGGCCGAGCTGACGCCGAACGGCCCGGTGTCGGCCACGCTGGGGTTCATGCGCGACGCCGAGGGCCAGGCCGCCGCCGGTGACGTCCAGGCGGCCCGGGTGTTCCTGCTCGCCGGGCGCACCGCGCTGTTCCGCCTCGCCCGCGGCGCACCCGAGGGCTCTTGACGACCGCTGCGGTCGGATCAGCGCGGTCGGACCTGCGCCGTCACGCCGTCCGTTGGAACGGTCCGCCGGTCCACGACTCGGAGCCGGACTGGGTGTCGCCGGCCAGCTGGTCCAGGACGTCGGACATCCGGCCCGCGCGGGCGAAGGCGCGCCGCTGCCGGTCGGCCCCGCCGCCGTCGGCGTCCAGAGTGGACAGCAGCGCGCGGACCAGGTCCAGCTCGGCGGCACCGAGTTGGTCGCCCACGCGGTGCAGGAGCCGGTCGAGCAGCAGGCGCGCGGGCACGAGGCGTCCGGACAGCACGTCCAGCGACTGGCCCGTGACGCCGTCCCTCGCCGCCCTCCAGGTGGCGGCGCGCAGCACTTCCGCTGGCACGGGCGAGGCGCGCAGGCCGCGGTGCAGGTCGGCCAACGCCGTGCCGACGAGCGCGCGCACCAGGGCGGCCAGCAGCACCGCCTCGTCCACGGTGGCCGCGACGTCGGCGACCCGGACCTCCACCGTCGGCAGGTGCGCGGACGGCCGGACGTCCCAGTAGATCATCCGCCGGTCCCGGATGGCGCCGGAGGCGAGCAGCACGTCGCAGGTGGACTCGTAGTGCGCCAGGGACTCGAAGTACGGCGGCGGCCCGGCCGTGGGCCAGCGCGACCAGACGACCGAGCGCCAGCTGGCGTAACCGGTGTCGCGGCCGTGGGCGAAGGGTGAGTTGGCGGTCACCACGCCGAGCACCGGCAACCACGGCCGCACGTGGTTGCACACCTGCACGGCCGTCTCCGGGTCCGGCACGGCGACGTGCACGTGGCAGCCGCAGATGGACTGCTCGGCGGCCAGCAGCCGGTAGTCCTCGGTGAGGGCCCGGTAGCGGTTCCCGCCGCTGGTCGGCAGCTCCGGCCCGCCCACCGGCGGCGAACCGACCGCGAGCAGCCGGTGACCGAGGCGGTGCGCGGTCTCGGTGGCCACCAGGCGGAGCCCGTGCAGCTGCCGGCGCACGTCCGCCAGGTCGTGGCACACCGGTGTCCGGGTCTCGACCTGGGCGGTGGTCAGCTCGACGTCGAGCTCCACGCCGAACCTCCGCTTGGCCGACTCGACCACCTCGGCGCCGTGCGGCACGGGTCGGCCGGTCCGGGCGTCGACCAGCAGGAACTCCTCCTCGACCCCGAGCGTCGGAGCCGGTGCGCCCACCAGTTCTCCCATCGCGGCCTCCGGCGGCGGTTCGGCCCCAGGGGCTCCTGAGTACCCGGAACCCGACCAGCCAACCCGTCCTCAGTGGACGCCGCTTGATGGTCCGATCAGGTGAACCGGCGTCGGATCGCTCAAGGTGGCGGTCCGGACCGCCGAAAGGAAGGTAACTGAGCGCCGGTACCCACGACGGGGGCCGGCGTTCCCGCATCTCCGGCCGCGCGATCGGCCGGGCAACCCGGGTGTCGAAACCCTCGGCCTGCCTGGTGCGACCGGCCGCGACCCGGGTGCCGCCCGCGCCTAGTGGCCGCGGGCGGACATGACCAGCAGCATCAGCGTGAGCAGGAGCTGGAGCGCGGCGACGCAGGTGCCGGTGACCGCGGTCCAGTCCAGGCGGTACTCGGTCTTCGTGGTCATCGACCGCACGCCGCAGGCCATCGCGCCCACGGCGAGCACCGGGCCGCCGGCCGGGATCGGCCAGCTGAGCAGGGCCAGGCACAGCGATACCGGTCCGAGCCAGGCGTCCTTGCCTGGGCGGTCCTTCGCGGGGAGCTGCCGCATCATGCCGTCCATGGTGCCCTGAACCCGGATCTTCAGGGCGCCCCGCCGCCGTCGGGCGCCGCGCCCATGCCCAGGGAGATCTGGATCACGATCAGGGCCAACCAACCGACCAGGAACAGGACCACCCAGAACATCGGTCTGTTCAGCACGACGGGCCTCCAGCGTTCATCACAACCACCGGTTGCTCTTGAACAGCCGGTACAGGACCAGGCAGACGGTCAAGGTCACCGACAGCACCAGCGGGTAACCGTACTGCCAGCGCAGTTCCGGCATGTGGTCGAAGTTCATGCCGTACACGCCGACCACCATCGTCGGCACCGCGATGATCGCCACCCACGCCGACATCTTGCGCATGTCGTTGTTCTGCTGCAACGACACCTTCGCCAGGGTCGCGTTGAGCAGGGTGGTGAGCACCTCGTCGAACGCGACGACCTGCTCGGCCGCGGCGGTGAGGTGGTCGTCGACGTTGCGGAAGTAGGACCGCACCGCGTCGGGCACCAGCGGGTCGCAGGAGCCGTCGCTGAGCTTGCGCAGCGGCGTCGCCAACGGCATCACGGCCCGCCGCAGCTCCATGATCTCCCGCTTGACCAGGTACATCTGCTCGACGCCGACCTCGCTGCGTGGTGCGAAGACCGCGGCCTCCACCAGGTCGACGTCACCCTGGAACGCCTCGATCACCTGCCGGTAGCCGTCCACCACGCGGTCGGCGATCTCGTGCAGCACCATGGCGGGCCCGGCGGCCAGCAACGGCGGGTCCGCCTCCAGCTGACGGCGCACGTCGCCCAACCCGGAGTCGTGGCCGTGCCGGACCGTGACCACGTAGTCGCGGCCCAGGAACACCATGATCTCGCCGGACTCCACGATCTCGTTCGCGGTCGTCGGCGACTCGTGCTCGACGAAGCGCAGGGTCTTGAGCACCACGAACAGGTGATCGTGGTAGCGGTCGAGCTTGGGGCGCTGGTGGGCGTGCACCGCGTCCTCGACGGCCAGTTCGTGCAGCCCGAACGCCTCGGCGACGTCGCGGATGCGCTCCTCGTCCGGCTCGAACAGACCCACCCAGACGAACCCGACCCCGCGGTCGCGCACTTCCGCCACGGCGTCGGCGGGCGACCGGTCGCCGGGCAGCCGCGCCCCGTCGACGTAGACCGCGCACGCCACCACGGCGTCCCGTCTGACGTCCGCGACCGAGCCGGGGACGTCTTCGGCGGCAGGGGTCACCATATGGGTGATCCTGCCGCACGGCCGACGCGCGTCGCACCGGTCCCGGTGCGGTGCGACTTCGGTCCCGTGCGGACCGCAGCCATCCATGTGGGTGGTTTCGGGCCGTGGTGGCTGAGCGTGGGCATTAAGTTGCCCACTGTGAAACGATTCGCGTGGGTTGTCGCATTAGCTCTGGTGGCCGGGTTGTCGGTGCCCTCCCCGGCGATGGCGGTGGGCCGGTCGCCGGGGGAGTGCGCGGTGAGCCTGGACTGCACGGCGGCCGAGCTGGACCGGATGGGCATGGGGGAGAGGTTGGAGTTCCTGCGCCTGGTGCAGAGCGGTCCGGCGGCCGGGTTGGGCGCTTCGGACCGGTGGCGCAACATCGAGGGCGTCCTGTCCTTCTTCCGCGATCGCGGGCTGGGCGCGCCTGGGACGTGGGTCTCGCACGTCGACGCGGCGATCCTGGAAGGCATCGAACGCGGTGTCGCGATCGCGCTGGGCCGGTCGACCGACGGTTTCGGCAACCCCGGTTCGGTGCGGTGGGCGGACTACCTGACCCGGTTGCACGGCGGTGAGCTGACCGTCCGCAACGTCCACGACCGGGCGTGGAGCGAGGCCGAGCAGGCGTCGACCGAGCACGGTGTCGCGGTGGCCGAGCAGCGGCACGGGCTGCGGCCGACCGCGGTGGAGCGCCGGTTCTTCCTGTTCTCGGAGTTCTACCGGTGGGTGCTGCGCAACCGCCCGGTGGTGCTCGACCTGCTGCTCGTCCACGGCGTGCTGCTGAACCCGGTGCTGGTCGTGCGGCGGGTGCCGTTCCTGGACTGGTTCACCGACGTGCGCGAGTCCACGCCGTCCCGCAAGGGGTCGGAGATGGCCTACGCCTACGCGCAGCTCGACCCGGTGCACGGGGCGTTCAGCACCGTGGAGCTGGTGCTCGCCTACATCCCGGAGCTCTTCGAGGAGTTCCAGCTCGCGAACCCCCGGACCTGACCGGACGTGGCCGGGCCGGACCTGATCGGGTCCGGCCCGGGCCGGCTACCGGACCCGGTCGAGCGCGGTCGCGATCACCTCGGCGCTGTCGACCAGCAACGCCTCCGCCGCGGTGCGTCCCGTCGCGGCCAGGTAGGCGTCGACGAGCCGGTTGCCCGCGGCGTAGCCCGCCCCGGTCGGCAGCCCGACCGGTGTCGCGCCGTACCGGACGGCGGCCGCGTCACCGTGCACCCACGCGGTGAAGTTCCGCATCCCGGTCACGTCCAGGCCGGAGACGACCTTGGCGAACACCGCGTCGTCGTGCAGGTGGGGCACCCCGATGCGGGCGTACCCGAGCTCGTCGCCGTGCAGCTGCCGGGCGAACGCGTCGGCCAACCCCTCGGACACCACGTGCTCGCCCACCGTCACCGTCTCGGGGTCCCACCTGACGGCGCCGGGACCGTAGCGGAGGTTGTGGTTGAGCTCGTGCACCGCCGTCGCCTCCAGCCGCGCCAGGTTCTCCGGGTAGGGCCAGAAGTTCAGCAACACGTACCCGGACGCGCTGCCGTTCCCCGTCATGCCCAGGTTCGGGCCCATGAAGTGCGCGTCACCGGGATCGCCGAGGACGAGGAGCACGGTGATGTCCGGCACGGTGATGGCCGGGGTCGCGGCGAGCTGCACGGCGAGGGCGTCGTCGAGCGCGCGCTTGATCCGGTTCCAGGCGTCGGCGTCGTGCAACGCCTCCAAGGCCTCCAAGCACCGCTCCTCGTCCCGGTCGAGCGGGAACCCCGAGCTCATCCGGTGCATCGCGACCAGGTCGACCTCGCCCGGGAAATACCGGTACATGCCGGCGGCCGGTGCCAGCATCGCCTCCAGGAGCACCGGGCGGTCGGTGCGCGGCGACCGCAGGATCTCGCGCATGGCGGGGTAGGTGTCGAGGACCGTGATCGTCATGCCGGCCGACGTTAACCCTTCCAGCGGCTGGAACTTCAAGTCGTGCGCGACGGGCGGTCAGGTGGGGGCGGATCACCGTCGGACGAGCAGGTCCCGTGCGTGGTCGCGGAAGGCCGCGGTGGCCGGGTGGGTCGCCGTGCGCGGCCAGACCATCCGCACCGCCACGGGGTCGACGTCGGTGATCGGCACGTAGCGGACGCCGGGATGGGGGTGGGTGTGCGCGGTCGCCTCCGCGGTGACGCCGACCGCGTCACCGGTGGCGATGGCGGTGAGCCAGTCGTCGGTGTTGGCGACGTCGAGCGTGTCCGGGCGGCGCCCGGTCGGCCACAGCGCGACGGTGGAGCTGCACGCGGTGGCGCAGAACGCGACCGGCCGGTCGGCGAGGTCGCCCAGTCGAACGCCCGTGACCAGCGCGAACGGATGATCTTCGGGCACGGCGGCCACGCGGGGTTCGTGGTAGAGGTCGACGGCCTCCAGCACGCTGTCGGGCGTCGGCGGTGTGCGCACGAACGCCACGTCGACCTCGCCTCGGCGCAGCGCGGGTTCGGGGTCGTCCAGCCGGTGCGCCCGCACCTCGACGTCCGGCCGCGCCAGCCGCCAGCCGCGCAGCAACGGCACCGTGTGCCGGCCGAGCGCGGCCCAGGCGAACCCGACGCGCAGCGCCCGCGACCCGGCGGTGACCTCGGCCAACGCGTCGTCCACCTGGTTGAGGACGCGGTTGGCGTGCTCCAGCAGCCGGGCGCCCGCCTCGGTCAGCGCCAGGCTGCGGGTCGTGCGCTCGACCAGGCGCGTGCCGAGCCTGCTCTCCAACTGCTCCAGGGTGCGGGAGAGCGCGGGCTGGCTGACGTGCAGCACGGCCGCGGCCGCGGTGATGGTGCCCTCGGTGCCGATCGCGACGAGGGCCCGCAGGTGGCGCAGCTCCACATTCATCACCGGCAAGCATAAGTGCTGCGCAAACGGCATTTCACGGCGGGCGTCGGTGGCCATAGCGTGATCGGCATGAAGATTGTTCTCATCGGCGCGGGCGGCACGCTCGGCACGGCCGTCCACACCGCGCTGACCGGACGCGGGCACGAGGTCATCACGGTCGGGCGCTCCGGTGGCGACCTGCGCCACGACATCGCGGACCCGGCGCAGACCGCCCGGATGTACGAGCGGATCGGCCCGGTCGACGCGGTGGTCAGCGCGGCGGGTGACGTGCCGTGGAAGAGGATCACCGAGATGAGCCCGCAGGACTACCAGGACGCGTTCCGCGGGAAGGTGCTGAGCCAGCTCGAACTCGTCCGCCAGGGCATCCCGCTGGTGGCGGAACGGGGTTCGTTCACGCTGATCACGGGTGTGCTGGCGCGTGAGCCGGTGCCGACCGGCAGCGCGGCGTCGATGGCCAACGGCGCGGTGGAGGCGTTCGTGCGGGCGGCGGCGATCGAGATCGCCCCGCAGCGCATCAACGCGGTCAGCCCGACCGTGTTCACCGAGAGCCTCGCCGACTACGGCGACTTCTTCCCCGGCATGGAGCCGGTCGACCTGACCACGGTCGCCCAGGCCTACGTCCGCTCGGTCGAAGGCGCGCAGACCGGTCAGGTCTACTCGCTGTAAGCACCGAGCCGGGGGTCGCGTGCGCGGCGCTGGTCAGACCGGGGTCTGGGGTGCCTGGTCCGGATCACCGTGCCGGTCCCGCGCCACGCGCACCCGCATGCGGTCCAGCAGGGTGATGGCGGGCGTCGCGGTGGTCCCGTGGAGCAGGATCGAGCCGATCACCACCAGGCCGACCACCCGCCAGATCGCGTCCGGATCGACGAACTGCCCGTGCTGGAGCGCGTACGCGACGTAGAACAGCGATCCCACACCCCGCACGCCGAAGAACGAGATGACGGCCCGCTCACGCGGCCCCGTCTTGCCGCGTGCCAACGCGAGCAGACCGGTCGCCGGTCGCACCACGAGCAGCACCACCGACGCCACCAGCACCTCGCGCCACCCGGTGCCCGCCAGCAGGCCGGTGACCGCCGCGCCGCCGAGCAGGAAGATGATCAGCACCGTGAGCATGCGCTCGAACTGCTCGACGTACTGGTGCAGCACGCGGTGGTAGCCGTGGGACCGCTCGCCCGCCCTGATGGTGCAGGCGCACACGAAGACCGCGACGAAGCCGTACCCCTCGGCCAGCTCGGTGAGGCCGTAGGCCAGGAAGGTGGCGGCGAGCGCGACGAAACCCTCGGCGTGCTCGGCCAGGCGGAACTTCTCCGACGGCGCGTCGAAGAACAGCTTGCGCAACGCCCACCCGGTGACCAGCCCGACCAGGACGCCGCACGCCAGTCGCCACAGCACGTCCACCGCGAGCCACTGCGGCAGCCAGGCGTCCGGCGCCGCGCCGACGATGCCGATGGCCACGGCGGCGTAGGTGAACGGGAACGCCAGCCCGTCGTTGAGCCCGGCCTCGGAGGTCAGCGCGAACCGGGCCTCGTCCTCGCCCGCACCTGGCTCGTCCGGGTTCGTCGCGGGCTCGGCCACCTGCACCTCGTTGGCCAGCACCGGGTCCGTGGGCGCCAGCGCCGCCGCCAGCAGCACGCAGGACGCCAGGCCCCAGCCGAGCGCGCCCCAGCCCAGCAGGCCCACCGCGAGCATGGACAGCGGCATCGTGATGCCCAACAGCCGCCAGGTCGTCGACCAGCGGCGCAGGCCGACCGGCCGGTTGAGCGCCAGACCGGCGCCCATCAGGGAGATGATCACGCACAGCTCGGTGAGGTGCACCGTGATCGCGCCGTACCGGTTCGGATCGGGGTCGGGCAGCGGGTCGACGACGGTGAACGCGATCGCGCCGGCCGCCAGGAACACCATCGGCAGCGAGATCGGCGCCTTGCGCAGGACGCGCGGCAGCAGCGCGGCCAGGAGGGTCGCGACACCGAATGCCCGCGTAGACCACGGGACCCGGACCCACCAGGCGAGCTCCTCTCCGTCCGCCGGCCGAACTGGCGCTCGGCCGCGGCTAGGTGCCAGATACCCCCGTCCGTCGCAGCTAACCCCCTCGGCCGCCCGCCCCCATTCGGGTTGTTGCCGACCATTTCCCATTCCGCCGGACGCGGCCTTCCGACAATGGGTCGATGGCACCTGCATTCGGTCCGCCCCCGCGCAAGGTGGTCAACACCGTGACCGGCCCGGTGTCGGGGAGCCTGGTCCAGGCCGGTCACATCGAGGGCGGGGTGCACCACCACCACGGCGGCACCCGCCACGTCATCGAGGAGTTCCCCGCACCCGGCCCGCCCGATCCGGGGTGGTTGATGGCCCAGCCCAGCCGCCTGCTGGACGCCCGCAGCCAGGTCGTGGACTTCATCGGCCGGGAACCGGAACTGGGGCGGCTGGCGCGGTGGCGTGACGACACGGGCGCACGGCTGTCGGTGCTGCTGCTGCACGGCCCCGGCGGTCAGGGCAAGACCCGGCTGGCCGCGGAGTTCGCCGAACGGTCCCGCGGCCCCGAACTGCCCGCGGACCGGCGGTGGCGGGTGTTGCGGGCACGTCCGCACGGCGGCGGCCCGGAAGCGGCACCGGAGGTGACGGGCGGGGCCGGGATCCTGCTGGTCGTCGACTACGCCGACCGCTGGGCGTACACGGAACTGGAACGGCTGTTCGCCGACGACCTCTTCCGGCGGCCGGACCCGGTCCGGGTGCTGCTGATCGGCCGCACCGTCCGCTGGTACGTGGCGATCCGCGGCGCGCTGGCGGAACGGCGGGCCGCCACCGCCGACTTCCCGTTGCCCCGCCTGGACGACGACCGGTTCCCGATGTTCGCCGCCGCACGCGACCGCTACGCCCGAGCCGACCTGTACGACCTGGCCGACGCCGCCGACCTGCTGCCCGCCGGCCCGCTCGACCACCCGGACTTCGGCTTGGCGCTGACCCTGCACATGGCTGCGCTGGCCACGGTGGACGCCCACGCCCGCGGGCGCCGCGCCCCCGGCGAACCGCACGAGCTGTCGGCCTACCTGCTCGACCGCGAGCACCTGGCGTGGCAGCGGCTGTTCGACGCCGGCCGACAGGGCCAGGACTACCGCAGCCGGCCCGGCCTGATGGCCAAGGCGGTGTTCATCGCCACGCTGACCGGTGCGGTCGACCACGACACCGGCGTCGCGGCCCTGCGGACCGCGGACCTGCCCGCCCACCCGCAGGACCTGCTTCAGGACCACCGCTTCTGCTACCCGCCCACCGACCGCGAGCTGGTCCTCGAACCCCTGTACCCGGACCGGCTCGCCGAGGACTTCCTGGCCCTGCTCGTGCCCGGCCACGACATCAGCGGCTACGACCCCGACCCGTGGGCGACCGGGATCGCGGCCGGCCTGCTCGCCGACGGCGGGCCGCTGCGGACCACGATCGCGCCCCACGCGCTGCCCGTGCTGGCGGCGGCCTCCGACCGGTGGCCCCACCTGCGGGAACGTGTGCTGCGGCCGTTGGTGGCGGCCGACCCGGCCGTGGCGCTGGACGGGGGGAGCGCCGCCCTGGCCGCCCTGGCCGGCGTCGAACAGCTCGACCACGCCGTGCTGGAGGCGGTCGACCAGGTGATCGAGGCACGCGTGGGCTTCCGGCGGCACGTGGACCTCGACGTCGGGATCGCCGCGCTCACCGAACGCCTGGTCGTGCACCTCGTCGAGACCGATGCCACGCTCTCCGGGAACGAGGTGTTCGAGACCGTCGAGTGGTTGCAGACGGCCTGCCTGCGGTTGACCAACGCCGGTCGGCTCGAACGGGCGCTGTTCACCGCTCGACTCGCCGTGGACCTGACTCGCGCCGCGGCCGAGCACGCGCCGGGCGAACTCGGGCACTACCTGGCGAACGCCCTGAACACGCTGTCGCGGCGACTGTCGGACCTCGGCCGGCACGAGGAGGCCCTGGCCACGAGCGAGGAGGCGGTGGCCATCCTCCGGGAACCCGGCGTCGACCTGCTCGACCCCGCCAACTACCGGCACGTGCTGGCCACCGCGCTGGGCAACCTCGACACGCACCGGTCGAACCTCGGCCGGGACGGCGATTCGCCGGAGTTACCGGAGGAGGTCACCGGCCTGTTCCGGCGGTTCGTCGCGGACGGCGAGGAGGCCTACCGGTCGGAGCTCGCCAGGTCGCTGGTCAACCTGGGGGTCGGGTTGACCAGGCGCGGCCGGCGTGCGGAGGCGTTCAGGTCGATGGAGGAAGGCATCGGCCTCTGGCGCGAAGTCGTGCGCGACGACCCTTCCCGGCACTCGCCCGAGCTGGCCCGCGCGCTGGACACCTACGGCACGGCGCTCATGGCGGACGGCCAGTGGGCGCGGGCGCTCGCGCCGGTGGAGGAGTCCGTGACCGGACGGCGCCGGCTCGCCGAGATCAACCCGGCCGCGTTCCTGCCCGACCTGGCCGACTCCCTGGTCCAACTCGGCCGGACGCTGCTCGCACTCGGTCGGGAGGACGACGCGCTGACGGCGGGGGAGGAGGCCGTCGGCATCTACCGCCGGCTCGCCGAGACCGGGCGCGCCGCCCACGTCAGGAACCTCGCGTGGTCACTGCACCACGTGGCCGTCGGGCGGATCGCGCGGGAACAGTGGGCGCAGGCACTGGCGTCCGCCGAGGAAGTGGTGGACCTGTTCCGCCACCTCGCCGGCACCGACTCGGACGGCGGCCCGGACTCGGATCGGTCGCACCTGGCCACGGCCCTGCTCAACCTCGGTGTGGTCCGGTTCCGCCGGGGCGAGATCGACCAGGCGGTGCAGGCCGTCGCGGAAGCCGTGACCGTCCTGCGGCGGTTGAGCCGCACCGATCCCGCCGTCCACCTGGCCGACCTCGCCAGGGCGCTGGCCAGGCTGGGCTCCTACCTGTCCGGGCTCGACCGGCCGCGGGACGCGCTGGAGGCGGTCGAGGAGGTCGTGGCCATCCGGCGACACCTGGCCGTCACCGATCACGACGGCGTGCTGCCGGACCTCGCGGAGTCGCTGGACCAGCTCGGTGAGGTGCTGGCCGGACTGGGCCGGGACGAGGAGGCGTTGCCGGTGGTCGCGGAGGCGGTCGCGGTTCGCCGCCGGCTCGGCCGGGACGACCTCGACGTCAACGCGTTCATCGCGTCGTTGACGCGCCTCGGCGTCGGCATCCTGGGTGCCGACCCGGACCGTCGGGCGGAGGCGGGGGAGTGCTTCGAGGAAGCCCTCACGGTGTGCGTCCGGCTCGCCTCCGACGAGCCGGACGCAGGTCTGCTCGGGGTGCTGAGGGTCCTGCGCGACCTGCTCGCCACGGTCGGTCGCACCGAGTCAGCGACGACGGCCACCGAAACCGTCGTCGCCCTCCTGCGCCGGCTCACCGAGGACGACCCGGGCACCTACCTGCCGGAACTCGTGCCGTGGCTGCACGAGCTGAGCGTCGAGCTGGCCGACCTCGGCCGCACCGAGCAGGCCGTGGACGTCGACGGGGAACTCGTGGCCGTCCACCGGCGCCGTGCCGCGGTCGATCCCGACACCGAGCTGCCGCTGCTGGCCGCGACGTTGAACAACCTCGCCGCGGGTCTGTCGAGCCTGCGTCGGCCGGAGGCCGCGCTGGCGGCCAACGCCGAGGCCACCGACCTGCTCCGCCTGCTGGCCCGCACCGACCCGGACCTCCACCTGCCGGACCTCGCGATCGCGTTGAGCAACCACGGTCGTGGTCTCGGCGCGCTGGGCCGGCACCGGGAAGCGGTGGCGGTGACCCGGGAGCTGGTGGCACTCCTGCACCGCCTGACCGGAACCGACCCCGCCTACCTGCCCAGGCTCGCCATGGCCTTGGACGACCTCGCGGACGAGCTCGCCGGGGTGGGCGAGGTCGACCAGGCGTTGGCCGCCTCGCGGGACGCGGTCGAGGTGTTCGGCCGGCTCGCCGAGGACGACTTCGGAGCCCACCTGCCCGACCTCGCGGCGGTGGTGCGCCGCAGCGGCGAGCGGAAGTTCGACCTGGGTCTGGCGGCCGACGCGATCACCGACGCCGAGAGCGCCGCTTCCCTGTACTACCTGCTCGCCACGACCCGGCCGGACGGCGACGCCTTCCGGCCGGGCCTGGAGATGGCGTTGACGGTCCTGCGCGAGTCCCTGTCGACGTTGTTCACGGGACCCGGTGCCGTGTCCGACACCGAGCAGTTGGTCGGCGTCTACCTCGACCACGACCACCGCGACGCTCCCCGGGTCGCGCTCGCCGGTGCGCTGAGGACGTACGCCGACGCGCGCCTCGCGGCGGGGGTGGAGCCGCGGCAGGCCTTCGCCGCGGCACGCCAGGCGGTGGTCATCTTCCGGCAGCTCGCCCGGACCGTGCCGGGTGCGTTCACCGTCGATCTCCACGCGGCCGCGCACACCCTCCGGGCCGCGGCCCCGACCCCGTCGTACTTCCGCCACGGGGCGGGCACCGTCCGGTTGGACCGGCTCGCGGACGGCGCTCTGCTCGCGCAGCGGCTGAACCTCACGACCGGCGCGTTCGAGCCTGCCCCGCTCGACGTGGTCGACGAGGTGCTGTCGGCGGACGGCGAGGACGTGGCCGAGCTCAGTCCCGCCGACTTCGTCCTGGCGACCGACGCGGCCCGCGCACGTGACCCGCGTGGCGACGGGCCGCCGGCGGGTCGGGCCACCCCGTGACCGCTCCTAGCGCGACTGGAGGGCGTCGACCGCGACGGCTTGGGCGATCACCACGCGGCGGTCGACGTAGGGGTCGGCGATCTGGATCAGGTAGTGGTCGCGCACCCAGGTCTTCTTGTCCACGCTGAACACCGGCACGCCGTCGCGGACGAAGTCGAAGTGGTAGCGGAACGGGAACGGGACGTTGTTGACGAACGGCAGGAAGCCCCACACGCGGCGCAGGATCGCGATGCCCGCGTTGCGCTCGCTACCGGTGGCCGTCGGCGCGCCCGGCTGGTCGAGGTGCCAGGTGGAGTTGGTCAGCGACTTGCCGAAGTCCTTGCGGAACCGCCCGATGGGCTGCCCGTTGCCCTCGGTCACGTCGTAGCCGCTGCCGAGGTCGATCACCTTGCGCGCGCGGAAGCCCGCGAGCACCTGGTTCTTGCCGGCGTCGGTGTAGATGGTCACCTGCTCCTTGAAGGCCATCCGCTTCTGCTCGACGAAGGCCACGAGCGGACCCGGCTCACCGCCGTTGTCGGCGAAGACCTCGTAGCGGTTCACCATCAAGGTGACCTTCTGGTGCATGTGCAGCACGTTCGTCGCCTGCGTGAGCATCGTCGTCCCCCTGGGTCCGGTGGGACCGCAGTGTCCCACCCGATCGGGTGAAGATCACCACTGGGATCATCCGCTGTCGGACTCCGACCACGACCTCGACGGCAGGTCGGGGCCCCGGGTGCGCCCGACCTGCCGCCGCGGCCCGGTCGATCAGGCGGCCTGCGCCCTGGTGTAGAGGTTCTGGGCGTCGGCGCCGAAGTAGGGGCCGAACATCCAGTTCGGGAACAGGTTGATCTTGTAGCTGTTCACGGAGTTGATCGTGCCGGTGCCGGTGGCCTCGGAGAACGCTCGGAACCACGGGCCGCCGCTGGAGCCGCCGGTCATGTTGCACGTCATGCCGATGCCGTTGCTGAGGAAGGCGTTGAACGTCCGCCCGCTGCAGTAGATGAGCCTAGTGCCGTCGTACGGCGCGGCCGCGGGGTAGCCGAAGGCGTAGGTGTTGTCGGCCCGCGGCAGGTTGAACGCGATGCCCTGCGCACCGACGACGTCGGTGAGGGAACGGCCGTTCAGCTGGCCGACGACGATGGCGCCGATGTCGTAGTTGATGTCCTCACTGGCGTCCCACTGCGGGGTGGCCAGGGTGGAACGGGCGTTCCACGTGCCGTAGGGGGCGTTCCCGTTGTCGTAGGCCGGCACGAACGCCACGTTGGTGTGGTACGCGCCGTCGAGCTTGACGCAGTGGCCGGCCGTGATGACCGTGCTCTTGTTCGCGCTGGTGACGGCGTTGCCGCTGCACGAGGCGTTGCGGCCCTGGTAGGTGAAGAACACGCGACCCGCGGTCGCCACGACGGCGCCGCCGCCGGTCCACGCGCTGCCGCCGTTGGGGAAGGCCATCGGCGCGATGGTGGTGGGCTCGCCGGTCGGGACGGTGACGCGCGGTGCGAAGGGCGAGGCGGTGCGGATGTCCAGCGGAACGGCGGCGCGCATCCGGTCCGGTGTCCAGTACGTTCCGGGTGCGTCCGCCTGTGCCGCCGGGGCGACGGTGATCAGGGACAACGCCAGCGCGCTCGCCAGGGTGAGCAGTCTTGTCACAGCACGGTTCATGATCTTCCACCTTTCGTGGGTCGATCAATGGCAGGGGACCGTGAGGTGAAAGTTACTCAGCGCAACGCACGACCGTTTCCGGCGAACGGGTGAGAAATCTTCGCGTCCGGCGGGCGCTCAGCCTCGTCCGGCGGGCGACACGACTCGGGCCACGGTCCGCGCAGACCGGTGGCGAACTCGGCCGTGGACGGCCGTCGCTCGGGGTCCAAGCTCAGCGACCGCTCGATCAACCGCCGCCACGCGCTCAGGCCCGCCCCGGTCAGCCCGTCGGCGACGTACAGCGACGGGCTGTGGAACGGGTCGACCTCGCCGGGCATGGTCGTGCCGCGGGGCGTCCGGTACTTGCGCACCTCGCCGACGCTCTCCCCGCCGAGGACCTGCACCGCCATCACCGCCGGCGGGTAGACGTCGGCGGCGGGGTGGACCTGTTCACCCCGGACCTGTTCCGGCGCACCGGCCTCGACGTCGAACGAGTCGATCAACGTGACGCCGGACTTCAGCAGCAGCACGTTGTCCGGCTTGATGTCGCCGTGCACGAGACCGCGCGAGTGCAGGTCCACCGGGCACTCGTCGACGCCGTCCAGCACCAGGCGGGTGTTCGGCAGCGACCCGATGACGCTCTCGCACCGGAACGGCCGCCACTCGACCACCTGGCTCCCGCTCCAGCCGACCGGTGCAGCGGTTGAGCCGCTCGATCGGCCCGCCCTGCAGTCCACCGGTGGGCGGAACGGCTTCCTGGCCGTCGACCCGGAGACGGGCACGACCGGCGGACCGGCGGACCCGGCCGTGGCGAACCCTCCGGTCCGCCGGCGGTTTGTGGTCGGCGGGGACGGGGCACCTCATGGTGTCCGGAGCCCCGACCGGAGGGTGTGGCGTGTCGCTTCCTGTCAGTGACGAGCTGTTGGCCGGCCGGTACGAGCTGGCCGGGACGCTGGGTGTCGGCGGGATGGCCGAGGTGCGGCACGGGTGGGACACCGTGCTGCGGCGGGCCGTCGCGGTGAAGGTGTTCCACCCCACCGCGGACGTCGACGCGGGCAGGCGCTTCGACAACGAGGCGCGCACGCTGGCCCGGCTGTCGCACCCCGGTCTGGTCTCCGTGTACGACGCGGGGAGCAGCGGCAACACCGCGTTCGTGGTGCTCCAGTTGGTCGAGGGCCGCACGTTGCGCGCCCGGATCGCGGACGGGCCGTTGTCGGTGGCGGAGGTGCGGGTGTTGGGCGCGCGGTTGGCCGACGCGTTGGCCTACGTGCACGAGCAGGACGTGGTGCACCGCGACGTGAAGCCGTCCAACATCCTGCTTGACGGCGACGAAACGCCCTACCTGGCCGACTTCGGGCTGGCGCACCTGGCCGGCAGCACCCGGTTCACCCGCACCGACCAGCTGGTGGGCACGGCGGCCTACCTGTCACCGGAACAGGTCCGCGGCGGCGAGATCGGCCCGCCCTCCGACGTCTACTCGCTCGGGTTGGTGCTGCTGGAGTGCCTGACCGGCCGCCGTGAGTACCCCGGCGGTGACGTCGAGTCCGCGGTCGCCCGGCTGCACCGGCCGCCGGCCGTGCCCGACGAGCTCCCCGCCGACCTGGTGCGCCTGCTGTCGTTGATGACCTCCCTGTCGGTCCGTCGCCGACCGACCGCCCGCGACTGCGCCCACGTGCTGCGGACCGGTGAACTGCCCGTCGGCGACGACGAGGAACCGACCCTCGTCGCCGTGCCCCGGCCGCGCCGGGAACCGCCGGTCAAGGCGCTCGCCGCCGCGGCGGTCGGGCTGGTCGGCGCGCTCGGGATAGCCTGGGCGGTGTCCGGCGGTTCCGCCCCGGCCACGTCCGACCAGACCTCGACGCCGGCCGTCGTCCAGGGCACGTCCGCGACGCCGACGCCGAGCCCTTCCGCCCAGGCCGCGACCAGCGTGGCGACCACGACCGCCGCGGTCGTCGCGGAGGAGCAGCCCGCGGGCGAGGAGAGACCGGCGCCCGGCCCGGCCAAGTCCGGCAAGGGGAAGGACAAGGCGGGCAAGGGCAAACCCTGAGCCGGCCGGCCCCGGTCCGCTCGCGCGTGGAACCCTGTGGCCTTGATCCGCGTCGGTCCTGCAGTGGCGGCGTGGCGGACCCGGGGGAGTCATGGCGGAGGCGTTCGGGCCTTATCGTGTCGGTGAGCTGTTGGGGCGCGGGGGCATGGGCGAGGTGCACCGGGCCTACGACACGGCGCACGACCGCGTGGTGGCGTTGAAGCGGCTCTCCGCCGTGCACAACGACGACGAGGACTTCCGCGCCCGGTTCCGGCGTGAGTCGCGGATCGCGGCACGGCTGCGTGAGCCCCACGTCATCCCGATCCACGCCTTCGGTGAGATCGACGGCCGGCTCTACCTGGACATGCGGTTGGTGGAGGGGCGGGACCTGGCGGCGGTCGTCGAGGACGGTCCGCTGGACCCGGCGCGGGCCGTGCGGATCATCGCCCAGGTCGCCGGGGCGCTCGACGCCGCGCACGCCGACGACCTGGTGCACCGGGACGTGAAGCCGTCGAACATCCTGGTCACCCCGGACGACTTCGTGTACCTGGTGGACTTCGGGATCGCGCGCAGCCTGCTGCCCGCCGGGACGCACCTGACCGCGTCCGGCGCGGTGATCGGGACGCTGGACTACATGGCGCCCGAGCGGTTCGGGGACGGGCACGCAGACGGCCGCGCCGACGTCTACGCCCTGGCCTGCGTGCTCCACGCGTGCGTCACCGGCAACCGCCCGTTCGAGGCGGAGAGCGCCGCGGCCCTGCTCTGGGCGCACATCCAGCAACCGCCACCCGCCGCCTCGGCTGCCAACCCCACCGTGCCGCGCGAGCTGGACGACGTGATCCGGCGCGGGATGGCCAAGGACCCGGCCGAACGCTTCCCGACCGCCGGAGCACTGGCGACCGCCGCGGCACAAGCCCTCACCGCCTCATCCTCCCCACCCACGCCCGCCCCACCCACGCCCGTGCCGACGGCCGGCCCGGTGGCGCCATCCGGCTCGAACCCGGCGACCGGCTCGAACCCGGCAACCGGCCCGAATCCGGCGACCGGCCCGAATCCAGTGACCGGCCCAGGCCACGCGGTCGGTTCGCGGCCCGGCATCGGTCCGCAGACCGGCGTCGGCTCGAATCCCGGGATCAGCTCGATTCCTGTGGTCGGCGCGGGTCCTGGAAGCCGTCCGAACCCCGCGATCGGCCCCGCGCCCGCACCGGCCCGGACGGCCAACCCGGCGCCTCTGATCAACTCGGGTCCCGTGGGCAACCCCGGCTCGATGGCGAGCCCCCCGGCACCGGCCAAGGCACCGTCCGGCCGCAAGGTCCCGGTCGCGCCGATCGTCGCCGGTGCGGTGGCGGTGGTGCTCGTCGCGGTGGTGTTGGTCTGGTCGACGGACTTGGTGGGCAAGGGCCTGCTCGCGGGCTCGGCCACCGGGACCACCTCCACCGGGACGCCGAGCGTGAGCACGACCTCGTCCACCACCTCGACGTCCCCGACCACATCGACTGCTCCGACCACCACCACGACTCCGTCCGCCGCCGTCGACGAGCAAGCCACCGTCCTGCTCGGCCGGCTGCCGCAGGTCTACCGGGGCAACCCGACCTGCGCGCCGACCCCGTCGAGCGGCGCGGGTGCCGTGGCCACGGTCACGTGCACCAAGGCGAACCAGGAGCACTTCCGCTTCCCACCCCCGGACCAGGCCGTGTTCCACCTGTTCACCGACCGGGCGGCGCAGGACGCGCACTTCCTGGCCGTGGTCGGGGCCAACGGGATCCCGAGGGACGACCAGTACGGCGGCTGCCGGCCCTTGACCCGGCCCGCGCACTACGCCCTGTACTACCGCAGCGTCAGCGGCCCGGTGCCCGGCGAGTACACGACCTGCTTCGTCGCCGACGACGTCGGCCAGCTGTGGTGGGTCGACACCGGCACGTCGACCACGGGCCTGCTGCGGTCGTCGTCGGCGCTCGACCCGGACCGGCTCGACCAGCTCGGCTACTGGTGGAACACGATGATCCTCACCCGGATGTCCTGAGCTCGGCGAGCTTGCGCGCCAGCACGGCCCGTTCACGCTCGTTGCCGCACAACCGCACGGCGTGCTCCAGCTCGGTGCGCGCCTCCTCGGCTCGCCCCGACCGGATGAGCAGCTCCCCGCGCACGCTGGGCAGCAGGTAGGAGTTCGCGAACGCGTCCGAACCCGCCAGGCCGTCCACGATCGCCAGCGCCGCGGCCGGCCCGCGGGCCATCGACACCGCCACGGCCCGGTTGAGGTCGACCACCGGCGACGGCGCGAGCCGCCCGAGCGCCTCGTACAGCAGCACGATGCGCTCCCAGTCCGTCTCCCGCACCGACGACGCGACCGCGTGGCACTCGGCGATGGCCGCTTGCAGCCCGTAGGCGCCCAGACCCCGGCCGACCTTCTCGGCACGGGCCAGCGCCGCACGCCCCCGGCGGATCGCGGCCAGGTCCCACCGGCGGCGGTCCTGGTGCTCCAGCAGCACGGGCTCGCCGTCCGGCCCGGTGCGGGCGGGGAAGCGAGCCGCCGTCAGTTCGAGCAACGCCAGCAGGCCGTGCACCTCGGGCTGGTCCGGCACCAGCCGGGCCAGCACGCGGGCGAGGCGCTGCGCCTCGCCCGCGAGGTCGAACCGGATCAGGTCGTCACCGGAGCTGGCCGTCGACCCCTCGGTGAAGATCACGTAGATCACGTTCAGCACCGAACCGAGCCGCGCGGTCCGCTCCTCGGCCGTCGGCACCGCGAACGGCACCCGGGCCGCGCCCAGCGTCTTCTTCGCCCGCGTGATCCGGGCCTGCACGGTCGCCGTCGGCACCAGGCACGCCTTCGCGATCTCGTCGCTGGTCAGACCGCCGACCACGCGCAGCGTCAACGCCACCCTCGCCTCCCGCGACAGCACGGGGTGGCAGGAGACGAACATCAGCGCCAGCACGTCGTCGTCGATGCGGTCCGGATCCCACAGCACGTCGCCGCCGTCCCGCGCCGGGTCGGCGGGTCCGCCGCCCGAGACGGCGCCGCCCTCGCCCAGCTCGTGCGCCAGGGCGGCGTACCTCTCGTCCAGGGCGGAACGCCGGCGGAACGCGTCGATCGCGCGCCGCCGGCCGACGGTGAGCAACCACGCCGCGGGGTTGCGGGGCACGCCGTCGCGCGGCCAGGTGACCAGCGCCTCGGCCAGCGCTTCCTGCGCCAGGTCCTCGGCCAGCGCGAAGTCGCCGGTGTAGCGCGCGAGCGCACCGACGATCCGCGCCGACTCGATCCGCCAGACGGCGGCGACGGCCCCGCGACCGGTGGGATCGGTCCGGGTCGCCCCGCTCAGAGCTGACCGGTCGCTTCCCGCCACGCCCGCTCCTTCTGGATCCACTCGTTGTCCTGCGGGAACTCGTCGATCGTGGTGACCCGGCGGATCTCGGTCTTGAAGCCGGGGCCGCTGATCGGGGACCGCTTGGCCCACTCGACGGCCTCCTCCTTCGAGGCCACGTTGAGGATGTAGAACCCGTTGAACAGCTCCTTGGTCTCGCCGTACGGGCCGTCGGTGACCACCGGCGGCTCGGAGGAGTAGTCCACGACCACGCCCTCGGCGGCGTCGTCGAGCCCTTCCGCGGCGACCAGCACGCCGGCCCTGATCAGCTCCTCGTTGTACTTCCCGATCGTCTCCAGCATCTCGTTGAAGTCGATCTCCCCCATGCTCGCGAAGGCCTCGTCACTGGCGCGCATGATCAGCATGTACTTCATGGTTCCGTCTCCCTGACGTGGTCCGGGCCCCTCTCGGGCCCCTCTCGCCCCTAGGTCGAACGGGCCGAGCCGTGGATCGACAAGCCCGTCGAACTTTTTTCCGCGAGAGCGCGGGCAGCCTACTTCGAGGAGGTCGTGGGCGCGCCCGGGTGGCGAAGAGAACCAGCGCCACCAGCGCGGACGCCGCGGGCGACGCCCGGGTGACCGAGCCGTCGTCCGCGGCGCAGCGGCGATCACCACACCGATGGTTCCGACGGCCGAGCAGCACCAGACCGCCGCAGACCAGGGCGCAGGCCGCCACCACGTGGCAAGCTAGAGTTGCCGGTTTGGCAAGCTGGAGCGGTGGACGACGATCTGGACAGCGTGTTGACCGCAGTGGGGCCGCGGCTGCGGGCGCTGCGCCGCGCACGTGGCGCCACGCTCGCGGACCTGGCCGAGGCCACGGGCATCTCCGAGAGCACCCTGTCCCGGCTGGAGAGCGGCCTGCGGCGGCCGAACCTGGAATTGCTGCTGCCCCTGGCGCGAGCGCACGGCGTGCCGCTCGACGAACTGGTCGGCGCACCGCCCACCGGCGACCCGCGCGTGCACATCCGCCCGATCCGCCGCCACGGCATGACGCTCATGCCGCTGAGCCGCCGCCCCGGTGGCACGCAGGCGTTCAAGCTGATCATCCCGGGCGCCCCGCCCGGCGCCGAGCCCGAGCCGAAGACCCACGAGGGCCAGGAGTGGCTCTACGTCCTCAACGGACGGCTGCGGCTCGTGCTCGGCGAGCAGGACCTCGTGCTCGTCCCCGGCGAGGTGGCCGAGTTCGACACCCGCGTCCCGCACTGGCTGGGCGCCGCCGACACGGCGCCCGTCGAGGTGCTGGTCCTGTTCGGGCCTCAAGGCGAACGGGTCCACGTGCGCGCCCGGACCTGAGCGGGTCGGTCGCGACCGACCAGCGGGCGGAACCCGCCCGCGCCGCACGGGAAGCCCGCCGGTGTGCCCCTCACCTCGCTGTGACGGGCACACCGGCGCGCGTCATGGGGTCCGGCAGGAGACCGTCGGTGCGGCCCACTGGCCGTTGGCCATCACGGTGAAGCCGAACGTGGTGCTCGCACCGGCGGCGAGGTTGCCGTTGCCGTTGGGCTTCATGGTCATCACGGTGCCGCTGGAGTCCCAGCTCGGCGTGCCGCTCCAGGTCGCCGACACCCGCTGCGGGGAGGTGACCGTGACGGTGGCGGTCCAGCTGGTGATCGCCGACGAACCGGCCCTGATCGTCACCTCGCCGTTGAACCGGTCACCCCACTGCTGGCTCGTGCGGTAGCTCGCGGTGCAGGCGCCGGTGCCCGGCTGGGGCGTGGTGGTCGTGGTCGTCGGACCGGTGGTGGGCGGGGTGTCCGTCGGTGCGACCGCCCGACCGGTCGCCGGCGAGATCATGCCCGCGCACAAGCCGCGGCTCGCCAGGTTGGCGGCGATCTGCGGTACGGCGTTGATCGTCGTCTGGTAGCCGTCGTGCATCAGGATCACGCCACCGCTCTGGAGCGTCGACGCGGCCTGCACGATCTGGGCGGTGCTCGCGCCGTTCCAGTCCTGCGAGTCGACGTTCCACAGCACCTCGGTGAGGCCGAACTGCGCCTCGACCGCCTTGAGCGTGCTGTTGGTCTCGCCGTAGGGCGGGCGGAACAGCTTGGGCGCGACGCCCGTCGCCGACTGGATGGCCTGCTGGGTCTGGGAGATCTCCGAGGTCATCTGGGCCTGGCTGAGCTGCGTCATGTGCGGGTGCGACCAGCTGTGGTTCTCCACCCACATGCCGGCGTCGCGCTGGCTGCGGGTGAGGGCCTGGTTCGCCTGGACGTTGTTGCCCTGGTTGAAGAACGTCGCCCGCAACCCGGCCGACCGCAACGCGTTGAGCAGCGCGGTGGTGGTGTTCGCCTTGGGACCGTCGTCGTAGGTCAGCGCCACGTAACCGTTGGTGCAGTTGGCGTTGTTCGGCGGGGTGGTGGTCGTCGTGGTCGGGCCGGTGGTGGGTGCGGCGTTGAGGGCGTTGAGGGTGGAGGTGTAGGCGGCTTTCTTGTTGCCGGAGCCGTCGAAGAGCAGTGGGGTGCCGGAGGCGCGCCAGGAGTCGGTGTCGCGGATGCCCCAGACGGTGATGCCGGTGCAGCGGGTGACGGCGAGGCAGGCTTGGACGACGCCTTGGTATTGCTGGGCCTGGGTGTTGCCGGAGCCTTCGATGTCCAGTTCGGTGATCTGGACGTCGACGCCGAGGTTGGCGAAGTTCTGCAGGGTGGTGTGGTAGTTCGACGGAACCGGGTTGCCGCTGTTGAAGTGGGCCTGGAAGCCGACGCAGTCGATGGGGACGCCGCGGGACTTGAAGTCCTGGACCATGCGGTAGACGCCCTGGGTCTTGGCGTGCGACCAGTTGTCGGTGTTGTAGTCGTTGTAGCAGAGCTTCGCGTTGGGGTCGGCCGCCCGCGCCGCGCGGAAGGCGGCTTCGATCCAGTCGTTGCCGGTGCGTTGGAGGTTGGAGTCGCGGCGTCCGCCGCCGCTGCCGTCGGCGTAGGCCTCGTTGACGACGTCCCAGGCGTAGATCTTGCCGCGGTAGTAGGTCGCGACCTGGGTGACGTGGTTCAACATCGCGTTGCGCAATGCCGTGCCGGACATGTTCTGCATCCAGCCGGGTTGCTGGGAGTGCCAGGCCAGGGCGTGGCCGCGGACGCGTTTGCCCTGGTTGCGGGCCTGGTTGACGATGCGGTCGGCGTTGCCGTAGCTGAACTGGCCCTGGTTGGGTTCGGTGGCGTCCATCTTCATCTCGTTCTCGGCCGTGACCATGTCGAACTCACGGTTGAGAATCCCGACGTAGGTGGAGTCACCCAGTTTGCTCGCGGCGACCGCGGTGCCGAAGTACCGCCCGCTCTCCGCGGCGGACGCGCCCAACGTGGTGCCGGCGCTGGCCACGCTCGGCAGCACGACGGCCAGCGCGCCGAGCAACCCGACCGCACCGGCCAGGGCCGCGACGCGTCGCCGCCGCCCCTCTCGTGCCACCGGCCTGCCGGCAGCGGTGACAGCAGTTCTGGACATCACTTCCTCCAAGGGTCGAACCGCGGGCAGCCGGACCGAAAGTTGCGATACAGCCGTTTGACGATTTCGAAAACTAAGGCCGATGATCGTGAGAGTCAAGGATTGAAGTTCACCTATAGAGACGCATGAATGCAGGTAGAGCCGTAGGTAGGACTGATCGCACTACCTTCTGCGGCTTACGAAAGTATCGGACTCTGCCGCCGGCGAACGCAGGTCAGGTGTCACCAGGCGGAGCGGGCCGGGGTGATCGGCGGCTGAACCGACCGGACGGGTGCCCCTCCACGAGGTGTGGCGGCATCACACACGGGCGCGGCGGCAAGAGTGGGGCGGTCCACCAGCGACGAAGGGTCGCCCGGGCTCTTAGCGTCGGCGTATCGCACGTGACCGCCATCACTCAACGTGGAGGATGCGCATGTCGGATCGTCGCTCTGCCCGGACCGTGCGCGGTCCCGCCGCGACACTCGTCGCCGTGCTGGCCGTGGTGGTGATCGCCGCGATCCACCTGGTCTCCTCGCCGCCCCCGGCCGCCGCGGCGACCCTGCGGGAGGTCACCGGGTTCGGGTCGAACCCGGGCAACCTGCAGATGTTCCGCTACGTCCCCGACGGGTTGCCCGCCGGTCGCCCGGTTGTGGTCGCCCTGCACGGCTGCACGCAGAACGCCACCGGGTACGGCCCGAGCACCGGGTGGTTCCAGCTCGCCGACCGCTGGCGGTTCACCGTGGTGGTGCCGCAGCAGAAGTCCCAGAACAACGCCAACTCCTGCTTCAACTGGTTCGAGCCGGGGGACACCCGCCGCGGCTCCGGCGAGGCCCTGTCCATCAAGCAGATGGTGGACAAGGCCAAAACGGACCACGGCGGCACGTCCGCCTACGTCAGCGGGTTGTCCGCGGGTGGCGCGATGGCCGCCGTCATGCTCGCCACCTACCCGGACGTGTTCTCCGGCGGCGGTGTGGTCGCCGGGCTGCCCTACCAGTGCGCCACCACGGTGGCCGCCGCGTTCGGCTGCATGAACCCCGGCACGAACCTCACGCCCGCCCAGTGGGGCGACAAGGTCCGCGCGGCGTTCCCCCACTCCGGTCCGCGGCCGAAGGTGTCCATCTGGCACGGTTCCGCCGACACCACGGTCCGGCCGCTCAACGGCACCGAGTTGGTCGAGCAGTGGACCAACGTCAACGGCACCGACCAGGTCCCCGACGTGAGCGACACGGTCGCCGGTCACCCGCACCGGGTCTACGGCGGCACGGTCGAGCACTACTCGATCACCGGCATGAACCACGGCCAACCCGTCGACCCCGGCACCGGGACCACCCAGTGCGGCGGCACGGCCGCGTACATGCTCGACGTCGACATCTGCACCGCCTACCACCTGGCCCGCTTCTGGGGCCTCGACGGCGGCGGCACCACCCCGACCACGACCAGTGGCGGCAACCCCACCACGACGACCCCTCGGCCGCCCTACACCGAGACGGTCACCGGCACCGCCACGGACCACTACGTGGCCCAGCGTGTCGACGTCGGCGAGTACAACACCCTGGGCGCGCGCTACGGCTACAACACGTCCTTCCCGCTCTACCGGTGCGGTGCGGAGTGGACGGACAAGGCCGACTGCTCGGCGATCTGACCGCCCCCGTCGGGACAGCGGGTGCGACCTCGGGCCCGATCGGGGTGGTGGGATCGCGACCTATCCGTGCCGCGATCCCACCACCGCGCCACGATCGCGACGACGCCGCGAGGGGCGTCGTCGCGATCGTCACCAGCGGTCGGAGGTGGCGATCCGCACCAACTGCTCGACGGTCAGCGGCGGCTGGGCGCCGAGCAGGGCGCCGCTGCCCTTCGGCGACTGCCGGTTGCTCACGTGCATGCCGAACACCAGGCCGTCGGGGCGGATGAGCTTGACCTGGTTGGTGACGCCGGAGCCCTCCAGCGCGACCTGGCTCGTGGCCAGGGACGAGCCGTCGGGCAGGTCGCGCACGGTGCAGCCGGGCTCCTCGGGCAGGTCGCACTGCGCCTTGTCGCCGACCCTGCCCGGGTACATCAGCAGGTCGAACCCGCCGGTCACACCGGTCGCGGTGAGCGTGCCGACGATCGCCGCGCCGACCTGCGTGGTCGGCTTGGGCCCGAGGTCGGTCGGCGCACCGGTGGGCGGGCCTTCGGGCAGGGTCATCACCGACGCGCCGGGGCCGGTCTCGGTCACGACGAACGTCGCCAGGTCGCCCAGCACGGCCCGGAACCGCTCCGCCAGCACCTCGGGGTTCTCGTGGGCGGGAGGCGGCGGCGTGGACGTGGTGGTGACGGGCGGCGCGGTCGAGGACGCGCCGGGCTGGGCGGTCCGCGTGACCGGGTCGTCGCCGGGCACGAGCAGCACCGCGCCGGTCGCCACACCGGCCACCACGGCCGCCGCGAGGGCGATCGGCACCAGTCGGGTGCGCGATCGGGACGCGTCGGCACGCGTGCCCGGCGCGATGCCGGGCGGCAGGCCGGCGGTGGCCGCGTCCGCGCGCCGTTCCAGCTCGTCGAACGCGTCGTGGAGCGTGCGCAGGTCGGTCATCTCGTCTCCTGGTAGGTGTGGGGATTGGCGGTCAGGTCGACGCGGAGGGTCGCCAGCGCCCGGGAGATCTGGCTGCGCACCGTCGTCACCCGGCAGCCCAGCTCGGCGGCGATCTCGGCGTCGGGCAGCCCGGCGTAGTAGCGCAGGACCACCGCCGCGCGCTGCCGCCGGGGCAGCCGCGCCAGGCGGCGGATCATCGCGTCCCGGCTCGCCCGCTCGTCGGCGCCGTCGCCGATCCGCGCCACGTCCGGCTCGACCTCGGCCCGGGGCGACGTGCGGGCCAGCCGCCGTCGCCAGGACAGGTACTCGTTGACGACCATCCGCCGGACGTAGGCGTGCGGCTCGGCCATCACCGAGATCCGGTCCCACCGCTCGAAGGCGCGGCCGAGCACGTCGCTGACGATGTCCTCGGCCAGCCAGGTCCGGCAGGTCAGCACCGTGGCGAACCGCATCAGCGCCGGTCGCTGCCCGACCACGTACTCACCGAACTCCATCGGCTCTCTCCCGATCGGCCACTTGGCTTGTGATCACGCCCCTCAACGGGGAACCCGGCCGATCTGTTGCACGCCGTCGGGAAAAAGTCCCCATCCGACCGTCCCGGCACGTCCGGCGAGCATCCCCGTGCGGTTCGGGTGAATCCACCGAACGGGCGATAACCACACCCTGCAGTGGATCTTGCACGTACGGTGGGTGATTATGAGGGCCTGACACGTGCGACGTGTCGCACCCCGAGGCGATCTGACCCCTGGCACGAATGGCGAGCCACCATGACGTTTGTCGCGAGCAACCTGCTGCCGCCGTCGACCGGCTCCGCGGAGGCCCCCGAGGTCCCGCTCGGCTCGGCCGCCGAGGACCTGGTGCCGGTGGCCGACGTCGGCGCCGGCCGCGGGCCGCGGTGGCTCGACGAGTGGCTGGCCGCGAACCTCACGCTGGTGATGTCGTGGCGCCGCACCCTGCACGCGAACCCCGAGCCGATGCGCCAGGAGTTCCGCACCACGGCGATGATCGTGGAGATCCTGGGCTCGCTCGGCCTGCGGCCACGCGTGCTGCCCTCCGGGACGGGCGTGATCTGCGAGGTGGGCAGCGGGCCGCGCGGGGTCGCCCTGCGCGCCGACATCGACGCGCTGACCGTGGCCGAGGGCACCGGCGAGCCGTTCGCGTCCCGCGTGCCCGGCGTCTCCCACGCGTGCGGCCACGACGTGCACACCGCGATCCTGCTCGGCGCGGCGGCGGCGCTGGCCTCCGCGCCGGAACTGCCCGGCCGGGTGCGGCTGCTGTTCCAGCCCGCGGAGGAGGAGCCGGGCGGCGCGCACGACGTGATCGAGGCGGGCGGGGTCCAGGGCGTGGAGCGGGTCTACGGCCTGCACTGCGACCCGAAGGTGCTCGTCGGCCGGATCGGGACCAGGGTCGGACCCGTCACGTCGGCGTGCGACATGCTCGAACTGCGCGTGACGGGGTCCGGTGCGGGCAGGCGCAACGAGCTCAGCGCCGACGTGGTGCACGCGCTCGGCGTGGTGGCGACCGGGCTGCCCGCGATGCTGGCCCGCCGGGTCGACCCCCGCTCCGGGACGGTGCTGGCGTGGGGCCTGATGGACGCGCCGGACACGCCGCAGGGCACGCCCCGCGAAGGCGTCCTGCGCGGCACCCTGCGCACCGGTGACCCGGTGGTCAACGGCCAGTTGCCCGCGCTGGTGGAGGAGATCGTCGGCTCGTTGCTGGGACCGACGGGCGTGCGGTTCGAACTCGACCACGTCCAGGCCGTGCCGGTGGTCGACAACGACCCGGACAGCACCGCCGTGCTCCAGGCCGCGATCACCACCGCGCTCGGGCCGCAGGCCCTCACGTCGACCAGCCAGTCCAGCGGCGGCGAGGACTTCGGCTGGTACCTGCGGCACGTGCCCGGCTCGTACGCGCGCCTGGGCGTCTGGTCGGGCGAGGGACCCCAGGGCGACATCCACCAGCCGACGTTCCACGTCGACGAACGCGCGTTGCCGGTGGGGGTGCGCACGATGGCGCAGGTGGCGCTCAGCGCGCTGACCTCGCCCGCCCCGACCCTCACCAGCGCGCCGTGAACTCGTACCAGGGGCCGTCGATCGGTTCGAACGTGTAGCCCTCGCCGCCCGCGACGACGTCCACCGGCGCCCGGTCCGGGCAGTGGGCGAATCCCGTCGCGTCGAGGAAGCCCGCGTCGGCGACCTTGAGCACGGTGCACCCGCCGGCCCCCTCGACGTTCGCCCACGAGACCGTGAACAACCCGACCCGACGGTCCCCCACCGACCGGTCCGGGGCCGCCTCCACGTCCGCGAGCACGGCTTCGAGCCCCGACCGGTGCGCGGCGAACGCGGCGCGCGGTACCACGCCGGTGTCGACCACCACCTCCGTCGTCACCACCAACGCGGGCACCACCAGGTACGGCCACAGCCCGGCGAGGTGGCGCAGCCGCGGTGGTGGCAGCACCACCACCGCGGCCGCGCCCGTGCACAACCACACGAACCCCACCGCGACCCAGCACAGCAGCGCGAAGACGGACGTGGTGAAGTAGCCGCCGGGCGGCACGTGCGACCACAGCGTGAGCATTACCGGTACGGCCGCCGCGATCACGGTCCACCACGGAGACCACCGACGCGTCACGCGTTCGAGCATCGAACCCCCCTCGTCCGCTCAGGGGGACGTTCCGCGCAGGCCCCGGTTCCACTGTCGAGGTAGTCCTTGAACTGCACGGTCACCGCGTGCGCGTCCGACGGCCAGTTCGGCACCGCGATCGTGCGCGTCCGACCGCCCGTGCCGCGCGCGGTCTGGGTGACGCGGATCGTGCCGGCCGCGTCGGCCCGGGCGGGCAGGTAGCTGTCGACCGCGGTCAGGAACGGCAGCGTGGCGAACGGCGGCAGCACGACACCCGGCGTGGACGTCAGGTCGCAGTGGTCGTCGAACGCGAACGCGGCCAGCACCTGGCGCGACTTCGGCGAGACGGCCGGTGCGAGGACGTCGACGCCGTTGAGCTCCAGCCGGTCGCCGTCGGGTTGGTCCGACCACCACTCGCGGTTGCGGACGACCGTGAGCGCGGTGTGGGTCGGGCACCGGTCGACGTTGTCGGTGATCCCGCCCGGGCGCGACACCGGCAACCGCACGAAGCGGTCGCCGCGCTCGAACGGCTCGAAGTAGGAGTGGTGGGGCAGCTGACCGTCGCGCAGCACCACCAGCTCGTAGTGCGCGCGACCGTTGACGGGCAGCGGGCCGAACGCGCCGTCCGCGCCGGTCCGGACGCTGTGCCTGGGTCCGCCGACCCGCGCGCCGGTGCGGCTGTCGAGCTCCCAGACCTGCACCACGCCCTCGACGCCCGCGTTCTGCGGGTAGTACGTCGCCCGACCCGCGATCCGGACCAGGGCGGGCGGCTCGGGCACCACGCGGGTGGTCCACGCGGGCCGGCCGCGCAGGAACCGGTGCATGTGCGCGAACCCGTCGGCGGACGTGGTGGTTTCGGTGTGGCCCAACGTGGTGAGGTAGACGTTGGTCGCGCCGGTGATGGAGCCGTTGGGTTGCAGGCCGCCCCACAGCGCGAGCGTCGGCACGCCGCCGGGTGGCGCGGCGCTGGACCGCCCGTCGACGTTGACGTACTTGCGGACCGACGCGGCGCGGTCGGGTGCGGCCAGGTAGGCGTGCATGACCGTCGTGCCGCGCGAGTGGGCGATGACGTCCACTCGGGACGCGCCGGTTCGGGCCTTCACGGTGGAGATGAAGGCTTCCAGGCCGGCGATGGCGTGGTCGTTGGTCGGGATGCTGGTGTCGTACTCGTAGGCGTGCAGCGAGGCGTCGGGGTAGCCGTTGCCGGAGAACCGCTTGGCGTTGGACTGCCACTGCTGTGCCGAGCCCTGCTGGCCGTGCACGAAGACGACCGGGGTGGGCACGTCGGCGCGGGCGGGCGCCGCGGCGGCGGTCGACACCAGGGCGGCGATCAACGCCACCAGGGGGATCCTCATCGCGTGCCTCCGACGGCGTCCGCCAGGTTCTGCCGCGCGTCGGCGGGCAGCAGGTAGCCGGCGTGCACGTTGGCCACGTCGGTGGTGACCACCCGCTGCACGTAGTCGCCGCGTTGCGGGTAGAGGCGGGCCAACGTCGCCGCGTCGAACGGCACGTGCGTGCCGAACAGCCGGCAGAACGTCTCGCCGGAGTTGTCGCCGGTGTTCAACGCCCGCGGTGCGGCGACCTGTGACAGCCGGATGCCGCCCAGGGCGAGTCCCAGCCCGTCGCGCTTCTTGGTGATGCCGTCGGCCTCGAACTCCAGCGGTCGGGCGGTCGGCGGCGGTGTGCCGCGCTCGACCCACCGGCGCAGGTGGTCGTAGGACGCGGCGGTGACGTGGTGCATCGGGATCCGGCTGAACGGCGGCCGGTCGCAGTCGTACCGGGGCGCGCCGCCGAGGTCGCGTTCGGAGATCGGCGCCCGGTAGACCTGGCCCTCGTGGCCGGAGTGCGCGGCGCCCGCGACCTCCCAGCGGCGGAACCGGTCGGTGTCGGCCGGGCGCTGAGCGGTCCGCACGTCGGTCTCCGACAGCACCTGGAAGACGGGTTCCGCGCCGACCCGGGTCGGCGCGGTGCCGACGATGAAGCCGTAACCGTCGAACACGGGCTGTTGCTGCGGCAGGACGCGGTCGTACAGCACGGTCATCCGGGCGGCGGACTGGGACGCGCCGATGGCCAGCAACGTCCTGGCCCGCAGTCCGCCCGTGACCGCACCCGAGGCGATCGCGCGGCCCGCCTGGGTGAACACGTCGTAGGACAGCTCGTCGGCGGTGAACCGGCCGCCGCCGGTCACGTCCAGGGTGCCGTACCTGGCCGGGCTCCAGGTCTTGAGCTGGTCGACCCCCACCCGCTGCGCGGACACGCCGACCCACGCGTGACCGGCGCGGACGACGGACTCGGCGTTCCACAGGGCGTCCAGGTCGTACCCGGCGGTGACGTTCTGCCACTCGACCAGCGTCGTGCCGGTGAACTCCCGGGCGTGCGCGGGGCGGCGCACGACGACCCGGGTCGTGTACGGCACGCCGGTGGCGACCTTCGTGCCGTCGGGGGCGAAGCCGTCGGCCGTGCCGGAGAGGTGGAACTCCTCTTCGACGTAGCCGGCGGCGGCGAGGTCGTCGGGCGTGGCGAAGAACGGGTAGGTGTCCTCGATCCGGTCGGCCAACCGGTCGCCCGGCACGGTCCCGGGCAGCGGGCCGACCACGCGCGGCACCGGAGCGGCGGGTGCGGCGGAGGCGGGCGCGGACATCGGGAGGAGCAGACCGAGCACGGCCGCGGCCAGACCGAGGCGACGCCAGGGGGAAGGGGACATACCGGCTCCCACAGCGATGGGGGATGGGGGATCATCGCCGACCGTAGCCGGCCGCGCACGGCGCGCACCAGCACGCGGCCCGATCGTGAGACCGCTGTCGCAGCAGGGCTGCCGGGTCGCGGCGGTCGGTGGACCCGGAGCCTCAGCGGTGCTGGAGCAGGACCGTTCGGGCGGCCGTCTCGGCCAGGTCGGGGTCCAGCGGTGCGCCGGTGAGGAGTTCCGCGTAGAGCGCCGACTCCACGATCCGCACGTACAGGAAAGCCACCTGGTCCAAGGCGGCGGTCGACCACGGCCCGCCGTCGACTTCGAGCAGGATCTCCTTCTGCGCCGACACCGCCCGCCGGTGCACCCCACCGGACGCGTTGAACAGCACCCGCACCGCCGTCTCCGGCTCACCGCGCAGGAACGCCCGGAACGGCCCGGCCGCGCGCAGCTCCGCGACGAACCGCCGCGTCACCTCCAGCACGCCCTCGACCCCGCCGTTCGTGCGCTCCTGCCGCGCACGGGCCAACGACCGGTCGGCCAGCACCCACAGCACGTCGCCGAGCAGCCCGTCCCGGCTGTGCACGACCCGGTACAGCGTGGCCCGGCTGATGGCGAGGCTCGTCGCCAACGCGTCCATGTCCACCCGGCCGTGCCGAAGGAAGAACCGGCAGGCGCCGCGCAGCACCTGGTCCTGGCTCACGACCCGCCGGGCCGAACCCACCGCTCGCCCTCGCTCCCGCCGGCGCGCCCGTCCGGCCACCCCCGCATCATCGCGCCGACCCCGTCCCTCCGCGAGAGCCGTACCGGTGTGTGCGCCAGGTCACTCGTCCTCGCCGGGACGCTGCGAGCCCGTGGTCGAGGTTTACTTCGCGGACGAGGCCGGTTCCTGGAACAGCACGGGCGGCGCGTCGCCGGCCGGACGCGGTGACGTCGACTCCGGTCGGGGCGCCCACTCCTCGACGACGACCGGCTCCAGCTCGACCGCGACGTCCTCGACCACCACGGTCTCCACCACCGGCGCGGCGGTGGCCTGCACGGCCAGCTGCTGCTGGACCTGACCGATCCACATCAACCACATGGCCTCGTCGCGGTGACCGCGGTACTCGGCCTTCAGGCCCGCCAACGCGCCGCGGACGCGGGCGGCGATGACGTTGTCCTCACGCACGGCGGACCAGACGGCGCGCGCGGCGGCGTCTCGGGCCTTGACCAGGAGGCGGACCTGGTCTGTCAACTCCGGTGCGGGCAGGCTTGCCCACGCCGCTGCGATTCTCTGTGCCTTGGTCACGGTGCCATCCTTGTCGAGCGGACGGCGCGCGGTGGCCGTGACGCGATGTTATCAACCTCTCGTTTTTCGAGGTCAGACCCGGGCATTCGGTGACGTTCGGGCACCGGTCGGCTACGTCCGGGGGTCGAGTGCGGCGCGCTCGGACGGCCGGCCACGCCCGGCGGCACGGTTCACCGCCCTGCGTGCTCGAACTCGTGCTTGACCGGGCGGACTTCACCGCGGTGTGGGCCGAGCTGGTCTTCGACGACTGAGCCCTACCGCCCGATCGTGACGCATAGGTCGCGACTCGATCGGGAAGACAGGCACGGTGGAACTCCTCGGCATCGACCCCGTGCGCGCCGCAGGCGGCATCGCCAAAGGGCTGGTCGGACTGGCCCTTGCACCGCTGGAGCAGACCGCCGTGCTGCGCCGCGACCGCCGCAAGGTGTGGTCCTGCCCGGGACGGCTGCACATCGAGGCCCACGGCGTGCACGGCCCGCGGGGCAGGCAGGTGGCCACCCGGATCGAACGCTCCCTGGAAAGCCACCCGGGGGTGCTCTGGGCCCGCGTCAACGCGCCGTCCGCCCGGGTGATCGTCGCCGTCGAAGACCCCGCTCCACCCACGAAGGACCTGGTCGCGCTGGTGCGCCGGGCGGAGTCCGAACCCGCCACCGAGGACGAGCGCCTGGTCGAGGACGAACTGCACCACCCGGCGGACGGCCTCAAGGGCACCAGACTGCTGCCGACCCTCGCCGCCGACGCCGCCGGCCTCGCGCTGGCCGCCCTCACGAAGATCGCGCCGTGGGCGCCGATACCCGGTGAACTGGGCGCCTTGGTCGCCGCGGTCGACCTGCACCCGAGGCTGCGCGAACTGGCCGCCGGTCGGTTGCAGGGGCGGGAACGCGCCGACACCGCCACGTCGGTGGCCGCCGCCCTCGTGCAAGGACTGGCCTCGCGCAGCGAGGGCACGTTGCTCGACATCGCCCAGCGCGTGCAGCAGTGGCGCGAGGTGCGGTCGCACGAACAGGCGTGGTGCGCGGCCGAGGCCGACCTGATCCACGGCCCGGACGACGCCGAGGCCGAGCCGATCGTGGTGGAACGGCCGCGCCCGCTGCCCGAAGGCCCGGTCGACCGCTACGCGCGGCAGGCGTTGGCGGCGGGTGCGGCGGCGGTGGTCGCCGCGATCGGGTTCACCGGGCCGCGCCGGGCCGCCGCACTGGGCGTGGCGAGCCTGCCGAAGGCGCCGACGGTCGGCCAGGCCGCGTTCGCCGCGCAGCTGGGTCACGTGCTGGCCACCAGGAAGGCGCTGGTGATGGAGCGCTCGGCGCTGCGCCGCCTCGACGCGGTGGACGTCCTCGTGCTGGACGAGACCGCACTCGGTTCGGGCCGCTCCGTGCTCGGCGACCTCGTGCCGCTCCCGGACACCGGGCAGGCGAATTCCGGGCCGGCCGAAGCCGCCGAGCGGGCGTTCGCCCTGTTCGACCCCGAGGACCCGACCGCGGTGCGCCGGGACGGCGACTGGGCCATCGGCCCGATCGACCGCCTCGCCCCGCAGGGCCGCAAGGGCGTGCGCGAACAACGCCGGTTGGCGGGCCACGCGGCGGTGCTCGGCCTGACCAAGGGCGGGCGGCTGCACGCGGTGCTCGCGGTGGACGCCGAGACGCCGCCGGCGGTGGACGCGATCGCGGCGGCGGCACGGGAGGCCGGGCTGCGCGTGGTCGTCGCCACCGACCGCGACCACCTGCCGGTCCGGTTCGCCGACCGCCGCGTCCCGTCCGGCAAGGGCCTGGTCGGCGCGGTGCGCGAGCTCCAGGGCGACGGGCACGTGGTGATGCTCGTGTCCGACGACCGCCGGGCGCTCGGTTCGGCGGACTGCGGCGTCGGCGTGCACCGGGAGGGCTGCCCGCCGCCGTGGGGCGCGCACGTCGTCGTCCGGGACCTCGACGTGGCCGTGCTGCTGGTGGAGGCGGTCCCGGCCGCGCGGCGGGTCAACCGGGACGGGATCATGCTCGCCCAGGCGGCGAGCGGCATCGGCGCGGTCAGCGCGTTGAGCACGCGCGGCCCGGCGCCGGCGCGGGGTGCGGCGCGTGCGGTCGACGGCGCGTCGGCCATCGCCTTCGTGGACGGCGTGTGGCGGGCGAAGCGGTTGCCCGGCAGCCGTGCCGCGGCGGTCGCGCCGGCCACCACCCAGCCCTGGCACCTGATGCCCGCGGCCACCGTGCTCGACCGGCTCGGCTCGGGCCGCGACGGGCTGGCCGAAGCCGAGGCGCGACGCAGGCAGCGCACGTCCACCGGGCGGCAGGCCGTCGGCACGAGCCTGGGCAGCGCGTTCCTGGCCGAGTTGGCCAACCCGCTGACACCCGTGCTCGCGGGCGGCGCGGCGGTGTCGGCGGCGGTGGGCTCACCGGTCGACGCGGCGCTGGTGGCCGGTGTGGTGGGCGTGTCGGCGCTGATCGGCAGCGTGCAGCAGGTCGTCACGGACCGGGCGCTGGCCACCCTGCTCGGCCGCTCGGCGGTGCGCGCCACCGTGGTCCGCGACGGCCGCGACCGCCAGGTGACGGCCGACGAGCTGGTGCGCGGCGACGTGGTGCGCCTGGCGGCGGGCGACGTGGTGCCCGCCGACTGCCGCCTGCTCGCGGGTGACGGGCTGGAGGCGGACGAGTCGTCGGTCACCGGCGAATCCCTGCCGGTGACCAAGGACCCGGCGCCGGTGGTGGCCGCGGACCTGGCCGACCGGTCGTCCATGCTCTACGAGGGCACCACGATCGCGGCCGGCGAGGCGCTGGCCGTGGTCGTCGCGACCGGCGACGCCACGGAGGTCGGCCGCAGCATGGCCGCGGCCCGCCGCAACACGCCCACCACGGGTGTCGAGGCACGGCTGACCGAGCTGACCCGCAAGACGCTGCCGGTCGCGCTGGGTTCGGCGGCGGCGGTCACCGGCGCGGGCCTGCTGCGGGGCGTGCCGCTGCGGCAGAGCATGGGCGCGGCGGTGAACCTCGCCGTCGCCTCGGTGCCCGAAGGGCTCCCGTTCCTGGTCAACGCCGCCCAGCTGGCCGCGGCACGACGGCTGGCCGAGCACGGCGCGCTGGTGCGCAACCCCCGCACCATCGAGGCGCTCGGCCGGGTCGACGTGCTGTGCTTCGACAAGACCGGCACGCTGACCGAGGGCAGGCTGACCGTCAGCCGCGTCGACAACGGCCGCCGCGGCGCCGACCTCGACCGGCTCAACGACGAGCTGCGCCGCGTCCTGGCCGCCGCCGTCCGCGCCACGCCCGCCGCCGACGACCCGCGCGACCTCGCCCACCAGACCGACCGGGCGGTGCTGGAGGGCGCCCGGCGGGCCCGGGTCGGCCGCACGACCGGCGCCCGCGGTTGGACCCTGGTGGAGGCGTTGCCGTTCGAACCGTCCCGCGGCTACCACGCGACCGTCGGCCAAGTCGGCCGACGGCGGGTGCTGAGTGTCAAGGGCGCGCCGGAGACGGTGCTGCCGCGCTGCGACGTCGACCCGGGCGCGCTGCGGCGGCTGGAGGAGCGGGTGCGCCGGCTCGCCGGTCGTGGCCACCGGGTGCTGGCCGTCGCCGAACGCGCCGGGTTCGACGGCGACACCGTGACCGACGACGACGTGCGCGGCATGTCCCTGCTGGGTTTCGTCGCGCTGGCCGACCCGGTGCGCGACGGCGCGCCGCCGGCCGCGGCGAAGCTGCGCGAGGCGGGCGTGCGGATCGTGATGATCACCGGCGACCACCCGGCCACCGGTGAGGCGATCGCCGCGGAGGTCAACGGCGGCGACGACATGACCGTGGTGACCGGATCGCGGCTCGACGAGCTGGGCGACGAGGAGCTGGACGCCCTGCTGCCGACCGTGGACGTGATCGCCCGCTGCACGCCCGCGCAGAAGGTGCGGATCATCGAGGCCTACCAGCGGCTGGGCCGGGTGGTCGCGATGACCGGCGACGGCGCGAACGACGCGCCCGCGATCCGGCTCGCCGACGTCGGCATCGCGTTGGGCAGGCGCGGCACGCCGGCCGCCCGTGCCGCGGCCGACCTGGTGGTCACCGACGACCGGCTGGAGACGATCATCGCGGCGCTGGTCGAGGGCCGCGCCATGTGGGCGTCGGTGCGGGAGGCGTTGGCGATCCTGCTCGGCGGCAACCTCGGTGAGATCGCGTTCAGCGTGCTCGGCTCGGCGATCACCGGCCGGTCGCCGCTGACCGCGCGGCAGCTCCTGCTGGTGAACCTGCTGACCGACCTGGCGCCCGCGCTGGCCATCGCGCTGAGCCGGCCCGCCCGCGAGTCCGTGCCCGACCTGCTGCGCGAAGGCCCGACCTCGTCGCTGGGCAGCGCCCTGACCAAGGACATCACCGCCCGCGCGATCACCACCACGCTCGGTGCGACGGCGGCGTGGACGGCCGCCCGCCTCACCGGCCGCTCCCGCCGCGCGAGCACCGTGGCGCTGGCCGCGCTGGTCGGCACCCAGCTCGGTCAGACCCTGGTGACCGGCGGGCTGGACCGCTCGGTGCTCGCCGCGAGCCTCGGCTCGGCCGCGGCGCTCGGCGCGGTGATCCAGACACCGGGTGTCAGCCAGTTCTTCGGCTGCACACCGCTGGGCCCGATCGGCTGGGGCATCGCCCTGTCCAGCGCCACCGCCGCGAACGCCTTGGGCCTGGTGCTGAACCCGCTGGTCACTCGACGTGCTGAGTGACGGTGCCGCGCACGAAGTGCCGCTGCGCCACCAGGAACAGCAGCACCATCGGCACGGTCGCGACGGCGCTCGCGGCGAGCACCAGCTCCCACTGCTCCTCGCCGCCCTCGCCGAACCGGTCCAGCACCGCCTTCAACCCGCGCGGCAACGTGTAGAGCTGCGGCTCGCGCAGGTAGATCAACGGCTTGACCAGGTCCGTCCACGCCGCCTTCAGCTCGAACACGAACACCACGACCAGCCCCGGCTTCGCCAGCGGCAGCGCCATCGAGGTGAACAGCCGCCACGCGCTCGCGCCGTCGACCTTCGCCGCGTCGAACACCTCGCGCGGCAGGCCCAGGAAGAACTGGCGCAGCAGGAAGATGTAGAACGCCGAGCCGAACAGGTTCTGCGCCCACAGCGGGATCTGCGTGGTGGCCAGGCCCAGCGCGTGCCACTCCAGGTACACCGGCACCATCGTCACCGCGCCCGGCAGCATCATGGTCGCCAGCACCACGCCGAACAGCAGGTCGCGGCCCGGGAAGCGGAACATCGCGAAGCCGAACGCCACCAGCGCGCTCGTCACCGTGGCCGCCGCCGCGGCCGCCAACCCCACCGCGACGCTGTTGCCGATCCACGTCAGCAGCGGCACCGCCTGCCACACCTCGACGTAGTTGCCCGGCGAGAACGGCCGGGGCAGCAGGGCGTTGTCGAACACGTGCGCCCGGTCCTTCAACGACGCGCTGACCAGCCACCAGAACGGGTAGCCGAACGCCGTCGTGACGACCAGCAGCGCCGCCCACACCCCGACGCGCTTCACGACCGCTCACCCTCGTAGTGCACGTACCGGCGCGACAACCGCACCTGCACGGCGGTGATGACCGCGATCACCGCGAACAGGCCCCACGCCAACGCCGACGCGTACCCCATCCGCAGCGAGCCGAACGCCTCCTGGAACAGGTGGATCACGTAGAACAGCGCCGCGTCACCCTCGGCCGACGCCTTGGCCCGCGCGCCGAAGAACATCGCGTACGCCTCGGTGAACACCTGCAACGACGCGATCGTGTTCACCACGACGGTGAAGTACACCGTCCCGCTGATGCCCGGCAGCGTCACGTGCCAGAACTGCCGCCACGGGCTCGCGCCGTCCAGCCGCGCCGCCTCGTAGCGCTCCACCGGCACCCTGGTCAACGCCGCCAGGTACAGCACCGCCGTGCTGCCGACCGTCCACAGGCCCATCACCACCAGCCCCGGTTTGATCCAGTCCGGGTCGGTGGTCCAGTTCGGCCCCTGGAAACCGAACCAGCCCAGGAACCCGTTCACCGCGCCGTGCTGCCCGTTGAGCAGCAACAGGAACATGGCCGCCAACGCCACCGGCGGCGTCATCACCGGCAGGTACAGCACGGTGCGGAAGAAGCCGCTGCCGCGCCCCGCCCGGCGCAGCAGGCTCGCCAGGCCGAGCGCCAGCACGATCTGCGACGGCACGTGCAGCGCGGTGAAGAACACCGTGTTCCACAGCGCCGTGCCGACCCGCTCGTCGCCCAACGCCTCGCGGTAGTTCTCCAGGCCGACGAACGCGGGCGGTTTGAGCATGTCGTAGTGGGTCAGCGACAGCCCGAGGCTGAACAGCATGGGTCCGGCGGTGAACGCCAGGAACCCGACCACCCACGGCAGCAGGAACAACCACCCCGCCCGCGACTCGCGTCCGCTCACCGTCACGGCCCTACCTCCCGCCCACCCGCTTGAGCGCGCGTTCCGCCTCGCGCTGCGCCTGCTCCATCGCCTCCCGCGCGTCCTGCCGCCCGGTCAGCACGCGGTTCACCGCGCCCTCCCAGGCGCGCACCAACTCGCTCGCGGCCGGGCTCGGCGCCAGCGCGAACGCCTTGTCCTGCAACGACAGCACCACCGGCACGCCCTGTTCGAGGATGCGGTTGCCCCTCGGGTCGAACACCTCGCGGAAGATCCGCTCGTCGACCACCCGGTTGCCGGTGAACGTGCCGCCGTAGGGCCGCCCGGCCTTCGCCAACGCGTCCCGCCGCGCGGTGGCCGCCTTGACCCACGTCTCCGTGTCGCTCACCGTGACCAGGAAGCGGCAGGCCAGTTCCGGGTGCCGCGCGCCCTTCGGGATCGCCCACGCGTTCCCGCCCGACTCGGTCAACACCCGCCCGTCGCGGTCGGTGAACGGCGCGATCGTCACGTCGGCGTCGGGCGAGTTGGTCGCGAGCGTGTTGACGTACCAGGAGTCCATCGGCATCGCGGCGAGCTGACCGGTCACGTACTGGTTGTTCGCGCCGAACTGGTCGAAGGTGTCGCGGAAGGCCTTGAACGACGCCCAGCCGCCCTGCCTGGCCACCAGGTCGGTGGTGTGGCGGACGGCCTCGACGACGCGCGGGTCGTCCAGCCGGGCGCCCGGGCCGATCAGCTCGGCGCCGTTCGCCTTGGCCCACAGCGGCAGGAACTCGGGCACCTTGGGGTCGAAGCCGATGCGCTCCACCCGGCCGTCGCCGACCCTGGCCAGCCGGTCCGCCAGCGCGGGCAACGCCGACCAGTCCGAGGTGGACAGTGCGGCGGGGTCGAGGCCGGCCGCCCGCACCACCGGGTTGTTGACGATCATCAGGCGGACGCTGGAGAACTCCGGCAGCCCGTACACCCCGCCCTCGTAGGTGACCTGGCGCAGGGCGGCCTCCCGGAACCGGCCGAGGTCGACGCCGTGCTCCCGCAGGCATCCGTCCAGGCCCTGCACCGCACCTCGGGCCGCGTAGCCGCCGAGCTTGCGCCGTTCGGCGTAGACCAGGTCCGGCGGGTCGCCCGCGGCCACGGCGGACAGGAACTGCTGCTCGTCGAACGCGCCCTCGCTGATCCGCAGGTCCACGCCGGGATTGGCCTCGCGGAACACCGCCACGCGTGCCGTCGCGTGCTCGTCGGGCAACCCGAAGCCCATGGTGACCAGCGCGTCGGGCGAACCCGAGCCCAGCCCGCCGCACCCGGAGACGACCAGCGCCAGCGCCACCGCGACCAGGAGCCCCCGCATGCCCGCCTCCCCGTGCCCGACGTCGCCTCGCCGATGACGTCACCGGGACGGTTCCCGCCGCGACCGCCCGTCACACCAAGGTCGCCCGGTCGGCGCACGGCCGGGTGGGCACCCACCGCAGACCCGACCGGCCGACTGCACCAGAATCGGCACGTCACGCCACACGTCACCGATCCCGGGAGGTCGGCCCACCCATGAGTCGCAGCGCACCACCCGTCGGCCGCTGGGTCCACACCTGGGTCTGCGCACCGCAGACGACCGAGCCGGACAACCTGCCGCCCCCGCCGTTCACCCGCGACGGCCTGGTGCTCGCCGACGCCACGCTCCGGCAGACCGCTCGCGTCTCGATCGGCGGTGAACGGCTGCGGCTGCGGTTCTCCAACGCGTTCGGCGGTGCGGCGCTGCCCATCACCGCGGTGTCCGTGGCGCTGCCCGTCGACGGCCGGGCCGGGGTCGGCGCGGTCGAGCCGGGCTCGGTCCGCCCCGTCACGTTCCACGGCCGCACGGCCGTCGTGGTACCGGTCGGGGCGCAGGTGGTGTCGGACCCGCTCGACTTCCCGGTCGCGCCGGAGTCGGACCTGACCGTGACCGTGTTCCTGGCCGACGGGCAGGCGTCCGGACTCGTCACCTCGCACCCCGGCTCCCGGACGACCTCCCACCTGCTGGCGGGCGAGCACGTCGAGGCCGACGACCTGCCGGGCGCGTCGACCACCGACCACTGGTACTTCCTCGGCGGCATCGAGGTGTGGTCGCCACCCACCGCCGCGGCCGCGGTGGTGCTGGGCGACTCGCTGACCGACGGCCGGGGCTCCACCACCAACGGCAACGACCGCTGGCCGAACCGCCTGTCGGCCCGGCTGCGGGCACACCCGGCCACCGCCGACGTGGCCGTGCTCAACCAGGGCACCGGCGGCAACCGCGTGCTCAGCGACGGTATCGGCCCGAGCGCGTTGGCCCGGTTGGACCGCGACGTGCTGGCGCAGTCCGGGGTGGCGTGGCTGGTGGTGTTCGAGGGCATCAACGACATCTGCACCGCGGACGCCACGCCGGTCGCGCAGAAGCAGGTGGTGGAAGACCTCTGCGCGGCCTACGAGCAGATCGTGGTGCGCGCCCACGCGCACGGCATCGCGGTGTACGGGGCCACGCTCGCGCCGCTGGGCGGCAACGGGGCCTACGACGACCGGGACGGGCACCGCGACGCCGCACGGCAGGCGGTCAACGAGTGGATCCGCACCAGCGGGGTGTTCGACGCGGTGCTCGACTTCGACGTGGCGGCACGTGACCCGCTGGAGCCCCGGCGGCTGCGCGCGGCCTACGACGAAGGCGACCACCTGCACATGACCCCGGCCGGCTACCAGGCGCTCGCCGACGCCGTCCCGGTGGAGCTGTTCACCCGGCCCGCGTGAGGTGGCCCGGACCACCGAGGTGTTGCCACGCAAAAGTTTCGTGGCCGCAGCCGTCGAAAGTGGACGTACCCGGGCGTCTCGTTTCCTTGCCCGGAAAGCGAACCCGACATAGGTTGGGGTTGTCACCGCGCCCGGACCGGAGGGAACCCGTTCATGATCGACGTGCACCCCGCGTGGCTGCCCACCTCGGCGTTCCGGCCGGTCGGCTCGCGGCGGATCCGGGTCGTCGGCGCCGGGCCGGTCGTCGCCACGGTGCGCGGCGAGGTCGGGGCGGCGGTGGCCGAGCACGGCGGCGCGCTGGTCGACGACGGCCCGGTGGACCTGGACCTGGTGTGCGGGCCCGACGACGGCGAGGCGGACCCCGAGGCGTTCGTGGTGGGACGCACGGGCACGACCACCTCGGTCCGCGCGATCGACGGGGTCGGCCTGCTCTACGGCCTGCACCACGTGGTGCGCCTGGGCGAGTCGGCGTTCACCGGCGAGGTGGCGCCGGAACGGCACGCGCCCCGGCAGCCGATCCGGATGCTCGACCACTGGGACAACGTCGACGTGCACCCGCAGATGGGCCAGGTCGAACGCGGGTACGCGGGCGGCTCGATCTTCTACGCCGACGGCGCCGTGCGCGCCGACCTGTCCCGGGCACGGGCCTACGCGCGGCTGCTCGGCTCGATCGGCGTCAACCGGGTGGGCCTCAACAACGTCAACGTGCACCGCACCGAAGCCCGGCTGCTGACCGACCTGCGGCCGGACGTGGTGCGGCTGGCCGAGGTGTTCCGCCCGCACGGGATCAGGGTGCACCTCTCGGTGAGCTTCGCCGCGCCGATGACGCTCGGCGGCCTGCCCACGGCCGACCCGCTCGACCCGGCCGTCCGGGACTGGTGGGCGCGCACCACGGCCGAGGTCTACGCCGCCATCCCCGACTTCGGCGGGTACGTCGTCAAGGCCGACTCGGAAGGCCAACCCGGTCCGTTCGCCTACGGCCGCGACCACGCCGACGGGGCGAACGCGCTGGCCCGCGCCCTCGCGCCGTTCGGCGGCACGGTGTTCTGGCGCGCGTTCGTCTACGACCACCACCAGGACTGGCGTGACCGCTCCACCGACCGCGCCCGTGCCGCGCACGACAACTTCGCCCCGCTGGACGGCTCGTTCGACCCGAACGTGGTGCTCCAGGTGAAGGCCGGACCGGTGGACTTCCAGGTGCGCGAGCCGGTGTCCCCGGTGATCGCGGCGATGCCCCGCACCGCGCTCGCGGTCGAGTTGCAGGTGACCCAGGAGTACACCGGTCAGCAGAAGCACGTGTGCTACCTCAACCCGCTGTGGCAGGAGATGCTCGCCTTCCGGCCGTGGGGCGAGGGCGGGCCGACGGTCGCGGACGTCGCCGCGGGCCGTGCCGCCGCGCCCGCCGGCGGTGTGGTGGCGGTGTCCAACGTCGGCGACGACCCGTTCTGGACCGGGCACCCGTTGGCGCAGGCCAACCTGTTCGGCTTCGGACGGCTCGCGTGGGACGAGCGGTTCGCGCCGGAGGCGGTGCTGGACGAGTGGATCGGCCTCACGTTCGGCGAGGGGACGACCGCGCGCGAGGCGTTGCACGACGTCATGGACGGCTCGTGGCTGACCTACGAGCGCTACACCGCGCCGCTCGGCGTCGGTTTCATGGTCAACCCGGGCGACCACTACGGGCCCGGCGTCGACGGCTACGAGTACTCGCGGTGGGGCACCTACCACTTCGCCGACCGCGACGGCATCGGCGTGGACCGCACGTGCGCCACGGGCACCGGCTACGCGGGCCAGTACCCGGCGCCGTGGCGCGACCTCTACGAGTCCGCCGACACGTGCCCGGACGAGCTGCTGCTGTTCTTCCACCACGTGCCCTACGGCCACGTCCTGCACTCGGGGACGACGGTCGTGCAGCACATCTACGACACGCACTTCGCCGGCCACGAGGAGGTGTGCCGGATGGCGGCGACGTGGGCGTCGCTGGAGGGGCGTGTGCCCGACGACGTGTTCGTCCGCGTCACCGAGCTGCTGGCCGAGCAGCTGCGGTGCGCGACCGAGTGGCGTGACCAGGTGAACACGTACTTCCGGCGCAAGTCCGGCGTGCCCGACGCCCGCGGCCGGCTGATCTACTGACGGATCACCAGGACCGCCGTCGGCGCCAGCTCCAGCGGCTCACCGGCCCGCAGCACCCGCCCGTCCAGCAGGTTCGTCCCGTCGACCGGGCACGCCACCCGACGGGCGGGCCCGTGGTTGAGCACGAACAGGTGCCGCGCCCCGTCGGGTGAGACGCGTTCGGCGACCTCGACGTCCGGCACGTCGCCGAGGGGCCCGACCAGCCCGTGCTCGGCCAACGCCGCGCGCACCACGGCGGCCACACCGGCGTCGTCGAGCAACGTCGCGACGTACCAGGCGCCGCCACGCCCCCTGGCCGCCCGGGTCACGGCGGGTGTGCCGGCGTAGAAGTCCGCGCCGTAGGTGCCGAGCACCTCCGCGTCGTCCGGCACGACCACCTCGAACACGTGCCGTGCCTCGTGCTCCGCGCCGAACAGCGTCACCGGGTTCACCACGTCGGGCTGCTGGGCGTCGGTCTCCTCGACCCGCAGCCCGAGCAGCGACGCGAACGGTCCCGGCACGTCGGTGAGGAACGCGTTGTCGTCCTCGTCCACCCGACCGGACAACGCCGTGGTCACGAACGTGCCGCCGCGCTCCACCAGCTCCGCCACGCGTTCGGCCAGGTCGCCCTTCACCATGTGCAGCAACGGCGCGACGACCACGTCGTAACCGGAGAGGTCGGCGGTCACCGGCACCACGTCCAGCGGGACGTTCGCCTGCCACAGCGCCCGGTGGTAGGCGGTCAGCACCTCCAGGTAGCGCACGTTGCGGTTGGGCCCGTCGGACATCTCCACGGCCCACCAGCTGTCCCAGTCGACGAGCAGCGCGACCCGCGCGGGCGTGCGACCGCCCGGCAGCGCGTCACCGACCCGGGCGAACTCCGCGCCGACCTCGGCGACCTCCCGGAACACCCGCGTGTCCGTGCGGCCCGCGTGGTCGAGCACCGCGCCGTGGTACTTCTCGCACGCCCCGCGCGACTGCCGCAGCTGGAAGTACAGCACCGCGTCCGCGCCGTGCGCGACCGACTGCCACGACCACAGCCGCAGCACGCCGGGCCGCTTGACCGGGTTCACGTCCCGGCTCGCGGTGACCGACGGGGTCTGCTCCATGACCCAGAACGGCGCACCGCCGCGCAGCCCGCGCATCAGCCCGTGCGCCAACGCCATCCGCGCGGCCGTCCGCGACGACGAGCGGTCCTCCGGCGGGTAGTTGTCCCACGACGCGAAGTCCAGGTGCGGCGCCCACCGGTGGTAGTCGATCGGCTGGTAGAGGCCCATCATGTTCGTCGTCACCGGCGTGTGCGGCGCGTGCTCGCGGATGGCGGCCTTCTCCGCCAGGAACCCGTCCAGCAGCGCGTCGGACATGAACCGCCGGTAGTCCAGCGTGATGCCCTGGAAGGCGGTGTGGTTCGGCCCGCGCCAGTGCTCCGACAGCGCGTTCGGCGGCTCGACCTCCGCCCAGTCGGTGAACGTGTGCGACCAGAACGTGGTGTTCCACGCGGCGTTGAGCCGGTCGAGGTCGCCGTAGCACAGGCGGAGCCAGGCGCGGAACGCGTCGCCGCACGCCGGGCACCAGCAGGCACCGCCGTACTCGTTGCCGACGTGCCACGCCACGACCGCCGGGTTGCCCCCGTACCGCTGCGCCAGCCGCCCCGCCAGCGCCGCGGAGAGCCGGCGGAAGTCGGGCGAGGACGGGCAGGCGTTGTGCCGCTGCCCGTAGACGTGCCGCCGTCCCTCGAAGTCGACCCGGCACGCGTCCGGGTACTTCCGCGCCAGCCACGGCGGCATCGCGCCGCTGGGCGTGGCCGGCACGATCCGCATCCCCTCGGCCGTCGCGCGCTCCACGATCGCGTCCAACGTCGTGAAGTCGTAGCGGTCCTCGGCGGGTTGGAGGTGGGCCCACGCGAACACGCCGACCGTGACCGTGTTGATGCCGGCGAGCTCGAACGCCGCGTAGTCGTCGTCCCAGACCTCACGAGGCCACTGCTCGGGGTTGTAGTCGCCGCCGTAGCCGATCACCCCGGGCACGATCACCCCGGGCACGCTCTGCCGGGTCACGCGGTGAACCTCTCGGTGGCGTCGCGCAGCACCGGTTCGGCGTTGCACAGCAGGAGGAGGGTGAACGGCGAGGCCAGCAGCGCGAGCACCCAGTCCGAGGTCAGCACGACGAGCCCACCCGCGGCGATGATCAGCGACAACGCGCCGAGCGCGCTCGCCGGCCGTGCGGCGAGGTAGTAGGACGCCAGGCGCGCGGTGTCACGGGTGCGCAGCGAGAGCGTGGACGACAGCACCAGCGCCTGGGTCGACCACACCAGCACCGCCACCGCGACCACGACCAGCACCAGGCCGTACCCGGCGGGCACACCGGCCAGGTCCAGGTTCGCCAGGCTGAAGCCGATCACCGTGAGCACCGCCAGCGCGGGCAGCCACCAGCGCAGCACGTCGAGCCAGTTGAGCCGGTAGCCGCGGCGGAAGTGCCGGGCGGGGGAGAGGTCGCGGTCGTGGAGGAACACCCGCCACGCGTAGACGGCGGCCGACAGCGCCGGGCCCACGGGGGCGAAGCACAGCCCGATGAGCGGCGCGTTGCCCGCGCTGCGGTCGAGGAACAGCAGCGCGAGGAACCCTGGCGCCGTCGTCAGCACGAGCATGACCTCGATGACGATGAACCAGTACACGACGGCCGCGACGCGCGACAGGATGCCCGCGCCGATCTCGGCGGCGGGATCACCCCGTCGTTCGGCGGACACCGTCACGACCTCTCGTGCGGCGCCACGAGCCGGTCGTCGGACGCGCCGAGCAGCCGCCGGTCGTCCAGCCCTTCGTGCTCCTCGGCGTGCACCGGGGTCAGCTCGACGAACGTCACCTCGTGCCGCGCCAGCACCAGGTCCAGCTCGACCCGCCCGTCCACCACCGCCTCCGACCGGTGTTCCACGGCCGGTCGCGCGCAGTCGCGCAGGACGTCGAGCGTGCGCGGGTCGGGGGAGCGGGGACGGCCGAGCTCCCGCCACGCGCCGAACGCGTTGCCGTCGTGCTCGTTGACCCGCTCACGGCGGACGAATGCGCACGGACCGCTCATCGGGACCGACAGCCGCACGTCGTGCCGGCCGGGCGCGTCCGGCCCGTCGGTGCCGCCGACCGGCTGCCAGGCCAGCACGGTGACCCGGCCGTCGTCGGACGAGCACACCAGGTGGTCCGCGCCGCGCGCCAGCACGTGGGCGCCCATCCGGGCCATGAACGCGTAGAGGTGGTAGGTCGGCTTCGGCACCTGCCGGTGCGTGAGCAGGCCGAAACCGCCGTGGAACAACGACGTCGGCACGTCGACCTCCTCGAAGACGTCGCAGAACGTCCAGTAGGAGTACGAGTCCACCAGGTCCGTGCCGCCGGTGAGCACCGGGGCCAGGTAGGCGGCGTGGTAGGCGGTGTCGTGGATCGGGTTGTCCGGCCGGTAGGAGCTGTTGTACTCGGTGATGTGCACCGGCAGCCCGGCCAGCGCGGTGCCCGCGAGGTGCTTGCGCGGCGCGTCGAACTGGTCCAGCAACCGCTGGGGCGCGGTGAGGGTCTGGTAGGTGCCGAACGGCACGGGCTGCGCCGGGCCGGACGAGTAGGCGTGCCTGCTGACGAAGTCGACCGGCACGTCGCGGCGGGTGACGAACTCGGCGAACGGCTCCCACCACTCGTCCGAGCCGGGCGAGATCGCCGGACCGCCGACCTGGAGCCCGGCGTCGACGTCCTTGACGGTCCGCGCAGTGATCTCGTACAGGCGGAAGTACGCCTCCTGGTCGGCGTCCTTCCAGAAGTTCACCAGGTTCGGCTCGTTCCACACCTCGATCGGCCAGGTGCGGACCTCGTCGACGCCGTAGCGGTCCACGAGGTGGCGAACCACGGCGCGGACCAGCGCGGCCCACTCGTCCCAGTCCTTCGGCGGGGTGATGTTGCCCTTCCACCAGAACACCGTGTCGTCGCCCGAGGCGAGCGCGCTCGGCATGAACCCCAGCTCCACGAACGGCCGGATGCCCAGCTCCAGGAACCGGTCGAAGACCTGGTCCACGTAGGTGAACGAGTAGCGGGTCACCCCGTCGTCGGACCGCCGGTGCACGCCCATGTCGTCGGACAGCAGCCCGTGACCGCGGATGAAGCGGAAACCGATGTCGCGCTGCACGAGGGCCAGGGACTCCTGGTAGTCCGCGCGCAACGCCAGGTTGAGCCTGCCCGTGCCCACGCAGTGCCGCCAGGACTCGGAGAGGCGGCCGATCGGCTCGCCGGGGACGGTAACGCGGTTCACGGACCCTCCAGACACGGACACCCACACCGCCAAGTCGCGTCGGGCGCGAACGACCGACGCGACTTGGCCGCCGTCTGCGGAGCAGCGGCAGATTTAACCGTTCTTCTCCTTGTAGCGCTTGTGCGCGCTGTTCACCAGATCGATGTAGTCCTTGGAGCCCTTGGCCTCCAGCTCCTTGACGTAGGCGTCCCACGTCGAGAGGTCGCGCTGGCCGAGGATGAACTGGAGCGTCGACTGCGTGACGAGGTCCTTGAGCGGCGTCTCCCACAGGCCCGCGCGCTCGCGCTCCTCCTCGCTCAGCGGCGCCGGCGGGGAGAGCGGGAGCTGCTTCTTGTTCGCCAGGGTCTTCTGGAAGGCGAGCTCCTCCTCGGTGAACATCGACTGCACCAGCTCGGTGGCGCCGCCGTAGCTGAAGACACCGCCGTGGAAGCCGAAGTCACGCTGGAGGTTCTTCGGCGCGCCGACGTTGATGCCGCCGAAGGCGATCTCCGGGTTGAGCGTCCGCTTGCCGGAGCCGTCCTTGGTGTAGGTCGTGTCCTTGACGCCCCACTTGGTGAACTCCTGGGCCTCGTCGGAGTACCACAGCCAGTCGATGAACTGCATCGTGGCGACGAACTTGTCGCTCTCGGCGAGCTTCGCGGAGACCATCAGACCGCTCTCCAGCCGCGAACCGCGCAGGACGTCGCCGTTCGGGCCCGCCGGCACGGGGATCTTGGCCACCGTCGCGCCGGGGATCTTGGAGACGTTCGGCCGGTAGTCGTTGACGATGTTCTGCGCGTTGCTGCTGATCGCGTACGACTTGCCGCTGGCGAACTTCTGGATCGCCGCGTCGTCCTTCTGGGTGAAGCTCTCCGGGTCCATCAAGCCTTCGGAGACGAGCTTGTGGAAGAACTCGATGAGCTCCTTGTACTCGGGGGTCGCGCCGGCGAACTCGAACGCCTGCTTCTCCTCGTTCCAGAAGGAGTTCTTGACGTAGCCCCAGCCGGCCTGGGCGCCGTAGGTCTGGGCCGCGATGTTGAGGATCGACTTGCCCTCGAAGCGGTCCGACAGCGGGTAGACGTCCGGGTGCGCGGCCTTGATCGCCTTGAGGACGGTGTAGACGTCGTCCCAGTTCTTCGGCGTCTGCAGGCCGAGGCGCTGCAACTCGTCGGTGCGGAACGCCAGCGTGTAGTCCTGCTGCACCTTCTCGTGCATGCCGGGCAGCACGTAGAACTTGCCGTCCTCCTGGCGCAGCGTGTTCAGCTCCGGCTGGAGCTTCCACTTCTCGACCTTCTCCTTGAAGTTCGGCATCAGGTCGAGGTAGTCGCTCACCGGCAGGATCGCGCCCGAGGAGACGAACGGCTCCTCCTGGCCGGGATAGGTCTTGGAGATGATCGTGGGCGCGTCACCCGAGCTGATCAGCAGGCCGCGCTTCTGCTCGTAGTCGCTGTAGGGCACGACCGTCGGCTTGATCGTGATGTTGGTCCGCCGGCTGACCTCCTGCCACAGCAGCCAGTCCTCCTTGAGCGGGTAGTGCGACTGGTCCAGGAAGAGCAGGCTCACGTCCAGCGGCTCGGTGGCCTTGAACTGCGTGCCGGTCTTGTAGTCCGCCATCGACGCGGTCTTCTTGCCGTCGAGGTTGACGCCACCGCCCGCGCCCGCGCCTTCCTCGCTGCACGCCGCCAGGCTGACCACGAGGCTGCCGGCCACGAGAGTCAGAAGCGTGCGCTTCCATTTCGTTCGCATCGTGCTCTCTCCTCAGGTGTTGACACCGTCGTCGACTGAAGCGGACGCGCTACTGCTTGACCGCGCCGAGCATCACGCCCGACACGAAATAGCGCTGGATGAAGGGGTAAACAGCCACGATGGGCAGCACCGTGAGCACCATCGTCACAGCCTTGATGTTCGCCGAGATGGCCACCGCGTTGGTCTCGACGGCGCCGACCGACGTCGCCGAGGTGGCGCCGGCGATCATGTTGCGCAGGTACACCGTCACCGGGAACAGGTCGGCCCGGTCGAGGTAGAGGAACGCCTGGAACCAGGAGTTCCAGTTCGCCACCGCGTAGAACAGGATCATCGTCGCCAGCACGGCCTTGGACAGCGGCAGCACGATCCTCAGGAGGATGCCGTAGGTGTTCAGGCCGTCGATCGCGGCGGCCTCCTCCAGTTCCACCGGCAGGCTCTCGAAGAACGCCTTCATCACCAGCAGGTTGAACACGCTGATCGCGTTCGGCAGCACGATCGCCCAGATCGTGTTGGTCATCCCGAGCCCGTTCACCAGGACGTAGTTCGGGATCAGGCCACCGTTGAAGAACATGGTGAACACCGCGATGCCGACGAGCAGGCCGCGGCCCTTGAGGCGGTGCTTGGACAGCACGTACGCGTAGATCGTGGTGAGCACGATCGAGATCGCGGTGGCCGTCACCGTGTAGATGACGGTGTTGAGGTAGCTGTTCCAGAACGCCGAGTCGGACGCCACGAGCTTGTAGGTGTCGAGGTTGAACCCGCGCGGCACCAGGTTGACCTGGCCGGTGCGGATGTAGACCTCGCTGCTGAACGACTGCGCGACGATGTTGACGAACGGGTACAGCGTCACCGCTACCACGCCGAGCAGCACGACCACGTTGACGACGCGGAAGATCCGGTAGCCGCGCGAGTCGTCCAGCGAAGTGCGGCGTGCCCCGACGGGCTTGTCGATCCGCTCCATCAGGCGCGTCGGGTCGGTGGTCACCACAGGCTCGTCCCCACTGCTCGGCGCGAGATCGCGTTGGCGGACAGGATCAGCGTCAGGCCGATGATCGACTCGAACAGGCCGATCGCGGCGGCGTAGCTGAAGTTGTTGGACACCAGGCCGACCCGGTAGAGGTAGGTCGAGACGACGTCCGCGGTGGGATAGGTCAGCGGGTTGTACAGCAGCAAGACCTTCTCGAACCCGACCGCCATGAAGGTGCCGATGTTGAGGATCATCAGCGTCACCATCGTCGGGCGGATGCCGGGCAGCGTCACGTGCCAGGTCTGCTGCCACCGGTTCGCGCCGTCGATCCGGGCTGCCTCGTAGAGCTGCGCGTCGATCGTGGTCAACGCGGCCAGGTAGAGGATCGTGCCCCAGCCGACGGTCTGCCAGACCTCGGAGGAGACGTAGATCGAGCGGAACCAGCTCGGGTCCTGGATGAACGAGACCGCTTCGCCGCCGAACGCGCGCACGATCTGGTTGACCGTGCCCTCCAGCGAGACCAGCTGCATGACCATGCCGGCCACGATCACGATGGACAGGAAGTGCGGCAGGTAGGACACCGTCTGCACGAACCGCTTGAAGTAGCGCGAGCGGACCTCGTTGAGCAGCAGCGCGAGCACGATCGGCAGCGGGAAGGTGAACAGCAGCGACAGCGCGCCGAGCACCATCGTGTTGCCGAAGACCTCCCAGAAGTTCGGGTCGCTGATGAACAGCTTGACGTACCGCAGGCCGACCCACTGCTCGCCGTAGATGCTGCCGCCCGGCACGAACTTGCGGAACGCGATCACGTTGCCGAGCATCGGGGCGTAGCGGAAGACCAGGAAGAACAGCAACGGGACGATGACGAGCGTGTAGAGCTGCCAATCGCGCTTCCACGCCTTGCGCCACGTGGTCTTGTACCGGGGTGACTTCGGTGCCTTCGGCGGTTTCCCTGGCTGGTCCGGCGCGGCTTCGGCGGCCGGTTCGCTGATCTGGGTGGTCATGCCCGCTCCACCTCCTCGTGGGCGACCGACACGGCGGTGAGCCAACGCCGCGTGTGGTCGACTTCGCGCGGCGGCCCGACGAGCCGCAGGTCCACCGCCTCGTGCACGTCCGCGCTCGACCGGGACACGCGCAGCTGAACGGCGCCCGGTTCCACCACCCGTCGCCCGGCCAGTCCGGTGAACGACGTGACGTCGGCCGGGACGCGGAACGTGACGCGCGCCGACGCGCCGCCGTCCAGCTCCACCCGCGCGTAGCCGACGAGCCGCACGACCGGGCGGGTCACCTGTGCGACCGGGTCGTGCAGGTAGAGCTGCACCACGTCCGCGCCGGGACGGGCGCCGGGGTTGCGCACGTCCAGTTCCAGCTCCACCTCGCCGTCGGTGCGCCACGGCCGGCCGCCGGACACCACCCGCACGGCCGACCAGGTGAACGTGTCGTAGCCCAGGCCGTGGCCGAACGGGAAGGCGTGCGTCGGGTCCACGTTGGACACTTCGGTGCGCCGCCCGAGAGGTGCGGACAGGTAGGTGCCGGGCTGACCGGCCGGGTCGGCGGGGATGCCGACGGGCAGCCGACCCGACGGCGCCACCGCGCCGGTCAGCACGTCCGCGACGGCCCGGCCGCCGAGCTGCCCCGGGAAGAACGCCTGCACGACCGCCGCCGCGCCGTCGGCCAGGTCTCCGATCGCGTACGGCCGTCCGGTGATCAGCAGCAGCACGACCGGCGTGCCGGTGGCGAGGACCGCGCGGACCAGGTCCGCCTGCGCACCGGGCAGGCGCAGGTCGGTCGCGTCGCACCCCTCGCCCGACGTGCCGCGCCCGAACAGGCCCGCCAGGTCGCCGACGGCGACCACGCAGACGTCCGCAGCGGCGGCCGCGGCCACCGCGGCCGCGATGTCGTCGGCGTCGGGCTCGGCGGAGACCTCGCAGCCCTTCGCGTGGGTCACCGTCCCGTCCACGGCGTCGCGCAGCGCGGAGAGCACGGTCGGGATCTCCAGCCCCAGCCCGGCGTCCGGGTGGTGCACGCCGATGTGCGCCGGGAACGAGTAGCAGCCCAGCATCGCCATCGGGTCGTCCGCCAGGGGGCCGACGACGGCGAGTTCCAAGCCCGGGCGCAGCGGCAGCACGCCGTCGTTGGCCAGCAGCACCACGGACTCCCGCGCCAGCCGGAGCGCGACCTCCTGCGCCTCCGGCGAGTCCAGCCGCAGGTCTTCGACGTGGTCGGGCAGCGGCGACCAGTCCGGGTCGAGCAGGCCGAGTTCGGCCTTCTGGTGGAGCACCCGGCGCAACGCCCGGTCGACCAGCGCCTCGTCCACGTCGCCGCGCTCGACCGCCTCGCGCAACGGCGCGCCGTAGCAGCGGACGGTGGGCAGCTCCACGTCCACTCCGGCGGTCAGCGCCAGCGCGGCGGCGTGCGCCTCGTCCTCGGCGACACCGTGCAGCGTCTGCAGGAACTTGATCGCGAAGTAGTCGGCGACCACCGTGCCGTCGAAGCCCCAGGTGTCGCGCAGCAGCGTGGTGAGCAGGCCGGCGTCGGCGGCCGACGGCACGCCGTCGATCTCGGTGTAGGACTGCATGACCGACCGCACGCCGCCGTCGCGGACGGCCATCTCGAACGGCGGCAGGACCACGTCGGCGAACTCGCGCGGCCCGATGGCCACCGGGGCGAGGTTGCGCCCGGCGCGCGAGGCCGAGTAGCCGGCGAAGTGCTTGAGCGTGGCGACGACCCCGGACCGCTCCAGGCCGCGCACGTACGCCGTGCCCACCGTGCCGACGAGGTACGGGTCTTCGCCGATGGTCTCTTCGGTGCGGCCCCAGCGGTAGTCACGCGTGACGTCGAGGACCGGCGCCAATCCCTGGTGCACGCCCGCCGCGCGCATCGAACGGCCGATCAGACCGGCCATCTCGGCGACCAGGTCCGGGTCGAACGACGCGCCCCAGGCCAGTGGCGCGGGGTAGGCGGTGGCCTGCCAGGCGGCGAAACCGGTGAGGCACTCCTCGTGCACCAGCGCCGGGATGCCGAACCGGTTGGCTTCGGCCACCTGGCGCTGCGACGCGGCGAGCGAACGGGCGCCCGCGACCGGGTCGACGGGCCGGGTGCCGAACGGGCGGGTGAGCTGGCCGAGGCCGGCCGAGATGACGTCGTCCCAGATCACCGGGTCGGCGGTCATGTCGTGCTGGTGCGGTGCGACGCCCGCGCCGGAGGGGTCGGCGCCGACCCATACACCGACGAGCTGGGCGAGCTTCTCCTCCGGCGTCATCGCGCCCACGAGCGCTTCGACCCGCTCCGCGACGGGCCGGGTGACGTCCCGCCACACCGCGCTCGGTCGGTCGGCGGCAGTCCGACCGGCATCGCCGACCGGCGTCGCCGCGACCTCCGTCGTCCTGTTCATCATCGACCAGGTACCCCCGATCACGTCCTCGTGAAGACCGAAACTATCGAAGTAACTTCCGACACGCCGGTCCGGTGTGGAGACCGTAGGAGGATCTCCGCACGACGTCAACAGTCCGTGTCCTTCCTGTGTCTTCGCAGTTCACAGGTATGAACAGGGCCCGAAGTGCGCCCTGAAAACGTCAATGATCGACGCTGTGAGCTGCCATGCTGGAGAACGAAAGGTCGAACCTTTACGCTCGGCCGTCGAAACTTTAGATCGGTGTTCGGGGCACCTGCCGGACGCGAACAGGGGGCAGCATGAGTTCGTCGACCGAGCGGGACGCCGGCGCGGTGCCGGAGAAGACCGTGAAGGGCGCGGCGTCCATCTCGTCCATCGCGGCCGAGGCGGGCGTGTCGATCCCGACCGTCTCGAAAGTCCTCAACGGACGCCCGGACGTCGCCCCGGACACGCGTGCCCGCGTCGAGAGCATCATCGAACAGCACCGGTACCGACGGCGGCGGTCACGCCAGTCGTCCCGGCCCGCGCTCATCGACCTCGTCTTCCACGAGATGCACTCGGCGTGGTCGACCGAGATCATCCGCGGCGTGGAACTGGCCGCGGCCAACGAGCGCGCCGCCGTGGTGCTGTCGGAACTCGGCGGGGAGCACCGGCCGCGCCGCGAGTGGTTCGACGACCTGCTGGCCCGCCGGCCGCTCGGGGTGATCCTGGTGCTGGCCGGGCTGGACGCCGAGCAGCGCCGTCAGCTCACCACGCGCAACATCCCGTTCGTGTTCGTGGACACGGCCGGCGAGCCGCCGCCCGGCGTGCCGACGGTGGGTTCGGCGAACTGGGCGGGCGGCCTGGCCGCGACCCGGCACCTGCTCGCGCTCGGGCACCGCCGGATCGCCGTCATCTCGGGGCCGACGACCATGCTGTGCAGCCGGGCCCGGGTGGACGGCTACCGCAGCGCGCTGGAGGACGCGAACGTCGTCGTGGACCCGGATTTCGTGCGCTACGGCGACTTCTACGTCCAGGGCGGTTACGGGCACGGCATGGAGCTGCTCGGCCGCCCCGACCCGCCGACCGCGATCTTCGCCGGCTCCGACTTCCAGGCTCTCGGCGTCATGCGTGCGGCCCGTGAACTCGGACTGTCCATTCCGGACGACCTGTCGATCGTCGGTTACGACGACCTGTCGGTCAGCGAGTGGATCGGGCCCCAGCTGACCACCGTGCGCCAGCCGCTGCGCGAGATGGCGACCACGGCGGCGCAGATGGTGTTCAGCCTGGCGCGCGGCGAGCGCCCGCCGAACGAGCGCATAGACCTCGCCACGGAACTGGTGGTGCGGGAGAGCACGTGCCCGCCCCGTTCGGCTTAGCCCACTGGTCGTCGCCGTTGGCCGCAGAGTCGACTGGTTGATCGCCCAGGGCTGTTGGTGGCTCTTCGGTGTCGCGGTGGCCGGACAGCTGAGCGGGTCGGCTCCGCGACAGAGACGTCGCGGAGTCGACCCGCCGGGAACTCCGCTGTCAGCAGAGCACGCCGCTGCCGCCGTCCTTCAGCAGGTCGTCACGGACCCAACCGGCCACGTTGGTGCGGACGTTGCGCAGGTAGGTCCAGGTGAAGTCGTCGAGGCCGAATGTGTAGCAGTGGTAGTCCAGCCGGTCGGAGGTCTGTACGGTGCCCAGGGCTTCGCACGACGTGGACGATCCGCTGCGCTGCTTGGCCGCGGTTCTGGCGGTGGCCAGCCACGAGCTGGAGTCCTTGTCGGGCGCGGTGGTTCCGCACGGCGCATGTGCCGAGCCGACCTCGTTGCCGGGCTTGGACGACGCGGCCCCGGCCGGGAGTGCGAACATCGTCGCCAGGGCGACGGTGGCACCGGTGACGGCGAGCAGACGTGTTCGAGTAGACATGGTTGTGCCCCCTTGATCACAGACACCAGAAGCCGGCATGGCGACGGACATCCGCGTTGAAAGTCGACGCGACGTGGACTCCCCCGAGTCCCCCTGGTGACAGGAGAACATCTCCCGCGCTACAAGCATTACACGAAAACTTCCCACCGATCGACCGGTCTGCCCGATCAGGAACGGAATACCGTCTGATTGAGCCGATCGGACTGCTCATCGTCGTATGTCCGGCGGTGTCTCCGGAAGTTCCTCCCCAGCCGCGGCTTGCGGCAGGGCACCGTGATCGACGGTTCGAGTCGTCGCACCGAGTCGGGCCACATTGCCGGCGATGTATTCGCGTTGTGCGTCGGTGAACGGCCACCTCGAATACTTCGCAACGGCCGAGGCGACGACGACACCTGAGATGGTCAGCGCGTGGAGCACCACCGGATCGAGAACGGTGGCTGTGGCCGACAGCGGGCCCGGTTGCGGCGCAGGACTCTGTCGGCTGCACGGACCGTTCGATTTCGCCTACCCGACAACCACCCCGACGAGATGCGGTCTCAGCGCAGCGGCGTGTGCGCCGGGTCCACCCGTTCGCCGTCGCGGACCGGGCCCGGTGGGGTGCCGTCGCCGAAGGGGCGACCGCCGAGCGCCTCCCGTCCGTGCGAAGTGACCCAGCCGGACAGGTCCGGCCCGGCGGGCACGATCCCGCTCGGGTTGATGTCCTTGTGCACGACGTAGTAGTGCTGCTTGATCTGGGTGAAGTCGACCGTGTCGCCGAACCCGGGAGTCTGGAACAGGTCGCGGGCGTAGGCCCACAACACCGGCATCTCGGCCAGCTTGTTCCGGTTGCACTTGAAGTGGCCGTGGTAGACCGGGTCGAAGCGCACGAGCGTGGTGAACAGGCGCACGTCGGCCTCGGTGATGGTGTCGCCGACGAGGTAGCGCCGGTCGCGCAGGCGGTCCTCCAGCCAGTCCAGGGCGGTCCACAGGCGGACGTACGCCTCGTCGTAAGCCTCCTGCTTGCCCGCGAACCCGCACCGGTACACGCCGTTGTTGACCTCGGTGAAGACCCGCTCGTTCACCGCGTCGATCTCGTCGCGGTGCCGTTGCGGCCACAGGTCGGGCGCACCCTCCCGGTGGTGGTCGCGCCACTGCGTGGACAGGTCCAGCGTGATCTGCGCGAAGTCGTTGGTCACCACGGCGCCCGTGGTCGTGTCGACGATGGCCGGCACCGTGATGCCGCGCGGGTACTCGGGGTCGCGCTTGAAGTAGGCCTCCTGGATCCGCTCGATGCCCAGCACGGGATCCCGCCCGCCGGGGTCGAGGTCGAACGTCCAGGACCGCTCGTCGTGCGTCGGGCCCGGCAACCCGAGCGAGATCGCGTCCTCCAGCCCCAGCAACCGCCGCACGATGATCGACCGGTTGGCCCACGGGCAGGCCCGGGCCGCCACCAACCGGTAGCGGCCCGCCTCGACCGGGAACCCGTCCCGCCCGTCCACCGTGATCCGCGTGGTGATGTACCGCGTGTCGCGGGTGTACTCCTTGCCCTTCACCGAGTACATCCCACCCCGCCGGTGCTCGGGATTCCCACTGCCGACCGCGGCTGCCGAAGTCTCACTCACGTCCGTGAGCCTACGTCCCCCTACGCCCCGGGGCCTCTTGTCCGCCGAGCCGCCCGGACAGAACGGGGAGCCTGACACGGGGTGGGCGACACGATCGGCGCGCGCGGTTCTGGCAGGCTGCCGCACAGGCGCCGCACGGCGCGACGCGGTGGAGGGATGGGGACACGTGAGCGCTGGAGACCGCCGCTGGACCGATCGCGGTGAGGCCATCGGGCACGCGGTGACCTGGATGGCCCGGTGGAGCACGCGCCTGGCGCTGGTCGCGATCGGCTTCGTGCTGCTGTGGATGCTCATCGGCAGGCTGTGGGTCGTGGTCATGCCGGTGCTGCTCGCCCTGCTGATCACGACCGTGCTGTGGCCGCCCGCCCGGTGGCTGCGCGGGCGCGGTGTGCCCGCCGCGCTGGCCGCGTCGATCGTGCTGCTGGTCGGGTTGGCCGTGCTCGGCGGCGTGCTGGCGCTGATCTCGTCCTCGATCGCCTCCGGCGTGCCCGAGATCGCCGACAGCGCCACCCGCGCCCTCCAGCAGGCCCGGGAGTGGATGGCGGGTCCGCCGCTCAACCTCGGCAAGAGCCAGCTCGACCAGCTGCTCCAGCAGGGCATCGACCAGCTGCAGTCCAGCGTCGGCTCGATCGCGAACGGCCTGATCACCGGGGTGGGCACGGTGACCTCGGGCATCGTCACCGGCATCCTGGCGCTGCTGCTGGCGTTCCTGTTCGTCAAGGACGGGCCCCGGTTCACGCCGTGGCTGCGCGGGGTGATCGGCGAGCGCGCCGGCGGGCACGTGACCGTCGTGCTGGACCGGATCTGGACCACGTTGGGCGACTTCATCCGCACGCAGGCGATCGTGAGCCTGGTGGACGCGGTGCTGATCGGCCTCGGCCTGGTCGTGCTGGGCGTGCCGCTGGCCGTCCCGCTGGCCGCGTTGACGTTCCTGGGTGGTTTCGTGCCGATCGTCGGCGCGTTCATCGCGGGCGCCCTGGCCGTCCTCGTCGCGCTGGTGAGCAACGGCCCGACCACGGCGCTGATCATGCTGGTGATCGTGGTGGTGGTGCAGCAGGTGGAGGGCAACGTGCTCCAGCCGGTGCTCCAGTCGCGGAGCCTGCGCCTGCACGCCGCCGTCGTGCTGCTGGCCGTGACCGCGGGCAGCACCCTCTACGGCATCGCGGGCGCGTTCCTCGCCGTGCCGGTCGTCGCGGCCGCCGCGGTCGTGCTGCGGTACCTGGGCGAGGTCATCGACGGGCGGACCGCGCCGCAACCCGGCGCGCCGGACCTACCGGACGAACCGGATCGCGCCCCCGGCGACGAAGTCCGGTGAACCGAAGTGTCGCGAGGGGAGGTGTCCACGAAGTGAGAGCGTTCCCAGAATAGGGGACGCCAGGGCCCACCCCACGTGATCAGCATCGCTGACCGCGACGCCTCGATCACGGCCGGCAATCGGATCACCGGATGACTCGGTTTCGTGCAGAAACCCGTGGTTATCATGCGGAGATGCTCCGACGCACTTACGACGACCAGGTCTGCTCCGTCGCACGCACACTTGAGGTCGTCGGCGAGCGCTGGACGCTGCTGATCGTGCGGGACGCCCTGTCGGGCGTCACCCGGTTCGACGGCTTCCTCAACCGCATGCCGATCGCGCGCAACGTGCTCAGCGACCGCCTCAACGGCCTGGTCGAGTACGGCGTGCTGGAACGCGTGCCCTACCAGGACCGGCCGCCGCGCCACGAGTACCGGCTCACCGCCCGGGGACGCGAGCTGACACCGGTGATCCTGGCGCTCACCGCCTGGGGCGACCGCCACCTGCCGACGCCCACCGGTCCGCCGAGCGTGGCCGAGCACGCGGGCTGCGGCGGGACCGTCCGCACCCGGATGATCTGCGACTGCTGCGAGCAGGAGGTCGCGCCCGGCACCGTGGTCAGGCGGTCAAACGACGCTGCCACCACACCAGGACGGGCCCGACGATGAGCTCGACGGCGAGCAGCACCAGCATCAACGCGTGCGGCTGACCGACCGTCAGCCAGGACACGAGCCGCGCCAGCCCGCCGACGAACACGGCCGCGCTGACGAACCGCAGCACCGCGGTGGCCTCGCGGACGCGGGGCACCACCGACAGCAGCGCCACGCCGATCGCGAGCCACATCGCCGAGAAGAACCGGTAGTTGCTGTCCAGCGTCGGCCCGGGCTCGGGGCTACCCGGCAGCAGCACGGTCGGTCCGAGCACGACCTCCAGCAACCCGGTGACCGCGGCGAACAGCCCGAGCACCGCCACCACCGCTTGGAACGCCTTCACTGCGACCCCCGTCGTCCGAGCGCGCCGACCTCCGCCGACCTCGGCCGATCCGCCGGAGCCGGCGGACGTCGTGCGGCAGAAGGAGATCCCGCGTCACGATCAAGCTCCCCGGCGTGACGGTACCACCGGGTAACTTCAGCGGACTTCAGCGGGCACGCGGTGGCGGCCGGCGGGTGCCGGTGCGGCTCAGCTCGCGGCCGGGGGAACCGAGGTCGGTGTCGGTTCGAACGAGGCGAGCATCTGCTGCAGGGCGGCCTGGTCCGGGCCGACGAACGCGTCCGCCGAGGGCGCCTCGGAGAGCGTCCGCAGGAGTTCCCCCGTGCGGTCCACGGCCGGCGGCAGGTGGGCGCTGAGGATGAGTTCCGGGTTCATGGCGTGCAGCGGCGCGACCGTGTCGAGGTAGAGGTTCCGGTCGACCGAGTGCACCCACGGGCTGTCCACCGAGGCCCACAGGAGCTGCCCTGCGCGCAGGTCGGCGGACGGGATGGCGGCGACGTCGTCGGCGAGGGCGCTCTCGACGGTCGCCACGGGGGAGCCGAAGCAGTCGGAGCTGAACAGGGCGCCGCTGCGGTCGTCGTGGAACCCCACGGTCGCGGGGCTGTCGTACAGCGGCGGGCGGAGCGCGGTCAGCCGCCGGTCGCCCACGTCGATGGTCTGGCCCGGGTTGAGCAGGTACACGCGGTTCAGCGGCAGGGGGCGTTCGGTGGACATGATGCCCGCACCGATGAAGGTCGTGATCACCCGCGCCTTGGGCGCGGCCGTGAGCAGGTCGAACAGACCGCCGGTGTGGTCGCGGTCGGGGTGGGTGAGCCAGATCCACTCGACGTCGGCTGGGTCGATGACGGCACTGATCGTGTCCACGAAACGGCGGTTCGGCAGGCTCAGGCCCGTGTCGACGACGACGGGTTGGCTCGCGTGCAGCACGAAGGCGTTGACGGTGAGGAACCCCATTCCGGGCACCTCGACGTGATCTGCGATGACGCTGATGTCGCGCCGGACTCTGTTGATGTTCATCGGGTGTCCAATCCCCGAGGTGTGGTGAGCCGTCGAGGGTATGTCCGGGTCGGCCGGAGCGCCGGACGGGTCAGCGCACGCCGCGCGGGCGGAACTGGACGCTGATGCGCGGGCCGACGGCCCCGGTCGCCTTGGGCACGGCGTGCTCCCACGTCCGCTGGCACGACCCGCCCATCACGATCAGGTCGCCGTGGCCCAGCGCGTACCGCACGGTCGCGCCGCCGCCACGCGGGCGCAACGCCAACGCGCGGGGCGTGCCGACGGACACGATCGCCACCATCGTGTCCTCGGTGGAACCTCGCCCGATGGTGTCACCGTGCCAGGCCACGGAGTCGCGCCCGTCGCGGTAGTAGCAGAGGCCGGCGGTGCGGAACGGCTCGCCGAGCTCCTCGGCGTACCAGGCGCTGAGCTCGGCACGCGCCAGCGTCAGCACGGGGTCCGGGAGCGGCACGTGCTCGTCGTAGAAGCAGAGCAGGCGCGGGACGTCGACCACGCGCTCGTACATCTGCCTGCGCTCGGCCCGCCAGGGCACCTCGTCGGCCAGGCTCCGGAACAGCGCGTCCGCGCCGGTCAGCCAGCCGGGGAGGACGTCGACCCAGGCGCCGTCACCCAGCGCGGTCCGCCGCACACCGGTCAGCGGGCGCAGCCCCGGCGCCTCGGCGCCGTCGTCGAACAGCGACACCTGCATGGCAGCAGCATAACGCGAGGTCGAACAAGTGTTCGACCCCAATGAGTTCTATAGCTTCAGTGTTGACTAAAAAGCTCAGGCGTCCGGTTCGGGCTTGCGCCGCCGACCGCCGGTGCGGACCGGCTTGGAGGCATCGTCGACCGGCTCGGTCTGCTGCTTCCCGGCGGCCGCGTCCGCGGTGCCGGGGTGGTCGGCGAGCAGGATGGCGGCCAGCTCGTCGTAGATAGGTGTGCTGCTCATGGAAGATCCTCTACCCCGTTTGGACGGAAGTTACACGCGTGCTCTAGGACACCTACGGCCAGGGTTGCGAAAAGGATCGACGTCGGGCGGAATAGGTCCGATTCGTCCGGGTTCGCCACTCGTTGGTGACCCGGCGCACAACTCGCTAGTGCTTCCGATAGACGGATGTCCTAGTAATCTGGAGGCAGTTCCGCGCTGCCGAAGGAGCCAGTCGTGACCGCTGCCCCGCTGCACACCCCGCTGCACACCCCGCTGCACCCGGTCCGCTTCGTGACGGCGGCCAGCCTGTTCGACGGGCACGATGCCGCGATCAACATCATGCGCCGGATCCTGCAGTCCCAGGGCGCCGAGGTGGTGCACCTGGGGCACAACCGCTCGGTGCGCGAGGTCGTCGCCGCGGCCGTGCAGGAGGACGTGCAGGGCATCGCGATCAGCGCCTACCAGGGCGGGCACGTCGAGTACTTCAGCTACCTGGTCGAGCTGCTGGCCGAGCGCGGCGCGGGGCACATCAAGGTCTTCGGCGGCGGTGGCGGCGTCATCGTGCCCGAGGAGATCGAGCTGCTGCACTCGCGCGGGGTGGCGCGGATCTTCTCCCCGGCCGACGGTCAGGAGCTCGGCCTCGCCCGCATGATCAACACCATGGTGGAGGCGTGCGACCACCCGCTGGCCGAGCGCCCGCCGTCGTCGTGGGACGGCCTGTTCACCGGCAGCGAGGACGTGCTGGCCAGGGCGATCACGTTCATCGAGGCGGGTGCGCTGCCCGGGGACGTGCGCGAGCGGATGGCGCGTGCGGCGGCGGAGCGCCCGGTGCCGGTGCTGGGCATCACGGGCACGGGTGGTTCGGGCAAGTCGTCGTTGACCGACGAGCTGGTGCGCCGGTTCCGGCTGGACCAGCAGGACAAGCTGCGGGTGGCGGTGCTGGCGGTCGACCCGACCCGCCGCCGCGGCGGCGGTGCGCTGCTCGGCGACCGGATCCGGATGAACTGCCTGGACGGCGACCGGGTGTTCTTCCGCTCGCTGGCGACCCGCCGGGCGGGCTCGGAGGTGCCCGACGGCCTGGCCGACGCGATCGTGGCGTGCAAGGCGGCCGGGTTCGACCTGATCGTGGTGGAGACGCCGGGCATCGGCCAGGGTGACGCGGCGATCGTGCCGTTCGTGGACCTCTCGCTGTACGTGATGACGCCGGAGTTCGGCGCCGCGTCGCAGCTGGAGAAGATCGACATGCTGGACTTCGCCGACGCGGTGGCGATCAACAAGTTCGAGCGCCGCGGCGCGGAGGACGCGCGCCGGGACGTGGCGCGGCAGCTGGTGCGCAACCGGGAGGCGTTCGGGGTGTCGTGGGAGGACATGCCGGTCTTCGGCACGTCCGCGGCGACGTTCAACGACGACGGCGTGACCGCGTTGTACCAGCACCTGCGCGGCGAGCTGGGGCAGCGGGGGCTGGACGTGGCCGAGGGCGCGTTGCCGGTCGTGTCGGGCAAGGTCTCGACGTCGGCGGCGACGGTGGTGCCCGCGACGCGGGTGCGGTACCTGGCCGAGATCGCCGAGACGGTGCGGGGCTACCACCGTGCCACCGAGACGCACGTGGACGCGGTGCGGCGGGTGGCGCACCTGGTGGCGGCGCGGGCGGAGCTGGAGGCGGCCGGGCACGACACGGCGGCGATCTCGGCGCTGGTGGAGTCGGCGCGCGGGCAGGTCGACGCGGTGTCGGCGGAGCTGCTGGCGTCGTGGCCGGGGGTGGTGGACGCCTACAGCGGTGACGAGATGGTCGTGCGGGTGCGGGACAAGGAGATCCACACCAAGCTGACCCGGGAGACGTTGTCCGGCAACAAGGTCCGGCGGGTGTCGTTGCCGCGCTACGAGGACGACGGCACGTTGCTGCGGTTCCTGCGCAAGGAGAACCTGCCCGGTCACTTCCCCTACACGGCGGGGGTGTTCCCGTTCAAGCGGGACGGTGAGGACCCGGCGCGGATGTTCGCGGGGGAGGGTGACGCGTTCCGCACGAACCGCCGGTTCAAGTACCTGTCGAAGGGGTCGGAGGCGACCCGGTTGTCGACCGCGTTCGACTCGGTGACGCTGTACGGGCGCGACCCGGACACCCCGCCGGACGTCTACGGCAAGATCGGCACGTCGGGTGTGTCGATCGCGTCGCTGGACGACATGAAGGCGCTCTACGCCGGGTTCGACCTGACCGCGCCGTCCACGTCGGTGTCGATGACGATCAACGGTCCGGCGCCGACGATCCTGGCGTTCTTCCTCAACACGGTGGTCGACCAGCAGGTCGACAAGTTCCGCGCCGAGCACGGGCGGGAGCCCTCGGCGCAGGAGGCGGCGGAGCTGGAGGCGTGGGCGCTGTCGACGGTGCGGGGCACCGTGCAGGCGGACATCCTCAAGGAGGACCAGGGGCAGAACACCTGCATCTTCTCCACCGAGTTCTCGTTGCGGATGATGGCCGACATCCAGGAGTGGTTCATCCGGCGGAAGGTGCGCAACTTCTACTCGGTGTCCATCTCGGGCTACCACATCGCCGAGGCGGGGGCGAACCCGATCAGCCAGCTCGCGTTCACGCTGGCGAACGGGTTCACCTACGTGGAGTCGTACCTGGCGCGGGGCATGGCGATCGACGACTTCGCGCCGAACCTGTCGTTCTTCTTCTCCAACGGCATGGACGCCGAGTACAGCGTGATCGGCCGGGTGGCGCGGCGGATCTGGGCGGTCGCGATGCGCGAGCGATACGGGGCGAACGAGCGGTCGCAGAAGTTCAAGTACCACGTGCAGACGTCCGGTCGGTCGTTGCACGCGCAGGAGATGGACTTCAACGACATCCGGACGACGTTGCAGGCGTTGTGCGCGCTGTACGACAACACGAACTCGTTGCACACCAACGCCTACGACGAGGCGATCACGACGCCGACGGAGTCGTCGGTGCGCCGGGCGATGGCGATCCAGCTGATCATCAACAAGGAGTGGGGGCTGTCGGCGAACGAGAACCCGTTGCAGGGCTCGTTCGTGGTCGAGGAGCTGACCGACCTGGTCGAGGAGGCGGTGCTGGCGGAGTTCGACCGGCTCTCCGAGCGCGGTGGTGTGCTGGGTGCGATGGAGACCGGCTACCAGCGGGGTCGGATCCAGGACGAGTCGATGCTGTACGAGCAGCGCAAGCACGACGGTTCGCTGCCGTTGATCGGGGTGAACACGTTCCTGCCGGAGGACGGCGGGCGGGAGCACGTGACCATCGAGTTGGCGCGGGCGACGGAGGACGAGAAGCGGTCGCAGGTGGAGCGGACGCGGGCGTTCGCGGTGGCGCACGCGGCCGAGGCGGAGCCCGCGTTGCGGCGGTTGAAGGAGGCGGCGGCGTCGGGTGAGAACGTGTTCGCCGTGCTGGTGGACGCGGCGCGGGTGTGCACGCTGGGGCAGATCACCGAGGCGTTCTTCGAGGTGGGCGGCCAGTACCGGCGCAACGTCTGACCGGTCGGCCGGGCCATCGGCTCGTTGCCGCGAGGCGGATTCGCGGTACTACCCTTTCGGTCACCAGATCGGGGAGGGGGAGCATGACGGATCCGCTCGCGCTCTCGGTGCTCGGCGCCGCGGCGCTGACCGAGGGCATCAAGTTCCTGTACGGCCAGGCGACGGAGCTGCTGCGGCGGCGTCGGGAGCGCCGGGACGAGGCGGCCGGGGTCGGTGCCGTGGAGGTGGAGCCGGCGGACGTGCCGGAGCTGGAGGGCGAGCTGCGGTTGCCGCTGCGCGCCGACGGCGCGGTGCTGGACCGGGTCGAGCCCGACCTGCGGGAGCTGCGCCGCAAGCTCCAGGACTACGCCGACGGGGTGGAGCCGATCGCCTCGGACGACCGGGACCTGCTGGAGTCGGCCGACGCGGTGCGCGCGCTGCTGGAGGCGGTCTACGGGCAGCGCATCACGTTCCGCGGCGAGCGGCGGGCGTCCTCCGGCCCGGTGGTCGAGGGTGAGATCGACGTGGACGTCGTGGCCGGGTACGCGGCGGCGGTCCGGGCGCGTGCGATCACCGGCGGCGCCACCGTGCGCGCGTCCGTGCGGGCCAACGAGGTGGCCGAGGGCGGCGAGGTCGTCGGTGTGGACGTGGATCGGATCGGCGGGTGACCGACCCGGCTTACACCGCCTCACCGAGGCCGAGCTGCTCTTCGAGCACGTGGTCGCGCGACGGTTCGGCGTGTCGCCCCGGTACTTCCCGGGCAAGGTGGGAGGCGGGTCGTCGGCCGGTGGGGACGCGAAGTCGCTGCTGATCCGGCTGGGCAACCAGCTCGCCGCGCTCCGGCCCGGCGTGATGGGCGCCGACCTGGACGTGCGGGTCGAGCAGACGGTGGGCGAGGTGCGGGGCCGGGCGACCGGAGTGCGCTGGTCGAGGACCGGTGGTACCGCGACAGCGGTCGGTCCGACCTGCTGGACAGGTACCGCGCCCGTGCGGCGGTGGTGACGGGGGACTGGCGGACCGCGGCGGAGCTGTTCGCCGAGGTGCCGGCGGACGAGCTGGACGACCCGCCCGCGCACCGCGAGGAAGTCGCCCGCGACCTGTTCTACTGCGGCCGGGCGTTGGCCGGGCTCGGTGACCAGGACGGCGCCCGCCGGGTGTGGGAGCCGGCGTTGCGCTGCCCCGACAACGCGGCCTGAAGGACAGCAGGACGACTGCGCGGTTCCCGCCCCGATGTTCGGCCGCTCGTATCTGAACCCCTGCTCCGAAACTCCTATTGAGTGAACCCAAAGGAGCAACCCGGGGCGGTGAAGCCCGATGAAGTGGATAACCGGAGGATCATTCGCAATTCTGGCGTGTGCGTTGGTGGCCGGCTGTGCCGAGGAGCCCGGACGGCCGGTGTCCGGGCAGGCGACCACCATCCAGTCGGCGGCGCCGGGGGAGCCCGACGTGGGCACCGCACCCGCGGAGCCGGGGACGGTCGCACCCCCCGCGCCGGGGGAGCCCACCACGCGCGACACGCCCAAGACCGACAAGGACGACCTGCCGGGGGTGCCCGGCAGTCCGATCACCTACGACCCCACCAACCTCCAGGGCTTGCACCCCGAGCGGGTGCGGAGGGTGATCGAGGAACGGGTGGCGGCGGAGTTGCCGCCCCACTGCCGGGCGACCCTGTGCGGGATCAAGTTCGCGTACTCGACGACGCAGGACGGCGAGAAGTGCTTCCGGTCGGCCTCGCCGACGACCGTGTACCCCGGCGGCACCATCACGTTGTTCGTCGGGCTCACGTGCGACCAACCCGAGCGGGACGAACCCGTCACGGAGGAGCCCGCACCGGAGGAGCCCGCGCCCGGCGAACCCGAACCCGGCGAACCCGAACCCGGGGAGCCCGAACCGGAGGAGCCGGCCGGACCGACCACCACCACGACCGTGCCGACGGTGGGCGGCGAGGGATGAGCACCGCCGGCACCCGCCGGTCGGTCGCCACACCCGCGCCGCAGGCGGCGCCCGACCCCACCGACCCGCAGACGGGACCGGGGCGGGCGCTGCGGATCGTGGCGTCGGTGGTCGCCAACACGACCCTGCTCACGGCACTGCTGTACTTCTTCGGCCTGGTGGCCACGCAGGTGTTCTTCGCCCACTTCCGGGTGCACTACACCCTGCTCAGCCAGACCCCGGACGAGATCCTGGCGCGTGGCGCGGACGGCCTGTTCATGCCGCTGGCCGGTATCGCGATCGCCGTCCTGGCCGTCACGTTCCTGGCCCGGTACCTCAGGGCGCGGCTGTCGCCACGGCGGTGGGCGGTGTTGCTGCACGTGTGCACGCCGGTCGCCGCCCTGCTCGGGCTCGCCCTGCTCGCGGTGGCGGTGCCGATCACCGTCGACCCCGAGCCGTTCCGCGTCTACCCGGGCCTGCCGGGGTTGGGTTTCGCGGTCGGCGTCGTGCTGCTGGCGTTCGCCTGGCGGCAGTGGGGTGCCACCGCTGGCCGGGGACGCCGGGGTTCCGCGTTCGGCGTGGTGGAGTCGCTGGCGGCGTTCCTGCTGGTCAGCATCGGTCTGTTCTGGTCCGTCGGCGACTACTCGTCCTCGGTCGGCACGCGGCGCGGCGCCGAGACCGAGGTACGGGTGCCGCAGATGCCCGCCGTGGTCGTCTACAGCAAGCAGAGCCTGAACCTGACCGGGGAGGGCGTGCGCCAGGTGTCCTGCGCGCAGGCCGACGCGGCCTACCAGTACCGCTACGACGGGCTGAAACTGCTGCTCCAGTCGGGCGGCCAGTACGTGTTCCTGCCCGCGACGTGGGGATCGTCGGCGGGCACCGCGTTCGTCGTGCCCCGCACCGACTCGCTGCGCCTGGAGTTCGGGCCGCCGGACAGCAGACCGGCGCCGTCGTGCTGACGCCGCCGTGGTGCTGACCGCCGCTCACCGGCTGGAGGCCCGCACCACCAGCCTGGTCGGCAGGAACGCGGGCGACGGCTTGTCGCCGCCGTGCACCATGGTCAGCACGGCCCGTGCCGCGGCCACCCCGATCCCCGCCTTGTCCTGCGCCAGCGTGGTCAGCGGCGGGTCGACCAGGGCGGCCAGCTCGATGTCGTCGAACCCCACCACGGCCAGCTCGTCCGGCACGCGCAGGCCCGCGTGGCGTGCGGCCAGCAACGCGCCCACCGCCATCTCGTCGCTCGCGCAGAACACCGCTGTCGGCGGCTCGGGCAGCGCTATCAGCGACCGCATCGCCGCCTGCCCGCTCGGCCGGTAGAAGTCGCCCTCCACCACGTACTCCGGCGGCACGGCCAGACCCGCCTCGCCCATCGCCGCGCGGAAGCCGTCGAGCCGGTCCGCGGCCGGGCGGTTGGTGCGCGGCCCGGTGATCGTGGCGATCCGGCGGTGGCCCGTGTCGACGAGGTGCCGCACCGCCATCGCCGCGCCGCCGACGTTGTCCGACGTCACGTACGTCGCACGGGGACCGTCGACGGCCACGTCCACCGCCACGCACGGCAGCCCGGACTGGGCGAACGCGGCGAACGCCGGGGCGTCGGACCCGCTGTCGATGAGCACCAGCCCGCCGAGGTGGTGCCGCCTGGTCATGTTCACGTACGCCACCGGGTCGGCCAGCGACGCGCCGACCGCCCGCAGCGCGGCCGACCCGCTCGTGGCGAGCATCAGCAGGTGGTAGCCGTGCGCGCTCAGCGCCGACTTCAACCCGATCAGCAGCTCCTGCAGGTACGGGTGCCGCCAGCCCGGCCTGCGGTGGTCGGTGTCCCACACCAGACCGATCAACCCCGACCGCTTGGTGGCCAGCGCGCGGGCCGACTCGTTGGGCCGGTAGTCCAGCTCGCGGGCCACCCGCTCCACCACTTCGCGCTTTTCCTTGCTGACCGTCAGCGGCTGGTTGAAAACGCGCGAAACGGTCGCCACGGACACCCCGCACAGCTGGGCGATCTCACGGATCGTGGTCATCTCCCGCCTTTCTTTGTAACCGCTTACAGACCCTCCGTCAGGGTGTCCTGACCAGGGTGGACACGGTATCACCTGCGGAAACGTCGGAGCGCTCGATCGGTGAGGTTATCTGTTCGTTACTTGACGGTATCGCGTGGAAACGGCTGTCATGTAGACCACACCGGCCGGGCGCAGATCCCGGTCGAATTCGCCGGAAACCCCCGGAACGACCTGCGCGGGTCCGGCGTGCCCGAATAAGGCCCGCTTTGTGAGGTAGAGGGAGAGCCGCGATATGAGACGAACTCCGACCCTGGTCGGCGTCGGCCTGCTGGCCGCGAGCCTGCTGGCCGGCTGCGGCAGCGGCAGCGGCGACGGCAAGACCAGGATCACCATCGGGCTGTTCGGCAACTTCGGCTACCAGCAGCTGTTCGAGGAGTACGAGAAGGCGCACCCGGACGTCGACATCACCGACCGCACCGCCTCCTACTCCGACCACCACAAGAACCTCGCCGCCCACCTCGCCACCAACAACGGCGCCGCCGACGTCGAGGCCGTCGACGTCGGCTACATCAACCAGTTCAAGGCCAACCCCGGCCAGTTCGTCGAGCTGAAGTCCGACGTCAAGGACCGCTGGCTGGACTGGAAGTGGGAGGGCTCGCTGTCCAAGGACGGCAAGCAGATCGGCTACGGCACCGACGTCGGCGGCCTGGCCATCTGCTACCGCCGCGACCTGTTCGAGGCCGCGGGCCTGCCCGCCGACCGCGACCAGGTCTCCGCGCTGTGGCCCACGTGGGAGCAGTTCATGGCCACCGGCGAGCGGTTCGCGGCCAAGGCGCCGGCCGGCGCGAAGTTCTTCGACGGCGGGCCGACCGTGCTCAACGCGATCGTCGGCCAGGCGCCCACCGGCTACTACGACAAGGACGACAAGATCGTCGTCGGTGACAACGCCGACATCAAGAAGGGCTGGAGCCTCGTCGCCCAAGGCGTCGCCAACGGCCTGTCCGCCGGTCTGCTGCACAGCACCCCGGCCTGGAACACCGGCTTCAAGCAGGGCCAGTTCGCCACCCTCGCCTGCCCGGCCTGGATGATGGCCAAGATCAAGGACCAGGCGCCCGACACCGCCGGCAAGTGGGACCTCGCGGCCGTGCCCGGCGGCGGCGGCAACTGGGGCGGTTCCTACCTGACCGTGCCCAAGCAGGGCAAGAACGTCGACAAGGCCGTGGCGCTGGCCACCTGGCTCACCGCGCCCGAGCAGCAGGCCAAGGTCTTCGCCACCGCCGGCCTCCTGCCGTCCGCGCCGAAGCTCTACAGCGAGCAGTCGGTCGCGCAGAAGACGGACCCGTTCTTCAACAACGCGCCCACCGGCAAGGTGTTCACCGACGCCGCCCGCGCGCTGAAGCCGCAGTACCAGGGCCCGAAGGCCGGTGACGTGCAGACCGAGCTCGGCAACGCCATGCAGCGCGTCGAGCAGGGCAAGCAGAGCCCGGACGAGTCGTGGACGCAGTTCGTCGGCGACGTCAAGAGGCTCGAAGACTGATGAAGACGGACTGGCGCGAACGCCGCCACCGGTGGGACATCCGGTACGCGCCGTACGCCTACATCGCGCCGTACTTCCTGCTGTTCGCGGTGTTCGGCCTGTTCCCCCTGCTCTACACCGCGTGGGTGTCGATGCAGGACCGCAACCTGCTCGACGGCGACGCGGCCACCTTCATCGGCATCGACAACTACGTCGAACTGCTCACCGCGGACCCGTACTTCTGGAACGCCATGGGCAACACGCTGAGCCTGTGGCTGCTCACCACCGTCCCGCAGATCCTGTTCGCGCTCGGCATCGCGCAGCTGCTCAACCGGCGGCTGCGCGGCCGGACGTTCTTCCGGATGGGCGTGCTGCTGCCCAACATCACCTCCGTGGCGGCGGTGACGATCATCTTCGCGCAGCTGTTCGGCCGTGACTTCGGCCTGATCAACTGGGCGCTGGAGCTGTTCGGCGCCGGCCGGGTCGACTGGCAGGCGGGCACCGGCAGCTCCCACACCGCCATCGCCGCGATGGTGGTGTGGCGCTGGACCGGCTACCACGCGCTGATCTTCCTGGCATCCATGCAGGCCATCCCGACCAGCGTGTACGAGGCGGCGCGGCTGGACGGCGCGAGCGCGTGGCAGCAGTTCTGGCGGATCACCGTGCCGATGCTGCGGCCGCAGATCATCTTCTCCACCGTGATCGCCACCGCGGGCAACATGCGCCTGTTGGCCGAGCCGCTGCTGTTCAACCCCGGCGCGGGCGCGGCGACCGGCGGCTCGGACCGGCAGTTCCAGACCGCCGCGCTCTACCTGTACGAGCAGGGCTTCGCGAAGTTCGACTTCGGCTACGCGTCGGCCATCGCGTGGCTGCTGCTCATCGCGACGGTCGTCATCACCGGGCTGAGCTACCTGGCCGCACGCCGCATCCGGACCGACTGAGAGGGCTGGACATGACCACCGTGCTCGAACCGCAGGCGCCGGCCACGCCCGCGCCACCCCGGCGGCGCGGGGCGTTGCGGCTGCCCGGACCGTGGACCTACGCGGCGTTGATCGCGGTGCTCGCCGGGTCGGCGTTCCCGGTGTACTGGTCGCTCGTCGTGTCGTCGCAGACGCCGGACAAGGTCGACAGCGTGCCGCCGGTGCTGGTGCCCGGCGGCAACCTGTTCGCCAACATCTCGCGGGTGTTCGACCAGTCGGACTTCGCGCTGGCGATGATGAACTCGCTGATCGTGTCGGGGACGATCACCGTCTCGGTGGTGTTCTTCTCCACCCTGGCGGGCTTCGCCTTCGCCAAGCTGAGGTTCCGCGGCCGGTCGGCGCTCATGCTGCTCGTCGTCGCCACCCAGGCCGTGCCCACCGAGCTCGGCGTGATCCCGCTGTACATGATGATGAGCGACTTCGGCTGGGCGGGGGAGATCCACGCGGTCATCGTGCCCGGCCTGGTCACCGCGTTCGGCGTGTTCTTCATGCGGCAGTACTTCGAGCGGGCGGTGCCCGACGAGCTGCTGGAGGCGGGGCGGATGGACGGGTGCAGCTCCCTGCGCCTGTACTGGCACGTCGTGCTGCCCGCCGCCCGCCCCGCCGCCGCCGTGCTGGGCCTGTTCACGTTCATGCAGGCGTGGAACGACTTCTTCTGGCCCCTGGTCGTGCTGACCCCGGAGAACCCCACCGTGCAGACCGCCCTGTCCACCCTGGCCAGCGGCTACACCACCGACTACACCCTCGTGCTCACCGCGGCGACCATCGGCACCGTGCCGGTGCTCGCGGTGTTCCTGCTGTTCGGCCGGCAGATCGTCGGCGGGATCATGCAGGGCGCGTTGAAGGGGTGAAGGCTCCGCTTCGCCGGCATCCTTCCCACAGTTCACCTGTCGACCGCTTGCCTAGGAGTTTCAGTTGACCGACTTCCCCCGAGGATTCCGCTGGGGCGTCGCCACCTCGGCCTACCAGATCGAAGGGGCCGTGGACGCCGACGGGAGGGGCCCGTCGATCTGGGACGCGTTCGGCGCGGTGCCGGGCGCCGTCGCCGGTGGTGACACCGGGGCCGTGGCGTGCGACCACTACCACCGGATGCCGGAGGACCTGGCGCTGCTGGGCGAGCTCGGCGTGGACGCGTACCGGTTCTCGGTGTCGTGGCCGCGGGTGCTGCCGACCGGCGCGGGCCGGGTCGAGCCGCGCGGGCTGGACTTCTACAGCCGGCTGGTCGACGGGCTGCTGGAACGCGGTATCGAGCCGTTCCTCACGCTGTACCACTGGGACCTGCCGCAGGCGTTGGAGGAGCTGGGCGGCTGGCGGTCGCGGGACACCGCGCAGCGGTTCGCCGAGTACGCGGTGATCGTGCACGACGCCCTGGGCGACCGGGTGACGAAGTGGACGACGTTCAACGAGCCGTACGTGTCGGCGATCGTCGGCTACGGCGAGGGCAGACACGCGCCCGGCGCGCGGGAGGGCCACGGCTCCCTCGCCGCCGCGCACCACCTGATGGTGGCGCACGGGCTCGCGGTGCGGGCCATGCGCGGCACGCCGGGCCACGAGTTCGGCATCGTGCTCAACCAGTCTCCGTCGACCCCGGTCACCTCGTCGGAGGCCGACGTCGCCGCCGCGCGCCGGCACGACCTGCTGCTGCGCCGCCAGTTCACCGAACCGCTGTTCGCCGGCCGCTACCCGGACGACTACGAGGACACCTTCGCGGGGGTCACCGACCTGTCGTTCCGGCACGACGGCGACCTGGAGCTGATCTCCACGCCGCTGGACTACGTCGGCATCAACTACTACTACCGGCAGCACGTGGCCGACGCGCCGCACCGCGACCCCGACCCGGCCACCCGCACGTCCATCGACATCGGCATCGACACCACCCGCCTGCCGGACGTCCCGCGCACCGCGATGAACTGGCCGGTCGAACCGGAAGGGCTCACCCGGACGTTGGTGGGGCTCAGGGAGCGGTACCCGAACCTGCCGCCGGTGTACGTGACCGAGAACGGGTGCGTCTACCCGGACAACCCCGGGTTCGTCGACCAGGAGCGCATCGACTACCTGCGCACCCACCTCGCCGCGGCCCGTGACGCGATCACCGCCGGGGTCGACCTGCGCGGCTACTTCGTCTGGTCGTTCCTGGACAACTTCGAGTGGGCGCACGGCTACAAGCACCGGTTCGGCCTGGTGCACGTCGACTACGAGACCCTGGTCCGCACACCACGGGCGAGCTTCTACTGGTACGCGGACCTGATCGCCGGGAAATGAGGTCGCGAACGACCGACGCGACCTCGCGAGTGGTGCGGGCCGGGCGTCGTGGACTGCCGACCCGGCCTCGTGGTGAGGGCGGGTCGGTGTGGTGACCGGGTCACCGTGAGATCGCGGTGATCTGCGAGGTCACCGTCGCGCGGAGGCGCGTCCGTGCGACGGTGGCCGTGACGTTGTGACCGGTTCGGGTGGTGGCGGTCGGAGTGCGGGGAGGGCAGGGTCGGAGCGGGAGGCGACTGTGGTCGTGCCGCGATACCTGCCCGATCCCGGGCCGCGGGCGTTGGCCGTGCGGTTGGGTGCGCTCGCGACGGCCGGTGTGCCGGTGCGGTGCCGGGTGTACGTCGGGCTGCACGAGCCGGGGGAGACCTCGCCGCCGCACGCCGTCGTCACCCACACCATCGCCCGGCACCTCGCGTCCGGCACGACGGCGGCGTTGCCCCGGTTCACCACGAACCCGTCGCCGATGCAGCGCGTGTACGACGCCGCCTCGCTGGGACGGGTGGACGCGATCGGCGGCGACCTGGCGGTGTTCCCCGCCGACCTGGCCTCCGACCTGTGGTCGCGGGTCCGCGAGCGGTCGGTCGAGCCGGACGACCGCGTGACGGCGGCCGACCTGCTGCTGCGCCTGGGCTACCAGCGGCACGCGGCGGACGTGCTCGGGATGGCGCAGGTCGACCCGCGCACCCACGTGTTCGACCCGACCACGGCCGTGAAGCAGCTCGCGGTGCTGTTCTGGCACCCCCACCGACCCGCCGACCTGGAGGCCCTGGCCCTGCGCGGCGCCCGGGACGAACGCCTGCCCGCCGACGCGCGGCGCACGCTCGCGCTCTTCGTCGTGGTCCGCAACGGACGCCGGGGCGACGACACGCCCGCGCTGCACGAAGCCGCCGCCCTCGCCCGAGCCCTGCCGCCGGCGGACGGCCTGGCGTGGCAGTCGCTGCACCGCGCCCTGGCGTTCATCCCGTTCCTGCGCGGCGACGTGGTGGGGACGTTCCGGCTGCTGGACCTGGCGTTGGAGGCGCAGCTGGAGGTCCGGCCGACCACCGCGCTCGACCGGCTGGCCTGGGCCGACCACGCGTTCCCCCTGCACGAGACGATCGCCAGGACCCACCTGCGCACCGGCTCACCGGACCGCGCCGTCACCGCGTCCGACGAGCTGGTGTCCCTCGCGCCGCACGACCACCGCACGTGGGCCGTGCGCGGGGACGCCCTGCTGGCCGCCCGGCGGTGGCGCGAAGCCGTCGAGGCGTTCGACCGCGCCGTCGCGCTGGGCGGCCTGCCCGCGGCCCGTGCCGCGTTCCTGCGCGGCTGGGCGCTGGACCGGCTCGGCCGCCGCGCCGACGCGACCGACTCCTACCGGCTCTCGCACCGGATCGACCCGACCGTCACGGCCACGGGTTCGGCCCGCACGACTTCCCGTCCGGGGTGACCACGACACCCTGGTCGCTGCCCGTGGTGATCGACGCCAGCCCGTCGTTGTCGACGCTCAGCGTCTGCTGCATCATCACCGGCGCCGGCGCGCCGTCCCGGGGGCACACCTCGTGGCCCAGGCCGAGGAAGTGCCCCACCTCGTGGTTGACCGCGTAGAGCCGGTAGCGGCGCAGGTCGTCGCCGTAGGTGTGGGCGCCGCGGAACCAGCGCGCCGTGCTCAGGTGCACGGCCGGCCCGATCCGGCACGACGTGTCGTACGGCAGCTCGAACCCGCACAGCGACCGCGCGGTGCGCTGCGAGGTCAACCGGATCCGCAGCTCCGGCTCCACCCCGCCGCCCACCCGTCGGAACGCCTGCCGCGTCGACCACCCGCGCGGGTGGCGCAACGCGTAGTCGACCACCGCGGCGAACGAGTCGTCACCGTTGGGCAGCACCACCCCGTCCTCGACCTCCACCGCGTAGGTGATGCCGGACGTGCCGCCGCCGCCCGGTGGCGGCACGACGTGCCACGTGCCCGCGCCCTGCTCCGGGAACGCCGGACCGGGCGGCAGGTCCGCGCCGGAGCGCAACGCGTCGACCACCGGCGTGCTGCGCGTCGAGGCCTGCGGCGGCGCGGGTGGCACGACCCCGGAGGTGGGCCACGCCACGGTCGTCGGCCGCGCCGCCGTGCCGACGTCCAACGCCACCACGGTCGTCGCGGCCAGGCAGACCCCGGTCAGGTAGGGCAGGAGCGGGAACCACCTCATGCGGGCTCCAGGCCGGCCGATCCGTAGGTGCAGGCCGCGTTCCAGAGCAGGAACGACGGCGCGCCGGCGTCCCGGGTGGCCCGCACCTGCGCCTGCACCTCACCCGGGCCGTAGTGGTGGCCCAGCGAGAACGCCTGCAACCACGGCACCACGGTCGCGCCGGTGCCGCCGGTCATCCCGACGAAGTCCGCCACCGACGCCCGCACGATCTCGTACGGCATGGCGTTGGGGTTGCCCACGCCGTACTCGCCGGGACCCCAGTGCGACGGGTAGACCATCGGCGCCACGTAGTCCACGTGCGCGGCGATGGCCGGGATGTCCTGCGCCACGTCGGTCGGGCTGTGCGCGGCGATGCCGAACACCGACGCGCCCAGGTAGGCCCCCTTCGGCCGCACGGCCGCCCGGTTGTCCCTCAGGAAGTCCACTATGGACTGCTCAGGGCTGGTGGCCAGGCCGGGGAACACCATCTGCCCGAGCGGGCCGTCCGGCCGCCGCACGTAGTCGTAGAGGATGTCGTCGAAGCCCAGGGACGCGGCCTCCTCGGCGATCGCGATGTTGTAGGCGCGGACCTCCGGGTTGGCGAAGTTGGTGAACGCGTACTCCCCGTAGTGCGCCGACCAGGGCGCGCCCGACGAGTTCTGCGCCACCCGGTCGCGCGCGCCCGAGTCCCACGACGCCTTGCCCAGCACCGGGTCGCGGAACGCCACCAGCCTGCCGACCACCCGCAGCCCCATCTTGTGCAGCTCGTCGATCGCCGCGCGGGCGTCGTAGTAGTTGCGGTTCGCGCCGATCTGCCTGGCCAGCGGCACCTGCGAGTCGTAGCCGATCTCGCCGCTCTCGTCCTTGATGTCGAGCTGCACGGTGTCGATGCGGCCCTCGCGCGCCATCGCCAGCACCGGGTCGCGCAACGACGCGGTCGCCCAGGCGGCGGCGCTCATGTGCACGCCGCGCATCCCGGGGTGGGTGACCTTGACCGCGACGTCGTGCCGCTGCGCGTTGCCCGCGGCGTCGGTGGCCTCGACCCGGATGCTGGCGGGCACCTCCTTCAGCGACGCCTCGAACCTCCCGTCGCGCAACGGCACCTGCTGGTCGCCGACCTTCACCGACTCCGCGCCGTCCGCGCTGCCCTTCACGGTCACCGGACCGCGCGGCGACCCGGCCTCGGCCACGTCCACCGTCAACGCGGGTGGCGTGGCGTCGACGGTGAACTCGCGCTCCACCTCGACGTCGGGCATCCACGGCAGCGGGTTGGCCGCCCGGACCGACAGCGTGTGCCTGCCCTCGGCGAGCTTCACCCCGGTCAACGTCATGCGGCCGTCGGCGCGTCGTGCCTCGACCGGCTGTCCGTCCACGTGCACGGTGACACGGTCGAGCCCACCGGCGTCGGCGGTGGTGATGGACACGCGCTCGACACCCGAAGGAGTGACAGCGGATCCCTCGCCCAGCTCCGCCACGGCGAGCCCGACGCCGCGGCCGTGCAGCATCGTCGTGACGACCCCCGCGATCAGCAACAGCACCACGACACCGACCGCTGGTATCAGCACGCGCTTGAACTTGCGGGGTGACTCCGACATCAGGCGACTCCGATCTCGACGTGGCTCGGCCACCTGCGGCTTAACCGGGAAGTCGAGCGCCAAACCGAAGGTCATCCGATGGGGTGTACGGCGGTGTCGACCGGCTCCGGACGCGAAATCATCCGGGGGTGAAGAGCATGTCGCCCAGGCCCGTCCGGACCGTTGTGGCGCTCGTCGCGGCCCTGTGCTGCGCGTGCGCCGCCCAACCGGCGGCCGAGCCGCCCGGCGAGGCCGCGGCGCAGCTGCCCGGCCCGTCCTCGGCCTCCCCGCCGTCGTCCTCGGCGGCACCGGACCCGGCGGCCGTGGGCGCCAACGAGCTCGGCCAGGTGCCGATCCTGATGTACCACCGGCTGGTCGAGCAGACGACGTCGGTCTACGACCGGACCCCGGCGGCGTTCCGCGCCGAACTCGAACGGCTGGCCCGCGAGGGGTACGTGCCGGTGACCACCGCCGAGTACGCGACCGGGCGCATCGACCTCCCGGCCGGCGCGCACCCGGTCGTGCTCACGTTCGACGACGGCGACGCGACCCAGTTCGCGCTCGGCCCCGACGGGCAGCCGGCGCCCGGCACGGCCATCGCCATCCTGCTGGACGTGGCCGCCCGGCACCCCGGCTTCCGACCGGTGGCCAGCATGTACGTCAACGCCGGGCCGTTCGGGTCACCCGACGGGGCCGCCCTGCGCTGGCTGCGCGACCACGGGTTCGAGATCGGCAACCACACGCGCGACCACACCAACCTCGCGCTGGCCGGTGACCAGGGCGTGCAGGAGGCGATCGCGGCCGGGCAGCGGGAGATCCAGCAGGCCGTGCCCGAGTACCGGGTGTCCAGCCTCGCCCTGCCGTTCGGCGCGATCCCGGCCAACGGCGCGCTCGCCCTCCGCGGCGGCTCCGGCGGGACGTCGTACGAGTACGCGTGCGTGCTGATGGTGGGCGCGGGACCGGCGCCGTCGCCGTACGCGGCGGACTTCGACCCGCAGAACACCCCGCGCATCCGGTCGCAGGACCCGACCGGCGAGGACGCCCGCTACGGCTCCTCGGTGTGGCTCGACCAGCTGGCCGCCGCACCGGCGCAGCGCTACACCTCCGACGGCGTGCTCGACCGCATCTCCTACCCGGCGTCGGCCGGCGTCGCGCCCGCACCGCAGTTCGCCGACCGTGCGGCCGCCTACTGACCGCGACCCAGGGGGCACGAGGCCTCGCACGGCCGCCGCCTACCGCGTCGGTCGGGTCCCAGGTCGGTCAGGGCGTTCAGGCCGTGGCGCGGGCGTGGTTGCGCAGGGCGACCGCGGCCCGTTCCAGGCTGCCCAGCACGCCCGGCGGCAGCTCGTGGTGGCGCCCCACCACCTCCTGCGCCATGACCTGCATCGGCGCCGACTCCTCGGCCTCCACCACCGCCAGCACCTTGAACGCGGTGCCCGGCGGGAACACCACCCGCTCCTGGATCACGCTGCCGAACGAGTCGACCACCGACACCCGCCGCCCGGTCACCGACCAGAGCAGGAACTCCACCCGCCCGTCGACCGGCACCGAAGGCCCGGCCACGGTGTTGAGCAGACCGTGCTCCACCAGCACGTCACCCGTGCGGAACCGGCGCGGCTCGCCCCAGCACACCGTCACGCCCTGGTGCGTCGGCAGCCGGCGCAGACCCGACACCACCGCCGCCGCGTACGGCCACAGCCGACCCAGCTTCCCGCTGCGCAACGCCTCGACCAGGATCTCCTCGTCGTGCCGCAGGCACGCCGACACCGCCGCGAGATCGGTCACCACCGCCTCGAACGCCTCCGGGTCGTCCGGGCGCTCCACGATGTGCCGGCACGCCACCGCCGCGTGCTCGCCGTAGCGCTCCCCGAGCATCCGGCGCAGCGCATCCCGCTCCGGCTCCGTGCTGCGGTGGTCGACCGGCACGACCTCCTCGCCCACCTGCTCGCCCCACACCGGCGCGGGGGAGTCCGCCAACGGGCCGTCCACGCTCAGCGGCACCGGCTCGTCGGCCGGCACGGGCGGCGGCGGCTCCTCGGCCACCGGCGGCCGCGGCATCGGCGCCGGGTCGCAGAACACGACCTTCAGCAGCCGCCGCACCTCCGGCTCCAGCCGTTCCACCAGCGACGCGCCCGCCACCGCGACCGCGCCCGCCGTGGTGCGACCGGGCGTGCCGACGGTCAACCGAGCCCACTCCGGGTCCACCGGCAGGGACCGCACCTCAGGGCCGTTGTCCTCCGCGTCACGCACCCACAGCCCGGACGGCACGACCTCCAGCACCACGCCACCGCCGAGGTCGAAGACACCCGCGCCGCGCTCGACCAGCCCGGGCACCGGCACCCGGTAACCCGACACGATCGGCGGACCCGCCGGGGTGTGGCGCACCTCGGTCACGTACGGCCGCCAGGTCTGCTGCCCGCGCGGGTTCACCGCCACCACCGCCGCGCCGTTGCGCAGCGAACCCACCGGCAAGCCCGTGTACAGCGAGATCGGCTCACCGAGTTGGTCGGCCACCGCCTGCGCCTGGTGCTCGCCGCCGTACCAGACCAGCCGCACCCGCGACCGCGCCGCCGACGGCAGCCCGCCGAGCAGGCGGCACACCTCGTCGGTCGGGATCGGCGGCTGGCCCGGACCGCCGACCACGACGGTCAGCACGTTGTCCCGGCACGGCAGGCCCAGGACCGCCCGCGCGTCCGGCGCCTGGGGATCGAACTGCGTCCGTTGCGCGCGCAGCCACAGCCCGGCCGGGATGGGCTCGGAGATGCCGACGTCACCGGTCGGCCACGGCGTGTTCGGGTCGACCGCCTCCCAGTTCGGCACCGGGAACCGCCTGCCCATCGGCACCGGCGAGGCACCCGGCAGGAACCGCAGCCAGCAGCCGTACCCGCCGTTGCCCGCGACGAACGCCGCGCCCGGCACCGTGGCGACCGCGCCGTCCGGCGCCACCACCTCGGCCTGCAACTGCTCGGTCAGCCACTGGGCGGGCGCGGTCGGCCGCATCGAGCCGGAGTGCGGCGTCATCAGCCGCACCGGGCCGCGGCCCTGCAACGCGGCGGCCACGGCGGGCCAGAACGAGGTCTCGTCGCCGTTGGGCGGGTCGATGACGACCACCGTGCGACCGCGGTCGACCGGCAGGCTGCGACCCAGCGCGACCGCGGCCGGACCGGCACCGCCGGGCGGCCCGACCACCAGCGCCGCCCCCGCGAACGAGGCCGAGAACTGGGCCGGTGCGGGCACGGGCGGCGCGGTCTGGACCACGGGTTCTCGCTCGACCACCGGCTCCACCTGCGGGGCACGCTCCTTCGGTGCGGCACGTCGGAACATCAAGGCGCCCGATCACCTCCAGGCACGACAGCGCGGGAACGCCAGCACTCTACGCGGATGACACCCGAACGGGGGTAGCCGCACTCGACCACGGCCGTCCACTGTGGACCGCAGAACGGCTCCCACCAGGGCGCCGAACGCCACGTGGTCGGCCCACTGCGCCGCCCGCGGCAAGGCCCGGACCGCCGGGAACCGCCGCCCGACCACCTCCAGGTCCACCACCGCGACGACCGCACCGGCCACCGCGCCCGTGCGCGCGTCCAACGACCACCGCCGGTCCACGGCCGCCAGCACGACGGTCCAGCAGGCCGACACGCCGAAGTGCGCGACCGCGCCGCGGATCACACCCGTGCCTCCCAGCAGCGTCGCCGCCGCCCGCGTCGAACGCAGAACGTCACCACCGGTCAACACCGCGTGCACGGTCGACGGCACTCCGCTCAACGTCGACGCGACCAGCCAGGCCCGCACCAGGCGTGGACCCGCCGCGCGACGGGTACCAATCCGGGAAGGCCGCCCGCACTCGTGGAGCCTCTGCTCCATATGTGATGCCATCCTTCGAACCTGTGTTCGAGCACGCTATGGCAAGATCGCGGATGACTTGCCGGAACACTTGTCCGACGGTAATCGGTGGGACCGGGAGGGACGCGAATCCCGTGCCACCCTCCTCGGTTACCGTGAACCGCTCGACGCACGCCACGACCTGGGGAGACCGACCCGGTGACCGCTGAGATCCTGTACGGGGCCGACGACCTGACCCACCTGGAGGGTCTGGAGGCGGTACGCAAGCGCCCCGGCATGTACATCGGGTCCACCGACAGCAGGGGCATCAACCACCTGTTCACCGAGGTGGTCGACAACTCCACCGACGAGGGCGTGGCCGGCCACGCCACCAAGATCGTCGTCACCCTGCACGCCGACGGCAGCGTCCAGGTCGACGACGACGGCCGCGGCATCCCCACCGGCACCCACGCCAAGTCCGGCCTGTCCGGCGTCGAGCTCGTGCTCACCCGCCTGCACGCCGGCGGCAAGTTCGGCGGCTCCGGCTACAAGACCTCCGGCGGCCTGCACGGCGTCGGCGCCTCCGCCGTCAACGCCCTGTCGCACCGCTTCGACGTCGTCGTCCGGCGCGAGGGCAAGACCCACGAGATGTCGTTCGCGCACGGCGTCCCCGGCGTGTTCGACGGCCCCGGCCCCAAGGCCGCCTTCACCCGCCAGTCGGGCCTGCGCGTCACCGGCCGCACCAAGCGCACCGGCACGTCCATCCGCTACTGGCACGACGCCCGCTACTTCGAGAACAGCGCCGCGCTCGACGTCGAGGCCGTGCGCACCAAGCTGCGCAACACCGCGTTCCTCGTCCCCGGCGTGACCTACGTGCTGCGCGTCGCCACCGACGGCGCGATCGCCGAAGAGACCTTCCACTACCCCGGCGGCCTGGTCGACATGGTCGACCACCTCGCGCCCGCGAGCGAGAAGCCGGTCTCCGGCACCCTGCTCATCACCGGCGACGGCATCTACCACGAGAACGCGGCCGACGAGAACGGCGTCATGCGGTCCAAGGTCGAACGCCAGGCCGAGGTCGAGATCGCGTTGCGCTGGGGCACCGGCTACGAGCGCACGGTCGAGTGCTTCACCAACACGATCCGCAACGTGCACGGCGGCACGCACCGCCGCGGCTTCGAACGCGCCGTGCTCAAGGCGGTCCAGGACGCGATCGGCAAGACCAGGGGCCTGCTCAAGCCCAAGGAGGACCCGCCGACGCTGGACGACGTGCTGGAGGGCATGACCGCCGTCGTCCACGTCCGCATCCCCGAGCCGCAGTTCACCTCCCAGACCAAGGACGAACTGTCCACCGCGGGCATCACCAAGGTCACCCTCGGCGTGGTCGAGAAGCACATCAAGGCCTGGACCGAGGACCGCCGCACCAAGTCCGAGGCCAAGGTCGTCCTGCAAAAAGTCGTCGACGCCGCCCGCGTCCGCCTCACCCAGAAACACCAGAAGGACGCCGCCCGCCGCAAGACCGCCCTCGAAGGCGCCGCGATGCCCGCGAAACTGGTCGACTGCCGCACCACCGGCGTCGCGCGCAGCGAGCTGTTCCTCGTGGAAGGCGACAGCGCCCTCGGCTCGGCCCGAATGGCGCGCGTCTCGGAGTACCAGGCCCTGCTCCCGTTGCGCGGCAAGATCCTCAACGTGCAGAAGGCCAGCCTCGCCGACACGCTGCGCAACGCCGAGATCGCCAGCATCGTGCAGGTCCTCGGCGCCGGCACCGGCCGGACGTTCGACCTGACCACGATGCGCTACGGCCGGGTCATCCTGATGGCCGACGCGGACGTCGACGGCTCGCACATCCGGACCCTGCTGATCACCCTGTTCGCCAAGTACATGCGACCGGTGATCGAGGACGGTCGCCTCTACGCCGCCATGCCGCCGCTGCACAAGGTCATGACCAAGGGCCGCAACGCCGAGACCCACTTCACCTTCAGCCAGCGCGAGATGGAGCAGAAGGTCGCCAAACTGGAGAAGGCCGGCAAGACGGTGGTCAAGCCGGTGCCCCGGTTCAAGGGCCTCGGCGAGATGGACGCGGACGAGCTGTGGGAGACCACGATGAACCCCGCCACCCGCTCCGTGCGCCGCATCACCATGCACGACGCCGAGGCCGCGGAGGCCGCGTTGGAGCTGCTGATGGGCGAGAAGGTCGAGCCGCGCCGCGCTTGGCTCGTCGAGTCGTCCGCCCGCGTCGACCAGTCCGCGATCGACATCTGACCCGCCTGACACACGAGGGAACGACCGACCATGGCACGCCGCAAGACCCCCACGACCAGGGTCGACCCGTCCGCCTTCGACCGCGCGGGCGCCCAGGTCTTCGACAACTCCCTGACCACCGAGATCGAGGACTCCTACCTGGAGTACGCGTACTCGGTGATCCACTCCCGCGCCCTGCCCGACGCGCGGGACGGCCTCAAGCCGGTGCACCGCCGGATCCTGTTCTCGATGAACGAGCAGGGCTACCGCCCCACCAGCGCCTACGTGAAGTCCTCGCGCGTGGTCGGCGACTGCTTCGTGCGCGGCGCGCTCGTCTCGACGCCGCGAGGCCTGCGGCCGATCGAGGACATCGAGGTCGGCGACCTCGTCCTGGACGGGCGGGGCGAGCCGGTCGAGGTCCGCGAGGTCTACCGGAACCCGGTGTCGGAACTCGTCCGCGTCACCTGGTCCGACGGCCACTCGATGCTCGTCACCCCGGGCCAGCGGTTCCGCACCGGCGTCGACCCCGACCGCTGGACCGACGCCGACTGGACCGCCGCCCGCGACCTCACCGGCGCCCGCACGGTCGGGTTCGGCTCCGAACGGCACGCCAACCTGCTCGCCGACGGCGACGCGACCGGTTTCGTGCTCGGCCTGCTCGCCGCGTCCGGTGACGTGCTCGCCGACGGCCGGGTGCGCCTGGAACTGGCGGACGCCGAGGCCGTCGACACCGCGCACGGCTGGGCCATCGCGCACGACATCACCACCTCCCGCGAGAAGGACGCCGACCGGCTCACCCTCACCTTCGCCCGCCACCCCGACCTCGAAGCCGCCGCGACCGGTCGGCTGGACGCCGTGCTGCGCGACCGGTCGACGTGGACGCCGTTCCTCGCGGGCCTGTTCACGGCCACCGGTGGCGTGCGCGACGGCCGCGACGTCGTGCTGCCCGGCGGCGAGGCCGAGTACGCCGTGCTCGCCGACGCCGGCATCCGCACCCGCCGTGACGCGACGACCCTGACCGTCACCGGCCGTGACGCCGCGGCGCTCGCCGTGGCGCTGCTGCGCTGGACCGGCGTAGGCCCGCTCCAGGACGGCCTGGTCCAGGTGATCCGCGCCGCCAGGCACGCCGCCGACGAGCCGTTCCCGCACGTCGTGTCGGTCGAACCGGCCGCGCCGGACACCACCTACGACATCCAGGTCGCCGCCCCCGAGCACGCGTTCGTGGTGAGCGGTTTCGTGGTGCACAACTGCATGGGCAAGTACCACCCCCACGGCGACACCGCGATCTACGACGCGATGGTCCGCCTGGCCCAGGACTTCTCCCTGAACACCCCGCTGGTCGACGGGCACGGCAACTTCGGCTCTCCGGACGACGGCCCTGCCGCCTCGCGTTACTGCTTGGTCGGCGATACCCGAGTTCGGCTTGCCGATGGCACCAGTCCGCGCATCGCGGATCTGGTGAAACTTCCGGCAGACGCCGAAGCCGACGCGGATTTCGAGGTGTTGGACAAGGACGGCAAGGCGGTCCGGGTCAACAAGGTCTTCAACTCGGGTGTGCACCCCACGATCCGCATGGCGACGAAGTCGGGTTTCTCGCTGCGCGGTAGCGAGAACCACCTCGTGCTCTGTCTTGAAGCCCCGATGGGCGTGCCGATCTTCCAGTGGCGCCGACTGGACGAACTCAAGCCCGGTACGGTCGTGGCGGTCGCACGAAACGCCTGGTCGCAGGTCGTGCCGACGGCTCAGGAGTACATGCTCGGCATCCTCGGCGGCGCGTGGGTCTCGGAGGGCTACGCCAGCGAGACCCGGGCGGGTTTCAACAACACCGACGAGCACTTCTTCACTGAGGTGCTGCACGCGTACGACCAAGTGGTCGCTGGTCGACGGTACGTCTCGGAGCGGCACACCCGCCAGGACCGGAAGCTGATCCGCGAGATCGACATCCAACACCACGCCGGCGGGATGGAAGCCTTCCGGAAGAGCGTGCTCGCGGAGTTCATCGGTCACCAGGCGCGGGAGAAGTTCGTTCCCGAATTCGTGTGGAACGGCGGGTTGGGCGTAAAGCGCGCGTTCCTGATGGCGGCGTTCGAGGGTGACGGTGGTTGTCGCGAGGCCGACAACGGCTTCACGGTTCAGTACAGCACCTACAGTGCCAAGCTGGCTGCGCAGTTGCAGGAACTGTTGGCTGAATTCGGCGTGATCGCCACTCGTCGCCAGTACCGACGCCCCAACGGCTCGGTGGAATACCGCTTGGTGGTGTCGGGCCTCCGGAATGTTCGGGCCTTCGCGGAACGCGTCGGGTTCCTGAGGACCAAGCAGGCGAAGTTGAACGTCCTGCTCCGTCGGTCCCCGCTGCGGGCGCACCGGTTGAGCATGGACAGCGTGCCGTTCGTGGCCGATTACGTCCGCGGTGCGCTGGACTTCGATCGCCGCGGCAGCGGCCGCAAGTGGCTCACGAAGCACAACTTCGACCGGGTCGAGCGGTGGGAGACCGAGCGTCTGCGGATCATCGACCGGATCAAGGACACCGAGGTTCTGGCCACGATCCTGCCGGTCATGGACTCGGGTTACCGCTTCGAGGCGGTGACCGAGGTGGAGGCGTGCGAGCCGGCCGAGGTCTACTCGGTCCGGGTGGAGTCCGACGACCACTCGTTCCTGGCGGGCGGGTTCGTCAACCACAACACCGAGGCACGGATGTCCCCGGCGGCGATGTTGCTGGTGGGGGAGTTGGACGAGGACACGGTCGACTTCCGGCCCAACTACGACGGGTCGTTGCAGGAGCCGTCGGTGCTGCCTGCGGCGTTCCCGAACCTGCTGGTCAACGGCACGTCGGGGATCGCGGTCGGGATGGCGACGAACATGATCCCGCACAACCTGGGCGAGGTCGTGGCGGCGGCGCGGCACCTGGTGACGCACCCGGACGCGACGCTGGACGAGTTGATGGGGTTCATCCCCGGCCCGGACCTGCCGACCGGTGGTGTGCTGCTCGGGTTGGACGAGGTGCGCAAGGCCTACGAGACCGGGCGCGGTGTGGTGCGGATGCGGGCCAAGGTGGAGACCGGGTTGCTGGAGGGCAGCCGCGGTCGGCAGGCGATCACGGTCACCGAGCTGCCCTACGGCGTCGGGCCGGAGAAAATCATCGAGAAGATCACCGACGAGGTGACGAAGTCCAAGCGGTTGACCGGGATCTCCGACGTCAAGGACCTGACCGACCGCGAGAACGGCACCCGCGTGGTGATCGAGTGCAAGGTCGGGGTGAACCCGCAGGCGCTGCTGGCCGACCTGTACCGGCTCACGCCGATGGAGCAGTCGTTCGGCATCAACAACCTGGTGCTGGTGGAGGGCCAGCCGCGGACGTTGGGGCTCAAGGCGCTGCTGGAGGTGTTCCTCAAGCACCGCTACGAGGTGGTCACGCGGCGCACCCGGTACCGGCGGCGCAAGCGCGAGGACCGGCTGCACCTGGTCGAGGGCCTGCTGCGGGCGTTGCTGGACATCGACAAGGTGATCAAGCTCATCCGGGGCAGCGAGAACGCGGCCGCCGCGAAGGAGGGCTTGATGAAGTCGTTCAAGCTCTCCGAGATCCAGGCGACCTACATCCTGGACACGCCGTTGCGCCGGTTGACCCGCTACGACTCGTTGGAGTTGGAGGCGGAGCAGGAGAAGCTGCGCAACGAGATCGCCGAGCTGAGCAAGATCCTGGACGACCCGGCCGTGTTGAAGAAGGTCGTGTCCGCGGAGTTGGCGAAGGTGGCCAAGGACCTCCAGCAGGAGCGCCGGACCGCGCTGCTCGACGGTGACCTCAAGGAGGTGCTGGCGGCGTCGAAGCCGGCCGGGCCGCTGGAGGTCGCCGACGACCCGTGCCAGGTCATCCTGTCCGCGACGGGGTTGGTGGCGCGGACGGCGGCCGAGTCGGAGGAGTCGTCGGAGGCGCGTCGGCGCAACGGGCGGATCAAGCACGACGCGGTGGCGGCGACCGTGCACACGACGGCGCGTGGTCAGGTGCTGCTGGTAACGAACCGGGGGCGGGCGTTCAAGACGGACGTGCTGCCGCTGCCGGTGTTGCCGGAGCAGAGCGGCACGGTGTCGTTGAGCGGTGGCATGGCGGCCGGTGAGCTGGTCGACCTGCAGGCCGGTGAGCGGGTCGTGGGCATCGCGCCGTTGACCGACACGGAGGCGCCGGGGCTGGCGCTGGGCACGAGGTCGGGCACGGTGAAGGTGTGCGCGCCGGAGTGGCCGGTGCGGTCCGACGAGTTCGAGGTGATCACCCTCAAGGAGGGTGACGAGGTGGTCGGTGCGACCTGGTTGGCCGACGCCGCGCAGACGCTGGTGTTCGTGACGTCGGACGCGTCGCTGTTGCGGTACTCGGCGTCGCTGGTGCGGCCGCAGGGTCTGCGGGGCGGTGGCATGGCGGGTATCAACGTGGGGTCGGACGCGCGGGTGGTGTTCTTCGCCGCGGTGCGCACGGACGACGACGAGCACGGTGAGCCGATGGTGGTCACGTCGACGGGGCAGAGCGTGAAGGTGACGCCGTTCGCCGCGTACCCGGCGAAGGGGCGGGCGACGGGTGGTGTGCGGGCGCACCGGTTCCTCAAGGGTGAGACGGCGTTGGCGCTGGCCTGGGTGGGGCCGCGGCCCGCGGGCGCGGCGGACAACGGTGCGCCGGTCGAGTTGCCCGCGCCGGACGAGCGCCGGGACGGTTCGGGGCACGCGCATCCCGGGCCGGACGTGGTGGGTCACCTGATCGAGCGCGACTGACAATCGTTTTCGATAGGCTCGGTGGGGTGACGACACGACTGAGCTTCGCCGACGCCGAGGAACTGCGGCGCGGTTGGGACGTGCGGCAGGAACCGTTCCTGCCGCACCGGGACGAGGCGTTCGCCGTGCTGGCGGACGTCGCCGTCGGACGTCGGGCGCTCGACCTCGCGGGCGGCACCGGGTCGATCGCGGCCCGGCTGGTCGGCGCCGAGGTGACGGTGCTCGACGTCGACCCGGTGCTGTTGGCGATCGCCCGTGCCGCGCTGGGCGACCGGGTCGCGGTGGTGTCGGCCGACCTGGGCGCGCCGGGGTGGGGCGCCGGGCTGGAGTTCGACGCCGTGGTGGCCGGGACCGCGCTGCACTGCTTCGGCCCGGACCGGTTGCGGGCGCTGTACGGGGAGGTCCACGACGTGCTCGCGCCGGGTGGCGTGTTCGCCAACGCCGACCGGATGCCCGAGGTCGGGCCGGTCGCGTCGGGCGGGGACGGCATGGCGGGGTGGCACGAGTGGTGGGCGGAGGCGCTGGCGCACCCGGCGTTGGCCGAGGCCGCCCGGGACCGGGTGGACGGCGGGTCCGCCGACTTCTACCCGCCCGCGTCCTGGCACCTGGAAGCGCTGCGCGCGGCCGGGTTCGGTGACGTCGAGGTGCGGTGGCGGCGCGACGACACCGCTGTCGTGGTCGGGCGTCGGATGCGTTGACCGGCGACCGGCCGTGCCGAGGGACACCCGGACGGGACGGCGACCGTCCGTGACGGTGAATGCGCTGACGGCGACCGCCGCTCGTGGGAGAGTCGGTGCGTGGTCACGGGCACACCGCGCGTCTTCGTCAGCTACTCGCGCCGGGACTTCTACTTCGCCGAGGCGCTGACCTCCGAACTCGCCGCCACAGGACGGGTGCGCCCGTGGCTGGACGTGGCGAACCTGCGCCCGGGCACCGACTGGTCGGCGGCCATCGACGCCGCGCTGGACGAGTCGGACGCGGTGATCCTGGTGGCGTCGCCCGCCGCGCTGCGATCGCCCTATGTCCGTGACGAGTGGCAGCGCGCGCTGGCGGCGGGCAAGCCGATCCACGTCGCGTTGGCGCGACGGACCCGATTACCGGACGAGCTGTCGTCGTTCCCGGTGCACGACCTGCGCGGTGACGTCCGGGCGGCGGCTCGACGGCTGGCCGCGTTGCCGCCCACGGGGCACCGGTCGATCCCCGTCGCGTGGCCGGTCGCCCTGGTCCACGTGGTGTGGTTGCTGTGCCTTCTCTGCTTGGTCGTGGGCGCGGTGTTCGGTTGGCACCTCTACGACGTGTTCAGCACCATCGCCGGGACGCGGCGCGGCGACGAGTCGCGGTACGCGCAGGTCGCGTTGGCGCTGGCGGTGCTGAACGCGGTGATCGCGCTGGGGATCGCCGGTCTGCCGGTGACGCTGGTCCGGCGCACGGCTTCCGCGGAGGCCCTGTTCGTGGGCTTCCTGAGCGCGGCGGCCGCCCTGGGGCTGACCCTCACGCTGGGCGGCCTCCAGACGATCCTGCATGCCTACCGGACGTTCCCCGATCCCGGCCCGCTGCGCGTGACCTCGGCGGCCTGGCCCTACCTCGCCGGTGTGGTCGCCGCCGTGATCGGGGTCGGGACGATCCGCCGATCCCGGTCGTTGCGCCTGCGGATGCCGACGGGGCAGGACCTGCCACGCCGCCGTCGGCGGTTCGCCCCGTCGCCCGTGCCGGGGCCACCGGGTCCGCCCGAGACCTTCGACGTGCGCAGCCAGCCCGCCGACACGCCCATCGCCGCCCAGTTCTTCGCCGGCTGCCGGCAGGCGGGCCTGCGCCGGGACCGCACCGATCCGCGCTGGACGTTCATCCTCGTCGGCACGCGCACCGACCTGACCTCGTTGGCGCACGCCCGCGAGGTCTTCGGGCCGGGTGCGGTGTTCGTCCAGGCGACCAGCCTGGAGCTGCCCGAGGACGATCACGAGCTGCGGCGCCACCAGTGGATCGACTTCCGCCGGCAGGACCAGGTCGAGCTCCAGGCGCAGCTGCGCGACCTCGGCGCCGCGCCGGTCACCGTGCCGGTCGCGCCGGACCGCTTCCGCGGGCCGCTCCGGGTGGAGTACTTCCTGCGGGTGGCGGTCGGGCTCGTGGCGTTCACCGCCGCCGCGCCGTTGGCCCAGGTCGTGGCGGGTGGCGGGGTGCGCGTGGTGCCGGCCGCGGTGGTCACCCTGCTGCTGGCCGCGGTGCTGGCGCCGTTGACGTGGCGCACGGCGACCCGGGACATCACCGCCGGCCAGTGGCGCCTCCGGGCCGTGCTGGCGTGCGTGCTGTTCGCGGCCTGGAACCTGTTGCCGCTGACGGGCGGTACCGCGCCACCGCTCATCCGGATCGTGCTCGTCGTCATGCTTGCCGTGTCGTTGGCCGGGACGTTGCAGGTGGTGCGGCTGCAATGGCTGCCGTCGGAGGAGACCGTGCGGCAACCGCACCTGACCCGGGCCGTGGCGCCGAAGGTGCTCGGCCGGCCGATGTCGATCGGGGCGATCGCGTTCGGCCTCGGCTACCTGCACACGCTGCTGTTCGCCTGGTAGCCCGCGTCAGCCCTCGCGTCGTCCGCCCTGGAAGACCGGGCCGTAGCGCTCCAGGTTGGCGTTGGGGTGCAGGATCGCGTGCAGGTTGAGCGCGTGCGCGTCCCGCTGGACGCGGTGCGACGCCGGTCCGATCCCGCCGAGGACGTCGACCGCGTCCCGGGCCCGCAGGCAGGCCTCGCCCAGGTCGCGGCGCACGCGGGCGCGGTCCTCCGGGGTCCACTCCTCGCCGCCGGCGGCCTTGAGGTCGACCGCGGCGGCGGTGCGGCGGGCGTGGAACTCGGCCTCGTCGGCCAGCACGGTCGCCTCCCTGAGCGCGGCCGCCGACGCCGACCCGCGGGCCGCGTCCACCGCCGCGCGCGCCAGCCCGGCGGCGGGTGCGCTGACCGCGGCGCAGGCGGCGGGCATGAACGGCGCGCGGAACATCGGGGCGGACGCGTCCGGGTGCGCCCGCAGCACGGGCGCCAGGCGCAGCACCCGCTCCGCCGGCACGAACAGGTCCTTCGCCACCGTGGTCACGCTGCCGGTCGCGCGCAGGCCGGTGGTGTGCCAGTCGTCCACGACCTCCAGGTCGACCGACGGGATGGCCAACGCCACGGGCACGCGGTCCGGCGCCAGGATCGCGGCGTTGGTGGTCCAGTGGCTCTGCGACGCGCCCGTGGTGAACGCCCACCGCCCGTTGACCAGCACCCCACCGCCGACCGGCTCGGCCGTCGCGGTGGGACTGAGGATGCCGGTGACCCGCACGTCCGGCTTGGCGAAGACGTCCTGCCGCACGCCGTCCGGGAACTGGCCGACCACCCACGTCGAGGTCGCCCACACCGCCGCCGTCCAGGCCGCCGACCCGTCACCGCGGGCCAGCTCGGCGATCACCTCGACCACCGTGGCCAGGTCCGCCTCGTGCCCACCGTGCTCGGCGGGCACCCGCAGGCGCAGCACGCCCGCGTGGGCCATCGCCTCCAGCGCGCCCTCGTGCAGCCTGCGGTGCTCGTCACCCCAGGCGGCGTGGGCGCGCAGGACCGGGACGATCTCCGCGGCGCGCCGGACCAGCTCGTGCTGCACCCTGCCGTGCCTCCCCCATCGGTGACGCGTGCCACTCACCTTGGCGTGCTCCGCGCCACCGGACAACACCGGAATACCCGGTGATCCGGTACCGTTGTGCCCAGTAGTTGAAAGCGCAACTATCAGATCGAGGAGTGGCCATGCAGTTCGGTGTCTTCACCGTCGGCGACGTGACGCCCGACCCCACCACGGGGCGGACGCCGACCGAGGCCGAGCGCATCAAGGCCATGGTCGCCATCGCGCTCAAGGCCGAAGAGGTCGGCCTGGACGTGTTCGCGACCGGCGAGCACCACAACCCGCCGTTCGTGCCGTCGTCGCCGACGACCATGCTCGGCTACGTCGCGGCGCGCACCGAGCGGTTGATCCTGTCCACCGCCACCACGCTGATCACCACCAACGACCCGGTGAAGATCGCCGAGGACTACGCCATGCTCCAGCACCTGGCCGACGGCCGGGTCGACCTGATCATGGGCCGCGGCAACACCGGCCCGGTGTACCCGTGGTTCGGCAAGGACATCCGCGACGGCATCGACCTGGCCATCGAGAACTACGCCCTGCTGCACAAGCTGTGGCGGGAGGACGTGGTGGACTGGGAGGGCAAGCACCGCACGCCGCTGCAGTCGTTCACCTCCACCCCGCGCCCGCTCGACGACGTGCCGCCGTTCGTCTGGCACGGCTCGATCCGCAGCCCGCAGATCGCCGAGCAGGCCGCGTACTACGGCGACGGCTTCTTCGCCAACCACATCTTCTGGCCCAAGGAGCACTTCCAGCGGCTGATCGGCTTCTACCGCGAGCGCTTCGAGCACTACGGCCACGGCGCCGCGCACCAGGCGATCGTCGGGCTCGGCGGCCAGGTGTTCATGCGCCGCAACTCGCAGGACGCGGTCCGCGAGTTCCGGCCGTACTTCGACAACGCCCCGGTGTACGGGCACGGCCCGTCGCTGGAGGAGTTCACCGAGCAGACGCCGCTGACCGTCGGCAGCCCGCAGGAGGTCATCGACAAGACGCTGACCTTCCGCGAGCACTTCGGCGACTACCAGCGCCAGCTGTTCCTGATGGACCACGCGGGCCTGCCGCTCAAGACCGTGCTGGAGCAGCTGGACCTGCTCGGCGAGATCGTGCCGACGCTGCGCCGCGAGTTCGCGGTCGGCCGCCCGGCCGACGTGCCCGACGCGCCCACCCACTCCTCGATGCTGAAGGCCGCCGTCGACGGGGTGAGCAGCCGATGACCGCGCTCGCGGTCGTGCAGGCCGGGCTCAGCTCGCCGTCGTCGACCCAACTGCTGGCGACGCGGCTGGCCGAGGCCACCGAACGGCTCGTGCCCGGCCTGGAGGTGCGCACGGTGCACGTGCGGGACGTGGCGCGCGACGTCGCGGACAACCTCGTCACCGGGTTCCCGAGCGCGCGGCTGCGCGAGGTGGTGGCGTCGGTGGTCGGCGCGGACGCGGTGATCGCCGTGACGCCGACGTTCAACGCCTCCTACAGCGGGCTGTTCAAGTCGTTCGTGGACGTGCTGGAGCCGGAGTCGCTGGCGGGCAAGCCGGTGCTGATCGGCGCGACCGGCGGCACCGAGCGCCACTCGCTGGTCCTCGACCACGCGCTGCGCCCGCTGTTCGCCTACCTGCGGGCGGTCGTGGTGCCGACCGGCGTGTACGCCGCGTCGTCCGACTGGGGCGCGCAGGGGTTGCCCGGCCGCGTCGACCGGGCCGCGGGCGAGCTGGCCGACCTGCTCGTCGGCCGGGCACCGGTCGAGCGGGCCGACCACGGGTTCGTGCCGTTCGACCAGCTCCTCGCCGGCCGGTGAGCGGCGGCGGAAATGGACCTGACCACCGGTCGCGCGCCGAATAGGGTTCGGTCCATGTCCGCCTCGCTGGAGCTCGCGGTGCGCAACGCCGCCGTCCTGACGACCGCGCTCGCCCGCGCCCGCGGGCACGACCTGATCACCCGCCCGGGGTTCCTCGCGATCAGCGGGCCGACCCTGCTGCGGGTGCTCGCGGTGCGCCCGAACCCGGACCCGGACGACTTCGCCGAACTGGAACTGCTGGTCAAGCGCGCCGAGGCACGGGTCGTGGTCGAGGACTCGTTCGGCACGATCGACGGCGCGGCGCTCGGGCTCACCGCACGGCACCTGCCCGTGATGATCCGGCCGCACGAGCCCGTGCCGCCGCCCGCGGTGCGGATCACGCCCGTGCGCACGGCCGACGAGTGGGCGGTGGCCGAGCAGGTCGTGGTCGACGGCTTCCCGCTGCCGGGCTTCCCGACCGGCAACGGGCTGCCCGTGGCGCTGAAGGACCGGGATGGCTTCCGGATGCACACGGCGTGGCTCGACGACTCGGTGGCCGGGGCCTGCCTGACCGTCGAGGACGACGACTCGGTCGGCGTGTACTGGGTGACCACCCTGCCCGCGCAGCGCTCACGCGGCGTCGGCCGCGCCCTGATGCACGCGGTCATCAACGAGTTCCCGGTGCCCATGACGCTCACCGCGGCCAAGCCGGGCCGGCCGCTGTACGAGTCGCTGGGCTTCTCGGTGGTCACCCTCGCGACCTGGTGGTCGAACGCCGACTGACCGCTCGGCACGTGACGCCCCCGGCGCGGCGCCCGGTCGACGAGCCCGTCCCCGGCACCGCCGAAGTGCGGCCGGGCAACCCGCAATTCCGCCGGTCTCCTCCCCGCCCCGAGCCGTTACCTTGGAAGGATGACCGCAGAGTTGGCGCAGCGGTCCCGGCTGGCCGCGGTGGACAACCTGAAGGTGCTGCTCGTCGCCTGGGTGATCGGCGGGCACGCTCTCCTCGGGTACTCGGCGGTGGGCGGGTGGCCGTACGACGAGGTCAACGAAGTCACCTTCGAACCACACGTCGAAGTGGTGCTCGCGGCCGTCATCGGACCGTCCGGGCTCTTCCTGATGGGCACCTTCTACCTGCTGTCCGGCCTGTTCGTGCCGGAGTCGGTGGCACGCAAGGGCGCCGGCCGGTTCGTCGTGGACCGACTCGTGCGCCTGGGCATCCCGTTCGCGCTCTCGGTGCTGCTGGTGTGGCCGCTGACGCTGTGGGTGGCCTACCGCGCCGCCGGTCACGACGTCACGCCGTGGTGGGTCTTCACCCACCGCGACCCGCTGCTGGACTCCGGCTCGCTGTGGTTCGTCGAGATCCTGCTGCTGTTCTCCGTCGCCTACGCGCTGTTCGGCCGGCCGCGCGCGACGCCGGTCACGCTCACCGGCGGCCACCTGGTGGCCGTCACCGCCGGTGTCGTGGTGAGCACGTTCGCCGTGCGGCTGTGGTTCCCGGCGCGCAGCGGCCAGATCGGCGACCTGCACGTCTGGTGGTGGCCGCAGCTGATCGCCATGTTCGGGGTGGGGATCGTGGGCGCGCGCTCCGGCCTCGCCCAGCGCGTGCCGGACCGGATGTGGCGCGGCAGCCGGGTGGTCGCGGCGCTGACCGTCCTGGCCGTGCCGGTCGTCGCGGTCGCCCTGGGCGTGTCGGACCTGGCCGGTCAGGCGGGACCGTTCCTCGGCGGCTGGCGGTGGGAGGCGCTGGTGTTCGCCGTCGTGGAGGCGGTGCTCGTGGTCGGCGGGTCGGTGTGGCTGCTCGGCCTGGCGCAACGGCGGCTGACCCGCACCGGTCCGCTCGCCACCGCGCTGGCCCGCGGCGCGTTCGCCGCGTTCTTCATCCAGGGGCCGGTGCTCATCGTGCTCGCGGTGGCGGCCCGACCCCTGCCGTTCCCGGCCGAGGTGAAAGCGTTCCTGGTCGCCGCGGCCGCGATCGCGGTGTCGTTCACGGCGGGTTGGGCGTTGACCACGAGAACGCGCGCGGGTCGTTTTTTCTGATTGGCCGACCGGCCGCCGGCAATCGGCAACAATGGTTGCGGGTGAATATCCGGTTGAATGCGCGGGCGCCGTGTGCTCACGTGGTGGGAAGCCCGGACGGGTGACGTCGGCACGACACCTGGCGGTTTCCACACCGTGGGACACCTGGGCATACCCGGGACGGGGACGGGCCGCTCCATGTGGGAGACTCCCGGCCATGGCTCCTCTTCGCTTCGCCCTGCCCAACAAGGGCTCGTTGAGTGCTCCCGCGGCCCAAATGCTGGCCGAAGCGGGTTACCGGGTGAACAGGTCCGGCCGTGAGCTGATCGTGGCGGACCCGGCAAATGATGTGCAGTTCTTTTTCCTGCGGCCCCGCGACATCGCGGTGTACGTGGGGGAGGGGTCGTTGGACGTCGGCATCACCGGTCGTGACTTGCTGCTCGATTCCACCGTGTCGGCGAAGGAAATCCTGCCGCTCGGCTTCGGCCGGGCGTCGTTCTACTTCGCGTCCAAGCCCGGCGGCATCCACGACGCCGCGGGCCTGGAGGGCAAGCGGATCGCCACCAGCTACCCGAACCTGGTCGAGCACCACCTGGCCGACCTCGGCATCAAGGCGCACCTCGTGCGGCTCGACGGCGCGGTGGAGACCGCCGTGGAGCTCGGCGTGGCCGACGCGATCGCCGACGTCGTGGAGACCGGCATCACGCTGAAGACCTCGGGCCTGGAGACGTTCGGCTCGCCGATCCTCAAGTCCGAGGCCGTGCTGATCCAGGGCGACACCGTGGCCGACGCGCCGGACGCGGTGCGCGCGGTCGAGATCCTGCACCGCCGGTTGCAGGGCGTGCTGATCGCCCGCCGCTACGTGATCCTCGACTTCGACTGCCCGGTCGAGGCGCAGGAGGAGGCGTTCAAGCTGGTGCCCGGCATCGAGTCGCCCACCGTGTCGCCGCTGGCCCGCGAGGGCTGGGTGGCCGTCCGCTCCCTCGTGCCGCGCGACGACGCCCCGTTCATCATGGACGAGCTGTGGCGCGTGGGCGCCCGCGCGATCCTGGTCAGCTCCCTGGACACCTGCCGCATCTAGCACCAGCTCACCCGGACTCCACGTTTCCGCACGTCACAGCGTGTGGAGGCGTGGAGTTCGGCGTTCTGGCGGGCCGCCAGATCCGGTCTGGCAGGCCGTCTCGCGCCTCCTTGGTGAGAGGAGGTGGCACATGCAGCCGCTGCACATCGCGGTGATCGTCGGCAGCACCCGGGAAGGACGCGTCGGCGACGGCGTCGGCCGGTGGGTCACCGAGGTCGCCGCACAGCGCGCCGACGTGGAGCCGGTCGTGCTCGACCTGGCCGACTACGACTTCCCGCCGTGCTACCCGGGTCAGCCGACGCCCGAGATCCGGCGGTTCACCGGGCAGGTGGCGGACGCGGACGGGTTCGTCGTCGTCACCCCCGAGTACAACCGCAGCTTCCCGGCCTCCCTCAAGCAGGCCATCGACTACGCCTACGACGAGTGGCACGCCAAGCCCGTCGGGTTCGTCTCCTACGGCTACCGCTCCGAGGGCTTCCACGCGGTCGAGCACCTCCGCTCAGTTTTCACCGAGTTGCACGTCATGACAGTGCGGACGAACGTCGGCGTGAACCTGCTCGTCGACGAACCGCTCGACACCGAGCACCGCCGCCGCGCCGCGGACGCGATGTTCGACCAGCTCACCTGGTGGGCGTCGGCCCTGAAGGATGCCCGCACCCGACGCCCGTACGTCTCCTAGTGAAAGGGAAACCATGAACGCCATCGAAACGTCGGGCCTGGTCAAGGTCTTCGGCGACACCCGAGCGGTGGACGGCGTCGACCTGACCGTGCCCGCCGGGACGGTGTACGGCCTGCTCGGCCCGAACGGCGCGGGCAAGACGACGACGGTCCGCATGCTCGCCACGCTGCTACGACCGGACGACGGGGAGGCGCGGGTGTTCGGTCACGACGTGCGCGCCGACCCGAACGCGGTCCGTCAGCTGGTCAGCCTCACCGGGCAGTACGCCTCGGTGGACGAGGACCTGACCGGCACCGAGAACCTGATCCTGCTGGGCAGGCTCCTCGGTCACAGCCGAGCGCACGCCCGTGCCCGGGCCGGGCAGCTGCTGGAGGCGTTCGGGCTCACCGACGCGGCCGCCAAGCAGGTCAAGCACTACTCGGGCGGCATGCGCCGCCGGCTCGACATCGCGGCCAGCATCCTCAACACGCCGAAGCTGCTGTTCCTGGACGAGCCGACCACCGGCCTCGACCCGCGCAGCCGCAACCAGGTGTGGGACATCATCCGCGCGGTCGTCGCGCACGGCACCACCGTGCTGCTCACCACGCAGTACCTGGACGAGGCCGACCAGCTCGCGTCCCGCATCGCGGTCATCGACCACGGCAAGGTCATCGCCGAGGGCACCAAAGGCGAGCTGAAGGCGTCGGTCGGTGTCGGCGCGGTGCACCTGCGGCTGCGTGACGCCGACCAGCGGCCGCGGGCGCAGCAGGTGCTGGCCGGCGCGCTGGAGGCCGACGTGCAGCTGGACGCCGACCCCGTCGCGCTGACCGCGCGGCTGTCCGGCCGGGCCACCGAGCAGGCCGCCGAGGCGTTGGCCCAGCTCGCCCGCGAGGGCATCACCGTCGACACGTTCTCCCTCGGCCAGCCCAGCCTGGACGAGGTCTTCCTGGCCCTCACCGACAAGAAGGAGGCGGCGGCGTGACCGTCACCAAGGAAGTCGAACTCCTGCCCGCGCCCAAGGCGGAGGACTTGGCGGCGGTGCTGCTGGAGACCGAGCAGCCGCGCCGGCCGACCGCGCTGTCGGCGTCGCTCACGTTCGGCTGGCGGGCCGTGCTCAAGATCAAGCACGTGCCGGAGCAGCTGTTCGACGTGACCGCGTTCCCGATCATGATGATCCTGATGTTCACCTACCTGTTCGGCGGTGCGCTGGCCGGGTCGCCGGGGGAGTACATCCAGTACCTGCTGCCCGGCATCACGGTGACCAGCGTCGTGATGATCACCATGTACACCGGTGTCGCGGTGAACACCGACATCGAGAAGGGCGTCTTCGACCGGTTCCGCACGCTGCCGATCTGGCGGCCCGCGCCCATGGTCGGGTACATCCTGGGCGACCTGCTGCGGTACGTGCTGGCGTCGTTCACCATCATGGTCGTCGGCCTGATCCTCGGCTTCCGGCCCGAGGGCGGGTTCGTCGGGGTCGTGCTCGGCGTGGCGCTGCTGGTGGCGTTCTCGTTCGCGTTCTCCTGGATCTGGACGATGTTCGGCCTGCTGCTGCGCAGCGAGAAGTCCGTGATGGGCACGAGCATGCTGGTGCTGTTCCCGCTGACCTTCCTGTCGAACGTCTACGTCATGCCGACCACGATGCCCGGCTGGTTGCAGGCGTTCGTCAACGTCAACCCGATCACCAAGCTGGTCGACGCGGTGCGCGCGCTGATGGCGGGCGGCTTCGACGCGAACGCGATGACGTGGACGCTCGGCTACGGCGTCGTGTTCACCGCCGTGTTCGGCGCCTGGACGATGCGGTTGTACAACCGGAAGTGACCCGACGGGCCGGGACCTAGAGCCGGAAGCGCTCGTGTCCCGAGTAGACGCACGTCGCCCCGGTCGACACGGTCTCCCGCAGGTGGGCCGCGAGACCGGGGTGGCGTTCGTCCAGTTTGCGCAGCGTGTCGCGGATGCGGGCGGTCACGGCCTTGCGGGCGCGTTCGGCCTCGTCGCCCAGCCGCCGGGTGCGACCGGCCAGACCGGCGGCGGCGCGCAGCTCCTCCAGCAGGGCCGCACGTTCGCGGTCCAGGGCGGCGGCGCGCTCGTCGTCGAAGGCGCGGTCGATCTCGTCGTCCAGCTGCGCCAGCCGCCGCCGGTACCGGGACTTGGCCTCGTCGTCGAGCACCGCGTCACCGCCCAGCCGCGCGGACGCCACCGCCTCCGGCGCCAGCAACGACACCGCCGCCACCGGCTCACCAGGGCTGCTCAGCAGCACGTGCAGGTCGCGCAACCCCTTCGAGTCCGGCACCCGCACCGTGACCCCGTTGAAGGACAACGCCCACACGTCACCGTCGCGGCGGAACTCGCAGGCGGTCCGGTCGGGCGACGACGTCAGGCCCAGCGCCGCCGCGTCCCGCGCGACCGAGGCGACCAGGTCCGCGGCCGGCACGCCCTGCGCGCGCAACGCCTCCACCAGGTGGCGGCCGGCCCGCACCGCCCACGGCCGGGCCCGCATCCGCTCGGCCGACCGCTGCGCCGCGACCAGCTCCTCGGCCGCCTCGTCGCACCGGCCCAGCGCCAGGTCGACCAGACCGAGCCACAGGTCCACCGGCCCGCTGATGTCGCACCCGTACAGCGACACCAACCACTTGCCCCGGTGCGGCGCCAGCCGCTCGCGCACCCGTGCCGCCAACTCCCGGTCACCCGCCGCGTGGGCGTACTGCGCCTGGAACCGCAACCACAGCGGCTCGAACGCCTGCTGGAAGCGGTCGTCCTGCACGCGCTGGTCGACGTGGACCCGCGCGGCCGCCACGTCACCGCGTTCGAGGGCGGCGATGCCCTCCAGCAGACCCGGGAACGGGTGGCTGCTCGCCCGGATCTCGGCCGCCAGCTCGTCCAGCGCGGCGAACCCGCCCTGCGGCAGCAGCAGCGCCCACCTCAGGTGCAGGTACATCATCCGGAAGCCGACGTGGCTGCTCGCGCCCATCTCGGTCGCCTTGGCCAGCAACGCCTCCGCCTCGGCGAACCGGCCCTGCATCGCGGCGATGATCGACTGGTCGATGGCGGCGGAGAAGTTGAACCGGGTCATGCCCAGCCGCTCCGACAGCGCGACGAACGCGTTGACCTGGTCGAGGTAGCGCGGATCGCCCAGTTCCACCAGCGCCACCCACCGGAACGAGGTGGCGAAGTGCTCGGCGGTGTGGTCGCCGCTGCGCCGCGACACGGTGATCAGCTCGCCGGTCAGGGCCAGCCGCTGCTCGGCGTTGCCGATGCCGGAGGTGGTGTCGTGGGTCGCCCACAGGCCCGAGGCCAGCGCGTCGTCGTCGCCACCGCCCCGCGCCGCCTCGGTGGCGTGCAGGCTCATCTCGCGCGCCAGCACCTCCGTCGGCAGGTCCGCCGGCGGCCCGATCAACCGGCCGTACGCCTCGCGCACCGCGGCGGTGGCCTGGCCCTCGTCCTCGGCGAACCGGTAGACCGCGAGCGCGACCCGGGCGAACGGCTCCGGGTCGGCCAGTTCACGCGCCCACGCCGCGGCCTCGTCGAAGATCCGCCGCGCCTCGGCGGGTTCGGCGCAGTGGTAGAGCTCGTTGCCCAGCTCCAACGCGACCGCGATCCGCCGGCGGGTGCCCTCGGCCCGCTCCAGCGCCCGCCGGTAGTGCCCGGCGGCCTCCTCGACCGCCATCCGGCGGCTCGCGTCCCGCGCCGCCGCCACGATCAGGTCCACCGCGCGGTCGGCGGGCAGTTCGGCACCGGCCAGGTGCGCGTGCCGGGCCAGGTCGCCGGGGGACACGCCGTCGGTCGGGTCGCCGTCCAACGCCCGCACCACGGCCGCGTGCCGAACGTCCACGTCGGACAGCGACGCGTACAACGTCTCGCGCACCAGGTCGTGCGCGAAGGCGAACCGGCCACCGCCCAGCCCCAGCACCAGCCGGGCCTGCGCGGCCTGGTCGAGCAGCCGGTCCACCGCCGGCACCGGCAGCGACGCCGTCGCGGCCAGCACCCGGCGGTGGAACTCGTGCCCGAGCACGGCGGCGGCGGTGAGCAGGTCGCCGACCTGCGCGGGCAGCAGCGACAGCCGGCGCCGCAACGCGTCCCGCACGCCGGGCGCGATCGCGGTCACCGGGCCGCCGCCGTGCCACAGCCGGGCGGTCTGCTCGACGAAGAACGGGTTGCCGCCGGTGCGCAGGTGCACCTCGGCGACCAGGTCGGGATCGGGCTCGCGGCCCGCCGTGCGCGCCATCAACTCGCCGACCTCGGCCGGTGCGAGACCGGTCAACGCGACCGTGGCGGCACGGCTCAGCAACGGCGTCATCATCGGCCGCAGCGGGTGGTCCTCGGCGTCGACCTCGGTGTCGCGGTAGGTGCCGATGAGCAGCACGCGTTCGAACCAGGTGTGCTGCGCGGCGAACTCCAGCAGCTTCAACGACGCCGGGTCGGCCCAGTGCAGGTCCTCCAGCACGACCACCACCGGCCGCTGGTGCGACACGGCCACCAGCGCCGTGGTCACCGCGTCGTAGAGGGGGAAGTTCTCCGGGGTGTGCTGCGAGGGCGCCTCGCCGAGCAGCACCGCCAACGGGCCCCGGTCGACGGCCTGCCACTCCTCGGCGGTGGCGGCCCGGCGCAACGCCCGGATCACCTGCACCCACGGCCAGTAGCCGGGCGCGCTGTCGGAGTCCCAGCACGAGCCGCCGAGCACCAGCGCGCCCTGCCGCCGCGCCTGCTCGGCCGCGCCGGTCACCAAGGTCGTCTTGCCGATCCCGGCCTCGCCGGCGACCAGCACGACACCGCCGTGGCTGACCGTCGCGCGGTCGACCTCCGCGCGCAGCACCCCCGCTGGGTGATCACGTCCGATGAGTCGCATGGCAGGGTGAAACCTAACCCACCGGACCGACGATTCCCCGGCGTTCAGGCGATGTCGGACCCACCCAATTCGCTCAGACGTGCGAACGCGGCGTCCACCGCGCCCGGCAACGCGGCCGGTTCACCGTCCGCCACCGCGTTCCCGGCCAGGTAGCAGGCCAGCGCGACCTGCGGCGCCAGCGCCGCCACCTCGGCCGACGCACCCCGGTCGAGCAGGGTGGCGCGGAAGAGCTCGGACAGCCGCGCGAACTTCCGCGCCGAGCGGTCGCGCAGCTCGGGGTTCTCGCGCAGCAGCCGTTCGTGCGCGCGGTAGTGCTCGCCGTCCGCGGTCAGCTCCCGGCACAGCCGCACCACGACCTCGCGCAGCTGCGCCACCACCGAGGCCAGGTCGGTGACCGGCGGCGACGCCCGGAGCCGCGTGGTCAGCTCCTCGACCAGCGCCTGCTCGTCGGAGAACGCGACCTCCTGCTTGTCGCCGAAGTAGCGGAAGAACGTGGTGCGCCCGACCTCGGCCCGTTCGGCGATGTCGGCGACCGTCACGGCGGCGAACCCGCGTTCGGCGAACAGCTCGAACGCCGCCGCCACGATCTGCTCCCGCGCGCGCTGTTGCTTGCGCTCGCGCAGCGGCGCCCGTCCCGACATGCGCTCAGCATAGCGGCCCGGTACGAAGTCCAGTACGGTACTCAGTACCAGTTCGAACTAGGTACCAGGAGTGATCGTGGGGACGACCCTGATGACCGGCGCGAGCCGGGGCCTCGGCCGCGAGGCCGCCGAACACCTGCTGCGCCACCACCCGGACCGGCACCTGCTCGTGCTCAACCGCAGGCCAGGTCTGGCCGTCGAACTGGCCGAGCGCACGGGCAACCGCAACGTCTCCGAAGTGGTGTGCGACCTGGCGTCGTTCGCCGACATCCGCCGGGCCGCGGCCGAGGTCGACGGGCCGCTGGACGGGTTCCTGGGCAACGCCGGCCTGCAGATGGCCACCACCCGCAAGGTCACCGCCGACGGTGTCGAGATGACCTTCGGCGTCAACGTGCTGGCCTACCACCTGCTGCTGAACCTGCTGCTCCCGCGCTTCACGAACCCGGCGCGGATCGTCGTGGTGGCCAGCGACGTGCACGACAGCGCGCACAACAGCATGGGCCTGGTCCCGCCGCCCCGGTGGGACGACCCGCGCGCGCTGGCCCGGCCGGGGCAGGAGGACACCGGTGTCGCGGGCAGGCGCGCGTACGCCACCAGCAAGTTGGGCGTGATCTACCTCGTGCACGCGCTGCGCCGTCGGCTGCCCGAAGGCGTGGACGTCTACTCCTACAACCCCGGGTTGGTGCCGGGCACGGGGCTGGCGCGCGACGCGGGCCGGGTCGGCCGGGCCGTGTTCGGCGTGGTCGGCACCGCGCTGCGCGTGCTGCCGACCGTCACCGGCAAGGTCAAGGCCGGTCGGCTGCTCGCGGAGGCGATGACGGGCCCCCGCCCCGGTGACAGCGGCGCCTACATCAGCCGGGGCGAGGTGATCCCGTCGTCGCCCGAGTCCTACGACGAGCGGCGCGAGGAGGAGCTGTGGACCGTCGCCGACGACCTGTGCGGCCTCACCTCGGCCGACACGACCCCGAGCCGGACCGCCGGGCACTGAGCCGGACCGCCCGGCACTGGGCCGGCACGTCCTGAGCCGGCCCGCCCGGGCCGCTCACCGAGGAGCGACCCGGGGCGGTGCGCGTCAACCGAGCGGTTCCACCCAGATGTTGCGGAACCGGACGTTCTCACCGGGATCGCCGTGGTCCTGCAACCGCAGCGGTCCTGCGGTCGGGCCCTCGGCCGCGCCGCCGCCCGTCGGCCCGTCGACCACGAAGTCCTGGTGGACGGTGACGCCGTTCCACACCACGGTGACGCGGGCGTTCGCGATCTTCACCCCCGCGCTGTCGAAGCGGGCCGCCCGGAACGTGACGTCGTAGGTCTGCCACGTCCGCGGCGCGGTGCCCGCGTTGGGCGAGGCGGCCCTCTTCAGGTAGATGCTCCCCGCGTCGTCGGCGGCCAGCGGTTGCTTGCCGAAGCTGTCCAGGATCTGCAACTCGTACCGGTCCTGGAGGTACACGCCGCTGTTGGCCCGCTGCTGACCGGTCACGTCCGGGGGCAGGTTCGGCAGCCAGAACTCCAGGTGCAACCTGAAGTCGCCGAACACCTGCCGGCTGCGGATGTCGCCGCCCAGCGCCTCCATCGAGCCGTCGGCGACCGGCCACGACGGCGCGCTGCCGTCGGCGTTGCGCCAGTTCTCCGTGCCGCCACCCTGGTAGAGGACGACGCGCTGGGCCGGCGTGACCGTCAGGTGGTCGAGGTTGACGTGCCCGATGTCGCCGCCGTCCACCCGGTAGGCGATGGTGTTCGCGCCGGCCCGCAGCGTCAACGCCTCGGTGTGCGTGGCCCACGTGTCCCAGGTGCCGGTGTCGGCCAGGGCGACCTGCCTGACCTTCGCGCCGTTGACGTACACGCTCACCGTCTTGGTCCCGGAGGACGGGTTCGGCCCGTTGCTGTAGCGCAGGCCCACGTTGTGCGAGCCGGCCACCGTCGCGTTCACCGCGAACCGGGTGGTCGCGCCGGGGGTGCCGTAGCCGTCCACGAAGCCCGCGCCCGAGTAGCCGGTGTGGTCGGTGTTGACCCCGGCGCCACCGGACAGGGCCGCGCTCTCCGCCTCGAACGACTGGGTGGCCGACGGCGCGGTCCCGACGAGGTTGTTGAGCGTGTACCAGGCCTCGGTGTTCCAGAGCGGCACGCCGGTGTTCGAGGAGAACGGGCGCGGCGAGCGCAGGTGCACCACCCGACCGGCCTTGAGGCCGTTGAGCTTCAGCGTGACCTTCCGGCCGTCCGCGGACAGCGTCGCCGACGCGACCGACAGGTTCTCCTGGTCGACCTTCGGCCCGCCGTACGTGGGCGCCGCCGCGTACCGCCACTGCGCGGCCCGGTAGCGACCGGCGAGCCCGGCCGCGGTCGCCGCCGACAGCGGCTGGGTGTACTCGACCTCGAACCCTCCCGCGATGGCGCGCATCGCCAGCACGTCGAACGTCCGGCCGCCGTTGGGGGTCAGCTTCTGCAGGCCGTACGTCAGCTTGCCGTCCTGGCCCCAGTTGCCGCCGTCACCGATGCCGCCGGCGTAGATCGCGCCGTCCGGGCCGAGGCTGATCCGGTTCACGCCGGCCTCCAGGCCCTGCGTCATCCGGAACACCGCACCCTGGTACTCGCCGTTCACCTTCTCCAGGAACGCGCGCTGCAAGCCGCCGTAGGTGACGTCACCGAAGATCATCTGACTGGCGTACGGGCCCTGGGTCAGGTGCAGCGGCGTGCTGGGCGAGTTCGCGATCTCGTTCTGCGGCAACCACAGCACTGGTGCGGTGACCGGGTTGGCGTCGAACGGGCCGGCCGGGGTGGTGTAGTGGTTGAAGAACCGGTCCTGCTTGACGTGCACCATCTTCGACGCGGGCAGGTAGCCGCCCTGGTTGTCGTTGACGAACATCCCGCCTTCCGGTCCCCACCCGATCCCGTTGGGCGTGCGCAGGCCGCCCGCGATGTAGTCGACCTGCCCGGTGGCGCGGTCGACCCTCACCGCCGTGCCCCGGTTCGCGGCGGGCTGCGGGTTGGTCGTGGCACCGCCGGTGTTGATCGCGACGGACAGGTTGAGGTAGAAGAACCCGTCCTTGTAGAGCAGGCCGAACGCGAACTCGTGGAAGTTGCCGCCGTACGGCCACGTCGCCACCGCCCGGGACTGGTCGACCACGTCGTCGCCGTTGACGTCGGTCAGCTCGGTCAGCTGGTGCTTCTGCGAGACGTAGAGCCGGCCGTCGAGCGCCTTCAACCCCATCGGCTCGCGCAGGTTCGTCGCGATGCGCTTGGTGGTGACCCGGTCGGGCGAGGTGGCCCCGGTGACGTTGCCGAGCAGCCAGACCTCACCGGTGTCGGTGCTCTTGCCGTTCCAGGTCGCGATGGCCAGCCTGCCGTCGGGCAACCAGTCCATCGCGCTGACCCGCGGCTGGAAACCGGTGGGGCGCAGGTCGGTCAGCGTGAAGTCGGGGTGCACGGCGTTGAGCGGCAGCCCGTCGCCGGGCGAGTCGGCGACCGTCGCGCACTCCTTGCGGCCCGGCGCGGTGACCCGGACGACGCCGCTGTCCGTGCTGAGCGCCGAGTTCGGCACCACCGTGAAGCCGGTCGCGCCCGGCGGCCGCCACTGCAACGTCAACTGCTGGCCGCCGTCGCGCTCGAAGTGGTCGATCAGCAGCGAGTGGTACCCGGTCGACAGCGTGACCGAGCCGTCCTTGGGATCCGGCCCGTGCAGACCGTCGTGGTCGACCACCACGGCGCCGTCGATGGACAACCGCGAGCCGTCGTCGCTGAGCAGCCGGAACGCGTAGCTGCCCGCCTGGGTGACGTTGATGTTGCCGGTGACCTGGGCGACGAAGCGGTCGGCGAACCCGAAGTCGGTCGTCGACGCCCAGTCGACGGTGGGCATGAGCTTGTCGACGTTGGGCGTCTGGGCGGGCTTGAGGGTGCAGAGCCGGTCCAGGGACACCTGGATGTCGAAGACCCGCAGCGTCACGCCGGGCTCTTGCGGTGGCACGGCGTCGCTCTTGGGATCCGCCGTCGCGAGTCCCGGTCCGGTGATCAGCAGGGTGGCGGCCAGGAGGCCGAGTGCGGGGTTGCGCGTCCGGCGCGCTGTCCATCTCATGATCCATGCTCCAGGAGGGCAGGGACGACCACGCGTTGTCCGACGTCGTCGTCGCACGGTTGCAGGGTCCGCACGCGGTGGCGGGCAGGGGAGTCGGGTGCGGTCACGGGGATGGCGAACGTGATGAACGGTAGGTGGGGGACAGTGGTCTAGTCCATAACTTTCGCTGATTCTGACCTGACTTTTGTCTGGTTCATGCACAAGTTCGGAAACCTTGGTCGTGGGCGTTTGCGGCCCTATGCTTCTGGGAGCGCTCCCAGAACGGCATCGGAGCCCGTGCCCCAGCCAACGGCGGTGAAGGGACAAACGACGTGAGGTTGTTGCTGCTCGTCTCGCTGCTCGTGCTGAGCCTCGCCCCACCCGCGGTCGCCGCCGCGCCGGGCGAGTGGATCGAGGCCGAGGACGGCGTGCTGTCCGGCGTCGTGGTCGAGACGACCGTCGAGGGCTTCTCCGGCGCAGGCTACGTCGGCGGTTTCGACGAAGCCGCCGACCACGTCACCGTCACGATCCAGGACAGCCCCGGCGGGCTGCACGACCTCACCGTCCGCTACGCCGCGCCCAACGGGCCCAAGCACACCGCGGTGTCGCTCAACGGCAGCCCGGTCGGCGAGGTGGCGCTCGCCGAGAGCGCGGGCTTCACCGAGGCCACCGGCGCGAAGCTGCTGCTGGTCGAGGGCGACAACACGGTCACCTTCACCACGAGCTGGGGCTGGTACCTGATCGACGCGATCGGCGTCGCGCCGAGCGCCCCGTCCGCGCCGGGCGTGCACGAAGCCGAGGACGGCGAGCTGAACGGCACCGTGGTCGAGTCCGGCGTGGCCGGCTTCTCCGGCCGCGGCTACGTGGCCGGCTTCGACACCGGCACGGACAGCGTCACCATCACCATCCCGGACAGCCCCGGCGGGCTGCACGACCTGTCGATCTACTACGCCACGCCGTACGGCCCGAAGACCGCGTCGCTGTCGCTCAACGGCAGCGGCCTGGGCGACGTGCGGTTCCCCGAGCACCCGACGTTCACGTCGATCGCCGCGGGCAAGGTGCTGCTGGTCGAGGGCGACAACACGGTCACCATCACCAACAACTGGGGCTGGTACCTGATCGACGCGATCAAGGTGACGCCCAGCGCGCCGCGCGGCCCGCACCAGGTCACCGGCGCGCTCACCGACCCGGCCGCGACCGCCGAGGCCAAGGGGCTGATGCGCTACCTGGCACAGAACTACGGCGAGACGATCCTGTCCGGCCAGCAGGACCAGGCGAGCATCGACTGGGTCGAGCAGAACATCGGCGAGGCGCCCGCCGTCGGCGGCTACGACCTCATGGACTACTCACCCAGCCGGGTCGAGCGCGGCACCGTGGGCCAGGACGTCGACCACGCCCTCGCCTACGACCGGCGCGGCGGCATCGTGACGCTGGCCTGGCACTGGAACGCGCCGTCCGGCCTGATCGACCAGCCCGGCAAGGAGTGGTGGCGCGGCTTCTACACCGACGCGACCACCTTCGACGTGGCCGCCGCCCTGGCCGACCCCACCTCGACCGACTACCGGCTCCTGATCCGGGACGTGGACGCGATCGCGGTGCAGCTCAAGCGCCTGGCCGACGCCAAGGTGCCGGTGCTGTGGCGGCCGCTGCACGAGGCCGAGGGCGGCTGGTTCTGGTGGGGCGCCAAGGGACCGGAGCCCACCAAGCAGCTGTGGCGGATCCTGCACGACCGGCTGGTCGGCCACCACGGGCTGCACAACCTGATCTGGGTGTGGAACTCCGTCTCGCCCGACTGGTACCCCGGCGCCGACGTGGTCGACGTGGTGAGCATGGACTCCTACCCGCCGCAGGGCGACCACGGCCCGGTGATCGGCCCGTACGAGCGGCTGGTCGAGCTGGGCGGGGACAAGAAGCTGGTGGCGCTGGGCGAGGTCGGCTCCATCCCGGACCCCGACCTCCTCCGCGCCTACGAGGCCCGCTGGTCCTGGTTCGTCACGTGGTCGGGCTCGTTCATCCAGGACGGCGTGGTCAACCCGCGCGACTTCGTCCAACGCGTCTACGACCACGCCGGCGTCGTCACGCTCGACGAGCTGCCGGACTTCAAGACGACCCAGGGCGAGTGCACGGCGACCATGCGCGTGGTCGCGCAGTGGGGCACCGGGCACCACGTCGAGATCACCCTGCGGCACCAGGAGAACTCGCCGTCCGCGGGCTGGCGGGTGAGCTGGCCGCTCGCCTCCGGGCAGGCCGTGCGGCACGCCTGGGGCGCGACCATCACCACCGACGGCACGACCGCGACGGCGAGGAACCTGTCGTGGAACGCGGCCGTCAAGCCCGGCCAGAGCACCACGTTCGGGTACCTGGCCACCGGCTCCCCGACAGCGCCTGCGTTGACTTGCGCTATCGGGTGATCGCGTCCGGTGGACCGGCGGGAGCGAACAGGGGACCGGACGCGGTGTCCGCACCCACCTCCCGCCACCACCGGGCTTGCTCGGGTGTCGTGACGCCGGCGGCGGTCAACCCGATCCCGGCGTCACGCACCACCTCCAGCACACCGGCCAGCGCCCGCGCCACCGCCGAACCCGGCCTCGCGGCGGGCGACTGCGCCACCCGGACCGCCCGCACCGGCACCCCGTCCAGCAGGCGCACCAGGTCGTCGGGCGCGGCGGTGAAGTCCTCCAGCTCGACGCCCACTTCCTCCTCGGCCAGGTAGCGCAGGTTGTCGGCCGCCTCACCGCGGTCGCCGAACAACGCCTGCGCGGGCGCGCCCAGCCGCAGCGACGGCGCAGGCAGCCCCGTGTCGGCCAGCACGTCGCGCACCACGCCCTGCAGGTCCGGGTCCGCGGCCTGGCTCGGCGTCAACGCCCACCGCACCGGCAGGTCGCGGTGCAGCTCCCGGCGCCACGACCGGGCCTGCTCGCACGCCACCCGCAGCGCCCACGTGCCCAGCGGCACGATCAACCCGGTGTCCTCGGCCAGGGCCAGGCACTGCTCGTGCGGCAGGGCGCCCAACCTCGGGTGGTCCCACCGCAACACCGCCTCGGCCGACTCCACCCAGTCGTCCGCCAACCGCACCACCGGTCGGTACAGCACCTGGATCTCGCCGTTCTCCCACGCGCCGGGCATGGTCGCGGCCAGGCTGAACGTGCGCCGGTCGCGGCCGTCCTGCGCCCGGTCGGACAGCTCCCACTGCCGGCGCCCGTTGTGCTTGGCGCGCCGCAACGTCAGGTCGGCCGAGTCGAGCAGGTCCGCCGGCGCGGAGTCGCGCGGCGGCCGGTGCACCACGCCGATCGTCGCCGACACCGCGACCCGGTGGCCGTCGGAGTGGAACGGCGCGGACAGCAGGTCGTTGATCCGCCGGACCATCGTCACCACGTCGGGCGTGGCCGGCGTGTTCTCCACCAGGATCGCGAACTCGTCGTACCCGAACCGGGAGACCATCGCGTTCTCCTCGGCCACCACCGCCGCCAGCCGACCGGCGACGACCTTGAGCACGTGGTCGCCGACCTCGCGGCCGAGACCGCCGGTGATCCGGGAGAAGCCGTCGAGGTCGAGGTGGAACACGCTGACCCCGGCGCCGGGGTCGGCCGACCGCAGCGCGTGCTCCAACCGGCTGGAGAAGTACTGCCGGTTCGGCAGCCTGGTCAGCACGTCGTGCAGCGCCTGGTGGTTGAGCTGACCCTGCAACAGGTTGACGTCGGTGGCGTCCTCGGCGAGCACGATCACCTGTGCCCGGCCCTCGGTCCGGCGCAGCGGCGACAGCGTGAGCGTCACCCACGCCAGCTCGCCGTCGGCGCGCAGCAGCCGGCGCGGCTGGGTCGTCGACGTCGTGCCGACCTCGGCCAGCTCCGCGAACTCGGCCCGCAACGCGGTCCGCTCGTCCGGGTGCGCCAGCGCGAACAGCGACATCCCGGTCAGCTCGGCGGGCGGCCGGTCCACGATCCGGGCCAGCGCGGCGTTGGACCGCACCAGGGTGCCGTCCGGGTCGGCGGTCGCGATGCCGGTGGACAGGTGGTGCTCCAGCAGCTCGAACCTCGCCTCGCTGTACTGCAACTCCACCTGCGCCTCGCGCATCGCCTTGTACAGCGAGCGCCCCAGGTGCTCCTGCTGGGTCAGCACGGACGTGCGCACCTTGTCGACGAACCCGGCGGAGAGCGAGGCGATGACGTCCACCACGCGTTCGCGCAGCTTGTCCGGCGGGGCGAGCCCGGGCATGGCGAGCAGGCCCCTGCTCACGACCTCCACCGACACCTGGAGCGCCTCGGCCGTGGTGCAGTTCAGCGCGACCAGCGAGTCGCCGACCTCCCGACCGGCGCGCTGGGCCAGCGACTCGGTGGACACCCCGGCGCACAGCCGCTCGACCAACCCGAGCAGTTGCCGTTCGAGTTCGAGGGTGGTCAGCGGGATGAACGTGCGGGAGCTGAGCAGGTAGGCCCACTTCTTCGCGAGCTTGGTACGGGCGCGCAGGCCGTCCGCGTCCTGGGGGAGCGCAGCGGTCATCAACGGCCTCCGGCCACCGACTCGCGGTCGGGCTTGCGGCCGACACCGGCCCACACCTGTGTGTTGTCCTCGGCCCGGTCGGCGATGTCGCCCGCGCCGCCGGGCCGCCACAGCGCGTGCCCGACCACACCGGGCTCGATCAGCTCGTAGCCGTCGAACAACGCCGTCACCTCGGCGTGCGTGCGGTACACCAGGTTGTCCTTCGACTTGCTCTCGCGCACGGTGTCCGCGGCCCGCCGCATGGTCTCCGCGCGATCGTCGGCGGTGGCGTGCGAGATCACCATGAAGCTGCCCGGCGCCAGCCGGTCGCGGTACCGGCCGAGCAGCTCGACCGGCTGCTCCTCAGGCCTGATGAAGTGCACCACCAGCAACAACAGCAGCGCGACGGGCTCGTCGAGGTCCAGCATGCCGGTCACCTCGGGCCGGCGCAGCACGTCCTGCGGGTCGCGCAGGTCCGCCTGCACCGCCGTGGTGTTCGGGTCGTCGGCCAGCAGCAGGCGGCCGTGTGCGACCGCCACCGGGTCCTTGTCGACGTAGACCACCCGGCAGTCCGGCGCCACCTCCTGCGCGATCTCGTGCACGTTGCCCACGGTCGGGATGCCGGAGCCGATGTCGAGGAACTGCCGCACCCCCCGTTCGGCGAGGTGGGTGACCGCGCGGCGGAGGAAGGCCCGGTTCAGCCGGACCAGGTCGCGCGCGCCGGGCAGGACGCTCAGCATCTGGTCGCCCATCGCCCGGTCCACGGCGAGGTTGTGCGCTCCGCCGAGCAGGTAGTCGTAGGTCCTGGCGACGCTCGGCACCGTGACGTCGATGCCTTCGGGGACCCAGTCCAGGTCACTCATGGCGCACTCCAGGGCTTTCGCGCTTCGGTGGGGACGGGCGGACCATGACATCCAACCGCCTGCGTGCCGCACGCACCAGCGGATCCAACAACTTAACTCTAATGCGCGATCCCGCCGGACTCCGAACGGCGCATAGAGTGCACGCCGTCAATCACTTGCTGGAACCAGGGAGCGGCATCCGATGACCGCCAGTCCGAATACCAGCAACACCCCGAAACCCGAGGCGTCCACGGTTCCCGGCCGATTACCCGGCCTCGGGCACACCGCCGCCATGCTGCGACAAAGGCTCGAGTTCACCGCCGACCTGCGGCTGCACGGCCCCGTCGTGCGCGTCTACCTGGGGCGACTCCCGCTGCACTTCGTCACGAACGCCGAATTGACCCACCAGGTGCTCACCGGCGAGACGGACAAGTTCGACAAGGGCATCTTCGTCGACAAACTCCGGCGCGCGTTCGGGAACGGCCTGGTCAGCACCAACGGCGATATCTACCGCAGGCAACGCCGGATGATCCAGCCGGCGTTCCACCGCCGACCCCTCGCCCGGTATTCGGAGACGATGACCGCACTGGCCGCCGACCTGGCGAATTCCTGGCGGGATGGACAAATCCTGCAACTCGACCGCGTGATGCAGGACCTGGCGATCTCCGTGGTCGGCCGCACGCTGTTCTCCGCCGACTTCGGGCCGGCGGTCAGCGCGGAGATCCGGGCGCACACGCCGACGTTGATCCGGCTCGGGGTGGTCCGCGCGCTGTCGCCCGCGGTGGTGGAGAGGTTGCCGATCCCGGCGAACCGCCGCTTCGACCGGGCCATCGCGCACGTGCACCGGGTCGTCGACGACGTGGTCGACTCCACCCGCGGCGACCGGGACGACCTGCTGTCGGTGCTGCTGAACGCGCGCGACGAGGACACCGGCGCGGCCATGGACCGGCAGCAGGTGCGCGACGAGGTCGTGACCCTGCTCACCGCGGGCACCGAGACCACCGGGATCGCGCTGGCCTGGCTGTTCCACGAGCTGGCCCGCAACCCGGAGGTGCGGGGGCGGGTGCAGGCCGAGGTGGACGACGTGCTCGACGGCCGTGCCGCGACGATCGACGACCTGCGCCGGCTGCCGTACCTGGACCGCGTGATCAGCGAGGTGCTCCGCCGCTACCCGCTGTGGATCATGCTCCGGCGCACGAACGCGCCGGTGTCGTTGGGCGGCGTGCGATTACCCGCCGGCGCCGAGGTCGGCTTCAGCCCGCACGCGCTGCACCACGACCCGCGCTACTACGACGAGCCGACGCGCTTCGACCCCGACCGGTGGCTGCCCGAACGCGCCGCCGCCCTGCCCAAGGGCGCCTACGTGCCGTTCGCGGGCGGCCTGCACCACTGCCCGGGACACGCGTTCGCGCACATCGAGATCGCGATCGTCGCGGCCACCCTCGTCGCCCGGTGGCGGCTCGTGCCCGTGCCGGGCCAACCGGTGCGCCCCAAGGTGATCGGCCTGCTGTACCCCGACCGGCTGCCGATGACCGCCCACTCCCGCTGATCCGTTCCGATGACGATGGAGGTCCTCTTCCCTTGCGGTACACACTCGCCGCCGGCCTGGTGGCGCTCGTGCTGGCGTCCTCGCTGACGTCCGCGACCGCCTCGGCTGCCACCACGTGCCGTGACGTGGACGCACCGGTGACCGTCCTCGGTCACCGGCAGGTCGTGCACGGCACCCTGTGCGTCCCGGCCGGCGCCGCCACCGTCCAGCTGCTCGTGCCCGGCTCCACCTACAACAGCTCCTACTGGGACTTCCCCGACGGCAAGCACTCCTTCCGCGCCGCGCAGAACGCGGCCGGCTTCGCCACCTTCGCCGTCGACCGGCTCGGTACCGGGCGCAGCTCGCGACCCCTGGCCGTGACGCTGACGGCGTTCGTGCAGGCCGACGCCATGCACCAGGTCGTGCAAGGCCTGCGGTCCGGCGCGTACGGGCCGCGGTTCGGCCGGGTCGTCATCGGCGGCCACTCACTCGGTTCGGCGATCAGCGTGGTGGAGGCGGCCACCTACCGGGACGTGGACGGCGTGCTGCTGACCGGCATGACGCACCGGGTGAACCCGGTCGGCGTGGCGGCGGCGTTCGCGAACTTCCGCCCGGCCAACCTCGACCCGAAGTTCGGCCTGCTCCACCCGCTCGGCTACCTGACCACCGCGCCCGGCACCCGGTACGCGAGCTTCCACGCGCCGGGATCGCTCGTGCCGGAGGTGATGGCGCTGGAAGAGTCCACCAAGGACGTCTTCTCGCCGACGGAGGCCGCCGACGGGCTCGGTGTGGCCGTGCTGCTGCCGTACAGCCTGCTGATCGACGTGCCGGTGATGACCGCCGTCGGTTCCCGGGACGCGGCGGTGTGCGGCCTGCTCGCCACCGACTGTTCGACCTCGGAGACGCTGCGCGCGGCCGAGGCGCCGTACTTCCGGGGTCGGCTGCGCGCCCACGCGCTGCCCGGCTACGGCCACTCGATCAACCTCGCGCCGAACGCGCGCGACTACTACTCGGCGGTCTCCTCCTGGGTGTTGGAGGAGGTTGGCCGCTGATCGGTGGTGCGGGGTCCGCACGCGCCGCGGACCCCGCACCCCGCCGCGTCACCGCGTGGGCACCTCCGCCCACACCACCTTCCGGTCCTCGTGGTGGTCGAACCCCCAGCGCACCGACAGCCGGTTGATCAGCAGCAGCCCGCCGCCCGCGGCCGGGTCGTCCGATCTGCCCAGCACGGGCAGCAGGCTGGGGCTGTGGTCCTCCACCTCGACCCGCACGACGTGCCGCTCGTCCACCCGCAGCAGGCGCATCCGCCACGGCCCTTCGGCGTGCCGACGCGCGTTGCCCACCAGTTCCGCGGCGATCAGCACGAGGTCGGCGACGCGCTGCTCGTCCACCTCGTAGGCGACTTGCCCCACCAGGGCGGCGACGTCGTCGGGTGTTCGGACGCCGCCCAGCGTCGAGTCGAGCCCGTCGTCAGGCAGGTCCACCATGTTCACGGCACGCTCCTCCGGCACCCTGTCTGCTCAAGGCGCACGCACCAGGTAACCGCTGTGCGAACGTGTCAAACCACCATTTCGGTCACGTGTCGTGCCAGCCGGGCTGACGCCGCGCAGCGAACCGGTGATCGTCCGCTGTTACCCTCCGCCCGTGGTCACGGAGATCGACATCCGGCTGGACGACGGCCGCACGCTGCACGCGTACGACTCCGGCACGGGCGACCTGGCCGTGTTCTGGCACCACGGCACGCCGAACATCGGCGCGCCACCGGCACCGCTGTTCCCCGCCGCGCAACGGCTCGGCCTCCGCTGGGTGTCCTACGACCGCCCCGGCTACGGCGGGTCGACGCCGGACCCCGGCCGTGACGTCGCCTCGGCCGCCACCCTCACGGCCGCCGTCGCCGACGCGCTGGGCATCGACCGGTTCGCGGTGCTCGGGCACTCCGGCGGCGGCCCGCACGCCCTCGCCTGCGGCGCTTTGCTGCCCCAACGGGTGTCGGGCGTGGTCAGCGTGGCCGGGCTCGCGCCGTACGACGCGGACGGGCTCGACTGGTTCGTCGGGATGGCGGCGTCCGGGGCGGCGTCGTTGCGCGCGGCCGCGGCCGGACGGGAGGTGAAGGAGCGGTTCGAGGCGTCGGGCGTCGAGTACGACCCGGAGTTCACCGAGGCCGACTTCGCCGCCCTCACCGGTGATTGGTCCTGGTTCACCGACGTCGTCGGCCCGGCCGTGCAGGCCGGACCGGCCGCGTTGATCGACGACGACCTGGCCTACGTCGCCCCGTGGGGCTTCGATCCCGGCGATGTGACCGTGCCGGTGCTGCTCCTGCACGGCGGCCGCGACCGCGTGGTGCCCGACTCGCACGCCGAGTGGCTGGCGCACCGCTGCCCCGCGGCCGAACTGCGCCGATCACCGGACGACGGCCACATCTCGATCATCACGTCCGCTCCGTCCGCCTTGGACTGGCTGCGCCGGCTGGCCTGAGCCCCGCGGTCGGAAGGCGCGGGCGGCTTGAGCCCCGGGGTCTGGGAGTGCGGGCGGTTTGAGCGCGACGGTCGCGAAGTGCGGGCGAATCTGAACCCCATGGTCGGGAAGTGCCAGCGGGCCTGCGCCCCACGGTCAAGGAGCGCGAGCGGGCTTGAGCCCTGCGGTCAGGGGGTGCGGGCGGCCTCGGGTGCCAGTTCCTGTGCCAATTCCACCGCCGCGCGCGCCGGGTCGTGGGCGAAGCGGCTGGGGAACGCGTCGTGCACCCGCCAGCCCGCGCCGCGCAGGGCACGCCACCGGGCCAGGTGCGCCGCCGCGCCGTCCGGGTGCGGTCGGGTGTCCAGGGCGACCGCCGACCGCCGTTCACCCACCACCAGGTCCACCCGCCACTGACCCACCGGGTAGCCGGTGCGGGTGGTCAGGCCGAGGTTCGTCAACTCCGCCGCCAACCGCGTGGTCCACTCGTCGGACGGCGCCACGCCCTCGGTCTCCGTCGGCGGGGTCTCCGCGTGCCGCAGGTAGTCCCCGACGAGGCCGACCGGTGCCTCGGCCGACGTGATCACGTGCACCAGCCGCCGCGCCCGCGTGGTCAGCACGGCCAGCAGGTTCGGGTCGTTGGCGAACCGCCAGGCGGCCGGCCGGTCGGCGTCGGTCAACGCCAGGCTGATCACGACCTCGTCGAACTCCGAGCCCTGGACGCCGTGCACGGTGCCGACGCGCACCCCGCCCGTGGTGATCTCGTCCAGGCTCAGCCGGTCGAGCAGGGCCTGTTCCAACGCGTCCGCCTGCGCCCGGAACGGTGTGATCACCCCGATCGAGCGGACACCGGCGGCGATCCGACGGCGCAGGTGCGCGAGCACGGCGTCCACCTCGACCTCGTTGACGCCCTTGTCGTCACGGACCCCGTCGACCTCCTCGACGTCGATGCAGTCCACGTCCGCGATGGCCGGGTGCGTGGTCAGCAGCGCGATCCGGCCTTCGTAGAACCGGGTCGCGGCGAACCCGATCAGGTGCGGCGCGCAGCGGTGGTGCTCGGTGAGCCAGTGCACCCCGGACGCCGCCGCGCCCGCGTCGAACAGGCTGACCTTCGGCACGTCCAGCCGGTCGGCCAACGACTCCGTGCCCTCCGCGGTCAACGCCTCGCGCACGGCCTGGTCGCCGACGAACGACACGTGCCGCAGCTGGCGCGGGTCGCCACCGATCACCGCCCGCCTGCCGCGCACCAGAGCGGGCGCCGCCAGCGGCTGGTCGACGTGGCTCGCCTCGTCGATCACGACCAGGTCGAACATGCCCGGCACGGCGGGCAGGATGTCCTCCACGTCGGCCAGCGTCCCGACCCACAGCGGCAGGGCCTGGACCAGGTGCTCGGTCGAGACGTCGGCCAACGCCCGCCGCCGCGCCGCCCGACCCGACCGCAACGCCGTGGCCAGCGCCGCCACCGCGCGCCTCGGCCCGGCGCCACGACGGCTCACCGCCAGGGTGGCCAGCCACGCCGCGATCGCGGTGTGGCCGCGCGCGTCCTCCTCGGCCAACAACACCCGCAACGCCGCCAACGACGTGCCGCCGTTCGCGGCGACCCGGACCTGCGCGGCGGACTGCTCGGCGGCCCGCACCGCCGCCTCCAGGTCCGCCACGCCCACCTCGTCGCCCGCACCCGCGAGCCGCCGCGCCGACCGGACCGCCCACCGCGTCCGCAGCCCGCCGAACAGCCCGTGCCGGGGTCGCAGCAGCTCGTCCAGCCGGTCGAAGTCCGCACCCTCCTCGAACGCCCGCGGCGCGACCGACCGGTGCGCCGGCATGAGCGCCTGCAACCGCAACGCCGCCTCGGCCAGCTCCTCGTCCCGCAGCGCCGCCCCGACCGCGCCCTCGATCCGCGCCACCGCCGCGACGGCCCCCTTCCGGGACCGGTCGAGCTGGTCCAGCTCGCCCTTCCCGGTGGTGGCGGCGAGCCCCGTGCTCAGCTCCCGCGCCATCTCCTGCCGCAGCTCGGAGTCGCCGAACAGGACCGGCACCGGCCCGCCGGCCCGCCGCAGCGCCTCACCGAGCACGTCGGCGGCGTTGCGGGTGCGGCTGGCCAGCAGCACGGACCGACCCGCCGCCACCGCGTCCAGCGCGATCGCGGCCAGGGTGTGCGTCTTGCCGCTGCCCGGCGGCCCGCCGATCACGGTCACCGGTGCGACGCGGGCGTTCAGCAGGGCCGCGCGCTGGCTCGGGCTCAACGGCAACGCGCCGTCCACCACCCCGTCGACGTCGACGGGCGGGTCCTCGGCCGACGAGTACAGCCCGGCCAACGCGGTCGCCTCGACGCCGCTGCGGCGCGCCCACGTGTAGAGCGCCGCGCCGCGCTCGGTGCTGACCACCGGCTCACCCGCGTGCAGCCCGGCACCGGCCACCACCACCAGCCGGTCGCCGCCGATCAGCTCGCGCGGGTCGTGCCCGGGCCCGAGCACCGGGACGTCGGAGAACCCGCCGGCGGCCAACGTCGCCTCGATCCACTCCTTGCCCTTGGCCAGCCGCGTCTCCAACTCCGCCGCCTTGGACCAGTCGGCCAGCAGCGGGAACAGCCCCACGTCGCCGGCGACGTGGAACACGTAGGCGCGCCGCCCCGCCGGGTGCAGCCGGACCGGCCGCGACACCAGCGGCAGGCAGACCCGCCTGCGCTGGCCGTTCACCGTCGCCGGTCCGCACAGGAACGCCCAACCGAGCCGCAGCAGCCGGTCCTCCTGGTGCAACGCGTCGAACGAGGCCAACCGGTCGACGGTCGCCTGCTGGTCGGGTCGCGCGGTCCACGGCACCGGTGTCCAGGACGGCAGTTCCCCGGCCTGGGTGAGGGCCCGCCAGCCGGCCTCGTCCGAGCCGAGCCACACCAGCCCGGCGGTCTTGGTCAGGTCGAGCTGCACCCGCTGCGGCTGCTCGGCCGCGCTGAGACGGGCCAGCGTGCGCAGGACGGCGGGAACGGTCACGCGGAAATCCTGCCATCCGGGTCCGACAGCGGAACCGGGTTCGCGCGTGCCCGCTGAAGATCGCGAAGCCGGGGCTCAGGTGCCGCGGACCCCGTCACGTCGCCCTGGCGGCGCGTCGTACCGGCCGGCCATTCCGCCGGGCCCGCTGCCTCAGGGGCGCCCGTAGAGGTCGGGATAACCGGATCCGGTGAAATAATCGGCGAACGGGTTGATCGCGGCGGTCAGCCGGATCAACGCGCCGTCATTTTCGAGCGCTTGTTGGATCACCTGCCGATGACCCGGGTGCGCGCCGAGCACCAAGATCACCTCGGCGACGTGTTCGGCCTTCACCGCGTCGCCGATGGCGGCGAGGCATTCGCGCACGGCCAGCGCGTCGGTGCGGGCGATCCGACGGCCCAGGCCGGCCATCCGGGCGGGGTCGGCGGCCAGCGCGGTGGTGAACCCGGGCACCGCGACCTCGTCACGGGCCAGGTCGCCGAAGTCCGCGAGCAGTGCCAACGACAGCATCTCGTAAGCGGTGCGGATCCGTTCGGCCCCGATCGACTGCTGGTCGACCCGGAACGCCCGGACCAGCCGTTCGGCCGCGGCCACGACGTCCCGCCGCCGCACGATGCCATCGGCGTTGGAATCGAACAACCGCAGGCGGCGCGCAAATCTTTCGATGAGGTCACCGTCTCCCATGACGAACCTCGATGCATTTCATCCGCGGCCCCCTGAGCCGATGTTATCGGCAGCGGACCCCTATTATCACTACCCGAAGGGATGAACGCGTTTTCGGATCGGCGCACGGCAACCTCACCGGCCGACCGGGCGGTCCCTGACCTCAATCGCCCTGGGCGGCACGCACCTCCGCGAGCACCGGTGAGTCACCGCCCCCGCCGACCAGCTCCCGGTTCGTGCCCGACACGGGTGGACCAGGCCGAGGACGCGGGAGCCGGCGAAGCCGTGCACGGCGTCCTGGTGGCCCTGTACCGGCGGTCCCGACCCCGGCACACTGGAGATCGGCGGCGCTTCCCCCGTTGCCCGACACTAGGGGGAACGACCATGACCAGGTACCGGGCGGCGTTGGCCGCCGCCGCGCGAGGCTGGCCCGTGGTGCCGTTGCGCCCGCACGGGAAGGTGCCCGCGCTGCGCGGCTGGGACGACGAGGCGACCCTCGACCGCGACCGGATCAGGCACTGGTGGTCGCGCCGCGCCTACAACGTCGGCATCTCGTGCGGTGCCGCCGAGTTGCTGGTGGTCGACCTGGACGTGCCGCACGGCCGCGAGGCGTTCGCCCGCCGCGCCTGGCAGCACGGCGAGGAAGACCCGCGCGACACCTACACGGTGGCCACACCCAGCGTTATCAACGGGTGTTCAAGCGGTCTCATCCCTGTCTGTGACGAGGGATGTCGGCCTGTGTTCCAGCTCGTTGAATCAGTGCTATCCGAGGGTGTGATTCAACGAGCTGCAGCGTCCGGGTCGGATCGGGTGGGGCCGTGATGAGGCGCGAGCGGCTTGTCGAGGCGGCGTTGGCTGCTGCCGGGCGTGGGTGGTACGTGTTTCCGGTGGTGCCGGGAGGCAAGACGCCGGTGGTTCGTGAGTGGGAGTCGCGGGCGACGACCGAGCGTGGCCAGATCCTCCGGTGGTGGGCGGGGCATCCGAGGAGAAATGTCGGCATCGCGGTCGGCAGGTCCGGCTTGGTGGTGGTCGACCTGGATGGCGCGCGAGGGGACGCGCCACCTGAGCGATTCGCCGGGGCCAGGCATGGGCTGGATGTGCTCGCGATGCTCGCGGCCGAGGCTGGCGAACAGGTACCGGTCGACACCTACACCGTGGCCACCCCTCGCGGTCGCCACCTCTACTTCCTTGCGTCCCAAGGGATCGAGCTGCGCAACACAGCAGCCAGACTGGGATGGCGCGTCGATACCCGAGCCCACGGTGGCTACGTCGTCGGTGCTGGTTCGAGGCGAGTCGAGGGCGTCTATCGGGTGATCCGCCGGGTTCCGGTCGTCGAGCTGCCCGCCTGGCTCGCGGAGGCGCTCGCGCCCCGGCCTTTGGTCGAGCCGGCGCCGCCGATGCGGCTGTCGCGACGCCGTGCGACCGCCTACGTCCGGGCGATTGTGGAGGGCGAGGCGCACGAGGTGGCGGCAGCTCGCACCGGCGCCCGGCACGACACCTTGTTCAAGGCCGCCTGGACACTCGGGCGGCTGGTCGGTGCTGACGAATTGGATGAAGGCGAGGCTTGGCACGTGCTGCTGGACGCCTCGGCCCGGCATGTCGGGACGGACGGCTACACGGCCCGCGAAGTGGAGCGCACCATCAGGGATGGCATCGCCTACGGCAAGCGGCGGCCTCGGTGGATCACCGGCGTTCCCGATGACGAGGTCGGAGGTGGTCGGTCTTCCGACCAAGTCGGCTGAAGGATTGTGCCGCCGCCGGTGGTCACACGGTCGGGTGGATCAGGGCGGTTGTGGCGTTTCTGTCGAGGTCCGGTCGTTGATGCGTTCCTACAGTGGATCTTCATCAACGAGGTGGGACGGCGACGTGGCTCATGCTTTGGCGGTACGGCCCTCATCGGGTCGGCGGACGTGGACGGTGATCGACGCCTGCTATCGGACGGTGGCGCCGGTCGAGGAGTGGCTGGAGTCGCATCGCGGCGAGTGGTCGCCGAACACGGTGCGCGCGTATTCGACGGCGTTGTCCCAGTGGTGGACGTTCCTGGAGCAACGAGGCGAGGCCGGGCAGTGGCGTGAGGTCGGGGTTCCTGCGGTGACGGGGTTCCTGTCGTGGCTGCGCAACGGTCGCACGGTCGAGCACACGTTGGTGCCTCCGGAAGCTCAGCCATCGCCGGAGACGCTGGAGGCGCGGTTGGCTGCGCTGATCTCGTTCTATCGGTGGCAGGAGGCGGTCTCCGAGGTTCCGGTGGCTTCCAGGTTGCTGCGGGGGATTCCGCGTCGCAGGCCCGCGCAGGGCCTGTTGGCGCACCTCGACGCCCGTTCCGCGCCTCGGTCCTCGTCCCTGGTGCGGGTGCGGCGGCACCGCGGCCGTGACCGCCCACCGGTGCTGCTGCCGCAGCAGATGCAGGCCATCGTGGACGGCTGCGCACGGTTCGACCGGACGGGCGGGACGTGGGTGGGCAACCTCCGCGACCGGCTGCTGTTCGCGCTCTTGGCAGAGACGGGCTGCCGACTCGGCGAAGCGCTGGGCATGAGGATCAACGACTTCGTCATGGGCCGGGGCGGCACACCCTACGTCGAGATCGTGCCGCGTGAGGACAACACCAACGAGGCGCGGGTGAAGATGATGCGTCCGCGACGGGTCTACGTCGGCGCGGACCTGGAGCGGCTGTTCGCCGACTACCTGACCGAGTTGGCCTGCCGCGCTTCCGGGTGGGGCATCGCGGTGACGGCGGACTCGCCACTGCTGGTCAACCTGGACCGACCGCCCCTGCTCGCGCCGCTGCGTGAGGGCACGGTCCGGGACAAGCAGAATTCATTGCGCCGCAAGCGGATTGGGGCACCGGGCTGGACACCGCACTGGTTCCGGCACAGCCACGCCACCGCGCTGCTCCTGGCCGGCACACCGGACTGGGTGGTGTCGCGGCGGCTGGGTCACGCGCACGTGCAGACCACGCTGAACCTCTACGGCTGGGTCCTGGAGGACGAGGCGTTGCGCGCCGCCGCGAACTGGAAGTCCTTCACTGGCGGCTGGCGGGTGACCGACGGTGAATGACGACATCCGCCGCCTACGCCCAGCCGGTCGGATCGACCCGGTCGAAACACTGCGACGGGACCTCCCACCCGCTTGGCGCGGGCCGGTCATCGGCCCCGACATCCCAGGCTGGCACTCCCCGCCCGGCGCTCACCTGCACGTAATCAACCTCGAGGGTCTGCCCGACACCATCGCGGCTGAACTGGCTTGGATGGCGCACTGGCAGGAAGTCGTCGACGGCACACCGGCATCGGTCCAGCCGATCAACCAGTTCGCGATGGCCCTGCGGCACGCGATGCGCGAACACCACCCGTTCCCCGGCTCGATCCGCGAGATGAGCTGGGAGACCGCCGAGGCACTGCTCGGCTGGTTCTACGCCACCCGATGGAAACGGCTTCCACCCGAGTCCGCCCGGAGCCGCCTGCACTCCGTGTTCCGGATCGCCCGGCTGGCCCTGGTCGCACGCTGCAACCAGGGTCACTGGTGGGAATTGGACGAATGGCACCCCCGCTGCGACCCGCGGATCCCCATCTCCGATAGGGAACCGCACAGCGCCCGGATCAGGCCCGGACGGATCGTCCACCCGTGGCTGCGCGCCGCGGTGAAATGGCATCTCGGTACCTGCCTGGAGGCTGGCACCCTACGTTGGGCGACCATCAGCCAGGCCCGGCTGCTGGTGCGTTTCGACCGTTGGCTCAGCGTCGCCTTCGTCGACGCCACCGAGGTCGTCACCGCCCCGGCCGAAGCCGGGCGACACGCCGCGTCGTTCCGCCGATGGGTCGCCGACCCGACCAACCGCGCGGAGCGACCACAGGACCTTCCCCCGACGGGCAAGGTGAGGCCACGCCAGATCAACGGCGACCTGCAGGCCGTCGCCGAACTGTTCGCGTTCGTCGCAGCCAACCCCGCCGACGCCCGAGCCGTCCTCGGCCCCTCGCCGCTACTGCAGGTCACCGAAACACACGTGGCAGGCTGGCTGCACCAGGCGTCCGTCCGCACGCCCCGGGCGAACGACCTCAATGATGAACACTACGTCGACGACCACGCCCTCGCGCAGATCTCCGCCGCGTTGCCCCTGATCGGCCTGCCCTGCGGCGAGCACATGACCATCACCCGCAGCGACGGAACCCAGGTAGAGGCCGAAGGGTTTGGCGACCCGCAGGCGATGCGCATGATCCTATTGCAGATCCTCACCGGCCGCCGTTCGAGCGAAATCCGCCTCTGCGAGTTCCATTGCCTGTCGGCGGTTCCGGATCCACCCGCCGACACCGACGGGAACAAAGTCACCCGCTTCCGCTACGCCCAAAGCAAGATCGACATCGCACCGGACACCATCCTCGTCGACCAGGAAGTCGTCGCGGTCGTCGAAGAACAACGGCAGTGGCTCCGCGACCGGCATCCCGGCGTCGAAAACCGCCGCCTGTTCACCCAACGGAGAAGCAACCTCGGCGGGACCAAGTCCTACAGCGCGGGCACCTACGGCCGCGCCCTGCGGATGTTCAGTGAGATCGTGCAGATCAAGGACGGCAAAGGACAACCGGTCGAACTGAGCCACACCCACCGGTTCCGGCACACCAGACTCACCCGCCTCGCCGAACTCGGACTGCCCGTCAAGGTCCTGCAACGCTACGCCGGCCACGCCACGCCGACCATGTCGATGCACTACATCGCCAAACGTGAGGAACATGCCGAACAGGTCTTCGTGGCCACCGCGAAGTTCAAAGCGGATGGCACTCGTGTCCAGTTCTCCCGCGAAGACCACGACAGTCTGCACCTGTTCGACCGCGCGGACCGGTTCCTGCCCAACGGCTGGTGTCTGCTGCCGCCTCTGCAAAGCTGCGACAAGGGCAACGCCTGCCTGACCTGCTCGGTGTTCGTCACCGACGAGACCCACCAGAACTCGCTGGAGCGTCAACTCGCCGACACTGCCGGGCTGATCAAGCGCTCCACGGACGCGTTCGAAGCACGGCACGGCCGCCCGATGCCCGATGACAACGTCTGGCTCGCCCAGCGTCAAGCGGAACAGGCCGCCCTGACGCAGCTGCTGGCCAAGATGCGCGACAACCCCGGACGAGCTCTACAGGGAGGCGGTTGCGGCGCAGCTGCACCATCCGGTGGTCCGGTTCCGATCACTCTCGACTTCGCCCGCCACCGAAAGAGCCAGTCGTGACCGACACCCGAGCACGTCGCGTCGCCACCTTGGCCGCAGCGGCCAAGACCAAATCGGAAACCAAGACCCTCGCCGCGGAGCAGGCCATCCGTGCCCTGGTCAAACGCGGCGAGCCGATCAGCTTCCAAGCTGTCCAACGGGAAGCCGGAGTCTCCCACGCGTTCCTCTACAACCACCCCGAGCTACGCCCACGCATCGAGCAACTCCGTGCCCAAGCCCGTCCACACCACGCCCCGCCGCAGCCGCCACCAGACGCCGAAAGCACCCTCGTCCTTGCCTTGACCAGCCAGATCACCAACCTTAAGAAACAACATCGGGAGGAAACCCAAGCCCTGCGCGCCGCCCTCGAACAAGCCCACGGCGAAAACCTCGACCTCCGCCGCGAACTCGCCCGCCGTGGATGGAGTGCGCCCGTCATATCCGACTGATACGACTCGGCTTCAGTCAGCCTGGACGGTAGCGCTGAATTCTCTGAGCGGCATTCGGACCCTCTCGCGGAGGATTATGTGCGACAGGAGCGCTTCGTCGCACAATGCGGAAAGTTCCTGTTGCGGTCCAAGTACGATGGCGGCGATAAGTGCTCGACGGAGAATTTGGCGCAGGTGTTTTACGGCATCGTCCACCATCTCGGCCTTTGGTTCGTCACCATGGGCAATGCTATTTCGGACGCCATAGGCGCGATAAACTTGATCGTAGATCACCTGTCGGTGTTCGTCATTCCTGCCCACGAGTACGGCTGCCCGTTGCGCCGCGCGACGACGTAGGTCGATCTTGTCCTCGTCGCCGGCTGAGAGGAGGTTCTCCAAAGCGGACACGTAACCGAATACAACCTGCGGTCGATCATCCTGAAAGAAGACATCGCCGTCTTGGGAAACATCGCCACTGGTTTGCAAGAACTTAACAGCGCTACGGCGCACACGATCACGTGCTTTGGTGAAACGCTTCTTTTCTGCATTTGTCGAAGGTGTGTCCCACTGCCTCATTCGAGCATGCAGCTCATTTATAAATCGGATGAAACGAAAACCTTGTGAGTCTTCGACGTGGAGTGGTCCGAGGAGTGGTATCTCAATTTCATCGGTGCCGTCCGGGTTGACGCTATAGGTGCTCGGCAGCGAAGCGTATACCCGATCGGCGGCGCGACCTGGTTCCACAAGATACTCTGCCACGGCTTTGACCGGTGTGTCGTTCCATAGGTTGAGCAGCAGTAGCGGCTCCCACTCCAAGGAGAAAGTCGGCTTATTTCGAAAGGGCCACCAGATTCCGTGTCCACTTGTGGGCTCCTCTTCGGGGTCTGGAATTGACAAGACTACGTGCCAACCGAATGTGAGCAATGGATCCCACACTGAATTCGCCGCGTAGTCTGCCGCAACCGGTACGGGGCGCAGTGCCTCCCAATCATCGCTGCCTGGTTGCCACAGCCGCCACCCGACTGTCTCGATCGGAGCAGGAACGGTCCAGTCGATGTCCAGGACGATGTGCCGCCACATCTGTTCCGCAGGCCCGGCCAGATAGGCGGCGACCTCGCTAGCGAGAGTGTCAGCGTCAAACTGGTGCCCAGCGCGAAGCAGCCCGGCGATGCCGAGACGGTGAAGTGCCTGCGCATCAAACTTTCGGCCAGCTGGCCTACGTTCCACCACGTCACCGGATGCTGCACCCCGCCGACCGCGGCTCGACTGCTCGTCGAGATACCTGTTAGCCCGTGCGGCATCGGCGGCTGCACCGCGGACCTCGTTGGCGCACGACCAACTTGCCATCGCATCCGCCGCCTCGCGATCAGCCAAGCTTGCGAGTTCTGGCAGCCGCTCGCAGGCCTCGGCAACGAACCTCGCGATCGCAGTCAGTAGGGCTTGGTGCTCTGTCATCACAACAGTCCACGCTAGCGGCGAAGTAGGCCACGTCCCAGCTCATAAGAGGAACGGCCATAGGGCCGCGCACGTCGGCACGCAGCCGCAGGACGGCATTGCCGGTCGACACTAGCTGCATCCTCTCCGTGAGTAGTTCAGTTTCGCCCTGCTCGCCCGACTCGTTCCATCGATCACAGGAACGTCCCCACCTGCAAGGACCAGTCAGTGTCCTGATCAATCCTGTGATAACCAGCGGGGGAGAGCACCGCTACTTCCGGGCGCCGGACGTGCCGCTGGGCAACAGCGTCGGCAAGATCGCGCCGCACGTCGACACGCGGGGCGTCGGCGGGTACGTGGTCGCCGCCGGCTCCCTCCTGGTCCACGGCCGCTACCGGGTGGTGCGGGACGCGCCGGTCGCGCCCGCGCCGGAGTGGCTGGTCGCCGTGCTGACCCCGCCGCCGCCCGAACACCTGCCCATCCCCACCCAACGACCCTCGCCCCGCCGGGTCGACGCCTACCGCGCGGCCGTGGTGGAGGGCGAGGCGGAACGCGTCCGCGAAGCCCGGCCGGGCGCACGCGCGCACATCGTGTTCACCGCCGCCTGCCGGCTCGGCGAACTGGTCGGCGCCGGCTGGCTGGACGAGACCACCGCGATGGCGGTGCTGCTGGCCGCCGCCTCGGGGCACAACGGCATCGAGGGCTGGGCCGAGCGGGAGGCGTTGCGCCACGTCGAGAACGGCATCGCGCTGGGCCGCCGCCGACCCCGCGTGCTGCGCTGACGCTCACTCCGGCACGTCCACCCCGTCGCGGTCGGCCCACGCCAACAGCGGCTCCAGCGAGAACACCGCGTCGTCGATCCCGGCGTGCAGGTCGCCCAGTTCCGCGAACCGGGCCGGCACCGTGGCGATGGTGAGGTCGCGCGGGTCCAGCGAGTCGATCTCGTCCCACCGCACGGGCGTGGACACCGTCGCCTCCGGCACGCCCCGCACCGAGTACGCCGCGGCGATCGTGTGGTCACGCGCGTTCTGGTTGTAGTCCACGAACAGGCTGCGCGGGTCGCGGTCGCGTCGCCACCACGCCGTGGTCACGTCGTCGGGCGCGCGCCGCTCCACCTCGCGGGCGAACGCCAGCGCCGCCCGCCGCACGTCCGCGAAACCCCACTCCGGCTTGATCCGCACGTAGACGTGGAGCCCGGAACCACCCGACGTCTTCGGCCAGCCCACCGCGCCCAACTCGTCCAGCACCTCGTGCGCCACGTGCGCGACCCGCCGCACCCGGTCGAACGGGCAGTCGGGCATCGGGTCGAGGTCGATGCGCCACTCGTCCGGCTTCTCGGTGTCGGCGCTGCGCGAGTTCCACGGGTGGAACTCCACCGTCGACATCTGCACCGCCCACACCACGTCCGCCACGTCGGTCACGCACAGCTCGTCGGCGTGCCGGTTGTACCGGGGGAAGTGCACCCGCACGGTCCGCACCCACGGCGGCGCCCCGCTCGGCAGCCGCTTCTGGTGCACCTTCTCGCCGGTCACCCCGGAGGGGAAGCGGTGCATCATGCACGGCCGATCCCGCAGCGCGCGCACGATCCCGTCACCCACCGAGAGGTAGTACCGGGCGAGGTCGAGCTTGGTCTCCCCGCGTGCGGGGAAGTAGACGCGATCCGGGTTGGAGATCCGCACGGTGCGGTCCCCGACCTCCAGCTCCACCGAAGGCACCTTTCCGGCCATGCGGGCAACCTAACCCGGATCGCGTCGATCAGCGCGTCACCAGCCTCCTCTCCCGGTTCGTGGCGGCGATCGCGGTGGCCGCGACGGCGACGGCGGCGCCCACGAGGGGGACGGCCGGGGCGTCGACCGCGCCGCCGAGCACACCGGCGGCCGCGATGCCCGTGTAGATGGCGGAGGCGTTCAGGGCGAGCAGGAGGTTCGCCCGATCCGGGTCCACCGCGACCAGCGCCGCGAACAGGGGCGGGTTGAACGCCCAGAACAACGCGCCCCACGCGGCCATCACCACGAACCCGCTGGGGCCCGCCACCGTGGCGGGCAGCATCACCAGCACCGCGGCGCAGCCGCCCAGCGCCACCAGCAGCGGTGTTCGCGGCCCGTGGCGGTCCGCGGCCAGCCCGCCGACCGCGTTGCCCACCACCCCGCCCACGCCGTAGGCGAGCAGGTGACCGCCGTCGGGCGGGTGGCCGGTGATCGGGCCGAGGTAGCCGTAGACGCTGAACGTGGCCAGGCACGCCAGCAGCGACACGGCGAGCAGCCGCTGCACGGGCGGGTCGGCCAACGGCGCGAGCCGTTGCCGGAACCCGATCACCGGGCCGGGGCGCACCCTCGGCACGGCGGACCGCACCACCAGTGCCGCCACCACGCACAGCACCGCGACCAGCACGAACGCCGCCCGGTAGCCGTGCCGGTCGGCGACGAACCGCCCGGCCGGCACGCCGAGCAGGGTCGCGGCCGTCAGCCCGGCGGTCACCACCGCCATCGCCTTCGCCTTGTGGTCCGGGTTGAGCTGCGCGGCGACCGCCGTGGCCGCCGGGGTGGCCACCGCCGCACCGCACGCCGTGATCACGCGCGCCACCAGCAGCAGGTCCAACGTCGGTGCGAACGCCGCACCGACGTTGCCCAGCGCGGCGACGAGGAGCGCGGCCACCAGCAGGGCCCGCCGCTCGAACCGCGCGGTGAGCATCGCCAGCACCGGCGAGCCGACCGCGTAGGCCAGGGCGAACGCGGTGATCGTCTGACCCGCCGCGGCGGTGGTGACCCCGTGGTCGGCGGCGACCTCGGTGAGCACCGCCGCGACCACGTACCCGCTGGACCCCGCCGCCACGGTCGTCGCGGCGAGCGCGCAGGTCCGGGAGCGCATCAGGACACCAGTCGGGGCGGCGCCGGGGTCAGGTAGGGCGTCAGGTCGGGTGGTCGGCGGCCGGTGAACGCGACCCGGTAGACGGTCTCGCGGACCAGCGCCACGGGTCTGCCGGCGCTGAGCAGGGTGGCCTGGCACCACAGCGCGGGCACGTCGTCCGGGTCGTCGGGCAGCGGGTCGGCGAAGTCGGGGTCGTCGGGCGCCGGGGTGGTGGTGGCGAAGTGGGTGGCCCGGCGGGCGCCGGTGACCAGCATGCCGAGCGGCGTGTAGCCGCGGCCGAGCTCCTCGCGGCCGGGCTCGTCCAGTTCGAGACCGCGCTGGTGCACCAGCGCGGTGATCGCGGCCAGGCGCGGGCCGCTGTCGCCGAGGTGGGGGACCAGGTAGCCCTCGCGCCGGGTCACCTCCGCGTGCGGGGGTAAGCCGAGCAGGTGCGCTTGACGAGGGGTGAGGTGGTGGCGGGTGTCGGGTTGCCGTGGGTCGCGGCGCAGGCGGTAGCCCACCCACAGGGACAGCACGCGGGTGAAGGGGACGGGTACGTCGCGCAGGAACCGGGCCATGGTCTCGGCCCGGGCCCCTGCCTCGTCCGCGTGAGCGGCGGGTGCTGAAGTGATCATCGGGGTGCACCTTCCGGTGAGGCCGCACACGTCGTTGTGCGGGCGTCGGTGCGATGCACCCACGATGAGGCCGCATTGATGCGGAAACATCGGTCGGGTGACGTAGAAGATCGCGCATTTACTCCACTGTGGACGGCCGAGGGTCGCGTCCGACCGGGTGCACCGCGGTGTGGGCCGTCCGGCCGCGCGCGCTACGTGCTCCCGTACCCCGCCTCGTGCGGCGGTCGCCCGGCACGCGGGGGTCCGGGGTCGCCGGATTGCCCAGGTCCGGGACCGCGGCGCTGGTCGGAGTGCGCTTTCCACGTCGCCCGGCCACCACTTCCGTGGTGCGATCGGTCAATTGTCGTGAACCGTCCTCGCGATTAGCGTGACGCCGCGTTCGCGAAAACACGACGACCGACCGAGGAGAACACCGAAGGCGGGCTGCCGGCCCGTCATCAAAAAGGCGAATGCCGATCACGGCCCCATAGGGGTGGCCTATCAGGTCGTCGCCGACGTCGCTTCGAATTAATTTCTTCGCGACCCCGCGTTAACACATCGGACCAGGTGGTCGGTGCCGTGACCCGGCACGGCGCCCGGTCGGACCAGTGCTGCCCGAAACAGGTCGAGGTGCTATGCGCTCTCTTTTGCTGTTTGACGGTCTGGGTGGGACCAACGATCACCTGATAACCAGCCTGCGCGACCTCCGGTCCCGGCCGGAGAACGCCGCGTTCTTCCACGCCGTCTACCGCGCACTGGACGACGCGGTCGATTACCTGGGCCCCGACGCGCTGCCCGCCGGGCTGCCGTTGGAAAAGTGGCTCGGCGGTGTCGAACCGCCGGCGCTGGACTCCGTCGCGGCCGGGGTGTGCGTGCACGCGCACCAGCTCTGCCTGCTCCAGCGGCAGGACGCGGCCGCCGACGTGGTGGCGGCGCTGGGCCACAGCATCGGCCTGCAAGCCGCGGTGGTGGCGGGGGTGCGGGCGCGCCGGTTGGACGAGTTCCTGGCGTTGACCGTCACGTCGGTGAAGCTCGTCGTGGTCAGCCTGGTCCGGGCGCACGGGATCGCGCCGGACCGGGGAGCCGCCCGGGACGCGACGTTCGGTGACCCGGCGTTCGGTGACCCGGCGTTCGGTGACCCGGCGCTCGGTGACCCGGCGTTCCGTGATTCGGCGTTCCGGGACCCGGCCGTCGGGGGCCGCCGCGGCCGGGGTGGCGCGCCCGGCCCGATGGCGTCGGTGACCGGGATGCGGCGCGAGGAGCTGCACGCCCTGCTGGCCGACTTCGCCGCGGTGTCGCTCGGCTTGGCCAACGCGCCCACCGCGCACGTCGTCAGCGGGCCGACCGCCGACCTGCTCGCCCTGCGGACCGCGCACGCGGACGCGTTCGACCGCCCCGGCGTCTCCTGGGCGTTCCTGCCCAACACGATCCCGTTCCACAGCCCCGCCCTGGCGGACGTGCCCGCCCTGGTCCGCGATGACCTGGCCTTCGTCGGCCCCGCGCCCGCGCCCGACCGGCTGGAGCTGCCCGTCTACGCGGGCGACGGTGCGCGCGACCTGCGGCACGCCGACGACCTGGTCGACGAGTACCTGCGCCAGGTGTTCGTGCGGCCGATCGACTGGGAACCGGCCGTGCGGCACGCCGTCACGGACGCGTCGGTGGACCGGGTCCTCGACTGCGGGCCCGGCGCGGGCGCCCGCCGGTTCACCCGCGAGTGCCTGCGCGCCGGCGATCGGGCCGTGCGCGTCGAGACGTTCCACCCACACCGCCCAGCCGGATAGGAGATCCGCCGTGTTCTGTCTGCTCTTCCCCGGTCAGGGCGTCCAGCGCAAGGGCATGGGCGCCGAGCTGTTCGCCCGGCACCCCGACGCCACCGCGCTGGCCGACGACGTCCTCGGGTACTCGATCGAAGAGCTGTGCGTCCGCGACCCCGACCGGCGGCTGCGCGACACCCGGTACGCCCAACCGGCCGTGTTCTTCGTCAACGCGCTGTCGGCGCTGGAGCTCGAGGCCGAGCACCCCGGCCGGTACGCCTACTTCGCCGGGCACAGCCTGGGCGAGTACAACGCGCTGGTCGCGGGCGGCGTGCTCGACCTCGCCGACGCGCTGCGGCTGGTCAAGCGGCGGGCCGAGCTGATGTCGGCGATCAGCGGCGGCGGCATGTCCGCGGTGCAGGGCGTGCCCACGGCGTTCGTGCGGCGCGCGTTGGCAGAGACCGGCCTGCCGAACGTCTTCCTGGCCAACCTCAACGCCGACACCCAGACCACCATCGCGGGCGACCGCGCGGAGGTCGCGGTGGCGGCCAAGGCGATCGGCGCGCTGCCCGGCGCGCGGGTCGTGCCGATCAACGTCAGCGGACCGTTCCACACCCCGCTCATGGAGCCCGCCGAGACGGCGTTCCGCGAGGTGCTGGCCGGTTTCACGTTCGCGCCCGCGACGACCCCCGTGGTCTCCAGCGTCACCGGCGAGCCGTTCACCGGCCCCGACCTGCTCGCCCGCCAGCTGTCCGCGCCGGTGGAGTGGGTGCGCGCGGTCCGGACCCTGCGCGCGGCGGGCGTCACCGAGTTCGACGAGGTCAACGGCCGGACCTTGACCTCACTCGTCAACAAGATCCACTGAGGGGTACCACCATGAACACCGACATCGCAGTAGTGGGCCTCTCGGTGGACGTGCCCGGCGCACGCGACCTGGACGCCTTCTGGCAGGTCGTCAGCACCGGCGCGAGCACCAGCAGGCCGTTCCCCGCCGACCGGCGGGAGAAGCTCTCGGAGTACATCCGCTACCTGCGGGCCACGAGCATCGACCCGGTGCCCGACCCCGACATCGACTACCACAACGGCTACTTCCTCGACACCGTCGACCACTTCGACCACGCCGCGTTCGGCATGAACCCGCGGCAGGCCACGCTGACCGACCCGCACCACCGGATGGTGCTGCGCGCGATGTACCTGGCGTTCGAGGACGCGGGCTACTCGCTGGACCGGTTGCGCGGCAGTCGCACGGGTGTCTACGTCGGGTTCGCGGTCAACCCCGGCTCCACGTACCTGGACTACATCAGCCGGGTCGACCCGTCGGTCGGCCAGCAGGCCATCACCGGCAACATCCCGGCGATGCTGGCCAACCGGCTGTCGCACTTCCTGGACCTGCGCGGACCCAGCATGGTGGTGGACACCGCCTGCTCGGCCACCCTCGTCGCGGTGCACCTGGCGAAGAACGCCCTGCTGCTCGACGACTGCGACATGGCCGTGGTCGGTGGCGCGCGGATCGTGTTCGCGCCGGTCAAGCACCGGCACTCCAACATCGGCATCGAGTCGTCCGACGGCGTCACCCGCACGTTCGACGAGGCCGCCGACGGCACCGGGTTCGGCGAGGGCTCCGGCGCGGTGGTGCTCAAGCGGCTGGACCGGGCGCTGGCCGACGGCGACCAGGTGTACGCGGTGATCAAGGGCAGCGCGGTCAACCACGACGGCAACACCGAGGGCATCACCAACCCCGACTCCGACTCGCAGGCCGACCTGCTGCTGTCGGCCTGGCGCAACGCCGACGTCGACCCGCGCACCATCGGCTACTTCGAGGCGCACGGCACCGCGACCCGCGTCGGCGACCCGATCGAGCACGAGGGCATGAAGCGGGCGTTCGCCAAGCACACCGCCGACCGCGGCTTCTGCGCCGTGGGCACGGTGAAGGCCAACGTGGGCCACCTGTTCGAGGGCTCCGGCGTGATCGGCCTGATCAAGGCGATCGCCGTGCTGCGCCACCGGATGATCCCGCCGCAGGCGAACTTCTCGACGCCCAACCCGAAGCTCGACTTCGCCTCCGGCCCGCTGTACGTGCCGACCAGCCTGGAGCCTTGGGAGTCCGACGGCCCGCGCCGCTGCGGCGTCAGCGCGTTCGGGCTGGGCGGCACCAACGCGCACGTCGTGCTGGAGGAGTTCACCGCCGCGCCCGACGAGCGCCCGGCGTCGTCCGGCGCGCACCTGTTCACGCTCAGCGCGGCCACCATCAAGTCGTTGACGCGGATCGTGGAGCGGCACATCCGGTTCATCGACGGCGGCGGGCTCGACGGCGTCGACATCGCCGACGTCTGCCACACCAGCCGGGTCTCGCGCGGCGGGCACCGGCACCGGGTCGCGCTCGTCGTCACCGACGCCGCCGACCTGCGCCACCAGCTCGCCGAGCTGCTCGCCGACCGGCCCACCCCGCTGCCCGAGGGGCCGCTGGGCGACCAGGGACGGGTGTTCACCCGCGGCGGCGAGGTGGACTGGAGGTCCCTGCTCGGCGACCGCGCGCCGCACGTCGTCCGGCTGCCCGGGTACGCGTTCGACGAGTCGCCCGCGTGGGTGAGCTTCCCCGACACCTGGCGCGAGAAGCTGAACCTCGACACCACCGACGAGCGGCACCCCGTCACGCACGACGTCGAGTTCCACGAGGCTCCCGCGGCACGGCCGGTGGCCGCGCCCAACGCCAGGGTGCTGGCCCTGGTCGACCCGGACACCGACGCCGAGGCCGTCCTGGCCGGTCTGGGCGACGTCACGTTCCTGCGCCTGGGCGAGCCGATCGGAGCGGGCGCCCCGTTCGCCGCCGACGACACCGCCGCGTACGAGGAGATCGCCCGGCTGGTCGGCGACGGCGTCACGCACCTGGTGCACGCGCTGGCGTTCGAGGACGCGCCGGCGGCCGACGTGGCCGAGCTCGACCGGCGCGCGGGCAAGAACCTGCACAGCCTGTTCCTGCTGACCAAGGCGCTGATGGCGGCTGGGGTGAAGGTCGACCTCACCGTGCTCACGCGCACCGCGGTGTGCGCGGAGGAAGGCGACGCCGTCGTGGCGGAGAACGCCGCGCTGGTCGGGTTCGGCAAGGTGGTCGGCCGCGAGTACCCGTACATCAAGGTCAAGCACGTGGACGTGGACGCGGCCGTGCCGCCCGCGGCGCTGCGGGCCGAGGTGTTCGCCGACGAGCACGGCCTGTTCCTGCTGCGCGCCGACCGACGCCTGCGCGAGGTGTTCGTGGAGGTGCCGGAGGTCGAGCCCGCCGGCGCGGAGGACTACCTCAAGCCCGGCGGCACCTACCTGATCACCGGCGGCACCGGCGCGCTCGGCCTGGCCGTGGCGGAGCGGTTCGCCGCCACCCGGCCGGACCTCGCGCTGGTGCTGCTGAGCCGGTCCGGCGTGCCGCCGCGCGAGCGGTGGGACGACCCGATCGCGGTGCCCACCGGTTCGGTCGCGGCCAAGCGGGTCGCCGCCGTGCGCGCGCTGGAGGCGGCGGGCGCGACGGTGACCGTCGTGGCGGCCGACGCGGGAGACCCCGCGGCGCTGGCCGAGGCCGTCACCGCGATCCGCCGCGACCACGGGCGCATCGACGGCATCGTGCACGCGGCCGGCCTGCCCGGCGGCAGCACGATCATGTTCCGCCGGTCCGCCGACTTCGACGCCGTGGTGCGGGCCAAGCTGCACGCGGCGTTCGTGCTCGACCGGCTCACCCGGGACGACCGGCCGGACTTCATCGCCCACTTCTCGTCCGTGGCCTCGGTGTTCCCCGCGCCCGGCCAGGCCGACTACGCGGCGGCGAACTACTACCTGGACAACCTCGCCCGCGCCCAGGCAGGCGGGCCGTGCCACGTGATCGCGCTGGACTGGGTCGCGTGGAAGGAGATCGGCATGGCCGTCGACTTCGGCACCAACGGCGACACCATGTTCAAGGCCCTGCCCACCGCGGTCGGCCTGGACGTGCTCGACGCGGGCCTGAGGTCGACGCGGTCGCGGCTGTTCGCGGGCGAGCTCCACTACCGGGGCGAGCTGATCCACCTGCTGCGTTCCTACGACGTGACGCTGTCGGCCGACATCGAGGCCAAGGTGGAGGCCGAGATGCAGGCGCTGGAGCAGCGGCTGGTCGAGGCCGCTGACAAGACCAAGGCGAGTGTCGCCGCGGTGTCGGTCGAGCTGGAAGGCCGCGCGGACGGCGGGTACAGCGACGTCGAGCGGTCGGTCGCCCGGTGCCTGGCGCTGGCGTTCGGCTACGACGCGCTCGACGTGGAGGCCGACTTCTTCGACCTGGGCGGCGACTCCATCATGGCCGCCGGCGTGGCGGGCACGATCGCGGTCTGCCACGGGGTGTCCTACGACGTGGCCGACCTGCTGGCCGACCGCACCATCGCCGAGATCGCCTACCACGTCGAGGACCTGGCCGCCTTCGCCGCGGAAGTCGCCTGATGGCGGACGTCTCGGACATGACCGCGGGGCCGGCGCTGCGGCGCATCGTCGGCTTCGCGCTGCCCCTCACCGCGGCGAACCTGCTGCAACAGGGCTACCTGCTGGTGGATGGCATCGTGGTCGGGCACTACGTCGGAGTCCAAGGGCTGGCCGCGGTCGGTGCGAGCGGGCCGTTGTTCTACCTGCTGAACGCGATGTTCATCGGGTTGGGCACGGCCTTCACCATCCGGCTGGCCCACCTGCGCGGCGCGCGGCAGGACGGCGAGCGTCGCGGTGTCGTGCTGTCGTTGGCGCTGCTGACGGCCGTGTGGTCGGTCGGGTGCATCCTGCTGGTCACCGTGCTGGCCCGGCCGACGCTGGCGTTGATGGGCATCGGGGGCGCGCTGGCCGACGACTGCGCGGAGTTCATCGGCGCGCTGTCGCTCGGGTTCCCCGGCATCTTCGGCTCGGCCGCGGTGAGCGCGTACCTGCGCGGCCTGGGCGACTCGCGGGCCGCGATGTGGGTGCAGGGGTTCGGCAGCGTCGTCAACGTGGCGCTGGTGCTGCTGTTCGTGGCCGTGCTGGACCTGGGCATCTCCGGCGCGGCGCTGGCCACGGCCGCGGCCGCCACGGCGGCGCTCCTGATCGGCCTGGTGCACGCCGCGCGCACGCACCCCGTGCCACGCGCGGGGGAGCGGCCGGCCGTGCGGCGGGAACTGGTGGACGCGGTGCGGCTGGGGTTCCCGCTGGCGAGCCAGCACATCATCCTCGCGGTGGGGATCATGGTGCTGGTCTGGATCATCCAGGCGTTCGGGCCGGTGGTGCTGGCCGCGTTCACGATCGTGTCGCGGATCGAGCAGTTCACCGCGATCCTGTTCCTGGACTTCTCCGGCGCGGTCACCGCGTTCACCGCGCAGAACCTCGGCGCGGGCCGGGAGGAGCGCACCCGGCGCGGCCTGTGGCAGACCCTCGGGCTGACGGTGGGCCTCACCGCGGCGCTGGCGGCCGTGGTGCTGCTCGCGCGCGGCCCGATCGCGTCGCTGTTCACCGACGACCCGGCCACCCGCGAGCTGACCGAGCGCTACATCCTGATCATCTACCCGTTCTTCGCGCTCTACACGGTGATGGTGGTGCTGCACGGCCACCTCAACGGCGCCCGCCGCACCACCGCGCCGCTGGTCTGCACGGTGATCGCGTTCGTGCTGGTGCAGATCCCGTTCGCGTACCTGTTCCACGGCGTGTTCGGCATCGAGGCGGTGATGTGGGCGGTCGTCGCGGGCTGGACGGCGGGGCTGGCCTACTCGGTGTGGTGCCTGCGCCGCGTACTGTTCACCCAACCCGCGGGAGTCGTGTCGTGATCACCGAAGGCAGCGCCGAGGTCGAGTTCCACGGTGGCCGGGCCCGCACCGGCCACCTGACCTGGGGCCAACAGGGCACGTGGGACGGCCTGGAGCACTGGCTGCCGGAGATCAAGCCGTTCTTCTTCCTCACCCGGTGGCTGCCCGTGCCGCTCCTGCTGGAACTGGGCGACGTGCTGGAGGTGGTGGGCGAGCTGCTGCGCCGGCACGAGTCCCTGCGCACGCACTTCCACGTCACCCCGAGCGGTGACGTGACGCAGGAGGTGCTGGGCTCCGGGGTGCTGCGGGTCGACGTGCACGACCGACCGGCCGACGACCCCGTGCAGTTCAGCGACATCGTGACCACGTGCTGGCAGCGCGGCACCGCGACCCCGTTCGACCACGCCCGGGAGCTGCCGATCCGGCTGTCGGTCGCGCTGCACGAGGGCATCCCGGTCCTGGTCGTGTTCGCCCTGTCGCACATGGCCGCCGACTACACCGGCACCGAGGTGCTGGTGACCGAGATGGCGGCACTGCTCAAGGCCCGCGCCGACGGCACGCCGCCACCGCCGCCACCGCGCCCGTCGGTGCAACCGGTCGACCTCGCGTCGACCGAACGGTCACCGGACGGCCAGCTGCTCAACGTCGAGGCGATGCGCCGGCTGCGGGCCGAGCTGGAGCGGATGCCACCGGCCACCCCGGCCCGCGCCGAGCCCGCGTCACCCCGGTACGTGGGCGCGGACCTGGACTCGCAGGCCCTGCCGGTGGCGGTGCGGCTGGCCGCGCGCCGCTGCCGGACCACCACGTCCGTGGTGCTGCTGGCGATCACGACCGCGCTGGTCCGCTGCTTCTGCCCGGGCCCGCTGCACCGCCTGGACGTCATGCAGAGCAACCGCGTGACGCCCGAGCTGATGGGCAGCGTCACGACCCTCAACCAGGCCGTGCGCACCGTGGTCGACCTGCGCGCCGACTCGTTCGCCGACCTGCTGGGCCAGGCGCGGCGCACCATGGCCGACGCCCGCGCCCGGTCCCGCTACGACACCCGCGCGGCGCGGGAGGTGGTCCGCGCGTGGGGCGGGACGCTCGAACCCGGCACCCAGTTCAACGACATGTGGTCCACCGTCCCCAAACCCCGGGCCACCAGCTCGGAGATGGACACCTCGGTGTCGGAGCTGACCTGGCCCGCCACCTCCGACGCCGAGGACATGGTGCTGTACCTGGACACCCGGGGCACGGCCGACCGGATGCAGCTGGTGCTGATGGCGGACACGGCGGTGCTGGCGCGGGAGGAGATCGGCGGGTTCCTGCTCGCGTTCGAGCGGATCGCGGTGCTGCTGGCCACGGAGGACGTGCCGTTGGCACGGGTGGGGGAGTTGTTCGCGGAGAGCCGGGTGGAGCCGATGGCGGGCTGACACCCGACCGGATCGCCTGGCCGTTCCGCTGACCGCCGTCAGCTGTCCACCGGGCGGGACGCCAACCACATCCGGTGCTCCCGGTCGATCAACTCCTCGGCCTCCGCGACCGCCTCGGGCCACGCCGCCTCGTCGGCCTCCTCCAGCTTCACCAGCACCAGCACCAACGCCTGCGACGCCGCCGAGTAGCCGGTCGCCTGCGTCGAGTGCCGCCGCACCCCGAGCCACGCCGCGGCACCCGCCACGACCGCGGCGAACATGCCGGACAGGTCCAGCGACCACTCACCGAACGCCCGCCCGCCGGCGAGCACCACGGCGGCCACCTCGCCCACGACCAACGCGGTCCGCCACTGCGCCGCCCGCGTCCGGTTGGTCTTCGCCCGCTCCGCGTACCAGTGCTGCTGCCGCAGGACCCGGTGCTCCAGGTAAGCCGACCGGCGCTGCTCAAACGGTGCCGCCCGCATCTCGGTCATCGCCCGCGTGACGGAGGTGTCGTTGCCGCGCAGCGGCCACTGCTGCTCACCCTGCTCGACCACCTCGACCACGCGGTCCCGGAACAACGCCTCCGGCCTCGCCACGTCGGCCGAGAACGGCGCACCCGCCGCCGCGTACCGCCACGCCAGTGTCTTGATCTCTTCGGCGACCGTGCGCCCGGCGTACCAGTGGCGCTCGGGCTGCTGCACCCACAGCATGATCCCCGCCGCCAACGCCACCGCGAACGCGACCATCGCGAGCGTCCACCACGGGTAGAAGTCGTCGTGGATCTTCGTGTCGAACGCGGCGAACAGACCCGCCGCGACGGCGCTGAGCAGCCGGACCCGGGTCAACCGGAGTGCCGACCGCTGACCGCGCCGCGACGCGTCGTCGGCTTCGTGGAAGAGACCGGGTAGATCGGCATCGGTCATGAAGCTCCGTCCGTCGCGCCCGCCGGGATCACCGCCCGCACCACGGCGCCCACCCCGGTGCCGGCGGCGACGATCATGCCACCGGACGGGGCCCACACGGCCGAACGACCCGCCGCCGACTCGTACCCCTCACCCGTCGAGCCCGCGAAGCTCGCCATAGCCACCCACACACCGTGGTCGGCCGCGATCCGCCGCGCCCGCGCGTCCAGCACGCCCGAGTCCCACGCGTGCTCCAACACGCCCGCCACGTACACGTCCACGCCCAGCGCCACCGTGTCCGCCGCGTGCCGCGGCACGCCGGTGTCCTTGCACACCGCCAACCCCAGCCGCACCCCGTCCACCTCGACCACGGCCGGCGCGTCACCCGGTCGGAAGCGCGTCGGCTCCCCACCACCGAGCCACATCTTCCGGTACGCCACCCGCACACCCGCGCCGGACACCTCCAGCACACCGATGTGCGCTCCCGCCACCGGCGCACCCGCGAACGCCACCGCCCCCGTCTCCGCGCACGCCGCCACCAGCGGCTCCACCAGCTCGAACGGCACCACGGGCGCGTCGAAGTGGTACCCGGTCAACGACAGCTCCGGGAACAGCACCACCCTCGCCCCGGCCGCGCGCACCGCCTCCGCGTGCGCCGCCACGTTGGCGGCCACGTCGTACGGGGTGCAGCGCGGCTGGGCCACGGCGATGGTGATGGGTGCGGTGGTGATCACCACCGCACCCTAACGCCACCCCTAACGCGGCACCTTCGCCCAATCGACGTCCGACGCCAGGTAGAAGCCGGTGTACGCGGGCTGGTTGTAGGAGGTCTGCTGACGCGCCACGTCGACCCGGTACTGAGGGTCGTGCATCAGCGTGTACAGCTTGTGCCCGGTGACCTCCGTGCTCAGGTGGACCCGCAACGCCGAGCTGTCCGCCGTGCGCACCACCAACTCCTCGCGCCAGTCGCCCAGCACGTCCGCCACCAGCGCCGGGTTGCCCTTGGTGCCGTTGTTGGTGCGCGTGCCCTCGGCGGTGAGCAGCGTGCCCCGCCGCCAGTCCTTGATCGTCGGCGTCACGTCCTGCGCCCCGTCCACGACCTGCGTGGTCAGGTCCGCCGCCCAGCGGATGCTCGCGTTCGTGCCGGGGATCGCCGTCGACAGCGGACGCCCGTCCGCCGACCACAACCCCGCCGCGTCCGTGCCGCCCGGCAGCGACGCCCACGTCTCCAGCCCGGGCTCGTCCGGCAGCACGTCGCCGATCATGCCGCGCCCGGTGTCCCGGCCGGTGTACCCGCCGTAGACCACCTCGCCGGTGGCCGCGTCGCGCAGCGCGTAGCCGTAGGGCGCCGAGGTCGCGCCCTCGTGCACCATGTAGATCTCCAGCCCCGGCCGGGCCGGGTCGATGTCGGCCACGTGCAGCGCGTCACCGTGCCCGAGCCGCGCCACCGCGCCGGGGTTCGCGCTGCCCGGCGGCAGCACGTCCGACGAGTGGTAGAGCACCTCGCCGTCGTGGTCGATGGTCGACGCGCCGTAGACGATCTCCTGCTTGCCGTCGCCGTCCACGTCCGCCGCGCTCAACGAGTGCGCGCCCTGCGTGGCCAGCCCGCCGTGCGTCGGCGACGTGCCGTCCCGGCCGTGCACCGGGAAGTTGAACGGGTTGCTCATCGGCACCCAGCCGCTGTCCACGAACCAGTCCTTGACCAGCTTGCGGCCGTTCCACCGGTACGCGGCCAGGGTCGTGCGGGTGTAGTAGCCGCGGGCGAACACCGCCGACGGCCGCTTGCCGTCCAGGTACGCGACCCCGGCCAGGAACCGGTCCACCCGGTTGCCCGGCTCGATCCGGCTCAACGCGTAGTCGCCCCACATCAGGCCGTCGTCGTGCCGACCCGGCTCGTACCGCACCGTCTCCAGCTCACGGCCCGACCTGCCGTCGAACACGGTCAGGTACTCCGGGCCGTCGACGATGAAACCGGCGAACGCCCGCAGGTTGTTGCGCGCGCTGCGACCGGGCGCGTACACGTCGACGAAGTGGTCGGCCAGCGCCCTCGCGTCCACATCGGACAACGGGTAGGCGTAGCGCGGCTCGATGCCGAACGCCTGCTCCAACGTCGCCGGCCACCGGCCCGCCACCACCTCGGGGTGCTCGTGCCAGCCCTGGAACATCGCCACCACGTGGTCGTAGTAGCCCGCCGGGCTGAGCCGGTAGTCGTCGGCGTGCGAGAAACCGGCGCGCACGTCCTCGCGCGGCATCGTCACGTGCCGCTCGGACACCGCGTTCCCGCGCCGGTCGTACGTCGTGACCTTCGACCCGGGCGCGGTCTTCATCATCATCTCCGAACGGCCGTCGCCGTCGAAGTCGTAGACCAGGAACTGCGTGTAGTGCGCGCCGGAGCGGATGTTCACGCCCAGGTCCACGCGGTGCAGCAAGGTGCCGTCGAACCGGTACGTGTCGACGTAGGTCGGCCCGGTGTAGCCGATCTGCGAGACGTCCTTGGAGTTGGACGGGTCCCACTTCACCACGTACTCGTAGCCGCCGTCGCCGTCCACGTCGCCGACGCTGACGTCGTTGGCCGAGTACGTGTACGCCTCACCGGTCGGCGTGACGCCGTCGGCGGGCTTGCGCAGCGGCAGGTCGTAGGACCCGGCGGCCCAGGGCGACACGGGCTTGCTCGCCTCGCCCTGCCGACCGCGGACCACCGGCGCCACCCGGTACTCCCCGCCGCCCTGGGGGTCGAGGTAGTTGGTGCTGTCGGTGACCGTCGCGATGCGCCGGCCGTCGCGGTAGACCGCGAACGCCGGACCGGCCAGGCCGGTGCCGGTGTGGCCGGTGACCTCGTGGCGCAGCAGCCGCCAACTCAGGAACACCCCGCCGTCGGTGCGCGCGGCCACCAGGCCGCGATCGAGCCGTTCCAGCCGCGGGCGGTCGGGCGACGCCACCTCGGGCGACGCCACCTCGGGCGACGCCACCTCGGGCGACGCCGCGACCGGCGACGCGGCCAGGACTAGCGCTAGTGCCGCCAGGACGGCGGGCAGGGGTCGGACACGGGTCATCGGCGGCCTCCCAGGGCGCGACAGTGCGCGAGGTGCGTGACGAGGCCACACGATGAACCGTTTCAACCGGATTGGCAAGAGTGGGTGAGGATCGGGTTGCGGCGGAGGAACACGAGCCTTGACGCCCTGATCGGGCTGAACTAGGTTGCTTGAACCGATTCAATCGAGAGGTGAAGGCCGAAGTGCTGCTGATCGGGGTGCCGGTGAGCGTCGCGGCGCCGCCGGTGCTGCCCGCGCCGCCCGCTGTCGCGGCGGGCGACGTGCTGGGCGAACCGGTGGCCGACGGCCGCACGCCGACCGCGCGGCGGTTCGCCGTGCTGCCGGTCCGGGCCGTGCGCGCCCCGGTCGCGGTCGTGGTCCCGCTCGTGGTGCTGGTGGTCGGCGCGCGGGTCGTGCCGGCGCTGCCGGGCGGGCTGCCGGGCGCGTCCGTGCTGGGTCTGGTGCCGGCCGTGCTGATGCGGGCGGCGGCGCGGTGGCGGCCAGGCGATCGGTGGGCCGAGCCGCGGCGCGACTGGGTGGGCTGCGCCTGCCTGATGTTCGCCGCGGTCGCGGTGGAGAGCCGGTGACGCGGAGGGTGGTGCTCGCCGGCGCCTCCGGGTACGGCCGGCTGTACCTGCGGGAGATCGCCGCGCTGGAGGCGTCCGGCCTGGTCCGGCTCACCGGCGTGTGCGAGGTCGGCCCGCTCGACGGCGAAGCCCGCCGGCTCGTCGGCGACCGCCCGGTGCGCGAGGACCTGTCCACGCTGATGGCGGACGCCGACATCGGCATCGTGTCCACGCCCATGCACACGCACGTGCCGCTGGCGCACCAGGTCCTGGCCGCGGGCCGGCACCTGTTGCTGGAGAAGCCGCCCACGCCGACGTTGGCCGACTGGCGCGACCTGGTCGACCGGTCCGCGGGCCGAGTGGTCCAGGTCGGGTTCCAGAGCCTCGGCTCGCACGCGGTGCACCGGCTGGCCGTGCTGATGCGGTCGGGCGCGCTGGGCGAGATCCGGGGCATCGGCGTGCAAGGCACGTGGTCGCGTGACGACAGCTACTACACGCGTGCGCCGTGGGCCGGCCGTCGCACGCTCGACGGCGTGCCGGTGGTGGACGGCGCGTTGACCAACCCGTTCGCGCACGGCATCGCGACCGCGTTGGCGCTGGACGGCAGCACGGGCGTGGACGACGTGCACGACATCGAGCTGGAGCTGTTGCGCTCACGCGCCATCGAGGCCGACGACACCTCGTGCCTGCGGCTGCGCACCGGCAACGGCACGGTCGTCGTGGTCGCGGTGACGCTGTGCGCCGAGGTCGCCCGGGAACCGGTGCTCATCGTGCACGGCAGCCGCAAGCGCGCCGAGCTGCACTACACCGAGCACCGGTTGGTGATCGACGGCATCGAGGAGCGGTACCGGCACGACTCGCCGCTGCGCAACCTGCTGGACCACCTCGACGACCCCGCCGTGCCGCTGAACGCCCCCCTCGCCGCGACCGGCGGCTTCATGAAGGTGCTGGAGGCGGTCCGCACCGCGCCCGACCCGGCGCCGATCGACCCCGCCTGGTTGCGCCGCAACGGCAAGCGGGTGGACGTCGACGGCGTCGACCACGTGGTGGCCAAGGCCGCCGAGCACCTGCGCACGTTCGCCGAGCTGGACGTGCCGTGGTCGCCGCTGGCCGGCGTGGCCGGGTACGGCTGGGACGGCGTGCGGCGGCCGCTGGTCGTGCCGCGACCGGCGTTGCACCCGGTGCGCACCCTCGGCGGGGTCGTGGTCACCGGGGAGCACCCGGACGACCACCCCTGGCACCGCGGCATCGGCCTCGCCCTGCCCGACGTCAACGGGGTCAACCTGTGGGGCGGGCGCAACTACGTGCCGGGGGAGGGGTACGTGCCGGGCGAGCTGGGTCGGGTCGAGGAGACCGGTCCCGACAGGCTGGCCTGGTGCGACTCGGCGGGCGCCGTGCTGCTGCGCGAGCACCGCCGGGTGCGGCGCCGGCCGGTGACCGGCGGCTGGGAGCTGGAGTGGACCAGCGTGCTGACCGCCGCGGACCACGTGGTGCTGCACAGTCCGGCCGGCCTGGGCCGAGAGGGCGCGGGCTACGGCGGCTGGTTCTGGCGGCTGCCCGACCTCGACCCGCTCTCCGTGCGGGTCTACAGCCCCGACGGCGTCGGGGAGGAGGAGGTCAACGGCCGGAGCGCGCCGTGGCTCGCGGTCGTGGTCGGCGACCCGACCCGCACCACGACCAGACGACCGTGGACCGCCGTGGTGTCCGGTCCGACCGACCCGTGGTTCGTGCGGGTCCGGGAGTACGTGGGCATCGGCTCCGCCCTGGCCTGGGACGCGCCGGTGGTGCTGCGGCCGGGGCAGCAGCGGGAGATCACCGTGCGGGTGGCGTTCTACGACGGTGTGCGTCCCCCGTGAGGCGAGTGGGGTGGTCCAGAGCATTGACAATCTTTGCGGCGCAACAATAGCGTCGTGTGAAACGTTTCATTCCCGGAGGTCGACGTGCGACGTGTCTGCTTCCTGCTCCGGGTGCGCCCGGAGCGGCTGGACGAGTACCGGGAGCGGCACCGCGAGGTGTGGCCGGAGATGCGGGAGGCGTTGCGGGAGACCGGGTGGGGCAACTACAGCCTCTTCCTGGCCGACGACGGGCTGCTCGTCGGTTACCTGGAGACCCCGGACTGGGACGCTGCCCAGCGGGGCATGCGCGACCGCGAGGTGAACGACCGGTGGCAGGCCGAGATGGCCGAGTTCTTCACCGCGCTCGACGGCAGGCAGCCCGACGAGGCCATGAGGCCGCTGACCGAGGTCTTCCACCTCGACTGAGCAGGTAAGGAGTCCGGCGTGGACGCCCAAGCAGGATCGACCGGAACAGGATCGCGATCGCCCGGTGCGGGTGGGGTGGCACGGGCCTTGGCCGGGCAGCGGATCGAGCTGCCCTCCTGGGCGTTCGGCAACTCCGGCACCCGGTTCAAGGTCTTCGCCCAACGCGGTGTGCCGCGCACGCCGCACGAGAAGGTCGCGGACGCCGCGACCGTGCACCGGTTCACGGGTGTGGCGCCCTCGGTGGCGCTGCACATCCCGTGGGACGCGGTGCCCGACTACGCCGAGCTGGCCAAGTTCGCCGAGGACCAGGGCGTGGCGATCGGCACGATCAACGCCAACGTCTTCCAGGACGACGCCTACCTGCTGGGCAGCGTGTGCTCGCCCGACCCGGCGGTGCGCCGCAAGGCGGTCGACCACCTGCTCCAGTGCGTCGACATCATGGACGCCACGGGGTCGCGCGACCTGAAGCTGTGGTTCGCCGACGGCACCAACTACCCCGGCCAGGACAGCATCCGGGCCCGGCAGGACCGGCTCGCCGAGGCGTTGCGCGAGACCTACCGGCGCATCGGGCCCGACCAGCGGATCCTGCTGGAGTACAAGTTGTTCGAGCCCGCGTTCTACACCACCGACGTGCCGGACTGGGGCACGGCGTACGCGCACTGCCTGGAACTGGGGGAGCGGGCGCAGGTCGTGGTCGACACCGGCCACCACGCGCCGGGCACCAACATCGAGTTCATCGTCGCGGTGCTGCTGCGCGCCGGCAGGCTCGGCGGGTTCGACTTCAACTCCCGCTTCTACGCCGACGACGACCTGATGGTCGGTTCGGCGGACCCGTTCCAGCTGTTCCGGATCATGGTGGAGGTCGTGCACGGCGGCGCCCTGGCGGTCGAGTCGGGGGTGGCGTTCATGCTCGACCAGTGCCACAACATCGAGCCGAAGATCCCCGGCCAGATCCGGTCGGTGATGAACGTGCAGGAGGCCACCGCCAAGGCGCTGCTGGTCGACCGGGAGGCGTTGACCGCGGCGCAGCTGGCCGGTGACGTGCTCGGCGCGAACGCCGTGCTGATGGACGCCTTCAACACCGACGTCCGGCCGCTGGTGGCGTCCGTGCGCGAGGACATGGGGCTGGATCCGGACCCGATGGCCGCCTACGCCCGCTCGGGGTACGGCGAGCGGATCGTGGCGGAACGGGTGGGCGGCGAGCAGGCGGGGTGGGGCGCGTGACCCCCGCCGGAGGTGGCGATCGGGTGAACGACCAGGTGCGGGCACTGCTGGCCCGCTCGCACGAGCTGGGCGCGGATCCCGCGACCACGAACTACGCGGGCGGCAACACGTCGGCCAAGGACGTGGAGACCGACCCGGTCACCGGCGCGCCGGTCGAGCTGCTGTGGGTGAAGGGCTCGGGCGGCGACCTGGGCACGTTGACCGAGCGCGGCCTGGCCGTGCTGCGGCTGGACCGGCTGCGCGCCCTGGTCGACGTCTACCCCGGCGTGGACCGCGAGGACGAGATGGTCGCCGCGTTCGACTACTGCCTGCACGGCAGGGGCGGCGCCGCGCCGTCGATCGACACCGCCATGCACGGCCTGGTCGATGCCGCGCACGTCGACCACCTGCACCCCGACGCCGGCATCGCGCTGGCCGCGGCGGCGGACGGCGAGGCGTTGACCAAGGAGGTGTTCGGCGACCGGGTGCTGTGGGTGCCGTGGCGGCGCCCCGGGTTCCAGCTGGGCCTGGACATCGCGGCCATCGCCCGGGAGAACCCGCAGGCGATCGGCGTCGTCCTGGGCGGGCACGGCATCACCGCGTGGGGCGCGACCTCCGCGCAGTGCCAGGAGCGGTCCCAGGAGATCATCCGGCGGGCCACCGAATTCCTGGCCGCACGCGGCCGGCCGGACCCGTTCGGCGCGAAGCTGCACGACCCGCTGCCCGCCGACGAACGCCGCGCGCGGGCCGCCGCGCTGGCCCCGCTGCTGCGCGGCCTGGCGTCCGCGGATCGCCCGCAGGTCGGCCACTTCACCGACGCCGACGTGGTGCTGGACTTCCTGGCCCACGCCGAGCACCCGAGGCTGGCCGCGCTCGGCACGTCCTGCCCGGACCACTTCCTGCGCACCAAGGTGCGGCCGATGGTGCTCGACCTGCCGCCGACCGCGCCGTTGGACGAGGTGACGGCCCGGCTGCGCGAGCTGCACGAGGCGTACCGGGAGGACTACCGCGCCTACTACGAGCGGCACGCCACGCCGGACTCGCCGCCGATGCGCGGCGCGGACCCGGCGATCGTGCTGGTGCCCGGTGTCGGCATGTTCTCCTACGGCAAGGACAAGCAGACCGCGCGCGTGGCGGGCGAGTTCTACGTCAACGCGATCAACGTGATGCGCGGCGCGGAGTCGGTGTCGAAGTACGCGCCGATCGACGAGGCGGAGAAGTTCCGCATCGAGTACTGGGCGCTGGAGGAGGCCAAGCTCCGGCGGATGCCCGCGCCGAAACCGCTGGCCACCCGGGTCGCCCTGGTCACCGGCGCGGGTTCGGGCATCGGCCGGGCCATCGCGCTGCGGTTGGCCGCCGAGGGCGCGTGCGTGGTCGTCGCGGACGTCGACGCCGACGCGGCGCGGGCCGTGGCGGACGAGCTCGGACCGGACACCGCCGTGGCCGCGGTGGCGGACGTGACCGACGAGGAAGCGGTCACGGCGGCCGTCGGTGAGGCGTGCCTGGCGTTCGGCGGGGTGGACCTGGTGGTCAACAACGCCGGCCTGTCGATCTCCAAGCCGCTGCTGGAGACCACCGCGCGCGACTGGGACCTCCAGCACGACGTGATGGCGCGCGGGTCCTTCCTGGTCGCGAAGGCGGCGGCGAGGGCGATGATCGAGCAGGGGATGGGCGGCGACATCGTCTACATCGCCTCGAAGAACGCCGTCTTCGCCGGGCCGAACAACGTCGCCTACGGCGCGGCCAAGGCCGACCAGGCCCACCAGGTCCGGTTGCTCGCGGCCGAACTGGGTGAGCACGGCATCCGGGTCAACGGCGTCAACCCCGACGGCGTGGTGCGCGGCTCGGGCATCTTCGCCGGCGGCTGGGGCGCGCAGCGCGCCGCCGTGTACGGGGTGCCGGAGGAGGAGCTCGGCGCCTTCTACGCGCGGCGGACGTTGCTCAAGCGGGAGGTGCTGCCCGAGCACGTGGCCAACGCGGTGTTCGCGCTGACGGCGGGCGAGCTGTCCCACACGACCGGTGCGCACGTCCCCGTGGACGCGGGGGTGGCGGCCGCGTTCCTGCGGTGATCACCGCGATGGGCCGGCGGGTTCGGGAGGTGAAACGATTTAACGCAGGCCGCGGCCGGTTAGGATGAGAAGTGCGTTGTGCCGGACCGGGAGCGGTACCGGCAGCTAGAGTCGTCTTCTCCACACCTTGAGCCCGCCGAGGAGGCGCGTTGGTGGCACCGGTGAGCATCCGCGACGTGGCGACGCGCGCCAAGGTGTCGGTCGGCACGGTCTCCAACGTGCTCAACCGCCCCGAGGTCGTCGCGCCGGCGACCCGCGACCGGGTCATGGGCGCGATCGAGGAACTGGGTTTCGTCCGCAACGACGCCGCCCGCCAGCTGCGCTCGGGCACGCCGCGCGCCATCGGCCTGGTGGTGCTCGACGTGGGCAACCCGTTCTTCACCGACGTCGCCCGCGGTGTCGAGGACACCGCGAGCGAGGCCGGGCACGCGGTGATCCTGTGCAACAGCGACGAGTCGGCGCAGCGCGAGGCGCGGCACGTGGAGCTGTTGGCCGAGCAGCGGGTGCACGGCGTGCTGATCACGCCCGTGGACACGGACCTGGCCGCGGTGCACCGGCTGCGCGAGCGCGGCATGTCGGTCGTGCTGCTGGACCACCCGACCACCGACCCCGGGCTGTGCGCGGTGGCCGTGGACGACCGGGCGGGCGGCGAGCTGGCGGTCACGCACCTGCTGGCCGAGGGCTACGAGCGGATCGTGATGGTCAACGGGCCGTCGCGCATCCACCAGGCCCGGCAGCGGCACGAGGGCGCGGTGGACGCCGTGCGCAAGGCGGGCCGGGACGAGGGCGTGCTGGAGGAGCTGAAGGTCCCGGCGCTCAACGTGGTCTCCGGGCAGCGCGCCGCCGAGCAGCTGCTGGCCCGCTCCGCCCGGCCGGACGCGGTGTTCTGCGCCAACGACCTGCTCGCCCTGGGCGTGCTCCAGGTGTTGGTGCGGGCGGGTGTGCGGGTGCCGGAGGACATCGCCATCGTCGGCTACGACGACATCGACTTCGCGGCCGCCGCGGCCGTGCCGCTCACCTCGGTGCGCCAACCGCGCCAGCTGATCGGCCGCACGGCCGCGGAGCTGGTGATCGAGGAGACGATGACGCCCGCCGAGCACGAGCACAAGCACGTGCTGTTCGCGCCGGAACTGGTCGTGCGCGAGTCGAGCCGCCGGGTGCAGCGGACGCGCCGCCGTGCCAGGTGAACGCCGGTAGTTGAACCTTTTCATTCCTCCTCCGACCTGGTCGTGACGCACCTCCGCGCTATGTGGGGCGAGCCGGAATGAATCGTTTCATCCTTGACAGCGGCTTGGCGGCGGTGCTGTCATGTGGCGGGCGAGGGCGTTACCCGGGTCACTTCTGGGAGCGCTCCCAGACAATCGGCGACGAAGGAGCAACGGTGCTCACCAACTCGTTCAGAGTGCGGGCGATCGCTGCCGTTACGGCGATCAGCGCACTGACCGGAGGCCTGCTGGTCGCCGGCGTGGCGGCCGCGGCCCCGGGCTGCGGGGTCGACTACGTGGTGCAGAACAAGTGGCAGGGCGGGTTCAGCGCGAACGTGACGATCAGGAACCTCGGCGACCCGGTCGACGGGTGGACCCTGGCCTGGTCGTTCCCCGGCTCCGAGCGCTTCGCCCAGGGGTGGAACGCGACGTTCGCGGCGTCGGGCGCGAGCGTGTCGGCGTCCAACGTGGACTGGAACCGGTCGATCCCGACCGGCGGCACGGCGTCGTTCGGCTTCAACGGGTCGGTGACCGGCGACGTGGTCGGCACGCCCACCACGTTCACGCTCAACGGCACCACGTGCACGGGTGGCGTCGACCCGACGACGACCACCTCCACCTCCACGTCGACCAGCACCACTACCACCACGACGACTACGACCACCACCACGACGACCACCACGGGTCCGGGCCAGTCCGACCCGACCGGGCGCAAGCAGGTCGAACGGCTGGACCGGGGCGTGGTGAGCGTGCGGTCGGGCAGCGGCAACCTGGTGAGCTGGCGGCTGCTGGCCGGTGACCCGCAGAACGTCGGGTTCAACGTGTACCGGGGCGGCACCAAGGTCAACGCCTCGCCCATCACGTCCTCGACGAACCTCCTGGACGGCGGCGCGGCGGCGGATGCCTCCTACACCGTGCGCGCCGTGGTGAACGGGGCCGAACAGCCGGCGTCGCCCACGTCGCTGGCGTTCGGCTCCGGCTACCGGGACGTGCCGATCCAGTCGCCGGGCAGCGGCTACGTCGCGAACGACGCGAGCGTCGGAGACCTGGACGGCGACGGTGACTACGAGTTCGTGCTGAAGTGGGACCCGGACAACGCCAAGGACAACTCGCAGTCCGGCGTCACCGGGAACGTCTTCATCGACGCCTACCGGCTCGACGGCACCCGGATGTGGCGCATCGACCTGGGGCGCAACATCCGGGCGGGCGCGCACTACACCCAGTTCCAGGTCTACGACTACGACGGTGACGGCCGGGCCGAGGTCGCGATGAAGACCGCCGACGGCACGCGGGACGGTCGCGGCACGGTGATCGGCAACGCGAGCGCCGACCACCGCAACTCGTCCGGTTACATCCTGGCCGGTCCGGAGTTCCTGACCATGTTCAACGGTCAGACCGGCGCGGCGATGTCGACGGTGAACTACGACCCGCCGCGCGGCAACGTCGGCTCGTGGGGCGACACGTACGGCAACCGGGTCGACCGGTTCCTGGCGGGCACGGCCTACCTGGACGGCGCCCGACCGAGCCTGATCATGGCCCGCGGCTACTACACGCGCGCGGTGATCGCCGCGTGGGACTTCCGCAACGGCACGCTCACCAAGCGCTGGACGTTCGACTCCAACAGCCAGTCGGGCTACGCGGGTCAGGGCAACCACTCGTTGAGCATCGCCGACGTGGACGCCGACGGCCGCGACGAGATCGTCTACGGCGCGGCCACGATCGACGACAACGGTCGGGGCCTGTGGACCACGGGTCTCGGGCACGGTGACGCCGGGCACGTGGGCGACCTCGACCCGTCCCGTCCGGGCCTGGAGTACTTCAAGGTCTCGGAGGACTCCTCGAAGCCGGGTTCGTGGTTCGCCGACGCCCGCACCGGTCAGCGGTTGTGGACCACCGCGTCGGGCAGCGACAACGGCCGCGGTGTCTCGGCCGACATTCACGCCGGCAGCGCCGGGGCGGAGTCGTGGTCGAACGCCGACAGCCAGCTGCGCAACCCGAGTGGCGCCGGCATCGGCCGCAAGCCGTCCTCGGCGAACTTCCTGATCTGGTGGGACGGCGACCCGACCCGCGAGCTGCTGGACCAGACCCGGATCGACAAGTACGGCACGGGCGGCGACACCCGCCTGCTCACCGGGTCCGGTGTGGCCTCGAACAACGGCACCAAGGCCACCCCCGCGCTGTCCGCCGACCTGTTCGGCGACTGGCGCGAGGAGGTCGTCTGGCGGACCTCGGACAACTCCGCGCTGCGGATCTACGCCACGCCCAACCAGACCGACCGCCGCATCCCCACGCTGATGCACGACACCATGTACCGGGTCGCCATCGCGTGGCAGAACACGGCCTACAACCAGCCGCCGCACCCGAGCTTCCACATCGGCAGCGGCATGGTCACGCCGCCGTGGCCGGACGTGCACTACGCCGGCTGACGGCCATCCGCACGATCACAGCGCGTTGCCGGTGGCCTACCTCACTCGGAGGTAGGCCACCGGCCATTCGGGGTGTGAACCCCACGGTCGGTGGGTACCAGTCCGGGGATCGAGGGAGGTCACACCATGGGCAAGCACAGACTGGGCCAGTCCGAGGGACGTCAGTGGGGCGGTCCCGACCTGGTCAACGGCGCCGAGGACGCGCCGGGCCGGTCCGACGGCGAGCAGTCCGAGGCCGCCGCGGAACGCGTGGAGGACGACTAGACCTCGATGTCCGGGTCCTCGGCGACCGAACGCAGTGGCGTGACGGTCGCCCGACCCTCGGCCAGCAGGGCCGCGTCGGTACCGGGTGCCAGCGCTTCCTCGGAGAGGACGGCGGCGAGGCTGATGCTGCCGTCGTCGGTGTCCTTGACCCTGGTCCGCACCGCGCCGAACTCGGCCAGGCCCGCGCGCTTCGGCGCACCGACCTCGGCGAGGTTGGGCACGTTCAGGTTGAGCACCGCGCCGGGGTCGAGGGCCGCGACCCGGTCGAACAGCTCGGCGGCCACCGCGACGGCGGTGTCCCAGTGGTGCGCGACGTCCGGGTCGAGCCCCACGTCCAGGGACACCGCCATCGCGCGTGCGCCGTTGATCGCGGCGGTCAGCGCGGCGCCGACGGTGCCGGAGTGCAGCACCGCCCGGCCGACGTTGGCGCCTCGGTTCACGCCGGACAGCACGATGTCCGGCGGGTCGCCGAACGCGCCCTGCGACGCGACCAGGGCGATGAAGCCGGGGTGCGCGGAGACCGCGTAGGCGGGCACGTCCGGCAGTCCGGGCAGCTCGCGCCGCCGCACCTCGACGCGCCGGTCGTCCTCGGCGGCGGTCAGGCCCGCGCTCGTGCCGCTGGACTCGCGTGCGGGCGCGGCGACCACGGTCGTCCACCCGTGCGCCACCGCACCGCGCGCCAGGGCGACCAGCCCCGGCGAGTCGATGCCGTCGTCGTTGGTGATGAGCACCCTCATGCGTCCTCCCACGGGCGCAGCCGCACCCGCTCGACCAGCTCGCGCACCACGTCACCGCTGCCGGTGCCGAGCCCGTGCCGGGTCACGTTGACCGCGCCCGCCGCCGCGCCCAGCTTCAGCGACTCCTCCACGGACTGGCCCAGGGCGAGCCCGGCGGCCAGGCCCGCGGTCATCGAGTCGCCGCCGCCGCGCGTGTCGACCGGGCTCAGCTCCGGCACCTCCACCAGGTACAACGCGCCGTCGATGCACGCGAGGGTCTCCTCGGCGGCGCGGGACACGACCACCGTGCTCGCACCGGACTCGGCGACCTTCCGGCAAGCCGCGACGAGGTCGGGCAGCGAGTCGGACGCGGCGAGCCCGTCCGACACCAGCTCCTCGTGGCTGACCTTCACCACCTCCGGCCCGCCCGCGAGCGCGGCGGCGAGCCGTGCGCCGGACAGGTCCACGACCACGCGGCAGCCGTTGCCGCGCAGGTCCTTGGCGAGCCGCTCGTAGACCGAGTCGGGCACCGGGGTGTCCTGCGCGGCGGGCCCGCTGAGCACCGCGATGCCCGCGCCCAGCGCCTCGACCAGCGTCATCTCGTACAGGTCGTCCAGCTCGTGGCGGGACAGCGCGTCCGCGGGCATCCGCACCACCTGGTCGCGCCCGCCGTCGCGCCGGTCGTGCACGTACCCGCCGTTGCGGGCGGCGACGTCACGCGCCTTCAGCTCGACCCCGATCAGGTGTCGCAACACCTGGCCGGTCTCACCGCCCAACGCCGAGCACAGCACCACCTCGGCGCCCAGGGACTCGATCATGCGCGACATCCACACCCCCTGCCCTCCGGCGTGGATGTGGATGTCGGGCGTGCCGTCCAGCTCTTCCACCGTGACGGTCAACTCGGGGGACGGCGCGAATACCGCTACTCGACCGGGCATAACGGACAGCTACCCGGTTCCACCGTGATCGAATCACGCGAGCGGGAGTTCCTCCAGCACGGTCCCGGACGCGTCCTTGACGACGATCCGCACCTCCCGGTCGTCCGACCTGAGCCCGGGCACCACCACGGAGCCGGCCACGGGTCCGACCGTGATCCCGGCCTGGCCGGGGCCGACCAGGGTCACCGTCGCCACCCGGACGTCGGTGATCTCCGCGACCAGGGCTTCGGTGTTCGAGGCGCGGTACGTGGTGTCGCCCCGGGTGACCTCGCCGAAGCCGTAGAACATCCGCACGCCGCGCAGGGTCGTGCCGGTCACGAACGTCCCGGCCGACCGCGGTGCGCCGGCCCGCCGGAAGTCGTGCACGGTGACGGTCCCGTCCTCCCGGCACAGCGCCAGCAGGTCCTGGTAGTGGCCCAGCCGCACCGACTCGGTCGCGGTGAGGGCGGCCGCCTGCCCGGCCCGCCAGGCGGCGGCGTCGGGAACCGGCGGGGACTGGTCGGCGAGGCACTCGGCCGGCCGGTGGTCTTCGGGGCGGTGGGCGTCCTCGACCGCCACCGGCCGGTCGACCACCGTGCCGGACGGCGGTGGCGTGGCCAGCTCGAACCTCTGCACGAGCTCGGCGGAGGTGGCCACCTCCGGTTGGGCGAAGACCCCCTCCGAGACGAGGCCGTTGGGCATCAGGAACACCCGGTCCACGCGCGCCACGACGGCGCCTCCGCGCTGCTCGTCGGTCCGGGGGACGAGTCTGAAGGAACGGGGGTCGGTGCCGGTGAACCCCGCCATCGACCCGGTGGCCGTGGTGAACGCGACGGCGAGCGCGCCGGGATCGGCCTGCGGCGACGACACGGTGACCGACATGGGGGTCGTCTCGCAGAACACCGTCCCCGCGCTCGTCCGGAACGCCGTCAGGTCCACCCGGTGCCGGGAAGCCGTGGCGATCGGGGTCCACCGCTGCGCCGGGGGCAGCCCGTTCGACCGGGCCCGGCAGCGCTGCTCCGCGCCGTCCGGGGCGGAGCCGGTGCGCAGGTCGTACCAGGCGGACGCGTCCTGGAGGGGCAGTTCGGGGACCTCGCGCGCGGTCGAGGAGGTCGCCGAGGTCGAGTCCTCGCGACCGGTGAGCTGCACGGCGAGGGTGGTCGCGGTGACCGCGGCCACCGCGATGGCGGCGACCTTCAGCGGGAGGCGGCGCGGTGGAGGTGCGTCCAGCCCCGCGCGCAGGCGGGTGAGCGCGGCGGCCCGCACCCCGTCGGGCAGCGGGCTGTCCGGTGGCAGGTCCAGGTCAGGCATCGGGATCCTCCTTGATCAGCTCGCGGAGCCGGGCACGGGCACGGGACGTCCGGGCGCGGACGCTGGCCTCGGCGATGCCGAGCAGCCGGGCCGCGTCGGCGGTGGAGACCTCGCCGAGCAGGCACAGCCGCACGACCTCGCGTTCGGCGCGGGGCAGGCGGTCGACGGCCTCGACCACGCGGCGCAGGCGGCGTTCGGCGAAGTCGCCGTCCACCACCGCGTCGGCGTGGTCGCGTTCGGCGGACGTGCGGGACAGCCGCTGGAGCAACGCGGTCAGCCGCCTGCCGGCGCGGCGCTCGTCCCGGGCCAGGCGGGCGGTGACGGTGAACAGCCACGGCCGTGCGGAGTCCCGCGTGAGCACCGCCGCGCCGCGGGTGCGCCAGGCGTTGAGGAACGCGGTCGACAGCAGGTCGTCGGCCTGCGCCCAGGACGCGGTCAGCCGGTAGGCGTAGTTCCACACCGCCTCGGCGTGCCGCTGGAACAGCTCGGTGAACGCGGCGTGCGCCCCGGGTCCGTCGGCCGCGATCGCCCGCCACAGCTCGGCGTCCGACTCGGGCGGTGGGCCGACGCCGGGGGCGTCGGTCAACGCCACCACCCCGCTCGGCTTCGCGGAAGTTTGTCCCATGCCGGGTATGAGGACGCCGAGCGGCGAGTGCTGCGTGACCCGTGTCACATGACGGGCAGGCGTGGCTCCGCCAGCCAGGCGCGGAAGAACGCGGTCAGCGGCTCGGGCGCGCGGCGCTGGGCCAGTGCCACGAAGTCGCCGGTGGTCGCGGTGCCGTGCCGGTGGCCGTCGGTCCACTCGCGCAGCGTGCCGAAGAAAGCCGCGTCACCCAGGCGGGTCCGCAGCCCGTGCAACGTCAGCGCGCCCCGCTGGTAGACCCGGTCGTCGAACAGGTTGGCCACGCCGGGGTCGCCGATCCGGAGGTCCTGCGGCGACCGGGCCAGCCGGGCGTGCGCGCGGGCGGCGTGCGCGGCCGCGGTGTGGCCGCCGGAGCGCTCCGACCACAGCCACTCCGCGTAGCAGGCGAAGCCCTCGTTCAGCCAGATGTCGCGCCAGTCGGCCAGGCCGACGCTGTTGCCGAACCACTGGTGCGCCAACTCGTGCGCGACCAGCCGCTCGTGCCCGCGGTTGCCGTCCACGTGGTTCGCGCCGAACACCGACATGCCCTGCGCCTCGACCGGCACCTCGAGGTCGTCGTCGGTCACCACGACCTGGTAGGTCCGGAACGGGTAGGGGCCGAACAGCTCCTCGAACACGCTCATCATCCGCGGTTGCCGGGCGAAGTCGTGCCCGGCGGCCCGCAGCAGCCGGGCGGGCGCGGCCACGTCCTGGCCGTCGGCCAGCCGCAGCCGTTCGTAGTGGCCGATCTGCACCGACGCGAGGTAGGTCGCCATCGGCTCGGCCTGCTCGTAGACCCACGTCGTGCTGCTGCCGCCGGTGCGGCGCCCGACCGGCACCCCGGTGGCCAGCACCGCGTACGGCGACGGCGCGGTGACCGCGATCCGGTAGGCCGCCTTGTCGCGCACCAGGTCGTTGCACGGGAACCACGAGGGCGCGCCGATCGGCTGGCTCGCCACCAGCGCACCGTCGGCGAGCTGGTCCCAGCCCAGCTCGCCCCAGTGCCGGGAGCGGACCGGGCGGGCGACGCCCGAGTACCGGACCTCGACGGTGAACGGTCCGTCCACCGGCCGCGTCGGGCGCACGCGCAGCTTGCCGCCGCCGTGCACGTGGCGCGCGGGTCGGCCGTCCACCAGCACCCGGTTGACGGTCAGCGTGCCGAAGTCGAGCACCACGCGCGCGCACGGTCCCGCGGCCACCGCCGACAGCGTCGCGCGCCCGGCCAACCGGCCGGTGTGCGGCTTGTAGTCCAGCTCCAGGTCATAGTGCGTGACCCGGTAGCCGCCGTCGCCGTGGTCGGGCAGGTACGGGCCGGTCATCGCCAGGCGGAGATCGGGTTGCCCAGCCACCGCGTGCCCGCGGGCACGTGCTCGCCGCGCATCACCAACGACGCCGGGCCGACCGTCGCGTGCGCGCCGACCGTCGCACCCGGCAGCACGATCCCGTGCGGGCCGAGCGTGGCCCCGTCCGCCAGCTCCACCTCGTCCATGCGCAGGATCCGATCGTGGAACAGGTGGGTCTGCACCACGCACCCCCGGTTGACCGTCGCGCCGTCACCCAGCCGCACCAGGTCCGACTCGGGGAACCAGTACGACTCGACCCACGTGCCGCGGCCGACCCGGGCGCCGAGCGAGCGCAGCCAGACCGCCATCACCGGCGACCCGCCGGCCGAACCGACCAGCCACGGCACCGCGAGCACCTCGACGAAGGTGTCCGCCAGCTCGTTGCGCCACACGAACCCGCTCCACAACGGGTGCTCCCGCGCCCGGAACCGGCCCACCAGCAGCCACTTCGCCGCCGCCGACACCGCGCACGCCAGCACACCGGCCGCCAGCAGCACCAGCCCGGCGAGCAGCGGCCAGGCCCACAGGGACATCACCGCGCGGATCGCGAACAGCACGCCGACGACCAGCGCCACGTGGCACATCACCGGCACGATCCGGCACAGCTCGACCAGCGCCCGGGCCACGACCAGCCGTCGCGGCGGGTCGAACGTGCGGCTCTGGTCGCCCTGCTCGGCCGCGCGGGGCAGCTTCATCGGCGGCATGCCCAGGTACGAGCTGCCCGCCTTGGCGCGCTTCGGCGTCGCGGACAGCACCCCGACCAGGCCCCGGTTGGGCACCGAACGGCCGGGCGCCGTCATCCCCGAGTTGCCCAGGAAGGCGCGCTTGCCGACCCGTGCGGCGGCGATGCGCAACCAGCCACCGCCCAGCTCGTAGGAGGCGACCATGGTGTCGTCGGCGAGGAACGCGCCGTCGCCGATCGTGGTCATCTTCGGCAGGGCGAGCACGGTCGAGGCCTCGACCCGGCGGCCGACCCGCATCCCGAGCGCCCGCAGCCACACCGGCGTGAACAGGCTCGCGTACAGCGGGAACAACACGACCCGGGCGGTGTTCATCAGCCGTTCGGTGGTCCACGCCTGCCAGGCGATCCGGCTGTGCACCGGGTACGTCCCGGCCCGCAGCCCGATGCCGAGCAGCCGCACGCAGACGAGCACCAGCAGCGCGTTCGAGCCGAGCCAGGCCACCGTCGCCAGCGGCACCGCGAGCAGCGCCGAACCGAGCGTCAGCGGCTCGCGCACGACCAGCAGCACCGCGGGCACGGCCGCCGCGACCGGCAGCAGGCCCAGCACCGACGTCGTGAACGCGTAGACCAGCTTCCACCACGTCGACCGCGGCGGCCGCGGGCCGGGACGGGAGGCCTTGCCGTCGCGTTGCGCCGGGACACCGGCCCACCGCTGGCCCGTGGGCACCGAGCCGGTCACGCCCGAACCGGGTGCGACCTCCGCCCGCTTGCCGATCCGCGCGCCGGGGAACAGGGTGCCGCGCGCGCCGACCACGGCGCCCGCGCCGACCCGGATGCGGCCGACGTGCAGCCGGTCGCCGTCCACCCAGTGCCCGGACAGGTCGACCTCCGGCTCGATCGCGCAGCCCTTGCCGAGCTTGAGCATGCCGGTCACCGGCGGCGCGGTGTGCAGGTCGACGTCCGGGCCGATCTTCGCGCCGAGCGCGCGGGCGTAGTGCGTGAGCCAGGACCCGGCCAGGTTCGTCGCGCCGCTGAACTCGGCGAGCCGTTCGGCGGTCCACAGCCGCAGGTGCACGCCGCCGCCACGGGGGTACGTGCCGGGGCGCAGGCCGCGCAGCAGCAGCCGCGCGCCGCCCGCCGCGATGGCGATCTTGCCGGGCGGGCTGACGAACGCCAGCCACCCGGCGGCGATCCACCACCACGACACCGGCGTGGTGAAGCCGAGGACGTTGCCGGCCGCGGCCAGCGCCACCGACCAGCGCAGCCCGACCAGGCTCAGCAACGGCACCAGCAGCAGCGACTGGACCACGCCGGTGCGGCGGGGTGTCGGCACGATCTCGCGGGTGGCGGCGCGGTGGCCGCTGAGCTCGTCCAGCCGCGCGGCCAGCGCCCGCAGCGTCGGGTGCTGGTAGACGTCGTGGACCGACCCGCTGGGGTAGCGGGTGCGGATCGTGGAGACGAGCCGGGCCGCGGCGAGGCTGCCGCCGCCGTGGGCGAAGAAGTCCGCGTCGGGGTTGCCCACCCGTGCGCCCAGCAGCTCCGACCACTGCTCGGCCAGCCACCGCTCGGTGTCGGTGAGCCCTGTCACCTGCACGGCCGCGTCCAGCGACGGCAGCGGCCAGGGCAGCGCGGCCCGGTCCACCTTGCCGGACGTGCGGGTGGGCAGCGTGTCGACGGTGGCCAGCAGCGGCACGATGGCCGCGGGCAGCGCGTCGCGCAGCCGGGCCGACGCGGCGGCCTGGTCGAAGCCCTCGCCCGCCACCACGTACCCGACCAGCACCTGGTTGCCCGCCCTGGTGGTGCGCACCGCGGCGGCGGCGCCGGCGACGGACGGCAGTGCCTGGAGCGCCGCGTCCACCTCGCCGAGCTCGATGCGCCGCCCGCCCAGCTTGATCTGCTCGTCGGCCCGGCCCAGGAACAGCAGGCCCTCGGGCTCGGCGCGGACCAGGTCACCGCTGCGGTAGGCGCGGTCCCAGCCCAACGCCGGCAGCGGCGCGAACTTCTCCGCGTCCTTGGCCGGGTCGAGGTAGCGGGCCAGGCCGACGCCGCCGATCACCAGCTCGCCGTCGCCGCCCATCGGCACCGGCGTGCCGGTCGCGTCGACCACGGCCAGTTCCCAGCCGTCCAGCGGCAGGCCGATCCGGACCGGGCCCTCACCGGTCAGCCGGGCCGCGCACGCCACGACGGTCGCCTCGGTCGGCCCGTAGGTGTTCCAGACCTCCCGGCCGTCCACGGCGAGCCGTTCGGCCAGCTCCGGTGGGCACGCCTCGCCGCCGAAGATCAGCAGCCGGACGTCGTCCAGCGCGTCCACCGGCCACAGCGCGGCCAGCGTCGGCACCGTGGACACCACCGTGACCTCGCGCTCGACCAGCCAGGGGCCCAGGTCGAAACCCGTGCGCACCAAGGCGCGGGGCGCGGGGACTAGGCACGCGCCGTTGCGCCAGGCGAGCCACATCTCCTCGCACGAGGCGTCGAAGGCGACGGACAGGCCCGCCAGGACCCGGTCGTCGGGGCCGATCGGGTCCTCCGGCAGGAACAGCCGGGCCTCGGCGTCCACGAACGCGGCGGCGGCGCGGTGCGAGACCGCGACGCCCTTGGGCTTGCCGGTGGAGCCGGAGGTGAAGATGATCCACGCGTCGTCGTCCGGCGAGGGCGGGCCGACCAGGCCCATCGGCGTGCCGCGCGGCTCCAGCTCATCGGTGATGACCGCGCACACGCCGGCTTCGCCGAACACGAGTTCGGCGCGCTCGTCGGGGTCGTCGGCGTCCACCGGCACGTACGCCGCGCCGGCCGCCAGGACCGCCAGCACCGCCACGTACAGCTCGACCGTGCCGGACGGGACGCGGATCCCGACCCGGTCGCCCACGCCGACGCCGGCCGCGGCCAGCTCGCGGCTCCGCGCGTCGACCACGTCCAGGAGTTCCCGGTAGGTCAACGACGTCGTGCCGTCGTCCAGGGCGGGCGAGTGGGGGTGCCTGTCGGCCGTCTCGGCGAGGATGGCGACCAGGGTGCGCTCGGGCGCGGCGACGCCGGCGCGGAACAGCGCGGGCGTGTCGATCAGCGTGGGCAACGCGGTGTCGGGGGCGATGGTCACCGGCGGGCACCGGTGGGAACTGGACGCACTGTGTAGTCCTCCGAGGAGTGGGATCGCTGCTCCGCACCCGGGGGGACCGGCCAGGCAGCCTCGGTGGTCGCAGCCGCGAACCGCCGACGTGCGACTTTACCGGTGATTCACCCGACCGTCGCGTCCACGTGACCGCAAGTGGGTGGTGTCACACAGCGTCATGGTCGTGCGCCGGGTCGACCCAGGGGAGTGAAAATCCACAGTGGACGGTGGTTTCTCCCGGAGTGCTGTCCCGGCGGGAATGCGTCGGATAATCCGCGCCGCGCAAGGGTTCTCGGCGACCATCGAGTGGTCAGGTCGGGTGTGGAAGCGCCCGACGGAAAGAGGGGGGACCTCATGACACGCATCCAGTTGGACGACACGGACAAGCCCGGCGTAGCCGGGTTGCTCGCGTACCGCCCGGAGGCCGCGGGACCACTGCTCGACCTCACCGAGGTGCTGATGCGCGACGAGAACACGCTGAGCCGGGGTGAGCGCGAGTTGGTCGCCGCCCTCGTCTCGGAGCGCAACGGCTGCCGCTGGACGAGGCGGATCCACGGTTCGTTCGCCGCCGCCCAGTTGGCCGGCGGTGCACGGCTGGTGGACGAGGTCTGCGTGGACCTCGACCACGCGCCCATCCCGGAGAAGCTGCGCGCGTTGCTGCGCCTGGCCGAGACCGTGGCGGTCGGCGGCAAGGCGGTGACCGACGAGGTGGTCGACCGGGCGCGCGACCTCGGTGCGACGGATCGCGAGATCCACGACGTGGTCCTCATCGCCGCGACCTTCTCGATGTTCAACCGGTACGTCACCGGCCTCGCAGCCGTGGTCCCCGACGACCCGGAGGTGTACCGGCGGTACACCGAACGGTTGCTGGCGACCAGCTACCCGGTGCTCGGGGGTGCGCGGACCGCGGCCGAGTGACGGCCGGCCGGGGGCGACCCTGCCGCCCCCGTCACGCGCGCCGCGCCACCCCGCGCGCACCTCGCGTCACCGCCGCCGCGCCATCCGGCCCGCGTCACCGGGCCCGCACCGCCCGACCCCGCCTCACTCGGTCCGCCTCATTCGGCCCGCGTCACCGGGCCCGGATCATCCGGCCCCGCCTTATTCGGCCCGCCTCACTTGGCCCGCGTCATTCGGTCCGCCTCATTCGGCGCCGACCTCCGGCGAGCCGACCTCCGCTGAACCAACCTCCGCTGAGCCGAGTTCCGCGCGCACCAAGGGCATGACCTCGGTGCCGAGCAGCTCGATCGCCTCCATCACCAGTCGGTGCGGCACGCCGGACCAGTCCATCTGCATCGCGTAGCGGTCCGCGCCGACAAGTCGGCCCACCGAGATGAGCCGTTCCGCGATCTCCGCCGGGCTGCCCGCGAAGATCGACCGCGCGCCCCGCGTCCACTCGTCGTACTCCGCCCGCGAGGGCACGGGCCAGCCGCGCGCCCGGGCGCCGTACTTCATCGTCTCCAGCCAGTACGGGTGGAACGCCTCCTTGGCGTCCTGCGAGCGACGGGCGATCAGCCCGATCGCGCTCATCGTCACGTCCGAGCCCGCCGGGTCCTGCTCGCCCGCCTCGCGCGCCCGCCGGTACAGGTCGACCAGCGGCGCGAAGCGCTCCGGCTCACCGCCGATGACCGCGTACACCACCGGCAGGCCGAGCACCCCCGCGCGGATGGACGATTCCGGGTTGCCGCCGGTGCCGACCGAGATCCGCAGCCGCGAACCGTACGGCCGCGGGTACACGTGCGCGTTCCGCAGCGGCTCGCGGAACCGCCCGGACCACGTGATCGGGTCCTCCCGGTCCAGTCGCACCAGCAGTGCCAGCTTCTCCTCGAACAGCTCGTCGTAGTCCTCCAGGCTCGCCCCGAACAGCGGGAACGACTCGGTGAACGACCCGCGCCCGGCCAGCAGCTCGGCCCGGCCCCGGCTGAGCTGGTCGAGCGTGGTGAACTGCTGGTAGACCCGCACCGGGTCCTCCGTGCTGAGCACGGTGACCGCGCTGCTCAACGTGATCCGCGACGTGACGCTCGCCGCGGCGGCCAAGACCGTGCCGGGGTTCGAGATCGCGTAGTCGGCCAGGTGGTGTTCGCCCAGCCCGTAGAACCCCAGGCCCAGCTCGTCGGCCAGCTTGATGCGCTCCAGCGTCTGCGCGAGCTTGTCCGCGACCGAAACCCGCTCACCCGTCAGTGGGTCGGCGTGCCGGTCGCCGAAGCTGTAGACACCGAGCTGCATTCCCTTTGTGGACACGTCAACAACATAGCGCAAGGATTGATGACGCGTCAACATCTTGCTAGCTTGGGCGCATGGACGAACCGCGGTGGCTGGACGAGCGGGAGGCGCGGGTGTGGCAGGCGTACCTGGCGGTCAACCGCGAGCTGCACAGCGCGTTGGAGCGGCAGCTGGTGCGCGACTCGGGGCTGTCCAACGCGGACTACGCCCTGCTGGTGCCGCTGTCCGAGGCGGCGGACGGTGTCGTGCGCTCACGTGAGCTCGGCGCGCTGGTCGGCTGGGAGCGCAGCAGGCTGTCCCACCAGATCGGGCGGATGGAGAAGCGCGGACTGGTCGCGCGCGAGGAGTGCGCGGAGGACGCGCGCGGTTCGATGGTGCGGCTCACGCCCGCCGGGCGTGCGGCGATCGAGTCGGTGGCGCCCTCGCACGTGGAGACCGTGCGGCGGTACGTGTTCGACGGGTTGTCGGCCGAGGAGGCGGACGTGCTGGACCGGGTGTTCCGCCGGGTGCTGGACCGGATCGCCGCCGACGGCTGAACGGACCGGCCTAGGGAAAGGACCCGGCGGCAGGAAGCCCGTGACGGGAAGCCGGCGTCGGGGAAAAGGGGCCGCGCGGGTGCGGCCCCTCCCCGTCCCCCCGGGATGCCGTGCGGTGGCCGGGCGGCCTGCCCGCTCGGCCGGTGTCCGGCCGTCGGGGTGCCGAACACCCTTCAGCGTCCCGTACTCGTGCGGGAGTCCGCATCAGCAAACCTCCGTATGTGCCTCCGTATCCGCGATGTCACGGCTACGTGCACCGATCTCCGTACGCTGTCACCCGGAATACGGAGAGCGGTGGATGCGCGGCGTGTGGCGTTCACACGAAAGTGGACGCCGTATCACCCCGATCGCATCACAAGGAGACGACGTGCAGCTGACCGCGGAGTTCGCCCCGGACCGACAGGCCCTCGTCGGCGGCCCGCTGCGCGGATGGCAGCACCACGCCCACGAGGACGCGCTGGCCCGCATCGGCCCGGCGCACCCGGCCGAGCTGCCCAACGGTCTCGAGGTCTTCGTCACCACCATGGGGTTGGAGGCGACGCGCGCCCTGCTGGGCGACGAGCGGCTGGCCAAGGACGCCGCCGGGCTGCGTGCCGCGATGCAGGACCAGTTGGCGCGCAAGGGCCGGCCGACCGACCTGTCGCGCATCATCGGCCCGTCGATGCTGAACACCGACCCGCCGCACCACCGCAGGCTGCGCGCGCTGGTGTCGCAGGCGTTCACCGCGCGCCGGATCAACGCTCTGCGCCCCGCGGTGGAGAAGGCCGCGCGGGAGATGGTCGCCGCCCTGCCGGACGACGCCGACCTGATCGAGGGCCTCGCGTTCCCGCTGCCGCTGGCGGTGATCTGCGACCTGCTCGGCGTGCCCGCCGAGGACCGCGACCGGCTCCACCACTGGACCGCGGCGATGATGACCGAACGGCCCGAGCTCGTGGTGCCCGCCTCCGACGCCATGTTCGGCTACCTGGCCGGCCTGATCGAGTACAAGCGGGAGCAGCCGGACGACGCGCTGCTCAGCGGGCTGGTGCAGGCGCAGGTCGACGGCGAGCGGCTGACCCCGGAAGAGCTGCTGACGACCGCGATCCTGCTCGTCGTCGCCGGGCACGAGACGACGACCGGTCTGATCGGCAACGCCGCCGTGGCCCTGCTCTCGACGCCGGGCGCGTGGGAGGCGCTCACCCCCGACACGGTGGCCGCCGCGGTCGAGGAGGCGGCCCGCTGGGACCCGCCGGTCCGCGTCACGCCGCACTACCGGGTCACCGCCGACATCGCCCTGCCCGGCGGCGTCCTCCCGGAGGGCTCGGTGGTGATGATCGGGCTGGGCACGGCGGGGCGCGACCCGCTGGTGCACGGCCCGACCGCGGGCCGGTTCGACCCGACGCGCGTGCCGGCGGCGGGCAACGCGGCGCTGGGGCACGCGGCGTTCGGGCACGGCGTGCACTACTGCCTGGGCAACCACCTTGCCCGGATCGAGGCGCAGGCCGCGTTGACCGCGTTGCGGGCACGTGCGCCGCGCGCCCGGCTGGCGGTGGACCCGTCGGAGTTGGAGCGCGGCGACAAGGTCGTGCCCAACACGTTCGCCGCGGCGAACGTGCTGCTGGAGCCGTGATCACGCGGTCGTGATCACGCGGACGGGGATGTGCGGGGGACAGCGGCCGGTCGGACCGACAGACTGCGGGCATGGCTGATCACGACCCGACCGCGCCGGCCGCCGGTTTCCGCGTCAAACCCACCCTGACCGGTGAGCTGGTCGTGCTGCGACCCGTCACCGCGGCCGACCTGCCCGCGCTCCTGCCGATGCTGCTGGACGAGGACGTGGCGCGGCTGACCGGGAGTCACGCCGAGCTGGACGACGCGCGGCTGCGGGCGTGGTACGGGACGCGTGGCCGCCAGGACGACCGGCTCGACCTGGCCGTGGTGGAGCGGGCGACCGGCGAGGTCGTGGGCGAGGCGGTGCTCAACGACTGGGACGCGGCCAACGAGAGCTGCGGCTTCCGCGTCGCCCTGGTGCCGGGCGCGGTCGGTCGCGGCCTGGGCACGGAGGCGACGCGGCTGATCGTCGGCCACGGGTTCGAGTACCTGGGCCTGCACCGCATCTCGCTGGAGGTCTACGCCTCCAACCCGCGCGCCCGCCGCGTCTACGAGAAGGTCGGTTTCGTCGCCGAGGGCGTGCTGCGCGAAGCGCTGCTGTGGAAGGGCGAACGGGTCGACGCCGTACCGATGTCCATCCTGGGCCCGGAGTGGGCCCGCCACCGCGGCCGGCCGGGTGCCGTCGCCCCGACCGGCGTGCGGGTCGACGGCCCCGCTAGTCCGCCATGCTCGCCAGCAGGCTGATCAGCTGGTGGCGGTTGGTGATGTCGAGCTTGCGGTAGATGCGGGTCAGGTGGGTGTGCACGGTGGCGGGGGAGATGACCAGCCGGGTGGCGACCTCCGGGTTGGACAGGCCGTCGCCCACCAGCCTGGCCACGTTCCACTCCGCCGGGGTCAGGCCGCCGGGTCGGCGGTCGGGGTCCGGGGTCGGCACCTCGTCCAGCACGACGGCCAGCGCCTGCTCCACGGACTCCGCCGGGCTCGAGTAGGCCCGCGCGTACTCGTCCTCGCCGAGCACCGCCTTGGCCCGCGCCACGGCCTGCGCGGTGACCCACGCGAACGGCACCAGGCCGTCCACCCGGACACCGGTCACCCGGTGCAGGCCGTGCGCCAGGCCGAGCATCCGGGCGGCGGCGGAACCGTCGCCGGCCCGGGAGTGCGCCCACCCCAGCGCCTCGATCGACCACAGCGGACCCCACTTGTCGCGGATCTCCCGCTGCACCCGCAGACCTTCCATCAGCACGTCCAGCGCGCCGACCGGGTCGCCCCACCGCGTCTGCACCACACCGCGGCACCAGTGCGCCCAGCTCAGGCCCCACAGCGCGCCGAGCCGCCGGCACTCGGCGTGGAACTCCTCCGCCGCGAGCTCGGCCTGCTCCCGGGAGCCGAGCAGCACCAACGACACGGTGAGCAGGATGTGCGCGAGGTGGTGGTCGACGGCGAAGGCCGGGCCCAGCGCACCGAACTCCTCGTGCCCCTGCCGCAGCAGCTCCACCCCGTCGATGGCGCCCAGCGCCAGCACGGCGTACGCGCCGCGCACGAACGTCACCGCGGGCACCGGCCCGCCGACCTCGCGGGCCATGGCGTCGGCTTCGTCCACCCGCCGCGCCACGAGTTCACGCTCCACGCCCAGGCACAGCGCGATCCACGCGTCGAGGGCGATGGCGCTGGCCCGCAACGGGTCCGCGGCCGGCGGTGTGGCGGCCAGCGCGCGTCCCAGCCAGAGCCGTTCCTCGGGTAATCGACCGGCGTAGGTGTACCAGCGGGTGCGGGCCAGGTCGACGCTCATCTGCAGCCCGGCTTGCGCGGTGCCGGGGTGGCGGATCAGGTCGGCCAGCACCACCCGGTGGTTGGCCATGTCCGCGTCGACCGCCGCCAGCAACGCCGCCTCGTTGTGCCCGGCGAACGACTCGGCCAGCCGTGCCGCCTCGCTCCGGAAGTAGTCCTGGTGCCGTTGCCGCACGTCCTGCACCTCGCCGGCGGACCGCAACCGGGCCGCGCCGTGCTGCCGCAACGGCTCCAGCAGATGGTAGCGGCTGCGGTCGGCGGACGGCAGCGCGATCGACTTGTCCAGCAGCCCGGCCAGCGAGTCGGCGACGTCGTCGGCGGCCAGCCCGTCACCGGCGCACACGGCCTCGGCGGCGGTCAGGCTGAACCCGCCCTCGAACACCGACAACCGCGCCCACAGCAGGCGTTCGGCGGGTGTGCAGTGGGCGTGGCTCCAGTCGATGAGCGCTTCCATGGTCTGGTGGTGCTCCACCGCCGTGGTGTCGTTGGCGGTGAGCACCCGCATGACGTCGTCCAACCGGTCGGCCAGCAGCGACACCGGCATGGACCGCATCCGCACCACGGCCTGCTCGATGGCCAGCGGGATGCCCGAGACGCGGCGCAGCACCCGCACCACGTCCGGCCAGTTGTCCGGCGTCACGTGCCAGCCGGGCACGCTCGCCTCGGCCCGGTCGACCAGCAGCGCCACGGACTCGTAGCCCAGGTCCATCGGCGCGTCCTCGGCGGGCACGTCCAGCGGCGGGACCATCACCAGCACCTCGCCGGGCACCCGCAGCCGGGCCCGGCTGGTGGCCAGGACCCGCACGCCGGGCGCCGCGCCGAGCACCGCGCGCACCAGCTGCGCGACCGGCTCGACCAGGTGCTCGCAGTTGTCCAGCACCAGCAGCACCTGCCGGGGTCGCAGGTAGTCGACCAACGTGTCCAACGGCGTCGTGGTGGCCTGGTCGGGCACGCCCACGGCGCTCAGCACGACCTGCGCCAACAACTCCGGGTCACCGCCGCGCGCGGACGCCAGCTCCACCACGCGCACACCGTCGTCGTACGCGCGGTGCACCTGAGCGGCCAGTTCCAGCGCCAGCCGGGTCTTGCCGCCGCCGCCCACGCCGGTGAGCGTGATGAGCGGCGCGACACCTATCCGTCGGCGCAGCTCGGCCAGCAGATCCTTGCGGCCGACGAACGAACTCAGCGCCCGCGGCACCACACCGCCTCCCGCTGCCCGCTCGGTCATCCGGACACCGTACGACATGGACGCGTGCGCACGACGTGAGATCGACGAAGCAACGCGTGGGCGAACCAGTTTGCCAGGAGTCGCGACGATCGACGTGCGTTCGCCCTCGTCACGCCGTCGCCGCCGGTGCGATGCCGGGTCCGGTTCGCACCACGTCGCGGTTCTCGGGTCGGCCGGTGGCCTCGACCGCGCGGCGGGCCCAGGCCAGCACCGACTCCACCTCGACGTCGAGCTCGGCGACCGGGATGTGGCCGAACTGCTCCACCACCACCCGGCCGTCACGACGCCGCCACGTGCCGCGCACCTGGCCGTCCACCACGACGTGCGGGCCCGCGGGCCGGACGAGAGGCGCGTGCGGCGAGTCCAGCAGGAGGGTCCGGTCGGCGTAGCCGAGCAGGAACGTGTCGAACGGCCCGAGGAGGCGGACCGTGCCGTCCAGGTCGGCGGCGTCGGTGGCGGGCGGCTGCCAGCCGTGCTCGCCCTCGACCAGCTCGTCGAACGGGAACGCGGCGCGCACCTCCACCTCCGGCAGGCCGCTCCACGCGGTGAAGTCCTCGACCGTCGCGGGGCCGTACGCGCGCAGGTAGCGGCGGACCAGCTCGGCGGCGCCGCGTGGCTCGTGGTCGGTGCGGGGGAGCAGCCGGTAGGTCGACTCGCCGGCGACGACGACGCCCTCGTTGGCCGCGTAGGCCAGCAGGTAAGAGGGGGCGGCGGTGGCGGGATCGAGCGCCACGCCGACGTCGGCCAGCCGGGTGACGACCTCGGACCTGGGCAGCGGCTCGGTGAGCACTTCGCGCAGGGCCGCCAGGGCCCGCGCGCACACCTCGTCGGTGAGGCCGAGCTCCAGCCGACGACGTCGGGAGCGGGCCACGTTGACCGGGCCGAGCAGCGCCACCAACCAGCCGACGTCCTCCCGGCGCAGCAGGTGCACCGCGCCGCGCATGGCACACGTCCGCACGACGTCGCCGGCGTCGAGCGCGGCCCGCAGGTCGGCGGGGGAGACGTCGGTGGTGCGGGCGCGGACGGCCAGTCCGGCGGCGGTGATGTCCTGCGCCTGCACGGCGAGCACGTCGTGCAGCAGCTCCGCCAGCGAACGGGCCGGGGTCGTCAGGCGTTGCGCCCGCATGCGCAGCGCCCTGGCCCGACCGGCGGTCACCTCGGCCCCGCGCCCGTCGAGCCGCGCACCACGAGCTCGGGCAGGAAGACGAACTCCGCGTGCGTGCCCGTCGGGGAGTGGCCCCGCGCGCCGCCGATCTCCTCCAGCAACGCGTTGACCGCGGCCCGGCCCATCGCCTCGACGGGCTGGCGCAACGTGGTCAGCGGCGGGTCGGCGAACACGATGAGCGGCGAGTCGTCGAACCCGACCACGGACACGTCCTGCGGCACGCCCAGCCCGCGCTGCCGGGCCGCCCGGATCGCGCCGAACGCCATCAGGTCGCTGCCGCACACGATCGCGGTGCAGCCCTCGTCCAGCAGCGACGCCGCCGCGGACTGCCCGCCCTCCACGGTGAACAGCGAGTGCCGCACCAACGCCTCCGCCTGCTCGGCGGTGTAGGGCAGGGCGGTGCGCATGTGCTGCACGAAACCCTCGATCTTGCGCAGCACCGGCACGAACCGGCGCGGGCCCACGGCCAGGCCGATGCGTTCGTGCCCCAACTCGACCAGGTGCGACACCGCGAGCCTCATGGCGGCGCGGTCGTCGGTGGACATGAACGGCGCGGAGATCTTCTCCGTGTAGCCGTTGATCATGACGAACGGGATGCCGCGGCCGGCGAGCTTGGTGTAGCGGCCCATGTCGGCGGTGGAGTCGGCGTGCAGGCCGGAGACGAACACGATGCCGGCCACACCGCGGTCCACCAGCATCTCGGTCAGCTGGTCCTCGGTGGAGCCGCCCGGTGTCTGCGTGCACAGCAGCGGCGTGTAGCCCGCGCTGGTCAGCACCTGCTCCACGACCTGCGCGAGGGCGGGGAAGATGGGGTTGCCCAGCTCGGGGGTGATCAGCCCGATCAGCCCGGCGCTGCGCTGCCGCAGCCGGGGCGGGCGTTCGTAGCCGAGCAGGTCCATCGCGGCGACCACCGCCTGGCGGGTGGCCGCGGACACGCCCGCCTTGCCGTTGAACACCCGGCTGACCGTCGCCTCGCTGACCCCGGCCTGCGCGGCGATGTCGCTCAACCGGGCGGTCGCGCCGTCCATGTCGGTCCTCTCCGTCGCGGCGACGTGCGAACACGAAGGAAAGTCCTTGCAAGGACTTTCAGCAAGACCTTGACGGTCACATTTCCGGCGCCAGGCCCGCTGAACCGAGACAGCGGGCGGCCTGCCCGGCGCCGGCGGCCAGCGCCGAGGGCACGTCGGCGCCGGCGAGGTGGGCGACCAGGAAGCCGGAGAAGAAGGCGTCGCCCGCGCCGTTGGTGTCCACGATCTCCTCGATCGGCACGGCGGGCACGCGGTGCACGGCGCCGTCGGCCACGGCCACCGCGCCGTCGGCGCCGAGCGTGGCCACGGCCCGCTTGTCGAGGGACTTGAGGAACACCAACAGCGCGTCGTCGTCGGGGAAGCCGTCGTTGTTCAGGAACACGTGGTCGGCCGCGTCGAGGAAGTCGCGGTGGAACTCCGCGCCGCCGTCGTAGTCGTGCAGGTCGCACCACACCTCGACACCGGCCTCGCGGGCTGCCGACAGCAGGGGACGGGCGTGGTCGGCGAGGTCGATCACCGCGGCGTCGGCCGCCGCCAACGCGGCCAGCGCGCGCTCGTCGTGCCGCGCCTGGCGCAGCCGGGGGAGTTCGAGGTAGATCGACACCCGACCGCCGTGGGGGTCCATCAGGTTGAGGTGCTGCTCGGTGGCGGTGTCGACGACCTCGGCGATCACCTCGACACCGGCCCGTTCGAGCACGCCGAGCACGGACCGCCCGGCTTCGTCGTCGCCGACGACGGTCCGCAGCGTCACGTCCGCCCCGAGGGAGGCGAGGTTCAGCGCCTTGCCCGCCGACGTGCCGCCGACGGCCATCCGGTGGCCGGTGGCGAACGCGGTGTGCGGCCGCGCGTGCGGCAGCCGGTCCAGCCGCACCAGTCGGTTCCACGACACCGGTCCCGCGACGAACACCTTCGGCTTGTGCATGGGCGCCATTGTGCGGGGTGATCAACAAACCGGCGAGCGAGAAACGAGGCGGACCGCAAGTGCTTTCATGCTCATCTTTATAGCTTCAGTGTTGACTAAAATGGCTTGCCGTCGTGATCGCTTGTGATGAGGTGGGGGAGTACGCGCCACGACCGGTCTCCGCCGCACGAGTCGTCGTCCGCGTGCAGCTCATGGTCTTCTCTGGAGAGGTTCTTCGATGCCGCAGCGCAACAAACCCGGCAGACGGCCGGTCGTTCCCATCGCCACGGCGGTGGCCACGGTGGGAGCGCTCGCCCTGCCCGCTTCACCGGCTCACGCCGCCGACATCGACGTCCCCTGTGATCCGTCCGCGCTGGTCGGCGCGGTGGCCGCGGCCAGCGCCTCGACCGACCCGGACACGCTGTCCCTGGCGCCGAACTGCGTCTACACGCTCACCGCTCCCGCCGTCGCCGGGGGGAAGAGCGGGCTGCCCGAGATCCGGGGCACGCTCACCATCCGCGGGAACAACGCCACCATCCGGCGTGCGCCGGACGCGCCGCAGTTCCGGCTCGTCTCCAACTGGGGCGACCTGACCCTCGACCGGGTCACCCTCACCGGCGGCCACGCGCCGGACGGTGTCGGTGCCGACACCTCCGGGCAGGGGAGGTCCGGTGACAGCGGTGGCGCCATCCAGAACTGGGGCCCGCTGACCGTCACCAACAGCGTCCTGACCGGCAACAGCAGCGGCGCGGGCGGTCGCGGCGCCGACGCGACCGCCACGACCTCGGCCGGTGCCGGTGGGCTCGGCGGGTTCGGCGGCGCGATCTCCTCCTACATCATCGGCGTGGGGACGGTCGCCGTCATCGACAGCCTGGTCAGCGACAACCGCACCGGCGGCGGTGGTCGGGGCGGCGACGGCACGGGCTCGAAGCCGGGCGGTCGGGGCGGCTCGGGCGGTTACGGCGCCGGCGTCGAGGTGATCTCCGGTTCCGTCCTGCGCATCACCGGCAGCACGATCACCGGCAACGTCACGGGGGACGGCGCCCCGGGCGGCTCGGGTGGCAGCGAGGGCGGCGGGGGAGGGGACGGTGGTGGCGGCGGCCTGGGCGCCGGGGTGTTCGCGTCCACCCGGGAGGGCGAGTCGCTCAACCCGAGCATCGCCGCGACCACGACCAGGGGCAACCGGGCGGGCCGGGGTGGCGACGCCGGTGTCGCTGGGCCCGGCGGGTACGCGGGTTGGGCCGGCTCCGGTGGTCGTGGGGCAGGGGTGGCGGTGTTCTACGACAACCTCACCCTCGACGGCGGCAAGGTCACCGACAACACCGCGGGCGCGCCGGGGGCGGGTTCCTCGCCGTTGCGGGCCTCCGGTGGCGGCATCTACACGTTGCAGGGACGGGTCGCGCTGGCCAACGGCGCCGTCGTGACCGGCAACCGGCCCGACAACTGCTACTCCACGGAGGACGTGCCCGGCTGCGTCAACGCTCGGCGTGCGACCGGCGGCCAGGGCACCGTCGCCCCTTCGGTCCGGGATCGTCAGGCCGAGGAGTTCGCGGTCGCGGCCCGTGCGGCCACGGCGCTGTCCCGATAGTGCTGTCCTGGTAGTCAGTCATCTCGATAGCTTCAGTGTTGACCGAAGTTAGCCACTTCGTCGGCGCCGGTCCACGCGAAAACTGAAAAGACGCCTCGAAGCCCTGGACGCGACCCACCGCGTCCAGGGCTTCGAGGTCGGGTCAGGGTTGTTCCGACCACCAGCGGCGGCCGGTGTCGCCGAGGGTGGAGATCGGGTCGTAGTAGGGGTACCGGCGGTCGAGGGCCTCGGGGTCGTCGAGTTCGATGCCGGTGCGGTAGTTCTTGGTCCAGTAGGAGATGCCGAGTTCGCGGTCGTACTCGTGGAGTTGGTGGACCCAGCGCTTGCCGACGTAGGGGACGTCGCAGACGATGCGCGGGGTGGCGTAGCCGGGCAGGTAGCCCATGATCGCGTGTTGGAGTTCCTGCGCTTCCCAGACGGCGACGCGCCAGTGTTCGGCGTTGGGGATCATGTCGCACATGTAGAAGTAGTAGGGCAGGATGTTCGCCTCGCCTTGGAGCGCGAAGCAGAGGTCGAGCAGGTCGTCGGGGGTGGCGTTGACGCCCTTCATGAGCACGCCTTGGTTGCGGACGTCGCGGACGCCGACTTCGAGGGCGGTGCGGGCGGCTTCGGCGACCAGTGGTGTCACCGACTGGACGTGGTTGACGTGGGTGTGGATGGCGAGGTTGACGCCGCGGCGGCCGGCGGTGCGGGCGACGCGTTCGAGTCCTTCGACGACCTTGGGTTGGAGCCAGTGCTGGGGTAGTCCGGCGAGGGCCTTGGTGGCGAGGCGGACGTCGCGGACGGTGTCGATGTCGAGCAGTCGCATGAGGAACGACTCGAGTTGGGGCCAGGGGACGTTGGCGACGTCGCCGCCGGAGACGACGACGTCGCGGACGCCGGGTGTGCGCTTGAGGTAGTCGATCATCCGGTCTTGGCGGTCGACCGGTTTGAGGGTGAGTTTGTGCTTCTGGACCTGGGGTGTGGAGTTGCCGACGAGGTCCATGCGGGTGCAGTGGCCGCAGTACTGGGGGCAGGTGGAGACGAGTTCGGCGAGGACTTTGGTGGGGTAGCGGTGGGTGAGGCCTTCGACGACCCACATCTCGGCTTCGTGGAGGGAGTCGCGGGCGGAGTGGGGGTGGCTGGGCCAGTCCGGGTCGCGGTCTGATCGGACGGGGATCATGTAGCGGCGGATGGGGTCGGCGAGGAAGGCCTCGGTGAACGCCTCGGGGTCGGTGGGGGCGTGGGGTGCCATGGTGTTGAGCATCTGGGGTGGCACGAGCATGGACATGGTGGCCGAGTGCTGTTGGTCGGCGGCGAGGTCGTCGTAGAACCGGTCGGTGAGCAGGTTGCCGGTGAGGGTGCGCAGCTGCTTGGGGTTCTTGACGCAGTTGGCGCGCTGCCATTGGGCGTCGCGCCACTGGGTGTCGGTGGTGTCGCGCCAGCCGGGGAAGCGGCGCCAGTCGGGTTCGACGAGTTCTTGGCGCGCGTAGGTGTAGGGCTGGAGGTCGGCCTTGTGCTGCGGGGGTGTGACCTCGTGCAGCGCAGTCATCCATGCTCCCTATCGGTCGAGTGGCGTGAAGATATGCTGCCAGATGGCCGGTTGGGCGTAAATATTTCGGCGGGGAGCGTTTCGGGGGGTTCGTGCGTTGGGTGGGGTATGCGCGTGTTGGTGGTTGTGCTCATCGGCTTGGCGGTGGAGGTCACCGCCCTGGTGGCGGCGTTCGGCGCCTGGGGGTTGTTGCCGACCTTGGGGCTGCTGGTCCTGGGTGGGGTGGTGGGTTCGGTGTTGATGCGTCGTGAGGGCGCTCGGACGGTGGCGGCGTTCTCGGAGGCGTTGCGGAGTCGTCGTGCGCCGCATCAGGAGTTGGCGGACGGGGTGTTGATCGCGGCGGCGGGGTTCTTGATCGTTGTGCCGGGGTTCGTGAGTGATGTGGTGGGGTTGTTCCTGTTGTTCCCGCCGACGCGGCGGTTGATCAGTCGGCGGATCGCGCGGCGGGCGGAGGAGCGGGAGCGGGCGATGGCGTTGAACTTCCGGTACGGGCAGCACCCGATGGCGGGTGGTGTGGTGGTGGACGGTGTGGTGGACGGCGATGTGGTGGATGTGCGGCCGGAGTCGCCGTCGGGGCGGCCGGAGTTGCCCTGATCGGCGGGGGTGTGCCGGGTTGGTCCGGTTCGTCGGGCGGGTGGTGGGGTACGTGAGACGGCATGACCGTCATCGGTGTGCACGCTTCGCATGAGCAGGTCCACCCGTCGGCGTTGTTGTCGGCGGTGCGGCGGGCGGAGGAGGTGGGGTTCGACGCGGCGATGAGTTCGGACCACTTCTCGCCGTGGAGTGCGAGGCAGGGGCAGAGTGCGTTCGCGTGGTCGTGGTTGGGTGCGGCGTTGGAGGCGACGGGGCTGCCGTTCGGGGTGGTGAACGCGCCGGGGCAGCGGTATCACCCGGCGGTGGTCGCGCAGGCGATCGGGACGTTGGGTGCGATGTACCCGGGTCGGTTCTGGGCGGCGTTGGGCAGTGGTGAGGCGAGCAACGAGCACATCACGGGTGGCGGGTGGCCGCGCAAGGAGGTGCGCAACGCGCGGTTGCGGGAGTGCGTGGACGTGATCCGTGCGTTGTTGGCGGGGGAGGAGGTCAGTCACGACGGCCTGGTGCGGGTGGATCGGGCGAGGTTGTGGACGAGACCGGAGGAGCCGCCGTTGTTGATCGGTGCCGCGGTGAGCGAGGCGACGGCGCGGTGGTGTGCGGAGTGGGCCGACGGGTTGATCACGGTGAACGCGTCCGCGGAGCGGTTGGAGCGGATGGTGGCGGCGTACCGGGATGCGGGTGGTCGGGGGAAGTTGCACTTGCAGGTGCACTTGAGTTGGGCGGAGTCGGAGGACGAGGCGCGGTCGATCGCGCACGAGCAGTGGCGGAGCAATGTGTTCCCGCCGCCGATCTGTTGGGACCTGGACACGGCGGAGCACTTCGACCTGGTGTCGGAGGACGTGTCGGTGGAGCGGGTGGCGGCGGTGGTGAACGTGTCGTCGGACCCGGGGTTGCACGCGAAGACGATCCGGGATTACGCGGAGTTGGGGTTCGAGGAGATCTACCTGCACCACGTGGGGCGGGAGCAGGAGCGTTTCCTGGATGTTTTCGGTGAGCGCGTGCTGCCGGAGGTGCGGGCGTGAAGCTGACCCGGACCGCGGACCTGTGGTGGAAGAACGCTGTCGTGTACTGCTTGGACGTGGAGACGTTCCACGATTCGAACGGTGACGGGCACGGTGATTTTCGGGGGTTGATCGACCGGATCGACCACTTGCACCGGTTGGGGGTGACGTGTTTGTGGTTGATGCCGTTCTTCCCGACGCCGGATCGGGATGACGGTTATGACATCACGGATTTCTACGGTGTGGATCCCCGGTTGGGGACGTTGGGTGATTTCGTGGAGTTCGTGCGGACGGCGCGTGACCGGGGGATGCGGGTGATCGCGGACCTGGTGGTGAACCACACGTCGGATCAGCACCCGTGGTTCCAGGCGTCGCGGGATCCGGGGAGCCCGTTCCATGATTGGTACGTGTGGCAGGACGAGCCGCCGGCCGATCAGCACGAGGGGGTGGTGTTCCCGGATCAGGAGACGTCGCTGTGGACGTACGACCGGAAGGCGAAGCAGTACTACCTGCACCGGTTCTACCGGCATCAGCCTGATCTGAACGTGGCGAATCCCGCGGTGCGTGACGAGATCGCGCGGGTGATGGGGTTCTGGATGGAGTTGGGGCTGTCGGGGTTCCGGGTGGACGCGGTGCCGTTCCTGTTGGAGGCGCCGATCGAGGCGTTGCCGGATCCGCACGATTATCTGGCGGATCTGCGGGCGTTCTTGTCGCGGCGCAACGGCGAGGCGGTGTTGTTGGGTGAGGTGAACCTGCCGTACACCGAGGCGATGGCGTTCTTCGGTGGGTCGGACGGTGTGGGTGACGAGTTGCACATGTGTTTCGATTTCATCGGGATGCAGCAGATGTACTTGTCGTTGGCGCGTGAGGACGCGAGTCCGTTGACGCATGCGTTGAAGGAGCGTCCGCATCCTCCGCGTGATTGTCATTGGGCGACGTTCGTGCGCAATCACGACGAGTTGACGTTGGACAAGTTGACCGAGCCGGAGCGTCAGGAGGTGTTCGCGGCGTTCGGTCCGGATGAGGACATGCAGTTGTACGGGCGGGGTCTGCGGCGTCGGTTGCCGTCGATGTTGGGTGGTGACCTGGGTCGGATCAAGATGGTGTACAGCCTGTTGTTCTCGTTGCCGGGTACGCCGGTGTTGTTCTACGGCGAGGAGGTCGGCATGACCGAGGACCTGTCGTTGGAGGGCAGGTTGGCGGTGCGGACGCCGATGTGGTGGGACGCGGTGGACGAGCAGCGTCGTGAGCCGGATTCGTTGTTGGGTTGGGTGCGGTTGTTGGTGGAGCGGTACCGGGAGTGCCCGGAGTTGGCGTGGGGGACGTTCACGGCGATCGACACGGCGGAGCCGTCGGTGTTCGCGCACCGGTGCGAGATCGACGGCGGGGTGGTGGTGGCGGTGCACAACTTCGCCGGGCGGGACGTGACGGTGGAGGTGCCGAAGGTCGACGGTGTGCTGACGGATCTGTTGGTGGACGGGACGGTGAAGCCGGGGAAGGACGGTACGGCGGTGGTGGAGTTGGGTCCGTACGGGTGTCGGTGGTTCCGTCAGGTGAGCCGGTAGTCGGGTCCGCCACGCGGACCCTGGTCGTCGTGCCCGGTCCGGAGTTCGCTCCGGACCGGGCATGCCCGTGTTCCGTCTTTCGGCGATGTGCGGTCTCTCTTGCGGAATCTCGCTCTTTCACGTGAAGATATCCGCGTCCTGGCCCTGTCGACCGAAGGATTTCCATGGCTTCGCCGTTTGGTCTGCATCGCGTCCTCGAACCCGCCGGGGTGCTGCCGCAGCAGGCCCTGCGGCTGGACGCCACGCCGACGTGCGGACCCGACGAGGTGCTGGTCGACGTGGCGCGCCTCAACCTCGACGCCGCCTCCTACCGGCAGCTGCGCGAGCGGCACGGTGTCGGCGGTGTCCGGCAGGCCGTGCTGGACATCGTCGCCGCGCGGGGCAAGATGCAGAACCCCGTCACCGGTTCGGGCGGGATGCTGCTGGGCACCGTGCGCGAGGTCGGCCCGGCCTCGCCGCTCGGGCTGCGTCCCGGTGACCGGATCGCGACCCTGGTGTCGCTCACCCTCACCCCGCTGCGCATCACCGACGGCCTCGCCCGCTGGGACGGCGACGACGAGCAGGTGCCGTGCGAGGGCACCGCGGTGTTGTTCGGCCGGTCGGTCGCCGCCGTGCTGCCCGACGACCTGCCCGAACGGCTCGCCCTGTCGGTGCTGGACGTGTGCGGGGCGCCCGCGCTGACCGACCGGGTCGTGCGTCGCCGCGCCGCGCCGTCGGTGCTGGTGCTCGGGGGAGGCGGCAAGTCCGGGTCGTTGTCGCTGGCCGCGGCCCGCCGCGCCGGCGCGTCCCGCCTGGTCGCGCTCGTGCCCACCGACTCCGAGGCCGCCGCGGTCCGCGACGCCGGGCTGGCCGACACCGTGGTCGTCGCCGACGCCCGCGATCCCCTGGCGGTGGCCGACGCCGTCGGCGCGCGGGTCGACGTGACCGTGGTGTGCGTCGACGTGCCGGGTTGCGAGCACGGCGCGATCCTGGCCACCGCGGACGGCGGCACGGTCGTGTTCTTCTCCATGGCGACCTCCTTCGCCGCGGCCGCGCTGGGCGCCGAGGGCCTCGCCGCCGACGTGGAGATGCTCGTGGGCAACGGCTACGTGCCAGGTCACGCCGCGTTCGCCCTCGACCTGCTGCGCGCCGAGCCTGCCGTGCGGTCGCTGTTCGAGCACCGGCAGACTCAGCAGGCGTGACTACAGTGAACGGCGCCTCCTCCGCGTCGACCGGTGCGTCGACGCGTCTGCTCGTGGGGGGACGCATCCATTCCCCGACCGCACCCGACGCCACCGCGATGGCGGTCACCGACGGCACCGTGGTGTGGCTCGGCCAGGACGGCGTGGGCCGCGCCCTGCACCCCGACGCCGAGGTCGTGCACCTGGACGGCGCGTTCGTGGCGCCCGCGTTCGTGGACGCCCACGTGCACGCCACCTCCGCGGGTCTGCTGCTGACCGGCCTGGACCTCACCGGGTGCCGGTCGTTGACCGAGCTGCTCGACGCCGTGCGCGCCGCCGACGGCCCCCTGGTGTGGGGTCACGGGTGGGACGAGACCCGTTGGCCGGAGAACCGTCCGCCGACCCGCGCCGAACTCGACGACGCCGCCCGCGGCGCGCGGGTCTACCTGTCCCGCATCGACGTGCACTCCGCGCTCGCGTCCACCGCGCTGCTCGACCTCGCCCCCGCCGCCCGCACCGCCGACGGCTGGCACCCCGACGGGCCCCTGTCCCGCGCCGCGCACCACCACGTGCGCCGTGCCGCGAAGGACGCCATCCCCGTCGACCGGCGCCGCGCCGCGCAACGGGCGTTCCTGGAGCACGCGGCGTCGCGCGGTATCGCGTCGGTCCACGAGTGCGCCGGGCCCGACATCTCCGGCCGCGACGACCTCGCCGACCTGCTGGCCACCGACCTGCTCGACGTCGTCGGCTACTGGGGTGGCCTGGACCCGGTCGACCTGCCCGTGCGGGGCCTGGCGGGCGACCTGTTCGTCGACGGCGCGCTCGGCTCCCACACCGCCGCCCTGTGCGCGCCCTACGCCGACGCCGACACCACCGGCGCCCTCTACCTCGACTCCGACGCCATCGCCGCACACCTGATCGGCTGCACCGAGGCCGGGTTGCAGGGCGGGTTCCACGTCATCGGCGACGCCGCCGTGGCCGCCGTCGTGGAAGGCTTCGACAAGGCCGCCGTCGTCGTCGGCGCACCCGCCCTCGCCGCCCGCCACCACCGCCTCGAACACCTGGAGATGGTCACCGCCGAGCAGGCCGCGGCACTGGCCTCCCGGGGTGTCGTCGCCTCCGTGCAACCCCTGTTCGACCGCGAGTGGGGCGGACCCGACGGCATGTACGCCCGCCGCCTCGGCGTCGACCGGGGCACCGCGCTCAACCCGTTCTCCCACCTCGCCGCCGCCGGCATGATCCTCGCCCTGGGCTCCGACGCCCCCGTCACCGCCGTCGACCCCTGGGCCGCGATCACCGCCGCCGTCCACCACCGCACCGACGGCCACGGCATCTCACCCCGTGCCGCGTTCAACGCCCACACCCGCGGCGGCTGGCGCGCCGCGGGCGTCGACGACGGCGTCACCGGCACCCTGCAACCCGGCGCGCCCGCCACCTACGCCGTGTGGGACGCGGGGGAGCTGGAGGTCGCCGCCCCCGACAGCCGCGTGCAGCGCTGGTCCACCGACCCGCGCTCCCGCGTCCCCGCCCTGCCCGCCCTGCACGGCCCGGCGCCGACGTGCCTGCGCACCGTCCTGCGCGGCCGCACCATCTGGGAGGCGTGAGGTGAAGGTCTTCATCTCGTGGTCGGGCGAGGCGGAACGCGGGTTCGCCCTGTTCCTGCGGGAATGGCTGCCCCTGGTCATCCAGGCCGTCAAGCCCTGGATGTCGGACAAGGACATCGCCAAGGGTTCGCTGAGCATGGCCGAACTCGGCGGCGCGCTCGACGGGACCTCGTTCGGCGTGGTCGTGCTGTCCGCGGCCAACCAGCACTCGCCGTGGATCAACTTCGAGGCCGGCGCCATCTCCAAGAGCGTCGGCCAGGCCAGAGTGGTCCCGCTGCTGCTGGATCTCGCCAAGACCGACGTCGTCGGGCCGATCAGCCAGTTCCAGGCCGTCGACGCGGGGGAGAAGGCGGAACTGCTCGCCCTGCTGGAAGCGGTCAACGCCGAACTGCCCGAACGACTGCCCGCGCAACGCCTGGCCCGGTTCCTGGACCGCGAGTGGGACGACTTCACCGCGAAGGTGGCCGACTTCCGCGCCACCGCACCCGGCCGCGGGCCGGTCCGCTCCGATCGCGACGTGCTCAACGAGATCCTCGAACTGACCCGTGAGATGCGGCGGCCCGCCCCCGCCGTCACGGACCGCCCGCTCCCGCGGGTCACCGATCCGCGCATCCTCGACCAACTGCGGCCCGAGCAGCGTGCGGTCTACACCCTGCGCCAGATCGAGGGCCTCACCGTGGCGGAGACCGCTGCGACGCTCGACATCCCCTGGGAACGCGTGGTCATGCAGCTCGCGCTTGCCCGCGCGGAAATCCGCAGGCTCATCGACCCCGACGGACAGGAGTGAACCCGATGGCGTTGCTCGACCTCGACCCGAAGGTGGTCGCCGCGGCGCGGGACCTCGCCGCCAAGGCCGCCGAGCCGGTGGTGGCGCTGGCCAAGGCCCACACCACGGTGGCGGTCGAGCGCGCCACGCTCCGGCTGGCCGGCATCACCGGCGCCGACACCACCCACCGCGCCGGCGACGTCCCCTGGGTCAACCGGGTCGTGGACACCGTCCGCGAGCACTGCGGCCTCGAACACGGCGTCGCCCTGCCCGTGTTCCACGCCCTGCGCGAACACGACCTCGCCACCCTCACCGACCTCGCCGAGGCCACCGCCGCCGGGCAGGTCCGCTACACCCTGCCCACCGGCCGCGACCGCGACCACGCCCGCACCGCCGCCACCGCCGCCGTCACCGAGGGCCTGCGCACCGTCGACCGCAACCGCGCCGACCGCGACCGGCTCGTCAGCACCCTCGGCGACCCGCCCCGACGCCCCTGGATCTACCTCATCGTCGCCACCGGCGACATCGACGAGGACGTCGTCCAGGCCCGCAACGCCGCCCGCGCCGGCGCCGACATCATCGCCGTCATCCGCTCCACCGGCCAGTCCCTGCTCGACTACGTCCCCGAGGGCGCCACCCACCACGGCTTCGCCGGCACCTACGCCACCCAGGAGAACTTCCGCATCATGCGCGCCGCCCTGGACGAGGTGTCGCACGAGGTCGGCCGCTACGTGCGGCTCACCAACTACGCCTCGGGCCTGTGCATGCCCGAGATCGCCGTCCTCGCCGGCCTGCAACGCCTCGACATGATGCTCAACGACTCCATGTACGGCATCCTGTTCCGCGACATCAACCCCGTCCGCACCTTCGTCGACCAGCGGTTCTCCCGCCAGGTCCACGCCCGCGCCGGCATCGTCATCAACACCGGCGAGGACAACTACCTCACCACCGCCGACGCCGTCGACGCCGCCCACACCGTCACCGTCTCCCAACTGCTCAACGAGCACTTCGCCCACGAGGCCGGCCTGCCCGACCACCTCCTGGGCCTGGGTCACGCCTTCGAGATCAACCCCGACGTGCCCGAGTCGTTCCGCCTCGAACTCGCCCACGCCCTGCTGGCCCGCGAACTGTTCCCCGACGCCCCGCTGAAGTGGATGCCCCCCACCAAGCACATGACCGGCGACGTGTTCCACGGCTACCTGCTCGACGGGTTCTTCAACCTCGCCGGCCTGCTCACCGGCCAATCCATCCTGCTGGTCGGCATGATGACCGAAGCCGTCGCCACCCCCTTCCTGTCCGACCGCGACCTCGCCCTGGCCAACGTGCGCTACGTCCTGGGCGCCGCCGCCGGCCTGCGCGAGGACTTCCGGCCCGCACCCGACGGCCTCATCGTCACACGCGCCCACCAGGTCCTCGGCGAAGCCGTCGACCTGCTGCGCCGCATCGTCGACGACGGCCTGCTCGACGCCATCGCCGACGGCACCTTCGGCCTCATGAAACGCCCCGCCGACGGCGGCCGCGGCGCCGACGGCGTCGTGGCCAAGGCCGACGACTACCTCAACCCCGCCGCGGACCTGCTGGAGGCACACCCGTGAAGCGCCACGTCCGCCCCTACGGCGACACCACCGGCGACGGCATGGTGCAGACCTCGTTCACCCTGCCCATCCCCGCCGGCCCCCACGCCGACGGCGCCGCCCGACAACTGGCCAACAAGATGGGCATCGACCCCGCCATGGTCGTGCACTCCCGACCCCTCGGCGACGACTTCACCTTCTTCGTCGTCTACGGCTCCGTGCGCCACATCGTCGACCTCGACGACGTGCGCGTCGTCGAACGCGACTACCCGCTGCTGCCACCCGCCGAGATCGACACCGCCGTCAAACGGCGACTGCGCCGCAAACTCGTCGTCGTCGGCGCCTGCATCGGCACCGACGCCCACACCGTCGGCATCGACGCCATCCTCAACATCAAGGGCTTCGCCGGGGAGAAAGGACTGGAGTACTACCGCGAACTCACCGTCGTCAACCTCGGCGCCCAGGTGTCCGTGCCCGACCTCGTGCGCCGCGCCCGCGCCGAGAAGGCCGACGCCGTTCTCGTCTCCCAGGTCGTCACCCAACGCGACGCCCACATCCTCAACACCCGTGAGATGTCCGCCGCGTTCCGCGAGGCCATGGGCGACCGCCGCCCCCTGCTCATCGCCGGCGGCCCCCGCTTCGACCCCCTCATGGCCGACGACCTCGGCGTCGACCGCGTCTTCGGCCGCGGCACCACCCCCGGCGACGTCGCCTCCTACCTCGTGCACGCCCTGCACACCACAGCCCCGCGCACCACAGCCCCGCACGCCACACCCGCCACCCAGGAGAACCCGTGAGCCCCACCGAGGGATTCGCCGTCACCCACCGCCGCTACGTGCCCCACTCCAACGCCCACTACGGCGGCAACCTCGTCGACGGCGCCTACGGCCTGGGCCTGTTCGGCGACGTCGCCACCGAACTGCTCATCCGCACCGACGGCGACGAAGGCCTCTTCGCCGCCTACTCCGCCGTCGAGTTCCTCGCACCCGTCCACGCCGGCGACGTCATCGAGGCCACCGCCACCCTCGTCCGCGTCGGCACCCGCTCCCGCGAGATCGACTTCGAAGCCCGCGTCGTGTGCCGCTCCGCACCCCACCGCGGCCCCACCGCCGCCGACGTCCTCGACCCGCCCGTCGTCGTCACCCGCGCCCGCGGCACCGTCGTCGCACCCCCACCCGCACCCTGACGCCACCCCTGAAGGTGGAGGTCACTCCTGAAGGTGGAGGTCACTCCTCCCACGCACCCGGGTCCTCGCACACGTCGACGTGGTTGACCCGGTACTCGCCCCGCAACTCCGCGACGAACCCGTCGACGTCCACCCCGAACGCCTCCACCACCCGCACCGACGCCGGCGTCGACCCCACCCGCGCCGCGTCGGCCAGGTCGTGCCGGCCCTCCGCGCGCAACGCCGCCGTCACCCGGTCGTGGTTCTCCGACTTCGTCCGCTCGTCCCGCACCTCCCGCACCCGCCGGTCACCGCGCAACTCGCCCGCCACCCGCCGCATCTGCTCGTCGGTGTCGAACAACACCCGCACCACCGTGCAGTACGGCACTGGCCGACCCGCCACCGACCGGCCCGGCCCGAGCAGCACCACCAGCACGACCACACCCGTCACCAACGCCGACACCACGGTCAGCGCCAGCACTCGACCCGGCGATCGGCGGAACACGGACACCACCCTGCCACGCCCCGTGCCACACCGGCCACCCAGCGTCACCCCGACCGCCGGCGGACGCGGTGACGCGCACCCCCACCGCCCTCTGCCACTATCGACCACGTGATCAGCATCGACCCGGCCTCACCCGTGCCGCCCTACGAACAGGTGCGGTCCCAGTTCGCCCGCGCGATCACCGACCGCGACCTGGCCGTCGGCGCCCGCCTGCCCACCGTGCGCGCCCTGGCCGCCGACCTCGGCCTCGCCGTCAACACCGTCGCCCGCGCCTACCGCGAACTGGAGGAAGCGGGCCTCATCGAAACCCGCGGCCGCGCAGGCACCGTCGTCAGCGCCGCCGGCCAACGCGGCCGCGAACGCGTCCTGCGCGCCGCCCGCGCCTACGCCACCACCGCCCGCGAACAAGGCCTCGCCGCCGACGAGGCCCTCGACATCGTGCGCGCCGCCCTCACCGACACCCACCACCCGTAGGGTGACGCCGATGGCCACCGAACACGGCGGCGGCGACCCGGCCCGGACCCTCGCGGTGCTGTGGCGCACCACCGGCCGGACCGCCCGCACCGACCTCGACGTCGACCGCATCGTCACCACCGCGATCACCCTCGCCGACACCGAGGGCCTCGACGCGTTGTCCATGCGCCGCGTCGCCCGGGAACTGCGCGTCGGCACCATGTCCCTCTACACCCACGTGCCCGGCAAGGCCGAACTCCTCGACGCCATGGTCGACGCCGTGCACGGCGAGACCCCACGCCCCGCCGACGTGCCCGGCGGCTGGCGCGGCCGACTCGCCCGCATCGCCCGCGACAACCTCGACCTGCACCTGCGCCACCCCTGGCTGCTGCACGTCGTCGCCCACCGCGCCGTCCTCGGCCCCCACGTCGCCGCCAAGTACGACTACGAACTCGGCGCCGTCGACGGCATCGGCCTCACCGACACCGAGATGGACTCCGTCCTCACCCTCGTCCTGGCCCACGTCCGCGCCGCCGCCCGCATCGCCGTCGACGCCGCCCACGTGCGACGCAGCACCGGCCTCACCGACGAACAGTGGTGGCAGGCCGCCGCCCCCGTGCTCGCCAAGGTCCTCGACCCCGCCCGATACCCCACCGCCGCCCGCGTCGGCGCCGCCGCCGGAGCCGCGCACGGCGCCGCCCACGACGCCGAGCACGCGTTCACCTTCGGCCTGGAACGCGTGCTCGACGGCATCGACGCCCTCGTGCGGACCCGTCAATAAGGACGCTTCGGCATCATCACCCACAACAACAGGTAGATCAGGAACTGCGGCCCCGGCAACAGGCACGACACCAGGAACACCACCCGCACCGTCCTGGCCTTCCACCCGTACCGGGCAGCCAGCCCCGCACACACACCCGCGATCACTTTCCGGTCCTGAGGCCTGGTCAACGTGGTCATGCCACCACCATTCCCGCGCTCGACGCCCCCCACATCGGTGGGCACCCTGATCCCTACCCCGACCCGCCACCACCCAACCCCAGGGCAACCACACCCCGCCCCACACGTCCCAACCCACCCGCCGCCCGACCCTCACACCCCGGCACCCGCCCACCGGGTATGCACAACCCGGACACGCACAACCCGGGGGCGCACGACGCCCGGCACCGACCGGCGGTTCCCCGCCCCCACCACCGACCACCGCGGACACCCCGGCACCGGCGGCGGCCCGATGGGGGTCGTGCACCCGTGGGCGGTCGCGGGGGAGGACCTCGCGCCCGTCTCCTACCGCTACCGGGTCCGGTGAGGGGGCGTGACGGGCTGGCTGCGGGTTCGTGACCGCGGGCTCGTAGGCTGGCCCGGTGGTCGCCGCCCCCGTGACGCCGGATCAACCCGTCGCCGACACGCCCCCCGCCCGCCGTCGCCGGGACGTGCGCGGCACGCTCGCGCGGATCGCGGCGGCCGCCGCCGGCGGGGCCGCGGTGTTCCTCAGCTTCCCCCCGCGCACCACCTGGTGGCTGGCCCCCGTCGGGTTCGCCGTGCTCGGCGTCCTGCTGCACGGCCGCCGCGCCCGCGCCGGATTCGGCCTCGGCCTCGTGTGGGGGCTGGCGTTCATGGCGCCGCTGCTGCGGTGGACCGGCGAGTTCGTCGGCCTCATCGCCTGGCTGCCGCTGGCCCTGCTGTGCGCGACGCTCATCGCGATCGGCACCGCCGCCATGGCCGCGGTGTCCCGCCTGCCCGGCGCGCCGCTGTGGATGGCGCTGGTGTGGGTCGCCGACGAGGCGCTGCGCGCCGTCGTGCCGTTCGGCGGATTCCCCTGGGGCAAGATCGCCTTCGGTCAACCCGAGGGCTGGTACCTGCCGCTGGCCGCCCTCGGCGGCGCCCCGCTGATCGGGTTCGCCGTCGCCCTCACCGGCCTGGGCGCCGCCCACCTCGTCCACACCCGCGGCCGCGGCTGGCCGCTCGGCGCGGCCGCCGTCGTGCTGCCCCTCGCCGCCGGCGTCGCCGCCTCGACCCTCGTGCACACCGACCCCGACCAGGGCACCGCCACCGTCGCCGCCGTCCAGGGCAACGTGCCGCGCGCGGGCCTGGACTTCAACGCCCAACGCCGCGCCGTGCTCGACAACCACGTCGCCCGCACCCTGCAACTGGCCGCCGACGTCGACGCCGGCCGCACCGAACGCCCCGACCTGGTCATCTGGCCGGAGAACTCCTCCGACATCGACCCGTTCCGCAACGCCGACGCCGCCGCCCGCATCCGCCAGGCCACCGAGGCCATCGGCGCGCCCATCGCCGTCGGCGCCGTCCTCATCGACCCCGGCGACAACCTGCCCCGCAACACCGTCGTGCTCTACGAACCCGGCGTCGGCCCGACCGACACCTACACCAAGCGGCAGCTGCAGCCCTTCGGCGAGACCATGCCCTACCGCGCGTTCTTCCGGATCTTCACCGACACCGTCGACCGCGCCGGCACCTTCCAACCCGGCACCGACCCCGAGGGCTTCACCATGGGCCCCGCCAAGGTCGCCCTCGACACCTGCTACGAGGTCGCGTTCGACGGCGTGGTCCGCGACTCGGTCACCGCGGGCGCGAACCTCATCGCCATCCCCACCAACAACGCCACCTTCGGCTACACCGAGATGACCTACCAGCAACTGGCCATGTCCCGCGTCCGCGCCGTCGAACACGGCCGATCCGTCGTGGTCGCCGCCACGAGCGGCGTCAGCGCGATCGTGGCCCCCGACGGCACCGTCACCCGGCGGACCGGCCTGTTCACCGCCGACGCGCTGGTGGCGACGGTGCCGCTGCGCGGGGAGGCTACGCTGGCCACCCGGCTCGGCGCATGGCCCGAGTGGGTGATGACCGCCCTGGGCCTCATGGCCGTGGCGTTCACCGTGACGATGAGACGACGACGATCGCGTCCGACCCCTGGTGCGGGTGTCGGCGAGGAGGAAACGGATGGCGGACCAGCAGGCGCAGCCTGACCGCGAGCTCGGGCCGGTGCTGGTGGTGATCCCGACCTACAACGAGCGGGACAACATCGGGAAGATCGTGCAACGGCTGCACACCGCGCTGCCGGACGTGCACGCCCTCGTGGTCGACGACGGCAGCCCCGACGGCACAGGACGGCTGGCCGACGAACTGGCCGCCGCCGACGACCGCGTGCACGTCCTGCACCGCACGGAGAAAGCAGGCCTGGGCGCCGCCTACATCGCCGGGTTCGGCTGGGGCATGGAACGCGGCTACCAGGTCCTCGTGGAGATGGACGCCGACGGCTCCCACGCCCCCGAGGACCTGCCCCGCATGCTCGACGCCCTGCACGACGCGGACCTCGTCATCGGCTCCCGCTACGTGCCCGGCGGCACCGTGGTCAACTGGCCCAAGAAGCGCGAGATCCTCTCCCGCGGCGCGAACCTCTACTCCCGGCTCGCGCTGGGCGCCTCGGTCAAGGACATCACCGCGGGCTTCCGCGCCTACCGCACCGACGTGCTGCGCAACCTCAACCTGCACAACGTCGCCTCGGCCGGCTACTGCTTCCAGATCGACCTGGGCTGGCGCACGATCGAACTCGGCTACCGGGTCGTCGAAGTGCCCATCACGTTCACCGAGCGTGAGATCGGCGTGTCCAAGATGAGCGGCGACATCGTCCGCGAAGCACTCATCAGGGTCACCAAGTGGGGACTGCGCCGCCGCGGCACCCAACTGCGCGACCTGTTCGCCCCGAAGGCCAAGGCGAAGACCCCCACCAACCGCTGAACCACCCCGATACGCCGAGGGGCCCGCCGGGACGATCGTCCCGGCGGGCCCCTCGCACGTCGTGGCGGATCAGGCGGTGCGCGTGCGCCGCCCCTTCAGCTCCTCCAACCGCTCGTCCAGCAGCTCCTCGAGCTCCGGGATCGTGCGCCGCTCCAGGAGCATGTCCCAGTGCGTGCGCGGCGGCTTCACCTTCTTCTGCTCCGGCTCCGCGCCGTCGATGATCTTCGACTCCTGGCCGTGCAGACGGCACTCCCAGGTGTGCGGGACCTCGGCGTCGTCGGAGAACGGGACCTCGAAGTCGTGGCCCTTGGGGCAGGCGTACCGCACCGACCGGCGCGGGGCGAGGTCGTGATTGCGGTCGGTCTCGTAGCTGACTGCTCCGAGCCGGCTACCCCGTAGAACGCGGTCGGCCATGGCGGTGTCCTTTCGCTCGGCTCAGGGCCGGGGCCCAGGCTTGTTGCTCACCGAGTGCAACGATCGGACTGCTCCGTTCGTTCCCGGCTTCACGGTCATCGTCGCCCACAGTGACGTCTTTCACCCGTCAACGAAGGCGTCCACCTAAGGGATGCAATCGCGGCCGGTTCGTGACGCGTTATCAAGCTACCGAGACCATCCATCACACGGACGGAGCAGTCCTGGCACAAGTCGTGCGGCTGCGACAGCTTAGACCGACCACGCAGGGCGACGTCACAGCGGGTTTAACGCAACAGTAGTGACGTCCGTCATGGTCACGGTCACGCAAAGTTATTTCGAGGATTTTCGGGGATCCCGCCACGCTCGGTGGCGGTTCAAGTGTGCTCGGTGGCGGACATGAGGATGAATCACCCGTCCGGACCGCACCCAAACGTCCAATCGGACGCTTTACCCTCTCGATAACTTCAGTGTCACCCGAAAGAGTGGTCTTCGGCGAGTCGGTCGAGGAACTCCCGTTGCCCCTTCACCACTTTCGACCGCGCCTCGACGAGAGAAAACCACGCGACGCGGTCGACCTCCGGGTACTCCCGCAGCCGGCCCGACCCGCGGGGCCACTCCAGGGTGAACGTGCCCGGAACCACCCCGTCGGGATCCAGGTCGCCCGCCAGGGCCCACGCCCGCACCACCTTGCCCCCGGACTGCCGCACCTCGCCCAACGGCACCAGCTCGCCCGCCGGCACCGGCAGCCCCAACTCCTCGACGAACTCCCGACGCGCGGTGACCTCCGGCTCCTCGTCGCCCTCCGGCTCACCCTTCGGGATCGACCACGCCCCCTCGTCCCGGCGCGCCCAGAACGGGCCGCCCATGTGCCCCAGCAGCACCTGCACCTCGCCGTCGACCACCCGGTGCAGCAGGATGCCCGCGCTGAACCGGCCCGTCACCCGGCCACACCCCGCGTGCCCGACCCCGCCGCACCCGTCGTCATGGTCCCCAGTGTGGCGGGCCGCACCACACCCGCGACGATCAGGTCTTGCGGCGGGTCCGCATGTGGATCTGCTCGCCCTGCTTGCCGAACAGGCTCAGGATCTCCACCGGCTCCGGGCCGGCCGGACCGAACCAGTGCGGCAGGCGCGTGTCGAACTCCGCCGCCTCGCCCGCCGTCAGCACCACGTCGTGGTCGGCCAGGATCAACCGCAACCGCCCCGACAGCACGTAGAGCCACTCGTAGCCGGTGTGCGTGCGCGGATCCGGCTCGCCCCGGTCCGGGATGATCATCTTGAACGCCTGCAGACCGCCCGGCTGCTGCGTCAGCGGCAACACCGTCATGCCGTTGCGCCGCACCGGCACCGGACGGATCCGCGGGTCGCCCACCGGCGGCGCGCCCACCAACTCGTCCAACGGCACGCGGTGCGCGCGGGCGATCGGCAGCAACAGCTCCAGGCTCGGGCGCCGCAGACCCGACTCCAACCGCGACAGGGTGCTCTTGGAGATGCCCGTGGCCGCCGCCAGGTCCGCCAGCGTCGCGCCCCGGCTCGTGCGGATGTGCCGCAACCGCTCACCGACCTTGTCCAACACCTCGTCGGTCGGACCGCCACCCGTGTCGGCGTGATCGGTGTCGGTGTCGGTGTCGTTCGCGTCGCTCATCTGGTCGTGTCCCGGTTCCGGCAACGTGGTTTGTCCATTGTGGGACGCCGGGGGAGTGCCGGTCGACCGGGGGTCAGGTGAGGCGCAGCTGGTGGCCGTCCACGGCGTGCGGGCCGAGGTCGCCGGTGCGGTAGTGGGTGCGGCACAGCACCTGGTAGCGGACCTCGACGCCGTCGGCCGCGGTGTGGGCGGTGGTGTCGGCGACCAGGACGGTGTCCCCGGCGCGCACGACGTCGCCGTCGTGGACGCGGGCGTTGAACCGGCCGGGCCGGCCGCACCAGCACAGCACCTCGACCTGGATGGCGTTGAGCTCGTCGGCCAGCTCGAACAGGCGCCGCGAGCCCGGGAACAGCCGGCTGCGGAAGTCGGTGGCCAGGCCGAAGCAGTACACCTCCAGGTGGGCGTCGTCCGCGAGCTCGGCCAGCTGGTCGACCTGCTCGGCGGACAGGAACTGGGCCTCGTCCACGATGAGGTAGTCCACCCGGGCGCCGCCCGCCCACCTCTCGCGCACCAACGCGCACAGGTCCATGTCCTCGTGGACCTCCAGCGCGTTGCGCGCCAGGCCCATGCGGCTGGAGATGGTCGGGGCCCCGGAGCGGTCGTGGCGCACCAGCAGCAGCCCGCGCCGGCCCTGACGGGCCTGGTTGTGGTCGATCTGCAACGCCAGCGTCGACTTGCCGCAGTCCATCGGACCGAAGAAGAACCGCAGCCGCCCGGTGGGCGCGAGACCCCGGCCCGCGCCGGCGGCGGGCACGGAGGACAGCGCGTCGGTCGGGTCCGGGGCGAGCGTGATCGGTTCCACGGCGGGCCACCCTAATGCGCGACACCCGCGGTCGGTGCGCGGGTCGTGCCCACGGGCCGCCCACACGACCTTCCCCGCGCACCACCCTGCCCTGCCGAGGAGGCGGAGGCATCGGTGCGGCGGCCCACCGTGCCCGTACCCCGGCTCGCCTGGCGAGCCGGGGTGCCTCCCGGCCCGGGGCGTCCGGGCTGGGAGGGCACGGCGTCAGCGTGCGGCGACGGCGTCGACCTCGAACAGCATCCCGGGCAGGGCGAGGGTGGCGACGCCGAGCAGCGTCTGGGCGGGTGGCCGGTCGCCCCAGATCCGGCCGACGCGGTCGGCCAGCACGGCGAGCCGGTCGGCGTCGTGGTCGACGACGTAGGTGCCCAGGCGGGCGACGTGGTGGTAGTCGAGCCCCGCCGCGCGCAGCGCGGTGCCGAGGTTGGCGAAGGCGCGGTCGACCTGCTCGGCGAAGTCGTCGGAGACGACGTGGCCGTCGCGGTCGCTGCCGTACTGGCCGGCCACGAGCACCAGGTCGCCGCTGGTGGCGGCGAGGTGGCTGTAGCCGTAGCCGGTGGGGTCGTGCAGTCCGTCGGGGTTGACCAGGGTGTGCGGCACGGTCGGTCGTCCTTCCGGTCGGGTCCGCCCGGGTCCCCGGGATGGGGCCGGCTCGGATGGGTCGGGCTCGGGGAGGGGGTTCAGGCGGGTGGGGCCGACGTGAGCCGGGCTCGGGGGGCGTCGGGGTCGGCGCGGCGCACGTCGGCGTCGAGGTCGGCGAGGGTGCGGCCGGCGAGCTCACGGCGCCAGGCCAGCTCGGCGCGGGTCATGGCGGCGTCGATGGCGCAGCGGGTGGTGTGGGGGCCGCCCGCGCGGATCTCGGTGCAGCGGAACGCCGGGTCGGCGCCTTCGAGCGCGGTGACCACGTCCATGAGGGTCACCGCGTGCGGTGGCCGGTCGAGCAGGTAGCCGCCGCGCGGGCCGGGCGTGGAGCGGACGATGCCGGCGCGACCCAGCGCCTGCAGCTGCTTGGTCAGGTAGGCCGGGGGCAGGCCGTGGTGGGCGGCGAGGCGGGCGGAGGGGACGGGGGTGCCGCCCGCCCACACCAGGTCCAGGCAGCAGTGCAGGGCCCACTCGACGCCCTCGGCCATCTTCACGGTCACACCCTACCCCGATCCTGGACATCCGATATCCAGATTTAGTGGCGAGATATATCGCGAAGCGGTATAACGTGCGGTGTGAGAGGTATGTCGGAGCAGGTGTTCCTGGTGCTCACCGCGTTGGCGGAGGAGCCATTGCACGGGTACGCGATCGTGCGTGCGGTGGAGGAGCTGTCGGAAGGGCGGATGCGGCTGAAGGTCGGCACGCTCTACGGGGCGCTGGACCGGTTGGTCGCGGAGGGCCTGGCCGAGCGCGACCGCGAGGAGGTCCATCAGGGCCGGCTGCGGCGCTACTACCGGCTGACCGACGCCGGGGTGCGGGTGTTGTCGGCGGAGGTGTCGCGGCTGTCGGCGAACGTGCGCGCCGCGTCGTCGGTGCTGCGGGCGAGGGGCGCGCTGTGAGCCGCGCGGTGGGGGGTGCGCTGTGAGGTCGAACCTGGAACGCCGCTACCGGGCGCTGCTGCGGGTGCTGCCCGCCTGGTACCGCGCCGAGCGCGAGGAGGAGATGGTCGGCATCTTCCTGGCCGACCGCACCGACGACACGGACCTGGAGCACGGCTGGCCGGGGTGGGGCGAGACGGGCGCGACGGTGGCGCTGGCGGTGCGGGTCCGGCTGGGCGCGCGGCGCGCGGCGGGGACCGTGCTGCGGGTGCTGGCGTTGACCGGGCTGCTCGGGCAGCTGGTGTCCGCGGCGCAGTCGTGGACGGTGATCGCCCGGATAGGCCCCGCCCCCGACGTGGGCGGCTGGTGGTACGACGCGGTGGCCGCGGTGGCGTTCGCGGCGCTGGTCGCCGGCCGCCGCGCGTGGGGCCGGGTCGCCGGCGGGCTGGCGGGCGCGGTGTCGCTGGTGCCGGCGGCGTGGTCGGTGGCGGCGGGGTTCCCGCCGTGGTGGACGCTGCTGTGGCACGGCCCGGCGCTGCTGACCGCCGTGGCGGTGGTCGCGGCCTTCCACCGGGAGGCGCCGCCCGTGCCGCGGTCGTGGTGGGCGATCGCGCCGGTCGCGCTCGCCGGGGGTGTCGCGTCGGTGGTGTTCGCCCCGGCGCTGTCGACGTGGACGATGTCCGCGGCGTGGCTGATCGCCGCCGCCGCGGTGGCGGTGTTCCGGCCGTGGACCGCCCGGGCGGCCGTGCCCGCGGCGTGACGGCGGGACCCCGCCCGGGTCGACTGCCCGGGCGGGGTCCTGTCGGTCACACCTTCTCGGGTACCGGGTTGCCGGTGGCGACGATCGCCTTGCGCACCGGCACGAAGATCAGCAGCACGAGACCGATGACGAAGAACGCGACCAGCGAGATGATCGCCAGGCGGAACGAGCCGGTCGCCTGCCCGACCGCCGCGAACATCGCCATCCCCAGCGGTGACGACGCCCGTTCGCCGACCTCGTAGAGGGAGAAGTACTGCGCCTCCCGGCCGGGCGGGATCATCTGGCTGAACAGCGACCGCGACAACGCGTTCGTGCCGCCCAGCACCAGCCCGATGCCCACCGCGAGCCCGTAGAACTGGACCTGTTGGCCCGCCTGGACGAAGTACGCCGCCCCGACCACCACGATCCACATGCACAGGCTGGCCATGATCGTGCGCTTGGCACCCCACCAGCGGGCCACCCAGCCGTGCAGCATGCCGCCGAAGAACGCCACGAACTGCACGATCAGGATCGTGGTGATCAGCACCGTCTCGTCCAGTCGCAGCTCCTCGCGGCCGTACTGGGCGGAGACGTTGGCGACCGTCGCGATGCCGTCGGCGAAGATCAGGTAGGTGCCCAGGAATGCCAGGGTGAGCGGGAACATGCGGGCCTGCCGCGCGGTCTGGCGCAGCTCGGAGAACCCGGCGGTGATCACCGACGCACCGGACTCCGTGCCGTGCGGCGGCTGGTGCCGCTTGAGCCGGGCCAGCGGGATCAGGGTGAACCCGGCCCACCACAGGCCCGAGATCACGAACCCGATCCGCACCGCCGCGCTCTCACTCACCCCGACCGCGTCGTGGCCCAGGAACAGCCCCAGTTGCACCACCAGCGCGAGACCTCCGCCCAGGTAGCCGAACGCCCAGCCGCGGGAGGACACCGCGTCGCGTTCGTCGGGGGAGGCGATCTCGGGCAGGAACGCGTAGTAGACGACGACCGACGCGCCGTAGCAGATGTTGGCCAGCACGAACAGCACCACGCCCAGGTGCCAGTCGTCGCCGCCCACCGCGGCCAGGGCGGCGGTGGCGACGGACCCGGTGAACGCCAGGACGCCGAGCATCCGGCGCTTGTTCTGCGTGCGGTCGGCGATGGCACCCATCACCGGCAGCACCACCACCTGCACGATCGTCGCGAACGCCACCAGGTAGCCGAACAGCGACCCGGCGGGGAAGTGCAGGCCGAACAGCGAGACGTCGCAGCGGTCCAGCGCGCCGTCGGCGCAGGCGTTCGGGCCGTTGCGGGCGGTGTCGGCACGGGCGGCCTCCGAAGCCACCGCCGTCAGGTAGCGGGAGAGGAACACGGTGATGACCGAGGTCGGGAACACCGAGTTCGCCCAGTCGTACCAGATCCATCCGCGCTGTTCCCGCCTGCGGTCCACGGCGGGTGCGGTGCTGTCGGCCACGCTCATGGGGGCGGACTGTATATCGCGGGCCACCCGTTGGTGGTGATCACCGCCAAGCTGTTGCCAACCGGTCTCCCGCACGCCACGCGACCCGGCCGGCGGCGAGGGGTGTCAGCCGCTCGCCCACGCCCGCCGGTCGATCAGCACGTCGCGCAACCGGTCGGGCCGGTCGGTGACCAGACCGTCCACGCCCAGGTCGAGCAGCCCCCGCATCCGCGCCTCGTCGTCGATGGTCCACACGTGCACCTCCAGGCCCCGGCGGTGCGCCGCGCGCACGAACCGGCCGTCGACCACCAGCAGCCTGCCCTGGTTCACCGGCACCTGCGCCACCATGCCCCGCACCGGCAGCCCCACCAGCGGCACCCGCCCCGCCGCCCACAGCGCGCCCGCCGACCGCGGCCCCATCGACGTCAGCAACCCCGGGCCGCCCAACCTGCGCAGCCGCGCCAGCCGCCGCTCCGAGAACGACGCCAGGCACACCCGGTGCAGCGCGTTCGCCCGGCGCAGCACCTCCAGCACCGGCACCACCGCCGAGTCGGCCTTCACGTCGATGTTGACCAACGCCTCCGGCAGGTCCTCCAGCAGGTCCTCCAACCGCGCGATCGGCTCCCGCCCGCCCACGTTGGCCGCCCGCACCGCCGACCACGGCTGCGCCGCCACCGGCCCCGTCGCGTCGGTGGTGCGGTCCAGCACCGCGTCGTGGTGCACCACCACGACCCCGTCGGAGGTCGCGTGCACGTCGGTCTCCAGGTACCGGAAACCCTCCCGGGCGGCGCGGCGGAACGCGGCCAGCGAGTTCTCCATCCCCGACAACTCGTCGAGGTGCCAGCCCCGGTGGGCGAACGCGCGGGGGTGCGGTCCGGACAGGTACGGGTGGTTCGCGGTCACACCCGGAGTGTGCCCTGGCGGCGTGGCGTTGCGGTGACCGGTGGGTAGCCGGATACCGTCGCGCGCCATGGAGCTGGTGACCGAGCCCGTCGCGGCGCGCCGTGAGGAAGCCAGGCACTGCGCCTGGTGCGGACGCCGCCTGCCCGACAGCGGCCGGATCGGCCGGCCACGCCGGTACTGCGCGCAGCCCTGCCGGCAGCGCGCCTACGAGCGGCGGGCCGCCGTGCAGCGCGGCGGGCTGCCCGAGGACGCCGTCGTGCTGTCCGCCGGCGAGCTGGCCGACCTGCAGGACCGGTTGTTCCAGCTGAGGTGCGCCGCCGAGGACGTCGCCACCGCGGCCGCCGACGGCGCCGACGGGTCGGAGTTGCGGCGACTGGCCGGGGAACTGGTCGACACCGCACGCGGACTGGAGCGGTTGCGCTGAACGGTGTCGGCTTGCCCACCGCCTGTGGTCTCGACCATCATGACGCGCGGGTGGGCGAGGAGGAGCGCGTGAACGGCAACGGTGCGTTGCACCGCGAGGTGCTCGACCGGGCCGACGTCGGTTTCGGCGTGACCGACGCGAACGGCACGCTGGCGTGGGTGAACCCGGCGCTGGCCGAGATCCTGGGCGTGCCGGTGGACCACGTGGTCGGCCGGTCGCTGCCCGCGCTACTGCCCGGCGCACCCGAACGGCCCCGCTCGGGCCTGGCGCTGCTCACACCCAGCGCCTACCGCAAGGGCCACCGCTGGCTGGAGGTCACCTGCCAGCACCTGCACCCCGACGCCGGACCCGACGCGGCCGCGGGGGAGCAGCTGCTGTACCGGGTGGTGGACGTCACCGCGTGGCGCGACCGGGAGCTGGAGGCCACCCACGAGGCCGACGCGCTGCGCCGCGCCCAGGTGCTGGGCCGCATGGGCACCTGGGAGTGGCACATCACCGAGGACCGGGTGGTGTGGTCGGACACGCTGCTGGAGATGTTCGGGTTCCCGCCCGACACCGAACTGGACTTCGACCGCTACGCCGCGCTCGTGCACCCCGACGACCTGTCGATGATCCAGGCCACCCTGGAGGAGGCCATGCGGTCGGGCGCCGGGTTCTCCTACACCCACCGCATGACCCTGGCAGACAAGGGCACCGAGCGGTGGTTCGAGTGCTTCGGCGAGGTCGTCGTCGACGAGGACGGCGCGCCGCTGCGGGTGCTGGGCACCGCCCACGACATCACCCGCGCCCGCCGCGTGCACGACGAACTGCTCGCCCTGGCCGAGCAGGACCCGCTCACCGGGCTCGCCAACCGGCGCGCGGTCACCCGCGAGCTGGAACGGCAGCTCGCCGGCGGCGGGCCCGGCGCGATGCTGCTGCTGGACCTGGACAACTTCAAGGACGTCAACGACCTGCGCGGCCACGCCGTCGGCGACCGGCTGATGAAGGTGCTGGCCGCCGCGCTGCGGTCGCGGCTGTCAGCGTCGCAGCTCATCGGCAGGCTCGGCGGCGACGAGTTCGCGGTCGTGCTGCCCGGCGCCACCTCCGCCGAGGCGGCCGGGGTCGCCGAAGGGCTGCGCGACGCCGTGGCGTCCCTGCCGCTGGTCGGCGCCGCGCGCAGCGTCACCGTGTCCACCGGCGTCGCCGAGTACGGGCCCGGCGACACCTGGGAACTCGTCCTGGCCAACGCCGACCTCGCCCTCTACGCCTCCAAGGCCGCCGGCCGCAACCGCGTCACCGTCTACGAACCGGGCCACTACGCCGACACCGCCAAACGCGTCTCCGTGCTCGACCGGCTGCGCGCCGCGCTGGACCACGGCGGCCTGGCCCTGCACGCCATGCCCATGGTGCAGCTGGCCACCGGCAAGACCCTCGGCCACGAACTGCTGCTGCGCCTGGAGGACGGCCAGGACCCCTACCTCGGCCCGGCCGAGTTCCTGCCCGAGGCCGAACGCTCCGACCTGGTCCTCGACATCGACCGGTGGGTGCTGTCCACCGCCATCGACGCCCTCGTCGGCCACCCCGACCCCGCCCTGCGGTTCAACGTCAACATCTCCGGCCGCACCCTGGAGGACGAGGACTTCGGCGGGTTCGTCCTGGACCGGCTCGCCACCGCGGGCGTCGCGCCCGGCCGCCTCGGCCTGGAGATCACCGAGACCGCCGCGGTCACCAACCTCGACGCCGCCCGCGCCCTGGCGCTGCAGCTGCGCGGCTTCGGCTGCCGCATCACCCTCGACGACTTCGGCTCCGGGTTCGGCTCCTTCGTCCACCTCAAGCACCTGCCCATCACCGGCATCAAGATCGACGGCGAGTTCGTGCGCGGCATCGACGAACGCTCCACCGACGCCGTCCTCGTCGCCGGCATCGTGCAGATCGCCCAGGGACTCGGGCTGTCCGCCGTCGCCGAGTGGGTCGAACGCCCCGCCCAGGTCGAGGCCCTCACCCGGCTGGGCGTCCGCGTCGGCCAGGGATTCCACCTGGGCCGCCCCCAACCGCTGGCCCAGGTCCTCCCGGCCCAGCCGCAGCCACCGAACGGCGCATTGTCGCCACGCCTGGCCGGTGCGGAGGATGGGGCGCGTTCCTGATCACCGCCCCGACCCCGCACCCGACCACCCGCCGCCCGCCCCGATGGGAAGTCACCGCCGTGCCCGGTACCCCCGACAGCCCCGCACGCGGTGTCCGCCGCGTCGAGCTCAACACCACCGACCCCGAACCCGTCGCCGAGTTCTACGCCCACCTGCTGGGCTGGGTGATCATCGCCGAACCCGACGGCTCGTTCACCGGCTGGGTCGGCGACCGCCTCGCCACCCGCGTGCAACCCGGCGAACCCGGCTGGCACGTCGTGTTCGCCGGCCCGCAGGCCCGCGACCTCGACCGCGGCGCCGCCGTCGACCAGGGCCGCGTGCTGCACGGCCCCTGGGCACCGCAACCCCGCCCCGGCGAACCGTGCTGGGTCGAGCTCATGGCCGACGCCGACGCCGACGACTACTGGGCCGGCCAACTCGGCTGGCAGGTCCGCGACCCCGGCGGCCAGTTCACCCTCTACGACGCCACCGTCGCCGACGACCGCCGCCCCGTCGCCGGCCGCCTCACCGCCGACGGCGGCTGGACCTGCTACTTCGCCGTGCCCGACATCGCCGCGGCCGCCGCCGAGGCCACCGACATGGGCGGCACCGTCCTCATCGGCCCCCGGGAAGTGCCCACCGGCGTCGTCGCGGCCGTCGCCGACCCCGCCGGCGCGGTGTTCGCCCTGCTGGAGAACCCGGCCGGCTGGGGCGGCACCTGGTGCGCCGCCACCCGCCAGGCACTCGCCTGACCCGCACCCCCAGAGGGTCAGTCAGCGAGTTCGGGCGGGAAACCACCCGTCGCCACCGGACCCCACCGGTCGATCGTCACGCGGATCAGCGACTTGCCCTGCCGACGCATCGCCTCCCGGTACTCGTCCCAGTCCGGGTGCTCCCCGGCGATGCACCGGTAGTACTCCACCAGCGGCTCCACCGCCTCCGGCAGGTCCAACACCTCCGCCCGCCCGTCGACCTGCACGTACGGACCGTCCCAGTCATCCGACAACACGCACAACGTCACCCGCTCGTCACGCCGCGCGTTGCGGGCCTTCGCCCGCCCCGGGTACGTCGACACCACGACCCGCCCCTCGCCGTCCACACCACACGTCACCGGCGACACCTGCGGCCGCCCGTCGACCCGGGCGGTGACCAGCAGGGCACGGTGACGCGGCCGCAGGAACGCGACCAGCTCGTCACGGGACACGGTCTCGGCGGTGGCGAAGGTCGGCATGACCACCAGCCTAGGAGAACCCCGCGCCGGCCACTTCCCGTGGCTGGACGACCCCGACTTCCTGGTCGAACACCTGCGATCCTTCCCGACCCCCTGACCCGACCCCACCCACCGGACCCCGGGACCTTGGGACGCGGGGGACAGGACGGTCAGGCGCGACCCAGGATCTCGGCCACCACCGCGGCCTTCGCGTCCGCGTACTGCTGCACGTACGTCCACTCCCGCGCCGCCAACTCCCGCTTCACCCGCTCGTACAACTCCCGATCCGCCACCGAGGCCCGCAACCGGTCCCGGAACGCCAACATCCGCCCCACCTCCGGCTCACCCGCGGTGAACACGTGCAGGTTCACGTTCGTGTCCGGCCCCTTGAACATCCGGTGCTCGAACCACTCCGGCTCACGCACCACCAACACGTACCCCGCCGCCTCCAACGCCGGCACGTACGACACCTCGTCCGCCGAATCCGCGACCGTCAACACCACGTCCACCACCGGCTTCGCCGCCAACCCCGGCACCGACGTCGACCCCGCGTGCTCCAACCCCACCACCACCCCACCCAACGCACCCCGGATCCGCGCCGCCTCCCGCTCGTACAACCCCGGCCACGCCGGGTCGTACTCCACCAACACCACCCGACCGGCCAACCGCGGCGCCTCACCCACGTGCGCCGCCCGGATCTCGTCCTCCGACAACCCCACGACCCGCTCCCTCCCGACCAGGCACAGCCCGACAGGCCAGGATAAAACGATCAGCGCGGCAACGGCGACGGCTTTCCCACCGAGAACAGATCACCCACCGACCCCACCCGCTCCCGCACCTCGTCGGCCAGGAACACCAGGTCCTCCACCACCCGACACGCCTCCACCTCCGCCCACGACACCGGCGTCGACACCGACGGACGCGCCCGCGCCCGCAACGAGTACGGCGCCACCGTCGTCTTCGCCGGGTTGTTCTGCGACCAGTCGATCAACACCTTCCCCGTCCGCTGCGCCTTCGCCATCCGCCACACCACCTCGTCCGGCGACTCACCCGCCAACCGCTGCGCCACCCCCCTCGCGTACTCCGACGTCCGCTCCGCCGACGACACCGACACCGCCGCGTACACCTGCAACCCCTTCGACCCCGACGTCTTCACCATCGGCGACAACCCGTCACCCACCAACACCTCCCGCACCCGGCACGCCACCCGGCAACACTCCACCACCGTCGCCGGCTCACCCGGATCCAGGTCGAACACCACCAGATCAGGGGAGTGCCGCCCACCCCGCGCACCCACCGACCACTGCGGCACGTGCAACTCCAACGCCGCCAGGTTCGCCAACCACACCAACGTCGCCAGGTCGTCCACCACCACGAAGTCCGCGTACTCCGCACCCCGCGACGACCCCGGCGTCTCCACCCGCACCGTCCGCACCCAGTCAGGCGCGTGCGACGGCGCGTTCTTCTCGAAGAACGACTTCCCGTCCACCCCGTTCGGATACCGCCGCACCGTCATCGGCCGCCCCGCCACGTGCGGCAACAGCACCGGCGCGATCCGCGTGTAGTAGTCGATCACCTCCGCCTTCGTGAACCCCACCTCCGGGTACAACACCTTGTCCAGGTTCGTCAGCCTCAACCGACGACCCTCCACCGCCACCACCGCGTCAGCCGTCACCACGCCGCACCTCCCCGGGCACCCGATCCGGCCGCAACCCCCGCCACGTCGGGAACCGCATCCGCCCGTCCGCCGTCCACTGCCGGTACGCCACTTCACCCACCAACACCGGACGCACCCACCGCGCACCCCGCGCCCGCTCCCGCGGCACCCCCGACACGAACGGCGACCCCTCCACCCCCAACGACGACAACCGCGCCGTCAACCGCTCCAACTCCGCCCCGTCGAACCCCGTACCCACCGACCCCACGAACACCAACCCACCCTCACCCGGGATCCCCAACAACAACGACCCCACCACCCCCTCCCGCTTGCCCACACCCGGCCGCCACCCCCCGACCACCACCTCCTGCGTCACCACCGACGTCACCTTCACCCACTGCGGCGACCGCCGACCCGGCACATACCGCGAATCCAGCCGCTTCGCCACCACCCCCTCCAACCCCTGCTCCCGACTCGCCGCCAACACCGCCGCACCCGCACCCGGGAACGCCTTCGGCGTCAACCAATGCGCCCCCCGCAACCCCAACCCCTCCAACAACTCCCGACGCCGCACATACGGCAACCCCACCGTGGGCGACCCGTCCAGGTGCAACACGTCGAACACCAGGAACGTCACCGGCGTCCCCGCCACCAACCCACGCGCCTGCGCCGCCGACGCGTGCATCCGCCGCTGCAACGCCCCGAAACTCGGCCGCCCACCCCGCAACGCCACGATCTCCCCGTCCAACAACACCTCCGTCGCACCCAACTGCGCACCCAACCCCTGCAACTCCGGATACGTCCCCGTCACGTCATTGCCCAACCGACTCGTCAACCGCACCCGACCACCCTCCACCCGCGCCACCGCCCGCACCCCGTCCCACTTGAACTCGAACGCCCACTCCGACTCAGGCCCCGGCAACCCCGCCGCCGGCGTCGCCAACATCGGCGACACCGACTCCGGCAACGCCACCCACCCCGGACGCACCGCCTCGTGCCGCCGCCGCACCATCCAGTCCTTCCCACCCGCGGCATCCCGCCGGAAGAACACGAACTCACCCTCCACCCGCGAACCGTGCAACACCACGTCCACCTCGCGGTCCGACCACTTCACCGTCTCGTACCGGCCACGATCCCAAATCACCATCCGACCCGCGCCGTACTCGCCCTTCGGGATCACCCCCGAGAACGACGCGTACTCCAACGGGTGATCCTCGGTCCGCACCGCCAACCGGATCGTCCCCGGCTCCGACGGCAACCCCTTCGGCACCGCCCACGACACCAACACCCCACCCCGCTCCAACCGCACATCCCAGTGCAACCGCGACGCGTGATGCTCCTGGATCACGAACGTGTCATCACCACCACGCGGCAGCACCGCGTCACCACCCGGCACCGGCTCCGGCGTCCGCCCCGGATCCCGCTTGCGCCGGTACTCCGAAAGATCCCCACCCATCCCACGCCGCCCCGCCTCAGGCGGGCTTCGCCTTCTTCTTCGCCGGAACCTTCCTCGACGACGACGAACCCGAAGCCGACGACGAACCCGCGGCCGCCTTCTTCGCCGCAGGCTTGCGACCCGCCGACTTCCCACCCCGCGCCGACTTCGCCTGCTCCACACTCCGCTCCAACGCCGTCATCAGATCGATCACCTCACCCGCCTGCTCCACCTCAGGCCGCTCCGGCAACTCCGCACCCTCCGCCTTCGCCTCGATCACCTTCTGCATCGCCTCGGTGTAATCATCCGAAAAATCACCCGGATCAAACGACCCGGCCATGCTGTCCACCAACGACGACGCCATCTTCAACTCCTGCGGCCGAACCTCCACATCCGCACCCAAAAACTCGAAATCCGGCTTCCGCACCTCATCCGGCCACAACATCGTGTGCATCACCAACAAATCCTCACGCGCCCGCAACAACGCCAACGTCTCCCGCTGACGAATCGTGATCTTCACCACCGCGAGCTGCCCACTGCGCTCCAAAGCGGTCCGAAGCAACACATACGGACGCGTCGCCGCCTTGTCCGGCTCCAAATAATAGGACTTCTGAAAATAAATCGGATCCACTTCCTCGACCGGCACGAACTCCACCACGTCGATCGCATGATCCGTGTTGATCGGCAACTTGTCGAAGTCCTCGGCATCCATCACCACGACCCGACCGTCGTCCAGCTCGTACCCCTTCGCGATGTCGGCGTACGCGACCTCCTCACCGCACACCTGACACACCCGCTTGTACCGGACGCGCCCACCATCCTCCCGGTGCACCTGGTGGAACCGGAAGTCGTGCTCCTCCGTGGCCGTGTACAACCGGACACCGATCGTCACCAACCCGAAGGAGATCGCCCCACGCCACACGGACCTCATGCCACGTGACTACCCGCGAACAGCACGATCCGCACCAACACGTCACCCGAACGGACTAACAATCCACCTCCCCCCACCACCACAGAGGCACCCCCACACCAGGGGAGCGACCTCAACCACCCTCACGCCACAACCGCCCCGACCGCACCCGCTCCACACTCCGCCGCAACGCACCCAACAGATCCACCCCACCACCCGTCTCCTCCGGCGCCCGCGCCACCGGCACCACCGCCCCGCCCGCCGCCCTCGCCTCGATCAACCCACCCAACGCCTCCCGATACCCATCCCGGAACACCGACCCGTCGAACGGCGCCGTCATCGACTCCACCAACACCTCCGCCACCCCCACCTCGACCCCACCCGACACCACACCCGACAGGTCGAAACCCGGCTCCCGCACCTCATCCGGCCACACCAACGTCTGCAACACCAACACCCCACCCCGAGGCCGCAACACACCCAACACCTCCCGACCCCGCAAACCCACCCTCACCACCGCCACCCGCGACAACCGCACCAACACATCCCGCAACACCACATAAGACCCCACCGCCACCCGCTCCGGCTCGACGAAATAACCCCGACCCAACAACAACGGATCCACCTCACCCGCACCCACGAACTGCACCACCTCGATCGTCCGCTCCACCCCCGCCGACAAACCCGCCACATCCTCCGCCCCCAACACCACCAACCGCCCATCCGGCAACACGTAACCCTTACCCACCTCCGACAACTCCACCCCCGCACCACACACCGAACACACCCGCCGATGCCGCAACCGACCACCATCCACCCGATGCACCTCGTGCAACCGCACACCCCGATCCCGCGTCGCCCCGAACAACCGCACCGGGAACACCACCAGACCGAACGACACCGAACCACGCCACAAAGCCCTCATAACCCCTGCGTACACCCGTGCGAACATCGACTCACCCAAGTCACCCGCACAGCCCAACCCACCCCGCACCACTACTCCCGCCGCGGCAACCGCGCCAACGACGCATACGTCCGATTGCCCGCCACCGCCGCCCGCCGCTCCCGCGCCGTCGCCTCGATGTAGTTCTGCGACGTCGCCAACGACGCATGACCCAACAACGCCATGATCTCCGACGCCGACGCACCGTCCTCCGCCAACCGCGTCGCGAACGTGTGCCGCAACGCGTGCAGATTCGCACCCGACGGCACCCGGTCGTGCAACCCCGCCCACCGGAAGCACGACCGCACCAAGTACTCCAACCCACCACGCCCGATCGGCTCACCATGCCGATCACGCAACAACGCCGAACCTCGATCGAACCGACCCTGCGGGAACCGCCGCCGACACGACGCCAGGTACTGCTCGATGATCCGGTCCATCGCCGGCTCGATCGGCACCGACCGATCCCGGTTCCCCTTGCCCGCCACGTGCAACCGACGCTCACCAGGCCGACCCACCACCGACGCCAGCGTCAACGTCCGCATCTCCGCCGACCGCAACCCCGCCACCAAACCCAACGCCAACACCACCACATCCCGCTCCGGCCACGGATCACGACCCCGCCGCGCACCCTCCGCCGCCGCCGTCAACAACCGCTCCGGCGTGTCCTCACCCCGCAACGGCTTCGGCACCAGGGGAGGGGTCTTCGGCCGCGCCACCGCACCCATCGGATTGCCCGCCACCAACTCCTCCGCCACGCAGAACGTCAGGAACTGGTTCCACGTCGACCACGCCCGCAACACCGACGACTTCGCGTGCGAATCCGCGAACACCCCGAACGCCGCACGCAGGTTGCGCGCCGTCAGGTCCGACATCGTCAACCGGTCCGGGGGAGTGGCGGCCACCTCCGCCAACAACACCATCACACCCGCCAGGTCACGCCGGTACGCCGCGGTGGTGTGCGGCGAATCCTTCCGCGGCCGACGAGCGAGGAAGAACGACTCCTGAGCGGCGAGCACAAGCATGTCGATCTTCATACCGCACACCACCGACAACCAGCCGACCCATGACTGATGGATAATGGCGATTATCCATCAAACAGCGGTCCGGAAGGGGTTCCCGGTCCGACCGGGGGATGCCACTCCCGAACACCGCCGCCGGCCGATTCAGCCCCTGGGAACGCGTACGCGCACCGCGCAACCGCCACGCGCTCGTCCCGCCGCCTGGACCGCTGACGTGTGCCCGGAACTCGACGCCAGGCCGGACACGGGCTGATCGACATTGACCTGAACCCGACGTGCACGCCGCCGCTGCATCCGCTGACACCACCCATGATCCGTCACTGTGACGTTTCTATGGCGGTGGAGACGGACCCGACAGGCCGGCCCCGCCATCGCCGCAGAGCTCCTGCGACCCGGCGGGGCCTCGCCGGCCTTGGCCGCGTGACGCTGTCGTGTCCCGTCGGCGCGTACCCGACCGTGTGTCATCGACGGTGGCGCCGTGCACGCGAAACGACGCGTGGGACCTGTGTGGACGGTCCGTGCCCCGGCCCCTGTCGACCGACCGTTCCGTAGCGCCGATAATCTACATTATGTTAAGTAGATCGTCGGACGGTCTCGTGCTCCTCGTTCGGCCCGGCGGCCGCCGCCGACGCCGAGCACCGTCCGGACTACGCGGGCTGCGGTGCGTTGGTCATGCGGTCGAGGATGGCGTGGTAGTGGGTGTTGGCCATGATGCCGAGGATGTTGCCGAAGGGGTCGATGACGCTGGCGGTGACGTAGCCCTCGCCGCGGACCTTGGGTGCGTCGTGGGGTGTGGCGCCGAGTTGGGTGAGGCGGTCGAGGGTGGTGTGGAGGTCGTCGACGGCCCAGTAGGTGATGGCGCCGGCGGGGCCGGTGTGGACGTCGTGGGGTGCGTAGTCGCTCTTGACGATGCCGAACTCGTGTTCGTAGTCGCCGATGCGGAACTCGATGTAGCCGCCGGGGACGGTGAAGTAGGGCTCGATGCCGAACAGCTGGGTGTACCAGGTGGCCGCGGCGTCGAGGTCGTCGGCGAAGAAGCTGGTGGTGGTGAGTCCGCGGAGCATGGGTTCCTCTTTCGTGGGTGGTCTGGTGTCCCCTACTTTGGCGGTCAAAGTGCTCACCGAGTGAGCACTTTTGGGGCGAGGATGGGTGCATGCGTGCGGACCGGTTGGTGGCTGTCCTGTTGTTGATGCAGGCGCGGGGGCGGGTGACGGCGGCGGAGCTGGCGGGTGAGTTGGAGGTGTCGGTGGCGACGGCGCGTCGGGATCTGGAGGCGTTGTCGGCGGCGGGTGTGCCGGTGTACCCGCAGCCGGGGCGTGGTGGTGGTTGGCGGTTGGTGGGGCGTGCGCGGACGGATTTGAGCGGGTTGACGGCGTCGGAGGCGCGGGCGTTGTTCTTGTTGGTGGGGCCTGCGGCGGCGGGGTCGCCGGAGGTGCGGGCGGCGTTGCGGAAGTTGGTGCGGGCGTTGCCGGAGACGTTCCGGGAGGGTGCGTTGGCGGCGGCGGACGCGGTGGTGGTGGATGTGGCGGGTTGGGGTGGGGTGGGTCGGGTGCGGCCGGAGTTGGTGGAGGTGTTGCAGGGTGCGGTGGTGGGTCGGCGGCGGGTGGTGTTGGTGTACGAGGGGCGTGGGCGGGTGCGGTCGGAGCGGGTGGTGGAGCCGTGGGGGTTGGTGGACAAGGACGAGGTTTGGTACTTGGTGGCGGGTACGGCGGCGGGTGAGCGGACGTTCCGGGTGGATCGGGTGGTGTCGGCGCGGGTGACGGATGAGGTGTTCGTGCGGCCGGCGGGGTTCGACCTGTCGGTGGCGTGGGAGCGGGTGGTGTCGGAGGTGGAGCGGCGGCGGGGGTCGGTGTCGGCGGTGGTGTCGGTGGAGTCGCGGTTCGCCCACGTGTTGCGTGATCAGTTCGGGCGGCAGTGCGAGGTGGTGGAGGAGGTGGGTGGTCGGGTGAGGTTGCGGTTGTCGGCGACCACTCCCCTGATGATCGCGCAGGTGTTGGCGGGGTGGGGTGGCTTGGTGGAGGTGGTGGAGTCGGGTGCGGTGCGGGCGGAGTTGGCGCGGTTGGGTGCGGAGTTGGTGGCGTTGCACGCGGGGCGGTGACGCTCCCCCGGGTCTGGTCAGGTGTCGGGGGTGGTCATGCGGTGGTGGATGCGGTCGCGCATGGGTTTTTCCCGCAGTGCGCGGAGGGTGGCGTCGACGAGGGTGGTGAGGGGGTAGGGCAGTTCGGCGTCGAGGTCGTGGGCGGCGGTGGTGGTGGCGGTCCACTCGGCGTCGAGGGTGGGGAGGATGGCGCGGGCGCGGTCGGTGAGGTGGACGATGCGGGTGCGGGCGTCGTCGCCGGGTTTGAGGTCGACCAGGCCGTCGCGGCGCATCTGGTTGACGGTCTGGCTGATGGCGGAGTGGGTGACGCCGATGGTGTCGGCGAGGTCGCGGATGGAGTGGGGTCCGTTGCGGTGGACGAGGTGGATGATCGGGGTGTAGCGGGGGCGGAAGCCCGGTAGGCCGAGGTCGGTGTAGACGCGGGTGAGGTCGCTTTCGAGCAGGTCGAGCAGGTGGCGCAGGCGGGTGCCGAGGAATTGGCCGGCGGGTGTGTGGTCCACTCCCCTAATGTAACAGTGCTGTTGTTTTCGTGAGGAGGGGTGATGTACCCGGAGATCGAGCCGTACGAGCACGGGATGTTGGACGTCGGTGACGGCAACCTCGTGTACTGGGAGGTGTGCGGCAACCCGGAGGGGAAGCCGGTGGTGTGCCTGCACGGTGGGCCGGGTACGGGCTGCTCCCCCACCATGGCGCGCCAGTTCGATCCGGAGGCCTATCGGATCGTGTTGTTCGACCAGCGTGGCAGTGGGCGCAGCGTGCCGCACGCGAGCGTGTACTCGACGGATCTGTCGGTGAACACGACGGCGCACCTGGTGGCCGACATCGAGCGGTTGCGGGAGCACGTGGGTGTCGAGCGGTGGATGGTGTTCGGCGGGTCGTGGGGTTCGACGTTGGGGTTGCGGTACGCGCAGTCGTTCCCGGAGCGGGTGACGGAGATCGTGCTGGTGGCGGTGACCACGAGCCGGTACGCCGAGTTGGACTGGCTGTACCACGGGTTGGGTGTGTTGTTCCCGGAGGAGTGGTCGAGGTTCCGGGCGGGTGCGGGTGAGGGTGCGACGGATCTGGTGGCGGCCTACGACGCGTTGCTCAACGACCCGGATCCGGTGGTGCGGGAGAAGGCGGCGACGGATTGGACGGACTGGGAGTCGTCGATCGTGTCGTTGGACCCGGAGTACCGGCCGGGGCCGCGGATGGCCGATCCGGCGTGGCGGATGGCGTTCGCGCGGTTGTGCGCGCACTACTTCCGGCACCGGGTGTGGTTGGCGGACGGTGAGGTGATGCGGGACGTGGGGCGGTTGCGGGGTATTCCGGCGATCCTGGTGCACGGCCGGTTGGACTTGCAGGGTCCGTTGTGGACGGCGTGGGAGTTGGACCGGGCGTGGCCGGACGCGGAGTTGGTGGTGGTGCAGGGTGCGTCGCACGCGGTGTCGGACCCGGGTATGGGTGAGGCGGTGGTGGCGGCGACGGACCGGTTCGCGCGGCGGTAGGTCCGTCAGGGGCGCCAGACGGTGGTCGTCCTGACGGTGACGCCTTCCAGGTCCGGGGGTACCGGCACGGGGAAGGCGTCGACGCGGGTCCAGCCGCGGGGCATGAACGACCGGCTCGGGTCGCCCACGAGGACGAGCGTGCCGCGGCGGTGGGCGGCCAGGAGGAATGGTTCGACCCGGGCGGCCATGTCGCGGTCGTAGAACACGTCGCCGGCCAGCAGCACGTCGGTGTCGGGGGTGGTGTCGAGCAGGTCGCCGGGTGTGATCGTGAGGGTGACGTCGTTGGCGCGGGCGTTGAGGGCGATCGCCGTGGCCGCGACCGGGTCGACGTCGTTGGCGGTGACCAGGCCGCCGGCGCGGGCCGCGGCGACGGCGACGAGTCCGGAGCCCGAGGCCAGGTCGAGCACGTGGCGGCGGGTGACCAGGTCGGGGTGGTCGAGCACGTAGCGGGCCAGGGCTTGGCCGCCCGCCCAGGGGAACGCCCAGAACGGTGGTTCCGGCGACCCGGTGCGCTGCCACAGGGCGATGACGTCGTCGGCGGTGTGCAGCGCGATCCCGGGTGTCAGCGGCACCGGGCGCGGGGTGGTGACGGAGCGGATGAACGCCGCGTGGTCGGTCTCCCCCACGTCGGGTTCCCCGGGTCCGGGTTGGTGGGGTCGGGCCACTAGGCGGTGAGCCTCTGCGGCTCCAAGGCCCGCGACAGCCCGTCCATGGACAACCCGACCGCCTCGCACAGGGCGGCCACGGTGAAGAACGCGGGCGTGGGCACCCGGCCGCGTTCGATCTTGCGCAGCGTCTCCACCGAGATCCCGGCGGCGGCGGCCACCTCCACCATGCTGCGTCCGCCCCGGGCGTCGCGCAGGAGCCCGCCGAGGCGTTCGCCGCGGTCGCGGTCGGACTGGGTGAGTGGCTGTCGCACCATGCTGTGATAGTAATACCGGTATAACTATCACGGTAGGGAGCATGTGGTGATCGAGTTGAAGAGCCCCGGCGAGTTGGACGCCATGCGCGCCGCCGGAGTCGTGGTGGCCGACGCGCTGGCCGCGGTGCGCGACCACGCCGAGGTCGGGGTCTCCCTGCTGGAGCTGGACGAGGTCGCCCACCAGGTCATCCGCGACGCGGGCGCCGGGTCGTCGTTCCTGCACTACCGCCCGTCGTTCGCGCCCACCCCGTTCCCCGGCGTCATCTGCGCGTCGGTCAACGACCTCATCGTGCACGGCATCCCCGACGGCTACCGGCTGCGCGACGGCGACCTGGTCAGCATCGACTGCGGCGCCCACCTCGACGGCTGGCACGGCGACTCCGCGGTCAGCTTCGTCGTCGGCCGGGCCGACCCCGCCGACCTGCGGCTGATCGACACCGCCCGGCGCGCCCTGGAGGCCGGGATCGCCGCGGCCGTGCCCGGCGCGCGCATCGGCGACGTCTCCCACGCCATCGGTGTGATCGGCCGCGCCGCCGGCTACGGCATGCCCGCCGACTTCGGCGGCCACGGCATCGGCCGCGCCATGCACGAGGCGCCGGGCGTGCCCAACGAGGGCAGGCCCGGTCGCGGTCTCACCCTGCGTCCCGGCATGGCCATCGCCATCGAGCCGATGTTCCACGCGGGCGGAGGCGACGCCTACTACGCCGCCGAGGACGGCTGGGCCCTGCACACCGTCGACGGCAGCCGTGCCGCCCACGTCGAGCACACCGTCGCCGTCACCGAGGACGGACCCCGCGTGCTCACAGCCCCCCGGCTACCCGCAGCACCGCGCCGGTCGTGAACGACGCGGCGTCGCCCAGCAGCCACGCCACCGCCTCCGCGATCTCCGCCGGCTCGCCGGGCCGGCCCAGCGGGATGGTCGAGGCCACCCGGTCGGGCCGGGCCGGCACCCCCGACAGCTCGTGGATCGCGGTGCGGACGGTCCCGGCCGCCACCGCGTTCACCCGGATCCCCCGCGGCCCCAGCTCCTTGGCCAGGCCCACGGTCATCGCGTCCACCGCCGCCTTGCTCGCCGCGTAGTGCACGTACTCGCCCGGCGACCCCGTCGTGGCCGCCGCCGACGACAGCGACACGATCGACCCGCCCGCCACCAGGTCCCGCGCCGCCCGCCGCGCGCACAGCAACGCGCCCACCACGTTGACGTCGATCACCCGGCGCAGGTCCTCGGTCCGCAGCCGCGCCAGCGGCCCCACCGGGCTGGTGACGCCCGCGTTGATCACCACCCCCGTCACCTGCCCCAGCCCGGCCGCGGTGTCGAACAGGGCGTCCACGTCGGCCTCGTCGGACACCTCCGCCCGCACCGCGACACCGCCCACCTCGCGCGCCAGCGCCTGCGCCTCCCCGGCAGCGGCCCGGTAGCCGATCACCACCCGGTGCCCGTCGGCCGCGACCCGTCGCACCACCGCCGCGCCGATGCCCCGGCTCCCGCCCGTGACCACGATCAGGCCAGCCACGCCGTCACCTCCGCGTCCACCACGTCCCGCGCTGCCACCAGCATGTGCGCCAGGCCGGGCACGTCCACCAGCCGCGCGCCCGGCACCGCCGCGCACAACGCCGCCTGCACCGGCCGGAACGCCGCGTACTCCCCCTCGCCGCGCACCACCAGCAGCGGCACGTCCACCCGCCGCACCGCCACCACGTCCCGCGCGGCCGTGACCAGGCAGACGTGCCCGCCCGCCGAACCGCCGACCAGGTCCACCGGCCCGTCGTCACACCCCAACCGGTCCCGCGCCGCCTCCACCAGGGCGGGCATCGCGGCCACCGCCGACTCCACCATCGCCGCGTACCCGTCGGCCACCGGATCCGGGCCCTCGCCCCACGCCGGCAGCGCCGCGTACAGCCGCCACGCGTCCACACCGGTCAGCGGCAACGCCTCCGCCATGGCCTCCGGTGTCCCCGGCTCGCCCAGCAGGTGCCACACCACGACCAGCCGCCGGCCACCCCGCGCCGGGGGTGCCGCCACGAACCGCACACCCGCCTCGCCCGTGATCATCACGAACCCGAACCTACGTCCCGCCGACACCGTCGGACCACCGCCCGCCGTCCACCCGCCGCGAACATCGCACACGCACAGCGACCTCGTGCCGCCCGGACGTGTGAATCCGGACCCCGGTGTCACTCGAACGGTCCCGCCAGGGCACCCTGGGGACGTGACCGAGCCGCGTTGCGCCGCGATCTCCGCGGACCTCGACGAACCGCTGGCGGGCACCGCCGCCACCGCCGCCGCCTGGCTCTGCCTCGAACAACCCGGACCCTGGGGCCGCGACGCCCTCACCCAGAGCCGGCTCGACCCCGCCCTGGGCGCCGAACTCGCCCGCCGCACCGCCGACACCGGCGTCCGCGTCCTGCTCATCCGCCGCCCAGGCCGCCACGCCGACACCCACCACGACGCGCCCCGCCGCGTCTACCTCGCCGCCACCACCCCCGGCCGGCCCCGCCTGGAACAAGCCGACCTCGCCGCGCCCGCGGACCTGCTCGACCTCGACTTCGCCGCCCTCGCCGCCGGACACCCCACCGGCCTGGGCACACCTGTCACCGACCCGGTGCTGCTGGTGTGCGCCAACAGCCGCCGCGACGTGTGCTGCGCCCTGCTCGGCCGGCCCCTCGCCGAGGACCTCGCCGCGACCCGACCCGACGCCGTCTGGGAGTGCACCCACACCGGCGGCCACCGCTTCGCACCCACCGGCGTGCTGCTGCCCACCGGCTACACCTACGGCCGCCTCGACACCGACCTCGCCGCCCGCCTGCTCGACCACGCCGGCCACGTCGTCACCGACCGCTGCCGCGGCCGCAGCACCCACGCCCCGCACGGCCAGGTCGCCGAGCTCGCCGTCCGCGACCTCACCGGTGAACACCGCGACGTGCTCACCGTGCGCGGCGACACCGTCCACCACACCGACGGCCGCGCCTGGCGCGTCACCGTCGACACCCACGACCTACCCGCCGCCCGCCCCGCCAGCTGCGGCGCGGCCCCCACGCCGGCCGTCGGACTCGTCGCCACCGCCGTGCACCCGCTCGTCGCCGTCGGCTGACCGCGCACCCGGCACCGCCGCGTGGAACAACCCCAACCCCAGCGCGTCCGGGTCGTCCAACCCCACCGCCCGCAACGCCGCCTCCGGCAACGCCAGCAACGACACCGCCACACCCAGGAAGTAGGCGTCCAACAGCCCCGCGTCGCGCACCGTGCCCGCCAACCCCGCCGCCGCGTGCAACCCCGCGCCCGCCCGCGCGTTGGACACCGCCATCCGCCCCAACGCCTCGCGCACCCCCGGCCGCCGCACGGCCTCCAGGTACAGCTCGACCATCGCCAACAACTGCGTCGGGTCCTGCACCACCGCACGTCGCAGCAACGCCGGGTACAGCCGCGCCACCTCCGCCGGCGTGATCCCCTCCGGCGTCGTCTCCCGCAACTGCCGCACCGCCGCCGCGTGCAACGCCGTCATCCGCGCCGCCGCGCCGCCCAACAACGCGTCCCGCGACGGGAAGTAGTTCTTCGTCGTGCCCTGCGGCACCCCCGCCGCCCGGTCCACCGCCCGGTGCGTCAGACCACGACCACCCTCCGCCGCCAACACCGCGATCGCGCAATCGCACAACAGGTCCCGACGGCTCGTCACGGGGACGGGACACTAGCCGACCGCGGCCGACCCGCCGTCGCCACCACCCGCCCCGCCTCCACCACCAACCACACCCCGCACACGCACCGCACGTAGTCCACCGCGCCGTGCGACGACACCGGGTACGCACGCTCGGCACTGGGCCACCCGCACCACGGGCATCTGGTGTTCACCCCACCAGCGTGATGTCATGGTTCAGTGCATTTCAACCCTTACGGCGGGGCCGCGGCCGAACTCGCCGCCGCCCTGGTCAACACCGACCCCGACAGCACCGCCGCCGACCTGCTCGACCTGCTGCGCGACCACGGCTACAAACCCCTCGGCGCCCTCGACGACCGGCAGGCCCGCGAACTCACCGCCTGGGCCGCCCGCCTCTCACCCGTCTTCGACCACACCCCCGACCAGGTCGCCCTCGTCAACGACCTGCTCACCGAGGCCGCCGCCAAGCCCTACATCTCCACCCACGACGACCGACCACCCCACCTGCACTTCGCCCCCGAACACGCACCCACACCCCACCGCGTCCGCGCCTTCACCGCCGCCGGTCTCGCCCAGGCCGTCTGCGAGGACCCCCGCCGCCTCGGCCGCTGCGCCCGACCCGGCTGCCGCACCGTCTACGTCGACACCTCCCGCAACGCCCGCCGCCGCTTCTGCACCACCCGCTGCGCCAACCGCGTCCACGTCGCCGACCACCGCACCCGCACCACCTGACCCCGCACCCACGGCCGGAGGCGGCGCGCGGCGCCTCAGTGCAGGACGCGGCGGCCGAAGCGGGCGTTGCCGAACTCCGCCGCCTCGCCGATCAACGCCGACCCCACATCCGTGCGACCGCGGAACCACGCGTGCCGGAACCACGCGTCCTGGTGGAACACCACCTCGCCGAACAACGCCCGACCACCGAACCGCACGTGCCGGAAATCCGCCCGACCCGACACCTCGGCCCGCCGCAGGTCCGCCCGACCCGACACCTTCGCCCGCGCGAACACCAACTGGTCGGCCACCTGCGCCGACCGCAACGACACGTTCCCCGCGAACACCGCCAACCCGAACGACACCGACCGCGCGAACAACGCGTCGCTGAACACCGCGTGCCGCAGGAACCGCGCGCCCGCGAAGTTCGCGTCCCCCGTCACCGTCATCGCCTCGAACCGGGCGTCACCCAGGAACACCGCACCCACCAGGTCCACCCGGTTCACCCGACACCCCGACAGGTCCACGTCCACCAGGATCGCGCCCGGCGCCACCACGTCCATCCCCGGCCAGAAGTCCTCACCCGGCCGCAGGTGCGACACCAGCTCCCGCTGCACCGCCAGCCGCCACGGCGCGTCCAAACCCCGGCTCACCCCGCCCCGCAACGCCGCCAGCCACGCCGTCACCACCGCCTGCCGCCGCTTCGGCACCCGCCTGCCGATCTCGGCCAACAGCAGCAACCCCTCCGCCTCACCCGCCCGGAACAACCGGTTGGCCTCCCGCCACACCGACACCGGGGCGGGAGCCGCCGCCGCGTCCTGCCCCACCCGCCGCCGCGCGTGCTCGTCCAACAACGTCTCCGCACGCGACGCGCGCGCATGACGCACACCGATCCAGACGACGACCACGGCCACCGCCAACGCCACCAGCCACGACGACATACCCCCGATCATGCCCGTCCTCGTACGTCCGCGGACGTACTTCCCGTCACCGCTTCCCGGCCGACGCCGCGACACCCGCCCGCGCGGAGCATCGAGGACATGCGACCCACACCCGACCCGCACACCCACCAACCCCCGACGGGCCCATCCCTGCCCGCCCCTCCGACCGACCCGCCCCGGACCGACCCGCCCCTGCCGCTTCGGGCCTCCGACGCCGATCGCGACCACACCGCCGCCCGCCTGCGCGACGCCGTCGGCGAGGGCAGGCTCACCCTCGCCGAAGCCGACGACCGCATCGCCGCCGCCTACACCGCCGTCCACCGCCACGACCTCGCCGCGCTCACCGCCGACCTGCCCGCCCCACCACCACCGGCCACCCCGGCACCCGCGCGCCACCGGCCACCCCTGCTGCCCGTCGCGCTGCTGCTGATCACCGTCGCCTGGATCGCCTCACCCCTGCCGTTCCCGTGGCCGTTGCTGCTGATCGCCCTGCTCGTGCACCGCGGCATGCGCCGCCGCACGCACCGCCGTGCCCACCGCGGCCGCCCGCGACCCCACGACGCGATCACCCCGACACCCCGCGGCTGATCCACTCCGACCCCGCTCCTGCCCTACAGTCCGGGCATGGACCTGACCGACGCGTGCTTCGCGGGCGCCGCCCGACAGGCCGAGCTGCTGCGATCCGGCACTCTCACCTCACGCGACCTCGTCGCCGAATGCCTGCGCCGCATCGACCGCCACGACCGCGCGCTCAACGCCTTCCGGCTCGTGTTCACCGACCGCGCCCTCGCCGACGCCGACCACGCCGACGCCCGCCGCGCCCGCGGCGAGGACGCGCCCCTGCTCGGCGTGCCCGTCGCGGTCAAGGAAGACCTCGCCATCGCGGGCCTGCCCACCACCAAGGGCACCGCCGCCGTCGACACCACCGCGCCCGCCGACGCCGAGATCGTCCGCCGCCTGCGCGACGCCGGAGCCGTCATCGTCGGCCGCACCCGCATGCCCGAACTCGGCCTGTGGCCCTACACCGAGTCCACCTGGGCCGGCGCCACCCGCAACCCCTGGTCACCCGACCACTCACCCGGCGGATCCAGCGGCGGATCGGCCGCCGCCGTCGCCGCCGGCCTCGTCGGCGCCGCCATCGGCACCGACGGCGGCGGCTCCGTGCGCATCCCCGCCGCCTGCACCGGCCTGTTCGGCCTCAAACCCCACCGCGACCACATCCCTCTCACCCCCGACCGCGACGTCTGGGGCGGCCTGGTCGCCGCCGGACCCATCACCCGCCACGTCGCCGACGCCGCCCTGCTCCTCGACGTCCTCGCACCCGGCACCGACCACACCGCCGCCGTCACCGACACCCGCACCCTGCGCATCGCGGTGTCCCTGCGCACCTGGGGACCCGGCATCCCGGTCGACCCCGAGGTCCGCGACGCCGCCCTGGACACCGCCGGCCTGCTCGCCGACCTCGGCCACGACGTCACCCGCGTCGACCTCGACCTGCACGACCTCACCGGACCCGCCGCGTTCGCCGCCCGCTACCTGCACAGCGCCGCCACCACCGAACACGCGCTGGACCGACCCGACCGGCTCGACGCCCGCACCCGCGCCGTCGCCGCGCTGGGCCGGTCACTGCCAGCGCCCGCCCTGCGCGCCGCCCACGCCCGCACCGCGAAGCTCACCGACCGCGTCGACCGGCTCTTCGACGACCACGACCTGCTGCTCACCCCCGTGCTCAGCAGACCACCCCTGCGCGTGGGCGAGTGGAACCGCCGACCCACCCTCGCCGCCCTGCTCGCCGCCGCCCGCATGACCACGTTCCTGCCCCTGTGGAACGTCACCGGCTACCCCGCCGCCTCCGTCCCCGCCGGCCACACCCGCACCGGCCTGCCCCTGGCCGTGCAACTCGTCGCCCCCGCCCACGACGAACGCACCATCCTCACCGCCGCCGGCCAACTCCAACGCGCCCGCCCCTGGACCGACCGCCGCCCACCCGCCTACACCTGACCACGCACCCCCGAGAGTCCTACCCCCGGCCCGCGCGTGTCCTACGTCCAGAACGCGCGTGTCCTACGTTCGGAACACCCGAGTTCAACGCTCGGAACACGCCGCTACCGCTCCCGACGCGCCAGTTCCGCCCGCCACCGCCGCAACCACTCCGGCACCCGGTCACCCGACACCGCGGCCAACTCCGCCTCCACCACCTGCCGCAGCACGTCGTCACCCCGCTCGCCCAACTCCGCCAACACCTCCTCGCGCACCGCGGGCCAGTCACCCGACGACGACGCCACCGCCCGCAACCGCGCGTAGTTCTCCCACCCCGGCTGCGCCAGCAACGCCCGCCGCCGCAACCCCACCGCCCGCGCCACCCACCCCGCGCGCAGGCACTCGTCCACCCCCAGATCCACCAACCGCGCCGCCGCGCCGCGCCACCCCGTCGCCGCCAGACCGCGCTCCACCCACCCCAACGCCTCCGCCGACCGGCCCGCGTCCCGCAACACCGTTGCCACCTGCAGGTAGTGCCACCCCGACGACAGATCCTTCGACAACACCGACACCTGCAGATCCACCTCACCGGTGTGCTCGGCCAACTCCTCCATCACCCGCAGCAACGCCCACCGCTCCCGGTCGTACCGCCCCGTCGCCCCGAACCCGATCACCGGCAACCGCTCGAACCGCGCCACCGCCTCCGCCCGGTAGAACGCCAACCCGTCCACGCCCAACGACGACGCGTAGGCCGCCAACCGCACCTCCGGCGGCTCGGCGAACCCCGTCTGCAACCACAACAACCACGCCGCCAACTCCCGACCACCGGGCGGCTCGGCCGCGCACGCCACCGCGTGCAGGTCCAGCACCCGGTCCACCAGGGTCGTCAACGCCGCCCGGTGCTCACCACCCCGCACCGCCGCCACCAACACCTCGGCCAACTCCTGCGCCGCCACCCGCGCGCCCGGACCACCCCGCACCAGCACCGACAGCTCCGCCACCACCGACGCCAACTCGTCCCACCGCGCCGGCCACGGGACGTCGACACGGGCCAGCACGGTCGCCGCACGACCGGCCAAAACGTCCACCGCGACATCCAACCGCACCACGGCCCGCCCGACGAGACCCCACCCGGACGCCCGTCACGTGATCACCCGCCCCCGACCACGCGAAAGGGGGCGCCGGCGACCACGCCGACGCCCCCACCACTGCGTCCAAGATCACTCGACCCGGGAGCCGGGGACCACCCCGGCCCGCGCGTCACTCGTGCAACGACCGCGGCGGCTCCGCCTCCCCGCCCGTCACACCGCCCGCCACCTCGGGCGCCGCCGGACCCCGGCCCAACGCACCCCGATCGGCCGCACCCCGCTCCACCGCCGTGTGCTCCAACGGACCGGGCACCTCCTTGCGCGCCACCGCCTCCGCCGCCCGCACCGCCTCGGCCACCGCCGGATCCGGCGCCGTGTCGAACCAGTCCGCCACCGACGGGTCGTCCTGCTCCGGCGCCGAGGTCACCGACTCCTCGTAGACGGGCGGCTCGTAGCGGAACACCCCGTCCTCGCCCGGCGCGCCCAGCATCTTCGCGAACCCCTCCAGCGCCTTGCCGTAGTCCGACGGCACCAGCCACACCTTGTTCGCGTCACCCTGCGCCATCTGCGGCAACGTCTGCAGGTACTGGTAGGCCAGCACCTCCGGCGTCGGTCGGCCCGCCTTGATCGCCGCGAACACCTTCTCGATCGCCTTCGCCTGCCCCTGCGCCTGCAGGTACCGGGCCGCCCGCTCACCCTGCGCCCGCAGGATCGCCGACTGCCGCTCCGCCTCCGCGGTCAGGATCGCCGCCTGCTTCGCACCCTCCGCCGACAGGATCTGCGCCTGCTTCTGACCCTCCGCGGACTTGATCGCCGCCTCCCGCTGACCCTCCGCGTTCAGGATCATCGCGCGCTTCTCCCGGTCCGCGCGCATCTGCTTCTCCATCGAGTCCCGGATCGACGGCGGCGGGTCGACCGCCTTCAACTCCACCCGCGCCACCCGGATGCCCCACCGCCCGGTCGCCTCGTCCAGCACACCGCGCAACTGGTTGTTGATCTGGTCACGGGAGGTCAGCGTCTCCTCCAGGCTCATCCCGCCCACCAGGTTGCGCAGCGTCGTGGTCGCCAACTGCTCCACACCCACGATGTAGTTCGAGATCTCGTACACCGCCGCCCGCGGATCGGTCACCTGGAAGTAGACCACCGTGTCGATCGACACGGTCAGGTTGTCCCGGGTGATCACCGGCTGCGGCGGGAACGACACCACCTGCTCGCGCAGGTCGATCCGTGCCCGCACCCGGTCCAGGAACGGCATCAGGATGTTCAACCCCGGCGCCGCGGTCGTGCGGTAACGGCCCAGCCGCTCGATCACCGCGGCCGTGGCCTGCGGGATCACCAGCACCGACTTCACCGTCACGATCAGCACGAACAGCACCAGGACCGCGATGACGATCAGCGTCGTGGTCAACTCTCCCAGCCTCCACTCAGGCCCCGGACAGCACCACGGCGGTCGCGCCCGAGATCTCGACAACAGTCACTTCGGCGCCGGGCTCGATGACCTCGCGGTCCAGCGACCGCGCCGACCACACCTCGCCACCGATCCGCACCCTACCGCCGTGCCCGTCCACAGTGGACACGACCACGGCCGTGCTGCCCACCAGGGCCTCCACGCCCGACCGGTGGCCCTGACCCAACGCCATCCGGCGCTTGATCGCCGGCCGCGCGCCCGCCACCAGGCCCAGCGACACCACGCCGAACACGATCGCGCTGATCACCACGTCCGCACCCATCGCCGACGCGCCCGCCGCGCCGAACGCGGCCAGCCCCAGCATGACCAGCACGAAGTCGCCCGACAGGATCTCGGCCGCCACCAGGACGACACCGAGGACCAACCAGATCAGCGCGGCCACACACCCATCCTCGCACTTTCGGCGGCCCCGGGTGGGGCTTTCAGGCCGCGGGCTCGGTCACGAAGTCGATCAACCGCTCCACCGCGCCGATCAACGGCGTCTCCAGGTCCCGGAACCCCGACACCCCCGCCAACACCCGCCGCCACCCCTCGTAGGTCTCGCCCCAGCCGAGAGCGGCGCACACGCCCTCCTTCCACGGCACCCCGCGCGGCACCACCGGCCACGCCGCGATCCCCACCGACCCGGGCTTCACCGCCTGCCACACGTCCACATAAGGGTGGCCCGTGACCAGCACGTTCCCGTCGCGGACCGCCGAGACCAGCCGCGACTCCTTGCTGCCCGGCACCAGGTGGTCCACCAGCACACCCAGCCGCCGACCCGGCCCGGTGCCGAACTCCGCGATCCGGTCGGCCAGCACGTCCACCCCGTCCAGCGGCTCGACCACCACCCCCTCCACCCGCAGGTCGTGCCCCCACACCCGCTCCACCAGCTCCGCGTCGTGCAGGCCCTCCACCCAGATGCGGCTGTCGCGGGCCGTGCGGGCGCGCAACCCCTCGACCCGCACCGACCCCGACGCCGTCCGCGCGGGCCCCGCCGCCGCGGGCGCCGGCCGCACCAACGTCACCGGCTGCCCGTCCACCAGGAAACCCGCCGGTCGCAGCGGGAACAGCCGGTGCCGGCCCCGCCGGTCCTCCAGCACCACCTGCCCGTGCTCGAACCGCACCACCGCGCCGGTGAACCCCGACGCCGGGTCCTCCGCCACCAACCCGACCTCGGCCACCACCTCGGGCACCGTCCTGCGCTTGCGGCCCGACAGCACGTCGCGGCCGTAGTCGTGTGATCGCACGGCCGGCGACGTTACCGGCCCGCGGCCACCGACGGGTGGTCGGGGAAGAACCCGGCGAACACCTCGCACCACGCCGCCAACCGGTCACCGTCGACCACCGCCGACCACCTCTCGACGCCCGCCCGCAGGTCGGGGGAGGCATAGGCGAGATCGACCGCGTCCGCGGCCGGGTCGCCCACGCACGGCCGCGGGTCGATCGCCACCACCCCGCGCGGACCCGCGTCCAGCACGTTGCCGAAGTGCAGGTCGCCGTGCAGCATCGTCGCCGGCACCCGGTCGCGGGCCAGCTCCGCCGCCCGCGCGTGCGCCGCGTCGTGATCACCGGGGTGCCGCGCCCGCAGCAGCCCGAAGACGAAGTCCACCCGCTCGCTCAACGGCGCGAACCCCTCCCGCGGCGGGATGTGCAGCTCACGCAGCACCTCCACCAGCCCCGGGCCGTCCACCGCGGGCGTGCCCGGCACCAGGCCCTCCAGCAGCAACGCGCCCCGCGCCGGATCCGACCGCAGCACCCGCACCACCCGCGGCGACGGCTCCCACGCCCGCAGCGCCGCCTCCTCCAGCACCGCGAGCGGCGGCTCCGGCGTCACCTTGAGCACCACCGGCTCCCCGTCCCGACGGCACAGCAGCGCGTGCGACGTGCCACCCGACAACGGCCGCACCACCTCCAGCCCCCAGTCCCGGCACAAACCCGCCACCAGCGGGTCCAGCCCGGCCAACCACGACCGCACCCCGGCGCCGAACCGCCGCACCATGCGCCGCTCCAACGACACCACTAGCCGTCCAACCTCAGGATGAACTCCTCCACGTCCTCGCCCCGCCCCTCCGCGAACCCCACGTCCTCGCCCACCGCGACGAACCCGCACTTCTCCAACACCCGCAGCGACCCCAGGTTGTCCACCGCGGCCCGCGCGAACAGCGGACGCACCGGCTCCTCCCGCAGCAACGACTCCAACGCCGCCGTCGCCAGCCCCTTGCCCCAGTGCTCCCGGTCGATCCAGAACGTCACCTCGGGCTCACCGAACCGGGTGAACCGGCCCACGTGCCCCACCGCCTCGCCGTCGAACACCACCGTCCGCGCCACCACCGAGTCGTCGGCCAGGATCCGCGCCCACCGCACCAGGAACGCCGCCCGGTCCGACGGGTCCACCGAGGTGAACGCGGCCATCCGCACCGCCTCCGGATCGCGCTGGTGCTCGAAGAACACCAACACGTCCGCGGCGGTCACCTCGCGCAGTTCGACGCCCACGCGGGCAAGTACACCCCATGCGCCCGCACCGCCAGAAGAACCCCGCCCCGATCCACCCCGACGCGGTCCGCGCCGGTCGGACCACCGCTCAGAACGCGGGCCAGGGGATCGCGGGCCAGTCGTCGGACGGCTCCGGGTACGACCCCGCCGCCACCAGCTTCTCCACCCGCTCGGTCAACGACCGCACCTCGGCGCGCGTCACGTGCTCGTGCAGCCCGTCGGCCAACCCACCGTCCAACCCCGACCGCAGCCGCCGCAGCGCCTCCACGGCCTCCGGCGGCAACTGCTCGCCCAACCAACCCCACAGCACCGTGCGCAGCTTGTCGTCGGAGTGCAGGCAGATCCCGTGGTCCACCCCGTACACCGCGCCGTCCACCGCGTGCAGCACGTGACCGCCCTTGCGGTCGGCGTTGTTCACCACCACGTCGAACGCCGCCATCAACCGCACCCGCGGGTGGTCGGCGTGCACCAGCACCGCCGGCTCCCCGTACCGGTCGTGCGCCCGCAACACCGGACGCCACCCCGGCCGCACCTCGTCCACCGGCACGATGTCCACCAGGTCGTCGTCCTCGCGGGTGTCCACCCACAACTGCACCATGCCCGGCCCGAACGGACCCGCCCGCAGCACCGTCGGCGGCACCAGGTGCAGCCCCGCCGCCTCCGACACCAGGTACGTCGCCACCTCGCGACCCGCCAGCGTGCCGTCGGGGAAGTCCCACAGCGGCCGCTCGCCCCGCACCGGCTTGTACACGCACTTCGCGGTCACGCCGTCCAGGCTGATCCCGCAGAACAACGTCGCGTTCGACGCGTCCACCAACCGGCCCTCGACCTCCATGCGGCCACGCCGCAGCAGGTCGAGCACCCCGTCGTCAGCCGGACCCACCGCCGCGCTCAGCCCTCGTCCGAACGACGGTAGCCGTTCTGCCGCGGGCAGACGTGCCCCTCCGGGTCCAACGGCTCCGCGCACAGCGGACACGGCTTGCGGCCCGCCCGCACCACCCGCTCCGCGCGCTCGGCGAACGCCCGCGCCTCCACCGGGCTCAGGAACACCCGCACCGCGTCGGGGCCCTCCTCGGTGTCGTCGAGCACCACCGCCTCGTCGACCTCCTCCTCGGTGATCGCGAGCAGCTCGACGACCACCGCGCGGGACTCCGCGTCCCAGCCCAGCCCCATCGTGCCGACCTTGAACTCCTCCTCGACCGGCACCTCCAGGGGTTCGGTGTCCCGGAGGTCCTCCGGGGCCGCCTCGGGAACCTCCGCGCCGAACCGCCGGTGCACCTCCTCCAGCAGCGAGCCGATGCGCTCGGCGAGTACGGCGACCTGTTGCTTCTCCAGCGCCACGCTGACCAGCCTGGCCTCCTCGGAGGCCTGCAGGTAGAACGTGCGCTCGCCAGGCTGCCCGACGGTGCCGGCGACGAACCGGTCGGGCTGGCGGAATACGTGGATGACGCGTGCCATGACAACGACGACCCTAGGCCACGCGAGCAAGATCGGCAGCCCTGCCCCCGGCTTTTCCACGACCGGCGAACACGACTCACCGCCGATCGGCCCCGACCGGCCCGCGACCGGCACCGATAAGGTCGGCGCGTGGTGACGATCGCACCGTACGGAACGTGGACATCGCCCATCGGCGCGGCCGACGCCGCCGCGGCCGGCGGGGGCCTGCACTGGGTCGACCTGCACGACGGGCGCCCCTGGTGGGCCGAGGGGCGCCCGGCCGAGGGCGGCCGGGTCGCGCTGGTGCGCGACGGCCAGGACCTGCTGCCGCCGCCGTGGAACGCGCGCAACCGCGTCCACGAGTACGGCGGCCGGCCCTGGGTCGTGCTGGACACCCCCGAGGGGACGCGCGTGGCGTTCACCAACTGGGACGACCAGCGCGTCTACGTGTTCGACCCCGACGACCCGCGGCCCGTCCCGCTCAGCCCGCCAACCGTCCGGCACCACGGTTACCGCTACGCCGACCTCACCGCCGGACCCGACCACGCCGAGGTGTGGTGCGTGCGCGAGACCGTGACCGGCGACGCGCGCACCGACGTGCGCCGCGACCTGGTCGCGCTGCCGCTGGACGGCTCCCCGCCCCGGGTGCTGGCCGCCAGCCACCACTTCATGACCGGACCCCGGCTCTCGCCCGACGGCCGCCACTACGCCTGGATCGGCTGGGACCACCCCCGCATGCCGTGGGACGGCACCGAGCTGTGCGTGGCCGAGGTCGGCTCCGCCGAGTACCGCGTGCTCGCCGGCGGCGAGACCGAGGCCGTGTGCCAGGTCGAGTGGGAGGCTCCCGCCCCGGGCGCGGCCGACCCGACACCGTCCATGCTCGCCCTGACCGACCCCGACGGCTGGTGGAACCTGTTCCGCATCGGCCTGGACGGCACCCGCCGCAACCTCGCCCCGTGCGCCGAGGAGCTGGGCGGGCCGATGTGGAGGCTGGGCAACCGGTGGTTCGCCACCATCGGCCCCGGCCGCCACGCCGTGCTGCGCTCCGGCGCGCTGGCCGTGCTCGACGAGCGCAGCGGCACCGTCACCGACGTCGACGTGGACCTGCCCTTCTGGCACGCGCACCTCGCCGTGCACGACGGCGTCGTGGTCAGCGGCGCCGCCGGACCGCGGACCGAGTCCGCCGTGGTGTCGCTGGACCTGTCCACCGGCGTGCTCACCGAACACACCCCCGGCGGGTCGGCGTTGCCGACGCCGTACCTGCCGGTGCCCGAACACCGCGTGTTCACCGGCCCCGGCGGCGACGTGCCCGCCTACGTCTACCCGCCGCGCAACCCCGACTTCGCCGGACCCGACGACGAGAAACCGCCCTACGTCGTGCACGTCCACGGCGGGCCCACCGGCCGCTCGGCGCCCGTGCTCGACGCGGAGCTGGCCTACCTGACCAGCCGCGGCATCGGCGTGGTCGCGGTCGACTACGGCGGCTCCACCGGCTACGGCCGGGCGTTCCGCGAACGGCTGCGCGAGCAGTGGGGCGTGGTCGACGTCGAGGACTGCGCCGCCGTCGCGCAGGCCCTGGCCGACGAGGGCACCGCCGACGGCGCCCGGCTCGGCATCCGCGGCGGCAGCGCCGGCGGCTGGACCTCCGCGGCGTCGCTGACCTCGGTGAAGACCTACCGGTGCGGCATGGTCGCGTTCCCCATCCTCGACCTGGCCGGCTGGACCGGCGAGGGCGGCGAGACCCACGACTTCGAGTCCCGCTACGTCGAGGGCCTGGTCGGGCCGTGGCCCGCGACGGCCGACCGGTACGCCGAGCGGTCCCCGTCGCACCGCGTCGACCGGCTGGCCGGGCCCGTGCTGCTGCTGCAAGGCCTGGAGGACGAGATCTGCCCGCCCGCGCAGGCCGACCGGTTCGCCGGCGCGCTGGAGGGCACCGGCATCCCGCACGCCTACCTGACGTTCGAGGGCGAACAGCACGGGTTCCGCAAGGCCGCGACCATCGTCGCCGCGCTGGAGGCCGAACTGTCGTTCTACGGGCAGGTCTTCGGCTTCACCCCCGACGGGATCCCGGTCCTGGAGCTGCGCCGGTGACACCCGCCGCGCCGCCGTTGCTCCGGCCGGGGGACCGGGTCGCCGTGGTCAGCCCCGCAGGCCCCGTCCCGGCCGAACTCCTCGACGCCGGCACGACGTGGCTGCGCAGGTGGGGCCTGGACGTGCTGCTCGCGCCCCACGTCCTGGACACCCACCCCACCCTGGACTACCTCGCCGGCCATGACGCCGACCGCGCCCGCTCGTTCGAACAGGCCTGGCTCGACCCGTCGGTGGCCGGGGTGCTGTGCGCCCGCGGCGGGTACGGCAGCCTGCGGATGGTGGACCTGGTCGACTGGACCGCCGTCGCCGCGCACCGCAAGGTCTTCGTCGGCTCCAGCGACACCACCGTCCTGCACGAGCGGTTCGGGCGGCACGGCGCACCCACCTGGTTCGGCCCCATGGTCGGCACCAGGGCGTTCGTCGAGGACACCGCCGCCCGCGAACGGCTCCACGCCGCCCTGTTCACCGGTGTGTCCTCCTACGACGGCGTCGGCCTCGTGCCGGGGACCGCCCGCGGTGTCGCCGCCGGCGGCACCCTCAGCCTGTTCGAGGCGCCGCCGCCCGACGGCGCGATCGTGCTGCTGGAGGACGTCAACGAGGAGCCCTACCGCCTCGACCGGATCCTCACCGGGCTGCTGCGGTCGGGGTGGTTCGACCGGGTCGCCGGGCTCGTCCTCGGCTCCTGGACCGGGTGCGGCGACCCGTCCGCGGTGCTCGCCGACCGGTTGGGCGGGCTCGGCGTGCCGATCGTCGCCGACGCCGGCTTCGGGCACCGCGACGGCCAGCGGACCGTACCGCTGGGTGTGCAAGTCGAGGTCGACGGCACCACCGGTGTGGTAGTCGTAGTGGCGTGAAGATCAAGGTCGCCGACGGCGAGTTCGACGCACCCGTGTGGGAACCGGCCTCCGGGCAGGGCCCCGGCATCGTGCTGGTCCACGAAATCTTCGGCCTGGACTCCTACCTGAAGTCCGTCGCCGCCGACCTCGCCGCCCTCGGCTACGTCGTCGCCGTCCCCGAACTGTTCTGGCGCGTCGCGCCCGGCTGGTCCGCCGCCCACGACGAGGCCGGCCTCGCCTCCGCCATGGAGGTCTCCGGCCGCTTCGACTTCGCGGGCGGCGTGGCCGACGTCATCGCCACCCTCGACCAGCTGCGGGCCCGCACCGGGCGCGCCGGCGTCTTCGGCTTCTGCCTCGGCGGGTCCATCGCCTACGAGACCGCGGTGGCCGCCGACCCCGACGTCACCGTGTCGTTCTACGGCTCCGGCGTGCCCGACCGGATCGGCGCGATCGACGCCATCACCTGCCCCACCCAGTTCCACTTCGGCGGCCAGGACCCGTTCATCCCGCGCGACGCCGTGCAGCGCGTGGTGGACGCGGTCGACGGGGCGCCGAACGCGGAGATCCACGTCCAGGAGGACGCGGGCCACGCCTTCCACAACCACGCCGCCCCGAGGTTCCACCACCCGACCGCCGCCGCCACCGCCTGGGACCTCACCACCGGCTTCCTCGCCCGCACCTTCCCGGCCTGACCGTCCGACCCGGTGCCGGTGCGACGGTCACAGGCCGAACGCGAGCAGCACGTCGCCGCCGTCGGGATTGGGGTACTCCGGCGCGTAACCCGCCTGCACGTACACCATCCCGTCGGCCACGACCGCCCCACCGCCGCCACCGGAGATCGTGCCGCCACGACCCGGCAGCCCGTTGACCCCGGTGAAGTCCCGCACGGTGTCGTAGGTCCACAGCACCCGGCCGTCGCGGGCCGAGTACGCCCGCATCTTGCCGTCGTTGCCGCCCTCCCACACCAGACCCGGGCTGGTGGTCACCGCCGGACCGTGACCCAACGTGCAGATCTCCGGGTGCGCGGCGGCACCGCCGGTCGTGCAGCCGTCCGCCGGGTTCGGCGTCTCCCACAGCACCCGGCCCGTCGCCGGGTCCACCGCGAACACCTTGCCCGGATCGGCGAAGTACGTCGCCACGTACAACCGGCGCCCGTCGAAGCTCGTGCCCCACTGGATGCCCGAGATGCCGCCGCTGGGCAGCGGGACACCCAGCTGCCGCCGCCACACCACCTCGCCGGTCGCCGCGTCGAACACGTGGTAGACGCCCAACTTCTGGCCAACCCCGACCAGCTTGCGGCCGCCCGCGGTGAACAGGTTCGGTGTCGCGCCGATGTCGTAGTCCAGCGCCGAGCCGTCCTTCAGGCCGGGGCAGTAGCCCTCCGGGTCGGGGCTGTTGCACAACCCGCGCCACGTGTCGGCCTTCGTGACCTGGTTGCGCCACTTCACCGCGCCCGTGCGGTGGTCCAGGGCGAGCATCGTGTCGAAGTCGCCCGCGCTGCCGGTGTAGTTCTGCCCGGTGCCGACGTAGACCGTCCCGCTGTGCGGGTCCACCACCGGCGAGCTCCACACCCCGGCGCCGGACGGCTCGTACCGGGTCGCGCCGCTCGGCCACGTGCCGGCCGGTTGCGGCTCGGGCACGGTGTAGTGCCGCCACACCAGCTCGCCGGTGCGCGCGTCGAGCGCGTCGATGTGGCCGCGGAACGTGCAGCACGGGTAGTTCGGGTCGTCGGTGGTGCCGTCCGGGCTGTTGGCCGCGTTCTCGCCGCTGGACGTGCCCACGTAGACCTTCCCGTCGTGCACGATCGGTGAACTGGTCACCGTCGCCGACGGGTGCGCGTCGACCTGCTTCGCCCACACCACGCGGCCCGTGGCCTGGTCCAGCGAGTACACGAACCCCCGCAGGTCGCCGAAGTACACCCGCCCGCCCGAGACCGACGGGCTGTCCCACGGGATCGCCGGACGGGCGCCCGGAGCGATCCCCGACAGGTCCGTCGTCCACACCCGCGCGCCCGTCTTCGCGTCGCGCGCGTAGAACTTCCCGTCCGACCCGCCGAAGAACGCGACCCCGCCGACCACCGCGGGCTGACTGCGCACCGGCGCGGCCGACTTCGGGAAGGCGAACGCCCACTTCACGGTCAACTTCGACACCGTGCGCGGCGTGATCCGCCACTCCGCGGCGGCGTACCGCGAACCGGCCGCGTCCTTCGACCACGTGGCCCAGTCACCCGACCGGCCCGGCGAGGCCGACGTGGACGCGGCGGCCGCCAACACCACCGCCGAAGCCACGGCGACCAACGCCACCGCCCGTGCAGAGATCGCCATCCCCGACTCCCCTCCGGCACTGGTGGACGACCTCTCCACCGTGGCAGCAGGAGCCCGACGCCACGATCCGCGAAAGGGGCGGATCCCCTCGGCAGAAGGTCGACCCCGACCAAGCCGATCGGTTGATCCCCCGACCACAGCACAGGACTACCCTCCGCGCCCCGGCCCCGGCGGCTCGCACCGCAGCAAGCCGACACCCCATGACCCGACACCCCATGACCCGCCAACGCAGCCCGGTCAGGACTGGCTGGTCAGGACTGGCTGGTCAGGGCGTGCCGTCACGGGGCGCGGTCGGGGCGGTGATCACGGCCGGGTGGTCGGCAGCACGTTCGTCGCCCGCGCACCGTCCACGCGCGGCCGCCCGCTCAAGTGCCGTCCACGGCGCGGCGCGGTCAGGTTCCGTCCACGCGCGGCCGGGTGAGGTGTGCCGTCACGGGCGGCGTGCCGTCACGGGGTGTCGCGGAGCGTCGGGTTGTTGCGTGAGGTCCGGGTGTCGCGGCGCACCTCCTCCGCCTGGTCGCCGACGGCCTGGATCTCGTCGGCCAGCTCGGGGTGGCTGGCCCGCACTTTGCCCAGCGACGCCAGCAACGGCTCCAACAGGGCCACCGCGTCGTCCTCGGCCAGCGCCGAGTGCACCACCACGTCCATCCGACCGACCTGACCGGCCAGGCTGCGCAGCGACGCGGCGTTGTCGCGCGCCCACTGCGACACCGCCCGGTCGGCCGCCCTCTTGTCCCGCTCGGCCCGCACCCGGCCCTCGGCCGTCGCGCCCAGCTCCGACGGGCGCAGCCTCAGGTACCGCCGCTCGGCGGCCTGTCTGCTGGCCACGCCCAGCGCCGGCGCCAGCTCGGCCCAACTCGTGCCCAGCTCACGCGCCGCGGCGATCAGCTGCGGTTCCCATCCGGTCAGCTCCTCGCGCAGCCGCCGCAGGAGGACCAGCGCGGACAGCACCTGCCCGGCACTGAGGTCTTCCCCGGTCGCCGCCTCTCGGACGGTCTCGTAGTCCCCGATCGCCATGACGTCAACTTACCGATGACGTCAGGTGTTGTCAACGACTTGACGACGTGGTACAACTGAGTCGACAGCGCAGACAGCGCATTGACCCCACAGACCAGGAGGTGTTCCCGATGTTGATGCGCACGGACCCGTTCCGGGAGCTCGACCGGCTGGCGCAGCAGTTCCTCACCGGGCCGGGCACGTGGTCGCGACCCACGCCCATGCCGATGGACGCCTACCGCGCCGGTGACGAGTTCGTGGTCGAGTTCGACCTGCCCGGTGTCGCGCCGGAGGCGATCGACCTCGACGTGGAGCGCAACGTCCTGACCGTCAAGGCGGAGCGCCGCCCGAACCGCACCGACGACGTCGAGATGCAGCTGTCCGAGCGACCGCTGGGCGTGTTCTCCCGCCAGCTGTTCCTCGGCGACTCGCTCGACGCCGACCGGATCAAGGCCGACTACGACTCCGGCGTGCTGACGCTGCGCATCCCCGTCGCGGAGAAGGCGAAGCCGCGCAAGATCACCATCGGCCAGACCGACGGCTCACCCAAGGAGATCAACGCCTGACGACCCGACGCCGTCGGATACCGGATGTGCACCGGGTCTACGGCAGGTAGGCCCGGTGCACGTCGCACCAACGAAAACCAGCGGCCGCGTTCGAAGCCCACACGCCCGACCGACACGGCCGGCACACGGACGCCGACGTGCACGCCAGACGCGCAGACAGCCCGAGCGCGCATGTCGGGCACGGACCTCGCGGGAGCGGACAGGCCTGGCACCGACATCGCGGGCAGAGCCATCGCGGGCACGGGCATGTCGTGCGCGGACGTGTCATGCGGACTGTCCGTGCGCGGACGTGTGACGCGGACTGGCGGGTGCGGCCAATCGGGTGCGGACGCGTCCGGCGGAAATCGGTGGCCGGTGCCCGCGGGCGTGCACGAAGATCCCCGATCATGCGACCGGCGCCCGGCGAAGTGCTGCACTTCTCCGAAGACCCCACGATCACCCGGTTCGAGCCGCACGTCGCGGGGACGGCACGACAGCCCGAGGCCTACGTGTGGGCCGTGGACCACCGGCGGTCGCCCGACTACTGGTTCCCACGCCAGTGCCCACGCGCGATGGCATGGGTCGAGCCGACCACACGCGCCGAGGACCGGGCGTGGCTGGGCGCCGAACGGGTGCACGTGATCGAGTTCGGCTGGCTGCACCGGCTGCGGACCGCCCGCCTGTACGCCTACCGGTTCGACGCACGGGCGTTCCGGCCGTTCGGCGAGCCGCCCAACGCCCACGTGGCCACCGAACCCGTCGAACCGCTCGGCCCGCCCGAGCCGGTCGGCGACCTGCTCGTGCTGCACGAGGAAGCGGGCATCGAGCTGCGGCTGACCGCCGACCTGTGGCCGTTCTGGCACCGGGTGACCGCGAGCACGCTCGGCTTCAGCGGCATCCGCCTGCGCAACGCCCGACCCGAACCGACCTGACGCCGACCCGCACAACCCGACCCCACCACACCCGCTCAGGCGTCGGCGGGCCGGAGGCCGCGTTCGGTTCGCTGCGCGGCCAGTGCCCGGACCTGCTCGATCGGCGCGCAGGGTTCGCAGGTCCACAGCCGCGTCACGCCGTCGGCATGTGCGCTGACCAGCCGCTGCGCGTTCCGGCCGTAGGTGACCGACGGGGCCATCGGCCCGCTCCAGCGGACGACGACCGGCGCCTGACCGTCGCCGACGGGCCAGAACCTGACCGTCTTGTCGCTGCCCGTGCTGGCTACCCACCGGCCGTCCGGGCTGTAGGCCACGTCCCACACCATGCCCTCGTGACCGCGCAGGACGACCGGCGGCCCGGACCCGTCCGCGGCCCACAGCAGCACGGTCCCGTCCTGTGTCCCGGCGACGATCCCGGTTCCGTCCCGGCTGAACTCGACGCTCCACATGACCCGGTCCTCCCCCGCCCCCAGCACGTGCAGCGGCGCACCAGTGCGGGTGTCCCAGACGCGCAGGGTGCCGTCGTCGGACGCGCTCACCAGCCGCCCGCCGTCGGGGCTGAAAGCTGTCCGGCGCACGGAATGCCGGTGCCCTCGCAGCACCGTCGGCCGGATGGGCTCGTCGACCCGCCACAGGTGCACCGACCCTTCCGGCCCGGAACCCGACACCAGCAGGCCGTCCGGGCTCAGCGCCACTCCCAGCGCGTCCGGATTCGACGGCTGGGTGAGCAGCAGCCTGCCGCTGCCGATGTCCCAGACGCGGATGACCCAGTCCTCGGCGAGCGCGGCGGCCCGGCGGCCATCGGCGCTGACGGCGACACGGAGCACCGTGTCCCGACCGCCCTGGAGGACCGTCGGCGACCCACCGGACCCGGTGCTCCAGACCCGCACGGTGCCGTCGTAGCCGCCGCTGACCACGGTCGTCTCATCCGGGGTCACGGCCGTGTCCAGCGCGGGGCCCTGGTGCCCGGCGGGCAGGGCGAGCACCTCCCCGCCCGCGGGATCCCACAGGCGCAGGGTGCCATCGGCCCCGGCGCTGACCAGACGCGTGCCGTCCGGGCTGAACCGCACTCCCGCCACGCCGCCCGCATGCCCGCGCAGCTCGAACGGTTCGGTCCTCGCGGTCACGTCCCAGAGCCGGAGCACGCCGTCACTGCCGCCGGTGACGACGGAACGTCCGTCCGGCCCGAACACCACCGACGTGAGTTCGCTGGTGTGACTGTCGAACACCTCCTCGGGCTGCCCGCCACCGAGATGCCAGACCCGCACCGCGCCGTCCCCGCCCGCACTGGCCAGTCGGCCGCCGTCGTGGCTGAAGACCAGCGCCTTGACGTGGTGGGTGTGGCCGGTCAGCACCTCGGGATCGCCCGGCGTCCCGACCGGCCACATGCGGATGACCCGGTCGTCCCCGCCCACCGCGAGCCGCTGCCCGCTCGGATCGAACGCCAGGGTCAGCACCCGGCCGGGCGCGGGGAGCACCCGCGGTTCGGTGGCCGCCGGATCCCACAGGCGGACGGTGCCGTCGTCACCACCGGTGGCCAGCTGCCCGGAAGGGCCGAACGCCACGGCGTTCACGTTCCCGGTGTGGCCGGGGAGCGCTCGACGCGGGGTGCCCGAACCGACATCCCACAGCGTCGCCGCGCCACCCGCACCCACGGTGGCCAGCAGCAGGCCATCGGGGCTGAAGTCGACCCCGGCGACCGAGCCGCCGGTGGCCAGCACCATGGGCTTCCTGCCGAGCACGTCCCCGGCCCGATCCCAGATCCGGACCGTGCCGTCGTACCCGGCACTCGCCAGCTTGGCGCCGCTGGAGCTCATGGCGAGTCCGGAGAGGTAGCCCTGGCCGGTGTCCAGCGCGGCCCGGCCACGGGAATCGGCCACCGCCTGGCGCAACACCGCCGCCGCCTCGGCGGACGGCGAGCTGTCGAACGCCCGCACGGCCAGCGACAACCCGAGTTCCGGCTGCCTGGCCAGCTCGGCGCGGGCGGCGGCCACCTGCTGCCGGTGCGAGGCCAGGTCGCGTTCGGTCGCCACCCGGTCCGCCTGGACGACGGCGAGCCCGGCCAGGAGGCTGACCACCACCAGCGCGCAGCTCAGGCCCAGGACCACCAGGTTCCGCCGGCGCCGCGCGGCGGCGTGCTCCCGCAGGGCATCGGCTCGGCAGGCCGCCAGGAACTCCCGCTCCTGATCGTTGAGCGCGGTTTCGGGTCGGCGCTCCCAGGCGGCCAGCCGGACGCCGCGGTAGAGCAACCCCGGGTCCCGCCCATGGCTGTCCCAGTCCGCCGCGGACTCGGTCAGCCGCCGGTGCAGGTGCAGCGATTCCCGGTCCTCGGTCAGCCACTCACGCAGCCGCGGCCAGGACCTGATGAGCGCCTCGTGCGCGATCTCGACCGTGTCGCGGTCGAGCGTGAGCAGCCTCGCGGCCGCGAGCCGCTCCAGCACCACGGCGAGATCGGCGTCCTGGCCGTCGAGTTCGGCACGGGTGATGCGGCGCTTGGTGTCCGCGGTGCCCTCGCCCAGCGCGGTCAACCGCAGGAACAGATCCCGCGCCACCTGTCGCTGACGCGGTTCGAAGGAGTGGTACACCGCCTCCGCGGTCTGCCGCAGAGCACCGTCGATCCCACCGGCCGCCTGGAACCCGGCCAGTGAGAGGGAGTTCCCGCGCCGCCGCCGCCAGGTTTCCAGCAGCGCGTGCGAGAGCAGCGGCAGGACGCCGACCTCACTGTCGGCGTGGGTGCACAAGGTCGCCAGCAGGGCCGATTCCACCGAGCAGTCCACGCGCGTCGCCGGTTTCGTGATCGCGTCACGGAGATCCTGTCCCGACATCGGGCCGACCACCACCTGGTGGTCCTGCAACACCTCGACCAGTTCCGGGTACCGGCTGCAATGACCGTAGAAATCGGCCCGGACCCCCAGCACGATCCGCGCCCGGCTGTTCTCCGCGCCCGCCGCGGTCACCAGCAGCTCGATGAACCGCGAGCGTTCCCGCTGGTCACCGCAGAGCGTGAAGACCTCCTCGAACTGATCCACGACGAGGATCAGCTCGGCGTCGTCGGACCGGCCGGTGAGCACCTGCCGTACCAGCCGGTGCAGACCGCGTGCGTCCTCGGACAGGTCGTCGGACAACGTGGCCGGGCTGGTCCCGAGCGGGGTGGCGAGCTGGATCGCGCACTCCTCGATCGGGTGCCGCCCCGGCGTCATCATGATGACCACCGACTTCTCGGCCCGGAGTGCCGGCAGCAGCCCCGCCCGCAACAGCGAACTCTTCCCCGCGCCCGAGGCTCCGACCACCGCGACAAGGCGGTTCGCGCGGACCCGCGCGCTCAGCCTCCCGAGCAGGTCCCCTCTGCCGAAGAACAGGTCCGCGTCACTCTCCCGGAACGCGCTCAAACCCACATAAGGAGCACGAGCCTCGGGGGCGAGCGGCTCGGGTTCCGTCCGCCGTGCGAGTTCGGCGGCGACCTCGTGCCAGCGTTTCTCCCATTCTCCGGAATCCCCGTCACAGGCGCGGACATAGGCCAACGCGATCGCGAGGCTGGGCAGTTTCCGGCCGCCGGCAGCCGCCGACAACGCCGAAGCGGACACATGCGCCCGCGCACCGAGTTCCCGATACGACGGCCGCCCCACCTTCTCCCGAAGTCGCCGGAGATCCCTGGCGAATCGCACGAGTTCGTCATCTTCATCACCCAACGGGCGTTCGCCACGAGGCAACGCGCCACCCCCATCCCCCAGGGCGATTGTGCACGGTCCGTTGTCCAGTGTCCAGCGTCCGATCGTGCACAACCGATCGACGCTACACAGGAATGGTCCACACCGATCGAGGGGGAAATTCCATGGCCAAGAGATACGCTCGGCATACCGGGATCCTGTTCGCCACCGCGATGGTCGCGACACTGCCCGCGCTGGTCGGGTCACCGGCTGCCGCCGACTCGTCGTCGCCGATCACCGGGTACTCCAGCAGCAACGGGACGACGCTCAGCGGGGACTGGAACGGTGACGGCATCGACACGCCGGGCCTGTTCGTGCTAGGCGCCCGCGGCGGGACGAACACGTTCTACCTGCGCAACAGCAACACCACCGGAGTCGCGGACATCACGTTCGCCTACGGCAACGGCGGTTGGCCGGTGGTCGGGGACTGGGATGGCGACGGCGACGACACGCCGGGGCTGGTCCAGTTGAACCCCAACGGTACGAACACGTGGCTGCTGCGCAACAGCAACACCCCCGGATTCGCGAACATCACGTTCGTCTACGGCAACGGCTCTTATCCCGTAGTGGGGGACTGGGATGGTGATGGCGACGACACGCCGGGGCTGGTCCATTTGAACTCCGCCGGCGCGAACACGTGGATGTTGCGCAACAGCAACAGCTCCGGAATCGCGGACATCACGTTCGCCTACGGCACCGGCTCCATTCCTGTGGTCGGTGACTGGGATGGTGACGGCGACGACACCGCGGGCTTGTTCAACTGGAATTCTCCCGCGAACACGTGGATGCTGCGCAACAGCAACACCCCCGGAATCGCGAACATCACGTTCACCTACGGCACCATGGGTCACCAGTTGGTCGGCGATTGGGACGGTGACGGCGACGACACCCCCGGTATCGTCTTCGAGGGGCAGAACCCCAGGCCATGGCACCTGCGCAACTACAACAGCCCCGGCTCGGCCAACATCGTCTTCTTGTTCGGCTGAGCACCGGTCGCAGGTACCGTTCTCGCGCAGCCGACAGCTCACCGTCGCCCCGGAACGGCTGAAGATGACCTGCGCGGCCCGGTTGGAGCCTGACCCGGCCGCGACCGGCGGTGACGTGCGAGCGGCCCGCTCGACCCTCCACCTGCGCACGCCCACCGCGGCCCCGCCGGAACACTCCGGCGGGGCCGCGGTCCACTTCCGGTGGCAACAATCGGCGACCCCCGCCGCGGTTGCCTACATACCGACCGGTCGGTACCCTCTCGGCGTGGACGAACGGCGCATCGACGCGGTGGTGCTGGACTGGGGTGGCGTGCTCACGGTCTCCGTGCCCACCTTCATCGAGGACTGGCTGACTGCGGAGAACATCGACCCGGACCGCTACCGCCGGGCCATCCGGAACTGGATGGCGCGGGACGCGGCGCCCGACAACCCGGTCGCCCGCCTGGAGACCGGCGAACTGACGGTCGCGGAGTTCGAGGCGCTGCTGGCGGCGGAGCTGCTCACGCTCGACGGGCGCGAGGTCGCGACCGAAGGCCTGCTGCGCCGCATGTTCGGCGGCGCCGTCACCGACCCGAAGATGGTGGAGCTGGTCCGCGAACTGCGCGCCGACGGCCTGCGGACCGTGCTGCTGTCCAACAGCTGGGGCGAGGGCTACCCCGAAGAGCTGCTGCTGGAGCTGTTCGACACGATCGTGATCAGCGGCCGGGTCGGGCTGCGCAAGCCGGACCCGCGCATCTTCCACCACGCCCTGGACCTGATCGGCCTGCCCGCCCACCGGTGCGTGTTCTTCGACGACGCACCGGTCAACGTCGAGGCGGCGCAGGCGGTCGGCCTGCACGCCCACCGGCACACCGACGCCGACACGACGCGCGCCGTGATCGCCCGGCTCAGGGGAATCGCCGCATGACCGGACTACCGGGCCTGGACCTCGACCGGCTCGCCGCCCACCTGGGCACCGGCCCGTTGACCGGCGAGCTCATCCCCGGCGGCCGGTCCAACCTGACCTACCGGGTCACCGACGGCGACCGGCGCTGGGTGCTGCGCCGCCCGCCGCTGGGGCACGTGCTGGCCACCGCCCACGACATGGCCCGCGAACACCGGGTGATCAAGGCCCTGGCCGACACCGCCGTGCCGGTGCCGCGCGTCGAGCTGCTGTGCGAGGACACCGAGGTCATCGGCGCGCCGTTCTACCTGATGGAAGAGGTGCCGGGGGTGGCGCTGCGGCACCGCGACCAGTGCCCGTGGCTGACCCCCGACTCCGCCCGCGCCCTGTCCGAACGGCTCGTCGACGTGCTCGCCGACCTGCACGCCGTCGACCCGGCCGAGGTGGGCCTGGCCGACTTCGGCCGCCCCGACGGGTTCCTCAAGCGCCAGGTCGCCCGCTGGGGCAAGCAACTGGACGCCTCCCGCAGCCGCGAGCTGCCCGGCATCGACGAGCTGCGCGATCGGCTCGCCGGCAGCGTCCCCGACTCCGCGCGCGCCACGATCGTGCACGGCGACTACCGGCTGGACAACGTCCTGGTCACCCGTGACCCGCTGGACATCAGCGCGGTGCTCGACTGGGAGATGGCGACGCTGGGCGACCCGCTCGCCGACGTCGGCCTGCTGTGCGTGTACTGGAACGGCATCGGCGCTCGGGAGGAGGACCCGATCACCGGCACCGTGCCCACGCTGCCCGGCTTCGCCGACACCGAGGAGCTGGTGCGCCGCTACGCCGAGCGCAGCGGCGCCGACACCGGCAACCTGGCCTGGTACACGGCGTTCGCGTACTTCAAGCTCGCCGTGATCCTCGAAGGCATCCACTTCCGCTTCACCCGCGGCAAGACCGTGGGCGCGGGGTTCGACCAGATCGGCCAACTCACCCTGCCGCTGGTGCGGCAGGGACTCGCCGCGACCTCAGGGGAGCATTGATGGACTTCGCCTACGACGCCGAGACCGAGGAACTGCGCGAGAAGCTGCTGCGGTTCATGGACGAGTTCGTCTACCCCGCCGAACCGGTCGCCGAGCGGCAGCTGGCCGAGGCCGAGGACCCGTGGGCCCGGCCGGCGGTGCTGGAGGAGCTGAAGGCCGAGGCCCGCAGGCAGGGCCTGTGGAACCTGTTCCTGCCCGACGCCGAACACGGCGGTGGCCTGACGAACCTGCGGTACGCGCCGCTGGCCGAGATCACCGGCCGCAGCCCGCACCTGGCGCCCGAGGCGCTCAACTGCGCCGCGCCGGACACCGGGAACATGGAGGTGCTGGCGATGTTCGGCACCGAGCAGCAGAAGAAGCAGTGGCTGCGGCCCCTGCTGGACGGCGAGATCCGGTCCGCGTTCTGCATGACCGAGCCCGACGTCGCGTCCTCCGACGCCACCAACATCGCCACCAGCATCGTGCGCGACGGCGACGAGTACGTCATCAACGGCCGCAAGTGGTGGTCGTCGGGCGCGATGAACCCGAACTGCGCGATCTTCATCGTGATGGGCAAGACCGACCCCGACGCCGAACGGCACCGCCAGCAGGCCATGATCCTGGTGCCGCGCGACACGCCGGGCGTGCACGTCAAGCGCGGCATGCACGTGTTCGGCTACACCGACGCCTCCCACGGCGGCCACGCCGAGATCGTGTTCGAGGACGTCCGCGTGCCCGCCGACAACCTCATCGCCGGCGAGGGCGAGGGCTTCGCGATCGCCCAGGCCCGCCTGGGCCCCGGCCGCATCCACCACTGCATGCGGCTGATCGGCATCGCCGAACGGGCCTTGGAACTCATGTGCCGCCGCGTCGTCTCGCGGGTGGCGTTCGGCCAACCGATCGCCCGCCAGGGCGTGGTGCAGGAGTGGATCGCCGAGGCGCGGGTGCGCATCGAGCAGGCCAGGCTGCTGGTGCTCAAGACGGCGTGGCTGATGGACACCGTCGGAAACAAGGGCGCGCACACCGAGATCCAGGCCATCAAGATCGGCACGCCGATCATGGCGGAGTGGGTGCTGGACAAGGCGATCCAGGCGCACGGCGCGGGTGGCGTGAGCCAGGACTTCCCGCTGGCCGAGCTGTGGGCCGCGGCGCGGACGCTGCGCCTGGCCGACGGGCCCGACGAGGTGCACCGGATGTCCTTGGCGAAGCGGGAGCTCAAGCGGTACCTGTGACCGGCCGGCGCCGGCCGTCACGCTCGGGCTCCGCCCACACGATCAAGCTCGGCGACCACGGCGGCGTAGGCGTCCGGCCGGAGCCCGACAACCTCCTCGACGTGGTACCGCCAGTCCTCGGTCGTGAGTCTCCACGCCAACGTGCGCTCGGGTACCGGGACGAGGTGGGAGCGGAACATGTCGCGGACCGGGACGACGTTGGCGATGTCGTCGTCCGAGAGCCCGGCGGTCCGGGGCGTGATCTGTTCCAGTGCCTCTTCGAGTTCCGTGGCGGTCCTGACCCGGGCGGGGAGCAGGCGTGCGACCTGCCTGGCTCCGAGGGTGGACGTGCGGTCGTCGGTGCTGTCCTCGATGGCCTGCGCGACGGCATGAGCCTGTGCCGTGAGGGCGGTCGCGCGCTCGTCGTCGGCGAGCCGCGCGGCGAACATCAGCAGGTGCAGCACGGTGTCGAGGCGTTCAAGCGGATCTGTCAGGGACGCGGCGATGCACGCCGCGTCATCCAATAGGGCGTTCTCGCGGAACGCCTGGGCGACCAGACCCAACGCGACGGCTCGGTGCGCGTCGTGTGCCGCGGCGCGAGCGATGGACGTCGCCTGGTCCACGTCACCGACCACGGCCAGCCGACGGATCAGCTCCAACCGGGCACGTCGCTGCAAGGCAGGCACGGAGACCCGCTCGAGCGCGTGCGCGGCCACGTCGAGCATGCCCCGACCCGCCGTGCCTTCCGCGATTGCCGCCCACGACGCTGACCGGGCGGTCTCGTCACCCAGCGACCCGGCCAGCCGTTCGGCGCGCTCGACGTCACCGACGTCGACCATGGTCCTGATCCACAGGACCCACCGCTGCTCGTCGGCGCCCCCGTCGAGACCGGACCACGTGGACGCCAACTCCTCTGTCAGCAGGAGGAACTCGCGCCCGGCCGCCAGGTCGTTCTTCCGCAGCGCGGCGGCGGCGACGGACAGCACCCGTTCGGGTGCGTTCCGGGCCTGCGACGCGTGCCTGCGGGTGATCGCCGACGCGCGGTCGACGTCGCCGATCTCGGCCAGCGCGCCGGCCAGGAACAGCATGGCCTCGCTCCGACGCGCCGGGTCCGGCAGGCGGTCGGCGACGTCCTCGATGTCGGCGACGAGTTGCCGCGCGCGGTCGCCGTGCTGTGGGGCGATGACGCGGACCACTTCCGCGAATCCGGCACACAGGTCGACGTCGTCGTCGGTCGCGCGGGCGAGCGACTCGGCCCGCGCGGGGTCGTCGCGGGCCACGATCCGGATCACCGACCTCGACGCCCAGTCGGGCACCCGGTGGTCGACCGGCCGCATGAGCCGGATGGCGCGGTCGTGGTCGCCCACGCTCGCGATCCCGGTGATGGCCGACGCCAGGCTGGTCAGACGCTCTTCTTCCGACAACCGTTCCTCGACGTCCTGGAGAAGGCTCGTGACGCGATCGGAGTCGCCGAGTTCCGCCGCCGCGAGCATTGTGGCGACGAGGTTGTCCACGGCGGGCCTGCGCAAGGTGAAGGAGACCGATTCCTCGGACGCACCCTGGATGAAGGAATCCAGGATCTCGTCCGATTCGGCGAGCAGATCGGCGGCCGCGGCGCGATCCCCGGCAGCAGCGGCTTGGGCGGCCAGGTCGGCCAATGCCTCGGCACGCTCCATGTCGGAGCCGATGTGGTCGACGCAATGCCGCGCACCGTCGTGGTTCCCCGCCGCCGCGTACGCCTTGGCCACGGACGTCAGGGACCACGCCCCCAGAAACTGGTTGAGCGGCAGCGCGAGTTCCGCGGCCTTGTCCAGCAGCGCGTCCGCGCGATCGGGATCTCCCCCACCCCGCGTCGTGGAGGACATCAGCAAGAGGGCGTCGACGCGGTGGAGGAGGTCGGGCATGGCCTCGACCAGCTGTTCCGCCCGCTCGTGCTCACCGAGGCGCGACCAGCCCGCCGGCAGGTTCGAAGGCACCGCGCTGTTGCGCTGGTGCAGGCGGTTCCGGTGTACCGCCAGGCGGATCAGCGCCACCACGTCCGGTTCCTCCTGACGGAGGAGGAGGTCCTGGGCAGCGGCGATGTCGCCCAGTGCGGCACCGTCCGTGCCCGTGAGGACGCGCAGGCGGCGGTGGCGATCGGGGTCGGTGGCGTGCTCCACCACCCGGTCGACGTCACCGGTCGCCGTCAGCAGGGCGTAGTGGTCGAGCAGTACGTAGCCGGGCGTGTCCGGGGGCCAACGCCGGTCGCGGTAGCTGTCGGCCCAGCGGTGCAGCCGTTCCCGGTAGGTGTCCACCTGCGGCCCCAGGACGTCGACCGCCGTGCGCCGCAGTCCCTCGTGCGCCAGCAGGTAGACGTCCGACGAGGCACCCGGGCGGCTGACGAAGCTCCGGCCCGCGACGGTGTGGAGCCGGTCCTCGACCTGCCGCACCGAGGTGCCGGTCAACTCGGCGAGGTCCCGGATCGAAAGGCCGCCGCCGGAGGCCGTGAGCATGCCCAAGAGGTCCCGGTCGGTCGCCGTGCCGCCGACGAGCCGTTTCAGATCCCTTTCCATCTCGATCCGCATCGTCCGGGCCTCCGAGGACGGGGTGAGCCGGTGCACGACTCCCGGATCACGCAGCGGGTGGTCCTCCGGTACGTCTTGCGGGATCGGCGGGAACGGTCGGCCGGACACGATCACCCTCATCCCTCCCGGCGGTCTGACCGGCAGGAACGCGGCGACGCTGTGCGCGTCGGGGCTCCCGTCGAACCCGCGGTCCTCGTCCAACCCGTCGACGATCAGCACGAAGTGCTCGCCTCGCGCGCGGCACAGCTCGGCGGCTTCCGCCAGCAGACCCAGCACCTCGATCTCCAGGGTCGGGGTGACCGGCTGGTACCGGGGTCGGCGGAGCAGTGCCAGGAGCTGGACGAGCAGGTTGTTCAGGAACGCGTACCGGTCGTTCTGGCCGGCCAGTCGCGCGGTGACGAAGAACGACACCACCCGCACCTTCGGCGGCGGGTTCAGCACGAACCACGACAGCAACGCCGTCTTGCCCGACCAGGCGTCCGCGCGCCACCACGTGTACCGCCCCTCGGTCTCGGGTGACGTGCAGAACTCCGCCAGCAGACGGCGCTCGGCGTCGCGGCCGACCAGCTCGGCCGGCGCGATGCGTTCCACCTGCCGCAGGTACTCGCCGGCGGCTGACGCGCCACCGTGCAGGTGGACCCCGCCGTGGATGGTGTGCGCTTGGACCACGGGGCCGTTGACGCCGCCGGCCACCCTGTTCTTCCACCGCACGAGCCGATGATCCGGCACCACGCGTCACGCGAGGCCGCAGAACGGCGGACAACGGTGATCGGGTCAGTCGGTGACGGGCACGTCGTGGTGTGGCACGGCGGCGAGCAGGGTGCGGGTGTAGGCGTGCCGCGGTGACAGCAGCACCTGCTCCACCGTGCCCTGCTCCACCAGCTCACCCCGGTACATCACCGCGACGCGGTCGGCGATGGTCCAGGCCAGGCCCAGGTCGTGGGTGATCACCAGCGCCCCCAGGCCCAGCTCCCGCCGCAGCCGCAGCAGCAGCGCCAGGATCTCGCCGCGCACCGAGGCGTCCAGCGACGCCACCGGCTCGTCGGCGATCAACAACCGCGGCCCCAGGGCCAGCGCGCCCGCGATCACCACCCGCTGGCGCTGCCCGCCCGACAGCTCGTGCGGCAACGACGGGAAGAACAGCTCCGGTGGGCGCAGCTCGGCCTGCGACAACGCCTCGGCCACCCGCTCGGCCTCGTCACCGGGCACCCGGTGGATCCGCAGACCCTCCGCCACCGACTCGTACACCGAGTGCCGCGGGTTCAGCGCGCTCGTCGGATCCTGCAACACCAGCTGCACCTGCCGCCGATAGGCACGCAGGCGCGACGCCGAGCGCGGGATCTCGGCACCGTCGAACAGCACCCGCCCGGCGGTGGGCCGGCGCAGTCCCAGCAGCGTGCGGGCGAGGGTGGTCTTGCCCGACCCGGACTGGCCGACCAGGGCGACGATCTCGCCCGCCCGCACCTCCAGGTCCACCCCGGCCACGGCGGTGGTCGCGCCGAAGTCCACCCGAACGCCCTCGGCGCGCAGCACCGGCCCGGCGGAGGGCGCCTCGGCCGGGGCGACGTGCCGTGACGCCGGATCACCCACGGTCGGGAACGCGGCGGCCAGCGCCCGGGTGTGCGGGTGGGCCGGCGAGGTGATCACCTGCCGCGCCGGGCCCTCCTCCACGACCTGCCCGTGCCGCATCACGGCCAGCCGGTCGCACGTCGAGGCCAGCACCGACAGGTCGTGGCTGATCATCACCAACCCGATGCCACGCTCGGACACCAGCCGGGTCAGCACGTCCAGCACCTGCGCCTGCACCACCACGTCCAGCGCCGTGGTGGGCTCGTCGGCGATGACCAGCCGCGGCCCGCACGCCAGCGCCATCGCGATCATCACCCGCTGCTTCTGCCCGCCGGACAGCTCGTGCGGGTAGGCGCGGGCCGCCCGCGCGGGCAGGTCCACCTGCTCCAGCAGCGCCGACACCGACCCGGTCACGCCGTGCAGCCGCATCGGCTCGGCGATCTGCTCGCCCACCCGGTGCACCGGGTTCAACGCGTGCATCGCGCCCTGGAACACCACCGACGCCGCCGCCCACCGCACCGCCCGCAGCCGGCCCCACGACATGCCCTGCACGTCCTCCCCGTCGAGCAGCACCCGCCCCTCGACGCGGGCGTTGCGGGGCAGCAGCCGCAGCACCGACATGGCCACGGTCGACTTGCCGCAGCCCGACTCGCCCGCCAGCCCCAGCGTCTGCCCCGCCTGGAGCGCGAGCGACACCGACCGCACGGCCGTCACCTCGCCGCGCGCGCCCCGGTAGTGCACGCTCAGGTCCCGCAACTCCAGCAGGCTGCTCACCGCTCCCCCTTCAGCCGCGGGTTGAGCACCGTCTCCAGGGCCCGCCCGCACAGCGTGAACGCCAGCACCACGCACACCACGCCCAGACCGGGCGGCACCAGGAACCACCACGCCCGTTGCGACACCGCGCCGTGCATGTTCGCCGCGTGCAGCAACGATCCCCACGACACCCGCGTCGGGTCGCCCAAGCCGAGGAACGACAGGGTCGACTCCGCCACGATCGCGCTGGCCACCGTCAACGTCGTGTTCACGAACACCAGCGGCAGCACCGCGGGCAGCACGTGCCGGCCGATCACGTGACCGTGCCCGCCGCCCAGCGCCCGCGCCCGCTCGATGAACGGCCGCGCCTCCACCGCCAGCGTCTGCGCCCGCACCAGCCGCGCCGTCGCGGGCCACGCGGTGACCCCGATCGCCAGCACGATCGTGCCCAACCCGCGCGGCAGCACCGTCGACAGCGCGATCGCCAGCACCAACGACGGCAGCACCAGGAAGAAGTCGGTGAACCGCATCAGCACCGCCGACACCCACCCGCCGAAGTGCGCCGCCGCGATCCCGACCACGGTACCGATCAGCACCGACAACACCGTGGCCGCCAGACCCACCACGAGCGAGATCCGCGTGCCCCACCACGTCAGCAGCAGCACCGACCGCCCGTTGTGGTCGGTGCCCAGCCAGTGCTCGGCCGACGGCGGCTCCCACGGCCGCGCGGTCACCCGCGTCACGTCCAGGCCCGACGCGTCGGTCACCAGCGGCGCGAGCACCGCCAACGCCGTGATCACGCCCAGCCCGACCAACCCGGCCAGGCCGCCGCGCCGGGACGCGAACTCCCGCCACGTCGCCCCCGCCGCGGCACGGCGCCGTTGCCACGCGATCGCCGTCATGCCGCACGCACCCGCGGGTCCAGCACCCGGTACAGCAGGTCCGCGAACACGTTCATGGTGATCACCGCTCCCGCCAGCACCACGAACGTGCCCTGCAGCAGCGGCAGGTCCGGCCCGGTCAGCGCCTCGTAGGTCAACAGCCCCAACCCGGGCCAGGAGAACACCGTCTCCACCGTGATCGCCCCCGACACCACCAGCCCCAGGTGCAGGAACACCAGCGTCACGGTCGGCAGCAGCGCGTTGGGCACGGCGTGGCGGCGGCGCACCAGGTCCTCGCGCAACCCCTTCGCGCGGGCCGTGGTCAGGTAGTCGGCGTGCATCTCCTCCAGCAGCGAGGACCGCATCACCAGCAGGTACTGCGCGTAGACCACGGCGATCATGGTCAGGCACGGCAGCACCATGTGGTGGGCGACGTCCAGCGCCTGCGACAGGAAGTCCGGCGGCGTGTCCGGGTAGCGCATCCCGCCGCTGGGGAACAGGTCGCCGGTCGCCAGCGATAGCAGCATCCCCAGCCAGAACGTCGGCATCGCCCACTGCGCCAGCGCCAGCCCCGTGGAGATCCGGTCCGACCGCGACCCGCGCCGCCACGCGCCCCGGATGCCCAGCCACAGCCCGACCACCACGGCCAGCACGGTCGACGTGCCGGTCAGCAGCACGGTCGGCCACAGCCGCTCGCCGATCAGCTCCAGCACCGGCCGGCTGTAGACGTAGGACGTGCCGAAGTCGCCGCGCGCGGCCGCCGCCAGGTAGTCCAGGAACTGCTCGGTCAACGGCTTGTCCACGCCCAGCCGCGCGCGCAGCTCGGCGATCTGGTCGCCGGTGACCGGACGGCCCCGCGTCATCGCGACCACCGGGTCGCCGGGGATCACCCGGAACAGCAGGAAACCCAGCGTCACCACGAACAGCAGGCTGACCAGCGCGCCGCCGACCTTGCCCGCCAGGTGCCGGATCACTCGCGGTCCTCCGCGCGCAGCCCGCGCCGCCGACCCATCAGCCACGCGCCGCCGACCAGCACGAGCAACGCGCCGCCGACCACGCCCACCACCAGACCGGTGTCGGGGCCGGTGTCCCCGCCGGTCGCCGAGACCGGCGTGGCCCCGTAGTACCCCCACACCCCGTTCTGCGCCATGATCACGCCGCCGGGGTCGGGCTGCACGGGGAACGAGGCGAACTTGTCGCTGCGGTAGGCCTCCAGCGCGTTGTCGTAGCCCAGGATCACCGCCGGGACCTGGTCGTAGAACCGCTGCTGCATCTCCAGCACCAGCTCACGCCGCTTGGCCGGGTCGAACTCGGTGCGCTGCCGGGCGTAGAGGGCGTCGTACTCCGGGTCGCAGAAGAACGTGTCGGTGGTGCCGCCCTTGCCGTCGGCGTTGGGCCGCTGGCCGCACGTGTGCAGCGACAGGATGAAGTCCGGGTCGGGGTTGGTGCCCCAGCCGGAGAACACCAGGTCGAACGTCCCGGCCGTGCTGGACTCGTTGAGCTGGTTGTCCGACACGACCTGCACGTCGACCGCGATGCCCAGGTCGGCCAGCGACCGCTTGACGAACTCGCCGGTCTGTTCGTCGTAGGCGCGGCCGGCGTGCCCGAGCAGCCGCAGCTCCATCCGCCTGCCCTGCGGCGAGACGCGGATGCCGTCCGCGCCGCGCGCGTACCCCGCCCGGTCCAGCTCGGCGTTCGCCGCGGCCGGGTCGTGGGGGCGGACCGACTCGGGTTCGAGGTGGTAGTCGGCGAACACCGGCGGGATCGGGCCGGTGCCGCGCTGCGCGTAGCCGCCGTTGACCCGCTCGATGATCGCGTCCAGGTCCAGCGACTTGGCGATCGCCCGGCGCACCACGACGTCCTTCAACGCCGGGTGGCCGTCGCCGATCGGCTCGCCGGTGCGCGTCGCCGCACCCGAGTTGATCACCAGTTCGTTGAAGCGGCGCCCCTGCGCCTGGTTGCGGGTGATGCCGCTCTTGTCCTCGAGCGAGTCGAACTGCGCCGGACCCATCCGGTTGACCAGGTCGACCTCGCCCTTGCCCAACGCCTGCACCGCGGCGTCGGCGGACTTGTAGTAGGTGAAGATCAGCTCGTCGTACTTCGGCGCGCCCCGCCAGTAGTCCCGGTTGGCCTTGAACCGGATGAACTCGTTGGCCCGGTACTCGGTCAGGACGAACGGCCCGCTGCCCACCACGGGGGTCTGGTCGTTGCGGTACCCGCCGATGTCGGCGACCTTCGACCACACGTGCTCGGGCACGATCGGCACGTCCAGCGCCAGCATGGTCGCCTGCGGCTGCTTGGTCTTGATCACCAGCGTGCGGTCGTCGGTCGCGGTGACGGACTCGAAGTCGGCGGTGAAGCTGCCGTTGGCCGTGGCGGCGGTCTCGTCGCGCATCATCAGGTCGTAGGTGAACGCCGCGTCCCTGGCGGTGATCGGCTGCCCGTCGGACCACTTCTTGCCCTCGGGCACGTGGAAGGTCCAGGTCAACCGGTCCTCGGAGGACTCCCACCGGTCGGCCAGGCCCTCCACCGGGTGCTGGTCCTTCACGTCGTAGGCGGTCAGGTAGTCGTACATCAGCCTGCCCACCTCGGTGCCCGCCTGGAAGATCGACAGGAACGGGTTGAGCGAATCCACCTGCTGGGTGATGGCCACCCTCAGCGTCACCGGCTGTTGCGCCCGCGCCGGTGTGGGCGCGAGCAGCACCACCAATGTCATCGCCGCCGTGACCGCGCCGAATCGCCGGATACCCACAGTGACCGCCTCCCGCCCGTGCGTGGAAGTCAAGAAGTAACCACCATGGTGAGGCTTGCGTCAAGAACCGACATGACCTCGGTACGGTGAACCCATGCGGATCTTGATCTCGGCGGACATGGAAGGGGCGACGGGGGTCACCTGGACCGCCGACGTCGTCCCGCAGACCGAGCAGTGGCAGCGGTTCCGCCGGCTGTTCACCGGTGACGTCAACGCCTGCGTCGCGGGCGCCCACGCGGGCGGCGCGACCGACGTGGTCGTCAACGAGGCCCACTCCTCCCAGCGCAACCTGCTGCTGGAGGACCTCGACCCGCGCGCCCGGCTGCTCACCGGACGGCACAAGCCGCTGTCGATGATGCAGGGCATCGACTCCGGCGTGGACGGCGTGGTGTTCCTCGGCTACCACGCGGGCGCGGGCCAGGAGGGCGTGCTCGCGCACACCTACCTGGAGAACTCCATCACCGGCGTGTGGTTGGACGGCGTGCCCGCGAGCGAGGGCAGGCTCAACGCCGCGCTCGCCGCCGAGCACGGCGTCCCGGTGCTGCTGGTGACCGGCGACGACAAGGCCTGCGAGGACGCCCGCGACTACGCGCCCGACGCCGGGCTCGTCGCCGTCAAGGAGTGCGTCAGCCGCTACGCCGCGCTCTGCTCGCCCCCTCGGGTGACCTCCGAACTGATCACCGCCGCCGCCCGGACCGCCATGAGCCGCTCGGGTCGGCGGGCGGGCGCGGTCGCGCCGCACCGCGTCGAAGTGGAGTTCGACGCCACCCACCTGGCGGCCGCTGCGGCGGTCGTGCCTACGGTGGAGCAGACCGGAGCACGCCGGGTCGGGTTCGACGCGGCCTCCATGACACTGGCGATGCAGGCGTTCAAGGTCGTCACCGCGATCGCGGCGGGGGCGGTGGAGGGTATCTATGGCTGAGGACGTCGTCGACCTGTGCGCCGCGCTGCTGCGGTTCGACACCACCAACCACGGCGGCGGCCGGTCCGCCGGCGAACGGGAGGCCGCCGAGTTCGTCGCCGCCCACCTGGACGCGGTCGGCGTGCCCGCCACCGTGCTCGAACCCGCGCCACGCCGCGGCAACGTGCTGGCCCGCGTGCCCGGCACCGAACCCGACCTGCCCGCGCTGCTCGTGCAGGCGCACCTGGACGTGGTGCCCGCCGACGCCGCCGAGTGGAGCGTGCCGCCGTTCGCCGGGATCGAACGCGACGGCTACCTGTGGGGCCGCGGCGCGGTCGACATGAAGGACATGGTCGCCATGGTGCTGGCCGTGCTGGGCGACTGGTCGCGCGAGGGCCGGCGGCCCCGCCGCGACATCGTGCTCGCGTTCGTCGCCGACGAGGAGGACCGCGGCGAGTTCGGCGCGCACTGGCTGGTCGACCACCACGCCGACTTCTTCGCCGGCTGCGCCACCGCCATCAGCGAGTCCGGCGGCTACTGCTACCCCGTCGGCGAGCACCGCGTCTACCCCATCGGCACCGCCGAACGCGGCACCTCCCACCTGCGGCTCACCGCCACCGGCCGGGCCGGGCACGGGTCGCGGCGCAACGACGACAACGCCGTGGCCACACTGCTGGCCGCGCTCGCCCGGGTCGCCGCCATCGAGCACCCCGTGCGGCTCACGCCCACCGTGCGGGCGTTCATCGAACGCGTCGGCGCGGCGCTCGACGTCCCGGTCGACCTGACCGACGTCGACGCCACCATCGCCCGGTTCGGACCCGCCGCGAAGCTGGTCGAGAACACCATCCGCAACAGCGTCACGCCCACCGTGCTGCGGGCCGGCTACAAGGTGAACGTGATCCCCGGCACCGCCACCGCCGAACTGGACGTGCGCACCCTGCCCGGCACCGCGGACGAGCTGCTCGCCTCGATCGACGTCGCCCTCGGCGCCGACGTGCGGCGCGAGTTCATCGCCGACGAACCGCCCGTGCAGGCGCCGATCGACTCGCCGTGGTTCGACGCGATGGCCGCCGCCCTGCGCGCCGAGGACCCCGATGCCGTGGTCGTGCCCTACTGCATGGGCGGCGGGACCGACGCCAAGGCGTTCAGCCGGCTGGGCATCGACTGCTACGGCTTCGCGCCGCTGTCCCTGCCGCCCGGCTACGACTACCGCGCCATGCCGCACGGCGTCGACGAACGCGTGCCCGTGGAGGGCCTGCGGTTCGGCACCCGCGTCCTGGACCGCTTCCTGTCGTCCTGACCACCACCGCGAATCACCCGAAAGGGGACACGGGTCGCGGTATTCCTCCCTCCGCCGGACGCTCATCAGAGTGAAGGCGAAGGGAGGCCGACGCCATGTGGCCACGAATCGCAAGCAGCACACTCGCGGTGGCGGTCGTGCTCGGCGTCGCCGCGTGCGGGAGCGGGGTGTTCGGCAGTCCGACCGGCCGCACCACCACCGACTCGGCGACCACCACCCAGACCACCGGCAGCGGTGGCGAGACGAGCGGCACGACCGGCGGGGAGACGACCGGCGGGACCGGCACCCGCTACGGCTGGTTCCTGCCCGACGGACCCCAGTCCCCGAGCACCCGCGAAGACCTCGTCTACCAGCACCTGGCCAAGTACCGCAGCTGCGGGGCGGCGCAGGCGGAACTCGACGACGGCGACGGGTGGGCGGGCATGATGACGCCGCGCAACGTGCTGCTCTACCAGGCCGCCATCGACCTGTGCCTGGGCAACGAGTCCCGGGCCCGCGCCGTGTACGGGCGCATCGCCCGCCACGGCTGGAACCTGGAGTTCGGCTACACCGAGCCGGTCGACTGCCCGACCTACCAGGCCGTGCGCAGCGTCCTGGACCAACGCGACCCCGAGAGCTTCACCTGCACCAAGGGCTCGCCACCCGAGTGGCCGGACCGGCAGGGCAAGGACGACCCGCGCACCGACTCGAACGAAGCGACCACCACCACCACGGTCACGACCACCTCGCCGACCGGCACCACGACCACCCGCACCACCACGACCACCCGCACGGCGACCACGACGCCGTCATGACCGGTCCGGCCGACCGGGACGCGCCCGACGCCACGCCCACCGATGCCACGCCCACCGATGCCACGCCCACCGGTACCAGGACCGCCGACCCGCCGGACGCGGTGCAGCGGGTGGGCGAGGCGCTGGCCAACGTCACGGTGATCACCGGCCTGCTGGTGTACTTCGGCTGGCGGCGCAGCGACGTGCAGGCCCGCGAGCTGGGCATCGACAGCGCCGTGCTCGGCATGTCCACCACCGACTACGTGCTGCGCAGCGTCGGGCCGGTGTTCCTGCTGCTGGCCGTCGTCGTGGCGATCGCCCTGGTCTGCCGCTGGCTGGAACCGCGCGTGCGCGCGGTGGGCAGGAAACCCGGCAAGGCCGGCCGGGTGCTGTCGGTCGTGCTGGCCCTGGCCTGGCTGCTCCTGCCCGCCCTGACCGTCGTCCTCGGCCTGCTGTTCCCGGTCACCAGCTTCTACGCCTTCCCGCTCGCGGTCGGCGGCGGGATCCTGCTGTCGCTGTACGGGAGCCGGCTGCGCCACCCGGACAGCCACCCCACCTGGACCAGGACGCTCGCCTTCGCCGTGGTGTCGCTGTCGCTGTTCTGGTCGGCGGGCAACTACGCCGAGGTCCGGGGCGTCGACCTGGCCCGCCACTACGCCGCGGACGTGCGCGGCAAGACCGCCGTGGTCGTCTACGCCGCCGAACGCCTGCACATCACCGCGCCCGGCGCCTGCGAGGAACCCCTGCCCGCCGACGGCTCCCGCTACCGGTACCGCTACCTGGGCCTGCGCCTGTTCGACAAGGTCGGCGCCAAGTACTTCCTGGTCTCCGACGGCTGGACCCGGGACCGCGGCACGGTGGTGGTCCTCGCCGACAACGACGACATCCGCGTGGAACTGGGCCACGGACCGCAACACCGACCGCCGACCTGCGTGTGACTACCGGTCGAGGTCGGTGATCTCGCGCAACCGGGCCAGCGCGTCGAGCAGCGCCGCCATCCGCGGCCTGCCCAGGTGCGCGGCCCACTCCCGTTCGACTTCCGCGATCGCGGCCGAGCAGACCGGGATCGTCTCGCGCCCGCGCTCGGCCACCCGGATCAACCGGGCCCGCGCGTCGGTCGGATCCGGGCCCCGTTCCACGTACCCCGCGCGTTCGAGCTGGTCGACCAGGAAACCGGCGGTCTGCTTGGTGATCCGCGCGGCCTCCGCGAGCTCGGCCAACCGCGACCCGTCCGGGCCGATGCGGTGCAGCACCCGGGCCTGCGCGGGCGTCACGTCGTCGAAACCCGCCCCCGTCAGGGCGGCGAACACCCGGTCCTCCAACTCGCGGTGCGGCAGGTACAGCAGCAGGCCGAGGTCGTCGGGCACGTCACTCCTCGACATCGGTCGGCGAAGTCGATCACCCTATCGTGTCGTGCCCGGGCGGTCGCGCCGCTAGCCGAAGCGGATGTGCTTCACCGAAGTCCACGTCCGCCGCAGCCCGCCGCGCAGCCTGCCGTCGGTGTTCGGCCGCAACGTGAGCCCGGCCGACGCGGCGATGCGATCGGCGACCTGCGGCACCGCGAGGTGGTCGGTCAACACGTGCTCGGCGAACTCCGGCTCGCGCAGCCGTTCCAGGCAGCGGTCCAGCACCCTCATCGCGAAGCTCTCCCGCCGCAGCAGTGCGTCGTCACCAACGCGACCCTGGCCGAGCACCACGCGCGCCGCGTGCACCAGACTGCGTTCCCGCAGCCGTTGCACCACCGTCTCCCGCTCGGCCATCAACGCGAAGTGCCGCACGTCGTGGCCGCGGCCGCGCAACCCGCCGACGATCTCCCGGAAGTAGGCGGGCTCCACCACCGTCATCGGCACGACGATCACCCCCTCGTGCCCGGTCAGCGCCCGGTCCAGCACCTCGACCACGCCCTGCCGCCACGCCGCCACGTCCTGGAAGTCGCCGCGCAACGCGCGCGGTGTCATCCGGTGCAGCGCGAACCCGACGTGCTCGGGATCGCTGAGGAAGCTGCCCGGCAGCCTGCGCCGGAGCTCGTGCGCGGTCTGCGTCTTGCCGCCCCCGAAAGGGCCGTTGATCCACAGGAGCACCCGGTCGACCCTACGCACGCCGCGCCAACCGGACGAGCTTGAGCGCCAGGTGCAGCTCCAGCCGGGCGCCGCCGTCGGCCAGGTCGCGGCCGGTCAGCTCGGCGATCCGGCCCAGCCGGTAGTACAGGCTGGTGCGGTGCAGGTGCAGGCGTTGCGCCGCGACCCGGACCTCGCAGCCCGCGTCCAGGTACACCTCCAACGTGCGCAGCAGCACCTCCGACAGCCCCGCCAGCACCTCCTCCGGCGCCGCGCCGAGCAACAACCGGTACGCGCCCAGCTCCGACCACCGCACCAGGTCGGGCAACGCCGGGTCCAGCCGCGCCAGCTCCGCCGCCGCCAACGCCTGTTGGTACGCCGCGCCGGTCCGGTCCGGCGGGTGCGGATCGCTGATCCCGACGTGCCCCGGCAGGTCCGGCAGGGGGTCACCGGCGGGCACCGTGCGCACCACCCGCGGCTGCAACGCCACCACCACCCGCACCGGCGTCCGCTCACCGGCGGGCACCCGCGCCGCCAACGCCGCCAGCCGCCCGCCCAGGTCGAGCTCCGGCAGGTCACCGAGCACCCACAGGTAGCCCACGAGGACACCGTGGTGCCGCAACGGGAACCCCACCCGCTGCTGGAAACCCAACTCCGGGTTCGCCGGCACCCGCACCGGTCCCGTCGCCGCCGCGATGCCGTGCTGCTCCTGCCACGCCGCCACGTCCGCCGGCACCCGCCTGGTCAGGATCGCCCGCACCCGGGCCTGGTCCACGTCGTCGGTCTGGGCGCTGTGCCCGACCACCCGGCCCGCCACGTCGTCCACCGACACCCCGCGCCCCAGCACCAGGGACAGCTCGTCCAGCAGCTCCTGCATTCCGACAACTGTAGGAACAACTCCAGTCGCCGGACGGTCGCCCCACCCCGCGCCGACGCCCTAGCGTGCTGGATCGTGACGAACAGCAGGATCGCCCCCTGGGCCTCGCCGCAGGCGCAACGCAGGCTCGCCGAGGTCGAGGCCGCCGTCGGCGCCGACCTGTCCGCCGCAGGCGTCGCGGGCACCGTGCGCAAAGCCCTCGAAGCCCACGCCGCCCAGGTCGACGACGACGGGATCGTCCTCTACGCGGGCACCAACGTGCTCAGCCCCGCCGCCGCGGCGGCCGTGGCCGCCGGCGTGTCCAGCCGGCCGAGCATGGGCTGGCCCGGCGAGAAGTACCAGGTCGGCCTCGACCACCTGGACACCCTCGAAGTCCTCGCGCCGCTGCTCGTCGCCTCGCTCATGGAAGGCCGGTTCGCCGAAGTCCGGTTGCAGAGCGCCACCCTGGCCAACCTCGCCGTCTACACCGCGTTCGCCCGCGCCGGCGACAAGATCGCGGTGCTGCCCGAGTTCGCCGGCGGCCACGCCAGCCACCACGCCCAGGGCGTGCCCGCGATCCGCGGCCTCACCGTGGTCGACCTGCCCTACCTGCCCGACGAGCTCGACATCGACTACGGGAAGCTGCCCGGGTTCCTGCGGGTGCACCGGCCGCGGATCGTGGTGATCGGCGCGAGCCTGATGCTGTTCCCGCACGACGTCGCCGCGGTGCGCGCGGCCGCCGACGAGGTCGGCGCGATCCTGCTCTACGACGCCTCGCACATGGCCGGGCTCGTCGCCGGCAGGCAGTTCCAGCGGCCCCTGCACGAGGGCGCGCACCTGATGACGTTCTCCACCTACAAGTCGTTCGGCGGCCCGTCCGGCGGCTGCGTCGTCACCCGCGACCCCGACCTGGCCGAACGCGTCTCGAACGTCGCCTACCCCGGGATGCTCGCCAACTACGACGCCGGACGCCTCGGCGCGCTCGCCGTCACCGCCGCCGAACTCGCCGAGCACGGCCCCGACTACGCGCGGGCGTGCGTCGCCAACGCGCAGGCGCTGGGCAGGGCGCTGGCCGACAACGGGTTCGACGTCGCCCGCCACGACGGCGTGTTCACCCGCTCCCACCACCTGGCCGTCGACGCCCTCACCCTGGGCGGTGGCGACGCGGCGGCCGTGCTGCTCGGCGAGGCGGGCGTCTACCTCAGCGGCATCAGCCTGCCGTGGCAGCGCATCGACGAAGGGCTGCGCGGCCTGCGCATCGGCACCCAGGAGATCACCCGCCGCGGCTTCACCCCCGCCCACCAACCCGCCGTCGCCGACCTCGTGCGCCGTGCCCTGATCGACCGCGAACCACCCGAGCGGGTCCGGGCGGACGCCATCGCGCTGCGCCGGGAGGTCAACGGGACCGCCTGATCCGCCTGATCCGCCGGCCGCGGCGTCGACCGGCGAAGGGACCGTCCGCCGGCCGACGGCGGCCCGGCAGGTCCGGCCCTCGACGTGCGGACCCGCCGAGCGGTGTCGGGCCGGCGGCTCGTCCCCGGCAGGTCCGACACGGCCGCCGCCGGCGCGTCTCGGTACCTCCGGCAGGCCCGCCCGCAGGACGTCGCGCACCGCGTGCCCGACCCCGACCTGCGCTTCCCGCGTCGGCCCGAACGTGGACCCACGTCACCCAGGACGGGAACTGTCCGCAATGCCGGCTAACGTGGACCCGTGACCGAGAAGCTGACGACCCGGGCGTTGAACCGGGCGACCCTGCACCGGCAGTTGCTGTTGGAGCGGGTGGACCGGACCGCCTGCGACGTGGTGGAACACCTGGTCGGGATGCAGGCGCAGGAGCCGTTCTCGCCCTACTACGGCCTGTGGTCGCGCATCCGGTCGTTCCAGGCCGACGAGCTGGGATCGCTGCTGCTGGACCGCCACGTGGTCCGGGCCTCCCTGCACCGCGCCACGATCCACCTGGTCACCGCCGCCGACCACGGCCGGTTCGAACCGCTGCTGCGGCCGTTCCTGCACCGCCGGTTCGCGTCCTCGCCGTTCGGGTTCGTGATGGACGGGCTCGACGTCGACGAGTTCACCGGGGCCGTCACCGCGCTGCTGGAGGAGCAGCCGCGCACCCGCCGCGAGATCAGCGACGCGCTCGGCGCACGGTGGCCGGACCACGACGCCTCGGCGCTGGGTTACGCCGGGAGCTTCCTGGTGCCGTCCGTGCAGGTGCCCCCGCGCGCGGTGTGGGGCCGTTCGGGCGCGGCGAAGTGGACCACGGCGCGGCACTGGCTCGGTGCGGCCGGACCCGCCGCGCCGATCGAGGAGTTCGTGCGCCGCTACCTGGCCGCGTTCGGCCCGGCCTCGGTCAAGGACGTGCAGACCTGGGCGGGCATGAGCCGCCTCAAGCCCGTGGTCGAGGCGATGGACCTGCGGATCTTCACCGACGAACGCGGTCGGACGCTGTACGACGTGCCGGACGCGCCGCGGCCCGACCCCGACACGCCCGCGCCGGCGCGGTTCCTGCCCGAGTTCGACAACGTGCTGCTCGGCCACGACGACCGCACCCGGGTCATCTCCGACGAGGACTACCGGCGCGGGATCGTCATCGGCGGCAAGCCGACGCTGCTGGTGGACGGCTTCGTGCACGGCACCTGGAAGCTCGCCGGCGACGGGCTGGACATCGAGGTGTTCCGGCCGCTGACCCGTGCGCAGCGGGCCGACGTGGAGGCCGAAGGCGCCCGGTTGCTGCGGTTCGCGGGCGTGGACGGCACCGTCCGGCTCTAGATTTGGACGATCGTCCAGTACGATCGTCCAATGACGGTCAGGGAACGGCTGCTGCACGCGGCCACGGAGCTCATCGCCGAGAAGGGCTGGGGTGCGGTGAGCACCCGGATGCTCGCCGAACGCGCCGGCGTCGGATCCGGCGTCGTGCACTACCACTTCGACTCCACGCAGGCCGTGCTCGTCCAGGCCGCCGTCGGCGCGCTGCGGTCCGCCGTGGACGGTCTCGCGCCGGTGCTGGAGCGCGCCTCCACACCCCCGGAGGCGTTGGCGCTGCTGCTCGGGGCGTTGGACGGGCACGGCGGGCAGGAGCTGTTCACCGAGACGTTCCTCGCCGCGACCCGCAACGACGAGCTGCGACAGGCCGTGGCCGAGGTGCTGGTGGAGTTCCGCCGCACGCTCGCCACCTGGCTGGAGTCGCGGGACGTGCCGACACCCGCGGCGACCGCCGCCGTGCTGGCGGCGGCCGTGGACGGCGTGCTGCTGCACCGCGCCCTGTCACCCGACCTGTCCGCGGACGTCGTCGTGCCGGTCCTGGGGCGGGTGCTGCGATGAAGGTCGTGATCAGCGGCGCGGGGATCGCCGGGCTGGCGCTGGCGCACCGGCTGGGCACGCTCGGGCACGAGGTCGTCGTGGTCGAACGGGCCGCCGCGCCGCGCACCTCCGGCTACATGATCGACTTCTTCGGGCCGGGCTACGACGCCGCCGAGCGGATGGGCGTGCTGCCCCGGCTGCTCGACCTGGGCTACCGGGTGGACGAGGCCGCCTACGTCGACTCACGCGGGCGGAGGGTGGCCGGGCTGCGGTTCGACCGGCTCGCCCGCGCCGTGGACGGGCGGCTGCTCAGCATCATGCGCCCGGACGTCGAACGCGCGTTCCGCGAGGACCTGCCCGCCGGTGTGTCGCTGCGGTTCGGCGCCGCGGTGGTCGGCGTCGACGATCGGGGACCGGAGGTGACCGCGCGGTTGGCCGACGGGTCGACGGTGTCCGGCGACCTGCTGGTCGGCGCCGACGGCGTGCACTCGACGGTGCGACGGCTGGTGTTCGGCGACGGGCACCTGCGGTACCTCGGGTTCCACACGGCGGCGTTCACCTTCGAGGACCCGGAGGTGCACGCGCTGGTGGCCGGGCGGTTCCACCTCACCGACACCGTCGGCCGCCAGGTCGGGTTCTACGCGTTGCGCGACGGCCGGGTGGCGGCCTTCACCGTGCACCGGACGTCGTCACCCGAGATGCCCGCCGATCCGCGTGCGGCGGTGCTGGAGGCGTACGGGTCGTTGGGGTGGGTCGTGCCGCGGGCACTGGTGCGGTGCCCGGAGGACATCTACTACGACCAGGTCGCGCAGGTGGAACTGCCCCGGTGGACGTCCGGGCGGGTGGTGCTGGTCGGTGACGCGTGCGGCGCGGTGTCGTTGCTGGCGGGGCAGGGCGCGTCGCTCGGCATCGGCGGCGCGTACGTGCTGGCCGAGCACCTGGCCGACCCGGCCGCGTACGAACGCGCCTGGCGGCCGGTCGTGGTGGACAAGCAGCGGGTGGCGCGGTCGGGCGCGCGGTGGTTCCTGCCCGCGTCGCCGTGGCGGCTGCGGGCGCGGCGGGTGGCGGTGCGGCTGTCGAACCTGCCCGGCGTGGACCGGCTGGTGGCCACGAGCCTGGTCGGCAAGCCCGTCATGCTCGGCTGAGCCGAAGAGGCAGGACAGCACCGCGGACGGCTCAGGTGCGTTCCGCGCGCAGCGCGTCCAGTTCGGCTTGCAGCCGGTCGAGTTGGGTTTCCGCGCGTTCTGCCCGGACGAGGGTCTGGACGCGGGCTTGGTCCACGGCGTCGAGGCGTTCGCGGGCGGCACGTTCGGCCTGGTCGAGCTGGACGCGGTGGGTGTCGCGCTGTTCGGTCAGCTCGGCTCGGGCGCGGTCCAGTTCGGCGCGGGCGTCCTGGGCGGCCTGCTCGGCGCGTTCGGCCTTGACCCGGGCCTCGTTCGCGGCGTCCGCTTCGGCGCGTGCGGCAGCACGGGCCTGGTCGACGTTCGCCTTCGCCTCGTCGCGGGCCTGCTCGACGCGGGCCCGTGCCTCGGCTTGGGCGCGTTCGACCTGCGCCTGTGCGTCTTGTCGGGCTTGATCGACCTGGGCCTGGGCGTCGGTGCGGACCTGCTCGACCTCCCGCACCGCCTGCCGCCGGGCCTGCTCGGCGTGCGCGACCGCGTCGGCCTTGGCCTGCTCGACCCGGGCTTGGGCGTCGCGCCGGATCTCGTCCACGGCGGCCGCGGCCTCCACGCGGATGGCGGCGATCTCCTCCTCGGCCCGTTCGACCGCCGCGTCGGCTTCGGCCCGCGCGGCGTCGCGCTGCCCGTAGGCGGCCTCCGCGTCCTGTTCGGCCTGTTCGGCGGCACGCACCGCGTCCTCGGTGGTCTGCTCGGCGGCCTGCCGGGCCTGCTCGGCGTCGCGCCGCCGCCGTTCCGCCTTGGCGACCGCCGCCTCCGCCTCGGCGACCCGTCGCGCGGCTTCGGCCTCGACCGCCTGCACCTGGCTCTCGGCCACGCTCGGGTCGGCGATCGCGGACAACTCGGCCACGGCCCCGGTGAGCGTGGTCGACATCTGCTCGGTCAACACCCGGAACCGCTCCAGCAGTTCCTCGGCCCTGATCTTGCCCGCGGTGATCCCCTGCGGGCCTTTCGTCACGGTGACGACCTCCTGCTCCGCCTCCGCCGCCTGCGCCAACCGCTGCCGCTCCCGCCACGCCCGCCACCGGGTGTGCTCCGGCAGATCGCAGTACTCGGCAGGCCTGCCAGGCCCACTACCCCGGAACACCGGCCGTGTGCAGCCGGGGTAGTTGCAGGTCAGCGCGGAGTTCTCGGTCGTCGTCACGGCGATATCGTAGCAGAAATACGTTAGATCAAACGTTATTGGACACAACGTAACGAATTTGCCGACCTAGATCCTGGCTTCCGATAAGGTTCACTTATCGGAAGCCAGGACGGCGGCTGGTGTTGGTGGTCGTTCACCCGGTTGCGAGGAACGGGTTGGGCTTGGGGGCGTAACGAAGGCTCCGCCGGCGCGACCCTGCCTGTAGGACGGCGAGGCGGGGAGGCTGCGGATGAGCACGCGGTTCCGGATCAAGGTGGCCCGGTTCATGTGGCCGACTCCCCCGCCGGGTGCGGTGGGCAGTTGGCCGTGGCCCCAGCAGGTGTACCGGGCGATCTTCGCCGGATTGGTGCGCGACTACTGGGCGCGCGCCACCTTCGGCATCGTCGACCTCGACTTCGACCTGACGTGGTCCACCTTCGTCCGGTTGGGCGATCTCGACCCGGCGTTGGCCGTGGACAGGGGCCGGGCGCTCAGCGCGATCCGCCGGTACGCGGAGAGCGAGTTGGACCTCGACACCGACGGCTACGACGGTTTCGTCGCGATGGTGAACCCGCCGCCGTGCGACGCGGGCGCGCTCGGCAAGGACGCGCTGCTGGACCAGGGTGGCTCGCTGGAGTTCTTCCAGCACGAACTCGGCCACGTGCTGGGGTTCGAGCACGCGTTCCCCCTGTACGACGACCGCTACTGCCTGATGGGCGAGACCTGGTCCTGGGACCACGCGATCGCACCACCGCCGGAGGCGCAGGGCATCCAGTTCCTGTCACCGCACATGTGGCGCAGCGGGCGCAGGCTCAGCGCGGCCTCGTTGTTCCGCCGGTTCGGCCGGTTCGGCATGCCCGGGAACCCGCTGTTCGCCGAGCCGTACGTGGTCGACGTCGGACTGGGGCAGAGCGTGTTGCTCAGCGCGTTGAGCGAGACGACCACGCCGCGACCGGTGGTGGCGATCGTGCCGATCGTGCTGGGGCTGGGCGGTCTGCTGACCGTGGAGTACCGCACCGCGACCCACGACGACGTCGGCCTCGGCGAGGACGCGGTCGTCGTGCACTCGATCGGCCACCGCAATCCCGGCCCGGGGCACCACGAGGTCAAGCCCGTGTGGCGGGAGGCCTCCCTGCCGATCGAGCTGGGCGCATCGGCCTCCGTGCCGGGCGCACGCATCACCGTCGGTCGGATCCAACCACCCGCGCTCTTCGGCCCTCCGCTGCCGGACGGACCGAGCCGGGTCTACGTGAGCGTCGACCGCGACGTCTGAGCCGGCGCACCCCACCCAACCAACGTGAGACAGGGAGTTCCCATGACGACGAAGGCGATCATCACGCCGCGCTCGGCGGCGACGGGTCGGTTCCGGCCGAGCGAGGCGGAGTCCGCGGCGGGCGTGGAGGTCGAGGCCGTGCTGCCCGAGGGCGCCGTGGTGAAGGGCGGTCGGGAGCGGCTGGAGGCGTTGGAGGAGCAGGGTTACCGGGTCAAGCTGCTGCCCGACGCGGGCATCATCGACCTCGGTGCGACTCGCGTCGACACGGAGAGCGAGGAGGAGAGACCGCCGGTTCCGGAGGAGCTGGAGGTGCCGGTGGAGCTCGCCGAGGAGTGGCCGCACCACCTCGTGCAGCTGGTGGCGCCGCCGCGGGCCGAGTGGCTGGCGGAGATCGCGGCCCGCGGTGTCGAGGTGATCGAGCCGACCGGTGCCTACGGGGTGCTGGTCGGCGGGACCCCGGACGTGGTCGGGCGGCTGCGTGAGCTGGGCTTCGTCACGTGGACCGGGCCGATGAAGCCCGCCTACCGGATCCACCCGAACCTGGTCGGTGCGAGCGGCACCCTCTCGTACGTGAGCGTCTCGGTCCACCCGCCGTCGGCGGCCGACGAGGTGCGCGTGGCCGTGCGGGAGGCGGGCGGGAGGGTCGTGAGCGACTCGCGCACGGAGTCCGAGGCGCCGCTGTACGCCACGGTCGTGGTCGAGATCGACGCGGACGCCGTCGCGGTGATCGCGCGCCTGCCGCACGTGCGGTTGCTCGAACGGGTCGACGATCGGCCCGGTCTGGACGGCGAGCGGGAGTCGCAGCTGGTCCGTGAGCAGATTCCGCCGACGACCGGCTACCTGTCGTGGCTGGCGTCGGTGGGGCTCGGCGGTGGCACTGGGGTGAACGTGGCGATCTGCGACACCGGTGTGGACGAGAACGCGACGAACAACACGACCGGTCACCTCGACATCCGCGGTCGTCAGGTCACGTTCGTCAACTACGACGGCAACCCGGCGATCCAGGACGTGGAGGGGCACGGCACGCACGTCGCGGGCATCGCGCTCGGCAACGGGGGCAGCGGTGACACCGAGGGTGCGGCGCCGGACGACTTCCTGAGCGGTCTGGGTGTCGCGCCGCAGGCCGGTCTGGTGACGCAGAACGGGCTTGAGGGTCCGTGGCCGCCGGCGGACTTCGGGCAGTTCACGCGGGACGCGGTGAACAACGGGGCGGCCGTGCAGAACAACTCGTGGTTCTCGTCGCCTGCGGGGAGCGGGTACACCGCGACCGCGCGGCGGTACGACCAGTTGGTGCGCGATCCGGATGACGCCACGGCGGGGTTGGACTCGTTGGTGATCGTGTTCTCGGCGGGCAACGCGGGTGGTCGGTCGGGGACGATCACCGGTCCCAAGGAGGCCAAGAACGTCATCGTGGTCGGCAACTCGCTCAACGCGCGTCCCGGGGAGGGGTTCCCGAGCGACGACGTGCAGGGCATCGCGTCGAGTTCGAGTCGTGGTCCGGCCGCGGACGGCCGGATCCTGCCGAACGTGTGCGCGCCGGGCACCGACGTGAACTCGGCGCAGGCGGGCACGGACGGCGGTCACGTGCTGCTGACCGGGACGTCGATGGCCGCGCCGCACGTCACGGGCGCGATCGCGGTGATGATCGAGTGGTGGCGGGCCCGCACGGGTGGTGCCACGCCGAGCGCGGCGATGGCGAAGGCGTTGGTCGTCAACGGTGCGGAGGACATGGCGGGTGGCGCGAACTGGAGGTCGTACTCGGCTTCGGAGTGGGCGAACCTCGGTGGTGGTCTGCGGTCGGTGTCCTCGCTCGGGCACGTCCCGGCGGAGGCGGTCGACCAGGCGCCGGGTGGGGTGTTCGGGGCGATGACGGAGGTCGCGAGCGCGGCGGCGGTGGTGAGCCCGGGTCATTGGCACTACGACCAGGGCACGGACGTGATGACGTTCCGGACCGTCTCCCCCGGTGCGACCAGGCTGAACCTGCGGGACAGCGCTCCGCTGGCGCCGATCCCGAACAACGACCAGGGGTGGGGGCGGGTGAGCCTGGAGAACGTGCTCGAACAGGCGCCCGCCTCGGACCGGGGGCCGAAGATCTTCTCCGATCAGCGGCACGCGTTCACGGCCGCGGGTCAGGAGCACCTGATCCGGGTCGCGCCGGCCGACGCGAGCCGTCCGTTGCGCATCACGCTGGTGTGGACCGACTCCCCCGGTGCCGTCGCCGCCAGCCCGGCGATCGTGAACGACCTGGACCTCGAGGTGACCGAGTTGGACAGCGGTGTCGCGTTCAAGGGCAACGTGTTCGCGGGCGGGTTCTCGGTGCCGGGTGGCGCGTTCGACAACGTGGACAACGTGGAGTGCGTGTACGTCCAGAACCCGACGGGCACCTACGAGGTCCGGGTGATCGCCGCGGCCGTGTCGGCGAGTGCCCGGCCGGACATCGCGACGCCGTGGCAGGACTTCGCGCTCGTGATCGACAACGCCGAGGTGCCGCCGGCGGCGCCGGTGAGCGTCGTGCCGGTGATCGACCGCTCGGGCAGCATGATCGTGTACGGGTACGAGGCGGTGACCCGGACGGCGTCGAAGCAGTTCCTGGACCTGATGTCGGTGGACGACGAGGTCGGTGTGGTGAGCTTCGGCAGCACGGGGGACGTCGCGTTCCCGACGGGTCCGGGTCCGGCGGTGCGGACGATCACGGGTCAGCCGGTTCGTGACGCGGCCAAGGCCGAGGTCGACGCGACCGTGTTCGGTGGTTGCACGTTCATGGGTGACGGCATCGTGGAGGCGCGGGACCTGTTGGCGACGTCGTCGGTGGCGAGCCGGGCGATGGTGCTGCTGTCGGACGGGTACGACAACAAGGGTTGCGACGCGGGGAACCCGGCGAAGCCGTCGGCGCTCGACGCGGTGGCGACGTTGCCGAGCGCGGTGCCGGTGTACACGTGCGCGATGGGGCCCGCGTCGGACCAGGCGTTGTTGGAGCAGATCGCGGACATCTCCGAGGGTCGTTACTACTTCATGCCGACGATCGACGACCTGTTCGAGATCTACAACTACATCCGGGGTCAGGTGTCGGGTGACGGGATCGTGGTGAACGAGTCGGCGATGGCGTCGACGAGTCGGGTCGCGGCGTTCGTGGACGACGCGGCGTCGCAGGCGACGTTCACGGTGTCGTGGGCCGACACCTCGTTGCACTTCGTGCCGGAGAGCGCCACGAAGGGTGATCGGATCTGCGTGCGCCTGCGGGATCCGAAGGGCAGGTTGGTGCCGGCGCATTCGAGCCTGGTGCGGCGGACCGAGGGCCGCGGGTACGTGGCGTTCGACGTGGCGGAGCCGTTGGCGGGGCGGTGGTTCATCGAGGTGTCGACGGCGCGGGAGCGGCACACGCGGTTCACCGCGGCCGGGTTCGTGCGGTCGCCGGTGCGGCTGCACGTCGACCTGGGTCCGCGTCGGTTCACGGCGGGCAGCCCGCTGCTGGTGACGACGAAGATGACGGACGGCAACCGGGTGTTCAACCCGGGCAGGCCGGCGGGGCTGGTGGTGGCGCCGGTGCTCGGCCTGGACAGCCTGGGCAAGGTCCATGCCGACGCCCTGAGCCGGGTGGACCCGGTGAAGGTGCCCGACGGGGACTCGCTGCCGGAGAAGGTGGGCAGGTTGTTGGCGTTGCGGGCGCGGTTGCTGGCGGCGGGCAAGCCGGACTTGTTCCAGTTCGCCGTCGGCCGGTTGTCGCTCTCGGACACGATGCCGCGGCGCAACGGTGCCGGTGGCGGGCCGGAGTCGGCGTTGCCGCTGGTCACCGGTCGCTTCACGGCGACCGCGGAGACGGGCAGCTACAACGTCCGGGTCACCGCGGCGGGTCGGTCGCCGCACTCCGGGTCCCGGTACGTGCGCACGCAGCTGGCCTGCACCGTCGCGACTCCGTAGGCGGGACATCGGGGGATCGTGTGGGGTTGCACGGGTGATCCGCCGGGGTAACCGGCGGATCACCTCGTGGAAAGGATGGCGGCATGATCGTTCCCCTGGATCTCACCGACGACGAGACGGCGAAGGCGGTGCACCGGATCGCGCGGTTGTCGTACGCGGTCGAGTCGGAGTTGATCGGCAGCACGGCGATACCCGGGTTGTACGAGTCGGTCGAGGACATCCGGCCGCTGCCGTTGAGATGGCTCGGCGGGTACGTCGACCAGGAGTTGGTGGCGTTCGTCGGGTACGCGAAGGTCGACGGTGTGCTGGACATCGACCGGTTGTGCGTGGCGCCGAGCCACTTCCGGTTGGGGTTCGCGCGGCGGTTGGTGGAGCAGGTGCTGGCCGAGGGTGGGCCGGCGATCGTGTCGACGGGTGCGGCGAACGCGCCGGCCATCGCGTTGTACGAGAGCCTGGGGTTCCGGTTGGTCGACACGGTGGTGGTGGACGGGGGGCTGAGGATCGCGCAGTTCGGGCATCCGGGGCTGATCTAGGACGGTTGTCGTCCTACTTGGGCTCTAGCGTCGTCGTCGTGACCGAGATCCGAGAGTTCCGCATCGCCGTGCCGCAGACCGACCTGGACGACCTCGCCGACCGCCTGGCCCGGGCCCGTTGGGTGGATCCGCTGCCCGGTGACGGGTGGCGGCGGGGTGTGCCGGTGGACTACCTGCGCGACCTGGTCGGGTACTGGCGCACCGGGTTCGACTGGCGGGCGCACGAGGCGCGGCTGAACGCGTTCCCGCAGTTCACCGCGTTGGTCGACGGGTTGGAGGTGCACTTCCTGCACGTCCGCAGCGCGAACCCCGACGCGTTGCCGCTGCTGCTGGTGCACGGGTGGCCGAACACGTTCGTGGAGTTCGCGGAGGCGTTGGGGTACCTGCGGGACTTCCACGTGGTGGTGCCGAGCATCCCGGGGTTCGGGTTCTCCGGGAAGCCGACCGGGCCGTTCGACGTCGCGCGGGCGGGGCGGGTGTTCGCCGGGTTGATGGCGGGGCTGGGGTACGGGCGGTACGGGGTGCAGGGCGGTGACCTGGGCGCCTACATCGCGCCGGAGGTGGCCAAGGCCGCGCCGGAGCACGTGGTGGGGGTGTTCGTGAACGGTGGTCTGGGTTTCCCGACCGAGGCGGACCTGCCGGTGCTGACGGCGGACGAGCGGGAGTTCTACCGGCAGATGCAGCGGTGGGCGGGCGCCGGGGTGGATCACCACGCGATGCTGCGCGCCGCACCGCAGACCTTCGCGTTGGGGTGGCACGATTCGCCGGTGGCGCTGCTGGCGTGGTTGATGCAGAAGTTCCAGGAGTTCACCATCACGGTGGACCTGCCGGAGCAGGCCATCGACCGGGACCTGCTGCTGGTCAACGCGACGCTGTACTGGTTGACGGGGACGGCCGGGTCGTCGTCGTGGTTCATGTACGACAACGAGCGGTTCGCGTGGCCGGAGGGGCAGGAGCTGGTGCCGACGGGTGTGTACAGCGGTCCGCCGGGGATCCGGCGGCTGGCCGAGCGGCACAACGACGTCGTGCACTGGCCCGATGCCCGGCCGGGTGGTCACTTCGTGGCGATGGAGGTGCCCGAGGTGTTCGCGGGCGAGGTGCGGGCGTTCTTCGGGAAGGTGCGGTGAACCCGGTCATCGGGCGGCGGTTGCGGCGGCACTCGTTGCTGGAGCCGTCGCCGGACCCGGTCGCGGTGGTGCGGGCGATGTGCGGTGCGCACGCGCAGGTGATGTCGGCGGCGGAGTTGTCGATCGGGCTGCGCACGGGGATGACGCGGCAGCGAGTGCGGGACGCGTTGTGGGTGGACCGGACGTTGGTGAAGACGCGGGGGCCGCGCGGCACGGTGCACCTGTTGCCCGCGGCGGACCTGCCGATGTGGACGGGTGCGTTGGCGGGGTTGCCGCAGCGGCTCCAGCTGCTCACCGAGGAGCAGGCCGCCGAGGTGGTGGCGGCGATCGGGGACGCGTTGCGGGACGCGGAGCTGACCGGGGAGGAGTTGACCGAGGCGGTGATCGCGCGCACCGGTGCGTGGGCGGGTGAGCGGGTGATGGAGGCGTTCGGGGGGACGCCGTGGCCGCGATGGGTCGAGGCGATGGGTGTGGCGTCGAACCTCGGCGCGCTGTGCTTCGCGCCGAACAAGGGCCGCAAGACCGCCTACACCAGTCCGCGGCGGTGGCTGCCGGGGTTCGAGCCCCTCGCCGACGGTGCGGTGGCGCTGCTGCACGACTACCTGCGGTCCTACGGGCCGGCGACGGAGGCGCACTTCGCGAAGTGGCTGGCCGCGCCGAAGCGGTGGGTGGACGAGGTGTTCGAGCGGGCCGACGTGGAACGGGTCGAGGGCGGGTGGGTGGTGCGCGGCGACACGTCGTGGCCGGACGAGGCGCCGGGCGGGGTGCGGTTGCTCCCCTACTTCGACGCGTACGTGGTGGGCAGCCACCCGCGTGAGGTGGTGTTCCCCGGTCGGGCGTTCGAGCGGGCGTTGTCGCGTGGGCAGGCGGGGAACTTCCCGGTGCTGCTGGTGGACGGCGTGGTGGCCGGGGTGTGGCACCAGAAGCGGTCGGGTCGGCGGATCCTGGTCACGGTGGAGCCGTTCGGGACGTTGTCCCGGGCGCGGCTGGCCGAGCTGGACGGGGAGGTGGCGCGGGTCGGCGGGTTCCTGGAGGGGCGGCCGGAGCTGACGATCGGCACGGTGTCGGTCGGCGGGCACGCCTGAGACGCACCGGGGGTCGGGGCGGCGCTCAGACGGGGCCGACGGGTTGGCGCAGGACCGTTCTGAGCTTCGCGGGCTCGCTCTTGCGGGGGTCGCCGACGTAGACCTCGTGGTGCAGGCCGGTCATCCGCAGGCCGTTGGCCCGCAGCCACTCGTCGTGCAGCCGGGCCAGCACCGGTCCTTCGTCGTCGTAGGGCCCGATGTGCAGGACTTGGGCGCTGCTCCCCTCGTGCAGGACTTCGCGGCGGACGTCGGCGAGGGCGGGCAGGTCCTTCTTGGCGGCGACGAGCCGGCGGGCGTCCGCGATGGCCTCCTCGGTGATCCAGTCGGGTTGGCTGATGAGCATCCGCCACTGCCAGGAGTCCTTGGCTCGGGTGGTGAAGACCTCCGGTCGGTCGGCCCACCACAGCCCTTCCAGCGGTGCGACGACGAGGTCGCGGCCGGCGCGCTTGCTCGCGAACTTGATCGCGTAGGCGACGGAGTAGAGCGCTTCGACGGCGTGGGCGTAGACGGCGCTGGTGTTGGGGTCGCCGTGCCCGTCGACGGCGATGAACTGCTGTTCGGGCACGTCGACGAGCGCCCAGTCGGTGTTCTTGGGCGCGTAGAGCTGCTTGAGCTCCCGCTTGACGTCGTAGCGGTCCGGGTTCACGGCCGGCCGTCCTCCTGGTCGGGTGCGTCGGCGAGTTCGGCCTGGTAGGCGGACAGCCAGCGCTGTTCGGCGTCGAGTTGGGCGAGCGAGTAGTCGAAGATCGCGCGGGCGAAGCCGGGTGCGTGGGGTTGGGCGGCGAGGGCCGTGCGGAGTTCCGCGATCTTGGCGGTGACCGCGTCGCCGCGGTGGGCGAGCGCGGCGCGGAGCCGGTCGGGTGGGATGACGGGTTGGTTGGCCAGCCCGACGAGGACGCGTGGGAACACCGGGTGGAGTTCGGCCACCGCCGCTTCGGCCGCCCGTGCGCAGGCTCGGCGTCCGTCCGGCGTGGGGCCGTAGACCTTGCGTGCCTTGCCCCGTCCCGGTCCCGGTGCGTCGATTTCGGCCACCAGGCCGCGGTCGCGCAGCTTGGCCAGCAGGTAGTAGATGGAGCTGAACCCGATCTCGGTCCACTCCCTCATCCCTCGTGCGGTGATCACCTCTTCGAGCTCGTATCCGTGCCGCGGTTTCTCCACCAGCAGGCCGAGCAGGGTGAGTTCGGCGGGGGTCAGCTCTGCGGACACCCGATTACTCTAGCACTAGGATAATCGCCGTTCCGCTACCGCAGTTGGTCGCGGCGGCGGGTCAGGTAGGCGGTCTCGGCGGTGTTGCCCGCCAGCTCGATGGCCCTGTCGTACGCCGCGCGCGACTGCCGGCCGAGGCCCAGCCGACGCAGCAGGTCGGCGCGGGTGGCGTGGTAGGGGTGGTAGCCGGCCAACCGGTGTTCCAGGCGGTCGACGGCCGCGAGTGCCACCTCCGGGCCGTCGAGCTCGGCGACCGCGATGGCCCGGTTGAGGGCGACGATCGGCGAGGGGTCGAGGCGGACGAGCTGGTCGTAGAGCGCGACGACCTGTGACCAGTCGGTGTCGCGGATGTCGCGGGCGGAGGTGTGCACGGCGTTGATCGCGGCGAGGATCTGGTAGCGCCCCGGAGCCACCCCGGCCGCCGCGGCGGCGAGGCGCTCGCGCACCAGCCGGTGGCCCTCGGCGATCAGCGCCGCGTCCCAGGCGCCGCGGTCCTGCTCGTCGAGGGCGACCAGTTCGCCGGTGGCCGAGATCCGGGCGGTGCGGCGGGCCTCGGTGAGCAGCATCAGCGCCAGCAGCCCGGCCACCTCGCCGTCCTGCGGCAGGAGCGCGCGGATCAGGCGGGTGAGCCGGATCGCCTCGGTGGTCAGGTCGTGCCGGACGGGGTCGGTGTCGGGGCCGCCGGCCAAGTAGCCCTCGTTGAAGACGAGGAACAGGACGGTGAGCACGCCGGAGACGCGGGCCGGGAGGTCCTCGGCGGACGGCACCCGGTAGGGGATGCGCGCCGCTTTGATCTTGGCCTTCGCGCGGGTGATGCGCTGCTCCATGGTGGTCGACCGGACCAGGAAGGCGCGGGCGATCTCGGGCACGGTCAGCCCGCCGACCATGCGCAGCGTCAGCGCCACGCGGGCCTCCGCGGCCAGCGCCGGGTGGCAGCAGGTGAAGATCAGGCGGAGCCGGTCGTCGTCGATGGCGCCGAGAGGCTCGGGCGGGGTGTCGTCGTGCAGCATCAGAGCCTCCCTGTGCCTGTCGTCGCGCTTGTTCTCGCGCCGGATCCGGTCGATGGCCTTGCGGTTGGCGGTGGTGGTCAGCCAGGCGCCGGGGTTGGGTGGCACGCCGTCGGACCGCCACCGCTCGACGGCGGTCGTGAACGCCTCGGCGGCGGCTTCCTCGGCGATGTCGAGGTCGCCGAATCGCCTGGTCAGCGCGGCGACCAGGCGGGCCCACCCGTCGCGGTGGGCCCGCGCGACCGCTTCCTCGACGTCGCTCACCGGAACGGCCGCACCTCGATCTTGCGATCGCAGATCCTCGACGCCTCGGCGGCGAGCTCGAGCGCCACGTCCAGGTCGGGGGCCTCCCACACCCAGACGCCGGCGAGGTACTCCTTCGACTCCACGAACGGCCCGTCGGTGAACACCGCCTGCTCGCCCCGGTTGTCGACGACCGTGGCCGCCTCGGTGTCCGCGAGTCCGCCGGCGAAGACCCAGTGGCCCTCGGCGATGAGTCGTTCGTTGAACGCGCTGATGGCGGGTTGCCGGTCCGTGCGGCCGGGGTCGTCCTTGTCGTCGATCACGGAAACCAGGTACTGCATCTGCGGATCATCTCCTGTGGTGTCGGGACTGCGGGGTTGGTCGGGGACTTCAGGCGGTGGCGTACCGGGGGCGCGCGCCCGTGTTCTCCCAGCGCGCCGCGTTGAGCGCGGTCGGGGCAACGTGCTCGGGGGTCTCGTCGTCGCCCGTGCCCCGGGTCGTGGTCGTCGGCTTCATGATCGCGGTTCCCCTGCCTGGCGCCGCCCCGTGTGGGCGGCCTCATCCCTGCTACGAGCGGCACCGCCCCGATCCGACACCGGACCTTCCGGAATTCTTGAGGATCTCCGAATCGTTGGCATGGCCAACAAGTGGGTAGACTGCGGTCGCATGGAGACTTCAGGCGCGCCCCTGCGGCTGCGCGGCGCGGCGAGTTGGCTGCTGGGCCAGGCCACGACCCACGCGCACCGGCTCGTGTCGGAGGCGTTGGGCGCGGTCGACGCGCGGCGCTACCACTACTCGCTGCTGGCCGCGCTGGACGAGTTCGGCCCGGCCAGCCAGGCGGACCTCGGGCGGCGGGGCGGGCTGGACCGCAGCGACGTGGTGGCCACCGTCAACGAGCTCGCGGACAAGGGGTTCGTGGAGCGCAGGCCGGATCCCGGCGACAAGCGGCGCAACATCGTGACCGTCACCCCGTCGGGGGTGGCGCACCTGCGTCACCTGGACCGGGTGCTGGGGCAGGCTCAGGACGCGTTGCTGGCGCCGTTGTCGGCGGCCGAGCGGGAGGAGTTGGTGCGGGTGTTGAACGTGGTCTTGGCGCACCACGGATGACCGGGTCGATGCGGGCGGTCGTGGTGAGCGGGCCGGGTCCGGTGGAGGACCTGGCCGTGGCGGAGCGGCCGGTTCCGAGATTTTTCCGCCGTGGTGTCGATGTGGTCGCGCGCCGTTCGTGTGGAGGGTGCGTCAGACCCGACCTGAGGAGCACGAGATGACCCAGTACTTGATCAGCGTGATCGAGCCGACCGGCTACGACATCCCCGAGCCGGCGGCCTTGGAGCGGATCATGAAGGACGTGCAGGCGGTGGACGCCGACATGCGCGAGGCGGGCGTGTGGGTGTTCGCGGGCGGTCTGCACGCCCCGGAGACGGCGACCACGCTGCGTCCGCAGGCGAACGGCGAGCTCGTCGTCACCGACGGCCCGTTCACCGAGAGCAAGGAGCACATCGGCGGGTTCAACATCATCGACGTGCCGGACCTGGACGCGGCGCTGGAGTGGGGCCGCCGGATGAGCGTGGCGTGCGAGCTGCCGGTCGAGGTGCGGCCGTTCCAGGACTTCCCCGGCTGACGACGTGACGGCGGTCGAGCGGGTCTTCCGGGCCGAGTACGGCCGGTCGGTGGCCGTCCTGGTCCGCGTCTTCGGCGACATCGCGATCGCCGAGGAGGCGGTCCAGGACGCGTTCGCCGAGGCGGTGCGGCGCTGGCCGGAGACCGGTGTGCCGCCGAGCCCGGCCGGCTGGATCATCACCACGGCCCGCAACCGGGCGATCGACCGGCTGCGCCGGGAGTCCAAGCGCGACGACCGGCAGGCCCAGGCCGCGCTGCTGCACGTGCGCGACGACGCGGTGGAGGTGGACGCGGTGGGCGACGAGCGGCTGCGGTTGATCTTCACGTGCTGCCACCCGGCGCTGAACCCGGCGGCCCGGGTGGCGCTGACGTTGCGGCTGCTGGGCGGGTTGTCCACGGCGGAGATCGCGCGGGCGTTCCTGGTGCCCGAGACCACCATGGCGCAGCGGTTGGTGCGGGCCAAGGCGAAGATCCGCGACGCCCGGATCCCCTACCGGGTGCCGGGCGAGCGGGAGTTGCCCGGCCGGCTGCGTGCCGTGCTGGCGGTGGTGTACCTGGTGTTCAACGAGGGCTACTCGGCGAGCTCGGGTGGCGCGTTGGTGCGCGAGGAGCTGTGCGCGGAGGCGGTGCGGCTGGGGCGGGTGCTGGCGGAGCTGATGCCCGACGAGCCGGAGGTCGTCGGGCTGCTGGCGCTGATGCTGCTGCTGCACGCCCGGAGCCCGGCGCGCACCGGCCCGGACGGCGACCTGGTGCGGTTGGCCGACCAGGACCGAGCGTGCTGGGACCGGGCGATGCTGGCCGAGGGGCGCGCGCTGGTGCGGTGGTGCCTGCGCCGCGACCGGCCCGGCCCGTACCAGGTGCAGGCCGCGATCAACGCCGTGCACAGCGACCCGCCGCCGACGGACTGGACCCAGGTGGTGCGGCTGTACGACCACCTGCTGGCGTTGACGCCCAGCCCGGTGGTGGCGTTGAACCGGGCCGTCGCGGTGGCCGAGGTCGACGGCCCGGAGGCGGCGTTGGCGTTGGTCGACGCCCTGGCGCCGGGCAACTCGCCGATGGCGGGCTACCACCCGTTCCACGCCGTGCGCGCCGACCTGCTGCGCCGCCTGGGCCGGGACGCCGAGGCGGCGCGGGCCTACCGGCGGGCGTTGGACCTGGCCGGGAACGACGCCGAGCGCGACCTTTTGCGGCGTCGGCTCGGCGCGGTCACCGGGCCGGCGCACGGGGCCGATTAGCGGCGCGTCGCGCGACGTGATCGGTAATGCACCCGGGATTTGCGGGTGCATCGGAATCCAATTCATTTTCGGCTCGTCGCGTCCGACGTGGAACTACTCGCGGAACCGACGCCGTAGATCCCCTCGCCCGATCGCCGTCCCGGTGACCGCTGCTGCCGACGGGGGTGCACCATGCGTCCATTCGGGGTACGGCGGTATCGATCCTTGCTGCTAGAGGAGTAATCTCTTGGTACACACCCCAGACCTCGGTGACGTGAACATCCGCCAGGACCGCGGATCCACGAACCGGGGTTTTTCTGTGTGTGCATGAAGCGGACGCCGGCAGTCAGGCCACTGCGGCGGCGCGTGAATCGCACGAACCCCATCCCGCCGGCGCGCGCCGCGCCGTGCGAGCCACCGCTGGTAATAATTTCCAAGGAATGCAGCCATGAGAATTCATCAGAGTCGGATCCACCGGAGAATCGTCGCCACGCTGGCCGGGGTCCTCGTGATCCCCGCCTGGTGGGCGGTCACCTCCCCCGCCGCCCATGCCGCCGTCGACTGCGTGGTGAGCGCCGGCGTGACCCAGACCGACACGGTCGTGACCGGGACTCCCGGCAACGACACGATCGACTGCGGCGGCACGAACCCCGCCAAGACGATCAACGGCAACGCCGGCAACGACACCATCACCGGCTCGGACTTCGACGACACGATCAACGGCGGTGACGGCAACGACACCCTCACCGGCGGTACCGGCGCCGACACCCTCCAGGGCGGCTTGGGCATCGACACGATCTCCGGCAGCGCCGGCAACGACACCCTCGTCGGCGCTGCCAACGACGGCAGCCAGGACAGCCTCGACGGCGGCCTCGGCACCGACACCTGCCAGGGCCCCGCGCCGGACCCCGACATCCACGCGAGCTGCGAGAACACGAGCACGCCGCCGGGATCGGGTCCGGGCTCGGGCCTGGGCAACGCGACCGCGCTGTGCATCGCGACCGGCGGCGTCCTCTCCGTCACCGTGAACCCGGTGGGGTACGTCTGCGTGTTCGACCCCCTCAACCCGGCCAACCGCCGCGTCCCGGAAGCCCGGAGGATCTGCACCGGTGCCGGCGGGACGTTCGTGAGCCTGCTCCCGCTGAGCTACTCCTGCCTGCTGCCGACCACGCCGTAGGTCATCCGTTCCACCGGTCGACCCTGGCTCGTTACCCGACGAGAGTCGCGTGACGAGCCAGGGTCGACCAGCCGCTAGCGCAGTTGCCGGATCAGGTCGGCCACCTCCCGCGGGGTGAAGTCCAGCGACACCACGCCGATGGTCAGCTCGATGCTGCACCGCGCCGGGTCGGGCGTGGCCTTGGGGTGCTGGGGCAGTTCGACGCCGGTCTCGGCGAGGATCCGCCGCGCGGCGGCGGCGACGGCGTCCTTCGGCGCCGGGATGTGGACGTGGAACAGCGGCGTCTGCGGCACCTCGGGGCGGGTGGTGGCGTAGCCGTCGGCGTTGATGGCGGCGGCCACGGCCACGGCGTGGTCGCGGAACTCGGCCATCCTCGGCAGCACCTCGTCCAGCCCGGCCAGGGCGGTGACCGCGGCGGGCCAGGAGTCCGGGGTCGCGCCGCCGAGCCTGCGCCGCCACACCGACGCGGCGTCGATGGTGGCCCGGTCACCCGCGAGGACCGCGCCCCGCACGCCTTCGAGGCCCTTGTAGAGGGAGACGTAGACGGTGTCGAACAGGCCGGCGATCTCGGCGAACGGCCGGTTGTAGCCGGTCTGCGCCTCCCAGAGCCGGGCGCCGTCCATGTGCGCCGCCGCGCCGCGGTCGCGGGCCCACGCGGTCTGCGCGACCAGGTCCTCCCAGGTGGGCAGGAGGCCGCCGATGTCGCGTTGCGGCAGTTCCAGCAGCAGGGCGGCGAGCGGTTCGCGGACCTCGGCGAGGTCGTCGAGGGTGATCAGGCCGTGGTGGTCGCCGACGGCCTTGTGGCGCAGGCCGTGCACCGCGTGGTAGCCCCCGTCCTCCCAGACGGCGAGGTGGCATTGGGGGTGCGCGGCGAACGTGCGGCGGCCGGTGCGTTCGGCGTGCACGCGCAGCGCGGTCTGCTGGGCCATGGTGCCGGTGGGGAAGAACAGGGCGGCCGGTGTGCCGAGCAGGTCGGCGATCCGCCGTTCCAGCTGCGCGGTCGGCTCGTCCGCGATGGTGCCGGGCGGCACGCGGTCGAGCATGCGGCGCAGCACCGCGTGCGGTTCCCGGCGGAGCCGGGAGTGCTGGACCAGGGAACGCCGGATCTCGGGTGTCATGGCGGAAGTCTGAGCGTTGTCGCCAGTAATGTGCAACAACCGGTGACCGGTCACCTGACCGATTCGAGCGCCCCGACGGCGCGCCTAGCGTCGTCGGCATGGATCCGGCCCGCACCGACTCCGCGCTCGTCCTGCTCCACCACGGCTCCGTGCCGTTCGAACCACGCCCGGCCGGGTTGCTGGACGTGGTTCGGCTGGAGCACCTGGACGGTGGCGAGGTCGTCACGTTCTCGCAGTGGTCCGGCCCGGCCGAGGCCGGCGGCGCGACCGCCTACCGCCGGTACCGGTCCACCGGCCTGGCCTCCCCCGACCGGCCGGTCGGGTGCGTGGTGCTGGTGTCGGTGCGGTTCGACCGGCCCGGGATCGCCGAGGAGTGGGTCGACCTGGTGTTCTCGGCGTTGGCGGCGGAACGGGAGCCGCACCCGGGCGGGATCTCCGGGCACTTCCACGTCAGCGTGGACGGGACGCGCGTGCTCAACTACGCGGAGTGGACGTCGGCGCGGGCGCACCGCGACGCGATGGCACGCGGCAACGGATCGGTGGGTGTGTCGCCGGCGTGGCGACGGGTGCACTCCTTCGCGGGCTTCGAGGAGAGCGACGTCCGGCGGTACCGGGTCGTCGACGGGTGATAATGGCCCCATGGGGAAGACCTATGAACGGATCGACGGACGTCTGCGCGAGTTCATCGAGCAGCAGCCGGTGTTCTTCACCGCGACCGCGCCGCTGTCGGCCGACGGGCACGTGAACCTCTCGCCGAAGGGCCGCCGCGGCACCTGGCGGGTGCTGGACGAGCGGCGGGTGGCGTACCTGGACTTCGGCGGCAGCCACGCCGAGACGATCGCGCACCTGCGGGAGAACGGCCGGATCACGCTCATGTGGTGCGCGTTCGACGGTCCGCCGAACATCGTGCGCGTGCACGGCACCGGTGAGCCGGTGTTCCGGGACGACCCGAGGTTCGCCGAGCTGGTGGCCGGGTTCGGCGACGCCGACGGGCCCGCGTTGCGCGCGGTCGTGGTGGTGACCGCCAAGCTGATCAGCGACACCTGCGGCTTCGCGGTGCCGTTCCTGGACTACCGGGGTGAGCGGACGCTGCACGCGGACTACTTCGGCCGCAAGTCCGACGAGGAGTTCTCCGCGTACTGCGAGGGCAAGGACTTCAACGCGGTCAGCATGGACGGCCTGCCCGCCCTGCCGCTGCCCCTGCCGCCGCGCTAGCGGTCCGGCGTCCCGGACCCGCCGGAAAGAGGCCCTGATGGAGATCCGTCGTCGGCTCCATCAGGGGTGGGTGTGTCACCCGATGAGCTCGGACCGATGAGGCCGTACCGGCCGGTCGGGTCCAATCGCGTCCCGATTGGTGGATTTTCGATCTACGCTGTCTGAGCGGGGAGTGGCGCCGATCACCTCGGGAAGGGGGCGGTCGTGCTGGTCGAGGCTCAGCGGAACCGCGCGGCCCTGCGCCGGGTGACCGGCCTTGCCCGCAGCACGCCGGGCAGGTTGAGCCTGCTGGCCCTGCTGCTGATCCTGGTGAGCCTGCTGGTGGGGGCGTCGACCGCGACGTCGGTGCAGCGCCGGTCGGAGGCGCTGGAGGCGTTGGCCGACCGCAACGAGCCGCTGGCGTTCGCCGCCCAGGAGGTCTACCGGGCGATGGCCGACGCGGACGCCACCGCGTCCAGCGCGTTCCTGTCCGGCGGGGTGGAGTCCTCGACGCTGCGCGGGCGGTACGAGGCGGACGTGGCGAAGGCGGCCGCGGCGTTGTCGGCGGCGACCAGCGAGATCACCCGCTCCCCCGAGCTGACCGAGGCCCTGTCGACGTTGTCGGGCCAGTTGCCGGTCTACACGGGCCTGGTGGAGACGGCCCGCGCGCACAACCGGCAGGGCAACCCGGTGGGCGCGGCGTACCTGCGGGAGGCGTCCACGCTGATGCGCACGCGGTTGCTGCCGGCGGCGCAGGAGCTGTACGGGGTGGAGACCGGCAACGTGGTGCGGGGCCTGGAGGACGCCGGGTCGCTGCCGTGGCTGGAGTTCCTGATGGGCGCGGGCGCGCTGGCGGTGCTGGTGCTCGCGCAGCGGTACCTGACCCGACGGACGAACCGGGTGCTCAACCCCGGGCTGGTGGTGGCGACCGCGTTGACCGCGATCTCGTTGCTGTGGGTGTTGGTGTCGAGCCTGCTCGTGGTTTACAACGCCTCGGCCAGCAAGAACGAGGCGACGCTGGTCGACCTGCTCGCGCGGGCCCGGATCGCGACGTTGACCGCGCGCGGCGACGAGACGTTGACGCTGGTGGCGCGGGGCAGCGGCACGATCTACGAGGCGGAGTTCGTCGAGGCGGACAAGGCGTTGGACGAGCTGCTGGGGCGGGTGCGGGCGACCGAGGGCGCGCCGCCGGTGGCCGAGGCGGTCGAGCACCACGCGCAGTGGCAGCAGGCGCACCGCCGGATCCGCGAGGCCGACGACGCCGGGGACCACACCGCGGCGGTGGCGTTGGCGCTCGGTCCGGACGAGGCGGGCGCGGCCACGGCGTTCGACGCGTTGGACTCCGACCTGGTGGAGGCCATCGGCGCGGCGCGGGCGGAGTTGACCGACGCGATCGGGCGGGCGCGGGCCGCGTTGGGCGGCGTGGTGCCCGCGGTGGCGGTGTTGGCGTTGCTGGCCGCGGCGGCGTCGACGTTCGGGTTGTGGCAGCGGTTGAAGGAGTACCGATGAGACGGCTGCGCGCGGTGCCCGCCCTGCTGTTGGCGTCGGTGCTCGCGGCGTGCGCGCCGGTGCCCAGTGCCGCGCCGCCGATCGGCGGTGGTTCGGCGGTGCCGCCGCGCCCGGCGGAGGCGGTGGAGCTGACCGCGCCGCCCAGCACGGCGGAGGTGCCGCCCGCGTCGTGCGACCCGACGGCGAGCCTGCGCCCGACCGGTGCGCTGCCCGCGCCGGGGCAGATGCCGGGCGGGTCGACCATGGCGCGCGTCCAGGCGCGGGGCCGGCTGATCGCGGGGGTGGACCAGAACACGTACCTGATGGGGTTCCGCAACCCGTTCTCCGGCGAGTTGGAGGGTTTCGACGTCGACCTGGCGCGCGAGGTCGCGCGGGCGATCTTCGGCGACCCGGGCGCGATCCAGTTCAAGGTGCTCACCTCCGAGCAGCGCATCCCCACGTTGGAGCGGGGCGAGGTCGACATCGTGGTGCGCACCATGACGGTGACCTGCGAGCGCTGGCAGAAGGTCAACTTCTCGACCGTGTACCTGCAGGCGGGCCAGCGGGTGCTGGTGCCGTCGAACTCCGAGGTGACGGGCATCGAGTCGCTGGGCGGCAAGCGGGTGTGCGCGACGAAGGGGTCCAGTTCGCTGGTCGCCGTGGCGACCGCGCCGTCGGGGCCGGTGCCGGTGTCGGTGCCGAACTGGACGGACTGCCTGGTGATGTTGCAGCAGGGCCAGGTGGACGCGATCTCCACCGACGACACGATCCTGGCCGGTTTCGCCGCGCAGGACCCCTACACGAAGGTGGTGGGCCCGCAGTTCACCGCCGAGCCGTACGGGATGGCGTTCCCGAAGGCGGACGAGGACTTCGTGCGGTTCGTCAACGCGCTGCTGGAGCGGCTGCGGGCGGACGGCACGTGGACGCGGCTGCACGAGCGGTGGCTGGGTCCCGCCCCGGCCGCGCCCGTCGCGGTGTACCGGGATTGACATGGACGGTCTGGACGCGGAGTTGGCGGAGTCGCTGCGGGAGAGCGACCGGGTGGCCGGGTCGTTGCTGGCGATGGAGGACCACCCCGGGCACCGCCTGCTGCGCGGCGCCGAGCTGACCGGTGCGACGGCGCGGCGGTGGCGGGCGGCGAACGCGGGCATGGTGCGGCTGTGGGAGTGGTTCGACGCCTACCGGGCGCTGCTGCGGCAGGCGTCGGACACCCGTGACCCGGCCGAGCTGGAGCGGCTGCTGCGTGGGCCGGCGATCGCCCTGCACGAGCGGGAGGCGGCGGTGCGGACGTTGACCGGCCCGGCGGTGGTCGCCGAACGGGTCACGCTGCGTGCGCTGGTGGCCCGGATGAAGACGGAGTACGCCGAGGTCACGGCCGTGCTGGCGGAGGCGCACGAGGCGTGGACGCGGCGGTTGGAGCAGCTGGACCCGGTGGCCGGGCAGCTGGCCGGGATCGACGTGCCGGCGGCGCGGCGGCTGCGGGCGGAGGTGGCGCGGGCGCACGCCCGCGCGGTGGCGGACCCGTTGACGCCGGACCCGGCGGTGGCGGACCTGGTCGCGCGGGTGGCGTCGCTGAGCGCGCTGCACCGGACGTTCGAGGACCGTGCGGCGGCCGTGGCGCGGCGGGTCGCCGAGGTGGAGTCGGTCCGGGCGCGGGCCCGGGAGGTGCGGGCGGTGGTCGTGGCGGAGATCGCCGGTCACCACCCGCCGGTGCCCGGCGGTGACGTGGCCGGGGCACTCGACGGGCTGCGCGCGCGTTTTCCGGACGTGGCGGAATCGGACGTGGCCGCGGTGGAGACGGCGGTGGGCGTGGCGCTGGACGGGGCGCGGGAGGTGTTGGCGCACCTGACCGGGTCGCTGGAGCGACGCGCGGAGCTGCGCGGCCGGTTGGACGCCTACCGGGCGAAGGCCACCGGGCGGGGTTTCGCCGAGGACGCGGAGCTGTCGGCGCTGCACCGGCGGGCCCGGGACGTGCTGTCGGGCGCGCCGTGCGACCTGTCGGCGGGCACGGTGGCGGTGCGGCGGTACCAGCGGGCGGTGCTGGCCAGGACGGAGGCCCGATGAGGACGTGTCCACGTGCCGGTTGCGACGGGACGATCGAAGACGACGGTTTCTGCGACTTGTGCGGCCTGGAGGCGCCCGCGCCGGCCGCCGTGCCCGCGACCGGGGCGGGTGCCCGGTCCTCGACCGGGCAGGGCACGTCCGCCGTTGTGGCGGGTGGAGCGGCTGTCGGCGTCGTCGGCGCGAGCTCTGGTGTTGCGATGGGCTCTGGTGCTGCGACGGGCGTTGGGGACGCGGCGCGCCCTGGTCCGGCGAACGCGGGTGGTCCGGGTGCGGGCTCGCATGGGGGTCCGGGTGCCGACAGCGGCCCGGTGACGGGCGCGTACAGCGGGCCCGCGACCGGCCCGGACACCGGTCCCGGCACGGCGCCGTGGTCGGCCTCGGCGTCGTCGGCGGGCCGGACGCGGCGGGCGTCGGCGTCGACCCGGTCGTCGGGGCGCGGCCGGTTGGGCGCGGGGCTGGTGGAGGTGCCGCGGGTGCCGTACCGGGATCCGAAGGTCGCGGTGCTGACCGACCCGGAGGTGCCGGAGGCGAAGCGGTTCTGCTCCAGCTGCGGCAAGGAGGTCGGTCGCGGCCGTGAGGGCCGGCCCGGCCGGGTGGAGGGGTTCTGCGCGCACTGCGGGCACCACTACTCGTTCACGCCGAAGCTGGCGCCCGGCGAGGTGCTGCACGACCAGTACGAGGTGCTGGGGTGCCTGGCGCACGGCGGGTTGGGCTGGATCTACCTGGCGGCCGACCACGCGGTCAGCGACCGGTGGGTGGTGCTGAAGGGTCTGCTGGACTCCGGTGACGCGGACGCGATGGCCGCGGCGATGGCGGAGCGCCGGTTCCTGGCCGAGGTGGAGCACCCGAACATCGTGAAGATCCACAACTTCGTGCGGCACGCCGACCGGGCCAGTGGCGAGCTGGTCGACTACATCGTGATGGAGTACGTCGGCGGCACGTCGGTCAAGGAGATGATCAAGCAGTTGCGGGCCGACGGCACGGGCACCGAGTCGTTGCCGGTGCCGCAGGCGATCGCCTACGCGCTGGAGGTGCTGCCCGCGCTGGGCTACCTGCACGGGGTGGGCCTGCTGTACTGCGACTTCAAGCCGGACAACGTGATCCAGACCGAGGAGCAGTTGAAGCTGATCGACCTGGGCGCGGTGCGGCGCATCGACGACCGCCACTCCCCCATCTACGGCACGATCGGCTACCAGGCGCCGGAGATCGGCCGGGACGGCCCGTCGGTGGCCTCCGACCTGTACACGGTGGGTCGGGCGTTGGCGGTGATGAGCTTCCAGTTCGACTTCCGGGGCCGGTACAAGGAGTCGTTGCCCGACCCGGAGGAGCAGCCGTTGCTGCGCCGGCACGACTCGTTGCACCGGTTCCTGCTGCGGGCCACGCACCCGGACCCGGAGCAGCGGTTCGCCACGGCCGAGGAGATGGCCGAGCAGCTGACCGGTGTGCTGCGGGAGGTGTTGGCGCAGCAGGACGGTGCGCCGCGGCCGGGTGTGTCGCGGCAGTTCACGCCGGAGCGGCGGGCGTTCGGCACGGAGGGCGGGCTGGACCTGCGGGCGGCGGCGACGGGGTTGCCGGTGCCTCAGGTGGACACCTCCGACGCGGCGGCCGGGTTCCTGGCCACGGCCGCGACCACGGGTGATCCCGATCAGGTGGTGGCGGCGTTGCGGGTGGCTCCGGTGCAGACGGTGGAGGTGCGGTTGCAGGTGGTGCGGGCGTTGATCGAGGCGGGCCGGGTCGCCGAGGCGGTGGGCGAGCTGGACGCGTTGGCCTCGCCGTTCGACCCGGACGACCCGCAGACGCCCGCGCCGGACGACTGGCGGCCGGGCTGGTACCGGGGTGTGGCCGCGTTGGTGGACAGCCGGGAGGACCGGGCGCGGGCCGAGCAGGCGCGGGCGGCGTTCGAGCAGGTGCGTGACGCGTTGCCGGGTGAGGCGGCGCCGAAGCTGGCGGTGGCGGTGTGCGCGGAGTCGCTGGGTGACCGCGACGCGGCGGCGGCCGGGTACGAGGTGGTGTGGCGGACCGACCACGCGTACGTGTCGGCGGCGTTCGGGCTGGCCAGGGTGTTGTTGGCGCGGGGCGACCGGGAGGCGGCGGTGACCGTGCTGCACCGCGTGCCCGACACGTCGATCCACCACGTGGCGGCGCAGGTGGCGGCGGTGCGGGCGCAGCTCGGCGCGGCCCGCGACCGCGCGGGCGGGACCGATGCGCTGGCGGAGGTGATGGCGGCCGGTGCGAGGCTGTCGGGGTTGGAGTTGGACGTGGCGAGGCGGGCCGGGTTGACCGTGGAGTTGTTGGGTGTGGCGTTGGAGTCGTTGCCGGGCAACGGGTCGGCGCCCGCGGGGAGGCTGTTGGACTGCGAGGTGAGCGAGTCGGGTCTGCGGTTGGGCCTGGAGCGCTGCTACCGGCAGTTGGCGCGGCTGGCCGACACCCCGGAGGAACGCATCGCACTCGTCGACCGCGCGAACGCGGTCCGGCCCAGGACGTTGGTGTAGCTGATGGAGTCTTGTCCGGGGTGCGCGTCGCCGGTGGCGTCGCAGGATCGTTTCTGCGAGGCGTGCGGGCGCAACCTGCGGGTGCAGCGGACACCGGTGGGTGGTCCGGGCGCGCAGTGGCCGCCGTTGTGCGCGTGCGGTAGCCAGGAGTTCGACGCCGACGGGTTCTGCGAGCAGTGCGGCCGGGCGCGGCCGTCGGCGCGGGACCGGGTGGAGTTCGTGCTGGCCGGGGTGGCCGGGGTGAGCGACCGGGGCAAGCGGCGGCAGCGCAACGAGGACTCGATGGCGTTCGGCCGGGTGCGCGGGCGTGGTGTCGCGGTGGTGGTGTGCGACGGGGTGGCGTCGTCGGAGCGGGCCGAGCAGGCGTCGCAGACGGCGGTGGACACGGCGGCGGACGTGCTGCTGACGGGGTTGCAGTCGGGGATGGACGCCGAGGCGCTGACCGCGGACGCGGTGGTGGCGGCGAACGAGGCGGTGGGCCGGTTGGCGCGGCCGGAGGCGGCGGAGGTGGCGCCGTCCTGCACGTTCGTGTCGGTGGTGGTGACCGACGACTCGGCGACGGTGGGCTGGGTCGGCGACAGCCGCGCGTACCTGGTGGCCGAGGCGGGTGCGGCGCGGTTGACCACGGACGACACGTGGGCGGCGCAGTTGGTCGCGGAGGGGGTGTTGACCGAGGAGGAGGCGCTGACCGACCGGCGGGCGCACGTGCTGTCGCGGTGGTTGGGCGCGGACTCCGGGGTCGAGGCGCCGCAGACGGTGACGTTCAAGGTGGAGACGCCGGGGCTGCTGGTGCTGTGCAGCGACGGGTTGTGGAACTACGTGCCGGAGCCGGAGGACCTGCTGGAGGTGCTGCCGCGCGGGGTGCCGCCGATCGAGGTGGCGCGGGAGCTGGTGGAGGTGGCGTTGAAGTCCGGTGGGCACGACAACATCACGGTGGTCGTCGTTCAACTGCGGGGTGGGCATGGCGCTTGATTTCGCGGTCGAGGTGTTCCAGAACGAGTACCTGCCCGAGGGGGCGGCCGAGGTCGACGCGATCGTGACGGTGACGACCACCGGGTCGGCCGAGGGGGTCGCGGAGGTGGTGTCCGGTGACGCGGCCGAGGTGATCGTCGTGGACACGTCGGGGTCGATGCGGTACCCGCCGGCGAAGTTGGCGGCGGCGAAGCAGGCGACCGAGGCGGCGATCGACACGCTGCGCGACGGGGTGTCGTTCGCGGTGGTGGCGGGCACGGACTCGGCGCGGGTGGTCTACCCGCGGTCGGGTGGGCTGGTGGTGGCCGACGGGCGGACGCGGCTCGCGGCCAAGCAGGCGGTGCGCCGGTTGCGGGCCGACGGCGGCACGGCGATGGGCCGGTGGCTCGCGCTGGCCGACGAGTTGTTCGCCGGGTACTCGGGCGGGCCGAAGCACGTGATCCTGTTGACCGACGGGGAGAACCAGCACGAGTCGCCGCGGCAGTTGGCGCGGGTGCTGGACGAGGTGGCGGGCCGCTTCACCGGCGACTGCCGCGGTGTGGGCACGGACTGGCAGGTGGCGGAGCTGCGGCGGATCGCCGAGGCGTTGTTGGGGACGGTGGACATCGTGGCCGACCCCGACGGGTTGGCCGAGGACTTCCGGTCCATGGCGGCGACCGCGATGGGCAAGGCGGTGGCGGACGTGTCGCTGCGGCTGTGGACGCCGGAGGGGGCGCGGGTCCGGTTCGTCAAGCAGGTGTCGCCGGGGTTGCTGGACCTGACCGGGCGGCGGGTGGAGTCGGGGCCGCGCACGGGCGACTACCCGACCGGCGCGTGGGGCGGCGGGGAGAGCCGCGACTACCACGTGTCGGTGCGGGTGCGGCCGGCGGACGTGGGCGACCGGATGCTGGCGTCGCGGGTGAGCCTGGTGGGGCCGTCGGGCGACGTGCTGGGCCAGGGCCGGGTGCTGGCGGTGTGGACCGAGGACGCGGCGTTGTCGACCCGGATCAACGCCGAGGTCGCCCACTACAACGGGCAGGCGGAGCTGGCCGAGGCGATCCAGGACGGTCTGGAGGCGCGCAAGGCCGGTGACGTGGGCCGGGCGACGGCGAAGCTGGGGCGGGCGGTGCGGCTGGCGCACGAGTCGGGCAACACGGACACGGCGAAGCTGCTGGCCAAGGTGGTGGAGGTGCAGGACCCGGGCACGGGGACGGTGCGGCTGCGGGCGCGGGTGGCCGACGCCGACGAGATGACGCTGGACACCCGGTCGACGGTGACCAAGCGGGTCGGGAAGGGCTAGCCATGGCGACCTGCCCGGCGGGCCACGACTCGGCCACCGACGACTACTGCGACGTGTGCGGCGCGCCGATGCCGGGTGCCGGGGTCGTGGCGCCGGCGCGGGTCGAGGCGTCGGCGCCGGGTGGTGGGGTCGAGGGGACGTGCGCGGCGTGCGGCGCGGTGCGGGTGGGTCGGTTCTGCGAGGAGTGCGGGCACGACTCGCTGAACCCGGTGCCCGCACCGGCCCCGGCGGCGACACCGACACCGGTGTCGTGGCACGTGACGGTGGAGGCGGACCGGGCGTACTTCGAGCGGGTGGTCGCGGCGGGCGGGCCGGACGCCGCCGCGATGGCGTTCCCGCGGTTCTGCCCGCCGCGCCGGTTCGAGCTGTCGGGGCGGCAGGTGTCGGTGGGGCGGCGGAGCCGGTCGCGGGGCATCTTCCCGGAGATCGACCTGGTGGGTCCGCCGGAGGATCCGGGCGTCTCGCACCACCACGCGCTGCTGGTGGCGTCGGAGGGTGGTTGGGCGGTGGTGGACCTGGACTCGACGAACGGGACCACGGTGAACGAGGGCGGGGAGCCGCTGCGCCCGGATCGTCCGCACCCGCTGGAACCGGGTGACCGGGTCCACGTGGGGGCCTGGACCACGATCACCCTGCACCGGTCGGGCGGACCGGCCGACGGACCGTCCCGAGGCGACCGGTCCTAGCGCGGCCGAGGCGGACGGCGTTCAGGACGGTGTTGATGGCGCCGCGTTCAGGGCTCCGCGTTCACGGTTCGGCCCGGAACGCGTCGGCGTGGTCGGCGGCCCAGTCGGCGAAGGTGCGGGCGGGGCGACCGGTAACGCGTTGGACGACGTCGGTGACCGTGTACCCGGCCTCGGGGACGTCGGCGTAGAGCCCGAGGACGAAGTCGGCCTTCTGCGCGGGTCCGCCGGGCGCGACGCGGTAGATCTGCAGCGACGGCGGTTCGGCGGTCCACAGGGCGCGGGCGCGGTCCGGGGTGAGTTCCTCGAACCGCAGGTCGCGACCGGTGGCCTCGGCGAGGTGGCGCACCTTGTCGCGCGGGGTGAGCGCTTCGGGGCCGGTGAGGGTGTAGGTCTGCCCGGCGTGGCCGTCGGTGGTGAGCGCGGTGGCGGCCACGGCGGCGATGTCGGCTTCGTGGACGCAGGCGCTGCGCCGGTCGCCGTGCGGTTCGCGGATGACGCCGTGGGCGCGCAGGGGCGGCCCCCAGTCGGTGAGGGTGTTGGCCATGAACTCCAGCGGGTGCAGTTGCGTCCACTCCAGGCCGGTGGCGCGCACGGCGGGTTCGAGGGTGCCTTCGGCCCAGCCGCCCAGGAGGGTGACGCGACCGACGCCGGCGCGCACCGCGGCGGCGGCGATCCGGTCGCCGTCGTCCAGCGGCCGGTAGCCGTGGCCGAAGTTGATCAGGTGGGCGGCGGTGACGCCGGCGAACGCGGCGGCGAGGCTGTCGACGTCGGTGGTGTCACCCCGCACGACCTCGACGTCGTCGGGCAGGCGGGCGGCCTCGGGGCGGCGGCTCAGGGCGCGGACCCGGTGTCCGGCGGCGAGCAGGTGGGTGACGAGGTGGCGGCCGACGGTGCCGGTCGCGCCGGTCACGAGGACGGTCATGGGTGGTCCCCCCGGATAGACTTCGTGCGGATCGGATACGATACGGAGACCATATCATATGAGTTCCATAGATTCTGTGGGTGGGCGGGACCGGCGGCGGGCCGTGGCGGGCATCAAGGACGCGCTGCGGGAGTTGCGCAACCAGTTGTCGCTGCTCAACCACCAGGTCTCGCGGCGGTTGGAGCTCAAGGACGTCGACCTGGACTGCCTGGAGCTGGTGCAGCGGCTGGGGCCGATGACGCCGGGTGAGTTGGCGCGGGTGGCGGGGCTGCACCCGGCGACGTTGACCGGCATCCTCGACCGGTTGCAGCGGGCGGGGTGGGTGGTGCGGGAACGTGACGCGAACGCGGCGGACCGGCGGGCGGTGGCGGTGCGCGCGCTCAAGGACCGCAACCCGGAGTTGTTCGGGCTGTACGCGGGGATGAACTCGGCGCTGGACGGGCTGTTCGACGGCTACAGCGAGGCGGAGCTGGCGTTGCTGGCGGACTTCCTGCGGCGCACCGCGGCGTTGGGCCGCACGGCCGCGGAGGAGTTGGGGCGGGACTAGCGGGCGCGAACGGAGTCCGCGACTGGGCCGGCCGCGCGGGGGTCGGTGGGCCGTCGCGCCGGTTTTCGGTCGGAGGCCCGCACGCGTTGTCGATCACGAATACGGTGGGTCCGTGCGGATCAAAGGGGGGCCCGCCGTCGGTGTGGCGTTTTCGGGCGCACGTCGTCGGTCATGCCGGGTCGGGGAGGCGTGATGGCCGACGCGGTCGACCTGGTGCTGGCGCAGTGGTCGGTGCAGCGCCCGGACGTGGACACCTCGCCGATGGCGGTGCTGGCGCGGGTGACGCGGTTGGCGCGGCTGCTGGAGCGCGAGCTGCGGGAGTTCGTGGGTCGGTTCGACCTGGAGCCGGGCGAGTTCGACGTGCTGACCACGTTGCGGCGGGCGGGGTCGGCGCACGGCATGACGGCGGGCGCGTTCCTGTCCGCGTCGCTGGTCACGGCGGGCGCGATCACCAACCGGGTCGACCGGATGGAGGCCAAGGGCCTGGTGGAGCGCGTGCCGGACGCCGCGGACCGGCGGGTGGTGCGGATCAAGCTGACCGACCGGGGCGCGCGGCTGGTGGACGGGATGCTGGCCGAGCACATGCGGCACTACGCGCGGCTGCTGGAGCCGTTGGACGGCGAGGCGAAAGCGGTGGTCGCCGACGCGTTGCGGACGCTGCTGGAGCAGTGCGAGTAGCACCGGATCCGGCGACTCGGCCGCGCCGCGGGCGAGTCTGGTGTACACCACAACCGGAGGGTTGGCACGAGAGCCGGGGGCGGGCGTGGCGGACGACGGGAGCGGGTCGAAGGCCGGGACCGAGAAGGTCAAGCTGTACGGGACGGTGATCTCGGCGGTGTCGTCCCTGATCGCGATCGCGGTGTTCCTGGGGTGGGACGACGAGATCAAGGGCGCGATCCCGTTCGCGCAGTCCTCGTCCTCGGTCGTGCCGACCCCGACGCGCGCGCCGATCGGGTCGCCGGGCGAGGTGGCGGTGACGACGGACGAGGACACCACTGCGGAGGACACCGCCACGGAGGACGAGACCACCACGACGACGACCGAGGAGTCGCCGTCCCCGGAGGAGTTGCGGCTGGACTACATCAGGCGGGCCGACGCGGCGTGCGCCCCGGCGATCCAGGACCGGCCGGCCGCGGTGACGACCCTGGACTACGGCTACATGATGGCGGTGCTGGACGCGCGCAACCGGATGTTGCAGGACTGGTCGGCGGTGGTGGTCGAGCCGCGCGAGGCGGGCAACTACAGCCGCATCCAGCAGATGTGGAACGACTTCCGCAACGCGAGCACGTTCTGGAACTACATGGCGGACAACGTGCTGGCGAGGAACTCCGCGGGCTTCCAGGCGGAGTTGGAGCGGTACCGGGCGGCCACGGCGGCGTTCGTGGGCGCTGCGGGCCGCTACGGCTTCGGGATGTGCGCGTTCGGCTGGAACTCGGTGTCGGGCTAGCCCGACACCTCCCGGGCCGGGCCGGCGCCGATCAGCGGGGCACGGCGTCGAGGGCCTTGAAGATCCGCTTGTCGGAGACGGTGTAGCGGGTGCCGATGGTCTGGGCGAAGTAGCTCAGCCGCAGTTCCTCGATCATCCACCGCACCTCGTCGAGCTCGTCGTGGGGTTCGTCGGCGGGCAGGGCGGCGCGCAGTTCGCGGTACTCGGCGTGCACGGCGTGGACGCGGTCCATCCACTCCTGGTCGCGGCGGACGTTCTCGGGCAGCTTCTCCAGCCGCCGCGCGATGCCCTGCAGGTAGCGGTGCACGTCGACGAGCCGGTCGGCGCCCGCCTCGGTGACGAACCCCCGGTGGACCAGGCCGGTGAACTGGGCCCGGACGTCGGCCAGGGACTCCTCGAACACCGGGCCGCGCACCGCGTTGAGGCGCAGTTCGACGTCCTGGGCGGCTTCCAGCACGCGGCGGACCTTGTGCACCACGTCGAACGTGGTCTCGCCCAGGCCGCGGCGGACGTGGTCGGTGAGCTTGGTGAACGCGGCCTGGTCCCACACCGGGCCGCCGGCCTGGCGCAGGAGTTGGTCGACGGCGGCGGCGATGCAGTCGGCCAGCAGCGGTGCGACGCCGCCGTGCGGGTTGCGGGTGAGGGCGAGCTTCTCGGCGTTGTTGAGGCCGCGTTGGAGGGTCTTGACCGGGGACGGGGTGTTGAGCAGCAGCAGTCGGCGGGTGCCGCGCCACATGGCCTGCCGTTGGCGGCCGGGGGTGTCGAGGATCTCCACCGCGACGGTGTCGCCCTTGTCGACCAGGGCGGGGTAGGCGGTGACGACGATGCCGGAGCGCTGCCGCTGCACGGTGCGGGGCAGGTCGCCGACGTCCCAGGTGGTCAGGCCGGTGCGGGCGAGGTTGCTCGCGGCGGCGGCCAGCGTTTCGCGCAGTTGGCCGCGCAGTTGGGCCTTGAGGGCGGCGAGGTCCTTGCCCCGGGCGAGTTGGCGGTCGTTCTCGTCGACGACGGTGAAGGTGAGCTTGAGGTGTTCGGGCACCTGGTCGAGCTGCCACTCGCCGCGGGGCACCACGACGCCGGTGAGCGTGCGCAGTTCACGTTCCAGGGCGGGCAGGAGCGGTTCGTCGGGGTCGATGCCCGCCAGCGCGGCGGCGGCGACGTCGGGCACGGGCACGAAGTTGCGGCGCACCGGTTTGGGCAGCGACCGGATGAGCGCGACGACGAGGTCGGTGCGCAGCCCGGGTACCTGCCAGGACAGCGAGTCGTCCGGCACGGTGGTCAGCGCGGGCAGCGGCAGCGTGACGGTGACGCCGTCGACGGACGTGCCGGGTTCGAACCGGTAGGTCAGCGGCAGGGTGAGCCCGCCGCGGCGCAGTTCGTCGGGGTAGGCGTCGGGGGTGACCGCGGCGCGGTCGTTGACCAGCATCGCCTTGTCGAAGGTGAGCAGGTCGGGTTCGGTGTGGCGGGTCTTCTTCCACCAGGTGTCGAAGTGCCGGGCGGACACGACGTCGGCGGGCACGCGCCGGTCGTAGAACTCGTAGACGGTGTCGTCGTCCACGACGATGTCGCGGCGGCGGGCCCGGTTCTCCAGTTCCTCGACCTCGGCGAGCAGCTCGCGGTTGTGGTGGAAGAACTTGTGGTGGGTGGTCCACTCCCCCTGCACGAGGGCGTGGCGGAGGAACAGCTCGCGGGACAGCTCGGGGTCGATGCGCCCGTAGTCGACCTTGCGCGAGGCGACGATGGGCACGCCGTAGAGGGTGACCTTCTCCAGGGCGACGACGGAGCCGCGCTTGGCTTCCCAGTGCGGTTCGCTGTAGGTGCGCTTGACCAGGTGTTCGGCGAGCTTCTCGGCCCACTCGGGTTCGATCTTCGCCACGGTGCGGCCCCACAGCCGTGAGGTCTCGACCAGTTCGGCGGCCATCACCCACTGGGGTGGTTTGCGGAACAGGGCCGAGCCGGGGAAGATCGCGAACTTCGCGTTGCGGGCGCCGAGGTACTCGGTGGCGACGCGCTTGCCCTGCTCGTTCTTGCCGGGGCGTTTGGGCACGTCCTTGACGCCGATGTGGGACAGCAGCCCGGACAGCAGCGACAGGTGGACGTTGCGGGGGTCGGCGGGCTGGTCGTTGACGTGCACGCCGAGGGTTTTCGCGACCTGCCGCAGCTGCTGGTAGATGTCCTGCCACTCGCGCACGCGCAGGTAGTTGAGGAACTCGGTGCGGCACAGCCGGCGGAACTGGTTGCTCGACAGCTCCTTCTGCCGTTCGCGCACGTGCTGCCAGAGGTTGAGGTAGGCGGTGAAGTCCGAGTCGGGGTCCTTGAAGCGGGCGTGGAACTCGTCGGCGGCCTGCTGCTTGTCCGAGGGGCGTTCGCGGGGGTCCTGGATGGACAGGGCGGCGGCGATGACCATGACCTCGCGGACGCAGCCGTTGCGGTCGGCCTCGACGACCATGCGGGCCAGGCGAGGGTCGACGGGGAGCTGGGCGAGCTTGCGGCCCAGCGGGGTGAGCTTCTGCTCGGCGGGCAGGATCGCGCCGAGTTCCTGGAGCAGCTGCACGCCGTCGCTGATGTTGCGGGCCTCGGGCGGGTCGATGAACGGGAACGCGGCGATGTCGCCCAGGCCGATGGAGGTCATCTGCAGGATGACCGAGGCGAGGTTGGTGCGCAGGATCTCCGGGTCGGTGAACTCGGGGCGCGCGTCGAAGTCGTCCTCGGCGTACAGGCGGACGCAGATGCCCTCCGACACGCGGCCGCAGCGGCCCTTGCGCTGGTTGGCCGAGGCCTGGGAGACGGGTTCGATGGGCAGCCGCTGGACCTTGAGGCGGTGGCTGTAGCGGGAGATGCGGGCGGTGCCGGGGTCGACGACGTACTTGATGCCGGGCACGGTCAGCGAGGTCTCGGCGACGTTGGTGGCGAGCACGACGCGCCGGCCGCGGTGGGGTTGGAACACGCGGTGCTGCTCGCCGAACGACAGCCGCGCGTACAGCGGCAGGATCTCGGTGTCGCGCAGGTCGAGCGCGGCCAGGGCGTCGGCGGTGTCGCGGATCTCGCGTTCGCCGGACAGGAACACCAGCACGTCGCCGGGTCCTTCGGCCTGCAGTTCGCGCACGGCGTCGCAGACGGCCTGGGTCTGGTCGCGGTCCGGGTCGGCGTCGGGGTCCTCGGGGTCGACGATCGGGCGGTAGCGGACCTCGACGGGGTAGGTGCGGCCGGAGACCTCGATGATCGGGGCGTCGCCGAAGTGCCGGGAGAACCGCTGCGGGTCGATGGTGGCGGAGGTGATGACGACCTTGAGGTCGGGTCGCCGGGGCAGCAGCTGCCTGAGGTAGCCGAGCAGGAAGTCGACGTTGAGGCTGCGTTCGTGGGCCTCGTCGATGATGATCGTGTCGTAGCGCGACAGCATCCGGTCGGTCTGGATCTCGGCCAGCAGGATGCCGTCGGTCATGAGCTTGACCAGGGTGTCCTCGCCGGACTGGTCGGTGAACCGGACCTTGTAGCCGATGGCGCTGCCCAGCGGGGTGTCCAGTTCCTGGGCGACGCGTTCGGCGACGGTGCGCGCGGCGAGGCGGCGGGGCTGGGTGTGGCCGATCTGGCCGAGCACGCCGCGGCCGAGTTCGAGGCAGATCTTGGGCAGCTGGGTGGTCTTGCCCGAGCCGGTCTCGCCGGCGACGATCACGACCTGGTGGTCGCGGATGAGCGCGGCGATGTCGTCCTTGCGGGCGCTGACGGGCAGCTCGGCCGGGTAGGTGATCTTCGGCACGGCCTCGCGGCGCAGGGCGACGCGCAGTTCGGCGGCCTCGACGTCGGCCTCGATCCCGGCGAGGACGGCGGCGCGGGCGGAGTCGTCGCGGACCTTGCGCGCGCCGTCGAGCCTGCGTGCCAGCCTCCGCTGGTCCCGCGTCATCAGGTCGGACAGGCGTTTGCGCAGGTCAGCGTGCGACATCTGGTTCATTTGGGTCAAGGATATCGAGGGTGGGCCGGCGGGGCTGCCGATTATCGGCCGGCTCGCGCCCGCCGCTCGCCGCGCAGGGCGAGTTGGCGTGCCTGGGCGACGAGCTGCCCGGTGGTGTCCCACAGCTCCAGGTCCTCCACGTAGTGGCTGCCGGCCAGGTGGCGGGTGGCGGTGCGGGCGGCCAGCCACCCGGCCGCGGGCCGGGCGTGGACCTGGACGGTCAGCTCGATGGTGGCCGCGTCGAGCACGCCGAGCTCGATGGCGGCCGGCGCGGCGCAGTCCGCCAGGGTCGCCAGGCTGGCGGTGTCGGCGGGGCGGCCGTCGGCGAAGCGCATCCAGAACTCGGCGTCCGGCGCGCCGGACGGGCGTCCCCGTGCCCAGCCGTGGGGTTGCGGGGCGCGCACCTCGACGCGGTCGGCGACGGTCGCGCCGGGCAGGCGCAGGCCGTCGTAGGCGTCGACGCACTCGTCGGGCGGCGGCAGGTCGGGGGCCTTGCCGAGGACGTGGGTGGGGCCGGTGGCGGTGCCGTAGGTGGCGACCACCCGGAGCACCTCGTGGTGGCCGCAGGTCAGGCGGGCCTCGCCGGTGGAGACCCGGCGGCCGGTGCGGACCACCTCGGTGTCGACGCGGGCCGGTCCGAGGACGCCGGGGCGCAGGTAGTGGGCGCTGACGACGAGCGGGTCGGGGTGCGGCAGCACCCCGCCGAGGGCGCGCAGGCAGGACGCGACGAGGTAGCCGCCGTTGGGTCGGCCGCCCGCGCCGCCCCAGCGGTCGGTGAGGTGGGCGGTGAACCGCCCGTCCCCCGCCGCGTCCACCCGCGTGTCGGTGTCCCACTCGTGCATGGCGATCACACTAATGGGTGATTCCGACGGGTGTTTCAGTCGCCGTACGGGCTTCCGCCGTCGCGCTTGACGTCGGTGACGATCGCCTTGAGCCGGTTCATCAGCAGGTTGTGCAGGCCGGGGCCGAAGCTGACCCGCGCCACGCCCAGCGCGGCGAGTTCGGCCGGTGCGGGCGTGCCGGGGCCGTGGCCGATGTTCACCGGGCGGCCGCCGACGGCCTCGACGAACTCGGCGGTCCGGTCGGCGGGCAGCCGCAGCGGGTAGACGCAGTCCGCGCCGGCCTCGAAGTAGGCCAGCGCGCGTCGCACGCCGTCCTCGAACGAGTGGTCGCCGTGCAGGTACACGTCGACGCGGGCGTTGATCACCAGGTCGTGGTCGGCGGCGCGGACGGCGGCCAGGAAGTCGGCCTGCTCGGCGAGCTCGACCATGGTCGCGGTGGCGGGGTCGGAGTCCTCCAGGTTGCAGCCGACCGCGCCCGCCTCCGCCAGCCGGGCCGCGACCTGCGCGGGCGGCAGGCCGTAGCCGCGTTCGATGTCGGCGGTCACCGGCACGTCGACCGCGGCGGTGATCCGGCGCACGGCGGCGAACGCCTCGTCGGCGGGCATGCCGTGCCCGTCGCGGAACCCGAGGGCGGCGGTCACCGCGGCGCTGGCGGTGGCCAGGGCGGGGTAGCCCGCCTCGGCGACGACCCGCGCGGACGCGACGTCCCACACGTTGGGCAGCACGAGCGGGTCGCCGGGCACGTGCAGCGCCCGCAACGCCCGCGCCGACCCGGTCAGGTCGGTTCGGGTCGCTCTGGTCTCGGTCACTTCGCTCTCCTGTCACGGCAGGGGTCGCGGGCGCGCGAGAGCCCCCGACCCGGTTCCACGTCTTCGTCACGACGGTCACCCGCGCCACTCCGGCCGTCGACCCTCCCCAGGGGTGCCGTGGCGGTCCGCCTCCGTGGGTGTCGCTCCACCCGATGATCACGGTACGCGCCGCCCGAGGCCCCGGTGCAGGGATCGGGTGGCGGCGCGGCAGGGCGTGGTCGTGGGGTGCGCGACCCCGGCCGAGCACGCCTGCCGCGCCGCGCTGCACGCGGTGGCCCGGACCCTTACGGCGTGAGGTCCAGGGCGGCGCTGAAGGTGCCGTCCATGTGGAACGGCGTGGAGGTGTGCTCGTGGGCGATGCGCCACGCGCCGTCCACCCGCCGCAGGCACACCGTGGCGCGGAACCACAGGTCGAACGCCTCGTCGTGGCCGCGCGGGACCGCGGACATGCGGTTGAGGCTGTGGCAGAACGCGAGGTCCCCCTCGGCGGTGATGTCCAGGTCGCGGACCTCGTAGTCCACCGCGGAGTCGAACGTGGCGAACCAGGCGCGCATCGCCTCGGGGTCGACCACCTCGGGCGCGGTGTGCCGCAGCGGCGGCGCGAGGGTGAAGGTGACGGCGTCGGGCAGGTAGTCGGCGACGAGGCGGTCCGCGTCGCCGGCGCGCATCGCCGCGGCGCGCCCGTCGAGCAGGTCCCTGATGTCGGTGTGCTCGCTCATGGTGGTCTTCCCTCTCCGACGGGGCACCCCGGTCGGGCGCCCTGCACGGGGGACGTAGAAGCTGGACCGGCGTTCTCGACATCCCGGTCCGGATTTCCGCGGAGGGTTCTGGTGAGGTACCTCGTCCTGATCTACAGCAACCCGGAGTCCCGCGCGATCTGGGACCGGATGGGCAACGACGAGCGGTCCGCCGGCCTGGACGCCTACGCGGCGTTGGACGAGGAGCTGGCCGCCTCCGGCGAGCTGGTGGTGTCCGAGGCGTTGGCCGACCCGGCGCAGACCGCCCGGGTGACCGTGCGCGACGGGCGGGCCTTGGCCACCGACGGCCCGTTCGCCGAGGCCAAGGAGCTGCTGGCCGGGTTCTACCTGGTGGAGGTGCCGACGCGGGAGCGGGCGGTGGAGATCGCGGCGCGCGTCCCCGAGGCCCGCCTGGGCCTGGTGGAGGTACGGCCGGCGCTGTCGTCCCTGGACGACTTCCTGCGGTGACCGACCCCGGCATCGGCCCGCTGCTGCGGGAGCTCGCGCCGCGCGTGCTGGGCGCGCTGGTGCGCCACCACGGCGGCTTCGACGCCTGCGAGGACGCCGTGCAGGAGGCGTTGCTGGCCGCGGCGACCCGCTGGCCCGTCGACGGGGTGCCGGACAACCCGACCGGCTGGCTGGTCACGGTCGCGTCGCGGCGGCGGATCGAGCGGTGGCGGGCGGACACCGCGCGACGACGGCGGGAGGAGGCGGCGTTCGCGCTCACCCCACCCGACCCGCAACCCGTGCCCGGCACCGACGACACGCTGACGCTGCTGGTGCTGTGCTGCCACCCGTCGCTGACGCCGCCGTCGCAGGTGGCGTTGACCCTGCGCGCGGTGGGCGGCCTCACCACCGCCGAGATCGCGCGGGCGTTCCTGGTGCCCGAGACCACGGTGGCGCAACGCATCAGCCGCGCCAAGCAGCGCATCAAGGCCGCCGGCGCCCGCTTCGACCTGCCGCCCGACCCGGAACGCGACCGGCGGTTCGACGCCGTGCGGCACGTGCTGTACCTGGTGTTCACCGAGGGCCACACCGCCAGCTCCGGCGCCGACCTGCACCGCGTCGACCTCTCCGGCGAGGCGGTCCGCCTGGCCCGCGAGCTGCACGCGCGGCGTCCCGGCGACGGCGAGTCGGCCGGGCTGCTGGCGTTGATGCTGCTCACCGACGCCCGCCGACCAGCACGCACCCGGCCCGACGGATCGCTGGTGCCCCTGGCCGAGCAGGACCGCACCCGGTGGGACGCGGCCATGATCGCCGAAGGCACCCGGCTGGTGCACGACGCGCTGACCACCACCGCGATCGGCCCCTACCAGCTCCAGGCCGCGATCGCCGCCCTGCACGACGAGGCCCACGACGCCGCCGACACCGACTGGAAGCAGATCCTGGGCCTGTACGACCTGCTGCACGCGCTCACCCCCGGCCCGATGGTCGCGCTCAACCGGATCGTCGCCGCCGCCATGGTGCACGGCCCCACCGAGGGCCTGGCCCGACTGCGCGACGCCGCCGCCGACCCCGCGCTGGCCGGGCACCACCGGGTCGACGCCGTGCGCGCCCACCTGCTGGAGCTGGCCGGCGACCGGGAAGCGGCCCGCGAGCACTACGCCCGCGCCGCCCGCGCCACGCTGAGCCTGCCCGAACGCCGCTACCTCGAACAACGCGCCCGACAGCCCTAGCCCACCCGACCGCGACCCGCCGTTCGGCGGCTGGCGGATCGGCAACCCGCCGTTCGGCGGCTGGCGGATCAGCGGCGCGGCCGATGAGCTGGATCACGCGATGAGTCGGGGGACGGCCCATCGAGGGGGAATTGGCTTGTTCCGACCCGTGCCGGTGCCCGTGCTGCCACCCAGCACCGCACTGGCCGACCTGGCGACCGCCGGCGAGCACCACGCGTGGCTGGCGGGCACCACCGGCGTGTTCACCAGCCACCCGTCGGCGCCGCTGGTGCTGAGCTGGACCGGCGAGACCTGGCGCGTCGAACCGCTGCCCGACCTGCCCGCCGCGGCCAGCCTGTCCGGGGTGTCGGCCACCGCGCCCGACGACGTCTGGGCGGTCGGCAACAGCGCCGGCCGCCCCCTGGTACTGCACTACGACGGCACGGCCTGGCAGGTCGTCACCACACCCCGCATCACCTGGGCCAAAGCCGTCGCCGCGGTCCGCGGCGACGACGTGCACGTGGTCGGCACCGGCCGCGACGCCCTCCACTTCGACGGCGCGGCCTGGCGACTGCGCACCGCGCTGTCCTCGGCCCGCGAAGGATTGCAGACCGTCACCGCCGCCGGACCCCACGACGTGTGGGCGGGCGGCGGCGGCCTCGCCGGCACCGGACCCGGCACCTACGAGTACCCGGTGCTCGTGCGCTGGGACGGCCGCACCTGGACCGAGGTCGCCGGACCCCGCCACGAACGCGGCCACGTCGCCCGCCTCGCCGCCACCGCCCCCGACGACGTGTGGCTCGGCCACGTCCGCGACACCGAAGGCCTGCGCGTGCACCGCTGGGACGGCGAGCAGTGGAACGCCGTGCCCACACCCGAGGACCCCGACCGGCTCAGCGTGCACGGCGTCGCCGCGGGCTGGACCTGGGGCGTGCGCGCCGCCCGCCGCTCCTTCGAGACCAGACCCGCGTTCCACCGCTGGACCGGCCGCGGCTGGACCGCCGTGGCACTGCCCGACGACCTCGCCCGCACCTCCGCCTCCCACGTCGGCCTCACCACCACCGGCGCCACCACCTGGGCCTACCTCAAAACGGCGGCCGGCGTGCACGTGCTGCGCCACACGGTCCCGTGACCCCGCGCCACGCGCTGAGGCACACTGCCCCGTGACCTTCCGCCTCACCGTCCTGGGCACCGCCACGCCCTACCCGCGCCCCGGCAACCCCTGCTCCGGCTACCTGCTGCGCAGCGAGCACACCGCCGTGTGGGTCGACGCCGGCCCCGGCACGCTCGCCGAGCTGCAACGCCACCACCGCCCCGACCTCCTCGACGCCGTGTGGATCTCCCACACCCACGCCGACCACGCCGCCGACCTGCTGCCCTACTACTACGCGCTGCTGTTCGCCGACCGACAACCGCACGCGCCCATCCCGCTCTACGGCCCACCCGGCCTCGCCGACCGACTGGAAACCTTCCTCGAAGGCGCCTCGCCCAACCCCGCCGCCGCCGCGTTCGACGTCCACGAACTGCACGACGGCCACCGCGCCGAGATCGGCGACATCACCCTCACCAGCCGCGCCGTACACCACGGACTGCCCGCGTTCGGCCTGCGCGCCACCCGCGACGACGCCGTGTTCGCCTACTCCGGCGACACCGGCCCCTGCCAGGCCCTCGACGACCTCGCCGACGGCGCCGGCCTGTTCCTGTGCGAAGCCGACGGCGACGGACCCCACCACTGCTCCCCCGAGGACGCCGCCCGAGCCGCCCGCGGCGCCCACCGCCTCCTGCTCACCCACGTCGGCCACACCCTCGGCACCGCCGAAGCCGCCGAACGCGCCCACGCCCCCGTCGCACGACCAGGTGAAACATTCACCATCAGGTGACCTCCAGCGGGTGAACGTCGCCTACACCCGTCCCACCGCGCCCCACCGCGCCAACCGACGCGCCAACGCCACCGCCATCCCCGCCGCCACCAGCAACGGACCCGCCAACTGCGCCACCGTCGCCACCACCACCGGCGACCCCGGCAACACCAGCACCACCAACAACACCACCGTGCCCACCACCCACGACCCGGTGATCGCCGACCGCGCACCCAACGCGATCAACGCCGGCTGCAACACCTGCGCCACCATCAACAGGATCGTGCCCACCCCCAACGCACCCATCACCACCCACGACAACCGCGCCTCCGCGCCGAAGAACACCCGCACCGCCCACGGACCCAACACCGCAGACCCCACCGCGCCCACCACACCCACCACCAACACCCACACCGAGATCCGCCGCAACACCGCCCGCACCGCACCCACGTCACCCCGCGTGGCCGCCTCCGTCAACCCCGGCAACAACAACGCCTGCACCGGCGAGAACACGAACAACGGCACCCTCACCAGGATGAACGCCGACGAGAACGCCAACGCCAACGCCGCGTCCCCCGGCAACCGCGCCGTCACCACGATCGGCGCCACGTTCGCCACCGCCTGCACCAACAACCCCGCCAACACCAACAACGCCAAACCCTCCACCCGCCCCGACCCCGCCACCCCGTCCGGCCCGGCCACCCCACCCGCCACGGGCACCGACCGCGACCGCAACCACACCAACCCCGCCGCCACACCCACCACGGTCCCCAACGCGAACGTCAGCCCGAACACACCCGCACTCGCCACACCCACCGCGGCCACCACGATCGCACCCGACAACCGGGCGAAACCCTCACCCGCCAAAGTCGCCGCATAACCGGAGAACCGACGCATTCCACCCAACACACCACGCGCCAGGTAAATAGCCGCCGAAGTCACCACCGCCACCACCACCGCCACGAACAACGGCCACGAACCTTTCAACGACCGTTCCACCAACACCGGCGACACCACCACCAACACACCCACCACCACCAGCGTCAGCACCACACCCTCACGACCCACCCGGCGCACCGCCCCACCAGGCCGTTCACCCCCCGCCAACGCCCGCGACGTGGCATGGCTGGCCTGCTGCTCCAACGCCGAGAAGATCCCCGGACCCACGATGTTCGCCAACAGGTAGAACGCCGCCACCGCCGCCGCGTCCGCCGCCGACAACGAATGACCCGCGATCGCCACGAACGCGTAACCCGACCCACCGAGAACCAACGTGCCCAACCCCATCACGACAGCGGGGCTCAACCGACGCGGGGGCATGATGTCTGCGCTCACCGCCAACACAGTAGGCTGCCTCGTCGCCACCTCCTGAAAGCCGGTGTCCCCGGTGCTCGGGTGGAACCACGAGGGGCAGGCGCAAGGGGAAGGGTCGTGGCAAGGGGATGGGTGTTCCACACCGCAGCCTGATCGTCGGTCGTACGAGGTGACCATGAACGGCATCGACATCATGCTCCCCCACTACGGGGACATCTCGTACCTGAAGACCGCCGTGCGCAGCGTCATCGCCCAGGACGACGAGAACTGGCACCTCACCGTCGTCGACGACAGCGTCACCGACAACGACCTGCCCGACTGGTTCCACTCACTGCGCGACAGCCGCATCACCTACCAGCGCAACGAGCACAACCTCGGCATCAACGCCAACTTCCAGAAGTGCCTCGACCTCGCCGAACGCGACTTCCTCGTGGTCATGGGCTCCGACGACGCCATGCTGCCCAACTACGTCAGCACCATCCGCCGCGCCACCCAGCGCTACCCCGACGCCGACGTGGTCCAAGCGGGCGTCGAGGTCATCGACAGCACCGGCCAGGTCGTCCGCCCCCTCACCGACCGCGTCAAACGCGGCCTCTACGCCCCCGACACCACCACCCCCAGGACCATGAGCGGCGAAGACCTCGTCGTCAGCCTCCTGCGCGGCAACTGGACCTACTTCCCCTCCCTGTGCTGGCGCCGCGAAGCCCTCAAAGACCTCGGCTTCCGCCAAGGCCTGCGCGTCGTCCTCGACCTCGCCCTCATGCTCGACCTCGTCGAACGCGGCGGCCAACTCGTCGTCATCCCCGACCTCTGCTTCCAGTACCGCCGCCACAACGCCAGCGTCTCCTCCTCCCTGGCCTCCCTCGGCGGCCGGTTCACCGAAGAACACGACTTCTTCGTCGACGTCGCCGAACACATGGACCGCATCGGCTGGCACCGCGCCGCCAAAGCCGCCCGCCTGCACCTCTCCTCCCGGCTCCACGCCCTGCTCCTGCTGCCCGGCGCCGTCACCTCCCGGCAGAGCGCCAGCGCCAAGGTCCTCGTCCGCCACGCATTCGGATCCACCAAACCCGTGAGGAAGTGATCGACGGTGCTGTCCACCGCGCCAGAACAACCGCCGCGGACCAGCCCCGAGCACACCCCGCCGCCGCCGCGCACCACCGCACAACCCCGCCGAGGCCTGCTCTTCGCCGCCGAAGCCCTCGTGTCCGTGGCCGCCGCAGCGCTGATGGTGTTCCTCGCCCGCGGCATCGACGTCAACCCGCTCGACCGGATCGGCCAGATCAGCGGCCTGGCCGCACTCCAACTCCGCTTCGCCCTCATCGCCGCGGTGCTGCTCCTGCTCACCATCCTCACCGCCCGCGCACGCTGGATCACCCACACCCCCCTCGCCCGCCGCATCGCCGCCGCCGCGGCCGCCGGCCTGTTCAGCGGACTCGTCGCCGGCGCCGTCCTGGTCGCCCTGCGCGGCACCACCTGGGGCCTCAACGCCGACGGCGGCGACTCCGGCGCCCTCACCCGCTGGGCCCACACCCTCATCGACACCGGCACCATGCAGGCCGACTACCCACCCGGCTGGGTCCACGCCATCGCCTGGTACTCCCAACTCACCGACACCGCCCCCGAACACTCCCTCAAGGTGCTGCAAATCCTCGGCACCGCCCTGTTCGGACCCGTCGCCTACCTGTCCTGGCGACTGCTGCTGTCCCCCCTGTGGGCACTGGGCCTCGGCGTCGTCCCCGGCATGGTCCTGATCGACCCCTACAAGCCCTACACCAACCTCATGCTCGTCGCGATGATCCCCGTGCTGCTCGCCCTGCTGCGCCGCCTGCGCCGCGCCGGCGACACACCCTGGCGCGGCATCGCCCTGCACGGCATCGGCATCGGCGCCGCCCTCGGCCTGATCTTCCTCGTCTACTCCGGCTGGTTCGTCTGGTCCGCGCCCGGCGTGCTGCTCTCCACCCTCGTGCTCTTCCCCTGGCGCACCGGCCGGCTCAAAGGCCTCGCCCTGATCGCCATCACCGCCGCCGTCTTCGTCGCCGTCTCCTTCCGCCACCTCTTCGGCCTGCTCACCGCCTCCGGCTCGGTCAAGGACCGCTACTTCTACTGGGACACCTGGACCGAACCCACCTACATCGCCATGTGGCGCAGCGACCTGCCCGGCAACACCGGCCCCTGGCCGCCACCCGGCGAACTCGGCGGCGTCGGCCTGTTCACCGTCCTGGCCCTCGTCGGCCTCGCCGCCGCCATCGCCGTGGCCCGCAGCCGCACCGCCGTCATCGTCCTCACCTCCGTGTTCGCCGGCGCCTGGCTCCTGCGCTTCTACTTCGGCTCCCAGATGTACGCCGCCGACGCCGTGCAGCTGTGGCCCCGCAGCACCGCCGAACTGCTCTACTGCCTGCTGCTGCTCACCGGCTTCGCCGCCTACTACGGCGTGCGCCGCTTCGACGGCGTCGCCCGCGTCCGCACCGCGCTCACCTCACCGTCCACCGGCATCGGGGTGCTCGCCGCACTGCTGCTGCTCATCGCCTCCGCGGGCTCCTCCACCGGCGACCGGTACATGCCGCGCACCGACAACTCCCTCGGCTACCTCGCCACCGCCTCCCACCTGATCAAGCAACCCGACGGCAGCTGCTCGGCCTACGCCCACACCCTGGGCAAGGGCTGCTTCGAGCTGAGCGACCCCCGCTTCGGCGAGACGCTGCTGGAGCTCGCCGAGCTCGGGCCCAAGCGCGGCGAGCTGCCGCACCCGCCACCGGGCGGCTGACCCGCGGCACGTGACGGCGGTGGGGGTGGTCGGAGCGATCCGACCACCCCCACCGCCATGTCGGCCCGATCACCACGCCGTCCCGACCGCGCGGGTGCCGGTCGAAGTGCGGGGGCCACCCGGCCGGGTCAAAATCACCATCGTGCTGAAGCTGACCGCGACGGTGCTCGACGCACCCGACGCCCAAGCCCTCGCCCGCTTCTACCGCGACCTGCTCGGCTGGCCGCTGCGCGACGACGAACCCGGCTGGGCCACCCTGCGCCCGCCCGACGGCAGCGCCGGGCTGTCGTTCCAGACCGAGCCGGACTACCGGCGACCCACCTGGCCCGCCGCCGACGGCGCGCAGCGGATGATGGCGCACCTGGACATCATGGTGGACGACCTGGACATCGCCGGGGCGCACGCGACCGGTCTGGGTGCGACGCTCGCCGAGTTCCAGCCCCAGGAGGGCGTGCGCGTCTACCTCGACCCGGCGGGCCACCCGTTCTGCCTGTTCCTCGAAGGCTGGTGAGCCCCCGGCGTCAGGGCGACCCGATGGCCCGGGTGATGGAGTCCAGCACGCCAGGGAAGCGGAGTTCCATCTCCTCGCGCCGCAGCTGGTGCGTGCGGTAGCTGCCCTGGGGCGTCACCCGCAGCACCCCGGCCTCGCGGAGCACTTTCAGGTGATGCGACAACGTCGACATGCTGACCGGCACGTCGAACTGCCCGCAGACGATCCCACCCGATCGTGCGAGCTCGGCCACGATCCGCAGCCGAACGGGATCCGCCAGCGCGCTCAGCACGGTGGCGAGGCGCATGTCCTCCACGTCCGGGTGTTGTAGGGCGCGCACGATTTCGCATAGTAGCGACCCGGGTCAAGTGGTCTATTAATTCACACTGAAGATATTAAGAGGATCGACGGTGTTAGGGTGACGTGGTGACCTTGCCGGAGCCGGTGCGCGCGGAACTCGACCGCGTGACGCACGGGCCCCTGGTCGACTTCGCCGCGTTGGAGCAGGTGCGACGGCGCTTCGACGCCGAGCAGGCCGACGCCCTGTCGACGTACCTGCGGGCGGCGCAGTCGGCGAACACCCTGCGCGCCTACCGCTCGGACTGGGTGGCGTGGGCCGCGTGGTGCGAGGCGGAAGGTCGGGTGGCGCTGCCCGCGGACCCGGTCGACGTCGCGGTGTACCTGGCGGTGGCCGCGAACGCGACGAAGGCCGACGGCTCCCCCGCGTTCGGCCCGTCGACGCTGGAGCGCAAGGCCGCCGCGATCGCCGCGGTGCACGCCGCCGGCGGCCTGCCCTCCCCCACCCGGTCGGACGTGGTGCGGTTGACGTTGCGCGGTGTGCGCCGCACCCGGCAGGCGCAGCCGCGGCGCAAGCGGCCGGTGCTGCTGGGCACGTTGGAGGCGTTGTTGGCCGAACGGCCGCCGCCGGGCTGGCCGACGGGCGTGGCCCGGCGGCGGGACGCGCTGCTGCTGTTGGTGGGGTTCGCGGGGGCGTTGCGGCGCAGCGAGTTGGCGGCGGTGGCGCTGGAGGACGTCACGGTGGACGTGGACCCGCGCACGCACGAGCCGCTGCTGCTGGTCGAGCTGGGCGTCACCAAGACCGACCAGACCGGCGCGCACCGCCAGCGGGTGGTGCTCCCCCGCGGCGCGCGGCGCCCGACGTGCCCGGTGTGCGCGTTCGCGGACTGGGCGGACGTGCTGACCGCCCCGGACCCGCGGGCGGTGCTGGAGGGCGAGGGCGACCCGGAGGCGACGCACCGCTGCCACGCCTACCGGCCGGGCCCGTTGCGCGGCCCGCTGTTCCCGTCGGTGAGCAGGCACGGGCGGCTGGGCGGTCGGTCGATGTCGGACCGGGCGGTGTCGGACGTGGTGAAGCGGTACGCGCAGCGGGCCGGGTTGGACCCGGCGCTGTTCGGCGGGCACTCGTTGCGGGCGGGGTTCGCCACCCAGGCGGCGTTGGGCGGGGCGAGCGACCGGGAGATCATGCGGCAGGGCCGCTGGACCAACCCGCGCACGGTGCACCGCTACATCCGCACGGCGAACCCGTTGGAGGACAACGCGGTCACCCGCCTCGGACTGTGATCAAGGGCGCACGGTGGGTTGTTAACTTCTAACACGTCACGTCCGTCCGGCCTGAACCGAACGGTCTAGCGGGTTAGCGCGCCGGGCCGCTTGCGCGGTTTGTTTCCGAGATGTTTCCACCCGCGTTGATCTGCGGTTATGCCGGTTTTCGGTGCGGGGCCGCGCGCGCTGACCTGCACGGGTGCCGCGGCCCCGTCGGGAACCGGGCCCGCAGGAGGGCGTTCACCTGCGCTTTGACGCCCATACGATCGTCTTCACGCGGCCGCCCGCCCCGGCCAAGCACACCGTGGCCCCCGGACTACCCTGCACTGTCCGGGGGCCACGCGCTGTTCGTGCCGGCCCGAGGACCGGGCTCGTGATCAAGCGCCGGTTCAGGCGCCGGTGGTGCCGCCCACGACGGCGTCGGAGGACGGCGGCTGCTCCGCCTTCTCCGGTGCGGGCGCGAGGCCGGACAGGTCGCCGCCGTTGTCGTTCACGCGCAGCACGAACGGCCGGGTCTGGGTGTACTGGACGATCGACACCGACGCGGGGTCGACCACGATGCGCTGGAACCCGTCGAGGTGGACGCCGAGCGCGTCGGCCAGCACCGACTTGATGACGTCGCCGTGGCTGCACGCCAGCCACACCGCGCCGGGGCCGTGCTCGGCGGTGATCCGGGCGTCGTGGGCCCTGATGGCGGCCACCGCGCGGGACTGGACGGCGGCGAGGCCCTCCCCGTCGGGGAACACCGCCGCGGACGGGTGCTGCTGCACGACCGACCACAGGGGTTCGGAGAGCAGTTCCTTGATCTCGCGGCCGGTCCACTGGCCGTAGTCGACCTCGGCGAGGTCTGGGTCGACCACGGGGTCGAGGCCGCGGTCGGCGAGCAGGGGCGCGAGGGTCTGCCGGCAGCGTTGCAGCGGCGAGGTCACCACGGCGGCGACGGGCACGCCCGCGAGCCGGGTGACCAGCGCCGCGGCCTGTTCCTCGCCGCGGTCGGACAGCTGCACGCCGGGTTGGCGGCCCGCGAGGACGCCCGCTCCGTTGGCGGTGGAGCGGGCGTGTCGCAGCAAGATCACGGTAGCCACGGGGCCACCCTATGCCGGGTTGAGCAGTCCCATGGACAGCAGCCCCATCAGCACGATGCCCAGCAGCAGCCGGTACCACACGAACGCCGAGTAGCTGTGCTTGGAGACGTAGCGCAGCAGCCAGGCGATGGTGGCGTAGCCGACGGCGAACGCGACGACCGTGGCGACGATCATCTGCGGCACGGACGCGGCGTTGGGCTCGGAGCGGTCGAGCACGTCGGGGATGCTGAACAACCCGGCGCCGAACACCGCGGGCAGGGCCAGCAGGAACGAGTAGCGGGCGGCGGCGGCGCGGTCCAGGCCGAGGAACAGGCCCGCGGTGAGGGTCCCGCCGGAGCGGGACACGCCGGGGATCAGCGCCAGCGCCTGGGCCAGGCCCATGCCGACGGCGTCCTTGAGCTGGAGCTTGTCGCGCACGTGCGTGGCGAACTGGTCGGCCAGGCCGAGCAGCAGGCCGAACACGATGAGCACGGTGGCGGTGATCCACAGGTTGCGGAACGAGGAGCGGATCTCGTCCTTGAACAGGTAGCCGAGCACGCTGATCGGGACGGACCCGATGATCACGTACCAGGCCATCCGGTAGTCCTGGGTCTGGCGCGCGGCCCGGCTGAACAGGCCGCGGAACCAGGCGGCGATGAAGTTGCCGATGTCCTTGGCGAAGTAGATCAGCACCGCGACCTCGGTGCCCAGCTGGATGACCGCGGTGAACGACGCGCCCGCGTCGTTGCCGAAGAACAGCGTGGAGACGATCCTGACGTGCGCCGACGAGGAAATGGGCAGGAATTCCGTGAGTCCTTGGACGAGTCCTAGGACGAGGGCCTGCAACCAGCTCAACTACCCACTCCTGCCAGATCCAGAGCTTCGGTCGCCGTGCGGAGCGCGGCGATCCCCTGCTCGAGATCTTGCAGCATGGGCGAAAGGGTGAGCGTGGTGACCCCTGCTTCGGCGTAGGCGCGCATCCGGTCGGCGATGCGGTCCTTCGGGCCCAGCAGGGATGTGCCGTCGAGGAACTCGACGGGCAGCGCGGCCATGGCGCCGTCGTAGTCCTTGGCCAGGTACTTGTCCTGCACCTCGGCGGCCTCGGCGGCGAAGCCCATGCGGGCGGCGTTGTCGTTGTAGAAGTTCTTCTGCCTGCTGCCCATGCCGCCGACGTAGAGCGCGGCGTAGGGGCGGATCCGGTCGGCGCAGGCGCGCCAGTCGTCGCCGACGACCATGGGGACGGTGGCGGCGATGTCGAAGCCGTCGAGGGTCCGGCCCGCCTTCGCGCGGCCCGCCTTGAGCGAGGCGACGGTGTCGGCGGAGTGCTCGGGCGACAGGAACAGCGCGAGCCAGCCGTCGGCGATCTCGCCCGCGAGCTCGACGTTCTTCGGCCCGACGGCGGCGAGGTAGACGGGGATGTGCTCGCGCACCGGGTGCACGGTGAGGGTGAGGGCCTTGCCGGGGCCGTCGGGCAGCGGCAGCGTGTAGTGCTCGCCCTCGTAGCGCAGCCGGTCGCGGCGCAGGGCGGCGCGGACGATGTCGACGTACTCGCGGGTGCGGCCCAGGGGCTTGTCGAACCGCACGCCGTGCCACCCCTCCGACACCTGCGGGCCGGACACGCCCAGGCCGAGGCGGAACCGGCCGCCCGACAGGGAGTCCAGGGTGGCGGCGGTCATCGCGGTCATCGCCGGCGTCCGCGCGGGGATCTGCAGGATCGCGCTGCCGACGTCGACGCGTTCGGTCTGCGCGGCCACCCAGGCCAGCACGGTGGGCGCGTCGGAGCCGTAGGCCTCGGCGGCCCACACCACCGAGTAGCCCAGTCGGTCGGCTTCCTTGGCCAGTTCGAGGTTCGCGGCGTCGTTGCCCGCGCCCCAGTACCCGAGGTTCAGTCCCAGTCGCACGACCGCAGACCCTACCGGTCGGTAACCTGCTTGGCCAGGTGGGACGGCGGCCGGTGTGTCCCGATCGTGACGGGATTCGGCCTTGACACCGCGCGTGCCACGACCCGCCGGAAAGACGATCACCCTTTAGGCTCCCCGGCGTGGAACAGCGATACCTCGGGCGCAGCGGACTCCGGGTCTCCCGGATGGCCCTGGGCACGATGACCTGGGGCCGGGACACCGACGCGGACGAGGCGGCCACCCAGTTGCTGGCGTTCGCCGAGGCGGGCGGCACGCTGGTGGACACCGCCGACGTGTACGTGGAGGGCGAGAGCGAGCGGATCCTCGGCGGTCTGCTGGGCGAGGTGGTGCCGCGCGACGAGCTGGTGATCGCGACGAAGGCGGTGGCGCGGCGCAACGACGGCCCGTTCGGCGGTGGCGCGTCGCGGGGCGCGCTGCTGCACGCGCTGGACGGGTCGCTGCGCCGGTTGGGCGTGGAGCACGTCGACCTGTGGCAGCTGCACGCGTGGGACGCGAACGTGCCGTTGGAGGAGACGTTGTCGGCGCTGGACGCGGCGGTGGCGTCGGGCCGGGTCCGCTACGCGGGGGTGTCGAACTACTCGGGGTGGCAGCTGGGCACGGCGGCGGCGCTGCCGGGGCACACGCCGCTGGTGTCCACGCAGGTGGAGTACTCGCTGCTGGAGCGGGGCGTGGAGCGGGAGGTGGTGCCGGCGGCGCGGCACCACGGGATCGGCCTGCTGCCGTGGGCGCCGTTGGGGCGGGGTGTGCTGACCGGGAAGTACCGCAACGGCACGCCGTCGGACTCGCGGGGCGCGTCGGCGCACTTCGCGGGGTACGTGGAGCAGCACCGCACGGAGCGGGCGGCGCGGATCGTGCAGGCGGTGGCGACGGCGGCGGACGGGTTGGGCACGAACGCGTTGTGCGTGGCGCTGGCGTGGGTGCGGGACCGGCCCGGTGTGGTGGCGCCGGTGGTCGGCGCCCGCGACACCGGCCAGTTGCTGGGGTCGTTGGCGGCGGAGGAGCTGACGTTGCCGCCGGCGATCCGGGCCGCGTTGGACGACGTGAGCGCGGTCGAGTTCGGGTACCCCGAACGACCCCTCGGCTGATTCGGGCCGTTGTGTCCGGTTGGGCCGCGATGGCCCACCTTGGGCGTATTGTCACTTTCGGTGACTGTTTTTGTGACTTCTGTGACCCTGCGTCACACTGTGCGTCCAGTCGGGTCTAGGTTCGGTTCGTGCTTGAGACGAGTGGTGAGCCGACCGCGGTGACGCGGCGTCGGTTGTTCGGCATCACGGCCGGGACCGCGGCGACCTTCGTGGCCGCCGGGGCGCCCGCGGCGGCCGAGGGCGGCGGCCCGCCCCGGAAGGCCCCTCCCCCGGAGGCCACGTCGTTGGACGCGGAAGGCGCGTGGCGCAAGCTCGCGGAGGGCAACCACCGGTTCGTCACCGGCCACCAGACCCACCCGCACGAGTCGCTGCGGTGGCGGGAGTCCCTGGTGGCCGGCCAGCACCCGTTCGCGGTGGTGCTGGGCTGCGCGGACTCGCGGGTGCCGCCGGAGCTGGTGTTCGACACCGGGTTGGGCGACCTGTTCACCATCCGCGCGGCGGGCGAGGTGCTGGACAACAGCGTGCTGGGCAGCATCGAGTACGCGGTGGAGCACCTGGGTGTACCGCTGGTGGTGGTGCTGGGGCACGCGAAGTGCGGCGCGGTGTCGGCCACGGTGGACGTGGTGCGGGGCCGGTCGGCGGTGTCGGGTGACGTGAGCGTGCTGGTGCGGTCGATCGAGCCGGCGGTGCTGTCCACCCCGGCCGACGCCGACGAGGCGCGGTTCCTGGCCGCGGCGGTGGACAACCAGGCCAAGCGGGTGGCGTCGTTGATGCTGGAGCGGTCGGTGACGATCCGCACGGCGGTGCAGCACCACGGCGTGCGGGTGGTCGCGGCGAGCTACCAGCTCGTCACCGGCGAGGTCGCCCGCCTGGCGTGAGGCTCGGCCGGCCCTCACGGTCGTGGTGGGGGCCGGCCTCCGTTCCTCACCGGGCCGAGAACCCCGGCGCCGGGGTCGGGGCCCACGGCGTCGGGGTTCTCGGCGTCGGTGTCGTCCCGGTCGCGGGGTGGTCAGCCGGAGAACGAGCCCCGGTAGCCGACCGGACCTTCGCCGGGGAACTGCGCGGTGCCCTGGAAGCTGGCGCCGCTGTCGAAGAACGTCACGCTGCCGTTGCCCTGCTCGCCGCTCCAGCTGACGGTGGTGCCCGTGCTCGGCCTCCCTCCGTCGGGCACGACGTCCTTGCGGTTGGTGATGTGCACGGTCAGGTCCGCGTCGGGCTGCCAGCCGCCGCCACCGGTGCCGATCTCCGTCTGGTACGTGGCCACAGGGTCCTCCTTCGATGAGTGCGGGCCGCTACCCGCACTCGGATCGCACCAGCCGCGTGCCGCACGCCGACGGGCGCCGACCACCTGCCAGACCTCCGAGTGAACGGCACCACCCGACCGGGAAGCGCGGTCGTCGCCGCCTGTCGTGGGTGCGGGGCCGATCGGGTGACCTCGCGGGGCGACACGCCTCAGCCGAGGGCTTCGTCGACGAGCCGGAACCAGTCCCGCACGCCGCCGAGCTGCGCTTCCAGCCAGGTGGCGACGTCGGCGGCGAGGTCGAGCGCGCGCGGTGTGCGGACCCGGCCGGCGAGGTGTTCGACGAGGCTCTGGATGCGCCGCACGGGCGGCGGGTGGTTGCCCGCGAACGGGACGGCGAGGCCGAGTTCGTCGGCGAGCCGGTCGGTGACCTCGTGCAGGAACAGCACCAGCAGCACCGCCCCGACCAGGCACGGCTCGTGCGCCTCCAGTTCGCGGGCGCCGAGGCCGTCCAGGCTGTGCAGCATGATCGTGGCGGCGACGCGGTCGGCCTCGTGCTCGCGGGCCCAGCCGACGGACTGGGCGTCGAGGGGGCCGACGGGCGTGCCGGGGTCGGTGCGGCGGCGGGCGTGCCGCAGGTGGCCCGCCAGCACGTGCGCGACCTCGTGGGCCAGCACGAACTGGGTCGCCCGCCGCGCCATCAGCGCGACCAGCGCGGCGCGTTGCCCGGACAGCTCCGGCAGCCGCCGGGCCTGGACCGCACCGTTGCCGTACAGGTGGGCGTTGAGGGCCTCGGCCAGCGCGTAGGACGCCTGCTCGGTGGTGAGCAGGGGTGGGGTGCCGTAGTTCGGCAGCGCCCCGGTCATGATCTTCAGCACGGTCGTGAGCAGGTCCAGCAGCGAGGTGTCGACCAGCACGAGCACGCCGCGGCCGGGCACCGGGACGCTGAGCCCGTCGAGGGTGCCGGTGGGGAACACGCCCGCCAGCACCGGGACGGTGGGTCGCCACCCGGCGGCGCGGGCCAGGTGCAGCACCTCGGGCTGCACGGCGTCGAGGGTGCGTTGCTGCTCGTGCAGGTGCGCGGGCCGGTAGGCGGCGGGCCGCACCCGCGCGTCGACCAGCCGCGCGAGCCTGCCCGGCACCGGCTCGGCGGCCACCTGGTTCCAGGTGTGGTAGCGCGCGGCGGTGTCGGCGTGCGGTGCCGGCGGGTCGAGGTGGTCGGCCACCCGACGGTCCCGCAGCAGTCGCACGTGCCTGCTCCGCAGCTCCTCGACGGTCATCGCGACGCCTCCCCGTTCACCTGGGATAGTCGTCGGGACGGGGCGGGGTGTACGGGTGGAGCGCGACTATCACCTTCCCAGACCAACGACAACACCCGCCCCCTGCGTGACGATGGTGGTTCGGTGATGGATGCTGGGAGGGCTGAACGGGGTCGACTGGGAGGTCCGACGTTGCGCCGACTGGCGGCGGTAGTGCTCACCGGGGTCGCGTTGGTCTCGGGCTGCGCGACCGAGGAGAACCCGGCCGATCCGTTGCAGGTGGCGGCCACCCTGGAGCCCGCGCGGCCGGCCGAGTCGCCGGAGCAGGCCGTGCCGCCGCAGGGCCGGGTGCTGCCGCTGGGGCGGGCGACGTCGGTCGTGGTGGCGGGCGGCCGGGTGGCGGTGGCGGTGGCAGATCCGCCGTCGGTGGCCCTGTACCCCCTGGACACGCTGGGTGACCCGCTGGTGGTGCCGTTGCCCGGTCCGGCGGAGCGGCTGGTGGCCGACGGTGACGAGGTGCGGGCCGTGGTGCCGGCGGGGGCGGTGGTGACGGTGCGGCCCGACGGGTCGACGTCGCGGCAGGCGGTGGACGGCGCGCCGGTGGACGTGGCCCGGGTCGACGGCCGGACGTTGGTGGCGCAGCGCGACCTGCGGCAGGTGTCGGTCGACGGGCACGCGGTGCGCGGCATCTCCAGCCCGGACCGGCTGGTCGCGGTGGGTGGCGCGGCGGTGGTGCTGGACCGGCCGCGCAGCGCGGTGTTCGACCTGGACCCGGCGGCGGACGGCCCCGGTGCGGGGCTGCGGGCGGGCGAGGGCGCGACGAACGCGGTGGCCGACCGGTTCGGCCGGGTGCTGGTGGTGGACACGCGCGGCGGTGAGCTGATGGCGTTCTCCACCGATCCGTTGATCATGCGGCTGCGCTACCCCGTGCCGGGCGCGCCGTACGGGATGGCCTACGACGAGGCGCGCGACCTGGTGTGGGTCACGCTCACCGCGCGCAACGAGGTGGTGGCGTTCGACGTGGCGGGCGCGGAACCGGTGGAGCGGCACCGGTTCGCGGCGGTCCGCCAGCCGGACTCGGTGGCGGTTGACCCAGGCAGCGGGCGCGTGTTCGTCGCGTCCGGGGACGGCGCAGGGATGCAGGTGATCGGATGATGGGCGATGGGGTGGTCGACGGGGACTGGGAGTACCGGCCGCTGCGGCTGCCGGCCGGTGTCTCCCGTCGCACGGCGACCACGCAGCTGGCGATCCACGCGGAGTTCGCCGGGTGGGAGCTGTCGCGGACGTTGTTGTTCGGGGACGGTTCGCGCAAGGTGTGGTTGCGGCGCAAGCGGACGGCCGCCGTGATGCCGGGCGTGATCACCTAGGGGCGGTCCCCGCCCGGTTCTGGCGTCACGGCCGCGGCGGTGGCGGCGGGCACGGGTGGCCCGCCGCCGTGAACGACGGGTTCCACCACAGCTGTGGTACCACAGCTGTGGTGGAACCCGGTGGGTCGGCCGGCTACCGCCGGACGGCGCCGTCGAGCGTGCTCCGGTGCCTGATCATCCACCCGGCCGCCCGGGCCCGCCAGGCCAACGCCCACAGGGGCACCGGGTCGGTCGACTCCGGCGTGATGCCCGCGCGGGTGGCCTCGGCGGCGCAGTCCCGGATGGCGGTCTCGATCATCCGGTCGACCAGGTCGGCCCGATCCCCCGGCGGGAGTTCGTAGCCGTCCAGGAACAGACCCGCCTGCCGGGCGCGGTGGGCCGCGTCGGGCAGGCCGTTGCGCTCGGCGACGTCGTCGTCGTGCAGCTGGGCGTTCCACCAGGTCGCGGCGGCGACCTCGGTGAGTCGGTCGACCGGACCGGCGAGGGTCCAGTCGATCAGCCCGACGGGCAGCCCGTCGCGGGCCACGATGTGCCACGGGCCCGCGTCGCAGTGCCCGATCACCGTGTCCGGACCGGTGTCGTCGTGCATCCACCAGGGCTGCCACGTGCCGCCGGGCGGTGGCCGGAAGCCCGCGGTGGCGGTGTGGAGTGCGCGCAGCAGCGCGCCGGCGTGCCAGACCCCTTCGTCGGTCCACGCGTGCGGGTGCACGACGGAACCTCCGAGGTAGGTCAGGACCTCGTTGCCGTCCGCGTCGATACCGTCGCCGACCACGCGGGGTGCGCCGGTGAACCCGGCGTCCGCGAGGTGGCGCAGCAGTGCGTGGACGGTGGGGGTCCAGGGTTGGGCCGGCCGCCTGGTGGTCTGGCCGGATCGGGTGACCTTGCTCGGTCCGCCCTCGGCCGCGGTGAGCGGACGACCGGGAGGTTGTGCGGGAGGTCGTGGTGTGGGTTGCACGGTCGTTCTCCTCGTGGAGTTCGGTTCCGGTCCCCGGGCACCGCGAGAGCGGGCCGGGGAGGTCGCCGGGAAGTGACCCCGGGAACCGCCACGAAGCGAGGAGTGCGCCTGACGACGCGGCTGCCGAACGGTTCGGCAGCGTGGTCAGCGCGTGGCGCGCTCCCGCGTCGAAGCGGTCGCGACGTCACCGGGAACCGTGCAAGCCATGTCCATCCCCCTCCGGCAGCCAACGGGCGTCACCGTAGCGGGATCGGTCGTGCACCCCCAACCCGTTTTCGCCGGGTGTGGGGGTCAGTCGGTGTCGGTGAGGGCGGCGGTGGGGTCGCGGTGGGGCGTGCCGGTGGGCCACCAGTCGCCGTCGGCGGCGCGGTAGGGGTACCAGCGGCCGTCGGGGCCGTAGCGCAGTTGTCGGTCGTGGACGGTCCAACGGTTGCGCCACACGGTGGGTTCGGGGAGTTCGCCGCGGGCCCAGTCGGCGCGGGCGCGGGCGTTGTCGGTCCGGCCGGGGGTCCAGGGGTGTTCGAGGACGTCGAGGGCGGCCGCGCCGCCTTGTTGCCAGGCGCGCACGGCGCGGGGGTCGGCGTCGAGGCGGTCGCGCAGCGCGGGGTGGGCGGCGGCCATGCGGATGTGGTCGCGCCGGTCGTCGGGCGCGGGCCACCGGCCGGTGGCCAGGACGTCGCGGGCCTTGGCGGCGGCGTCGGCGACGAGCAGCCGCAGGACCTCGACGTCCAGGCCGGGTGCGGGTTCGAAGTCGGGCAGTGGGCCCAGGTCGGCCGGTGGCGGGTCGTCGGGCAGGTCGGCGACGGGTCGAACGTAGGCGGCGGTGGCCAGGACGCCGGTGGTGGGACTGGCGCCGGCGACGACCTCGTCCTGGTCGCGGCCGCGCAGGAGCAGCAGCACCCACGGGTCGGCGTCGAGCAGCCACGACGCCTGGTGGCACAGCGCGGCGGCGTGCTTGCAGGGCAGTTCCCAGCCGGGGCAGGTGCACTCGGGGTCGAGGTCGCCGATGCCGGGCAGCAGCGGCACGCCCGCGTCGGCGGCGGCGTCGGCCAGTTCGCGGGGCATCTCGCGGTCGAGCAGCGCGGCGAGGTGGCCCGCCTTGGCGGCGATCTGGCCGAGGAACCGGTCCCACTCGGCGTCGGTGAGCGGGGTCAGGTGGACCGAGGTCCGGTAGGTGTCCTCGGTGTCGTAGACGGTGGCGGCGAGGCGGCCGGGGCTGACGGTGATGGTGCCGACGAGCCCGGCGTGGGCGTACTTGCGGCCCTGCCGCAGGGGCGCCTGGTCCAGCGAGGTGTCCTCCAGGGCCTGCAACCACGCCTTGCCCCACCAGGAGCGGGCGCGACGCACGCCCTTGCCGAACGCCGGGAAGCCCTTGACGCGGTCGCTCACGTGCCGCTCCTGAGTTCGACCAGGTTGCCGAGTTCGTCGTCGGACAGTTCGGTGAACGCGGCGTCGCCGCGGGCCAGGACGGCGTCGGCGAGATCGCGCTTGGCGCGCAGCATCGCGGCGATGCGGTCCTCGATGGTGCCCTCGGCGATGAGCCGGTGGACCTGCACGGGCCGGGTCTGGCCGATGCGGTGGGCCCGGTCGGTGGCCTGGTCCTCCACGGCCGGGTTCCACCACCGGTCGTAGTGCACGACGTGGTCGGCGCGGGTGAGGTTCAGGCCGGTGCCCGCGGCCTTGAGCGAGAGCAGGAACACCGGGCACCCGCCGTCCTGGAAGCGGCGCACCATGTCCTCGCGGGCGGGGACGGGTGTGCCGCCGTGCAGCAGTTGCGAGGTGATGCCGCGGCCGGTGAGGTGGCGTTCGATGAGGCGCGCCATGGCGACGTACTGGGTGAACACGAGCACGGCGCCGTCCTCGGCGAGGATGGTGTCGAGCAGTTCGTCGAGCAGTTCGAGCTTGCCCGAGCGGCCGGCGAGCTTCGGCGAGGTCTCCTTGAGGTACTGGGCGGGGTGGTTGCAGACCTGCTTGAGGCCGGTGAGGAGCTTGACGACGCGGCCGCGGCGGGCGATGCCGTCGGCCTCGCGGACCTCGGCCATGAGTTCCCGCACGACCGCCTCGTAGAGCGCGGCCTGTTCGCGGGTGAGGGCGACGGGCTGGTCGGTCTCGGTCTTGGGCGGCAGTTCGGGCGCGATGCCGGGGTCGGTCTTGCGGCGGCGCAGCAGGAACGGCCGCACGAGCCGGGCGAACCGGTGGGCGGCCTCCTGGTCGTGGTCGGTTTCGATGGGGCCGGCCCAGCGGGCCTTGAACCGCGCCATGGTGCCGAGCAGGCCGGGCGTGGTCCAGTCGAGGATGGCCCACAGCTCCGACAGGGCGTTCTCCACCGGGGTGCCGGTGAGGGCGACGCGGGCGCGGGCGGGGATGCGGCGCAACGCCTTGGCGGTGTCGGAGGCGGGGTTCTTCACGTGCTGGGCCTCGTCGGCGACGACCATGCCCCAGCCGACGTCGGCGAGCCGGTCGGCGTCCAGGCGCATGGTGCCGTAGGTGGTGAGCACGAAGCCCTCGTGCGCGACCTCGCGGCGGGGGCCGTGGAAGCGGCGGACCGGGACACCGGGCGCGAAGCGTTCGATCTCGCGCTGCCAGTTGCCCATCAGGGACGCGGGGCAGACCACGAGGGTAGGGCCGTCGTCGCGGTGCAGGTGCAGCGCGATCAACGTGATGGTCTTGCCCAGGCCCATGTCGTCGGCCAGGCACGCGCCCAGGCCGAGCGAGGTCATCCGGTCCAGCCAGCGCAGGCCGTGCAGCTGGTAGTCGCGCAGGGTGGCGCGCAGCGCGGGCGGCTGGGCGATCGGGTCGGCGTCGAGGTCGGCGAGCCGGGACTTGAGCTCGTCGAGCCAGCCGGTGGCGGCGACCTCGACCTCGACGCCGTCGATCCGGGTGGTGCCGGTGAGGGCGGCGCCGAGCGCGTCGATCGCGGTGACGGGCTTGAGGGCGCGCTCGCGGGCGCGGCGGGCGAGTTCGGGGTCGACCAGGGTCCAGCGGTCGCGCAGCCGCACGACGGGCCGGGTGGCCTCGGCCAGCTGGTCCAGCTCGTCGGGGGTGAGCGGGTCGTCGCCCAGGGCGAGCCGCCAGTCCACGGAGGTGAGCTGGTCCGGGCCGAAGAACGCGGGCCGGTCGGCCGGGCGTTCGCCGATGACGACCTTCGCGGACAGGTCGCGCACCAGGTCCTTGGGCCAGTGCACGTCGACGCCCGCGCCGGCCAGGCGCACCGCGCCGGTGGTGAGCAGGTGCTCCACGTCGGAGTCCAGCAGGGTGACCTCGTCGGGCACCGGCTGGTCGAGCAGCCGTTCCAGCGGCGCCCAGGCGCGGGCGGCGCGGCGCAGCGCGACCGTGGCGTCGGCCCGGGACCGCTGGTTGGCCGAGGACCACAGCTCGGCGGCGTCCACCACGCGGGCCGGGTCGGCCAGGCTGTGCACCTGCACGACCGCGCGGAACGGGCCGAAGCCCTCGATCCGCAGCGAGATGCGCACGCCCTGGTCGGCCCAGTCCCGCAGGTGCGGCACGTGCTGGGGCGCGACGGCGGCGAACGCGGGCGCGCCGGCGGCGTGCACGGCCGCCGCGCCGCGCGGCATGGTGTCGGCGACGGCGTCGAGGAACGCGCGCAGCAGCGGTTCGGCGTCGGGCAGTTCGAGCGGGTCGCGTCCGGGCAGGGGGACGGCGCGGGCGGGCGCGGGCATCGCCTCGGCCAGGTCGCGCACGCGGGCGTGGTCGGCGGCGTCGAGCGGGCCCAGCAGCCAGGCGTCGAAGTCGCCGTCGGTGACCGCGGGCCGCACCCGGCCGCGTGCGACGAGCTGCAACGCCACCACCACGGCCGCGCCCCAGAACGCGGTGGCCGGGTGGGCGTGCGCGGTGCGGCGGGCCCGGCTGAGCAGCGGGATGGCCTCGGCCACCGGCAGCCGCAGGGCCGCGACGGTCCGCCTGGTCCCCTCGGGGGTGGCGACGGTGAGCCGGTCCGCGCCCACCGCGTCGGGTGGCGTGCCCTCCGACGCGGGCGCCGAGTTCCGGTCCTGGGCGGGGTAGAAGGTGACCGTGGACGTGCGTGGCGGGTCGGCGGCCTCGAAGACGGCCGCGTACCGCTCCAACCCTGTGTTCAGCACTCCCCCTCGCTACTCAAGTTTGAGTATAGCCCAGCTGCCCGGCGCACCCGGCGATCCCGGCTCCCCCGCCATCGGATAGGCACCCGCTTCGAGGCGCCGCACCAGGCCCCGCGTCCACTGCGCACCACCGGCCGCCGTGTGCTCCCACAGCCCGAACAACTCCTTCACGTGCGGCGGCTCGCGCCACCGCGCCGCCTGCTCACGGGCCGCGTCACGCCGCGCCTCCAACGCCGCCAACCGCTCGGTGAGCAGACCCACCGCCTCCTCCCGCGACAACGACGGCAGCAACGCCAACCCGGCGGCCAGCAGGTCCGGCCGCGTCTCCGGGCGGCGCAGCGCGTCCCGCAGCAACGCGCGGTACTCCGCCTCCCCCCGGGAGGTGATCTCGTAGTCGGTGCGGCCCGGCGGCACGCCGTGGTCGGCCAGGCAGCCGTCCTTCGTGAGCTGCTTCAACGCGTGGTAGATCGAGCCCCACTTGACGTTGGCCCACTCCCCCGCGCCCCACGACATCAGGTCGTTGCCGATCAGGTAGCCGTGGGCGCGCCCGTAACCGCGCACCACGCCGAGCACCAGCAGCCGTGTTGCCGACATCGCGTCCTCGTCCGGCGGTATCCGGGTTCCGCATCCCCGGTTTCGGCGATCAGGGTAGTTCGCGCAGGATGGACCGGTGACGCCCACCAAGATCGACGACGCCGCCCGGCGGGCCCGCCTCGCCCGCCGACACCGGCTGGCCACCCGCGCCGCCGCGGTCGAGGACGTGGTCGACGCGGTGGTGGGTCTGCACGCCACCGACCCGGCCACCGTCTACCTGTCCGCGTGCGCCCGCCTGGACGACCCGTCGGTGACCGAGGTCGAGGCCGCGTTCTACGACCGGCACACCCTGGTCCGGCTGCTGTGCATGCGCCGCACGATGTTCGCCGTCACCGCCGCGACGGCCCCGGTCGTGCAGGCCGCCGCGGGCGCGGCCATCGCCGCCAAGGAGCGGCAGCGGCTGCTGACCTACCTCGCCGAGGGCGTCGGCTGGGACGCCGCCCGCCTCGCCGACGTCGAGGAGGCCACGCTGGAGGCACTGCGGCTGCGCGGCGAGGCCACCACCGTCGAACTCACCCGCGACGTCCCGGACCTGCTCGAACAGGTCCTCGTGGCACCCGGCAAGCCCTACGAGACCCGCCAGAACGTGTCCAGCCGCATCATCCGCGTGCTGGCCGCCGACGGCCGGATGCGCCGCGGCCGCCCCCTCGGCACGTGGCTGAGCACCCAGTTCCGCTGGGCGCCCGCCACACCCTGGCCGGAGGTCGACCCCGCCCACGCCCGCGCCGAACTCGCCCGCCGCTGGCTCGCCTCCTACGGCCCCGGCACCGAGGCCGACCTCAAGTGGTGGACCGGCTGGAACCTCGGCCACACCCGCGCCGCCCTCGCCGCGGCCGGCGCCGTCCCGGTCGAGCTGTCCACCGGCACCGGCCACGCCCTGCCCGACGACCTCGACCCGGTCGAGGACCCCGAGCCGTGGGCGGCGCTGCTGCCGGCACTGGATCCGACCCCGATGGGGTGGCAGGCTCGCGACTGGTACCTCCCCGCCCGGCACCGGCCACGCCTGTTCGACACCGCGGGCAACGTGGGACCGACCGTCTGGTGGAACGGCGCGGTCGTCGGCGGGTGGGCCCAACGCGCCGACGGCGGACTCGTGTGGGAACTCTTCGAGGACGTGGGCGCGGACGCACGGGCGGCGATCGGCCGGGAAGCGGACCGGTTGACGTCCTGGATCGGCGGGGCGCGCGTGATCCCCCGCTTCCGGACCCCGTTGGAGAAGGAGCTGGTGAGATGATCGTGTTGCGGAGGTTGGACGACGAAGCGGTGGAACGCCTGCTCGGCCTCGCGGTGGCCGACACCGACCCCGCCGACGTGATGCCGCCCGGCTGGACGGTCGACCGGTCCGACGAGTTCCGCGAGTTCTACCGCGGCATGCGGGACGACGCCTACGAGATCGTCGAGGACGACCGCACCGTCGGCATGGTCCGCCTCACCGCCAAGGGCGAGACCGGCATCTGGGTCGCCCGCTGCGCCCGCGGCAACGGCATCGGCCTCGCCGCACTGCGCCGCGTCGTGCAGGAAGCACCCAGACGCGGCGTCACCACGATCGTCGCGGACACCACCACCGACAACGTCGCGGCCCTCACGACCCTGCGCAAAGCCGGCGCCACCCTCGACATCGACGGCCGCCGCGTCTGCGCCCGCATCGCCGTGCCTACCGAACCGCCGGCGGACACCACCCGCCACCCCTGACCGGGTCCCCCGGACCGCGGACCTCGACAGGCGGCGCGACCAGCGGCTACGCCACCACCGAACCGATCACCACGGTCGCCGACAACTCCTCGTCCGACACGACCTCCGCGCACAGACCACCCGCCGCGAACGCCTCCGCCGTCCCCGACGCCTGCCGCGCACCCGTCTCCACCAACAACCGCCCACCCGGCGCCAACCACCGCGCCGCACCCGCGATCACCCGCCGCTGCACGTCGAGACCGTCCGCCCCACCGTCCAACGCCACCCGCGGCTCGTGCTCCCGCGCCTCCGGCGGCATCAACCCGATCGCCCCGGTCGGCACATAGGGCGCGTTCGCCACCAGGACACCCACCCGCCCCACCAACGACACCGGCAACGGCCCGTAAAGATCACCCTCGTACACCCGACCCGCACCCACGTTGCGACGAGCGCACCGCACCGCCACCGGATCCACGTCCACCGCGTGCAACTCCACCCCCGCCACCCGATCCGCCACCGCGGCACCCACCGCACCCGAACCACAACACAGGTCCACCACCACCGCACCCGGCCGCGCCACACCCACCGCCACCCGCACCAAGAACTCCGTGCGCCGACGCGGCACGAACACCCCCGGCCCCACCACCACCCGCAACCCGCAGAACTCCGCCCACCCCACCACGTGCTCCAACGGCAACCCGGCCACCCGCCGCGCCGTCAACGACTCCAACTCCTCCGGACCACGCGCCGCGGCCACCAACAACCGCGCCTCGTCCTCCGCGAACACACACCCCGCCGCACGCAACCGCGCGACCACAACACCGACATCGACACCCATGGACCGCGCAACGCCTCTCGCGAGAAACCGCGGGCGCCTCACCCCACCACGACGCGGCCGGAGGCGACCCGATGTGCACCAGCAGAAATGGGTCTCACCTCCCCGATCCGCGCGAACCGCCACACCGTATCCCACCCACCACCGGCCCCACCCACCACGACCACCGACAGGTCAGCCCCCACCCGCCCGCGCCACCGCCGCCTCCACCCCGTCCAACAACACGTCCAACCCCGTCACGAAATTCCGCACCGCATCCCGCTCCAGGTACGGCACGCACTCATCCCCCTCCACCGCGGGCGGCTCCTCCGCACCGATCACCGCCGACAACGGGAACCGCTCCGCGAAATCCGGCGCCACCTCCTCGAACACCCCCGCCCGCGCGAACCACCACTCCTCATCCGTCATCCCCGTCTCCCGCGCCGCCCGCCGAGACTCCGCGATCACCCCCGCCGCTCCCCGCACGAACTGCACCACCGCACCCACCACGCCCCGCAACACCGACGACCGCAACCCCGTCGACCACAGGATCCGCACCAACGCCTCCAGCATCGCGAACTCGTTCGGCCCCAACACCGGCCGCGCCTGCGACACCTGCAACACCCACGGGTGGGCCAGGAAGAACACCCGCGCGTCCTCCGCCCACGCCCGCAACGCCGGCCGCCACCCGCCCTCCAGCGAGTACTCCGTCGGCAACTCCCCCAACACCCGGTCGTACATCAGATCCAGCAACTCGGCCTTGCTCGGCACGTACGTGTACAACGCCATCGCCGAACGCCCCAACCGCTCCCCCACCGCACGCATCGACAACGCCGCCATGCCGTCCCGATCAGCCACCTCGATCGCCGCGTCCACGATCGCGTCCACACTCAGCCCCGCCCCCGAACCCCCACCGGGCGCACGCCACAACAACCGCATCGACCGACCCGCGTCACCCTGCCCGGCGAACACCGCCACTTGCCGCCCCTTACACCGTAAAGTAACGTGCCGCCCGTCACCTTACGACATAAACAAACCAGGGGGAAGCCAGGCGATGGCCGCACCAGCAGACAGCCACGACGTCATCCAAGTACGCGGCGCCAGGGAGAACAACCTCGCCGACATCTCCGTCGACATCCCCAAACGACGACTCACCGTCTTCACCGGCGTCTCCGGCTCCGGCAAGTCCTCCCTCGTCTTCGGCACCATCGCCGCCGAGTCCCAACGACTCATCAACGAGACCTACACCGCGTTCATCCAGTCCTTCATGCCCAACCTCGGCCGACCCGACGTCGACGCCCTGCGCAACCTCAGCGCCGCCATCATCGTCGACCAGGAACGCATGGGCGCCAACTCGCGCTCCACCGTCGGCACCGCCACCGACGCCCACACCATGCTCCGCATCCTCTTCAGCCGCCTCGGCCAACCCCACGTCGGCACCTCCGGCGCCTTCAGCTTCAACCTCCCCGAAGGCATGTGCCCCACCTGCGAAGGCCTCGGCCGGGTCTCCACCGTCGACGTCGACCAACTCATCGACCGCACCAAGTCCCTCACCGAGGGCGCCATCACCATCCCCGGCTTCACCGTCGACAACTGGTACGTCCAGACCTACGTCCAATCAGGCTTCTACGACCCCGACAAAAAACTCCTGGACTTCACCGACGAAGAATGGGACGCCTTCCTCCACCGGGAAACCACCAAGGTCAAAATCGGCAAGACCAACGTCACCTACGAAGGCCTCCTGGTCAAGGTCCAACGCCTCTACCTCGGCAAAGACCGAGAATCCATGCAACCCCACATCCGCGCCTTCGTCGACCGCGCCGTCACCTTCACCCAGTGCCCCGACTGCCACGGCGCCCGCCTCAACGCCGCCGCCCTCTCCGCCAAGATCGACGGCCGGAACATCGCCGACTGCTCCACCATGCAGATCAGCGACCTCGCCGACTGGGTCGCCAAGATCACCGACCCCTCCGTCGGCCCCATGCTCACCACCCTGAAAGAACTCCTCGACAACCTCGTCGAGATCGGCCTGGGCTACCTCAGCCTCGACCGACCCGCCGCCACCCTCTCCGGCGGCGAGGCCCAACGCGTCAAGATGGTCCGCCACGTCGGCTCCGCCCTCACCGACGTCACCTACGTCTTCGACGAACCCACCATCGGCCTGCACCCCCACGACATCCAACGCATGAACGACCTCCTGCTCCGCCTGCGCGACAAGGGCAACACCGTCCTGGTGGTCGAGCACAAACCCGAGACCATCCGCATCGCCGACCACGTCATCGACCTCGGCCCCGGCGCCGGCGTCAACGGCGGCCACATCACCTTCACCGGCACCGTCCCCGAACTCCGCGCCTCCGACACCCTCACCGGCCGCCACCTCGACCACCGCGCCCGACTCCGCGACCACGTCCGCACACCCACCGGCCGACTCCCCATCACCGGCGCCACCCTGCACAACCTCAAGGACGTCGACGTCGACATCCCCCTCGGCGTCCTCACCGTCGTCACCGGCGTCGCCGGATCCGGCAAGAGCTCCCTCATCCACGGCTCCCTCGCCCGCCGCGACGACGTCGTCACCGTCGACCAGGCGCCCATCCGCGGCTCACGACGCTCCAACCCCGCCACCTACACCGGCCTGCTCGACCCCATCCGCACCGCCTTCGCCAAGGCCAACGGCGTCAAGGCCGCCCTGTTCAGCGCCAACTCCGAAGGCGCCTGCCCCAAGTGCAAGGGCATCGGCCTCGTCTACACCGACCTCGCGATGATGGCCGGCGTCGCCACCGTCTGCGAGGAGTGCGAGGGCAAGCGGTTCACCGCCGAAGTCCTCACCCACACCCTGCGCGGCCGCAACATCAGCGAGGTCCTCGGCATGTCCGTCACCGAGGCCCGCGACTTCTTCACCGAGAAGCAGGCCAAGGCCATCCTCGACCGGCTCGTCGACGTCGGCCTCGGCTACCTCTCCCTCGGCCAACCCCTCACCACCCTGTCCGGCGGCGAGCGGCAACGGCTCAAGCTCGCCATCCACATGGCCGAGAAGGCGTCCACCTACATCCTGGACGAGCCCACCACCGGCCTGCACCTCGCCGACGTCGACCAGCTGCTCGCCCTGCTCGACCGACTCGTGGACGACGGCAACACCGTCATCGTGATCGAGCACCACCAGGCCGTCATGGCGCACGCCGACTGGATCATCGACCTCGGTCCCGGCGCCGGCCACGACGGCGGGCGGATCGTCTTCACCGGCACCCCGGCCGAACTGGTCGAGAACGCCTCCACCCTGACCGCCCAACACCTCCGGACCTACGTGGGCGCCTGACCGTCCTGGCGGTTTTGAGGGGCTCTTCCTCCGGTGCTGACGTCCACACCGGAGGAAGAGCTGGTTTTAATCAACACTGAAGTTATCGAGACGTTTGACCAGTGGGGCGGGGGTCACCCCATCGGGGCCGGTACGTCGTTCGGAATACCGCAGGTCGTTCCTACTGCCGGCCGATTGTCCGGCCCCGAGCACTCCTCTAATGTTGCCGATCACGTCCGCGCGAACGTGATCGCAGAACCTCCGCTCCCCGGCCGACCCGTGCCGCTCTCGGGTCTGCCGGAAACCCTGCATGAGGGAGAACCCTGCAATGGGAGACGTTCGCGGATCCAGACGAGCCCTGATCGCGTTAGCCACGGTCGCGGTGACGGCCACGGCGCTGGCCACCGGCGCCACACCCGCCGCGGCCGAAGGCGACATCCTCGGCACGACCAACCCGACCGCCATCAAGGACAGCTACATCGTCGTCTACAACGAGCTGTCCACCCAGAGCGTCGACGCGCTCACCGCCGACCTCAGCGCCAAGTACGACGCCAAGGTCGACTTCACCTACCGCCACGCGCTCCAGGGCTTCGCGGGCACGCTGTCCGAGAAGGACGCGCGCCGCCTGGCCGCCGAGCCCGGCGTGGCCTACGTCCAGCAGAACGGCGAGGTCGAGGCGACCGGGACGCAGCCGAACCCGCCGTCGTGGGGCCTGGACCGGATCGACCAGCGCGACCTGCCGCTGGACTCGTCCTACACCTACCCCAACGACGGCACCGGCGTCACCGCCTACATCATCGACACCGGTATCCGGACCACCCACACCGACTTCGGCGGCCGGGCCACCTGGGGCACCAACACCGTCGACACCAACAACACCGACTGCAACGGCCACGGCACCCACGTCGCCGGCACCGTCGGCGGCACCTCCTACGGCGTGGCCAAGGGCGTGCGGCTCATCGCGGTCAAGGTGCTCAACTGCGCAGGCTCCGGCTCGTTCGCCGGCGTCGCCGCGGGCATCGACTGGGTCACCGGCCACCACACCTCCGGCCCGGCCGTGGCGAACATGAGCCTCGGGGGCCAGGGCAGCGACCCGACCGGCGAGACCGCGGTCCGCAACTCCATCGCCGACGGCGTCACCTACGCGATCGCGTCGGGCAACTCGAACGCCAACGCGTGCAACTTCACCCCGGCCCGCGTCGCCGAGGCGATCACCGTCAACGCCTCCACCAACACCGACGCGCGCGCCTCGTTCTCGAACTTCGGCACGTGCACCGACATCTTCGCGCCGGGCCAGAACATCACCTCGGCGTGGATGACCAACGACACCGCCACCAACACCATCAGCGGCACGTCCATGGCGGCGCCGCACGTGGCGGGCGGTGCGGCGGTCCTGCTCGGCGCCACCCCCTCGTTGACGCCCGCGCAGGTCGCGAGCGCGATGATCGGCAACGCCACCCCGAACAAGATCACCAGCCCGGGCACCGGCTCGCCGAACCAGCTGCTGTTCGTCAACACCGGCGGCCCCGTCCCCGGTAACCCGTCGGTCACCCCGCCGGGCAACCAGACCGGCGCCGTCGGCACTCCCACCAGCCTCCAGCTGAAGGCCTCCGGCGGCACGCCGCCGTACACGTGGTCGGCCATCGGCCTGCCGCCCGGCCTGACGCTCGCCGCGGCCACCGGCCTGATCTCCGGCACGCCCACCACCGCCGGCACCTACACCGTGACCGCCACGGCGACCGACAGCGCGGGCAAGTCGGCGGGCACCACGTTCACCTGGATTGTCAACCCGCCCGGCGGCTCGTGCGCGGCGCCCGGTGAGAAGCTGGTCAACGGCGGCTTCGAGAGCGGCACCACCGGCTGGTCGAACGCCACCCACACCATCGCCGCGTGGACCGGCGAGGGCGCGCCGCGCTCCGGCTCCCGCTCCTCCTGGATCAGCGGCTACGGCTACAGCAACACCGAGACGCTGACCCAGACCGTCACCGTCCCGGCGGGCTGCGCCAACACCACCCTGTCGCTGTGGCTGAAGATCAGCACCGAGGAGTACGAGCCGGAGGTGTTCGACACCTTCACGGTCAAGGCGGGCGCGACCACCCTGGCGACCTACACCAACCTCAACCCGTCGGGCTACCAGGTGCGCACCTTCAGCCTGGGCGCCTACGCGGGCCAGAGCGTCACGCTGAGCTTCACCGGCACGGAGGACTGGTCCTACCAGACCTCGTTCGTGCTGGACGACGTCTCGGTGAACGCGGCCTGATCACGAGTGTGGGGAGGGCGGGCGCACGCCCGCCCTCCCCCGCCGGTCAGCAGGCGATCGGGGACCTGCCGACCACGACGTCGTCGTACCAGAGGGTGTTCGCGCCGTCGCCGTAGCTCTCCCAGCCCAACCGCAGGTCGGTGACCGCGGGCCGCCAGTTGGTCTTGCGCAGCCACTGCGCGTCGACGTCGGCCGTCGGCACGCCGTCGGCCACCAGGCCCTCGACCACCGCGCCGTTCAACGAGGTGGAGAGCCGACCCGCCGGGTCGACGGTGAACTGCACGCAGTTCCACTGGCCGGTGGGCAGCGGCTTGCTCTTGGACACGCCCACCGGGCTCTGCTCGGGCAGGGTGGCGTCGTCGGACTCGCGGTTCCACTGCAACGCCGCGCCCTGGCCGCCCATCCGCAGGTCCTTGCCGCCGTCGGCGGAGTCCTTCATCGCCATGAACGTCACGTGCTGCTGCGGCAGCGCCGTGGTGTGGCGGACGTAGAACCGGCCGTGCACGGTGGCCGACCCGGTCACCGGGGTGCCGAAGAAGATGTGGTTGCAGTAGCCCGACGCGCCGTTGACCCGCACCGACTTCGAGCCGCTGTGCGCGACCGAGTTGTCGATGGCGACCGTGCCCTGGCCGGTGCAGTTGGCCGCGCCGACCGTCCAACGGCCCGACGGGGCGGATCCGGTCTGCTGTTCGAAGTCGTCGCACAGCAGCGCGGTGCCACAGTCGACCGGCACTTCCGATGTCGTCGTCGTGGTGGTCGTAGTAGTAGTGGTCGTGGTGGTGGTGGTGCTCGTCGGACCGTCACCACTGCACGAGACGCCGTTGAACGCGAAGTCGGTCGGTGCCGCGTTCGTGCCGCTGTAGGTGGCCTGGAACCCGAACTGGGCGCTCGCGCCCGTGGCCAACGTGCCGTTCCACGGCATGCTCGATGCCGTCACCTGCGCGCCGGACTGCTTCACGTCGGCGCTCCACCCGGAGCTGATCGCCTGGTTGCCGGCGAACGTCCAGCTGAGCTTCCACGAGGTGACCGGAGCGGACTGGTTGGTCACGGTCACGTTGGCGGTGAACCCGGTGGACCACTGGTTGAGCTTGTAGTCCACGGCGCAGACGGGAGCCGCACCCGCGGTGCTGGCCCCGCCGATCACCACCAACCCGGCTATCGACACCACAGCGGCCACCGCCGCCAGAAGATTTCGCACAACAACCCCTTCGTTGTCGTTTCTGGGAGCGTTCCCAGAAACCGACTGTAACGATTCCGTCACCCCAGCGGAATACTCCGCCTGCCGCAACGGTCGCTCGACCGGGCGGCTACCCCGGCGGGAGCGGGGCGTCCAGCACGGTCACGGTGCCGCGTCCGCCGTCCACGCGGAGGCGGTCGCCGGTCTTGATGCGGGTGGTGGCGTTGCCGCAGCCGACGACGGCGGGGATGCCCAGCTCGCGCGCGACGATCGCGGCGTGCGACAGCGGCGCGCCGACGTCGGTCACCACGGCGGCGGCGCGCGGGAACAGCGGTGTCCAGCCGATGTTGGTCACCGTGGTGACCAGGACCTCGCCCCGTTGGAGGGCCTCGCCGTCGGCGACGTCGTGGATCACCCGCGCCACGCCCTCCACGACGCCCGCCGCGCCGGGGAACCCGGACACGGCGTCGCCGAGAGGTGCCGCGGCCGCGTCGTGGACGTCCGACCTGCGGTCCGGGTCCGCGGCCCAGGCCTCCGGGTCGAACCGGCCCCGGATCACCGTCGGGTACGGCGGCAGCGCGCGGTAGCGGTCGTACGCGGCACGGCGTGCGGGCACCGACGCCAACGGCGACTCTTCACCCGCCAGGACCCGCACGGTGTCCTGGATCGGCAGGAAGAACAGGGCGTCGCCGTGCCCGGTCACCTCGCCGGCCCGCACCAGAAAGGCCCGCAGCACGGCGAACGTCCGGGCGAACTCCGACCGGGCCCGTTCCCGTTCGCGGGCTCGCGCGGCGAGCGCGTCCACCTGGCGGCGCAGCCGCGCCGCCTTGCCGGGGTGGGCCGCGCGCAGCCGTTCCCACGCCGCGTCGCGCACGGCCGCCTGCCGGGCCAACAGCTCGTCGGGGTCGACGCCGAGGTCGCCCGGGTGGGGCCAGGCCGGATCCTCGGCCGGGCGGGGCGCCGACACCTCGAACTCGTCGGCGAACCGGTGCCCGTGCTGCCGGACGTACTCCTCGCGGGTGATCTCGCCGCGGCGCAGCCGCGCCAGACCCAGCACCGGGCCCAGGCTCTCCAACTCGCCCGCCGTACCGTGCGCGCCGGTCAGCAACGCGGTGGTGTCGTCCTCCCCCACCAACTCCACCAACCGGCGGCGGACCCTGACCGACGACGTCGAGCCGGTGCGCGCGCCCGCGTCGAACACCCTGGCGTCCACGTGCAGCAGCTCGTCCACATCGGACTCCCACAGCGCGAGCAGCCCGGCGGGCGTCGTGGCGGCCCGGAAGGCGGCGCGCAGCCGGTCGGCCCGACCCGGGGCGGACGCCAGCAGGCCGTCGATCCTGGCCCGGAACTCCCGGCCCTGCCGGAGGAACGGCAGCGCCGCGCCGACCGCCGCGCGCAGCACGGCCAGGCGTGACAGCGGCAGCGGCGGCACCCGCACGCCCGCCGGGATGCGGCCGAAGTACTGCTCGACGGCCCGGAGGGCGAACCCGCCGAGGCCGAGCGCCCGGCCGACCGCCAGCGCGGCGCTGAGGTTGAGGTAGAACCGGCCGCCGATGTTGCCCGCGGTCGGGTGCCCGGCGATCGGCGGCTGCGCGAGCACCTCGGGCCAACGACCACGTCGCGGGCGTCATCACGCTCGGCACGGCTTCGCGCAGGTTGGCGCACGTCCACAGGTAGTCGCCGCGCAGGGTGTCGTTCCAGACCTCGGGCAACGCGGTGATCGGGCGGGCCTGCAACACGGCGATCCGACCGCCGGCCACGGCCCACTCGACGTCCACCGGCACGCCGTGGAGGTCCTGGATCCGCGCGCCGAGCCCGGCCAGCTCCCGCACCCGCGCGTCGGACAGCAGCGAACCACCCGACCGGCGCACCACGCCGTCGGCGGACACCACGTACTCGTCGGGGGTGACCGTGCCGCCGACCAGGGCCTCGCCGAGGCCGGGCGCGGCGTTGACGACCGTCTCGGTCCGCGAGCCGGTGACCGGGTTGGCGGTGAACAGCACACCGGCCGCGTCCGCCGGGACCATCCGCTGCACCACCACCGCGAGCGCCACGTCGGTGATGCCGTTGCGGGCGCGGTAGGCGATGGCGCGTGCCGTCCACAGCGACGCCCAGCACCGCTTGACCGCGTCGAGCACGTCGTCCCCGGACACGTCGAGGAACGTGTCGTGCTGGCCCGCGAACGACAGGTCCGGCAGGTCCTCGGCGGTCGCCGACGACCGCACCGCCACCGGCCCGGGCGGCAGGGCCGCACGGATGGCCTCGGCGATGTCGTCGGGCACGTCGCGGCGTTCGAAGGCGGCGGCGATCGCGTCCTCGTCCGACTGCCCCGCACGGATCTCCACGTCGAGACCGGCGGTGAACCGGCGGTAGGCGTGCGTGGTCAGGTGGAAGCCGTCCGGCACGGGCAGGCCGGCGGCGGCCAGCCTGGCCAGCGAGGCGCCCTTGCCGCCGACGGTCTCCAGGTCGGCGCCGGGATCGGCGAGCGGCAGCACCAGCGCGGTGGTTCCCATGCCCCCGATCCTCGCACCGGCGGCGACGGGCCGATCACGTGCGGCGATCGTCACGCCGCCCGCGAGCCGCCGTCGGGGTCGGCCGGACTCGCGGGTGGGCCAGGTCGAGGGCGATGGTGATGCCCAACGCGACCGCGACCACGCCGGTGGCGACGACGAGAGCGGCGACGTGCCCGGACGCGGTGAACGCCAGGCCGACGACCGCCACGCCGAACCCGCCCGCCAGTTCACGGCTCGCGGTGACGGTCGCCGCCGCGACGCCCGCGGTCCGCTCCGCCGCCACGTCCAGCACGACCGTGGTCAGCGGGGTGGTCAGCGCCGAGCCGAAACCGATCACCACCAGGCACGCGAGCAGCACCGGCGGGCCCCCGAACGGCATCACCGCCAGCCCGGACGTCACCGCCGCGAGCCCGCACGCCGCCGTCCGCCACGGCCCGAGCCGCCCGACCAGGGCCGGCACGACCGGCGCGCCCGCGATCACGGCCAGCGCGGCGGGCACGAAGAACAGGCCGGTGCCCAGCGGGGTGAAGCCCTCGGCGCGGTGCAGGTGCAGCGGCAGCACGAACAACATCCCGCTGACCGCCAGGCCCCACAACGCCTGCGCGACCGTGCCGCCGACGAAGACCGGCCGGGCCGTCCCGGCGGCGAACAACGGGTGCGCGGCCGACCGCTCCACTGACACGAACAGCAGGCACGCCGCACCGGACAACGCGGCCAGCGCCGCCACCGGGCCTTCGCCGCCGACGCTCAGCACGGTCGCGGCCACCGTGAACACGGCCGCGGTCAACGCCGCCGTGGACCGGATCGGCAATGGAGTCGGCCGCACGACCCGCCGGGAGGGCAGTGCCACGTACGCCAGGACGGCCACCGCCACGCACGCGGGCACGTTGCCGAGGAAGATCCACCGCCAGTGCGCCGCCTCGCTCAGCAGACCGCCCAGCGCGGGGCCGACCGCGAGCGCCACCGCCAACGCGCCGGTCCACGCCACGATCCCCGTCCGGCGGCGTGCCTCGTCCAGGCAGGTCCGCAGGACGGCCAACCCGGTCGGCACGATCGCCGCCGCCGCCGCGCCCTGCGCCGCCCGCCACGACGCCAACGCCCACCCGGAGTCCGACGTGCCGCAGCCCAGGGACGCGGCGGCGAACCCGAGCAGCCCCACCAGCAGCACCCGGCGGTGCCCGAACCGGTCGCCGACCGCGCCCGCCGCGACCATGAGGCTCGCGAACACCAGCATGTAGCCGACCACGGCCCACTGGAGGTCGTTCGTGGACAGGCCGAGGTCGCGGCCGATGGTCGGCAGGGCGACCATCAGGACGCTGTTGTCCAGGGCCGTGACGAAGGCCGCGAAGCAGGCCACCAGCACGACCGGCAGGGTGCGGTTCACGCCAGCGCGGTCATCAGCACCGGCCAGGACGCCCGCAGCTCCCGTTGCCAGTACTTCCAGGTGTGCGTGCCGCCGCCGTAGGCGTTGACCGTGACCGGGATGCCCAGCGAACGCACCCTGGCCACGAAGTCCGGTGAGGTGGTGCCCACGATCGTCTCGAACGGGTCGTAGGACCACCAGTCGGTGTCGAGCGCGCCCTTGAACCCGTTGCCGTAGGACACGTAGAGCGCGGTGCCGCGCAGGTTGGCCGCCAACTGCCTGGGGTTGTGCGCCGCCCAGACGGCGGGCGCCAGCGACTCGCGGCCCCACGGCCCGTACGGGTCGAGGCCTTCGCGCAGGATCGTGGTGTAGATGAACTGGGGCACGCCGACGAACTGCGTGGACAGCAGGCCGCTGTAGGAGGCGGCGGCGCGGAACATGCCGGGGTGCTTGGCCGCGTACCCGAACGCGCCCGTGCCGCCCGCAGACAGCCCGGCGATCGCGCGTGCCGTGCCACCCCGGTAGTTCCGCTCGACCAGTTGCGGCAGTTCACCGGTGTGGAAGGTCTCCCACCTGGGCGTGCCACCGCGTCCGCCGTTCCACCAGTCGGTGTACCAGCCGGCGCGCCCGCCGTCGGGCATCACGACGAGGACGTCGTGGGACGCACTGAGCTCTTCGACGTCGGTTTCCCTGGTCCACGAGGTGTAGTCGTCGCCCACGCCTTGCAGGAGGTAGAGGACCGGCCACGTGCGCGACGCGGTCGGCGACCAGCCGGGTGGGGTGAGGACGCGGACCGGGACGTGGCCGCCGATCGCGGGCGAGGACACGGTGAGGTCGACGGTCCGGGCGTCGAGCCACCTCTCACCGACGACCAGCGCCCCGTCGTCGGCCGCGACGGGCGTGGCCTGCGCGGGGACGACCACGAGGGCGACGGCGGACAGGGCCAGCAGCAGCACGCGCAACATCACTTCTCCCGGAATTGTCGGACCCCGTCGGTAGAATCAAGAACAGGGGTCCCCTGGGCGGGGACCTCTTTAAGAGGCGTCGTCCTGAGGCCGTCATCGAGCGCGTCATGAGGCGGGCAGCAGGCCGGCGAGGTACTGCGACCGGCAGGCGGCGCGCGAGAGCTTGCCGCTGGAGGTCCTGGGCACCGAGCCCGGTTCGACCACCAGCACGTCACGCACCCGCACGTCGTGGTGCCGGGACACGGCGGCACGCACGCGGGCCCGGACACGGGCGTGGTCGACGGCCTCGCGCGGCACCTTCGAGGATCGTTCGGCGACCACGACCATCGCCTCGCCGTCGGCGGAGGGCACGGCGAACGCGGCGACGTGGCCACGCCGGATCACGTCGTCGGCCTCCGCCACGACCGCCTCGACGTCCTGCGGGTAGTGGTTGCGGCCGTCGATGACGATCAGGTCCTTGATCCGGCCCACCACGTACAACCGGCCGTCCCTCAGCACGCCCAGGTCACCGGTGCGCAGCCACGGGCCGGTCGGCAGATCGGGGGCGTCGAGCCGGGCGCCGAACCCGTCGCCGCCGGACCAGTAGCCCGGCGAGACGTTCTCCCCGCACACCCACACCTCGCCGACCCGGTCATCGTCGACCGGCTCGCCGGTGACCGGGTCGACGATCGCGAGGTGCTGGTCGACCGCGCCGCCGCAGTCGACCAGCACGCTCGCCCGCTCCGGGTCGTCCTGGCGGACCGCGCGTCCTCGGGCGAGCGCGGCGCGATCGAACCCGGTGGTCGCGGGCCCCGCCGCGGCGGTCACGAACACCGTCGCCTCGGCCAAGCCGTAGGAGGGCCGCTGGGCGTCCGGCCGCAGCCCGCACGGCCCGAAGGCCGCCTGGAACCGGGCCAACGTCGCCGCCCGCACCGGCTCGCTGCCGTTGATCAGCGCGACCACCCCGCCGAGGTCCAGACCGGACCGGTCGGCCGCCGAGACCCGCCGCACGCACAGGTCGTAGGCGAAGTTCGGCCCGGCGCTGATCACGTTGCGGCGCCCGTGCATGGCCCGCACCCAGCGGGCCGGGCGGTAGAGGAACGCGAGCGGATCCATCAGCACCGCCTCGACACCGGTGGTCAGCGCGACGCCGACGCCGAGCACCAGCCCCATGTCGTGGAACAGCGGCAGCCAGCTGACCGGCGCCGCGACGGCGTCGGCCAGGCCGTAGGCGGTGAGCGCCTGGCGCACGTTGACCTGGAAGTTCCGGTCGGTCACCACCACGCCGGCCGGGGTGCGCGTCGAGCCGGACGTGTACTGGAGGTAGGCGGGGCCGCCGAGCCGCCGCACGGGTGGTTCGGCGGACGGCTCGACCTCGCCGACCACCACCACGTCCAGGTCGAGCGGGACGTGGGCGGCGGTGAGCGCGACCCTGGGCGTGCAGTCGCGCAGGATCCCGTCCAGGCGTGCGCGGTGGCCGTCGCCGGTGGCGGGGAACAACGGCACGGCGAGGACGTCGGCGTACAGGCAGCCGACGAACGCCACGACGTAGTCCAGTCCCTGGGGCAGCAACAGCAGCGCGCGGTCGCCCGGCGCGCACCTGCGGCGCAGCTCGGCGGCCACGCCGCGGGCGCGGGCGTCGAGGTCGGCCCAGGTGATCGACACCGGCAGGCCGTGCGGGTCCGCCTCGTGGTCGAGGAACGTGAAGGCGGTGCGGCCGGGCCGTTCGCGTGCCCAGCGCCGCACGGCGTCCACGACCGTGCCGGTGGTGGTCGCGGTGACCGTCATGAACACCCTCGCTTCCCCGCGGTGATAAATCCGGAAATAGCTTTTGTGCGGTCGTCACAACTTTTGAGGAAGTGATTCCCAGCACTTCGGGCGCAGAAGCTACCGGCGAGTACAACAACTGTCAACGACTACTTCCCGCGATTGACTGTTGACCCGTTCGGCGTATTGTTCACAGAGGTTCGACCAGGCCACGATCGTTCGCACTTCGCCGCAACACGGATCACGGACATTTCCTCAACGGCCTCGCGCATTCATCGCGGCGTTGTTGTGAAAATCGCACGAAAGGTGAACCATGACCGGCTCCGGCACGCCTGCGGAAGCGGAACTGCGCGCGTGGTTGGTGCGCGGCGTCGCGGAACTCGTCGACCTGCCCGACGGCTCGGTCGACGTCGACCAGCCGCTGGCCGAACTCGGCCTGTCGTCCCGTGACGCGGTCGTGCTCGCGGGCGCCCTGGGCGAGTTCCTGGACGCGGAGCTGCCCGCGACGGTGTTCTACCAGCACCCGACCATCGCCCGACTGGCCCGCCACCTCGCCACCGGCACCCCGGCGGTCGTCGCCGAACCCACCCGGCCCGTCGGCGAGGGCATCGCCGTGGTCGGCGTGGGCTGCCGGTTGCCCGGCGGCGTCGACGGCCCGGACCGGCTGTGGGACTTCCTGCGCTCGGGCGGTGACGCGATCACGCCCGCGCCGCCGGACCGGTGGCCCGGCCTGCCCGACGGCACGCCCCGGTTCGGCGGTTTCCTGGCCGACATCAAGGGCTTCGACGCCGAGTTCTTCGGCATCGCGCCGCACGAGGCGGCGTTGATGGACCCGCAGCAGCGGCTGGTGCTGGAGGTGTCCTGGGAAGCGCTGCACCACGCGGGCATCGCGCCGGACGCCCTGCGCGGCAGCCGGACCGGCGTGTTCGTCGGCATCTCGACCGGCGAGTACGGCGCGGCGATCGCGACCGACCTGGGCCGGGTGGAGCCGTGGACGGCGACCGGCGCCGCGCTGAGCATCGCCGCGAACCGGCTGTCCTACCTGCTCGACCTGCGCGGGCCGAGCCTGGCGGTGGACACCGCGTGCTCGTCGTCGCTGGTGGCCGTGCACCAGGCGTGCCAGAGCCTGCGCGCGGGTGAGACCGACGCCGCCGTGGTCGCCGGGGTGAACCTGCTGCTCGGTCCGGCCGTCACGCTGACCTTCCACCGGGCGGGCCTGGTGTCGGCGGACGGGCGGTGCAAGCCGTTCGACGCCTCGGCCGACGGCATCGCCCGCGCCGAGGGCTGCGCGGCGGTCGTGCTCAAGCGGCTGTCCGACGCGCGGCGCGACGGTGACCGGGTGCTCGCGGTGATCCGGGGCACCGGGGTGAACTCCGACGGGCGTTCCAACGGGCTGATGGCGCCGAACCCGCGGGCTCAGGCGGACCTGCTGCGCCAGGTGTACGCGGACGCGGGCGTCGACCCGTCCCGGGTGGACTACGTGGAGGCGCACGGCACCGGGACGCTGCTCGGCGACCCGATCGAGGCCGGGGCGTTGCGCGAGGTGCTCGGCCGGGACACGGCGGCACGGGCCGACGGGCCGCTGCTGCTCGGGTCGGCCAAGTCGAACTTCGGCCACACCGAGTCGGCGGCCGGGCTGGTCGGGCTGGTGAAGGTGGTGCTGGCGGTGCGGCACGGCGAGATACCGCCCAGCCCGCACTTCCGCGAACCCAACCCGCACATCGACTTCACCGGCCTGCGCGTGGTGACCGGGCCGATGCCGTGGCCGCGCTACTCGGGCCGGATCACGGCGGGTGTGTCGTCGTTCGGGTTCGGCGGCACCAACGCGCACGTCGTGCTGGAGGAGCCGCCCGCGCCCGAACCGGTGGACCGCCCCGGCGGCCCGGCCTTCCTGGTGGTGTCGGGCACGTCCGAGGGACGCGTGCGGCGGCACGCCGCGAACCTCGCGGATTGGCTGGCCACCACGCACGCCGACCTGCACGACGTGGGCGCCACGCTGGCCCGGCGGCGGGGACGTGAACCGCACGCCGCGGTGGTGACCGGCACGGATCGGGCGGACGTGGTGGCCGGGCTGCGGGCGTTGGCCTCGGGCGAGCGCCCCGTGAGCCGGGTCGAGCCCCGCGGCGGCGCGGTGTGGGTGTTCTCCGGGTACGGCTCGGGGTGGGCGGGCATGGGACGTCGGCTGCTGGCCGACGAACCCGTGTTCGCGGCCGCCGTGGACGAGGTGGACCGGCTGATCGCGCCGCACTCGGTGCGGGCGTTGCTGGAGACGCCGTCGGACGCGCTGGGCGACGGGCAGATCGCGTTGTTCGGCGTGCAGGTCGCGCTGGCGCGGCTCTGGGAGTCCCGCGGGTCGCGGCCGGCCGCGGTGATCGGGCAGTCCGCGGGCGAGGTCGCCGCGGCGGTGGTGAGCGGCGCGCTGTCCCTGGCCGACGCCGCGCTGGTGATCACCACCCGGGCCCGGCTGCTCGACCTGGTCGACGCCTCCGGCGGTGGTGGGATGGCCGCGGTCGACCTGGCCCCGCACGAGGTCCACGACCCGGCGTTGTCGGTGGCGGTGCACGCCGCGCCACGCCGCTGCACGGTGTCCGGCCCGGCGGACCGGCTCGCCGCGCTGGTCGCCCGGGTCGAGGCGGACGGCGGCGTGGCGCGCCTGCTGCCGCTGCGCACCAGCGGCCACTCCCCCGCCGTCGAGCCGGTGCTGGACGAGTTGGCGTCGGCGCTGCGGGACGTCGCCGGGCGGCGTGGCGAGGTGCCGCTGTACGGGACGGTGCTGGCCGACCCGAGGCACGCGCCGCCGTTCACCGCCGCCTACTGGACCGCGCACATGCGCCACCCGGTGCGGTTCACCGGGGCCGTGACCGCCGCGCTGGAGGACGGCTTCACCGCGTTCCTGGAGGTCTCGCCGCACCCGGTGGCGCTGTCCGCGATCGCCGAGCACGCAGGAGGGCTCGCGCTGGTCGGCTCGCTGCGCCGCGGCACCGACGACGTGGCGACCTTCCACGACAACCTCGCGCTGCTGCACCTGCACGGCCTCGTGCCGGCCCGTGGCGTCGCCGACGTGCCCGCGGCGCCCTGGGAACACCGCCCGCACTGGACCGCCGCCTCCACCCGCCGGGCCGGCCACCCGCTGCTCGGCGACCACGTGGAGCTGCCGGACGGCACGCACGCGTGGCAGGCCGACGTGGGTCTGGCGGCGTTGCCGTGGCTGGGCGACCACCGGGTGCGGGACACCGCCGTGCTGCCCGGCGCGGCGTACGTGGAGCTCGCCCTGGCCGCCGGCGCACAGGTGCTCGCCGGTCCGCCGGCCGTGCGTGACGTGGTGTTCGAGGCGCTGCTGCCGCTGGCCGACGAGGTCGTCCTGAGCACCACGCTGCGGGCCGGTCGGGTCGAGGTGCATGCCAAGACCGACGACGGGTGGGTCCGGCACGCCACCGCGACCGTCGTCCCGGGCGAGGAGCGCGGCGCGCCGCCGCCGGTCCGCTCCGGACTGGAACCGGTCGCCTTGTACGACCGGTTGGCCGAGGTCGGGATGAACTACGGTCCGGCGTTCCGCGGTGTCCGGTCGGCACGGGCGGGCGCGGGCGTGGCGAGTTGCCTGGTGCACCGGCCGGACGGCCCGGACCGCGCGCTGCGGCTGCCGCCGACGCTGCTGGACTCGTGCCTGCACGCGCTCGCCGCCGCCGCGCTGGACGTCGCCGCCGGCGGGCCGTACCTGCCGGTGGGCATCGGGGCCGTGCGGCTGCACGGCGACCCCCGTCGCGCGGACCGGTGCGAGGCGGTGGTCCGGGAGGCCGGTGATGAGCTGACCGGGTCGGTGTGGCTGTACGACGACGCGGGCACGTTGCTGGTCGAGGTGGTCGACGTCCGGGTGCGGCCGGCGTCGCTGGTGTTGCCCGGGTCGGCGTTGTCCGGATTGGCGTTGTCCGGGTTGGCGTTGGAGACCCGGTGGGAACGGCACGACCTGCCTGCCGTCGAGGACGCGCCCCGCACCTGGCTCCTGCTGTCCGGTGACCGCGACCTCGCCGACGCCCTGCTCGACGCCGGGCACCGGGTGACCACCGATCCCACGGCGGCGGCGGACGGGATCGTGTTCGGCGCGGGTGGTCTCGAACAGGATCTGCCGCGGCTGTCGGCGTTGGCGCACGACACGCGGCGGTTGTGGATCGTCACACGGAACGCGGCGTGCGTCCTGGACGGTGAGGCGGGCGTGCCGGAGCAGGCCGCGTGGCGCGGCGCGGTCCGGGTGCTGGCGTTCGAACGGCCGCGGCTGCGGGCCACCGTCGTGGACGTGGACGACGTCGCCGCGTTGCCGGGTGAGCTCCTCGCCGACCAGGACGACGACGAGGTCGCCTGGCGCGGTGGTGCGCGGTACGCGGCGCGGTTGCGGCGGGCCGAGGTCGGCGTGCCGCCGACGGGGTCCGCGGTCGACTCGGGCGCGTACCTGGTCACCGGCGGGTTGGGCGCGTTGGGCCTGGTCATGGCCCGGTGGCTGGCCGAGCGCGGTGCCGCGCGGATCGTGCTGTGCGGACGCCGCGGGCCGTCGCCGGACGCGCGGGCCGAGGTGGCGAAGCTGCGGGCACTCGGCGCGGACGTGGTCGTGGTGACCGGTGACGTCGCCGAACCCGGGGTGGCCGACCGGGCCGTGTCCGCGGCGGTGGACGGCGGGCTGCGGCTGTGCGGCGTGGTGCACGCCGCCGGGGTGCTGGCCGACGCGCCGTTCGACCGGCTCGACCCGGCCGACGTGCGGCGCGTGCTGCGGCCCAAGGTCGACGGCGCGCTGCGGCTGCACGAGGCGACGGCCGGGCACCGGCTGGACTGGTTCGTGGTGTTCTCCTCGGCCGCGGCGCTGCTCGGCTCGCCCGGCCAGGCCGCGTACGCGGTGGCCAACGCGTGGCTGGACGGGTTCGCCCGGTGGCGACGCGCGTCCGGGCTGCCCGCGACGACGATCGGGTTCGGGGCGTGGAGCCGGGTCGGGTTGGCCCGGGACAACGACAACCCGCTGCTGCGGCCGATCTCGCCCGCCGAGGGCGTGCAGGCGGTGGAGGCGTTGCTGCTGTCCGGGCGGGTGGCGACCGGCGTGGTGCGGTTCGACCGGCGGCGGGTGGCGGAGCTGTTCCCGCGCCTGGCGCACCGGCCGTTCTTCGAGTCGTTCCTCCGACCGCCGTCCGACCGGCCGGCGGCGAACCGGGTGAGCGCGATCGTGGCGCGGGTGATGGGCGCCGAGCCGGACCCCTCGCTGCCGTTGACCACGCTGGGGTTGGACTCCCTGATGGCGATGCGGCTGCGCAACGCGATCGAGCACGACCTGGGCGTGCAGCTGCCCGTGCCGCTGCTGCTGCGCGGCGCGAGCCTGCGGGACGTGGAGCGGCACCTCGCGGGCCTGGCGCCGGAGACGTCGACGCGGGTGGCACCGCGTGACCCGACCGAGCGGTGGGTGTTCGGCCAGTGGGCCGAGGTGCTGGGACGGCGCGACTTCGGCGTCCACGACGACTTCTTCGCCCTCGGCGGCTCACGCGAGCGGCTGCTGGCGCTGGTTCGCCGGCGGGTGGCGGGGGCGGACGACTCGCTGTTCACCGTGCCCACCGTGGAGGCGATGGCCGAACGGCTGCGGGCGGCGTTCGAGGACGCGGGCGGTCCGGTGCGGGTGTTGCGCGCGGGCGGGTCGCGGCGACCGCTGCACCTGTTCCACCCGGCGGGCGGTCCGACGAGCGTGTACGAGCCGTTGGTGGAGCTGTTGGAGGACCGGCCCTGCTTCGGGTACGAGCGGATCGACGACGTGCCGGACATCCCGGGCAAGGCCGCGCGGTACGTGGAGCTGGTGCGGTCGGTGCAGCCGACCGGGCCGTACGTGCTGGGCGGCTGGTCGTTCGGCGGGTGCCTGGCGCACGAGGTGGCGTGCCTGCTGGGCGCCGAGGTCGACCTGGTGGTGATGATCGACACCGTCCGCCCGCTGCCCGCTCCCGACGTCGCGCCCGCCGACCTGGTGCGACACCGGTTCGCCCGGTACGTCCGGCACGTCGAGGAGGTCTACGGGGCGTCGGTGGAGCTGCCGTGGGAGTCGTTGGCGGAACTGGACGACGTCGGTCAGGTCGACGCGGTGCTGGCCGCGCTCGTGGCGGCCGACCTGGGCATCAGCGCGGGCGCGCTGCGGCACCAGCGCACGTCCTACCTGGACGCGCGGGCCGCCGAGCGCTTCACGCCGCGGCACTTCCCGGGGCGGGTGGTGTTCTACCGGGCGACCGACCGGGAGACGCTGACCACCGTGCTCGACTCGCGCTACCTGCGCCGGCAGGACGACGACGACCTCGGGTGGGCCGACGCGTGCGGTGTGCTGGAGGTCGTGCCGGTGCCCGGCGACCACCTGTCCATGGTGGACCCGCCGCACGTCGCCGCGGTGGCTCGGCACCTCTCGGCGGTGCTGGACGCCGGAGGACCGCCACGCGACTGATCACGTGGTCAGTGGTTCGAGATGTCGCGATCGCCCTCGTCCTCGTGGTGCCGGCGGGGTGGCGTCCTTCCTGCGCTTGCGAAGCCAGGTCACGGCCTTCCACGCGGCCGCGGCGAGCACCGGGATGCTCAACCCGGTGAGCGCGCCGTAGTCCTTGACCCACGTGCCGACGCGGTGGATGAAGTTGACCTCGACCTCCACGGAGTGGTCGTAGGTCCGGTGGTAGATCGGGCCCGGTCAGGTCGGCGGTGAGCCGGTTGCCGACCTTGCCGGGTGTTGTGGTGACGCCGCCGGTGCCGGGCAGGCCCGAGGCGAAGCCCGGCGGCACGTCGGTTCCGGCAGAGCCGGCCAGGTCCCGACCGGCGTGGGTGTCGGGCGCACAGGGGCGGGCGTCGGGTCGAACGTGGGCCGCGCGGTCGAAGTCGACGGCTGCTGCTGCGGCCCGCAGGAAGCCGCGGTCATCGTGAGGAGTGCGCGTCGCTCGCGCGGCCGCACCGTTACCGGGTGGTGCCCGGCGCGCGGGGCGGGGTGCGGCCCCGCGCGCCGGGGGCGGTCACAGGCCGTTGGTGAACAGCAGCCGGTTGACCGTGCCGCCGGTGCCGCCGCCGCTGATGACGTTCGGCGTGGCGCTGGAGTTCAGCCAGTTGTGCACGGTGGCCGACGGCTGGTCGCCGAACCGCTGCTTGTACAGCGCGGCCACGCCCGCGACGTGCGGCGTCGCCATCGACGTTCCGCTCATCGTGCCCGAGCCGCCGGTGCGCACGGTCGAGACGATGGCGTTGCCCGGGGCGTAGATGTCGACGCACGCGCCCGTGCTGGAGGAGGACGACCGGGCGTCGGTGCTGGTGGAGGACGCCACCACGCTGGCCGTCTCCACCTTGCGCGGCAGCCGGTCGCACGAGTTGCCGCCGGTGTTGCCCGCCGAGGTGGCCAGGAAGACGCCCGCGGCGATCATGTTGCGGATCGCGGTCTCCAGGCCGGCCGACGCGGTGAAGTTCCACGACGTGTTCGCCACGGCCGGCTTGGTGTGGTTGGCCGTCACCCAGTTGATCGCGTTGAGCGCCGAGGTGGTGGTGGCGCTGCCGGAGCAGCTCATCATCTTCACGCCGTGCAGCCGCACGCCCTTGGCGATGCCGTAGGTGGCGGAGCCGATCGTGCCGGCGACGTGCGTGCCGTGGCCGTGGCAGTCGGTGTTGTTGGTGTCGTAGCCGTTGTAGTCGAACGTGGCCCGGCCGCCGTAGTCCGCGTGGCCGGGCGTGATGCCGGTGTCGATGATGTAGGCGTGGACGCCCGCGCCGGTGTAGGCGTAGGTGTAGGAGTTGGACAGCGGCAGGTTGCGCTGGTCGACCCGGTCGATGCCCCACGACGGCGGGTTGGCCTGGGTGGCGTCGAGCGCGTCGGTGACCAGCACGTCCTGTTCGATCGTGGTGACCGCCGGGTCGCGGCTGAGCTTGCGCAGCTGCGCGGGGGTGAGCTTGGCGGCGAACCCGTTGAGCGCGGCGTTCCAGACGTGGGTCGGTGTGACACCGGCCGTCGCGGCCACGCTCGCACCGCTGCGCGCGGACGGGTTCAGCAGCACGATGTAGGAGTCCTTGACCGGGTGGACGGTCGCGGACGCCGTCGCCATGACGATGTCCGCCTGGTGCAGGGGTTCGGCCGCGGCGGCACCGGTGGTGAGTCCCACGACGGTGGTCGCGGCGGCCAGGACGGCGAGTGTTCGGTGGAGAGGACGCACGGTTCGGCTCCTTCGGGTGAACCCGGACCAGTGCGCTCCGACGCAGGGTTGACGGAGTCGACTTCTCACTCGTCCGTGATTCAGACCAGCAGCCTGACCAGCGGTTATGCCATGGTCAACGGAGGTCGGCCGAACGGCCGCCCGGCCCGTCACGCTCGGTGGACATAACGGACAACTGGTAACGCCCGGTTCGCTCTGGTGGCGCTAGCCGGACGCCGACCGGCCCAGTGCGACACACGGGCGCCGAACGTAGGACTCTCGCGAGAGTCCTACGTCCAGCACGCGAGAGTCCTACGTTCGGCGCACCCGAGTTCAACGCTCAGCGCGGTTCGACGCTCAGCGCAATGCCACCTTCAGCGCGGTGCGACGCTCAGCGCGTGTGCACCAACAGCGAGTCGACACCGTGGACGATCGACGCGGTGCGGAACGCGGGCCGCTCGTCGGCCAGGCGCAGCCGGGGGAACCGGCGCAGCAGGGCCGGGTACGCGGCACGCAGCTCCAGCCGCGCCAGCTCCGCCCCCACGCAGCGGTGCGCGCCGTGCCCGAACGCCAGGTGCGACGAAGCCGAGCGGCTCGGGTCGAAGTCGGACGCTTCCTCGCGGTTGGCCGCCGACAGCGACACCACGACCACGTCCCCCTCCTCGATCTGCTGGTCGCCGACCAGCAACGGGTGCCGGGCGAAGCGCGGGAACGCCACCTGCACCACGCTCAGGTGCCGCAGCAGCTCCTCGACCATCGGCGCGGCGGCCGCGTCGTCGTCACGCATCGCCGCACGCGCGGCCTCGTCCTTCAGCAGCACGATCGCGCCCAACGCGAGCATCGACGCCGTGGTGTCGAACCCGCCGGTCAGCACGCCGTCGGCCAGACCGGCCAGCTCGACGTCGCTGACGTCGTCGCCGTGCTGGCGGATGATCGAACCGATCAGCCCGTCACCCGGCGACCGGCGCTCGCGGCGCACGATCTCCTCCATGTAGGACAGCGACTCGGAGATCGCGCCCAAGGCCTGCCCCGCTCCCCCGAACAGGTCGAACCGCGCCGCCGCCAGCTCCTGGAACCGGTCGCGGTCCTCATAGGGCACGCCCAGCAGCTCGCAGATCGTCAGCGACGGGATCGGCAGTGCGAACTCCTCGACCAGGTCGACCGGCCCGTCGGCGGCCTCCATGGCGTCCAGCCGCTCGGTGACGATCGCGTCGATGCGCGGCACCAGCCGCGACAGCCTGCGCATGGTGAACTCCGGCGTGAGCAGCTTGCGCAGCCGGGTGTGGTCGGGCGCGTCGGCGAAGCCGAGACCGCCGGGCGTCTGCTCGACCCGACCGACCGCGGCGCCGAGCCGGGCGTAGTCGTTGCTGAACGCGCCTGTGTCGGAAAGCACCTTCTTCGCCTCGTCCTGCCCGGTGACCAACCACACGCGCAGGCCGAACGGCACCGGGATCCGGTGCACCGCGCCGGCCTCCCGCATCCGCTCCAGCTCGGCGACCGGCACCACCCCGTCCCGCTTCAGCGGAACCAGCGCACGGTCCGGGAGCAGCGCAAACGCCCGCGAACCGATCTTGCCCAACACCCACCGCGTCGCCGAACGCCGTGCGACCCACGCCACCAAGCCGTCGCGCACGGACGCCAGAGTCGTCATCGAACACCCCTCTTCCCCAGGTCGAATGACCGACGGTAACCGCACGCCGGGGTGAGCAGCATCGCGCTAGAGGCGGATTGACACGCCAAGGCCCGTGACAGACGATCGGCAATCGCGCGTGAAACGGGGGAAGCCGGTCGAAATCCGGCGCTGACCCGCAACGGTAGGTCCCACCCGGGACGAGCCCGAACACCCGTCGCGCGTGCCACGCTCCTGACACCGTCGAGGTCAACGGGTCGGAGCCCGGGGGAAGTCGATCACGGCTGTCCGGGGTCCGCCCACGCCTCGGAAAGGCCGACCATGTCGTTGAGACGGACCGCCGCCGTCATCGCCACCGCCGCCGTCGCCGCGCTCGCGTCGGCTCCCGCCGCCCGGGGTGAGGCGCCGGCCGTGCCGACGACCGACGTGAGCGACGCCGCCGCCGGGTGGCTCGCCCGGCAACTCGTCGACGGCGACCACTTCGAGCACGTGTTCGAGGGCGTCCCCTACCCCGACCAGGGCCTCACGCTGGACGCACTGTTCGCCTTCACCGCGGCCGGCGTCGCGTCCGACAGCGCGGACCGGGCCGCCGCCTGGGTCGCCGAGCCCGCGGTGATCGACAACTACCTGCACTTCGGCGACCCCGACCAGTCCTACGCGGGCGCGCACGCCAAGCTGGCGTTGGCGGCGCAGGTGCGCGGCCAGGACCCGACCGACTTCGGCGACGTCGACCTGATCGCCGGTCTCACCGCGCTGCAGGCGCCGTCCGGCCGGTTCCAGGACAAGTCGCAGCACGGCGACTACTCCAACGGCTTCACCCAGGCCTTCGCGGTGCTCGCGCTGGACCGCTGGCAGGGCGCGCCGAAGGCCGCCGTCGACTACCTCGTCGGCGCCCAGTGCCCGGACGGCGGGTTCCCGCTGGTCCTGGAGGCCGCGACCTGCGCGTCCCACGTGGACGCCACGGCGATGGTCGCGCAGGCGTTGCTCGCGGCCGACCGGACGGCCGAGGCGGGCAGGGCGCTGGACTGGCTGACCGGCGTGCAGCAGCCCGGCGGCGGGTTCCGCGACGAGGGCAAGACCGACGAGGGCAACGCCAACAGCACCGGTCTCGCGGCGCAGGCGCTGCGCGCGGGCGGCCGCACCGCCGCCGCGGACCTGGCCGCGAAGTTCCTGAGGTCGTTGCAGGTCGGTTGCACGGCCGCGGCGGCCGACCGGGGTGCGATCGCGTTCGACAAGACGGGGTTCACGCAGCCCACGTCGCTGCGCGCGAGCGCCCAGGGCGTGCTCGGGCTGGTCGGCGTCGGCTTCGCGGACCTGACCGCCGAGGGCGGCGAACCGGGCGCGCCGGTGCTCGACTGCTCGGCCACCACGACCTCCCCGAGTTCGTCCACGTCGACCACTTCGGCCACCACGACGGCCACGTCGACCACCTCCTCCACCACCGGGACGACCGCAGGCAGCACGACCACCACGACCGCGGTGGTGGCCGTGGTGGCCAACCGCGGCGCCCTGGCCCGGACCGGCGCGGCCGTCGGCCCGATGCTGTGGATCGGCGCGTTGCTGCTGGTCGGCGGTGTGCTCGCGGTCGTGCTGGCACGCAAGCGGTATGCGGGCGCACGCAGGTGACGAGCTGGTGGCGGCGCGTGCCGACGGCGTTGGCCGTCATGGGGCTCGCGCTGCTGAACGCACCGGTGACCGCCCGGGCGGCGGACTGCGCGGGCGTCACGGTGGTCGTGGACTTCCGCGCGCTGGGCGGCGGCGTGCAGACGGGTTGCGCGCCGGGTGATCCGGCCTCCGGCACGGCCGCGCTGAGCGGCGCCGGGTTCGGCTACACGTTCGCGGCCCGGCAGCCGGGGTTCGTGTGCCGGGTCAACGGCAAGCCCGGCAGCGACCCGTGCGTCAACACCTCCCCGCCCACGGCGTACTGGGGCTACTGGCACGGCCAACCCGGCGGGTCGTGGGTCTACAGCGGCACGAGCGCGAGCGCCCACGACCCCGCGCCGGGGAGCGTCGAGGGCTGGTCGTTCGGTGCGGGTGAGCAGCCGGGCATCGCGCCACCGGCGCCCGCGCCGAAGCCGACCCAGCCCGCGCCGCAACCTCCGGCGCCCGAGCCGGGCGGGCCCGTGCCACCGGCGCCGCAACCCCAGCCCGGTCAACCGGCGCAGCAGCCCACGCGGCAGTCGGAGACCGCCGCGCCGACCACGACCGAGGCGACGACGACCGCGCCGTCCTCCGCCGAGGCGACGACGGGCAGCACCACTCCCAGCCCTGCCTCCTCCCCGACGAGCTCGTCGAGCCCGACCGCGGTGGCGGTGCGGCCGACGGCGGGCACGTCGTCCGGCGGCACGGTCGGGTTGGTGATCGGGATCGTGGTGATCGCCGCGCTGGCGGGCCTGGGCATCCTGACCGCGCGGCGACGGGCCAAGGCGGCGGAGTGAGGCTGCACCCCGGCGCGTGGTGGCTGTGGGCGTTGTGCCTGGCCGCCGTCGCCAGCCGCAGCACCAACCCGCTGCTGCTGGCGTTGGTGATCGCGGTCGCCGGGTACGTGGCCGTGTCGTGCCGCGAGGACACGCCGTGGGCGAGCGCCTACGGCGTGTTCCTCAAGTTCGCCCTCGTGGTGATCGCCATCCGGATGGTGTTGCACGTGCTGCTCGGCGGGGTCGGCGGGCCCACGGTGCTGGTGACGCTGCCCGAGATCCCGTTGCCGGCGTGGGCGAAGGGCATCCGGCTGGGTGGACCGGTCAGCGCGGAAGGACTCGCGTTCGCGCTGTACCAAGGGCTTCAGCTGGCGACGTTGCTGTGCTGCGTGGGCGCGGCGAACGCGCTGGCCAACGCCAAGCGGCTGCTGCGGTCGTTGCCGGCCGCGTTGTACGAGGTGAGCGTGGCGGTGGTGGTGGCGTTGACGGTGGCACCGCAACTGGTGGCCAGCGCGCGCTCGGTGCGCCGGGCCCGGGCGTTGCGGGGTGACGCGGTGCGCGGCGTGAAGGCGATGCGGGTGCTGATGGTGCCGGTGCTGGAGGACGCGTTCGAGCGGTCCCTGGAGTTGGCCGCGGCGATGGACTCGCGCGGGTACGGCCGGACGGCGGGGTTGCCCGGGCGGACCAGGGTGGTGACCGGCGTGCTGGTGCTCGGCGGGCTGGTCGGGCTGTGCGTCGGGGCGTTCGGGCTGCTCGGTGGCGGCGGGCCGGGCGCGGTGGCGACGCCGACGCTGGTTGCGGGCTCGGTGCTGGCGATCGCGGGCCTGTGGACCGGCTCGCGGCGGGTGCGGCGCAGCCGGTACCGACCGGACCGGTGGGGTCCGCGCGAGCTGCTGATCGTCACGTCCGGCGTGGTCGCGACGCTGGCGACGTTCCTGGCGCCGGACGGTCTCGGCGGTACCGCGCTGACACCGGACACGGTGCCGCTGGTCGCGCCCGGACTGCCGTTGCTGCCCGCGATCGGCCTGCTGTGCGCGCTCGCACCCGTGGTGATCGTCAGGAACAGGGTGAACGCGTGATCCGGTTCGAGAACGTCTCCGTCACCTACCGCGACGCCGCCGCGCCCGTGTTGGCCGGGGTGGACCTGCACGTGCCCGAGGGCGAGCTGTGCCTGGTGGTCGGGCGCACCGGATCGGGCAAGTCGACGCTGCTGCGCGCGGTCAACGGCCTGGTGCCGCACTTCACCGGCGGCACGCTCACCGGCCGGGTCGTGGTGGCCGGCCGCGACACCCGCGACCACCCGCCGCGCGAGCTGGCCGACGTGGTCGGCATGGTGGCGCAGGACCCGAGGTCCGGCTTCGTCACCGACTCGGTCGAGGAGGAGCTGGCGTACTCGATGGAGTCGCTGGCGCTGCCGAACCCGGTGATGCGCAAGCGGGTCGAGGAGACGTTGGACCTGCTCGGCCTGGCCGACCTGCGGCACCGACCGCTGGCGACGCTGTCCGGCGGGCAGCAGCAACGGGTGGCCGTCGGCGCCGCCCTCACCGCCCACCCGCGGGTGCTGGTGCTGGACGAACCGACCTCGGCGCTGGACCCCGGTGCGGCGGAGGACGTGCTGGCCGCGCTGCACCGGCTGGTGCACGACCTCGGCATGACCGTGGTGATCGCCGAGCACCGGCTGGAACGGGTCGCGCAGTACGCCGACCGCGTGGTCTGGCTGCCCGGCGGTGGTCTGCCGCCGGTCACCGGCGAACCCGGCCCGGTGCTGGCGGACGCGCCGGTCGCGCCGCCCGTGGTGCGGCTGGGCCAGCTGGCCGGGTGGGAACCGGTGCCGGTGTCGATCCGGGACGCACGGCGGCTGGCCGGCCCGTTGCGCGAGCGCCTCGCCGAACCACCCTCGGTGGCCTCGTCACCCTCCGCGGAGTTGGTGCGAGTACGCGACCTGCGGGTTCGCTATTCCACTGTGGACGCGGTGCGCGGTGTGTCGTTGAGCGTCGGCGCGGGTGAGCGGGTAGCGGTGATGGGGCGCAACGGGTCGGGCAAGTCGAGCCTGCTGTGGGCGGTGCAGGGCACCGGCAAGCGGTCCGGCGGCGAGGTCGCGGTGGCCGGCGTCGACCCGGCGACGCTCAAGCCCGGTCCGCGCCGCGAGGTCGTCGGCCTGGTCCCGCAGCAGCCCGGTGACCTGCTGTACCTGCACACGGTCGGCGGTGAGTGCGCGCAGTCCGACCGCGAGTCCGGCAGGCCTCGCGGCACGTGCCGGGAGTTGCTGGACCGGCTCGCGCCGGGCGTCCCGGACGACCGGCACCCGCGTGACCTGTCCGAGGGGCAACGGCTCGCGCTGGTGCTGGCGGTGGCGCTCACCCCGTCGCCGCGCGCGGTGCTGCTGGACGAGCCGACCCGGGGCCTGGACTACCCGGCCAAGACCCGGTTGGCCGCGGCGTTGCGCGCGCTCGCCGACGACGGTCACGCGATCGTGCTGGCGACGCACGACGTGGAGTTCGTGGCCGAGTACGCGAGCCGGGTGGTCGTGCTGGCCGAGGGCGAGGTGGTGGCCGACGGCCCGACCGCCGAGGTGGTCACCGCGTCCCCGGTGTTCTCGCCGCAGGTGGCGAAGGTGCTCGCGCCGCGGCCGTGGCTGACGGTGGCGGACGTGCGCGCGGCCCTGGCGGCGCGGTGAGCCGGCCGATCCGCGTCCGGCCCCGCGCCACGCTCGCCCTGGCCGTGGCGGCGGCGATCAGCGTGGTCGCGTTCGGGTGGCCGTTGCTGGTCTCCCCCGACGCCGCCATCGCGCAGGGCGTGACCGCGCCGTGGACGTTCGCGCTGCTCCTGCCCCTCGTGCTGGCCGTGGTGCTGGCCGAGCTCAGCGAGGGCGGGTTGGACGCGAAGGCGGTGGCGATGCTGGGCGTGCTGTCCGCGCTGGGCGCGGCGATCCGGCCGCTCGGCGCGGGCACGGCGGGTGTCGAGACGGTGTTCTTCCTGCTCGTGCTCGGCGGCCGGGTGTTCGGGCCGGGGTTCGGGTTCGTGCTCGGCAACACCATGCTGTTCGCGTCCGCCCTGCTCACCGGCGGCGTCGGGCCGTGGCTGCCCTACCAGATGCTGGGCGCGGCGTGGGTGGCGTTGGGCGCGGGGCTGCTGCCCTCGCTGCGGGGCAAGGCCGAACTCGCGGCGCTCGCCGCGTACAGCGCCGTCGCGTCCCTGGTCTACGGGCTGCTGCTGAACCTGTCGTTCTGGCCGTTCGCGTTGAGCGCGGGCAGCACGTCGTTGTCCTTCCAGCCCGGCGCGCCGATCCCGGACAACCTGGTGCGCGTGGTGGCCTTCAGCCTGGCCACGTCCCTCGGCTGGGACGTCGGCCGCGCGATCACCACCACGATCCTGGTGCTGGTGACCGGCCCGGTGCTGCTGCGCACGTTGCGCCGCGCCGCCCGCAGGGCGTCGTTCGGCGATCCCTCGTTCGGAGCTTCTCCGGTAGGTGATTCTCCGGTAGGCGGTTCTCCGGTTGCCGGTTCTCCGGTTGCCGGTTCTCCGGTTGCCGGTTCTCCGGTCAGCGGGGCAGCTGTGCCGCCACCTCCGCCAACGCGTCCAGCACCTCCGGGGTGAGGTAGCCGGTGGCGAGCTCGGCCTCGGCGACGGTGACCGTGGTCCGGTCCCGACCCGAGCCGTAGTTTGCGCCGCTGAACGCGATGTCCGCCAAGCCGACCTGCGCCGTGCCGAGCGGCTTCACGTCCCCGGTGCCCGGCGCGTCCACGACGTCGTGGAACTCCCGCGCGTCACCCCGCGAGCCGAACCCGACCCAGGCCACCGCGATCACCGCCGAGTTGCCCGCGTCGTCCCCGACCGCGAACAGCACCCGGTCCATCGACGTGCACCCGGTCCGCCGCAGGAACTCGCGCACGCCGCCGAACGACGCCGCCACGCACTCGGCCTGCTGCTTCTCGGTCCGCTTGAGCTCGTGCAACCCCATCAGCCGCCACGCGCCCTCCGCGTCGCCCCGCCGGGCGAGGTCTCCGCCCTCGGCCTTGCGCGCCTCCACGCTCAGCCCCGGACCGCCACCACCGGAACCTCCCGCGCTCAGGCCGACCGCTCCCCCGTACCCGACCGCGCTGAGCGCGACCAGTCCGGCCAGCAGCGCCGACCTGCTCCGCCTGCCCCCGCCGGCGACCGGCCGCACGCGACCCCTGTCGTCGGTGTAGAAACCCTTCGGCACGGCTGCCTCCTCCCCCTCAGGAAGGTTTAGCAACGCCGAGGGGCCGCAGACCCGAATTTCGCGGAGAACCGCTCGAAGAGCGCAAACCAGACGGTCGGTTCACTTGCGGCGCGCGGACAGCAGGAGAACCAACCCGAGCACCGACATGACCAGGCCCATCCCGTACGCGGCGCGGTAGCCGAGGTGCTGCGCGAGGCCCAGCAGCGGTCCGGCGAGCATCGCGCTGGTCTTGTAGGTGTTGCTGTAGAGCGTGCTGGCGTAACCCGGTCGGTCGGGCGCGAGGTCCTGGAAGTACGAGATGCCGACGCCCATCACCGCCGAGATCACCACCGCGTGCAGCACCTGGGCGGCCATCACCTGCCACGTCGCCTGGGTGCCGAGCATGACCGCGTAGTACACCGGCGCGACCGCACCACCCGCCAGCACCAGCACCCGGTGGTTCATCCGGACCGCCAACGCGCCGAAGCCGAGCATCAGCGGGATCTCCAGGGCCGCGCACAGCCCCAGCACCAGCCCGGCGTCCCGGGTCGTGCCACCCAGGTCCTCGGTGACGAACAACGGCATCGCCACCACGCCGACCGACGTCGCGCACTGCAGCAGCACGAACCCCAGGGCCGCGAGCACGACCTCCCGCCGCAACCCGGACTCCCGCGCCACCTCACCGGTCGGTGCCGCGGCCGGGCCCAGCCGCGGCAACCACACCAGGATCACCACGACGCCCAGCGCGTACACCGCGGCGCTGACGCCGAACAGACCGGTGAACCCGCCCCCGGCGATCAGCAGGGCGCCCAGTGGCGGACCGCCGACCCACGCGATCGACATCGTCGTCCGCAGGCCGCTCATCGCCAGCGGCGCCCGGGCCGAGCCGCTGCGTTCCAGCAGCTGCCGCGCGTAGGCGTACATCTGCGGTATCTGCGAGGACGCGATGGCGAAGAACGTGATCGACACCACCAGCAGCAACCAGTAGTCGCGGAACACGGCGAACAGCACCCACGACAGCGCACCCGACGCGCCCGCGACCGCAAGCAGCGTGCGGCGGACCGCCCGCGAGTCGGAGAACCGCCCGATCACCGTGCTCACCAACATCGATCCCAGCGCGCTGATCAGCAGGAACGCCCCGACCGCGACCGGCCCGGCGCCGACTTCCTTGATCAGGAACAGCGACAGGAACGGACCGGCCAACGCGTACCCGACACCGGTCAGGAGGCTCACCGACAGCAGCGGGACGAAGGACCGCGACCCGGACGGGGCAGGACGTTCACTCAGTGCGGGCACACCGGCGATCCTCGTCGTCCATTCGGGTGACGAGGAAGCCGATTTCCAGCATCCGGACTCGTGAGAGCGCTCACACCGTGGCGCGTGCGACCAGCACCGCCATGTCCAGCGGCAGTTCCCGGACGTCCTCCAGCACGAAACCGCCGGCCGCCAGCAGCCGCCGGTGGTGCTCGGTGGTCCGCTCGCCGCCCTGCACGGTGTTGACCATCATGTGCACGTTGAACGCCAGCGGCAACAGCGTGCGCGGGTCGTCCCGGATCGGCCGCTCCACCACGGCCAGCACCGCGCCCTCGGCCATCGCCGCGCGCACGTTGCCCAGGATCACCGAGCACCGCTCGTCGTCCCAGTCGTGCATGATCCGCGACAGCAGGTAGAGGTCGCCGCCTCGCGGCACGGGGTCGTGGAAGAAGTCGCCCGCGACGACCGCGGCCCGCCCGCCGTGCGGTGCCAGCACGTCGACCGCCGCGCCGACCACGTGCGGCCGGTCGAACAGCACGCCGCGCAGGTCGGGCCCGGCGCTCAGCACCAGGTCGAGCAGGCGCCCGTCGCCGCCGCCCACGTCGACCACCGTGCCGCTCGCGGGCAGGTCCAGCAGGTCGGGCACCAGTTCGAGGAAGGTCGTGCCCGCCGCCATCGCGCCCTCGAACAGCCGCGCGTCGGCCGGGTGCGCGGCGAAGTGCTCGAACGGCTGGGCGCCGTAGACGTGGCTGAACCCGCTCTCACCGGTGCGCAGGGCGTGCTCCAGCCCGCTGAACGACCGGTAGAACAGGCCGCCGTAGATGCGGGCCAGGTCACGCTGTGACCCGGGCACGTCGCCGCGCAGCAACGTGCCGACCTCGGTCAACGACCACCGCTCGCCGGCCCGGCGCAACACGCCGAGGGCGGCCAGGAAGGCCAGCACGCGGCGCAGCTTGTCCGCCCTGGTGCCGGTGCGCTCGGCCAGTTCGGCGGTGTCGAGCGGACCGTCGGCGAGCAGGTCGGCCACGCCCAGCTCGGCGGCCGCCGCCACGGCACGGGTGCGCCACGCGCCGGTCATCAGGTCGAGCATCGAGCGCCGCGGCTGGTCCGGCCGGCCGACGTGGCGTGCCACCGGGGCGGCGTGGTGGCCGGGCACCCGCAACTGCACCCGGGTGGGGTTCGCGCCGCGGAAGTACAGCACCGTCGCGTCCTCGTGGTAGCCGCCACCGTCGGCGGTGAGGCCGGCGTCGAGCAACGTCGCGCACACACCCCGCAGCACCACGTCGTCGTCGGTGACGTGGAAGGCCACGTGCGACTCGGCCTCCCGGTCGTCGTGCGACAACGCCGACCCGCCGCACACCACGGACAACCGCAGCTCACGCGGTCCGCCGGCGACGGTGCCGCGCACGGCCCACACGTCGAGCTCCTGCCCGGTCCGGCCGCGGAGCCGGTCGCGCGCCACCGCGTTCGGGATCGGGTCCCGCGCGTCGACGCCCAGGTCGGCCAGCACCCCGTAGACGTCCGACGGCTGTTCGGCGGCCACCAGCACCGCCGCGTGCGCCGGCTCCAGGTGGCGCAGGACGGGCGCCGGCGCGTCACGGCCCAGCACGGCCGCCAACGCGTCCCCGGCGTCGCCGTCCCGGACGAAGCCCACGGCCTCCGCCAACCGGCGGAGGTCCTTCTCCCCCAACGCGCCGGGCGCGCCGCCAACCGTCACCGACATCGCTGATACTCCCAACGGATGGCCGTGCCCCGCACGCGGGCGGGGCACGGCGGACTGGGGCCCCGTGACCGGGGCTACGGTCTGTCGAGCTCCGGGTGGAGTTCGATGTCGCACCACCGGACCAGGCCCGCGATGCGCGGCTGCCCGTCGTGCCGCCACACCATCGACGGCTTGGCCATCGCGCCGGGCGCGCAGATCCGGCTCGCGCCCAGGACGGCCAGTTCGCGCGCGGTCCGCCGGAACTGCTCACCGACCGCGCCGAGGCCCACGTTCTGGAGGTGCTCGGCGAACGGGCGCACGGCGTCGACCGCCGCGGCCACGTCCGGCACCGACACGATCCGCGCGACCCGGTTGCCCGCGCCGCTGAGCGGCATCAGCGCGTCGTCCAGCACGACCGTCCACTCCAGACCGTCGGGCGCCCACACCCCGCCCGCGTCCGACGTGGCGGCCCGCCACTCGGCGATCAGCCTGCGGTGCTGCAACGCCGTGGCGTCGTGCACGTCGATCGTCCCGGGTGGGCTGTCCCGCGCCTCGCGGCGCATCGCGACGGCCAGGTGTTCGGCGACCGCGCGGGCGTGGTCGGCCTGCACCAGGTAGACCTGCGGCGAGAGGCAGGCGTGCTGGTCGAAGTCGCTGCAGTCGGCGGCGATCCGCCTGGCCACCTCGGCCGCGCCGTGCTCGGCCGCGTACTCGGCGCTCACGATGCCGAACGACAGCTTGTGCGCGTGCTCCTCGTAGATCTGGTGCGGCCCGACTTTCGCGCGGATCGCGGCGCACGCCTGGTCGCCGCCGTAGGCGATCACCGCGTCGGCCTGGCCCAGCGCGGCCGCCAACGTCGCCTCGTCGTCGCGGTCCCAGTAGGTGGCCACGACCGCGTCGGCGAGCACCGGCTCCACGTCGTGCAGGGTGCGCAGGAACGCGGCGGTGAAGTGCGGCTCCCGGGCCGGGATCTTGGCGATCACGCTCGCCTTCACCAGCAGCGCCCGCACCAGCGAACGCGCGGGCAGGCCGGGCACGTTGCCGGAGAACACCGCCAGCACGGTGCGCGGCCCCACCGCGGTCGTGCCGCCGCGGAAGCCGTCCAGCACCTCCGGGCCGCCCAGCTCGCGGGTCAACGCGGCCAGCAGCTGCCCGGCGTGCAGGTTGCCCAGCTCCGCGTCGAGCGCGCGGTCGATCGTCTCCTCCGACATGCCGGTGACCAGCGACGCGTTGCGCACCGCGGCGCGGCGGGCGGTGAAGTCCCGCTTGGCCCACAGGTCCACGACCGCGTCGACGGCCTCCACGATCCGCCGCACGGGCAGCCGCCGGAGGTCCTCGTGCGCGTCGCGGAGCCCTTCGCCCACCGCGGCCCAGTCGGCGGGCCGCACGCCACGCCACTCGTGCGGGCCGGCGGCGAGGGTGAACGGCACGCCGTCGCCCGTCAGCCAGCCGGGCGTCCACGACACGGTCATGCGGCGCCTCCCGTCATCTCGTCCAACGTCAGCGAGCAGCCGCGGCTGGTGCTGCCCGCGATCCGGCCCGCGATCGCCACGCCGTGCGGCCCGGCGATGCCGAGGTCGCCGGTGAGCAGCACGTGCGGCCGGTCCAGCAGGGACAGGTCGGTGATCTCCAGCAGGCCGTGGCCCTCGGTCAGGTGCTCGCGGGTGCGCGGATCGCGGACCTTGGGCCCGCCGGCGGGGTGGCTGCCCTTGGGTCGTTCGCCGAGCGGGCCCACGGGGGTGTCGGCGGCGTCGAAGAGCTGGTTGGCCAGCTCCGTCATGCCGAAGATGTTGCCGTGCTCCTGGATGCCGAACACCCGGCGCACGGTGTCGTGCAGCTCGTCCACGGGCATGACCCGCGAGCGGCCCTTGAACCCGCCGCCGTCCCACATCCGCGAGCCGGGCGGCAGTTCCCAGCGCTTGCCCCGCGCCTCCAACGCGTCGCAGACGTTGACGAACGCGAAGGTCCCGCCGATGAGCACCACCGGCAGGCCTTCGGCGACCGCGGCGTCCAGGCGGCTGCCCAGCAGGTCGAAGTCCACCCCGTGCGCGCCGATGACGGCCGTGCTGAGCCGGGGGTCGCCGCACGACTCGGCGATCCGGACCATGTCGAACGCGATGGCCATCTCCGGCGCGGCCTCCTGCGACGGCACGAACGCCAGGACCACCGGCCGCACGCCGTCGTCCGGCCGCAGGTGGCGCCGGGCGTTGGCCTCGATGGCCAGGCCCTTCAGCTCCAACCCGAGCTTGGAGTAGCGCACGGTGCCCCGGACGCTCCCGGTCGTCCCGCTGGTGCGGAACACGCGGACCGGTGGCGCGTCGGGGAACAGGTGCGGTCCCCCGTCCTTGTAGGCGGTGTCCGGCACGCCGACGCCCACCCCCACCTGCTTCCAGTAGCGGGCGACGTCCGGGGAGTTCGCCATGGCCAGTTCGACCAGCTGCTCGTGGAGGTCGTCGGGATCGCCGACGCCATCGCAGACGAGTCGTGCCATGCGTTCGAAGAGCCGCGCGACGTGGGGATCGTCGTGGGCAACGGTCATCGAGGTTTCCTCCTGCGGTGAAGGTCAACTCGGACAGGTCAGCAGCGGTGGACGCGTCCGACAAGGTCGGTCCCCGGAACGGGGCACCGCTGACCGGGGGGTTGTCGAGGGAGAACAGGATGACTGAGCAACGGCGCAGGTAGGACCGAATGTGCGCGTTCCGCTACGGGAACCGGAACGCTGACCGGTCCCGGTGGTGCTGACGGCCGACCGCGGAACGACCCGGAACGCCTGCGAACGTCCGTGAACGGCACCCGAGGCGGTCGACAGGGGCTTGACACGCGCGCTGACACGTGCCTGCACGCCCGATGACATGCCCGCCCCGGACCGTCTCCCCCGAACGAACGGGAAGGGGACGGACATGGAGTACGCGTTCCAGGCGGAGGGCCTGGTCAAGCGGTACGGCCGGACGACCGCGCTGGCGGGTGTCGACCTCGCCGCGCGCACGGGCACGGTGCTGGGGGTGCTGGGGCCGAACGGCGCGGGCAAGACGACCGCGGTGCGCATCCTGGCCACGCTGCTGCGGCCGGACGCCGGTCGCGCCACCGTCGGCGGGTTGGACGTGGTGGCGGACGCGGCGCGGGTGCGCCGGATGATCGGGCTGACCGGGCAGTACGCCTCGGTGGACGAGGACCTGACCGGCGTGCAGAACCTCGTGCTGATCGGGCGGTTGCTCAACCTGCGCGGCCCGCGGGCCAAGGCGCGGGCCGCCGAGCTGCTGCGCGACTTCGAGCTCACCGAGGCGGGCGGGCGGCAGGTCAAGACCTACTCCGGTGGCATGCGCCGGCGGCTCGACCTGGCCGCGAGCCTGGTCGGCCGGCCGGACGTGATCTACCTGGACGAGCCGACCACCGGGCTGGACCCGGCCAAGCGGGACGACATCTGGCGGGTGGTGCGCGCGCTGGTCGCCGACGGCGCGACCGTGCTGCTGACCACGCAGTACCTGGAGGAGGCCGACGCGTTGGCCGACGAGATCTCCGTCGTCGACCACGGCCGGGTGATCGCGCACGGCACGCCCGCGGAGCTCAAGCGGATCGTCGGCGGGCAGACCGTGCTGGTGCGGCCGGCGGACCCGGGACGGTTGGCGGAGGCCGCCGCAGTGCTGGCCGAGGTGTCCGGGCACCAGCCTGAGTCGACCGGGCGGGGTGTGGTGACCGTGCCGGTGGACGGTGACGCGGCCTTCACGGAGGTGGTGCGGCGGCTGGACCGGCGGCGGATCGCGGTGACCGAGCTGTCGCTGCGGCTGCCGAGCCTGGACGAGGTGTTCTTCACGTTGACCGGCAAGCACACGGAGGTGGCGGCATGACGGCGTTGGCGACACGACCGGCGGTGGTGGACCGGGAGGCCGCGCGGCGGCCGTTCGCGTTGGCGCGGCACAGCCTCGCCCTGGCCCGGCGCAGCCTGATCAAGACGATGCGGTCGCCGGAGCAGCTGCTGGACGTGACGTTGCAGCCGGTGATCTTCGTGGTCCTGTTCGTGTACCTGCTCGGTGGCGCGGTGTCCGGGTCGACGCACGACTACCTCCAGCTGTTGCTGCCCGCGATCATGGTGCAGACGACGGTGTTCGGCGGGATGGCGACCGGGGTGAACCTGAACGCCGACATCGGCAAGGGCGTGTTCGACCGGTTCCGGAGCCTGCCGATCGGCCGGTCCGCGCCGTTGATCGGGTCGGTGCTCGGTGACCTGATCCGGTACGTGGTGGCGGTGGTGTCGCTGCTGGTGTTCGGCTCGCTGATGGGGTTCCGGGTGGAGACCGGCGTGCTGCCCGCGCTGGCGGCGTGCCTGCTGGCCATCCTGTTCGCGTTCTCGCTGAGCTGGGCGTTCGTGCTGGTGGGGATGGTGGTGCGGCAGCCGGGCGCGGTGCAGGGCGTGGGGTTCCTCGTGCTGTTCCCGTTGACGTTCGGGACCAGCATGATCGCGCCGGCGGAGACGTTGCCGGGGTGGCTGCGGTCGTGGGTCGAGGTGAACCCGGTGACGCACGTGATGGACGCGGCGCGCGGCCTGATGGTGGGCGGTCCGGTGGCGTCGGCCGCGGCGTGGGCGTTGGCGTGGTCGGCGCTGTTCGTGGCGGTGTTCGCGCCGCTGGCCGTGCTGGCCTACCGGCGTCGCGCCTGATCGCGGTCGGGCGGCGGGTGTTGCCGGTAGGGTCGTCCGCGTGGATCTGGACGACACCGCCGCCCGGCTCGGGGTGCCCGTCGAGGACGTCGACCGCGTGCGGCGGCTCGCCGGCGACCGGCCGTCGGCCCCGCTGCCCGCCAAGGCCGACGCGACCGCGATCCTCGACCGGCTCGCGGTGCCGCCGGACGACGCCGCCGAGATCATGGCGGGCTGGCCGGACCCCGGCTCTCCACTGTGGACTCCGGAGCTGCGCTGGCTGCTCGACCGCTCGACCGCCCTGGTCCGCGCCGATCTCGGGGGCCACGGCTGGCTGCCGCCGGGTCCGGAGCTGCCGCGCGAGCGCGGTCCCGCCTGGCGGCACCTCTACGTGTACGCGTACCTGGCCCTGGTCGACGTCGTGCGGGCGTACCACCGCGACCACGGGATCACCGACGCCGTGTCGTGGGCGACCCTCGCCGACCTGGGCCGCAACCTCGCGGTCGATCGGCGGATGCGCGGCGAGGGCTGGCCGATCATGCAGAGCTGGCTGACCCTGCACGCGCGCGGCGGCGTCTACGAGCTGGGCCGGTTGCAGTACCAGCGCGGCAGCACCGCCATCGGGCTGCACATCCCCGATTCGGGGCCGATGACCCCGGAGGCGGTCTCGGCGTCGCTCGACGAGGCCCGTGCGTTCTTCCCGCGCCACTTCCCAGACGAGCACTACACCGCGTTCTCCTGCGGCTCGTGGTTGCTGGACCCGCAGTTGCTGGAGTACCTGCCCGAGGACTCCAACATCGCCCGCTTCCAGCGGAGGTTCGAGCTGGAGCCCTACGAGGAGCCGGAAGGGCTGGACGCGGAGGTCGAGGTCCGGCGGTTCGTGTTCCGCACCCTGAGCACGCCGCTCGACCAACTGCCGCGCCGCACCGTGCTCCAGCGCGCGATCGTCGACCACCTGAAGGCCGGCCGGCACTGGTACTGGCGCACCGGCCGCTTCCCGATCTAGCGCAAGACCGGCACCGATCGGACGGCCCGCGCAGCCGACGACCACGGGCATCGTGGCCACAACCGGATGACAACCGCACGACAACCGCGCGCGCAGACGCTGGGGACGGTCAACCGGCCACCATCTCCAGAAGGAGTCTCCGACAATGTCAATGCGTGGTATCGGACGGTTACTGGTCGCGGTCGGGGTGATCGCCGCGGCTGCCGTCACCGGGTCCACCCAGGCGGGCGCGAGCCCCTACGGTGGGACCTTCGCCTCCTGCTCCTCGTCGTCGAACCTGACCGAGAAGTTCTGGATGAACATGTCGTGGTCCTCGTTCGTGGCCAAGGACGACGAGTACTTCGCCGACGGCCTGCGCGTCACCCAGCTCGACATCGAGGGCAACGACATCACCGCGACGTGGAACCCGGGGTCGGGCACCCAGCGGGTGCACTGGGACATGTCCCTCGACCGGTTCGAGGAGCTCGACGACCAGTACTTCGCCCAGGGCCTGCGCCTGGTCGACGTGGACGTGGACGACGGCGACTGGGCGGCGGTCTGGCGGCCCGGCTCCGGCGCGCAGTACTGGCGGTCGGGCATCCCGTCCTGGACCGACTTCAAGAACCAGGACGACGTGTACTTCGACCAAGGGCTCCGGCTGGTCGACGTGATCATCACCGCGGACGACGACATCACCGGGGTGTGGCGCGGTGACCAGGGCACCGGCGGGCAGCTGTGGAGCTCGGGCGTGATCGGTACCGGGGTCGACGCGAACAACGACAGCGCGTTCGACAGGCTCAACCGGGCTCGCAAGCAGGCGGGTTACGAGCTGCGGATCCTCAAGACCCACCCGGACGACCGCTACATGATGGGAGTGTGGAGGTACCGGGGCGGCACGTTCAACCAGGCCACGGAGCTGTTCCTGCCGAACGCGACGGCGGTGGCGAACATGCGGGCCTACTGCCTGGAGCGCGGCATGCGCCTGGTGACGGTGGACGCGAGGTAGCGGCTTTGCCGGCGGCACGGCCCGGGCGATCCGTCCGGGCCGTGCCGCCGCGTCGGTCCGGTTCGGGTGGGTCGGTCCGGGCCAGGCGGGTCGATCAGGGTCAGGTCGGTCGGTCCGGGCGTGCGCGGGGCGTCGACGGCACGGGGTCGAGGGTCGGGGAGGCGGTGCCCGTGGCCGCCTTCGCGGTGGACCAGCGGCCCGCGTTCACCGGGTCACCGCCGCTGCCGGCGCGGGGACGCCGTTGCGGTCGCCGCTGTTGGGCGCGCCCTCGCCGGTGGTGATCCGGCCGCGCAGGCTGGAGCCGACGTAGAAGCTCCACGCGTTGGCGCAGACGTCGAAGCACTCGAAGTCGGGGACGAGGCCGTGGTGGGTGAAGCGGAGCTCGGTCCGGCCGTCGCGCTCGGTGATGTCGAACGTGACCGCGGTGCCCTCCCACTCGGCCTGGTCCTGCACGAAGCTGAAGTGGTTCTCCAGCACGAGCCAGGCCACCTTGCGACCGGGCACGGCGTCGGTCACCCGGATCCGGGTGCGGTGCAGGTCCTGGTAGTGGTAGTCGAACTCGGCGCCCGGTCGGTCGGTGGCGCCCTCGATGTCCTCCGACCACCAGCTCCGGACGTCGGTGACGGCGTCGTAGACCTCCGCCGCGGTCTGCTCCACCGTGAAGGTGGTGGTGAATCCGTGCTCAGCCATGGTGTCCCCGGGTTCGGTCGGGTGGGTCCGCAGCGGGTGCGCCGCGGTCGAGGTGCTCCTTCAACGCGCTGAGCGGGCCGTCCCAGTCGCGGGCCAGCGCGGCGAGGTACTGCTGGGCGACCTGCATGGGCGCCGAGCGCAGCCGGAACCGCACCCGGCGCCGCTCCCCCGGCTCCGCCGTCACCAGGCCGGTGTCGGCGAGCAGGGCGAGGTGTTTCGCGATCGCCTGCCGGGTGATGGGCAGGCGATCGGCCAGGTCGGTGGCCGTGGCCGGACCCCCGGCCGCCAGCGCGGCCAGGATCGCGCGGCGGGTCGGGTCGGCCAGGGCGGTGAAGACCTGTTCGGCGACGGCCTCGACGTCAGGCGGCATCGACGTAGTCGACCAGCTCACCCAGCTCGTTCGTCCAACCCACGGTGTGGGCGTCGTAGGCCTTCTGGTGCAGGTCGTCGGGGAGTTGGGCGAACCCGGTCTCGACGACCTTCAGGCGGGTGCCCTCGCCGAGCGGTTCGAGCGTGAACTCGACGTAGGTGCGGCGCGGGTCGTCCTCGGGCATCTCGAACAGGCGCCAGGTGTAGGCGAACACGGTGGGCTCCTCCACCCGCTCCACGCGCAGCTCGGTCGACTGCCCGTCGGACCAGCTGAGCCTGGCGGAGCCGCCCGGGCGCAGGTCGATCGTCGCCTCCTGGCCGAACCAGGTGCCCAGACCCTCGGCCGTGGTGAGCGCCGCCCACACCTTGGCCGGTGGTTGGGCGAACTCCACGGTCCGCTCGATGCGGTCCGGAAAAGCCATGTCAGCCTCCAACGAGTAGCAACCGTTCAGTTGCGACTCTAGGGAAACCGATCGGTTGCGTCAACCGCGCGGGCGGCGGCGGGACAAGACGGTCGTCGTGGTGGCTAGGAGCCGGCGCGGACCAGCGCGATGGCGTCGGCGCGGTCGAGGGCCACGCCGGTGGCGTACGCGAGGTCGTAGGCGGCGTCGCCCACGTCGGCGCGCAGGCGGGCGGCGAGGCGGGCGACCTCCGGGTTGCGGGCGTCGGGCGCGCCGCGCAGTTGTTCGGCCGCGCCGAGCACCTTGGCCGCGTGGGTCGGGTTGCCGTGGTGGGTGTGCCGGGCCGCCTCGGCGACCGCCACCGCGGCCAGCACCGGCATGTCCTTGGCCGACATGGCGTGCTCGACGGCCGCGCCGATCGCGTCCGCGGCCTCCTGCCGGTCGCCCCGCTCCACCGCGAGGTGCGCGTGCGAGGTCATGATCCGCGCGTGGAACTGGGGCACCACCAGCGGCTCGTCGACGATCGACGTCAGGGCGGCCTCGTACTGCCGTTCCGCCTCCGCCAGGTCGCCCTCGTACCGGGCCAGGTCGCCCAGCACGAGCCGGGCGAACGCGACGGCGCGGGCCGACCACGGCTGCGCCGTCGGCCTGGTGAGCGCCAGGCAGTCCGCGCGTGCCCGGGCCACCTCGCCCACCTGCACGTGCGCGGTGGCCAGCAGGATGCGTTCGTGCGCGGCGTCGTCGTCCGGGTCCAGCTCGGCGAGCAGCCGGATCGACTCGTCCAGCGCCGCCGTGGCCGCTTCGGGCTCGCCGAACACCAGGTGCGCCTCGGCCACCTGGGTCAGCGCCTGCGCCAACGCGAACCGGTCACCCACCTCGCGCAGCCCGGCGATCGCGGTGGCGAGGTCGTCGCGCGCGCCGCGCAGGTCGCCCTCGTTCTCCCGCACCGCGCCGCGCACCAGCCACAGCGCGGCCCGGGTCCACGGGTCCGGCACGTCCAGCCGCCGATCCACCGCCGCCAACGCCCGCTCCGCGTCGTCGAGGAACAGCTCCAGCATCGGTTCCAGCAGCACGAGCACCGGGTGCTCACCGGTGGACTCGGCGGCCAGCACGGCCAGCTGCGCGATGTGGTCCTCCAGGCCGCCGAAGCCGCCCGAGACCGCGTTGTTGACCAGCAGGAACGCCGACGCGACCTGCCTGGCGGTGGTCGGCGCGCCACCGGGCACGGCCAGCGCCAGGCGCAGCCACGGCACCGACTCGGCGCGCTTGCCGCGCATGGTCCAGTACATGCCCATCGCGGCGGCCAGCCGCACGGCGGTGTCGGCGTCGCCGTTGTCGGCGGCGAAGTGCAGGGCGGCGATCAGGTTGTCCCGCTCGGCGTCCAGCCGGGCGATCCAGGTCAGCTGGTCCTTGCCGCGCAGGTGCGGCTCGGCGGTCTCGGCCAGGTCGCGGAAGTACGCTGCGTGCTCCGCCCTGGCGGCGGCCACCCGGCCACCTTCGGCCAGCCGTTCCAGGCAGTACTCGCGGATCGTCTCCAGCATCCGGTAGCGGCCGTCGACCACCTGCACCAGCGACTTGTCCACCAGGGCGGTGAGCAGGTCGAACGCGTCGCGGCCCGCGAGCCGTTCGGCGGCCTCCAGGTCGAGGCCCGCCGGGAACACGGCCAGCCGCTCGGCGAAGTCCCGCTCCGCCGCCGACAGCAGGTCCCAGCTCCACGCCACCACCGCGCGCAACGTCCGGTGCCGCGGCATGGCGGTGCGGCTGCCGCCGGTGAGCAGGCGGAACCGGTCGTCCAGGCGGGCGGCCAGCTGTTCGACCGACAGCGCGCGGAGCCGGGCGGCGGCCAGTTCGATCGCCAGCGGCAGACCGTCCAGGCGGCGGCACACCTCGGCCACGGCGTCGGCGTTGTCCGGCGTCACGGCGAACCCGGGCCGCACCGCCGCGGCCCGTTCGGCGAGCAGCCGCACGGCCGCGTCACCGTCCAGCGGCGGCACCGGGCTGACCACCTCGCCGTGCACGCCGAGCGGTTCACGGCTGGTGGCCAGCACCCGCAGCCGCCGGCACCGGCCGAGCAGCTCGTCGGCGAAGCGGGCCGCCGCGTCGACCAGGTGCTCGCAGTTGTCCAGCACGATCACGGCCTCGGTGCGCGACAGCGCGTCCACCAGCCGGGTCATCGGGTCGGCCTGCGCCACCGCGCGGTCGACCGAGCGCTGGTCGCGCAGGCCGAGCGCGCCGAGGACGGCGGGCGCGACGTCGTCCGGGTCGGTCACCGACGCGAGTTCGACCAGCCACGCGCCGCCGGGCAGCCCTCCGGCGACCGTGGTGGCCAGGCGGGTCTTGCCCGCGCCGCCGGGTCCGACCAGGGTGACCAGCCGGTGGGCGGCGAGCTGCCCGGTCACCCGTTCGACCTCGGCGGATCGGCCGATCAAGCCGGTCAGCGGCGTGCGCAGGTTGCCGGCGCGCGGCTGGTCGGCGGGCTCGGCGCGGAGGATCTCCCGGTGCGTCGCCCGCAGTTCGGGTCCGGGGTCGGCGCCCAACTCGTCGGCGAACCGGCGGCGGATGTCCTCGTAGGCGGCCAGGGCCTCCGCCGGGCGGCCGGTCGCGACGAGGGCGCGCAGCAGCAGGGCCTGGAGCCGTTCGCGCAACGGGTGGCTCGCGGCCAGGTCGGTGAGTTCGGCGACCAGGTGCTCGGCCCGGCCCCGGGCCAGGCCGGCCGTCGCGCCGTCCTCCAGCACGCCGAGCCGGGTCTCGTCCAGACCGGCGACGTAACCGACCGCGAACGGCGCGCCCGCCGCGTCGGCCAGCGCGGGCCCGCGCCACAGCGCCAGCGCCTCCGACGCCAGCCGCCCGGCGGTCGTCGGGTCACCGGCGGCCAGCGCGGTGCGCGCCTCGCGGGCCAGCCGGTCGAACCGGAGCGCGTCGACGGCGTCGGCGGGCAGGTCCAGCCGGTAACCGCCGTGCGCGGACCGCAGCACGTCGACGGGCAGGGCGCGGCGCAGGCGGGACACCAGCGACCGCACCGCGGCCACCTCGTCGGCCGGCTTGTCCTCCGGCCACAGCGCGTCGGCCAGCTCGTCGGTGGTGACGACCCGGCCGGCGGCCACCGCCAACCGGACCAGCAGCGCGCGCACCCTGGCGCCACCGACCTCGACCGCCGTGCCGTCCGCCGTGACCTCCAGCGGCCCCAGCACCCCCACCCGCATGTGATCACTGTGCCACGCCTGCCACGGCACGGCCGCGCAGGCCACGGGCCATTTCCGCGCAATCCTCACGTACCCGGCCGAACACGTCCCGGAAGGCAAAAAACTTGCCCGGTTTTCCGCATTTTTGCGGATATCCGTCGGACATCCGACCATTCGTAACGTAACAATGTCAGGTATGGGCTAACGAATGTCCGGAGCAACCGATATCGCCGCTATGGACGAGGATTCCACTCCGGCGGCACGAGTCCTCGCGTCCGAACGCCGGAAGACGGCGTCCGAACGCAGGAAGCGCGCCGTCGCAGACCGAGCAACCACCTGGGGTGCCGGATGAACAGCCGAATGGTCGAACTCGAAGCAGTCCTGGCCCGGTCCGCGCCGGACCGGCAGGCCGCCCGCCGCCTCGCGGTGGACCTGGCCCGCTCGCTGGACGCGCTCAGCGCGCGCCGCGACGTGGACCGCCTGCTGCGCTGCGCCGCGGGGCTGACCCGGATCGGCTCGGCCGACGCCGCGGACGCGCTGCTGATCGCCATGCTGGCGCTGGTGGACCCGACCGGCCCGGAGGCGTCACGGGTGCGCGACCAGCAGGCGTTGGCCTCGGTGGCCCGGGGCCGGCGGGAGCCGGGCACGATCGCGCCGCGCCAGGTGCGGCGCCGGGCGCCGAGCGCCGCGTTCGGCCGGGGCGCGACGCTGCGACAGGTGGTCGGCGACTTCCTGGACCCCGTGCCGGTGGCCGACCCGGTCGCGGTCGGTTCGGTCGCGGTGGCGGTGGAGCCGGCGAAACCGAGCGAGACGGGCGCGCTGGAACTGGCGTTACAGCGCAACGCGGCGGTCCTCGGCTCCAACCACCCGCAGACGTGCGTGCTGCGGCTGAACCTGATGTGCGCGCGGTTCCGGATCGCCCGCGACCACGGTGACGCCGAGGAGGTCTCCGAGTCGCTGACCGACCTGCGTGACGCCACCGACCGGGCGCTGAACGTGCTGGGCACGCACCACCCGCGGGCGCTGGTGGCCCAGGCCAACCTGGCGTCCGCGGAGTTCGAGCTGGCCAGGGTGCGCCGGTCCGCCGAACGGGCCCGGCTCGCGCTGCCCAGCCTGCGGTCGGCCGCCGACCGCACCGCCACCCGCCTGGGCGCCGACCACCCGCACGCGGTGATCGCGACGTCGAACCTGGCGTCCGCGGAGCTGGAGCTGGCCCACCTCGACGGCACCCGCGCCCAGGCGCAGCGGCTGGTGGACGTCGTGCGCGACGCCTCGATGCGGGCGGTGCCCGCGCTCGGCGCGGACCACCCGGCGGTGCTCGCGTTGGACGAGCAGCGGCGGGCGTGCGAGGCGTTGCTGTCCGGGGTGGGTCCCGACCCGTCGTTCGAGCGCGGTTACGCGTCGTTCGCCGACGCGGGCCGGTCGCTGGCCACGACGAAGCCGAGCACGCCGTCGGTGCGGCAGAGCGTGACGACGCCGGAGTGGCCGCAGAGCACCCTGCTGGCGCGGCTGCGGGAGAGCAGCAGGCAGGAGCTGCTGTCGCTGGGCACCACCGTCCGCTACGCCGCCGACCGGGAGATCATCGTCCAGGACGCCACCGACACGCACGTGTTCCTGCTGCTCGAAGGCGTGGTGAAGGTGCTGGTCAACGACGCGAGCGGGGACACCGCGGTGCTCACCGTGCGGGTCGCGGGCGACCTGGTCGGCGAGCTGGCCGCGCTGGACCACAAGCCGCGGTCGGCGACGGTCGTGACCTGTGGTGACGTCACCGCGAAGCTGATCACCAGCGCCGAGCTGCACGGGTTCCTGCACCGCCGCAACGACGGGTTCGTCGAGCTGATCGGGGTGATCGACGACCAGCTGAGGTGGGCCAACCGGCGCCGCCGCGACTTCCTGTCGCACACCGCCGCCGAGCGGGTCGCGCGCGTGCTGGCCGAGCTGGTCGGCGCGCACGGCAGGCAGGAGGTCGGCGGGTGGGTGCTCGGCATCCCGCTGACCAAGGTGGAGCTGGCCTCGATCGCCGGGATGAAGCCGCGCACCGCCGAGAAGGCGTTCGCCGACCTGCGCAAGGCCGGCGTGGTGGTCAGCCACCTGCGGCGGGACGTGGTCGTGCCCGACCTGGAGGGCCTGCGGCGGTTCGCGCGCCTGTGAACGCACCTGTTCGTCGGCCCGGTGGCCGGGCGAGGCGTCGGCGCGGGCCGCCGCCGGGTATTCGTCGGACGGTCGCCGCGCGGTGCGGGCTTATCCGGTAAACCAACCGTCGACGAGGGGGTTGCGGAATTTGCCTGCGGGGTCGAGTCGGCCGCGCAGCGCGGCGAACCGGGCCCAGTGCGGGTAGCGCTCGCCGGGGTCGGCCAGCTCGAACACCTTGCCCCAGTGCGCCCGCGGCCGCCACGGGCTCAGCGCCGCCTCGACCTTGCGGAGCACGGCGCGCACGGCCGCGTCGTCCGGGTGCCAGGTGAAGTGGAACGCGACGCTCGGCCGGTCGTGCACCGGGCTGAGCCACTGGGTGTCGGCCGCGATCGTGCGGACCTCGGAGGTCAGCAGCACGGGCCGGACCTCCGCGGCCAGGTCGTTGAGCGCCCGCAGCGCGTCGGCCGCGTGCTCGCGGGCCACGAAGTACTCCGACTGCAGCTCACGGCCGACGCTGGGGGTGAAGTCGGCGCGGAAGTGCGGCAGCCGTTCGTGCCAGGGACCGGGCACGCCGAGCTGGGTGGTGCAGTGCGGGGTGGGCTGGCCGGGCACGGGGTGCACCGGCTCGGTGGCGGCCCTGGCTCCGGTCCAGGCCAGGTCGTGCCTGGTGTCGGTGGTGCGGTGCTTGGCGAACACGTGGGCCACGCCCTGCCAGGTGGTGAAGGCGCTGACGCTGTAGGCGCTGGAGAAGACGGCGTCCACGTTCTCGACCAGGGTGTCGAAGGGCATGTCCTGGTAGACGCGCTGCTCGACGTCGAAGGTCGGGACGACGTCCAGCTCGACCGCCACCACCACGCCGAGCGAGCCCAGCGACACCACGGCGCCGTCGAAGTCGGCGTCCCCCCTGCTCAGGGTGATGAGTTCGCCGTCGGCGGCGACCAGGTCGAGCGAGCGGACCAGGCCGGCGAGCGACGGGATGTCGTTGCCCGAGCCGTGGGTGGCGGTGGCGCACGCGCCGATGATCGTGATGTGCGGCAGCGACGGCATGGCGGGCAGCGCGAGGCCGGCGGCGTGGAGCCGCTCGGCCAGCCGCGCCAACCGCGTGCCGGCGCCCACCCGGACCGCGCCGTCGCGCACCTCGAACACCTCGGGCATCCGGTCCAGGCTGATCAGCGTGCCGGTGGTGTCGGCGATCGTGCTGAACGAGTGACCCGCGCCGACCACGCGCGCCGACTCGGCGGACCTGACCGCGTCCCGAACCTCCTCGACCGAGGTCGGGTGTGCGGTCCGCGTGGCGGAGAAGGTGAAGTTGCCTGCCCAGTTGGTGCTCACCGGCCAGATTCTGCCCCATGGCGGGCGCCGTCCGGCCCGGGCGAGGTGTGCTCGTCGTGGCACCGGGCGGAACGGATCGCCGGCCGTTCCCGTCCCACGCCCGGAGGTGCCGGGATGTCGCGCTACTTGGCGTTGGTGGGTGCGTTGTGCGTCGGGTGCGGTCCGTTCCTGTCGGGCGGGGTGCCCCGGCCGGAGGTGGACGCCACCGTGATCGCGCTGGCGGTGGGGCTGGTGCTCGCGGCGGCGTTGGCGGTCGGTGGCGGGCGTCGGACACGGGTGTTCGCGGCGGTGTCGGGCACGGGGCTCGCGGTCGCGGTGTGGTGGCTCCTGGTGTCGGACGTGGTGACCGGTCTGACCGGTGACGACCTGCCCGTGATGGCGGTGGGGGCGCTCGCCGTCGCGGTGGGTGCGGTCGGCTTGGCGGTCCGCTCGGGGGACGACCCGCGACCGACCGGTTCGGCGCAGCCCGTGTCGTCGGCCGGACAGCGGTGGCGGGTCCGGCCGGTCGGTGTGGTGGGGGTGGTCGTGGTGGTGGTCGCGGCCGTCTTCGCACCGGTGGCGGCCGACGCGGTGGTCGTCCGGTCCGAGCCGCGCGACGCCCGCGACTTCGCGCCGGAGCCGGTGGCCGAACGGCCCGGCGGCCGGCAGTGGGCGTGGCAGCCGCCGGCCGACGTGGTAGACGTCGTGCCCGCGTTGCACGGGGTCGCGGTGGCGATGCGCGACGGCTCGGTGGTGGCGTTGAACGGCTCCGACGGGCGGGTGGAGTGGCGGTACGCGCGGCCCGGGGCGGTGGTCGGCAAGCTGGTGGCGTCGATGGACCGGCGGACGGTGGCGGTGTCGTTCGGATCGCTGCGCGACACCAGGGCGCAGTCGGTGGTCGTGCTGGACGCGGACACCGGCTCGCCGCGCTTCGAGGTGGTGGTGCGGTCCGTGCTGATCCAGGCCGACCAGCTCATGCCGGGCTCGCGGACGTTGACGACGCGCGACCACGAACTCGTCACCGGCTACGACATCGTCACCGGCGAACCGCGGTGGCGGTGGTCGCCGCCCGCCGGGTGCACGTCGTTGTTCGGGCAGGTGGTGTGGGGTCGCACGACGGTGCTCGTGCCGGTGGAGTGCGCGGACACGTTGGGCGTCACGGCGCTGGACGAGGAGACCGGTCGGGAACGGTGGCGGCACGAGGTGCCGCGCGGCGACTCGGGCGGAGAGCGGCAGGACATCCGGTTGCGCGCCACGCCGGACGGTTCGAGCGTGCTCTTCCAGACCTTCGGCGCGCAGGACACACCCGACGCGGTGCCGTACGGCCTGCTGGACGCCGAGACCGGCCGGGTGCTGGTCAGGCCGGAACGACCGTGGACGATCCGCACCGACGCGGGCGTCGTGCCGTTGGCGGAGGAGCAGGAAGGGGGTCGGAGCACCGAGATCCACGCGCTCGACCCGGCCACCGGCGCCACCACGCAGCTCTCGGTCGAAGCCTGCCCGCAACGCTCGGCCGACCTCACCACCAGGACCGACTACGTGCGCGCGTGCGAGGACAACGGCCGCGAGCTGACCGTCGTGACGCAACCACTCGACGGCTCACCACCCACCTCGACCCCGGTCCGCCTGGACGGCTCCGGCTCGCGCACCACCCGCGCCCTCCGCCTCGTGGCCGCACCCGGCGCCATCGTGATCGCCCGCACGGCCTCCGGTGGCACCCCGGCACCGGTGGTCGGTTTGCGGAGCTGAGGGCCACGAGTCCGGCGGCGTACCTGCCGCCCGGCCGCGCGTGCCGAACTCCGGGAAGTGCCCGGTGAAGCGGCCGCGCCACGGCGGTCGACGATCCCGGCTCCTCACCACGGCGCGGTCGGGCCACTCGTTGCGTCGAGGCTGTTGTGGTGCAGCAATCGGCGCCCCAACGGCGTGAGCGTGTGCAGCACAGCCGGTCCGTGCCGGTTGGTGGCGATGAGGTCGGCGGCACGCAGGACGGCCGCGTGGCGGCTGGCGGCGGCGGGTGAGATGCCCAGGACCCGAGCCAGTTCCGTGGTGCCGGCGCCATCCCCGATGCTGTCGAGCAGGTTCGCGCGGTTGTGACCGAGCAGGTTGCGGAGGGCGGACCGGCGGTGGCCCGCGGTCGCGTGCGGCCACCGGTGCTCGGCGGCGATCGGGTAGATCAGGACCGGGGGCAGTTCCGGGTCCGCCAGGCTCACCGGCGAGTCCTCGCAGAAGAACGACGGGACCAGGCGCAGGCCACGTCCGCGCAGGTGCAGGTCTTGCGACACGTCGTAGCGGACCAGCAGGACCGGTGGTTCCCACCGCATCAGCGGGCGCAGGCCGTTCAGCATGCCCTCCACGCCACCCGAGGTCAGGTCGCGGACCCGCTGGGCCAGGTCGGCGTCGACAGCGGCTTTGACGATGTCGTCATAGGGGCTTATCGCGGCGCTGTGGTAGTCGCGCAGTCGCGTGACCACGTGTCCGAGGGCCGTGGCGCTGTCGGTGATCAGGGGGCGCAGCCTCGACGGCGCCGTCGGGCGCCCGCGGGTGGCCAGGAGGTCGAGTTCGCGGACCAGGCGTCGGCGAGGAGTGCTCATGATCGCTTCAAGACCCTCGTCGAGCCCGGAGCGCCCTGCGTCGGGGGTGAGGAAGTCGGGGAAGTACGGGCCGATGGGCGCCAGGCCGCCCAGCAGTCGAACGGCCGGGCCGATGTGGCTGTGCCACCTCGGATCGCGGCGGACATGTCCCGCCCAGTGGCGCGCGAAGGCCGGTTGGTGCTTCGAGTGGAGCTTGAAGTTGCTCAACAGGATTTCCCAGAACGCGTCGGCGCCCGCGGCGATGGTGGTCCGGGCGATGTCCTCGGCGGTGAAGTGGATGCGCAGCATCACAGCCCCCCAGGCTGTCTCGAACGGTACCGGCGGACCGGGCGTCGTGCCCTTCAAGACCTCCACCGACGGCGGTGGATACCGGATCCGCGGTGGCCCTCACCGGACACGTCGAGGGGAATGCGCTGACCACGGCTATTGCGCTGGAGGTCAACGGCCTGGTTCCGAGCGGAAGGGCTCACGGATGATTTCGACCGTCGTCGACGAGCCGTGAGGGGCACGGTGGAACGACGACGAGGGGGAACAGCGATGTTGAGAAAGATCCAACTCGTGGTGACCGCGGTCGCCCTCGGTGTGCTGACGGCCGTGGCACCGGCCGCCGCCACGAGCGACGAGAGTCTGCTCGGGAGGCAGGCGACCTCGACCGCGGAACTGCAGGCACAGGTCGACCTGCAACTGGAGGTGGCGCCGGGCGGCACTCAGATCTCGGCGAACGAGGTCAGCTACGACGGCGGGCGGTTCGTCGTCACGTTCGCCGAGCCCGGGGTGCGTGCCCTGGGCTCACCGGACTGCCCCAGCGGGTGGTTCTGCTTCTACGAGTACACCGGGTTCGGGTACCCCCGGGGCAAGCTGAGCGACACCGGGTGGCAGGACCTCGGGGCGTACGGCTGGCACGACCGGACCGCTTCGGTGCACAACAACACCGGCACGGCGGTCGACTTCGACAACCACACCGTCGGCGGGCACGAGAACGACGTGTACCTGTTCTGCGTGGGCGCCCGGTCGTCGGACTCGGACGTGTCGCCGCACCGGGATCGAGCGGACCACGTGTACCGCTACTCCAGTTTGACCACCTGCTGAGCGACCCGCAGGTCGGGGTGCCAGGGGTCGTCCTTCGGGCCGACCACTGGCACCCGTCGGGTCGGAACCCGCCCGACACCACCGCGCGGACCGACGAGGTGTCCGCGGTGGACGCCAGGGCCGCTGTCCGACGCGAGATCGTGGGCGCCAGGGCGCCGCGGTCAGCGTCGAGGTGATGCGGGCCGGCGCCCGTGCACGGAGTAGACGACCGGCGAGGTGGCCAGGAACCGCTCGTCGGCGAGCAGCTCGCGCACGGCGGCGAGTTGTCCGTCGCTCATGCCCGCCCCGATCAGCTTGTCCCGCAACATGTGCGTGGTGTGCGCGAGCAGCCGCACGCCCGGCGACCCGGCCCGCCACGTGTGCACGACCACGCGCGGGTCCACGTCGACCAGCCCGGCCTCGGCCATGGCACCGGCCGCCTTGCGACCCCACGCGCCGTCCACGCCGTAGGCGTCGAACACGCTGTCCCTGACCGCCAGGAACGTCTCGTACAGCGCCGCGGCCTCCCGGTCGGGCGCGCGCAGCACCGGGCTGTAGGAGTTGTCGAACTCGTCCACCTGCAACCACCCGCCCGGTTTCAGGGCGGAGACGAGCTTGCGCAGCACGGCGTCGCGCTCCGGCAGGTGCCGCAGCACCAGCCGCACGTGCACCAGGTCGAACGCGGCGTCAGGCAGCGGGTCGCACACGATGTCGTGCCGCAGCACGGTGAGCCGGGGCGCGGGCGGCACCTGTTCGGGCTGCACGTCGGTGGCCAGCACCCCGGCGCACCGCGCGGCCAGCCAGTGCGCCACGCTGCCGCCGCCCGCGCCGACGTCCAGGCACCGCCAGCCCGACCGGATCCCGGTCTGCGCCAGCCGGGACAGGGTCACCGGGTCGTAGGCGGCGGCCAGGCAGCGGTGCTGCTCGGCCACGTGCGCCCGGTCGAACACATAGGTGGTCACGTCCACCGCCCGGTGCCGCGGGTCTCGGCACGGCCGGCCAGCCGGGTGAGCAGGTCGAGCCGGCGCGCCGGGCCGGCGGGCGCCACCCGGTCGCCGCGCCGGTCGCCCAGCTCGCACCGCCGGCCCGCCGCCTCGCGGACCAGCCCGGCCGGCTGCGGCACCGATTCCAGGGGTTCGCGCCCGCGCGGGCGCTTGCCGTTCTCCCCCACTTCCACAATGTGCCGTCGCGTTATCGGCCACAATTCCGGGAAAATCGCCGATTGCGTCAAGAATGGCACGGTCAGCGCACTCACCTCCGCGGTCACCGCTTCCGGATCCGAGCGTATGGCAGGTCACGGGGCCGGCGTCGGGGCACCGGGCAGTTCACTCTTCCTGGTCAACTCGCCCACGCCGAGTTGACAGGCCTTCGCGCTTGGGACAGCGTCGGGGCCATCAATTGAGAGCGGACATCGCTCATTCCCGATGCCTTCGAGACCGGACGAGACAAGACGGGGCTCACTAGTGCGCACACTCGTCGTGGGACTGGGCCGAGCCGGTGCGGACGTGCACCTGCCGGTGCTGGCCAGGGCGCGGACCTCGCTGCGGCAGCTGTTCGACGACCGACCGATCGTGGCGTGCGACCCGCGGCGGCTGCCGGTGGAGCGCCCGGGACTGGCCATGGTCGGCAGCCTCGCCGAGGCCGCCACCCTGCTCGACCCGGGCGACACGGTGGCGCACCTGTGCACACCGCCGTCCCTGCGCGCCGAGGTGCTGGCCGAGCTGGCCGAACGCGGCTTCCGCAACGTGATCGCGGAGAAGCCGCTGGCCGCCGACACCGACGACCTGGCCCGGGTGATCCGGCTGCGCCGCAAGCACGGCCTGCGGATCGCCGTGGTCGAGCCGTGGTTGACCAGCACGCTCACCGGGCGGCTCACCGAGCTGCTGCGCGGCGGCACGCTCGGCGAGCCGAAGTCGATCTCGATCGTGCAGAACAAACCGCGCTTCCGCCGGTCGATGACCGGGCCGAACCACCTGACCGCGTTCGACGTGGAGCTGCCGCACGGCGTCGGCCTGGCGCTGCGGCTCGCGGGCAGCGCGCGGGTCACCCACGCGGCCGGGCACGACCTGACCGTGGGTGACGTGGTGGTGCCCCGGATGGGCGGCGCGCGGATCGGCCTGCGGCACAACAGCGGGGTGCGCACCGAGATCAGCTCGGACCTCACCTCGCCCGTGCGGGAACGCCGCATCACCGTGGAGTTCGAGCGGGGCAGCGCGGTCGGCCACTACGCGGTCAGCGACGACGACGACCACTCGCAGCTCACCGTCACGGTCAACGGGCGGCGGGAGCACGAGGTGCTGCGCGACGACTCGCTCACCGAGTGGATGATCCGCGCCTACCGGCTGTTCCACGCGGCGGGCGACCAGCACTCGCGCGGGTTCGCGTTCGCCACCGACGTGGTGCAGCTACTGTCGGTGGCCAAGAACATCTGCGCCGAGCCCGTGGTGCCGGCCGCGCGTGGTGAGGCGCCCGGCCCGGTGGCCGCACATGTCCGCTGAGCCGGAGCCGGTCGAGGCCGGTCGCGCGACGGCCGGGCTGGTGCGGTGATCGGGGAGGACCGCGACCTGCTGCTGCGGCTGCTCGACCTGCCGACCGCGGGCCCGTTGGAGACCACCGACGACGTGCGCCTGTGGGACGCCGTGCACCTGTACTCGGAGGCCGCCGAGGGCTTCGGGATGCGCACGGTGCACCTGGGTCCGGCGCGGGCGGCCGACGTGCTGCGGCACGACGTGCCGGCGGTGGTGCGGGAGGCGATCGCCGCGGACCCGTGCTTCCTGGAGTGCCAGCCGAGCCTGGTGCTGCGGGTCGGCCAGTCCGGGCCGGTGGTGATGTTCAACGTGCACCTGGACACCGTCGCGCCGTTCGAACCGGCCGGGTTCGACGGCGTCCGGTTCCACGGTCGCGGCGCGATCGACGCCAAGGGACCCTCGGTGGCACTGCTGGCCGGTGTCCGCGCCGCGATGACCGACCCGGCGGTGGGGCGGGACGTGAGCGTGCTGATCCAGGCGGTGTCCGGTGCGGAGGGCGGCGCGATGGGTGTGTTCGGCACCCGTCCGCTGGTGGAGGCCGGCTACCACGGCAGCCTCAACCTGTTCTGCGAGCCGACCAGCCTGCGCTACCTGCCCCGTTCGACGGCCGCGATGACCGCGTCCGTGCAGGTCCGCGGCGAGGACGCGGTCGACGACCACCCCGCCCCGCCACCACAGGACGTGCCGCTGCTGGACGGCGTCGTGCCGCGATGGCCCGCGCACGAGCCCGCGTTCACCTGCGACGCGATCTGGCCGGCCGACGTGCCGGGCGCGCACACCGCCATCCTCGGCCCCGGGTCGCTGGAGGACGACAACGCCCACGCACCCGGCGAGCACGCCGACGTCGCCGACCTCGACCGGTTCGCGGACGTGGTGCGGGACATCGTCGTGCGGTTCGCCCGGACCGGGGGAACGGCCTGAGCGCTCCAGCCGCACTCGGTTCTCAGGGGATGACCACGGCCGTTCCGCCCACGTCCTGACCGTAGGCGGTCCACGCGGCCCAGGTGTGCCGGTAGCTGCCGTTCCAGGCGAATCGCCTGGCGTTCAGGCCGCCGTCGGCCGCCGGAATCCGGTAGTCGTTGCCGATGAACAGGTTGTCGCCCTCGGCGGTGAAGGTCCCGCCCCAGTACGGCGGTCGGTCCGCCCGCTGGTCGCTGACCACGCCGGCCAGGCCGAGGCCGAAGTCGTTGGCGCACCTGGTGAGGTCGACGGTGTTGTCGGCCACGCGGAGGTGTTGCAGGTGGAGTTCGCGCCCCCGCCGTTCCTGGCCGCCGATGGCGTTGTGGTTGCGGCTCACGACGTTGTTCGAGACCACCACCCGGACCGACGAGTTGATGTCGATGCCGGCGCCGTCGGGCAGACCGGCCACCGCCTGGGGTCCTCGGCGGCCGAGCAGGTCGCAGCCGTTGTCGGTGACCGTGTTGCCGGAGATCCGGCCGCTGCTGCTGATCTCGAAGCGCACCCCGTCGGCGGAGTTGCGGACGATGCTCGAATTCTGGAACCGCAACGAGTCCACCACTGCCGGATCACCGGCCTGGCCGTCGGCCCACAGGCCGATGCCGAAGTTGTCGTGCACGTTGGCGCGGTCGACCACGCCGGTCGCTCCGTTGGTGACCTTGATGCCACCGGACTCCCAGTCGCTGACCCAGTACAGCGCCTGGGCGTTGTTGTGGTCGATCTCGACGTCGGTGATGGTGAAGTCGCGACCGCGGTTGACGCCGCCGCCGAGCTGACCGTTGTAGGACGACCGACCCGCCGTGAACGACGCGTCGTTGCCGCTCACCTTGAACCCGAGCGCGTGGTTGTAGCTGGTCTCCACGCTGAACACCGTCCACCGGTGGCCGAGTTCGAGCGCGCCGAGCTGGCTCGGTGACGCGAAGTGCCGCACCCCGAGATCGCGGATCACCACGTCGGTCGCGCCGCCGACGGTGTTCGCCGCCGGGGTGCGGCTGATCTGCATGGTGGCCCCGACCGGGTTGTCGCGCACGTAGACGCGGTTGGCCGCGTAGTCGGCGTAGAAGCCGCCGGGTCCCAGCTGCTCCAGGCCGGCGACCCGGAGCAGTTGGGTGCTGTTGCGGAACACGTCCTCGAACTTGTGGCAGAGGTTGGTCGAGAGGTTCTCGCACTGGCCGTTGCGGTCCTCGTACGACGGCGGCAGGAACCCGCTGGCGTACCAGTTCGCGCCGGAGGCCACCCAGCCGGTCATCGCCCGCGCGCCGGAGAGCATGGTGCCCAGCGTGGGCGACGGGCCCGCACCCCACAGCGTGTCGCCGGTCTTGAGCGTCAACGGCGCGGGCAGTCGGTAGAGGCCGGCGGCGAGGCAGTACGTCGTTCCGGCCGGGTTCGCGTTCACCGCACTCTGGATGTCGGCGCCGAGTGGGACGCCCACTCCCGAACAGGTCGCCGCCGCCGGCGGGGCGGCCTGGCTCGTGGTGCTCCCGAGGAGCATGCCGGCGGCGAGCGCCACGACCGTGGTCATGCCGCGATAGCGCATGTGTTTCATGATCCCTCTCAGGACGTGGGGTGTGGTTCCTACCTGATGTGGACGTAGAACGCGTCACCGTCGAGCAGGTGCTCGGTCCGCAGGAACGCCTGGTAGATCTCGCCCGCCTTCTTGTTGTGGGATCGGCTGATCGCTGCCGCGGCGAAGTTCCACATCGTGTTCTCGTCGACCAGCGCCGCGTTCTCGTAGGTGGTGGCGAACGGGTACTCGTCGCACTCCCGAGGCGTGCCGGGGACCGAGGTGGCGTAATTGACCCCCCAGTACTTGCGGCAGACGGTCTGGGTCTTGCGGCGTGAGCCGCGGATCTTGTTGTTCGGGTCGTGGTCGCCGAAGAACCGGTGCAGCGGAGCGCCGTCTTCCTCACGGCCGGGAGCTTTCTTGCCGTTCACGTTGGGCCTGGTGAGGACGATGTCGAGCTGGGCTGCGCGGATGAGAGGAAGTCGAACCGGAAGTTGCCCCGACCGACCTCGACCTCCACGCCGTCCTTGATCACCCGGTAGGAGTAGGTGTATCGGTCGCCCCAACACGCCTCACGCGTGCCGCGCGCCACCACGACGGACTCCACGAACCGGCCGTAGAACGCCGCGCAGTGCTTGGCGCACAGCGCGGTATGCCCACCGGCCACCTTGGGCGTGTTGCCGAAGCCGCAGTTGCCCAGGTCGATGCGCTCGGGCGAGTACCCGAGCCGGAAGTCGTCACCCGCCACCAGGCCGTGCCGCTCCAGGATCGGCCGCACCACCTCGTCGGTGGTGCCGGGGAAGCTGGTCGACTCCAACACCGCCAGGGTGCCCGGCCGCAGGTGGTCGGACACGGCACGTGCGGCGGCACGCACCGCGCCCAGGTCGGGTCGGGCCGGGTCGATGTCGTACCCGGCCACCGCCATGCCCGCCGCCTCCAGCGGCAGTGCTACGTGGCCCACCCCGACCACGACCAGGTCGAAGGACACCCGCGACCTCTCCACCACACCGCTGTCAGGACAACGTCGGCAACACGTCCGCGGCCACCGTGTCGAGGATCGCCTCATCACCCGCGAACGGACCCTCCGCCCGCGGCCACGGTGCCAGTACGTCCGTGAAACCCAACTCGCCCGCACGCCCCAAGAAGTCGCGATAGCACTCGACGCTCGACAACGAGAACACCGGCGCCGCATCGGTCTGCAGGAACCGCCGCACCCCCGCCGGGTCACGCGAACCGGCGGCCAGCGCCTCGTCGAACCGGGCCGACAGCTCGGCCAACGACGTCCACCACGCCTCCAGCGAGTCGCGCGCCGTACCCAGGGTCACCCACCCCTGACCGTGCTCGGCCGCCAAGGCCAACGCCTTGGGCCCGTTCGCGGCGAGCACGAACGGCACCCGCGGGCGCTGCACGCAACCCGGCGCGTTCCGCGCACCCACGGCCGAGTAGTACTCCCCCGCGTAGTCGACCCGGTCCCTGGTCAACAAGGCGTCCAACAACTCCACGAACTCCGCGTACCGGCGCGACGGGCTCGCCACCCTGGTGGTGCCGCCGAACACCTCCACGTCGTAGCCGCCCACCCCACCCGCCCCGACACCCACCGTGAGCCTGCCGTCCGACAGGTCGTCCAGCCCCAGCACGTCCCTCGCGAACGGCACCGGGTGGCGGAAGTTCGGCGACGCCACCATGAAACCCAGCTCGATCCGCGACGTCACCAGCGCCGCCGCGCCCAACGTCGGCACCGAGCCGAACCAGGTGGCGTCCACCAGCGGGCCCCAACCCACGTGGTCGAACGTCCACGCGTGCGCGAACCCGTACGCCTCCGCCGCCTGCCACCTCGGCTTCGCCTCGGCCCAGCGGTACTCCGGCAGGATCGTGATCCCAGCCCTCATGTCGCCCCCTCATCGCACAAGCACTGTGTTCATCCGAACAGAATGCAAGTGAGTGGTCAACACCCGATACGGTGGTCCGGTCCCCCGCGAACCGCGAAACGCCTGTCCCCGACCCTCCGAACCGAGGTCGAGGACAGGCGTCCGCCGCCGAACCCGCGCACCTAGCCCCAGATCGACGCCGCCCACTCCGGGTGGTCGATGAACGGGTTGCGGTTGCGCTGGTAGCTGTCGTAGATCACCTGGTTGCGACGCTTCTCGAACGCGTCCGGCGGATCCTGCGCGTTCCACTGCAACAACACCGACAACCTGCCGTGGTACGGCGCGGTGCCGTTGCTGACGCTGTTGTTCATCTCCAGGTTCGGGTAGCCGTCGCCACCCTCGTACCGCACGGCCATGTAGAACAGCATCCGCGCGACGTCGCCCTTCACCGCGTTGCGCGGCTCCCACGAGTCGGCGTCGGTGTAGTTGCCGGGCGCCTCCGCCACCGGCGAGCCGCCCAGGTCGAAGTCCTTGTTGCCCCGCGTCGCGTTCACCGACACGTCGGTGGGCCGCAGGTGGTGGATGTCGGTGCCCGGACCGGTCGCCGTGCCGAAGTCCCCGTGCGACTTGGCCCAGACGTGCTCCCGGTTCCAGTCGTCCGGGTCACCACCGTTGGTGGTCTTGCCCTGCGAACGACCGGTGTACAGCAGGATCACGTTGGCGCTGTTGTCCGGATCCTGGTCGGTGACCTTCAACGCCTCCCACACCTGGTCGTACGACAGCTTCGCGTTGGTCCGGATGATCCCGTTCAACGCCGTCTTCAACGACGCACCGGTCTTGCCGAGGGCGTTGCGGTAGTACGTGTCGTCGTAGCCGCCGCCCGGGGTGGACGTGACCGTGGACGTGGCGGTTGAGGTGGACGTGGGCGACGTGCCCGCGTTGGCGAACGCCGTCGGCGACGTGAGGCCGGGGTGGGAGAAGTAGGCGTTGAGCGGACCGGTGACGTCGATCCGCGCGCCGAGCAGGCCCGGGTTGCTCCGCAGGCCCCACTGGGCCCGGAACGCCGACGTGATCTGCACGTAGATCATCTGGCTGGTGCTCGTCTGACCGGGCGAGTCGGCCAGCGCCAGCGCGTAGTCGGACGGGAAGCCGGACCTCACCACCGTGGTCGTGGCGGTGGGCTGCCCGACCACGTAGCCGCGGACGGTGGCGGACGCGCCGTTCTGCTGCCCGACGGCCTGGGCGACGGTGATCGGCGTGGCGCCGGCGGCCGCGGTGGGGATCAGCAGGGCCGCCACCACGGCGACGACGGAAACGACAACGGCAACGGGATTCAGCAGGGGGCGTACTCGCACGATGGGGTGTCTCCTCCCGGCGCGGCGGCGCAGGGTGGCCGCACGCAGGCAGGATCGCACGAAAAATCACACGTCAGAGTGAATGATCAACGAACTTTCGTCACGAGACGAGATCGCTCTTTAGTCAACACTGAAGCTATTAAAGGGACCGCTGGTCAAGGTGCGTCCGACACGGTGGTGGCGCGCGTGATCAGTTCCGCGTCCGTCGGGCCGAGCCGCCCGGTCAACGCCGACAGCACGTCCGCGATCTTGCGCTCCTCGTAGGTGAAGTGCGTTTCCACCAACGCGGCCACACCGTCCAACTCCCTCCGCAGCACCGCGGGGTCGGCGTCGCCCAACTCCCCCAGCGCCCGCAGCGCGTCGGACACGATCCGGTGATCACGACCGAGCTCGTCCAACACCGGCCGCAGCTCGGGGTGCTCCCGGGCCAGCACGGGGAACACGCCGTCGTCCTCGGCGGTGTGGTGCCGCTCCAGGGCGGCGCAGAACGACAGGCAGTGCGACCACAGGTCGGAGACCCCGACGCCCTCGGACAGGCCGTCCCTCAAGGCTTCCAGCCGCTCGCGCAGCGCGATGTGGGCCTGCACCAGCTGGTTGCCGAACGCCACCAGGCGCGACGACGGTTCGATGGCGTGCTCACCTCCGGTTCCGCCGTCGATCTTCTCACGCGGGCGCGGGCACCCGTTCCGCATTCCGCGCCCAAGCGGCGAGCCGCGGCGCGAGCAGCCGGTACACCTCAGGGTCCAAGCCCATCCCGGTGTGCGTGCTGTTCACCTCGACGCAGTCCGCACAGGGGTCCGCGCACAGCTCCCAGGGCGCGATGAGGTCGTTGCGCGAGAACACCGCGATGGCAGGCACCCGCAGCGGCTGCGCCATGGCGGCGGAGTTGGTGTCGTAGCACGTGCCCGCGAAGCAGTCCTCGGTCAGCAGTCCCGGGATGCCCGCCCGCGACAGCCGGGCCAGCGTCCGCGCCACCCGCACCACGCTGGGGTGCGCGCCGAGCTGGTCGAGCACCGGGCTGGCGAGCATCACCAGGCCGCGCACCAGTTCCGGCCTGCGCACGGACAGCAGCCTGGCCAGGCCGCCGCCGCGGCTCTGCCCGAACAGGACGACCGGGCCGCCGGTCGCCTCGACGTGCGCCTCCAGCCTGCGTTCCAGGCGGTCGACCAACTCCGACGTGCAGCCGACATTCAGACCGATGCGCGCGCCGATCGGCACGTAACCGCGCTTGCGCAGCCAGGTCCTGGTCAGGTGCAGGCTCCGGTCGCCGAAACCGAACCCCGGCACCAGCAGGACACCGAGCCCGCACCCTTCCCTCGGGTCGACGGCGCGCCACGCCTGGTGCGCCAGGAGTCGGGGAATGCCGAGCATCGCCACCAGGACCTGTTCCCGCGCCACCGCCCGAGTCGCCTCGACCACGCCCATCCGACCTCCCGCATCAAGGACCACCTGGATTCCCCGGTCCGCAGCGGTCCATTCCTGTCGGCTCGGCCTCGTTTGCGGGGCGAAGCGCCGGGAACCACAGTCCTATGTGGTTGTGGAGGCCGCCGGGCGTGTACCGGCCCCAAGAGGACACGTGGTTGATGGCCGAGGCGCTGGAAGAGGCCGGGATGCCGCGCGGCGGGCGGGTGCTGGACGTGTGCACCGGCACCGGCGCGTTGGCGATCGCGTCCGGGTTGGCGGGCGCGGGCGAGGTCACGGCGGTGGACCTGAGCAGGCGCGCCCTGGCCGCCACCCGCGTCAACGCCCGGTTGCGCGGTCTGTCGGTGCGGCTGAGACGCGGTGACTTCGGTGATCTCGTCGGCGAGGAGGAGTTCGACGTCGTCACGGCGAACCCGCCCTACGTGCCGAGCGCCACGGTGCCGGCGCGGGGCGCCGCACGGGCCTGGGACGCCGGGCTGAACGGGCGTTCCGTGCTCGACCGGCTGTGCGCGGTGCTGCCGTTGTTGTTGGCGGACAAGGGCATGGGGCTGATCGTGCACTCCTCGCTGTGCGATCCGGACATCACCCTGCGGCAGTTGCGCGGTGGTGGGTTGAAGGCGTCGGTGGTGGCCCGCCGCACGATCGCGTTCGGGCGGGTCATGCGCGGACGCGCGGACTGGTTGGCCCGGCGCGGCCTCATCGACGCCGACCAGGCGCACGAGGAGCTGGTGGTGGTCCGTGCCGACGCCGCGTGAGGCCAGGGTGGTGACCGTCGTGCCGGGTGAACCGGTGCTCGTGGAGGGGCCCGTCGAGGTGCGGACGGAGGACGGCGAGGTGGTGTGCTCGGACCGGTTCGTCGTCGCGGTGTGCGCGTGCCGCCGCAGCAAGCGTTACCCGCTGTGCGACACGAGCCACCGCAAACGACGTTGACCGCGCTCGCCGGGAAACCCGGGGTCGGGTCCGGCGGTTCGGCCTGACGGACGTGCCTCAGCCCGGGACGACCGCGAAGTACCCCAGGCCGCCGGCGGCGACGTCCGAGGCGTGGTCGACGAGGGTCCGCACCGGCGTGCTCGACTCGCAGTTCTCCCGCACCGCGGACGAGGAGCAGGAGCCCGGGGTACCGGTGCCCAGGTTGCCCGCCTCGTCGTTGCGGCCCCACGCCCACACCGCGCCGTCCGAGCGCACCGCGTAGGCCGTCTGCGCACCGGCCGCGATCGCGGTGATCCTGGTCGTGCCCGGCAGCGGCAACGAGACCCGCACCGGCGTGCCAGGCGGGCAGTCCTCGGTCGGGCAGACGCCGTCGCCCAGGTTGCCGAAGGCATCGGTGCCCCACGCCCACACGGTGCCGTCGGACCGCAACGCGTACGCCGTCCAGTCGGAGGCGGCGATCGCCGTCACCTCGGTGAGGCCGACCACCCAGGTCGGGTCGCCCTGCTGCTCCCAGCCCCACATCCAGACCGTGCCGTCGGACTTCAGCGCGTACCCCGTCTCCACACCGGCGGCCACCGACGTCACGCCGGACAGCCAAGGACGGCGGGACGGCGTCGCGCCGTACCGCAGCCGACCGCCCCACGCGTGAACGCAGTCGGCGACGCAGCCGGGCGGTGTGGCGAAGAAGCCGGCCAGGTCGACGATGAGGTCCACCGAGCCCGCGTTGTTGTACAGGGTCATCCGCGCGTCACGGCCCAGCCCGACCACGGCGCCGTTCGACGTGTCCCGGCCCGGCGGCAGGTTCAGGTTCGACGTGCTCGGCCTGGCCGTGCCGACCGGGTACGCCGAGACGTACGTCGCCTCGGTGACGTTCGTGCCGGTCAGGTTCACCACGGCGGCGGCCGCGGTGGTCGGGATCCGCGCGGAGGAGGCGACGTCCCTGGTCCAGCCCGCTCGGAGGGGGTCGTGGAGGGTGCGCGTGTCGGCGGCGCGGACCGGCGACAGCGGGTAGAACCGGTGGCCGCGATCGGTGGCGTAGTACCCGGCCAGGTCCGCGAGCAGGTGCGTGCTGCCCGCGTGGTTGTACAGCCGGACGGGGCGGTCGGCGCCCAGCGCGACGGTCACGAGGTTCGGGCTGGTCTGCCCCGGTTCAAGGTTCAGGTTCGACACGACCGGCCGGGCCGCGTCGGACGGGTGCGCGATCACGTGCGTCGACGCGGTCGGCTCGGTGCCGGTCAGGGTGAACGTCACCGCCGTGGCCGTGGCCGGCACGCGCGCGGACAGGTCGACCTCACGAGTCGTCCCCGGCCCGAGCGCGGTGGTCGTGCGGGTGTCCAGCACCCGGGTGGGCGACGACGTGGTGAACCGCGACGCGGGGTCTGCGGTGTAGTAACCCGCCAGGTCGGCGAGCAGGTGCACCGCGCCCGTGTGGTTGTGCAGGTACAGCCGCGGCTGGTCCGGTCGCAGCGGGACGGTGACCTGGTTGGCCCTGGTCTCGCCGCGCACGAGGTTGAGGTTGGAGACCTCCGGCACCTCGTGCTCGTCCGGCGACACCCGGACGTGCGTGGCCGCCGTCGGAGCGACACCGGTCAGGTTGAGCACCACCGCGCGCGCCGTCGCGGGGACCTTCGTGGTCAGGTCGAGCGTCATCCGGCCCTGGACCGGGCCGACCGTGCCGCCCGGTGCCGTCCCTGGTGTCCAGCACCCGCAACGGCGGCCTGGGCACGAAGGCGAGGCCCTCGTCCGCGGGCGCACCGGCGGACACCGCCGCGCCAGCCGGATCGCCCTGCGCCATCACGGCCGGATCCGCCTGCGCCGCCACGGGTTGGACCCCGAACACGGCCGACACGCACACCAGAAGCACGATTCGCCAACGCATGGCGCTGCCCCCCACGTCCCCCACTTCGAGGTGGACCAGCCTATGGCGTGGGTGGGGAACTGGGTACGCCCAGCAGCACTAGAGCGGCAGGCGCAACGCCGTCCGCCCCTCCTTCCAGGCGCCCAGCAGGTGGTCGCCCAGCCGTTGCTCCAGCAGTTCCGTGGCCTGCACCCCGAACACCACCGACTCGGTCAGCTCCGGCTCGCGGGCCAGCAGGTCGCCGATCACGTCCCGGCGCATCACCTGTTCGTGCACCGCGTCCGCCTCGATGTGCTCGGTGAAGAACTCCACGCAGTCGGGGTGCGCGTCCAGCCGTTCCAACGCCTTGGCCATCCGGGTCGCGCTCGGCGCGGTGGTGATCTCGGCCGCGGCGAAGTGCCCCACCAGCGAGCCGCGCAACGAGCGGTGCAGCCCGCACAACGACATCAGGTTCACCGTCGCCAGCACCACGGCGGGCGCGTGCTCCAGGTACCGCAGGTAGCCTTGGTCCAGGCCGGCGCCGACGAGCAGGTCGGCGAACAGCCGGGAGTGCATGCGGTCGCCGCGCCCGCCGCCGAACTCGTCGAACTCCACGGCCACCAGCGCCGCCTTCGCGGTGCCGCGCAGGCGCGGGATCACCCACGCGTGCGGGTCGGCCTCCTTCAGGTGGTAGATCGAGCGCAGCGCCATGTACTCGCGCATGTGCCACCACTCGCCCTCGTCCTTGAGGAAGTGGCTCACGCCGACACCGTCGACCGGCTCGACCAGCAGTTCGTCCAGCACGCCACCGATGTCCGCGCCGCCGGGCACGTCGGCCCGCAGCGCGTCCAGGAACACCCGCTCCAGGCCGGCGCGCAGGCCCAGCAGCCCCGGATCCCACTCCCAGTCGTCCGACACGCCTTCGAAGCCCTGGTAGTGCAGCTCGTAGCAGACGTGCAGGGCCAGTTGCAGGTCTTCGCCGTACGGGTCCGCGGCCACGTGCGACGGCAGACCGACGGCGGGCGGGTCGCCGCGCAGGGCGTCCAGGACGGCGGCGGACAGGGGGCCGCGCGACGCGGGGAGGACGGCCCGGTCCAGAGCAGGGTCCACGGTGGTCATGCCCGTGGACTACCCGTTCCGGCCGGTGTGCACGCGAGCAGGTCGACGGCGGCCTCGGGTGAGCCCGCTCTCAGTTGCCGTTGCGCGCCCGTGCCGTTCTCCAGCACGCCGCGCACCAACGCGCGGACGAGCTCGCGGTCGTCGCCCAGCGCGTCGGACACGTGCTCCAGCAACGCCTCCACCAACTCGACCGCGGGCACCTGCCGTGCGGTGAAGGGGTCGACGCCCGGACCGGACAGCCCGTGCCGGGCCGCCGACCACACCGCGGCCGCCAGCACCTGCTCGTCGGGCTCCGGTGCGGCACCGGCGAACCTGGCGGTGTCGACGAGGGCGTTGGTGAGCGCGGCCTGGAGCAGCGCGTCGTCCACCGTCGCGGCGGTGTCCGCCGCCCGGACCTCGACGGTGGGGTACCGCTGTGACGGCCTCGCCAGCCAGAACGTCTGGTTCGCGTCCACCAGCGCACCGCAGTCCACCAGTCGGGCCACGCGCGCGTCGTGCTCGTCGGCCGTGCGGCAGAACGGCGGCACGCCCGAGCCGGGGAACGGGGCCTGGTGCATCATCCGCCAACTCGCGTACCCGGTGTCGCGGTCGCGGTCGAACGGCGAGTTGCCACCCAGCGCCAACAGCGTCGGCAACCACGGCCGCAGGTGGTTGACCACGTGCACCGCCGTCTCCCGATCGGGCACGCCGACGTGCACGTGGCAGCCGCAGCACTGGTAGTCCCGCACCTGCGCGCGGTAGATCGCCTCGATCCGCTCGAACCTCTCCCCCACGCTCAACGCCGGTCGCGGGTCGGCCAACGGCGGTGAACCCGACGCGACCAACCACAAGCCCTCGGCGCCGGCCGCCTCGGCCAGCGCGCGTCGGCCCGCCACGAGTTGGTCGCGCAGCTCTTCCAGCCCCGCGCACACACCGGTGGCCAACTCCACCTGCACGCCGCTCAGCTCACGGTGGACGTGTGCGCCCGGGGGCAGGTCGCGCACGCGTGCCACCACGTCCGCCGCACGCGCCACCGGACGACGCGTCGACGGATCCACCAGGAGGAACTCCTCCTCGACACCGAGGGTCATCAGGCGGGATCGCGGCGGGGCAGGGGCTTGGTCGCCGGCCCTTCGAGCACCGCGCCGTCCACGTCGAACCGCGACCCGTGGCACGGGCAGTCCCAGCTGCGCTCGGCGGAGTTGAACCGCACCAGGCAGCCCAAGTGCGTGCAGCGCAACGACACGCCGTGCACGCCGCCCTCCTCGTCGCGGTACACGCCGGCCTTGCCCGTGCCGTCCTTCACCACCCGCGCCTCGCCCACCGGCACGTCCGCGACCGTGTCTACCTCGGCCGACTTCAGCCGGTCACCGACGAGGTCCACGGCCACCTTCGCGTTCATCTTCGCCAGCTTCGGCGTCGCGCCGGGTGTCAGCCGGTGCGGGCTGAACCGCGCGGTCAGCGGGTTCTCCCGGCCCACGACCAGGTCGGTCAGCAGCTCGGCGGCCATGGTGCCGTTGCTCAGGCCCCACTTCATGAACCCGGTCGCGCCGTACAGCGTGGTGGAGCCCGGGAGGTACGGACCGATCATCGGCAGGTTGTCGTAGGACGTCGGGTCCTGCGCGGACCAGCGGTGGGTGACCTCGGCGACGTCCCAGCGCTCGGCGGCGAACTTGGTCAGCTCCTCGTACGGCTCGCCGGGCGACGAGCCGGTCGCGTGGCCCTGACCGCACACGATCAGCAGGTCCCCGGAGCGCGACAGCGACCACGACGGGCTGCCCGCGCTGATGGACAGCCCGGTCGGCGGCGTGCCCGACGCGAGCCGCACCGCGATGCAGTAGGACCGGATGGGCTCCAGCCGGGCGAAGTACAGGCCGCGGTCCAGGATCGGGTAGTGCGTGGCGACCACGACCCGTTCGGCGACGACCGTGCCCTGCTCGGTGTGGACCCGGCTCGGCTTGCCGTCCTCGATCCGCAGCACCCGGCTGCCCTCGTAGACCCGGGAGCCGTCGCCGTCCACGGCCTCCGCCAGGCCACGCACGTACTTCACCGGGTGGATCAGCAGCTGGTCGTCCAGCCGCACCGCGCCCGCCACCGGGAACGGCACGCCCATCAGCTCACCGCCGTCGCGCACGACCGGCAGCCCGGCCCGGCTCGCGGCCTCGGCCTCCTGCTCGACCGCAGGGAGTTCCCCCTCGTCGAACGCGTACGTGTAGGCGGGCATGCGGCGCAGGTCGCAGGCGATGTCCAGTTCGGACACCAGCGCGGCCACCCGTTCGACGGCGGCGGCGTTGCCGGTGGCGTAATCGGCCGCCGCCTCGGCGCTGTGCTTGCCCAGGATCTTGGAGTACACAGTGGACTGCAGGGCGGTCACCTTGGCGGTGTTGTTGCCGCTCACGCCGCCGCCCACGCGATCGGCCTCGACCACCGCCACCCGCAGGCCCGCGCGCTTGAGCAGCAACGCGGTGGTGATCCCGGTTATCCCGCCGCCGACCACCGCCACGTCCACCGTGGTCTCTCCGGTGAACACGGGGAACCGGCCGTGCGGGATCGCCTCGGACCACAGCGAGTGGCGGGCGGTCGTGGTCGCTTGCGTCATGCTTTAGCTGGTACCCGCACCATTCGTGTTCGAACCTCCGCCGACGCGGTAACCCGGACCCATGCGCACCTTCGCCGATCTCTCCGACTTGGTCACCTTGGTCGAGGACCGCGCGCCCGCGCGCGAGCTGTACGTGCGCTGGTCGCAGGGGCCGGACGCGGACAGCGACCGGTGCAGTCGCGACGGGCTGAGCGGCGTGCGGCTGCCCGGCCTGTCGGCGAACTCGCTGGCGGTCGAACCCTGGTGGGGTGGCAGGCCGCTGCGGCTCTGGGTGGCCCGCCGCCTGCACGACTACCGCCACCTGCGGGAACGCCGCGGACCGGGCACGCGACCGTGGGTCTTGGCGGGCGTCGAGGTGGGGCGTGGGCCGGACAACGAGCCCCTGGTCGAGTGTCGTCAACCGATCGGGTGGATCGCCGACGACGTGCTGACCGAGTGCGAACGCCTGGTCGACGAACACGCCGCCACCAACTGGGGCTCACTGGACCGCGAAGGTTCCTGACGCGACAGCGTTGTCCCCCAATGGAGTGACAAGCGCGCGACCGGCCGCAGCGTAGCGTGAGAGGCCCTCTGGAGACGGGAGGCCCCCGACGTGTCCATCCTCCTGAACAAACCCAGTCCGAGCGATGCCATCAAGTCCTCGACGCTGAACCTCACCAAGTGGGCCACGTACCTCGTCACCACCATCGGCGGCCTCACGGCTGTCATGGGCGTGGCGGCGGAGGTGAGCACCAATCAGGACAACCAGCAGGCGGCCGCCGTGGTCGACGAGGATCCGTTCGGCTTCAACGACTCCCAGCGGCTGGTGATCATCGTGGCGTTGGTCGCGTCCCTCACCATCGTGTACGCCGCCGACCTGATGGCCCGCGCCGTGGCCACGTCGCGGATAGCGTCCTCTCCTGTACACGCCTTGACCAACATCCCCGCCGCCAGCACGGGCACCGAGCCCAATCGGGTCAGCGGCTACGTCGTGGCCATTCGGTCCGGTGACAGCGCGATGCTCTTCCACGACTGGGACAACCCAGGAAACGGCGGGGTCTGGGTCCTCCCCCAGGACATCGACTTCGATTGAGCACGCCGGCCGCTCAGCCGACGGTGAAGGTCCTGGTCGTGCCGCTGAACGGGGTGATCGCGCCGGTCCAGCCGCTCTTCCAGTCGCCGTGGTGCACGATGCGGTACGTGCCCGCCGGGGTGTCGGCCGGGATGGTCCACGTGATCGTGGCGTTCGAGTTCGCCACCCCCTCGCGCTGCCAGCGGTACCGGGTGGACCAGTCGCCGTCGTCGGCGTGCCGCTGCCACGTGCCGCCGACCAGGCGCTGGACCTCCAGGAACGTGCCGTTGCGGTGGAGGTCGTTCTTCGGGTGCCCGGTGACGAACACCGCCGTGGCGGTCTGCCCGCGCGCGTAGGTGGCGGCGGGCTGGGTGAGCACCTGGCCGAAGGAGTGCCACGGCGCCTTGTCGTCGAACACCACCCCGGTCTGGAGGTTGATCTCGGTGAACGGCGGCTTGGTCGGCGTCGCACCCGGCGCGAGCGGTGTGCCGGCGCGCAGGGACGCGGCGAGTGCGGCGAACTCCTGCTGGTAGGCGGGCAGCGTGTGGCGGCCGAACAGCGTCGAGCCGCCCTCGTACTGCTGGAGGTCGTACTCCTCCGGTGTGGTGACGTACTGGCTGTAGTCGTTGGCGTAGCCCTGCACCAGCACGTTCTCCAGCGGCACACCGGCCTCGGCGGCGACCGCGCGGCGGATCCGCAGGCCCGCCACGATCGTCACCTCACCGGGCACGGCGACCAGGTGCAGCGGTCCGATCTTCACGATCTGCAACGGCAGCACGTTCGGCGTGGCCTGCACCAAGCCGGTCGGCACCAGCGAAGCCTTCGGGTACTGGCAGTCCCGCAGCCACTGCGGCACCTCGACGTCCAGCGGCTCGAACAGGGCCTTCAACGGGCTCGTCATGCCCTCGCGGAAACCGGGGATCGCCGGACCGTCCTCCACGCTGCCCGCCATCGTGGACGCGCCGACCACACCCGGGCACGTGGTGCCCGGCCGCCCGTCGGTGGTGTACCGGCCGTCGACGGTGACCGCGGCCATGTCCACGAACCGCATCCGGTAGTCCACCGACCCGGTCACCGGCGTCTGCGGACCGGCGAACACCTGCTGCGCCTTGCGGTTCTGCCGCTCGCCGATGATCCGGGTGTTCTCCACCTCGTCCTCGGTCGGGCCGGATCCGGGGCGCAGGTTCAGGTTCGGCGACATGTCGCCCGCGTTGGTGTTGGGGAACGCGGCGACGAAACCCGGCCGGTCCTCCAGGTACCGCACGCCCCGGTCGTCGTGCTCCCACTGGTAGGACGCATACCCCTTGTTGTCCGGGCTGATCAGCGTGTTCTTGTTGGTCATCGACGTGTTGTGGGTGGCGAACCAGCTGATCGCGCCGACGTCCGCGCCGTTGCGCCGCAACCGCAGCACGGTCATGGCCGGGTCGATGGCCAGCGGGAAGTGGCCCTTGTCCGGGTTGCGCTCGAACGCGACCCGCGAGCGGTTCACGCTGGCGTCGGTCAACTCGCCGCGACCAAGGGACAGCTGCCCCGGCTGGAGGTCCTCGTGCGCCCGCACGACCGATTCCGTGATGCCGTCGGTGATCGCGGCCAGCGTCTGCGGCTGCATGCCGAGGATCGAGAGGTTGTAGGCGAGGTTGTGCGAGTAGCCGCCGGGTCCGGCGTGCGTGTGGGTGGCGGACAGCAGCACGTTCTCCCGCGTGTAGAGCGTGCCGTAACGGGCCTGGAGCTTGGCCAACACCTCTTCCTGTACCGCCCGGAAGATCATCGCGAGGTCGGCGCTGACGTACGCGACGCGCTTGCCGGTGGCCTGGTCGACCACCACGTACGCGCGTGAGCGCTGGCGCTGGTGGATGCCGGTGGTCTTCTGGTCGAACGCCGAGTACCCCATCATCCCGTTCTCGGCGGCCGGCCCGGTGACATCGGAGATGCCTCGACCCACCAGGTACGGCTCCGGCGCGGCGTCCGCCACCGGCAGTCCGACCACGACCAGCGCGCCGACCAGCGCCGTTGCCGCCAACGACCGTCGAGACACCCGCATCCGCACTCCTAGAGCCGTGATACGCGAAACGTCTTCACCTTACTCGACGGTAGGTGATCCAGGCCACTCCGGCAAGCCGTTGCCGGGTGCCGCGGCTCGGGCACGGGCGCAGCGGGACTCCGGGCGTCAGCGGGCGTCGCCAGGATTCCGACCCGATCTTGGGGGAATGTGGACGACGTCATCGTGGATCTGTGCCGCGCGCTGTTCGGGAGAGCCGGGGGGCGGTGGCGGCAGATCGTCTACCGGGCTTCCTTCAGCGAGGGCGCCATCTCGTCGCGGGCGGAGTTGGACGGCGACGGGAAGCTCCGCCGGGATCCGGACCCATTCGGCGACGGCCCGGGGAAGGCGTTGTTCGAGCGCTTCGGCGACGCGGCACTGGAGCTGCGGGTGAACCCGGACAACACCTACGAGGCCGTGGTGGTGCAGGGCATGTCCCAGCACACCGCGACCTTGCCACCCAGCTACGTGCGGGTGCTCGACCCGGCCCGCAGGCCGACGGCGCCGCCGCTGCCACCCTCCGCGCTCCCCCCGGCCGGTGACCCGGCGCGGGTGCCGGACCTGGTCGCCGAGTACGCCGCGCTGTTCGAGTCGATCACCGGCACCGCACCGCGGACCGAGCCGCCCGCCACCGAGCAGGCGCTGGTCGAGGTCGAGGAGCGGTTCGACGTCGTGCTCCCGGCCGACCTCCGCGCGCTCTACCTGCTCGGGAACGGCACCGGCGAGCCGCCCGGGCCGTTCGGTCTCCCGCTCCTGCCCTTGGACCGGGTCGAGGGCGCGCGCAGCGCCATGGAGTGGACCGGCGGTTTCCACGACTTCCACCCGGACGAGTGGGCCGGGGAGGTCGTGTACGACGGCCCGGCCGACGCGGTCCGGACCGGTTGGTGGCACCCCGGCTGGGTGCCGGTCGCGAGCAACGGCCACCTCTTGTTCGTCGTGGTCGACCTGGCGCCGGGACCGACCGGCCGACCGGGACAGGTCCTGCTGGCCGACACCCAGGACGGGCACCTGCGGTACCTCGCTCCGTCGGTCACCGCGTGGCTGGAACAGGTCCTCGACCGGTGCAAGGCGGGGGAATACCGGCGGCTGCCCGACGACGCCGGGTTCGTCCCCACCTGGCTGCGCCCGCCCGACACCGAGCTGCGCCTGTCGTTGGGCGGGACGGACCTCGCCACCGCGCCGGCGCCGACCGAGGACCTCGACGAGGTGCGGACCGTGACGCTGGTCGACGCGACCGGCGCCGACCTGACGCCCCTGGCCGCGCTGCCCCGCCTGCGGCACGTGTCGGTGACCGCCTCGGACATCGACCTCACCCCCCCTCGCGGGGCTGCCACTGCGCTCGGTGCGCATCCGCGGCGGCGCGGTGGTCGAGGTGCCCGCCTGGTCCGACCTGGTCGAACTGGAACTCGGCGGCGCGACGGCGACGAACCTCGGCTCGCTGCCCTCGGCCGCGTACCTCGTGCTGCACGACGACCAGTGGCGACGGCTGCCCGTCCCGCCCGAGGGCCTGGCCGCCGCCGCGTTGGTCGGGCAGGACTCACTCGCCCGTGCCGCCGAGTGGGCGGAGTGGCTCGGGGCGCCGGTGCCCGCCGACGTCCTGCGCGGGACGTTCTAGCCGACGCACCCCGCCCGCCGCCCGAGCAGGCCGACGCCGTCCGCCGTCCGGACGGGCGGCGCTAGGGTCTCGGCATGCGCACGGTGGCCGTCCTCGCCCTCGACCGGGTCGTCCCGTTCGACCTGGCCACGCCCATCGAGGTGTTCACCCGCACCCGGCTGCCCGACGGCGACCCCGCCTACCGCGTGCTGGTCTGCGGCGCCACCCCGACGGTCGACGCGGGCGCGTTCACCCTCCAACCGCCGTGGGGCCTGGACGCGCTGGCCGACGCGGACACCGTGATCCTGCCCGGCTGCGCCGACGCCACCGCGCCGATCCCGGACGAGGTGCTGGACGCTCTCCGGCGCGCCGCCGCCGGTGGGGCGCGGATCGCCTCCATCTGCTCCGGCGCGTTCATCCTCGCGGCCACCGGGCTGCTCGACGGGCTCCGCGCCACCACCCACTGGGCGGGCGCCGCCGCGCTGGCCGCCCGCCACCCCGAGATCGACGTCGACCCCGACGTCCTCTACGTGGACAACGGCCGGCTGCTCACCTCGGCGGGCGCGGCCGCCGGGCTGGACCTGTGCCTGCACCTGATCCGCCAGGACCACGGTTCCGCGGTCGCCGCCGACGCCGCCCGCCTCTCGGTGATGCCGCTGGAGCGGGAGGGCGGGCAGGCCCAGTTCATCGTCCACGAGCAGCCGCCCACACCACGCGGCTCGGTGCTGGAACCCGTGCTGCGCTGGATGGAGGACAACTGCGCGCGCGACCTCGGCCTGGAGGAGATCGCCGCGCACGCGGGCATGAGCACCCGCACCCTCAACCGCCGCTTCCGCGAGCAGACCGGCACCACTCCGGTGCGGTGGCTGCACCGCACCCGCATCCGCCGGGCGCAGCACCTGCTGGAAGCCACCGACCACCCGGTCGACCGGATCGCCGCACGGGTCGGCTTCGGCTCGCCCACCGCGTTCCGCGACCGGTTCAAGCGCGTCGTCGGCACCAACCCCCACGCCTACCGCTCCGCCTTCCGCGGTGCGGCTCAGTCGACCCCCGCGTAGGAGTGCAGGCCGACCGCGACCAGGTTGACGAAGAACAGGTTGAACAGCACCACGACCATGCCGACGACGTTGAGCCACGCCGAACGCCGGCCGCGCCAACCCGCCGTGGCGCGGGCGTGCAGGTAGGCGGCGTAGCAGACCCACGACACGAAGGCGACCGTCTCCTTCGGGTCCCAGCCCCAGAACCGGCCCCACGCCTGCTCCGCCCACACCGCGCCGGTGATGATCGCGAACGTGAGCGTCAGGAACCCGACCGCGCCGGTGCGGTAGGCGATCTTGTCCAGGTGCTCCGCGGGTGGCAGCCGGGGGTTCGGCCCACCCTTCCGGGTGAACTCGCCCGAACTGGCCAGGTGCAGCGCGCTGACCACACCGGACAGCAGGAACACACCGCCGGCCATGATCGCCGCGGCGACGTGGACGACGATCCAGAACGAGCGCAGCGGCGGCACGAGCGGCGCCGCCTCGGCGTAGAGCCGGTTGCCCGCCAGGAACAGCAGCGACGCGATCGGCAGCAGCACGAACACCGACAGCCGGCGCACGTCGTACCGGGACACCAGGTACAGCCACGCGACGATGGCGATCAACCCGACCGCCGACAGGTACTCGTACATGTTGCCCCACGGCACGCGGCCCGTCGCGACACCGCGCAGCACCACCGACCCGAGGTGCAGCAGTCCGCCCAGGACGGCCAAGGCGACACCGCAACGCCCGAGCCGCACGGCGAACGCGGGCGGGTGCGCCGCGTGCCGGGTCAGGGCGTACTCCGCCGAGCCGAGCAGGGCGGCGAGCATGTAGACGCCGAACGCGCTGGTGAACAGCCAGTCGCTGAGCAGGGCCGACCCGACGAGGCGGTCACCCATGGCCGGCCCACAGCTGGTTGAGCCGCAGGATCATCACCGGCACGCTCAGGCAGGTCACGGTCAGCACCCCCGCGCCCCACCGGGACCGCTCGGCCACCGACCACACGGCGCCCAGCGGCAGCACGACCGCCACCCCGACCAGGTAGCCGACGAACGTCGCCCGGTCCAGCTCCCGGTCCGAGCCGAGCATCGCCACCACGCCGGCCGCGGCCTGCACGAGCAGCCCCGCCTCCAGCAGCAGGACCACCCCCGCCAACCCGAGCGTCGGCTTGGTGCGCAACGTGATCGGGTGGTCGAGCACGGCCAGCACCAGCGCCCAGGCCGCGGCGGCCAACGCGACGACCGTCAACGCGGTCGCCAGGACTTCGATCATCGAGCAATCCCTCCCCACTGACTACTACGCAACGTAGCACTACACGTTGTAGTAGTCGGCGGAGAGGGGTCACCACACCAGGAAGCTCACCGGGGTCGAGACCAGCACCAGCCCTGCGACCACCGCGGACCACCGGAATGCCGCGGGCAACGGCGGCAGGCCGGCCAGGCGGTCCAGCCGTGCCGCGACCGCGACGTCGGCCGCACCCAGGGCGCCCTCGGGCGGGCGCGCCGAACCGAACCTGCGCAGCGCCGCGGCGAGCGGCTGGGCGCCGTGGCGCAGGCTCGCGCTCTCGTCGGCCCGCATCTCCACCAGCAACGCCACCGCCCGCGCGACCGACCGCACCAGCCGGACCCTCGGCAGCACCGAGCACAACGCGCTGAACGGCAGCAGCACCAGGTCGTGCCGCTCACGCCCGTGCGCGTGCTCGTGGCCGAGCACGGCGTCCACCTGGTCGCGGGTCAACGCGGTCAGCGCGCCCGAGCTGAGCACGACGGCCGACCGCGCGCCGGGGACGCAGTAGGCGACCACGTGCGGGTGGTCGAGCACGAAAGCGCCGGGCGCGGCGTCGTCGCGGCGGGCCACCAGCGCCAGCACGTCGCGGTGCCGCCGCCGGACCCGCAGCACCGAGCACCACGTCCACAGCAGGCCGATCACCAGGTCCAACGCGGACAGCAGACCGAGCACGACCAGCACCGCGAGCGGCGTGACGTCGCCGCGCACCGCGTCGTCCGCCCACCGTCCCAAGGCGATCGGGATCGGCGCGTCGTAGGGCGCGAGGCCGAGGGCGAGCAGCAGCCCGACCGCGGACAACGCCCACGACAGGCCGAGCAGCTGCCACAGCAGGATCCCGGTGCGCGGTGCGCGCCAGACCCACCGGGCGCGGGCGAGCGGGCCCGCCGCCGCCACGCTCAGCACCAGCGTCGCCGCGAGGTGCAGCGCGGCGTTCACCGCTCGTCCAACGCCTGGCTCAGCGCTTCCGCCTCGGGCGCGGTCATCGACTGCGCGAAGTGCGCCAGCGCCGTCTCCCGGTCGCCGGTCAGCGACAACGCGTCCAGCATCAGCCGTGCGACGTACTGCTCGCGGCTGGCGACCGGCGCGTAGTACCAGGCGCGCCCCTCCCCCGCCTCGCGTCGGACGAACCCCTTCTTCGCCAACCGGTTCAGGACCGTCATCACGGTCGTGTAGGCGAGGTCGCGGTCGGCCAGCGCGCGCACGACGTCGCGCACCGCGACCGGCTCGCCGCGGTCCCACAGGACGTCCATCGCGGCCCGTTCCAACTCGCCGAGCCCCTTCACCGCCACCCTCCAGCCGTCACGTGGCGATGGTACGAGGCACGGCGCCGGGCGGGATCACGCGACGCTGATGTTGACCATCCAGAAGACGCCGAACCGGTCCTGGCAGGAGCCGTACTCGTCGCCCCACATCTGCTTCTCCAGCGGCATCGTGACGTTCCCGCCGTCGGCCAGCTTCTCGAAGTAGCCGCGCAGCTCGTCGGCGTCGTCGCCGCTGAGGCAGATGGTGACGTTGTCGCCGGGGTTGTGCGGCATCCCGGGCGGGGTGTCGGCGCCCATCAGGGTGTAGCCGCTGGGCGTCTCCAGCTGGCCGTGCATGATCTTCTCCGCCTCGGGCGCGCCGGCCTCGCCGTACTCGCCGTACGTGTTGAACGTCAGCGTGCCGCCGAAGACCGATTCGTAGAACTCCATCGCTTCGCGGGCGTTTCCTGCGAAGCTGACGTAAGGGTTGAGCAGTGAGGTCACGGTGTCCTCCTCGGGTCGTTCGAGCGGGCTCATCCTGGCAGCACGGACCGACAATCGCAGGGCGAGGGAAGGTTCCGGGGTGGGCAACGCGATCACCGTCTACGTGTCCTCGCCCGGCGACGTGCCCGACGAGCGGGCGGCGGTGCTGGAGGTCGTGCGGCGGCTGAGGTTCGACCCGTTCCTCGACCCCGGCACGGACCTGCGGGTGGCCAGCTGGGACAACCCCGACGCGCCGGTGCCGCTGCTGGTCTCCGAGCACCCGCAGGACACCGTCGACTCGGTGCAGGGGCTGCCGTCGGACAGCGACATCGTGGTCGCGGTGCTGTGGTCGCGGCTGGGCTCGCCGGCGCGGGGCGCGGCGTCGGGCACGGTCTGGGAGCTGGAGGACGCGCTGCGCCCCGGCGGGCCGGACGTGCTGGTCTACCACAAGACCGCGCCCGCGACCGTGGCGTTGGGGGACCCGGACTGGCACGCCAAGGCACAGCAGTACCAGGCCCTGCGCGGCTACCTCGACACGCTGCGCGAGCGCGGCGTGGTGCAGGAGTTCGCCGATCTCGGCGAGTTCCGGTCCCTGGTGGACGCCCACCTGCGCAGTCTGATCGCCCGCCGGACCCGCCCCGCCGGGCCGCGGCGACCGCGCTGGGACGCGACCCGCTCGCCCTACCCGGGCTTGCAGGCGTTCACCACGGCGGACGCCGACACGTTCTTCGGGCGTGACCGCGAGGTGGACGCCCTGGTCGAGCTGGTCCGGGCGCACCGGCTGGTCACCGTGATCGGACCGAGCGGCTCGGGCAAGTCGTCGCTGATCGGCGCCGGGCTGCTGCCGAGGCTGGCCGACACGGGGTGGCGCACGCCCGGTCACGACGGCGGCACGTGGTCGGGCCATCGGATCACGCCGCGCGGCATCGCCGCCGGGCAGGAGCTGCCCGCGCCCGCCGATGCCCGCACGGTGGTGTTCGTCGACCAGTTCGAGGAGGTCTTCGGCCCGGCCGCGCAGCCGCACCGGCAAGCGCTGCTCGACCGGCTGGTGGAGCTGGCCGACTCGGGCGGCGCGACCGTGGTGGCGAGCCTGCGCGCGGACTTCCTGGGCTCGGCGCTCGACCACGAGGGGCTGGCGCGGCACCTGCGGGCGGCGATGCTGCCGCTGGGCCCACCGGACCTGTCGTCGGTGACCGAGATCATCCGCAGGCCGGCCGCGCTGGCGGGGCTGCGGTTCGACCGCGACCTGCCCGAGCTGCTGCTCGTGCACGCCCGACAGGAGCCGGGCCGGTTGCCGTTGCTCGCGTTCGCGCTCAACGAGCTGCACCTGCGCCGCGACGGCGACCGGTTGACCATGGCCGCGTACGAGGAGATCGGCGGGGTCGAGGGCGCCATCGGACAACTGGCCGAGCGCGCGTTCCAGGCGTTGCCGCAGGACGTGCGCGTCGAGTTCGGCCCGGTCCTGCGCAAGCTGGTCGAGGTGGACGAGGTCGGCGGGCCGGTGCGCGGCCGCGCGGCGTTGGCCGAGCTGTCCGCGCCGCGGCGCAAGGCGTTGGTCGACGCGCTGGTCGACGCACGGCTGCTGGTCACCGGGCACGGTCCCGAGCCGTTCGTGGAACTGGCGCACGAGGCGATCTTCCGCGGCTGGCCGAGGTTGACGCGCTGGCTGGACGCCGGGCACGAGGACATGCTCGCGGTCAACCGGATGCGGCGCGCGGCGGCGGACTGGGCGCGCAGCGGGCGCGACCCGCTGTTCCTGTGGCCGCAGGAGCGGATCGAACCGGTCGCGGCGGCGGTGCACAAGCTCGACGCCGCGCTGGACGAGCGGGAACGGGAGTTCCTGCGGCCCGAACCGGAACGCCTGCTGGAGGAGCTGACCACACCCGACCTGCCCCACGCGCGGCGGCGCGAGGTCTCCGCGCGGCTCGCCCGGTTGGGCGATCCACGCCCCGGTGTCGGCGTGGTGGACGGCCGGCCGGACATCGCGTGGTGCCGGGTGCCCGGCGACCCGCCGCTGTGGATCGCGCGGTACCCCGTCACGGTGGCGCAGATCGACGCGTTCCGGCGCGGCCAGTACCGGCCGACCACCGCGCAGCCGACCGGGCTGGAGGGGTACCAGGCGAACGCGCCCGCCACCGGCACGTGGGGCGAGGCGGTGTCGTTCTGCCAGTGGGTGAACCGCTGGGCCGACCCGGCGTGGCCCGAGGGATGGGTGGTGCGGCTGCCGACCGAACGGGAGTGGGAGCGCGCGGCGGGCGGCGGGTCGAGCCCGTACCCGTGGGGCGACGACTGGCGCGACGACCACGCCAACACCGTGGCCTCCGGGCTCGGCGGGCCGATCGCGGTGGGCATGTACCCGCTCGGCCGATCCCCGGCGGGTGGCGCGTCGGACATGATCGGCTCGGTCTGGGAGTGGTGCGAGGACGGCCCGGCCGCGCCGACGACGGAGGGTGTGCACGTGCTCAAGGGCGGTTCCGCGAGGGAGCACCCCGACCGGTGCGTGGTCCGCGCGAGGCGGGTCATGCGCGGCGACGTCGTGCGGGACGACCGGGGTTTCCGACCGTGCGTCGGCCCGCCGCTCTGGTCCGGTGGTGCCGGGTGAGGGAACCACTCGTGCCCGTCGACCGGGTCGAGCTCGTCCCGGGCGGGGTGCAGGCCACCGTGTACACCGACCGGGTGAGCACGGGCGGCGACCGCGAGGAGGAGGTCTGGGTGCTCGCCACCCGCGGCCTGGCGGCGCTCGACGCACCCGAGGTGGTCATCGCGGTGCGCCGGGACGGCCCGCCGCCCGAGCAGCTGTTCGACCTGTTCCGGTCGATCCACGACCACGCGACGCGTGGCACGACACTGGCGTCCGGCGGCGCGCTGGAGGTCCGCCCGGGCACCTTCGACCTCGATCCCCGGATCAGCGGATTCCTGTGCCTGCCCTACCGGGCGCACGACCCGCGGCTGCCCGTGATCGAGGGCCACGGGCGGACGCCGCTGCTGCTGGTCCCGCTGCTGGACGGCGAGTACGAGGCCGCGGAGCGGTACGGCCACCTCCGGGTGTTGGCGCTGCTGGGCAAGCTGACCCGGGTGTTCCCGCACCCGTGGTGGTTCGACAGCCGCCGCCCGGTCGTGATCGAGCCGGAACCGACGCACCCCGGTGCCGCCACCCTGTTGTCCCGGTACGACCTGCCCACGGCGCACGTGCCCTACCTCAACGTGGTCCACGTCGGACCGCAGGTGCGGTTGTCGCTGTCCGAAGGGGACTGCGCGCGGCTGCACGCCCTGCTGTCCGGCGCGCCCGACACGCTGCTGCTCCTGCCCGGTCCGGGCGAGTCCGAGGACGCCCGGTTCGTCTGGCGGGCGGGCCAGACCGGGCCGGAGGCGATCATGTTCGCCACCGACGACTCGGTCGTGCACGGCGACCTCGTCATCGGGGTGAACTTCCTGGTGCTGCTGCACGGCGACATCGAAGTCGGTGCGGTGCAAGAGGAGGACGGGTACACGCTGATGATGCCCGCCGAGCTGTGGCGGCGGTTCCTCGACGCCCTGGCGGACCGGCGCGAGTTCACCTGGCGCGCGTCGGGCCGGGAGATGGTCCTGGAGCCCTACCCCCAGCGGTACGTCTCGCCGTTCGGGGTGGTCATCGAGAGCCCGGACGGCTATCCGCCGTACCGCCCCAAGCCCAGGGCGCGCGAGCGCAACGGCCTGACCGTCCCGCTGTACAACATCCGGCTGGACGCCATCCACCTGCTGACCGACCAGCACGTCATGGAGCGCGAGGTGTCGGCCGACGAGGTCGTCCGGTTCATCCAGGACGCCTGCCAGGTGGTCGACGACGCGCTGGACGGCGTACCGCACCGGCTCCAGGCGATGCTCCTGCACTTCCGGCTCGCGCCGGGCGCGCCGTCGTGGATCGGGCTGGCGGTGCGGCCGGACGAGTCCGAGGTGCTGCCGCAGGACCTGGCCGACCACGTGCTCGCCCGGTTGAACGCACTGCCCGCGCCGGCCGTGCGCCACCACGAGGTCCGGTTCGAGGCACGACTCGACGTGGTGCGCGACTGAGCTACTGGACGTCGCCGGTGGTGGCCGAGCGGACCGGGCCCGAGGACAGGTCGCCGGGCGGGATGCCGGGGTGGTGGCCGGTCCGCGCGCCGGGAGCGGGGGCGGTCGGTGCGAGGGACAGGCGGGAGACGATCCGGTAGCGGTCGCCCCGGTACAGCGAGTGCACGTACTCGACCGGGCGGCCGGTGGTGTCGTTGGTCAACCGCTCGAACAGCAGCGCGGGCGCGAACACCGGCACGCCGAGCAGTTCGGACTCGGCGTCGTTGGTGACCGTGGGCTCGATGGACTGCACCGCGTCGCTGACGCGCACGCCGTGGTCGGCCAGCCGGTCGTAGAAGTTGCCCGACTCCATGTCCTCGACCGTGAGGCCGGGTGCGACGGCCACCGGGACGTGCAGGTACTCGATCGCCATCGGCGCGCCGTCGACCAGGCGCAGCCGGGCGACGTAGGTGATCTCGGCGGCCGGTGAGACGCGCAGCCGGCGGCCGACCCGCGCGCCGGCCGGGATGCGGGCGTGCTCCAGCACCCGGCTCGTCCAGGCGCCGCCCGCCTGCGGCAGGGTCATCGCGCGGTCGGCCGACACCAACTCCTGGGTGATCTTGGCGGGCGCGACGAACGTGCCGCGGCCGTGCTGGCGGATCAGCAGGCCGGTGTTGACCAGTTCGTCCACCGCCGAGCGCAGCGTGGGCCGGGACACCGAGAGCTGTCGGCACAGCACGCGTTCGGCCGGGATAGGCGCGCCGGGCGCGTGCGTCTCGATGAGTTCGAGCAGGTAGTCGCGCACCCGTTCGCGTTTGAGGATCGGTTCGGCCATGCCGCCTCGCTTCGTCTTGCCGGTCGCCGACAGTATGTCAGACCAGTGGTCAGGTCTGGTCTGACGCAGCTGGAGAACGCTCTCACGGCCGTGAACTGGGTGTTGACTGCCACATTGGTCTATGCCATCTTCGACAGGCTCCACCCAGGTTTACCAATTGGTCAGCTGAGAGGTGAGACGTGCCGAACCGACCCGCCACCGTCGTCCTCGCGTCGTTGCTCGCCCTGTCCGCCTGCGGTTCCGACCCGGGCGCGTCCGGCGGGAAGCAGGACATCACCGTCTGGCTGATGAAGGACTCCGCCACCGACGACTTCGTCAGCCGATTCGAGACCGAGTTCGAGCGCGAGCACCCCGAGCTGGACCTCGAAGTCCAGATCCAGGAGTGGAACGGCATCACGCAGAAGGTGACCAGTGCGCTGGCGAGCACCGACCCGCCGGACGTGATCGAGGTCGGCAACACCCAGGTCGCCCAGTACGCGGCCAGCGACGGGGTCACCGACCTGTCCGGCAAGGTCGCCGAGCTGGGCGGCGCGGACTGGATACCCGGTCTGGCCGAGCCGGGCGCGGTCGGCGGCAGGCAGTTCGGCATCCCGTTCTACGCGGCGAACCGGGTCGTCATCTACCGCAAGGACCTCTTCGAGGCGGCCGGCGTGACACCGCCGAAGACGCGCGACGAGTGGCTGGCCACCACCGCCAAGCTGGACGAGGGCGACACGCAGGGCATCTACCTGCCCGGCCAGAACTGGTACGTGCTGTCCGGCTTCGTCTGGGACGAGGGCGGCGACCTCGCCCGGAGGGATGGACAACAGCAAGGCGGAGAGGAGTGGTCCGGGGCGTTGAACACGCCGGAGGCGTTGGCGGGCGCGGACTTCTACCGGCGGTTGCAGGCGCTGGGCGACGGGCCCAAGGACTCCGACGAGGCCAAGCCCCAGCAGACCGACGTGGTCGCGGGCGGGCAGGTCGCGCAGTTCATCGCGGTGCCCGGCGCGGCGAAGCTGGTCGCCAAGGCCAACCCCGAACTCGCCGACAAGCTCGGCTTCTTCCCCATCCCCGGCAAGACCGCCGCCACGCCGGGCGCGGTGTTCACCGGCGGCTCCGACCTGATCGTCCCCCTGGCCTCACCGCGCCAGGACGGCGCGTACGCCGTGGTCAAGGCGCTGGCCGGGGAGAAGTGGCAGGTCGAGCTGGCCAAGGCGATGAACTACGTGCCGAACCGGACGTCGCTGGCGAGCGCGGTCGGCGACGACCCCGGCGCGGCGGCGATGGCGGCGGGCGCGGTCAACGGGCGCGCCACGCCGAACTCGCCGAACTGGGCGGCGGTCGAGGCGCGCAACCCGATCAAGGAGTTCCTGACCGCGGTCCTGACGGGCGCCGACCCGGCGACCGCCGCGGCCGAGGCGGACAAGGTGATCACCCAGGCGCTCAACTCGGGCGCGTAGCCGTGACCACGACGCTGACGCGGGCGGTCGAGCACCGCCCGCCGTCGAACCCTCCCCCGTCGCGCCGCCGCCGCACCTCCTGGTGGCCGTACCTGCTGATCGCGCCGACCGTGCTGGCCACGGCGTTCCTGCTGCTGTACCCGCTGGTGCGCAACGTCGTCATCTCGGTGCAGGACTTCGGGCTGCCCCAGCTGGTGCGCGGTGACGCGCGGTTCGTCGGCCTGGCGAACTACGCGCGGGTGCTGGGCGACCCGGAGTTCTGGGCGGTGGTGCGGCGGACGCTGGTGTTCACCGCGATCAACGTCGTGCTGATCATGGTGCTGTCCACGCTGGTCGCGCTGCTGCTGGTGCGGCTGGGCAGGTGGACGCGGCTGCTGGTGATGTCCGGGCTGGTGCTGGTGTGGGCGACACCGGTGATCGCGGCCACCACCGTGTTCCAGTGGCTGTTCCAGTCCCGGCTGGGGGTGGTCAACTGGGTGCTGGTGCGCCTGGGGTTCGAGGGCTTCCGCGACTACGCGTGGTTCGCCGACGGGCCCGCCACGTTCACCATCCTGGTGGCGTTGATCGTGTGGCAGTCGGTGCCGTTCGCGGCGCTGTCGCTGTACGCGGCGATGGTGACGATCCCGGCCGACCTGTACGAGGCCGCGCGGATGGACGGCGCGGGCGCGTGGCGGGTGTTCGCCTCCATCACGTTCCCGGTGCTGCGGGCCATGTTCGGGCTGATCACCTGCCTGGAGGTGATCTGGGTGGTGAAGGCGTTCGTGCAGATCTGGGTGATCTCGCAGGGCGGTCCGGGGCGGGCGACCACGACGTTGCCGGTGTACGCGTTCCAGGTCGCGCAGTCGTTGCAGCGCTACGACCTGGGCGCGGCGGTGTCGATGCTCATGGTGCTGCTGCTCGTGCTGGTGCTGCTGGCGTACTTCCGGCAGATGTACCGGCAGGAGGACGTGTCGTGACCGGCCGGGTGCTGCGCGCGGCAGCGGCGCTGGCGGTGTTCGTGGTGTCGGCGTTCCCGGTGTACTGGATGGTGCTGACCGCGTTCAAGCCGACCCGGGACATCCAGGCGCGGACGCCGACGTTCCTGCCGCTGTCGGTGACGTTCGAGCACTTCGGCACGGCGGTGTCGGCGCGGGGGTTCTGGTCGTTCTGGCGCAACAGCCTCCTGGTCGCGAGCGGTGCCGTGCTGCTGGCGCTGGTGGTCGCGCTGCTGGCGGCGTTCGCGGTGGCGCGGCTGCGTTGGAAGGGGCGGCGCGGGTTCATCCTGATGGTGTTCGTGGCGCAGATGACGCCGTGGGAGGCGCTGCTCATCCCGATCTACGTGATCGCGCGCGACACCGGGATGCTCGACACGCTCTGGATGCTCACGCTGGTCTACTTCATGATCACGCTGCCGTTCACCGTCGTGACCCTGCGCGGGTTCCTCGCCGCCGTGCCGGTCGACCTCGAAGAGGCGGCGCTGGTGGACGGGTGCTCGCGGGCGCAGGCGTTCCGCCGGGTGGTGTTCCCGCTGCTCGCGCCCGGTCTGCTGGCGACGTCGCTGTTCGGGTTCATCACCGCGTGGAACGAGTTCGCCTTCGCCAACGTGCTGATCATCAAGGACCAGGACGACCGGACGCTGCCGGTGTGGCTGTCGTCGTTCGGCAACACGTTCGGCACGGACTGGGGCGCGACCATGGCCGCCTCGACGCTGTTCATGCTGCCCGTGCTGCTGGTGTTCCTGGTGCTCCAGGGGCGGGTGACCACCGGGATCGTCGGTGGCGCGGTCAAGGGCTGACACTTCGGGGGGTTATCGGTGATCGTGCCACGACCGACGCGGCTGATCCGGCGGCACGGCCGGTTCGCGTTCGACCGCGACACGGCGATCCGCGCCACGCCCGGCGCTCAGGGCGCGGCCCGGTTGTTGCGCGCGCTGGTGCGGCCGGCCACCGGGCTGCCGCTGCCGTCGCACGAGGACGGGCGTGTGGTGTTCGCGTTGGACGAGCGGCTGGTGGGGCTCGGCGACGAGGGTTACGCGCTCACGGTGAACGAACACGCGGTGGTGCTGCGCGCGGCGACGCGCCACGGGCTGGCGCACGGCGTGCAGACCATCCGGCAGTTGTTCACGCCGACGGTGCTCGGCTCGCGACCGGTGTCCGGTGTGGACTGGGCGTTGCCCGGTGTGGACGTCCGGGACGCGCCGCGGCTGCCGTGGCGCGGGGTGCTGCTCGACGTGGCCCGCCACTTCCAGCCGGTCGCGGTGCTGCGCCGGTTCGTCGACCTCATGGCCGTGCACAAGCTCAACGTGCTGCACCTGCACCTGACCGACGACCAGGGCTGGCGGATGCCGGTGCCGCGCCACCCGCGTCTGACGTCGGTCGGCGGGTGGCGGGCGGAGACCATGGGTGACGGCGTGCCGCACGGCGGTTCCTACACCCGCGCGGAGTTGGCCGGGCTCGTGTCCTACGCCGACGAACGCGGTATCCGGATCGTGCCGGAGATCGAGCTGCCGGGGCACGCCCGCGCCGCGCTGGCCGCGTACCCGGAGCTGGGCAACTTCCCCGCGCGGCGGCTGCCGGTGTGGACGCGGTGGGGCGTCAGCGACGCGGTGTTCGGGGTGCACGACGCCGCGCTGGACCTCTGCCGGGACGTGCTGGACGAGGTGGTGGACGTGTTCCCCGGTCCGCACGTGCACCTGGGCGGCGACGAGTGCCCCACCACCGAGTGGGAGTCGAGCCCCAGCGCGTTGCGGCGGGTCCGCCGGGAGGGGTTGGCCGGGCCGCACGAGCTGCACGGCTGGTTCCTGCGCGCGATGGCCGACCACGTGGTCGGGCGTGGGCGGGTGCCGGTGTCGTGGGAGCCGATCGGTGACCCGCGGGTGGTGGTGATGCCGTGGCGTGACGCGGCGGACGCGCGGTCGGCGGCGGACCTCGGGCACGACGTGGTGATGGCGCCGCACCGGTCGACCTACCTCGACTACCCCCAGTCCGACGACCCTTGCGAACCCGCCGGACAGCCCGGCCTGGTCGTGACCGCGCACGACGTCTACCACCTGCCCCTGCCGGACGGCGTGCTCGGCGCGCAGTGCGCGTTGTGGACGGAGTACGCGCCGACCGCGCACGACCTGGAGCGGCTGGCCTACCCGCGACTCGCGGCGCTGGCCGACACGCTCTGGGCGCAACGACCGTCCTGGACCGACTTCACCGAACGGATGCGCGCGCACACCGGCCGCCTGAGCGCGCTGTCCGTTCCCCTCTCGAGGAAGGAGGACGACGCCCGCTCCCCTGTCCCACCCTGCTGACTTGAGGAGAGAACCGAAGTGCACGCACGCATGATCGCCGCGATCGGAGCCGCCGCGGTGTCCGTCGCCGCGCTGGTGGCCGCACCGATGGCGTTGGCCGCCGACTCGGTCACCGCCCAGTACCGGACCAGCGCGTCCGGTGCGACGACCGACCAGGTCGAACCGTGGTTCAAGCTGGTCAACACCGGCGGCACGACCGTGCCGCTGGCCGAGCTGAAGGTCCGCTACTACTTCAAGAGCGAGGTGCCCGACGTCGGCTACCGCTTCGCGTGCTCGTGGGCGGTGCGCGGTTGCGGCAACGTGACCGGCACGTTCGGCACGCTGACCGGCGGCGCCGCCGACCGCTACCTGGAGGTCGGGTTCACCGGGGGCGCGGGCTCGCTCGGCCCGGGCGCCGACACCGGTGACCTGCAACTGCGGTTCTACCGGTCGAACTGGGGTCCGATCACCCAGTCCGACGACTACTCGTTCCGCGCGGCCAGTGCTTACTCCGCGTGGTCCCGGGTGACCGTGCACCGGGGCGCCACCCTGCTGTGGGGCACCACGCCCGGAGGGACCGGCCCCACCACCACGACCACCTCGTCGACCCCGCCGAACCCGAACGGCCCGGCATTGTTCGACGACTTCGGCTATACGAGCTCCAGCGACTCCCGGATCGCACAGCGCGGGTGGACGGTCCGCTCGGGCGGCGGAGGTCCGGGCGTGCCGGGCGCGGTGTGGGACCCGGCGCTGGTGACGTTCCCGACCGTGGACGGCCAGAAGTCGATGCGGTTGGAGTCGTCCAACAACGGGTCGTCGGCGCGCCAGACCGAGCTGTACCACCAGCGGAAGTTCTTCGAGGGCACCTACGCGGCCCGGGTGAAGTTCTCCGACGCGCCGGTCTTCGGGCCCGACGGCGACCACGTGGTGCAGACGTTCTTCACCATCACGCCCCTCAACAGCAACATGGACCCGAACTACGGCGAGATCGACTTCGAGTACCTGCCCAACGGCGGGTGGGGCGAGCCGGCCAACATCCTGTACGAGACGACCTGGGAGACCTACCAGAACGAGCCGTGGATCGCCGACAACATCCACACGGAGCAGCGGCGGAGCTACGCCGGCTGGCACGACCTGGTGATCCACGTGTCCGGTGGCCGGGTGAGGTACTTCGTGGACGGTGCACAGGTGGCCGACCACGGCGACAAGTACTACCCGGAGACACCGATGTCTCTCAACTTCAACCTGTGGTTCATCTCCGGCGGCCTGGTCGGCACCCCCGGCGACCGCGCCTACCAGCAGCACGTGGACTACGTGTACTTCGCCAAGGACCAGGTCCTGACCCCAACCCAAGTCCAGTCCCGCGTGAACGCCTACCGCTCCTCGGGCATCGACCACGTCGACACGGTGCCCGCCTCGTAGTCCCGGCCGGCGGGTCGCTGCCCCTGCTCGACACCGCGGCGACCCGCTCTCCGGCGTATTGCCAACGCCGGGATCGCCTTGATCCTCTCGGCCGAGAGCTCATCCCAGAACAGACCGCGTGGTCGCCTCGGCTCCGGGCATCGGATGACGGCCTGCGGCGTGATGATCGCATCAACGCTGAAGTCGTGCTCCGTCTCAGGCAGTTCGCCGCCCACGACCTGGAGTTGGTGCACCGTCGTCACGATCCTGGTGTCCGACTTGATGAGCCCGGCTTCTTGGAGCAGTGCCACCTCGATGTCGGAGTACCCGGCACCCTTGCCGAGCCGCACGCCGCGGTGGTTGACCGCCACGCTGCCGCAGACGATGAGGTCGACCGGTTGCATCGTGTCGACGTCGACCGGTAGCCCGACCCGCGCCGCGATGTGCCGATTGGCGGCTTCCTCGGGCGAAACCGGCAACGTGGCCGGGTCGAGCAGGTAGAAAGGCTGCTTCTCGGCCAGCTTCGGCACGGCCATGTAGACCAGCTTGCCCTCGCGGAGGGCACGAGCCCGGACCGGTTCCTGGGCGGTGTCCGGCACCGCCTTGATCACCCGTGCGCCGTGCCACTCCGGGAGTTCGGCGAGTCGCCCGGCGGCTTCATCGGCACCGAAGAATGACGGAATGCGGCCGTGGACACCGACAGGAACGGCGCCTTCGCGTTCGAGCAACGCCCAGACGCGCTCACGTGCGGTCTGTTTAACCTGGTCGACCTCCGCCACGCCGGGCCTCCTACTTCGTTGCCATGAGGGTCATCACGCGGTCGTACACATCCTGCACGTCACCCTCTTGCCGCCACGGTCGCATTTCACGGCACGCATCGAACAGGACGTTCAGCCCACCACCACCCCAGGTCAGTTCGATCACGTCCATCGCTTTGTGCAACGTCCCGGCGGCCTCGTCCACCCTTCCTTGTCGAAGGTGGGCCAGGCCGAGGTTGCCGAGCACGATGGCCTCGGACTTCGAACGACCGTGCAGCCGGGTTACGGTGGCTTCCAGTATCAACGCGGCCTTCTCGGCCTGGCCGAGGAACAGGTAGCACGAGCCGGCCAACCGACCGTGCTGAGTCGGTGAGAACAGATCGAGCGCCACGTCATCGCCGTCGATCTGGGCGAAGCGCAGTTCAGCCTCTCCCAACGCGCGTTCGCAGTCAGCGAGCTGCCCCATCATTGCGTGGGCTTCGGCAGCGTGGAGCGCCGCGAGACCGCTGAGTACCCGGCTTGTACCCGCGGCCGTCGCGGCCGCCTGCATCGTCAGTGCGAGGCCGGTCCGAGGATCAGCCTCGCCGTACAAGGCCACATAGCTCTTGCGGAGAAGGGCGAGCCCTTCGGCTGCCGCGTCGCGGACTCGACGGGCCGCGGCGCGCGCCTGGTCGAAGTACCGGTGCGCGGTCCGGTGATCACGGCGCTGAGAGGCATCCCAGACCAACTGCCCCATGAGCGTGGCGCTCTCGGCCTCGACCGTACCCAGCTCCCGCCGGACGCGGTGCGCGTTGGCGTGGATGTTGAGGAACGCAACCTGGCCGAGGGTCTGCCCAGTCTCCGCGAGCAATGACGTCGACGGCGCACGGTCGTACCGTTCGTCGAGTTCATGGACCCACTCGCGCAACCGCGCAACCGCCGTCAGGTCGACGGAACCCGGCTGCCGCAGGGAATGGGTCAGGTGTTCGTCCGCCTCGCCTTCGCCATGACCGCCGTCCACGAGCAGCTGATCAAGCTTGTCGAGAGATACCCGCAGGAGACGAGCGAGCTTCGGGCGCTGGTACGGGAGCGGCTCTCGGACACCGGCCTCCCAACGCACCACCGTCGAGCGCTCGACGTTGGCCGCTTCGGCGAACGACTCCTGGGTAAAACCAGCCGCCTTTCGCGCACGAGCAAAGGCGGTTCGCCGTACTGCCATCGGGTGACCTCCTGGCGTCGGCGTGTGGAAAACGTGATAACGATTCGACCAGGTCAAGAGTACCGCTGCCCCTCTATGGCCTCATGAGCGCGCCGCTGTGGCTCTGTCGTGCGCCCCTGACGGATTCCATCCTTGATCACGGCGCTCAACGCCAGATGGCGCACGAGGGCCCCCTCACCATGATCCCCTCAGCAGAAAGGTGAGGCCGTGCCAAGCAGCACGCCCGAGATCCGGCAGACCACAACATTGCAAGCCGCCCTGGAGTACGCCGCATTGGGGTGGCCGGTCATCCCTGGAGCGATCTGGCACGACGGACGCTTCGCCGACCCGGTGGACGAACTGCCCGTCGCCGGTCCCTGCCTACGACCGATCCGCGAGGCGACCACCGATGCCTCGCTGGTGCGCGAGTGGTGGTCGAGGCCCGGACTGCACGAGCCCAACGTCTTCACCGTGACCGGTCCGGGGTTGGGGGCGTTCGCGTTGACCGAGTCGCTGGTCATGGCGTTGGCGGAGGACCCGTGGTTCGCGGGCCTGCCGACGCCGGTGCTGGCCCTTCCGCACCTGCCCATCGCCTACCTCCTGGTCCGCCCGCCGCTGCCCGCGGTGCTCTTGGGCGACGACGCGAGGGTCGTGGATGCCGGAATGCCCCTACCCCTGCCGCCGAGTGCCTTCGGCACCACGCCGGTGATCTGGCTGGTCACCCCCGAACAAGCGGGCAATCGGCTGATTCCCGGCGACGCGTTGGCGGACCTCGTCCAGAGTTACGAGAGGAAGAGCGCATGACCGGGCCGGCTGGGCGGACGGCGTCCACCAGGTCGGCACCGCTGTGGAATGCGGAGGAGTTCGCCAGGCTGATGTATCGGTTGGCGACGGACCAAGCACCGAGGTTGTTCGCGATCGTGGAGGAGTACGGCGAGGCAGAGGACGCCCGCGTCGCGGGTTACGGCCTGGCCTACGAGGGCCGTGCCGACGTCAACTCCGTGGAAGGCGACTTCGTGCTGAACTCCCCGAGCCCGGAGGCTGCCCGGGCGCTGTTCGAGGTCAGCTCTCGATCGGCAGGGGTGCGGCGGGTGCACGTGGTGTGGTTGGACGAGGCGGCGTCCGCGGGCTGTCCTGCCATCCGGTCTCCCGAAGTCTCTCTCGCGTAGGTAGAGGGTCGAATGCGAAACTCTTCCGCCTATGCCGCAGATCACTCGTGGGACGCGGGCGGGGTATGCGACCGGGTCGTTCGTCACCGGTGCGTTCGGTACGGTGCCCGGCCTGCTGTTGCTGCCGTACCTGACCGACAGCCTGGCCGTGCCCGCCGCGGTCGCCGGGCTGCTGGTGCTCGTGCCGAAGGCGTGGGACGTGCTGTTCAACCCGGTGGCCGGTCGGATCAGCGACCGGGCCGGGGTGCGGCGGCCCTTCCTGCTGCGCGGAGGCATCGTGACGGCGGTGTTGTTCGCGCTGCTGTTCGCCGGGCCGTTCACGGGGCCGGGCGCGGCGGTGTACGTGGCGGTGGTGTTCCTGGCTTGCGCGACGGCGTACGCGTTCTTCCAGGTCCCGTACGTGGCGATGGCCGCGGAGATCACGGAGGACTACGACGAGCGCACCCGGCTGATGGCGTGGCGGATGGCGTTTCTGGCGCTGGCGATCCTGGTCAGCGGTGCGGGCGCGCCCGCGGTGCGTGACGCCATCGGCTACCCGGGCATGGGTGTGGCGGTCGCGGCGCTGATGGTGGTCGGCACGCTGGCCACGGTCGCGGGCACGCGCGGTGTGCCGGCGTCACGACGGGTGTCGACGGCGGCCGGTGTGGGTGAGCTGGTGGCGGCGGTCCGTGGGTCGCGGCCGTTCCGGCTGCTGTTGATCGTGTTCGTGGTGCAGGCCGTCGGACTGGGCACGATGCTCGCCGGCGTCGACTACTTCGCCCGCCTGGTGCTGGGCGAGCAGGGCTTGCAGACCGCGCTGTTCGCCGGGTTCGTCGGGCCCGCGCTGCTGGTGATGCCGCTGTGGCAACGCGTCGGCCGGCGGCACGGCAAGCGGGTCGGGTTGGTCGCCGCGTCGGTGCTGTTCGCGACCGCGGTGGCCGGGCTGACCGCCGCACGGGTGCTGCCGGTCGCGGCGGTGCTGGCGCTGATGGCCGTGATCGGCGTGGGTTACGCGGGCATGCAGGTGTTCCCGCTGGCCATGCTGCCGGACGTGATCACCGCCGAGGAGCGGCGGACCGGCGCCACGCGGGCGGGCCTGTTCTCCGGGGTGTGGACGGCCGGTGAGACGTTGGGGCTGGCGCTCGGCCCCGGCGTGTACGGGCTGGTCCTCGCCGCCGGCGGGTACGTCGCGAGCACCGACGGCTCGGTCGTGCAGTCCTCCGGCGCGGTGACCGCCGCGCTGCTCGGTTTCACCGTCATCCCGGCCGTGCTGGCGTTGGCGGCCCTGCCCCTGCTGCGCGAGGAGACCGCGTGACCGACGACCTCTTGGCCGAGCTGCGCGCCCTGCGGGCCGGCGACCTGCCCACGCACGGCGGGCGGACGTTGGCCTACGTGTACGACAGCGCGCTGCCCGGCCTGGACGAGTTGGCGGCGTCCGCGCACGCGCTGGCGGCGTCGGTGAACGGGCTCGACCCGACCGCGTTCCCGAGCTTGCTGCGGCTGGAGAACGACGTGGTGCGCACGGCGGCCCGGTTGCTGGGCGGTGACGCCGCTTCCGTCGGCACGGTCACGTCCGGCGGCACCGAGTCTTGCCTGCTCGCGGTGGTCGCGGCCCGGGACTCGCGGCCGGACGTCGCGCGGCCGTCGATGGTGGTGCCGGAGACCGTGCACGCGGCGTTCCACAAGGCCGCGCACTACTTCGGGGTGCGGGTGGTCGCGGTGCCGGTGGACCCGGAGACGTTCCGGGCGGACCCGGTGGCGATGGCGGCGGCGATCGACCCGTCCACGGTGCTCGTGGTGGCCAGCGCGCCGTCGTACGCGCACGGGGTGGTCGACCCGGTCCCCGAGATCGCGGCCACCGCCCGTGAACGCGGCGTGCGCTGCCACGTGGACGCGTGCATCGGCGGGTGGGTGCTGCCGCACGCGTCGGACGTGCCGCCGTTCGACTTCTCCGTACCAGGCGTCACCAGCATCTCGGTCGACCTGCACAAGTACGCGTACTGCCCGAAGGGCACGTCCGTGCTGCTGCACGCGTCGGCCGACCTGCGCCGGTCGCAGTACTTCGCGTCGGCGGCGTGGCCCGGTTACACGATGTTGAACTCGACCACGCAGTCCACCCGGTCCGGTGGTCCCCTGGCCGCCGCCTGGGTGGTGCTGCGGCACATCGGTGACGACGGGTACCGCTCGCTCGCGCGCCAGGCGTTGGAGAGCACCCGGCTGTTGTGTGACGGCATCGCGACGATCGACGGGCTGCGGGTGCTCGGCACGCCGTCGGCGACGTTGCTGGCGGTGGCGGCCGCGCGGGACGACTTCGACGTGTTCACCGTGGCCGACGAGATGAAGGCGCGGAACTGGTACGTGCAGCCGCAGTTCGCCTACCGCTCCTCCCCCGCGAACCTGCACCTCACCGTCACGGCGGCGAACGCCGGGCACGAGTCGGAACTGCTGGAGGACCTGCGGGCGTCGGTGCGGGCCGCGGTGGAGGCCGGGCCGGTGCGGGTGGCTCCCGAGATCGTCGAGTTCATCGGCGGGCTCCAGCCGGACTCGCTCACGCCCGAGGAGTTCGGCGGGCTGCTCGCCGCGGCCGGCATGGGCGGAGCCGGGAGCGTGCTGCCGGAGCGGATGGCGACGGTGAACGCGCTGCTCGCGGCGGCGAGCCCGGCGTTGCGGGAACGGCTGTTGGTGGAGTTCCTGGGCGCGCTGTACTCATGAACATCCGAGTGTTCGCACCACGGGGCGGTAGTGGGCCGGGACCCTCGCCGTCAGTCGCCGCTGACCATGTGGGTGCCCTTCGCGGACTCGTCGGTCGCCGTGAACAGGCCTCGCGCGTGCGCGGACAGCTCGTTCCAGTCGAGGCGGCCGTCGGCGTCGACGTCCATCGCCCCGAACGCCGTCTCGGCCACCTTCCGGTCCGGGATCCCCGCTCCCCGGTAGATGGCGACGAAGGCCTCCAGGTCGATGTAACCGTCACCGTCGACGTCGGCCACCTCGAAATTCCCGTGCGTCGCGGACAGCCACCTCTCGACCAGCACCTCGGTGGTCACCGTCCCGGACGTGTGGGCCTCCCGGAATTCCGCCGCACCCACCACGCCGTCGACGTCGAGGTCCGCGCCGCGGAGGTGGTCCCAGATCCCCTCGTACTTCGCGATCAGGCTCCTGGCCTGCGGCGCGTTCTCGTCGAGCCCGAACTCCCTCGCCACCCCGGCCCCCATCGAGGTGAAATCGGCCTTGCTGATCCCACCGTCGCCGTCCACGTCGAGAATCGCGAAAACCCGGTCGATGTTGTCGAGCAGAACCCGGTCCGACATGAGGATCCCTCTCCCAATCCATGACACGACTTGTCCGCGAACCGCAGCCTACTGACGGATCATCACCACCAGGCAGCGGCAGAACGGGTTCGACTCTCACTCGACAGGGTTTCCTCCCGCATCTTGACAACGACCGAGAGTGGAGATCACCGCACGAATCGCGTCGACACGGCGGCGGTCGTCGGGCGAACGGCGGCGTCACGCCGTTCGCGCGATCATGGTGGCCATGCACCTGGATCTGAGCGGGAAGACGGCGCTGGTCACCGGTTCGACGCAGGGCATCGGCGAGGCGATCGCGACGGCGCTGGCGCGGGCCGGCGCGCGGACGGCGGTGAACGGGCGCAAGCCCGACGCGGTGGACGAGGCGGTGGCACGGCTGCGCGCGGTGGTGCCGGGGGCGGACGTGCTCGGTGTGGCGGCGGACGTGTCGACCGTCGACGGCGCGGCCGCGCTGGCCTCGGCGCTGCCGGAGGTGGACGTGCTGGTGAACAACGTCGGCATCTTCGGCGCGCGGCCCGCGTTGGAGATCAGCGACGACGAGTGGCGGCGGTACTTCGAGGTGAACGTGCTGGCGGCGGTCCGGCTGACCCGCACCTACCTGCCGGGGATGCGGGAGCGCGGCTGGGGGCGCGTGCAGTACATCGCCAGCGACTCGGCCGTGGTGATCCCGGCCGAGATGATCCACTACGGGGTGTCGAAGACGGCGCTGCTGGGCGTGTCGCGGGGGTTCGCCAAGGAGGCGGCGGGCAGCGGGGTCACGGTGAACTGCGTGATCGCGGGTCCGACGCACACCGGCGGCGTGGAGGACTTCGTCTACCAGCTGGTGGACCGATCGCTGCCGTGGGAGCAGGCGCAGCGGGAGTTCATGCGCCTGCACCGGCCGCAGTCGCTGCTGGGGCGGTTGATCGAGCCCGAGGAGATCGGCAACCTGGTGGTGTACCTGGCCTCGCCGCAGGCGTCGGCGACGACCGGAGCCGCGGTGCGCGTGGACGGCGGCTACGTCGACTCGATCCTGCCGTGACGCCGGACGGCCGGGGATCACCCGGCCGTCCGGCGTGCGGAAGTCGAGCGCAACGACGTCGTCCGCTCGCGACATCACCCACCCCCGGCGTGAATCATGCCTGCTGACGGCCGCGCCGGGGGCGTAATCGCGGTACCGCTCGGCGGACAGGAGAGGGCTCTGCGGGCGCGGCACGCCGCCGAGGTGCCGCGCCCGCAGCCCGATCGGTCCGACCTGTGGGTCAGGAACCGACCTGGAACGTGGCGTCGGCCCGATCCGCGGAGGTGCTGATCGGGTCGACGCGCAGCACGTACCCGGCGTGCCGGAGGTGCCGGTCGGGGAAGTTGTGGGAGCGGAAGGACGTCCACGCGCCGTCGGCCAGGCCGGCGACGCGGTGGAACGTGGCGTCGCCCGCGAACGTGGCCGAGCCGTCGTCCGCCGCCAACACCAGCGCGTAGTTCACGTGGCGCAGGTAGCGGTCCGGGTGGTTGACCGAGCGGAACGACACCCCCGCGGAGGACGCGAGGCCCGGCACGAGCTGCCACATCGAGTCCTGGTAGGGGTCGAACGGGTAGGGGTCGATGCGGGCGACGTTGCCCGCGTGCCGCACCAAGTAGTCGGGGAAGTTGTAGGACTTGATCCGGTTCCACCTCGGCGCGCCCCACCGGGACAGCAGGTCGGCGTGCTCGGTGGCGGTGATGCCGCAGATGGTGGGGTGCTTGGCGTTGAGCGGCTGGGTGTACTGCGCCTTGGTCAGCGGTGACCAGGAGTTGGTGTTGATGTCGCCGCTGCGCCACGCGTACAGCTCGCCGTTGACCGGGGAGAAGGAGTCGCCCCACAGCCACCACTCGTTGCGGGAGTGCGCCTTGACCACGATCGGCGCCTCGATGCCGCCGCTGACGACACCGCTGGTGTAGGTGGTGAAGCTGCGGGGGTTCAGGGTGCTCGACCGGGCGCCGTAGAGGCGGCCGTCGGCGAAGCTCTTGTAGTACAGGTAGTTGGTGCCGTTGCCGACGTGCACCGTGGCGTCGAGGACGTTGAAGCCGGGGTCGAAGAACAGCTGGGGCGAGCCGACGGTGACGAAGTCGCTGGTGTAGTTGACCCAGATCCCGTCACGGCCGCCGCTGTTGGCCGAGTAGACGATGCCGTACTGGCCGCGCGCGGCGTCCCAGAACGCCTCGGGCGCCCACGTGTGGGTCGGCATCGAGTGCATCTTCAGCCGGCGGTACCCCGTGAACGACCGCAGGTCCGCCGAGTCCCAGGCGTGGATGTACTGGTTCTGGCGGGTGAAGTCGGTGCCGGTGAGGTCCGTGGCCAGCACGACGAACCCGCCGTTCTGCTTGCGCATGATGAACGGGTCGCGCAGGCCGCCGGTGCCCGCCGTGGGCGTGGCGACGGGATTGTTCTGGTTCAGCGGGGTCCACGCGAGCCCGTCGGTGCTGACCGCCAGGTGCAGGGCGTAGCGGTCGGCGACCTTGTTCGGCGACTCGGTGAAGTACCCCATCACGTAGGCGGAGTCGCCGGGCGCCGCGGCGGCGATCCCGGACCGGGCCAGGGCCAGTGAGGCGAGTCCTCCGGCCAGCAGCGTGCGTCGTTGCAACATCAGCCGTGTGTGCCTTTCGCGGGGAGCCCCGGGGCGGGCGGGAGACACCCGCCCCGGGGGAGGCTCATTCGCCGGACGGTGCGGTCAGGGTCGTGCCGAGCCGGACCGGGGTGCCGAAGTCGGGCGTGCCGTCGGCGTTCCAGGTGAACTTCTGCGCGCGGGTCGACCGGTTCATGTCGCAGCCGCCGCCCGCGGAGTCGTTGGCGTGGTAGACGATCCAGTCCTCGGTGCCGTCGGGCGACTTGAAGAACCCGTTGTGGCCCGGCGCGAACACGCCGTTGCCGTCGTTGCGCTGGAACACCGGGTTGGGCGACTTCGTCCAGTGGGCGCGGTTGAGCGGGTCGGAGCCGGTCAGGGTGAGCAGGCCGAGCTTGTAGTCCGGGCCCCAGCACGCGCTGGCCGAGTACACGATCATCGTCCGCCCGTTGCGGTACAGCGGCTCCGCGCCCTCGTTGACCGGGGCCGTCTGCCGTTCCCAGGACAGCGTCGGCTGGCTGATCGTGCGGCGCGCGCCGCTGATCGTGTACGGGTTGGACAGCGGGGTGATGGTCAGCGACTGGGTGCCGTCCATCGCGCTGCCCATCAGGTACAGCCGCCCGTTGTGCTGCAGGATGCTCGGGTCGAGCTCCCAGGTGTTGCCGAGGTCGGCCTTGAAGCTGTAAGGGCCCATCGGGTCGGTGCCGGAGCTCTCCAGCACGTGCAACCGCTGCGTCGGGTTGTAGTCCGACACGTTCTGCCCGGCCACGTAGTACAGGTACCAGCGGCCGCCCAGCAGGAAGAACTCCGGCGCCCACATGTTGCAGCACCCGTTGGGCCTGGTCAGGTTGAAGATCACCTGGTCGGCCGCCGTGGACAGCCCGGCCAGCGTGCGCGACCGGCGCATCGTGATCGTGGAGTTCCACGTCGTCGTGGCCAGGTAGTAGTACCCGTTGTGGTACTGCAACCACGGGTCGGGGCCGTTGCGCTTGATCGGGTTGGTGAACGTGCCGGGCGCGGGCGCGCCCAGCCGCACCAACTGCCACTGCTGGTTCGTGCCGCCGGTGTCGGGCCACTGGATGAGCTGCGCGCCGTCCGCGGTGGAGAAGTCCAGCACGTCGACCGCCTTGCCGCTGGCGCGGTTGAGCAACCGGACATAGCCGCCCGCCGAGTCGGCCAGGCGGAACTGCTGGCCGGTGCGGTTGGCGTCGGTGTTCTGCACCAGCCCGGCGCGGTCGGCCGTGGAGGGGAAGTCCAGCACCTTGCCGCTGTGCCGGGACTTCAGCCGGTAGTAGCCGCCGCCGGAGTCCACGAACTGCCACTGCTGCCACGCGCCGTCGTTGCGCGTGTACTGCGAGATCCGGGCGCCGTCGGCGGTGGCCAGGTCGTAGACGTCCAGCGCCTTGCCGCTGTTGCGGTTGACCAGCACGTACGAGGCGTTGGTGTCGACCACGGCCGCCGACGCGGCGGTCGGCACGGCCACCGTGAGCGCTCCGAGCAGCGTGGTGACGGTGGCGAGGACGAGGCCGCCGCGGCTCGCGCGCCGATAAGTCGATCTCATGGTTGCTCTCCCTGCGACGCTGCATGGATGAACACGGTGACCCGCGGGCGTCGAGCCTGGTGCGGGCCGGTGGGACGGCGTGGCGGCGGATCGCGGTGCGGGCGGACGGGGTCGCCGTCTACTCGGCTCGCGCCTGTTAACGCTAACAGCAGGATCGACGACGGTTCAATAGCCGCGTAACATCGCCGGCTGCGCGACCCTCTGTAGTCGAAGATATTCGACAGATTAGGCCGATCGGCCGCATCACCCCTCTCTGTTAGCGATAACAGGTCTCCCGATTCCACGTCTGCCGGGAATTGAGCCGGAGCCGGCCGGGGAAACCCTTCGGTGACCGGTCGAACACGCCGCGCAACGCCATAGGGAGATTCAATAAGTCGCGCCACCCATAGCCAATGAAGGGTTCGACCGTTCAGAGGATTCCACATTACGAGACGCGACGCGTAACGTTGCGCGAACGGCAACCCGCCCGCATCCGCCCAGGGCTGGAGATCACTGCATGAGTGACGAGAACTCGGATAACAATGAATTCCTGGTCGTGCTCAACGACGAGGAGCAGTACTCGGTCTGGTTCGCCGACCGGGACCTCCCGCTGGGATGGCGGGCCGAGGGGACACGCGGCACCAGGGAAGACTGTCTAGCCCACATCGGCCGGGTGTGGACGGACATGCGCCCGCGCAGCGTCCGCGAGCACATCGCCGCGCACCGCGGCTGACACTCCACCCGGATCCACCCTCGCGCATTACGCACACCTGCCTCAAAAGGGCGGTCCAGGCTGCCCGGAATTGGTCTCCGCGAATTCCCGGTGGTCGGTTCGGTCGTGCGCGCCCGAAACACATTCATCGGGGAGGCATTGGTGCACACCGATTCGGTGCCCAGACTCGTGCCCGCGCTGCCGTTGCAGAGCGGAATGATCGCGGCCGGCTTGCGGGACCCGTCGGCCGGGACGGACGTCATCCAGTGCGTGCAGCACTGGCCGCACGGCCTGGACGCGGCGGTCTACCTGGCGGCGTGGCGGGCGGCCGTCGAACGGCACCCCATCCTGCGGACCCGGTTCACCTGGCGCGCGGACGGCGGCATGGAGCAGTGGCCGGGACCGGTCGACGACGTCCCGCTGCTGGTGGACGACTCGGTGGCGGACCTGGACGCGTTCCTGGCGGCCGACCGGCGGGCCGGGGTCGACCCGGTGTCCGCGCCGCCGCTGCGGGTCGTGGCGCTGCCCGGGAACGTCGCGGCGCTGCCGGGGGACGTGGTGGTGGCGACGTTCCACCACGCGATCCTCGACGGCCGGTCGCTGGCCATGCTGCTGGCCGAGATCGACGACGACTACGCGGCCCGGCTCGCGGGCGGCCCGCTGGAGTTCGTGCCACGCCCGGACTTCACCGACTACGCCCGGTGGTACGACGCCCGCACCGCGCCCGAGCACCCGCGCTACCTGGCCGACGAGCGGTTCTGGGCGGCGGAACTGGCCGGCTCGCCCGAGCCCGGTCCCCTGCCGCTGGAGCACGCCGGGCCGGACACACCGGTCATGGCCACCGCCGCGCTCGCCCTGTCCGATGCCGAGACCGAGTCGGTGCGGGCGTTGGCGGCACGGACGGGCGTCACGGTGAACACGCTGGTGCTGGCCGCGTGGGGCTTGGTGCTGACCACGCACGCGCACGCCGACGAGGCCGTGTTCGGGGTGACCAGGGCGGCTCGGCACGACACCGTCGACGGCGCGGCGGACATGCTCGGGCTGCTGCTGGCGACCGTGCCGCTGCGGCTGCCGGTGGACCGCACCGCGTCGGTGGCCGACTGGCTGCGGTCGGTGCGTGCGCGCGACCACCAGTTGTGCCCGCTGCCGGTGATCCAGCGCGCGGCCGGGCACGACGTGCCGCTGATGCGGAGCCTGGTGTTGTTCGAGCACCGGGAACTCGGCACGGTGCTGGCCGCGCGACCGTCCGCACCGCCCGGCAGGAGCGTGCGCATCCTGCGCACCCCCGGTTACGCCATGACGTTGTACGCCTTCGCCGAACCGCGCCTGAGCTTCCAGTTGATCCACGACACCGGCCGGTTCCCCCGGTGGGCCGCGGACGCGGTGCTGGCGCAGGTGCGCGACCTGCTCGCGGACATGGCCGAGGCGCCGGACCGCCCGGTGCGCGAGCTGGGCGGTCCGCGTGACCGGGCCGAGGTGTTGGGGCGGTGGAACGACACCGCGATCGACTACCCGGCGGACGCGACCGTGCCGGACCTGTTCGCCGAGCAGGTGCGGCTGCGGCCGGAGGCGGACGCGGTCTTCGACGGCGACCGGTGGATCGGCTACGCCGAGCTGGACGAGCGGTCGAACCGGCTGGCGCACGTGCTGGTGGCGCGGGGCGCGCGGGTCGACCGGCCGGTGGCGCTGTCGCTGCCGCGGGGTGCGGACTTCGTGGTCGCGGTGCTGGCCGTGCTGAAGACCGGCGCGGCGTACCTGCCGCTGGACCCGGCGAACCCGGCGGCGCGGGACGCGGTGGCGTTGCGCGAGACCGGCACGCCGCTGGTGGTGTCCGACCGGCCGCGCGCGCTGCCCGAGGGCGTCGCGTCGGTGGCGCTGTCCGAAGTGGACCTCACGGCGCAGTCGCCGGTGTTCCCGGTGGTCGCCACGCATCCGTTGGGCGTGGCGTACGTGAACTACACGTCCGGGTCGACCGGCAAGCCGAAGGGTGTGGCCGTGCCGCACCGGGGTGTGGTGCGGCTGGTGACGCGGCCGACGTTCGGGCGGTTCGGGCCGGGGCGGACGTTCCTGCACCTGTCCGCGACCGCGTTCGACCTGACCACGCTGGAGGTGTGGGGCGCGCTGCTGACCGGCGGTCGGGTGGTGCCCGCGCCCGCGGGCCCACCGGACCCGGCGGTGCTGGCCCGGTTGCTGCGCACGCACCGGGTGGACGTGCTGTGGCTGACCGCCGGGTTGTTCCACCAGCTCGACCCGTCGGTGGTGGCCGACGTGGAGCAGTTGCTGGCCGGTGGTGACGTGCTGGCCCCGGACGCGGTGCGCGCGGCGTTGGCGGCGCGCGGCGGCAAGCCGGTGGTCAACGGGTACGGGCCCACCGAGAACACCACCTTCACCACCTGTCACGTGGTGCGGTCGGCCGCGGACGTGGGCGCGACCGTGCCGATCGGCACGCCGATCCAGCGGACCACCGCGTACGTGCTGGACGAGGCGATGCGGCCGGTGGCGGTGGGTGTGCCCGGCGAGCTGTACACCGGTGGCGACGGGTTGGCGCGCGGGTACTGGGGCGCGCCTGCGTTGACGGCGGCGAAGTTCGTGCCGGACCCGTTCTCCTCGTCCGGCGGACGGCTGTACCGGACCGGCGACCTGGCGCGGTGGCGGACGGACGGGGTGCTGGAGTTCCTGGGGCGCGCGGACCGCCAGGTCAAGGTGCGCGGGTTCCTGGTGGAGCCGGCCGAGGTCGAGGCCGTGTTGGCGGCGCACCCGGCGGTCGCCGCGGCGGCCGTGCTGCCGTTCGGCGACGACGACGCCCGGCACCTGGTGGCCTACGTCGTGCCGAACGGCGACTTGGACATCGAGGACGTGCGCGCGCACGTCTCGGAACGGCTGCCCGCCTTCCTCTGCCCGGCGCGGTACGTGCCGCTGGCCGAGCTGCCGCTGAACCGCAGCGGCAAGGTGGACCGGGCGGCGCTGCGGTCGGTCCGTGCCCCGGGCGCGCGGGGCACGGACCGGACCTTGCCGTCGACCGCCACGCAACGGCGGTTGGCGCGGTTGTGGCAGGACCTGCTCGGCGGGTCGGAGGTGTGCGCGGAGGACGACTTCTTCGCGGTGGGCGGCAACTCGCTGCTCGCGGTGCGGCTGGCGTTCCGGGTGCGCGAGGAGTTCGGGGTCGAGGTGCCGGTCGCCGACCTGCACCGGGTCCGGACGCTGGCGGGGTGCGCGGCGGCGCTGGACGCCGCGGCTGGCTCGGTCGGTTCCCCGTCCGCGGGGATCACCCGGCGGGACCGGTCGGCGTACCTGGTGCCCGTGCCGCGCAAGCCCTCACCCGTCGGGCCGGTGGCGGACCACCTGGTGCTGCCGGGTGGCGCCGGTGACTGGGCGGCGTGGCGGTGGGTCGAGCTGCGCGGCACGGGGTTCGGCATCGAGCCGCTGCTGGCCGTGGCGAGCCCGGACGCGGCCCGTGCGGCGGAGGCGGTGACGGCGGCCGAGGACGCGGTGGGCGAGGCCCGGTGGGCGGCGTTCCGGGTGCTGCGGGACGCCGAGGACCGCGCCGGGGGCGAACGGCGGTCGGCGTTGCGGCGGATCGGCAGGCTGGTGCGCAAGGGCCGGTTCGCCGAGGCCCGCGCCACCGTGACCGCCCTGCCGGCCGCGGACCCGGTCGCCGTGGCCGGTGCGGACGCCGTCGACGCCGCGTTGGTCGCGGCGCAGGAGGCCGCCGCACGGCACGAGACCCTGCTCGCCGAGTACACGGCCCGGTTCGAGGCGGGTCGCGCGGCGGCCGCCGAGGTCTTGCGCGTGGTCAGCGGTGACGCCAGGTTCCGCGAGGCGGTGGCGTGGCAGAACCCGCGCGCCCTGCGGACGGCCGTCGACGCGTTGCACGCGGCGCTGTCCGGCGACCGGCCCGCGTCCCGCAACGTCGACTACCGCCGCTGGGAGCACACGGTCGTCAGCTACCTCCAGCGCTACTGCGCCAAGAACGACACCATCGGCTTCTTCGGGCCGGTCGGCTGGGCCAGGGTCGCGGACGACGCACCCGCCGCGATCACCGCGAAACCCGGGCCGGACCTCGTCGACTCGCGCACCACGTACCTGGAGAACTGGGCGGTCCAGCAGCTGGCCGAGGCGTTGACCACCGACGCCGTGCGGCCGTGGGCGGTGCCCCGGCGGATGCCGTTCGTCGACGTCGTGGGCGACACGCTGCACGTCCCGATGACCGGTCCCGTCCGGCTGCCCGCGGTGGACGCGGCGGTGCTGGCCGCCTGCGACGGGCTGCGCCGGGCGCCGGAGATCGCGCACGACCTCGACCGGCCGGTGGCGGACGTGCTGGCGACCCTGGAACGGCTGCGGCAGGCCAAGCGGATCGCGTGGACGTTGGAGGTGCCGCCGGAGGCGTTGGTGCCCGAAACGGCCCTGCGCGACCAGGTCGAGGCCATCGGCGACCCCGAGGTCCGGGCCGGGGCCGAGCGGGCGCTCGGCGAGGTCGAGCGTGCCCGGGACGAGGTGGCCGCGGCCGTCGGCGACCCGGACCGGTTGGTGCGCGCGATCGACGAGCTGCACGAGAAGTTCACCGCGATCACCGGCACGGCCGCCGTGCGGCGACCCGGCCTGTTCTACGCCGGTCGCACGGTGGTGCACGAGGAGTGCCGACGCGACCTCGACGTCACCCTCTCCCCCGCCTTGATGGAGACGCTGTGGACGCCGTTGTCGCTGGTGCTGGAGGCGGCACGGTGGTTCACCTCCGCCGGCGCGGCCCTGTACGGGCGGGCGCTGCGCGAGGTGTACCGGGAACGGGTCGCGGCCACCGGCTCGGACCGGGTGCGGCTGGCCGACTTCTGGCTGTGGGCCAACGACACCATCTTCCGGCTCGACGAGCGGCTGATCGGCCGGCTCGTCCGCAGCCTCCAGGACCGCTGGGCCGGCGCCCTCGGACCGGCCGCGCTGGACGGGCACGAGGTCCACTACCGGGTGCGGGACGTGCGGGACGCCGTGCTCAAGGCGTTCGCCACACCCCGACCGGGTTGGCGTGGCGCGGTCCAGCACAGCCCGGACGTCCTGATCGCGGCACGGGACGAGGACGCGATCCGGGCCGGTGACTACCGGTGGGTGCTCGGTGAGGTGCACCCCGGCGTGAACACCATGCGGTCGGCGTTGTTCGTCTCCCAGCACCCCGATCCGGCCCAGCTGCGCGCGGCGATGAGGCACGACATGGCGGGGCCGCGGGTCGTCCTGGCGACCACCCGCGAGCAGGGCGGCACGCCGCAACGGCTCGCCGACGCGCTGGTCTCGCCGGACGACCTGAAGATCGTGTTCGGGCACGACGCGTGCGGGCCGGGGTTGCGCGACGCGGTGCCGGTTGGCGCGTGCGAGGTGACCGAGGCCGGCGGGCGGCTGGTGGCGCGCAGCCGTGACGGCCGGGTGTGCCACGACCTGGTCGAGCTGCTCAACGAGCAGGTGATGGCGCAGTTGGTGCAGCACTTCCGGTTGGTGCCCGCGGGCGAGCACACGCCCAGGGTCAACCTGGACCGGTTGGTGGTGGCCAGGCAGGGCTGGCGGCTGCCCGCCGCGCGGTCGGCGTTCGCGTTCGCGGCGGACGAGGCGACCCGCTTCCTGCGGGCGCAGGCCTGGCGGCGTGAGCACGGCGTGCCGAGGTTCGTGTTCGTGAAGAGCCCGGTGGAGCACAAGCCGTTCTACGTGGACCTGGAGAGCCAGCCGTCCGTCGAGTTGTTCGCGCACGCGGTGCGCGCGCTGGACCGCGAGAGGCCGGACGCACCGCTGAGCGTGGGCGAGATGCTGCCCGGCCCGGACCAGCTGTGGTTGACCGACGCCGCGGGCTCCCGGCACACGGCGGAGTTCCGGGTCGTGGCGGTCGACCGCAGGGGGTGGCCCGAGGGCACCAGTACACGAGATGCCGGCACACGGGACGCCGGCGCACGAGATGCCGGTTCGACGGGTGTCGGTCCGAGGGGGGAGGGAGCGCGATGAGCGCGGTGATACCGGAGGGTCGGGCGGACGAGGTGTTCCGCTTCCCGGCTTCGTCCGGGCAGCGCAGGTTGTGGCTGGTCGACCAGCTGCTGCCCGCGAACCCGGTCTACAACATCGGCTGGCGCGTCGGCATCGACGGGCCGTTGGACGCCGAGGCGTTGGCGGCGGCGCTGGACGCGCTGGTCGCCCGGCACGAGGCGTTGCGGACGCGGTTCGCGGCCGAGGACGGCGTGCCGGTGCAGGTGGTGTCCGCGTCGGTGACCGTGCCGTTGGTGCGGCTGCCGTCCGGTGACGTGGACGCGGTGGTGCGCGAGGAGGTCGGCCGTCCGTTCGCGCTGCACGGCGGGCCGTTGCTGCGCGCGGGCCTGGTGCGGCTCGGACCGGACGAGCACGTGCTGGTCCTGGTGCTGCACCACACGATCGCGGACGGCTGGTCGTGCGCGGTGCTGTTCGACGAGCTGGCCCTGCTCTACGCGGCCGAGGCCGCCGGTGAGCCGCACGACCTGCCGGACCTGCCGGTGCAGTACCCGGACTACGCGGTGTGGCAACGGGAGCAGGTGGAGGCGGGCGCGTTCGCCGCCGACGCGGAGTTCTGGCGCGAGGCGCTGCACGGCGTGCCGACCGTGCTGCCGCTGCCGACCGACAGGCCGCGGCCGTCGACGCCCACCGGGCGCGGCGCGGAGCTGAGGGCGGCGCTGACCGTGCCGGACGGGTCGTTCGCCCGGCTGTTGGCGGTGTTCCAGTGCGTGCTGCACCGCGTGACCGGGCAGGCGGACTTCCTGGTCGCCACGCCGGTCGCGGCTCGCACCCTGCCGGAGACCGAGGGCCTGGTCGGGTTCGTGGCCAACACCCTGCCGCTGCGGGCGAGGTTCCACGCCGACACGACGTTCGGTGAGGTGGTCGCGGCGGCCGAGGAGGCGACCGTGGCCGCGCTCGCCCACCAGGACCTGCCGTTCGAGCAGCTGGTGGACATCGTCGCGCCGCAGCGGACGCTCGCCCACGCGCCGCTGGTGCAGGTGATGTTCGCGGTCGAGCCCGTGCCACCGGCGCGGGCGGCCGGTCCGATCACGTTGCGCCCCGAGGCGGTCGCGAACGGCGGGGCGAAGTTCGACCTGTCGTTGACCGTCGAACGGGCGGACGGGCGGTGGTTCGCCCGCTGGCAGTACGACACCGAGCTGTTCACGCCGGAGACGGTCGCCGCGCTGCACGCGGTGTTCGCCGCCGCCGTGCACGCCTCCCCCGCCGACCGGGTCGCCGAACTCCCGCTCGGCGACGACGCGCCGCAGGAACCCGCCGTCGACGTGCCCGCGCGGACCGCGGCGGACCTGGTGTTCGCCGCGCTGGCCGAGCACCCGGACGCGGTCGCCGTCGAGGGCGCGCTGACGTGCGGCGAGCTGGACCGCGCGGCGAACCGCCTGGCGCACGTGCTGCTCGCGGCGGGCGCGCGGCCCGACCAGCCGGTGGCGTTGTGCCTGGACCGCGGCGCGCCCATGGTGGTGGGCATCCTCGCCGCGTGGCGGGCGGGCGCGGGCTACCTGCCGCTGGACCCGTCGTGGCCGCCGGCCCGGCTCACCGCCATGGTCGCGGGCTCCGACGTGCCGGTGCTCGTCACCGACGGCGCGTCCCGTGCGACCACCGGACCGCTGACCGGCCCGTGGACCGAGGTGGACCTGGACACCGCCGACCTCGACGCCCGACCGGACACGCCGCCGCCGGCGGTGCCGCAGCACCCCGGCATGCTGGCCTACGTCATCCACACGTCCGGGTCCACCGGCAAGCCCAAGGGCGTGCGGTGCACCCAGGGCGGCCTGGCCGCGTTGCTGCGCGCGATGGGCGAGCTGACGCGGCTGACGCCCGACGACCGGCTCGCGTCCATCACCACGCCCGCCTTCGACGTCTCCACCGTGGAGATGCTCGCACCGCTCATCGGCGGCGCGACGCTCGTGGTGATCCCGGCGGACGACGTGGCCGACGGCGGGCTGCTGCGGGCGCGCATCGCCGAGACCGGTGCGACGGTCGTGCAGGGCGGCCCGGCGAGCTGGCGGATGGTCGTCGCGGCCGGTGGCGTGCCCGCGGGGGTGCGGCTGCGGATCAGCGGCGGCGAGGCGATGACCCGCGACCTGGCCGACGACCTGCAAACCGACGGCGCGACCCTGATCGACGGCTACGGCCCCACCGAGACCACGGTGTACTCGGCGGCCGGTGTGGTCTCGCCCGCGCCGGACCCCGTTCGGCTCGGCCCTGCGGTGCGGGGCACCTCGCTGCACGTGTTGGACCCGCTGATGCGCCCGGTGCCGCCGGGCGTGATCGGCGAGCTGCACATCGGGGGCGCCGGCGTGGCGCGCGGCTACCACGGGCTGCCGGGTCTGACGGCGGACCGGTTCCGCCCCGACCCGTTCGGCGGCACGCCCGGCGGGCGGCTCTACGCCTCCGGCGACCTGGTCCGCCGGCACGCCGACGGGAAGCTGGAGTTCCTGGGCCGCGCGGACCGGCAGCTCAAGGTGCGCGGCTACCGGATCGAGCCGGGCGAGGTCGAGGCCGTGCTCCGCGCCCACCGGGACGTGGCGCAGGCGGTCGTCGTGGCCTGGTCCGCGCACGCCGCCGACGTGCGGCTGGTCGCCTACGCGGTGCCCGCCGACCCGGGCGTGGACGAGGACGAGCTGCGTCGGCGGGTGCGCCCGCACCTGGCCGCGAGCCTGCCCGACTACATGCTCCCCGCCGCCGTGGTCGTGCTGCCCGCGCTGCCGCGCACCGGCACCGGCAAGATCGACCGCGACGCGCTGCCCGATCCGGTGTGGACGACCGAGGACGTCGAACGGGTCGAACCGCGTGACGACCGGGAACGGCGGCTGGCGCAGATCTGGCGCGAGGTGCTGAGCATGCCCGCGGACGCGCCGCTCGGCGTGCACGACAACTTCTTCGCCCTGGGCGGCCACTCGTTGACCGCGACCCAGATGCTGGCCCGCGTCCGCGTCGCGCTGGACGTGGACCTGCCGTTGGGCACGCTGTTCGCCGCGCCCACCATCGCCGAGCTGTGCGCGAACCTCGGCGGCGCCACCGGTGCGGCGGCCCGGGGACCGCTGCCGTTGCTCGACCAGCTCGACGAGCTGTCCGACGCCGAGATCGACCGCCTGCTCGGCGCCCTGGCCGACGAGGACGAGGCATGACCGGGGACGCGCTGGTCGTCGGCGCGGGGCTCGCCGGGTCGCTCACGGCCGTCTACCTGGCCCGGCGCGGGTTCGGCGTGCGGGTGCTGGAACGGCGCGGCGACCCGCGGTCGCCGGGCGTGCGGGAGGAGGGCCGGTCGATCAACCTCGGCCTGTCCCAACGCGGCATCGTCGCGTTGCGGGAGGTCGGTCTGCTGGAGCGGTTGGCGCCGCTGACCGTGCCCATGCGCGGCCGGGCCGTGCACCTGCCGGACGGCACGCTGCGGTTCCAGCCGTACGGGCTGGCCGAGGACCAGATCCTGCACTCCGTGCTGCGGCACGACCTGAACGTGGCGTTGGTGGACGAGGCCGAGCGGCTCGGCGTCGAGTTCTCCTGGGGCCGCCGGGTGACCGCCGTCGACCGGGCGAAACCCGCAGTCACCTCCGACGACGGGACCGTGCACACGGCCGACCTGATCGTCGGCGCGGACGGCGCGTTCTCCGCCGTGCGTGCGCAGCTGGGCCGCGGTCTGCGGATGGACCTGCACCAGGAGTTCCTGGAGTGGGGCTACAAGGAGCTGCTGATCCCGGTCGGTGACGACGGCGAGCCGCGCACCGAGCTGCGCGCGTTGCACGTGTGGCCGGGTGACGACGGCCTGATCGTGGCGCACCCCAACGCCGACGGCTCGCTCACCGCGACCGTGTTCCTGCCGTTCGAGGGCGAGCACGGGTTCGCCGGCCTCACCGAACCCGAGCGGGTGCGGTCGTTCTTCGCCCGCCGGTTCCCGGACACGCCGACCCTGATCCCGGACGTGGTCGAGCAGTTCCTGGCGCACCCGCCGGCCGGTCTGGTCACCGTGCGCACCGCGCCCTGGCACGTCACCACGGACGAGGGACGCGGTGTGGTGCTGATCGGGGACGCCGCGCACGCCGTGTACCCGTTCTTCGGGCAGGGCATGAACGCCGCGTTCGAGGACTGCTCGGTGCTCGACCGGTGCCTGGCCGCACATCCCGACGACCTGCCGAAGGCGTTGGCCGCGTTCGAGAACGCCCGTCGGCCCCACACCGACGTGCTGGCGGAGCTGTCCAAGCGCAACTTCGTGGAGCTGCGCGACAAGCTGCGCTCACCGCTGTTCACCCTGCGCAAGAAGGTGGACCTGGCGCTGCACCGGCTCTTCCCGGGCGCGTGGGTGCCGCTCTACACCCTGATCGCGCACACCACGGTCCCCTACGGCGAGGCGTTGGCGCGGGCCAGGCGGCAGGACCGCCTGCTCGGCGGCGTCACGGCCGCGCTGACCGGTGCGGCACTCGCGGGCCTGACCCACCGGTCCCGGAACAAAAGGCAGGTGAGTTGATGCTGATCCATCCGACCCACCAGGCCCACCCCCTGGTCGAGCCGGCGGACTTCGCCGCGCCTCGGCTTCCCGACGCGGTCGCGGCGCACGAACTGCCGCTGCGGACCGTGTTCGAGTGGGCCGGTGAGTACCTGTGCGGACCGCACCCGGACCTGGGGCGGCGAGGCGCGGTGTGCCCGTTCACCGACACGTCCCTGCAACGCGGGCTGTTCTACCTGTCCGTGCACCCCGGCACCCCGCAGCGGCCCGACGACCTGGCCGCGCTGCTCCTGCACTACCGCGACTGGTTCGCCGAGCTGGAGCCCAGGAGGGGGCCGGGCGCGCAGTTCAAGACCATCCTGGTGCTGTTCCCGGACCTGACCGAGTTCGACGTGGTGGACCGGGCGCAGGCGCTGCTCAAGCCGCAGTACACCCGCGACGGGTTGATGGTGGGCGAGTTCCACCCCGGACCGCCGCAGAAGGCGGGCCTGTGGAACCCCGTCTTCCGGCCGCTGCACAGCCCGGTGCCGCTGCTGGCGATCCGGCACATGGTGCCCACCGACTTCCCGTTCCTGCGGGACGACGACACCACCGTGGCCGCCTACCTCGAACGGTTCGGCGACCGGGTGCCGACGCACCTGCGCGACCACGTGCGCGCCGCCGCCGACCGGCTGACCAGGTCCGGGAGCACCTCATGACCGAGCTGTCGGACACCGACCGCACCACCGCGTCGGCGCGCAAGCGCGAGCTGGTGGCGCAACGGCTGCGCGCCCGTGCCGCCGCCCCCACGGCGTACCCGCTGTCGTTCGGGCAGCAACGCCTGTGGTTCCTGGACAAGTTCTCCCCCGGCAGCGCCGTCTACAACGTGCCGGTCGCGCTGCGACTGCGCGGCACGCTCGACCCGGCCGCGTTGCGCCGCGCGCTGGACGTGCTGGTCGACCGGCACGCGTCGCTGCGCACCACGTTCCCCGACTCCGGCGGTGAGCCGGTGCAGCTCGTCGCGCCCACCGGCGCCGCCGTCCTCACCACCCACGAGTTGCCGGTGCGCGATCCCGCCGGCGGTGACCGGGACGAGCAGGCGCAGCGGTTCGCCGACGAACGCGGCGGCATCGGGTTCGACCTGCACCGGGGGCCGCTGTTCACGGCGAGCCTGGGCCGGTTCGCCGACGCCGACGACGACCACGTCCTGGTGCTCAGCCTGCACCACATCATCGCCGACGCGTGGTCGTTGTCGGTGCTGCTCGGCGAGCTGGGTCAGGCGTACGACGCGGCGCTGGACGGCCGCCGGCCGGACCTGCCCGCGCTGCGGTTGCAGTACCCCGACTTCGCGGTCTGGCAGCGGGACCGGATGGCCGACGACGTCGTCGCCGGTCACCTGGACCACTGGGCGCGGCACCTCGCGGGCGCCCCGGAGCTGCTGACGCTGCCGACCGACCGGCCACGACCACCGGTGGTCACCTACCGGGGCGCGCTGCACTACGGCCACCTCCCCGTCGGCCCGCTCGAAGAGCTGGCCCGCGCGCACGGCGCCACCCTGTACATGGTGCTGCTGGCTGGGTTCGCGGCCCGGCTCGGCCGGTTGGCCGGTCAGGACGACGTGGTGGTCGGCACGCCGGTCGCCGGGCGTGCGCACCCCGACCTGGAAGGCCTGATCGGGTTCTTCGTCAACACGCTCGCGTTGCGCGCGCACGTGGGCGGCGATCCGACGTTCACCGAGCTGCTGGGGCGCGTCCGACAGGTGGTCACGGACGGGCTCGCGCACGCCGACCTGCCGTTCGAGCGCCTGGTGGAGCACCTGAGCCCGCAGCGCAGCACCGGCCACGCGCCGATCTACCAGGCCCAGCTGATCCTGACCAACACACCGCCGTTGGCCATCGCGATGGCCGGGCTGCACGTCACGCCGCTGGTGCCCGACCCGAAGGTGGCCAAGTTCGACCTGACGGTGGCCGCCGACCAGCAGGGCGACGTGCTGTCCCTCGGCGTGGAGTACAGCACCGACCTGTTCGACGAATCGACCGTCGCCGAGTTCACCGACCGGCTGATCGCGCTGCTGACCGCCGCCGCCGAGCACCCGGAACGGCGGATCAGCGCACTGGACGGGCTGACCGGCCTGCGCCGGTGGGAGGTCCTGCGGGGCGACAACGCCACCGACCTGGAGCTGCCGCCCGCCCGCACCGCGCTGGACCTGGTCGCGGGACGGGGCACGGCGGTGTCCGGTGTGGACTCACAACTGACCTACGCCCAGCTGGACGCACGCGCCGAACAGGTCGCCGCGCTGCTGCGAGCGCACGGCGTGGGCCTCGGGTCGGCGGTCGCGCTGTGCCTGCCGCGCTCCCCCGACCTGGTCGCCGCCGTCCTGGGCGTGTGGAAGGCGGGAGCCGCGTACGTGCCGCTCGACCCGGGCTGGCCGGGCGACCGGTTGGCGTCGATGCTCGCCGACTCGGGCGCGGCCGTGCTGGTCACGGGCCGGGAGCTGCCGTTCGGCGGCACGGTGCTGGGCCTCGCCGACGCGGACCGGTTCGAGCCGGAGCCCGTGCCGTCGCCCGCGTCCGGCGAGGACCTGGCGTACGTGATCTACACGTCCGGGTCGACGGGCACGCCCAAGGGTGTGGAGGTGCCGCACCGGGCGGTGGTGAACCTGCTCGTGTCGTTCCAGCGGCTGCTGGCCCTGACCGCCGAGGACCGGCTGGCCGCGGTGACCACGTTGTCGTTCGACATCTCGGTGCTGGAACTGCTGCTGCCGTTGACGGCCGGGGCGGAGGTGCTGGTCGTGCCGCCGGACGTGGCCGCCGACGGCACGGCGCTGCGCGGGTTGCTGAGCCACCGCGAGGTCACCGCGTTGCAGGCCACGCCGGCGACGTGGCGGCTGCTGCACGCGGCGGGCGGGGTGCCCGCCGGGGTCGTGACGCGGATCTGCGGCGGCGAGGCGTTGCCGCGCGACCTGGCCGACGACCTGCTGACCGACAACGCGTTGCTGTGGAACGCCTACGGGCCGACCGAGACGACGGTGTGGTCGTCCGCCGGTCTGGTCGAGCCCTCCCCCGCGCCGGTGGTCCTCGGGCCGCCGATCGGCAACACCCGGCTGTACGTGCTGGGTCCGGGGCTGGAGCCGGTGCCGCCGGGTGTGGTCGGCGAGCTGCACATCGGCGGTGCGGGCGTGGCGCGCGGTTACCACGACCGGCCGGGGTTGACCGCGAGCCGGTTCGTGCCCGACCCGTTCGCCGAGGAGCCCGGACGGCGGCTGTACGCGACGGGCGACCTGGTGCGGCACCGGTCGGACGGCACGCTGGAGTTCCTGGGCCGCGCCGACCACCAGGTGAAGGTGCGCGGGTTCCGGATCGAGCTCGGCGAGGTCGAGGCCGCCCTGCTGGCGTCCGGCGAGGTGCGGGAGGCCGTCGTGCTGGCCGCCGACGACCGCCTCGTCGCGTACGTGGTGCCGGGCGCGGGGGTGGCGCGGGACGGGTTGTGGCCCCGGTTGCGGACGCGGTTGGCCGAACGGCTGCCGGACTACATGTTGCCGGCGGCGGCCGTGGTGCTGGACGCGTTCCCGTTGACGCCCAACGGCAAGACCGACCGCAAGGCGCTGCCCGCACCCGTGTGGGACGTCTCGGGCGAGCGGGTGCCGCCGCGTGACGCGGTGGAGGAGGTGCTGGCGGACATCTGGGTCGAGGTGCTCGGCGTGCCGGACGTGGGCGTGCACGACGACTTCTTCCTGCTCGGCGGCCATTCGCTGCTCGCGGCGAAGGTGTTGGCCAGGGTGCATGCCGTGTTCGCGGTGTCGGTGCCGATCGGCCGGATGTTCGCCGCGCCGACCGTCGCCGGGATCGCCGCCGCGCTGGTGGCGTCGGACGACCCGCCCGGGCGGGTGGCCGCGGTGGCCGAGCTGCGGCGGCAACTGGCCGGGATGTCGGCCGAGGAGGTCGAGTCGATGCTCGGTGAGGCGAGGTGAGCGCGGCGGGCACGGCGGGCACGGCCGGCTTGCGGCGCTTCGCCGTGGTCTGGGCCGGTCAGCTGGTGTCGGTGATCGGCTCCGCGCTGACCGCTTTCGTGCTCGGCGTGTGGGTGTACCTGGGCACGGGTTCGGTGACGACCTTCGTGCTGATCCAGTTCTGCGCGGTGGTGCCCGGCATCCTGCTCGCCCCCTACGCGGGCGTGGTGGCCGACCGGTACGACCGCAGGCGGATCATGCTGGTCGCGGACTGCGGCGCGGGCGTGGTGACGGCCCTGCTGCTGGTCGCGGTGTCGACCGACGCGTTGGCGCTGTGGCAGGTGTACGCGGCCACCGCGCTGACCGCGACGCTGAACTCGTTCCACATCATCGCCTACACGGCGCTGGTGCCGGCCTTGGTGCCCAAGGAGCACCTGGGCCGGATCAACGGGCTGATGCAGATCACGCACGGCGTGCAGATCGCCGCGCCGCTGGTCGCGGGCGCGTTGCTGGGCCTGGTGGGGCTGCGGGGCGTGCTGCTGGTCGACCTGGTGTCGATGGTGTTCGCGGTGGGCGCGTTGGTGCTGGCCCGCCTGCCCGACGACGCCGTGCGACCGGCGGGGTCGTCGGAGGAGAAGCGCGAGGGCATCGGCGCGGGCCTGAGGTGGCTGCGCGGCGCGCCCGGCTTGTTCGCGTTGTGCGCGGTGTTCGGGGTGTGGAACTTCCTGTTCGCCATCGCGGGCGGGTTGGTGCAGCCGTTGATCCTGTCGTTCTCCGGTCCCGCCACGCTGGGCGTGCTGATGGCCGCGGGCGGCAGCGGGCTGTTCGTCGGCGGGCTGGTGATGGGCGTGTGGGGCGGGCCGAAACGCCGGGTGCACGGCATCTACCTCGGGGTGGCGCTGGGCGGGGTGTTCCTGGTGCTGCACTCGCTCGCGCCGTCGCCGTGGCTGATCGGCGTGGCCGCGCCCGCGTTCCTGTTCACCCTGCCGTTGATCAACACGTGTTGCGTGACGTTGTTGCAGACCAAGGTCGACCCGGCGGTGCTGGGCCGGGTGCTGGCCGTGGTGCGGGTGCTGAGCACCGCCGCGATGCCCGTCGCGTTCCTGATGATCGGGCCGCTGACCGACGGCGTGGCCGAACCCCTGATGGCCGTCGACGGTCCGCTGGCCGGTGGCGTCGGCGCGCTGATCGGCGTGGGCGAGGGCCGCGGCATCGCCCTGATCTTCCTGGTCGTCGGCGTGCTGATGCTGGCGCTGGCGGCCTACGCCTGGTCCAGGCCCCGGCTGCGGGCCGTGGACGACCTACCCGACGCGGTGCCCGACGAGACGCCGTCGCCTGAGAGGACACTGGGATGACCGAGCTCTCCGAGCACCGCGAACGCCTGCTGGCGAAGCTGCTCGCGGAACGCGGCCTGGCCGCCGCACCCCGCCGGGCGGTGCCCCCTCGGCCCGAGGGCGCGGTCGTGCCGCTGACGGGCAACCAGCGCGGCCTGTGGCTGACCGGGCGGCTCGGCCTGGACGCGGGCGCGTACGTCATGTTCGCCGCGCTGCGGATCACCGGCGAGGTCGACGAGGACCGGTTGCGCGCGGCCGTGCGGACCGTGATGGGCCGGCACGAGGCGTTGCGCACCCGGGTCGTGGACACCGACGGGGTGCCCGAGCAGCAGGTGCTGGACGACGTGCCCCCGGACGTGGCCTTCTCGTCGGTCTCCGGCGAGGACGAGTTGGACGCGGTCGTCGCGTCCGAGGTGGACACGCCGTTCGACCTGGCCGTCGCGCCGTTGCTGCGGGTACGGGTGGTGCGGGTCGGGCCGGGTGACACGGCGATCGTGTTCAGCGCGCACCACATCGTGTGCGACGACCTGTCGCTCGGCGTGGTGGCGACCGAGGTGGGCGACGTCTACGCGGGCGTGACGCCGGAGCAGGTCGGCGCGCAGTTCCCCGACTACGCGCACTGGCAGGCGGGCCGGCTCGCCGACGGCGAACGGCAGCGGCAGCTGGACCACTGGCACGACCGGTTGTCCGGCGCGCCGGACGTGCTAGACCTGGCGCTGGACCGGCCCCGGACGCCGAACCGCACCACCGCGGGCGGCAGCCACCGGTTCACCGTGCCCGCCGCGCTGGCCGGGAAGCTGGCCGAGGTGACCCGGGCGCACGGCTGCACCACGTTCGCCGGCCTGCTGGCCGCGTTCGGCGTGCTGCTGGCACGCCGGTCGGGCGCGGACGACCTGGTGATCGGCTCGCCGACCACGCACCGGCCGTTCCCCGAGTTGGAGCGCTCGGTCGGCATGTTCGTCACCACCACCGCGCTGCGGCTGGACCTGTCCGGCGACCCCACCGTGGCCGACCTGCTCGGTCGGGCCCGGGCCACCGCGATCGACGCGCTCGACCACGCCGAGGTGAGCTTCGACGAGGTGGCCGCACGGGTCGCGCCGCGCCGCGACCTCGCGCACCACCCGCTGTTCCAGGTGATGCTGGTGCTCAACCGGGGCGGCCGGACCGGCACGTGGGCCGGCATGACCGCGGCGGAGCTGCCGGTCGACCGCGCGACCAGCCGGTTCGACCTCACCCTGCACGTGCGCGAGACCGACGGCGACTGGCCCGCGAACCTCGACTACAGCACGGACGTGTTCGACGCCGACACCGTGGCACGGCTGGCCGACCACCTGGTGGCGGTGCTCGCCGCGCTGCTGGCCGACCCGTCCGCCCGGCTGTCCGCGGTGGACACGACGACGAAAGCCGACCGCCTGGCCGCCGGGCGGCTCAACGGCGAACCGCAGGACGGCCTCGACCCCGGGCTGTCGATCCGCCCGCCCGCCGTGCTCGGCCGGATCGCCGAGCAGGTCGCCGCCCACCCCGACGCCACCGCCGTGCTGGACCTGGCCGACGGCGCGGAGTTGACGTTCGCGCGGCTCGACCGGCGGGCCAACCGGGTGGCGCACCTGCTGGCCGGGTGGGGTGTCGGCCCGGAGACGCCGGTGGGCCTGGCGGTGAAGGCGGGGCCGCACGCGCTGGTGGCGCTGCTGGCCGTGCTCAAGGCCGGTGGCGCGTACGTGCCGCTCGACCCGGCGCACCCGCCGGCCCGGCTGGCCGGGCTGCTGGCCGACTGCGGCGCGCCCGTGGTGATCACCGCGCCGGGTGACCGCGACCGGTTCGGCGGGTTCCGCGGTGCGCTGCTGGACACCGGCGACGACGCGTTCACCGGCGAGGCCGACGCGCCGCCGCCCGCGGTCGTGCCCGTCGACGGGTTGGCGTACGTCGTGTACACCTCGGGTTCGACCGGTGTGCCCAAGGGTGTGCAGGTGCAGCACGACACGTTGGCCAACCTGACCGGGGCGTTCATCGACCTGCACGGGTTCGCGCCGGGGCAGCGGATCCTGATGGTCCCGCCGTTGAGCTTCGACGCGTCGGTGGGCGACGTGTTCCCGGCGTGGTGCGCGGGCGCGGCCGTCGTCCTGCACCCGGAACCGGCGGCGATCGGCGGCGCGGACCTCCTCCGGCTCTGCGCCGACCACGCCATCACGGCGGTCGACTCCCCCGCCGCCCTGTTCAAGCGCTGGGTCGCGGACCTGGCGGGCCTCGACGTCGACCCCGGTCCGCTGTCGGTGATGATGATCGGCGGCGAGGCGGTGCCGCCGGCCGCGGTCGCCGACTGGGCCGCGTCGACCGGCGGGAAGGTGGCGCTGGTCAACCACTACGGCCCCACCGAGACCACGGTCTGCGCCACGGCCTATCGCACGGTCGACGCGAGCGAGGTCGACCCGCGTGCGGCGACGTTGCCGATCGGGCGACCGCTGCCCGGTGTGCGGGCGTACGTGCTGGACTCGAACCTGCGCACGGCGCCCGTCGGCGTGCCGGGCCAGTTGTACATCGGCGGCACCGCACCCGCACGCGGCTACCGGGGCGATCCCGCGCGCACCGCGTCGGCGTACCTGGCGGACCCGACGGTAGTCGGCGGTCGGATGTACGCCACCGGCGACCTGGCACGGCTGCTGCCCGACGGCACGCTGGAGTTCCTGGGCCGGGTGGACGACCAGGTCAAGCTGCGCGGCCACCGGATCGAGCCGGGCGAGGTGCGGGCGGCGCTGCTGGCGCACCCGGCGGTGGCCGAGGCGGCGGTGGCGGTGCGCGGCGACACCCTCGTGGCCTACCTCGTGCCGCGGGCACGGGCGGCCGCGCCCGAACTGGACGACGTGCGCGCGTTCTGCGCCGGACGGCTGCCGGACGCGATGCTGCCCGGCGCCGTCGTGGCGCTGGACGAGTTGCCGCTCACCCGGCACGGCAAGGTCGACCTGTCGGCGCTGCCCGAGCCCGACCCGACGGCCCGGCAGACGCCGTACGAGCCGCCGCGCACACCGGTCGAGCGGACGCTGGCCGAGATCTGGTCCGAGGTGCTGGGCGTGCCGATGGTCGGCCGCCGGGACAGCTTCTTCGGCCTGGGCGGGCACTCGCTGATCGCCGCCGCGGTGCTGGCCAGGGTGCGCTCGCTGCTGGGCGTGACCGTGCCGCTGCGCGCCCTGTTCGCCACCGCGGACCTGGCCGAACTGGCCGAGGTGGTGGAGCAGGCCGCCGCGTCGGACCACACGTTCGCCAAGCGCTACAAGTCCGGCCTGCCGTCCGTGCCGCAGATGCGGGTCGACGCGGTACCACCGGACGACATCGAGGTGCGGCACCCGGTGCGGACGGGGCCCGCGGAACGGGTGCTGCTGACCGGCGCGACCGGGTTCCTCGGCGCGCACCTGCTGGGTGAGCTGCTGTCCCGCACGGACGCCCGGGTGCACTGCCTGGTCCGGGCGGAGACGCCGGCCGTCGCCCTGGCGCGCGTCCGGGCGAACCTGCGGCGTGCGCGCCTCGACGTGCCGGAAGAGCAGTTGGCCAGGGTGGTGCCGGTGGTCGGCGACATGTCCCAGCCGCTGCTGGGCCTGGCGGAGAAGGACTTCGACGCGCTGGCCGAGAGCATGGACGCGATCTACCACAACGGCGCGGTGATGAACTTCGTCCTCACCTACCAGTGGATGATGCCGCCGCACGTGGGCAGCACGGTGGACGTGCTGCGGCTGGCCACCCGGTACGCGACCAAGCCGCTGCACCTGATGTCGACGCTCGGCGTGTTCCTCGGCGCGAACTACGACCGGCAGCTGATCACCGAGGCCGACCGGCCCGAGGACCCGACCGGCCTGGACACCGGGTACCACACCACCAAGTGGGTGGCCGACATGATGGGCGTGCTCGCACGGGACCGGGGCGTGCCGGTGTCGATCCACCGCATCGCCGCGATCGTGGGCGACGTGCGCACCGGGACGGCGAAGACCGAGTCCTACCTGAGCAGGCAGATCGCGACCTGCGCGCACGCGGGCGCGGTGCCGAGGACGCCGGACGTGATCGACATGCTGCCCGTCGACCGGCTCGCGGCCGCGATCGCGGGCATCTCCACCCGGCCGTCGCCGCACGGTGCGGACTCCCCCGGCGGGGACTTCCACTACTACCGGGCCGACGGGTTCAGCTACGCCGACCTGGGCGAGGTGCTCACCGAGAAGGGCTACCCGACCCGGCTGCTGGAGTACGCGGACTGGCGCTCGTTGATGCTGGAGAGCCCGGACAGCGCCTTCGGGCCGCTGGCGTTCGGCCTGACCACCACGCACCGGGCGCACCCGGTGTTCGACTGCTCGGCCACGTGGGACGCCGCGGCGTCGTGCGGGGTGGAGTTCCCGCCCGCCGACGCGGAGATGGTCTCCCGCCACGTGGACTTCCTCGCCGCCGCGGGCGTGCTGCCGGAAAGGGGCTGACCGTGCCACTGCACCTGGGACCGGACGACGCGCCGTCGTCGTTCCAAGACCTGCTCGCCACCGCGGGCTACCGGGCCGTCGCGGCGGGCCTGCGGCTCGGCGTGTTCGCCGCGCTGGCCGACGGCCCGCGCCCGGTCGCCTCGCTGGCCGCCGCGCTGGGCACGGACCCGCGTGGCACCGGGCTGCTGGTCGAGGCGCTGGTGTCGTTCGGCTACCTGACCGCCGGGCCGGACGGTGTCGCCAACACCGACGAGACCGCGAAGTGGTGGGCCGGCGGGTACTCCGACGTGGACGCGTTCTGGTCGGTGGTGCTGTTCGAGTCGTGGGAGGGGTTGGAGGAGTCGGTGCGCACCGGCCGGCCCGCGCTCGACTTCTACGCGTGGTTGGCGCAGCGGCCGGACCTGCTGCGCCGGTTCCAGGGCATGCTGTCCGGGCACGCCGACGCGATCGCGCCCGAGGTGGCGTCGATCGTGCCGGTCGGCGCCAGGTTGCTGGACGTCGGCGGCGGGCACGCCACGCACGCGATCCGGCTGTGCGCCACGCACCCCGGGCTCGAAGCGACCGTGATCGACCTGCCCGACGCGCTTGCGGTGGGCGCGGCGGCGGTCACCGACGCGGGCCTGAGCCGGCGGATCACCTTGCGCTCCGGTGACTATGACCGGCTCGACCTCGGCCGGGACTACGACACCGCGCTGCTGTTCAACGTGGTGCACGGACGGACGGCGGGGGCCAACGAGTCGTTGCTCAGGCGCGTCGCGGCGGCCCTGCGGCCGGGCGGCGCGGTCGTGCTGCTGGAGCACGACGAGCACTCGCCCGACCGCGCGTCCGACGCCTTCGCCCGGGTCTTCAGCCTCAACCTGTTCCACGGCCAGGGCGGTCAGGTCTACGGCGCGGACGTGATCGCCGGGTGGCTGGCGGGCGCGGGTTTCGACGAGCCGGTCACCCACCCGTTGACCACGTCACCGGGCCAGTCGTTGGTGGTCGCGCGCAAGGCGTGACGGCTCCTCCGGACGACGCGCGGGCGCGACCCCCTCCCGATTCGCCCGGTTCTGGGGGAAGATGCGCTCCTCCCGCTCCGGGTTCGACGCAGAAACGCAGGTGATCGCCGTGGACTCCGCACTGACGAGCGTCGGCCTCCCGGTCGCGCTGGCCGTGGTCATGTTCGGCCTCGGGCTGTCGCTGACGGTCGCCGACTTCGCCCGGGTCGCGCGGGAGCCGCGTGCCGTCGCCGTCGCGCTGGCCACCCAACTGGTCCTGCTGCCGGCGGTGTGCTTCGGGCTGGTGGTGGTGCTGGGCCTGGACCCGGTGCTCGCGGTCGGCATGATGCTGCTCGCCGCGTCACCCGGCGGCACGACGGCGAACCTGTTCAGCCACCTGTTCCGCGGCGACGTCGCGCTGAACATCACGCTGACGGCGGTGAACTCGGTGCTCGCGGTGATCACCCTGCCGCTGGTGGTGAACTTCGCGCTGAACCACTTCGAGCCCGCGACCGGGGGCGCGGTGGGGCTGGAGTTCGGCAAGGTCGCCCAGGTGTTCGCGATCGTGCTGGTGCCGGTGGTGCTGGGCATGCTGGTGCGCCGCTGGTCGGCGGCGTTCGCGGACCGCGCGGACAAGCCGGTGCGGATCTTCTCGGCGGTGGTGCTGGTGGCCGTGATCACGGGCACGATCGTCGCCGAACGGGAGAACGTCGGCGGCTACCTGGCCGACATCGGGCTGGTGACGGTGCTGTTCTGCGCGTGCAGCCTCGCCGCGGGCTACCTGCTCCCCCGGCTGGCGAGGGTCGGCAGGCGGCAGGCGATCGCGTCGGCGTTCGAGGTCGGGGTGCACAACAGCACGTTGGCGATCACGGTCGCGGTGACCGTGCTGGGCAGCGAGCAGCTGGCCGTGCCGGCCGCCGTGTACGGGGTGGTGATGTTCCCGCTCGCCGCCGCGGCCGGGTTCCTGCTGACCCGGGCGAAGTCCGAGCACGACACCGTCGTGGGCTGAACGCCGACCGCGCATCGACCGGACGGATCATCCCTCAGCCGATTTTTCGGGGTAACCGATACTCCGCTCGAATGAGACCGGGTAGTCCTCCGCTACCCACCCGCCAAAGCAGTGCGTAACCGGCAACCCGCATGTAACCCTTCCGTGCTCACCCAAAGGTGTCACGAAGGGAACAAACCGGACCATGCGTTTACTCCGCCGCACGCAATTCCCGACGCGTTCCAGACGCGCGATCGTCGTGGTCGCCGCGACCCTCGTGGTCGCCGCCACCACGGTGGCACTCCCGCCCACCGCGACCGCCGCCGTACCGGCCGGCTTCACCGACACCCTGGCCATCGGCGGCCTCACCAACCCCACCGCCGTCTCCTTCGCACCGGACGGCCGCGTGTTCATCGCCGAGAAGAGCGGCCTGGTCAAGGTCTTCGACTCGCTCGCCGACACCACCGCGACCGTGTTCGCCGACCTCCGCCCGCAGACGCAGGACTTCTGGGACCGCGGCCTGCTCGGCCTGGCCGTCGACCCGCAGTTCCCCACCCGCCCGTACGTCTACGTCGCCTACGCCTACGACGCGGTGCCCGGCGGCACCCACCCGCGCTGGGGCGACCAGTGCCCGACCCCGCCCGGCGCCACCAACCAGGGCTGCGTCGTCACCGGCCGGGTGTCCAAGCTGACCATGGGCTCCGGCGGCACGATGACCGCCGAGCAACCGCTGGTCACCGACTGGTGCCAGCAGTACCCGAGCCACTCCATCGGCACGGTCGTCTTCGGCCCCGACGGCGGCCTCTACGTCGGCGGCGGTGACGGCGCGAGCTTCAACTTCACCGACTACGGCCAGGTCGGCAACCCGTGCGCCGACCCGCCGTCGCCCGCGGGCACCAACCTCACCTCGCCGACCGCGCGCGGCGGCGCGTTGCGCTCGCAGTCGATCCGCCGACCGGCGGGCGAGCCGGTGAGCCTCGACGGCACGATCATCCGCATCAACCCCGACACGGGCGCGGGCCTGGCCGGCAACCCGTTCGCGGGCAACGCCGACGCCAACGCCAAGCGCGTCGTCGCCTACGGCCTGCGCAACCATTTCCGCTTCGCCTTCCGCCCCGGCACCGACGAGCTGTGGGCGGGCGACGTCGGCTGGAACGTGTGGGAGGAGATCAACCGGATCGCGGACGTCAACGACACGACCGCGGAGAACTTCGGCTGGCCGTGCTACGAGGGCGCGGCGCGCCAGGGCGGCTACGACGGCGCGAACCTGACGCTGTGCGAGTCGCTGTACACCGGCGCCGGCCAGACCGCGCCCTACTACGCCTACAACCACTCGGCCAAGGTGGTGGCGACCGACCCGTGCCCGACCGGTGGTTCGTCGATCTCGGGCATCGCGTTCGAGTCGACCAGCAACTACCCACCGGCCTACGACGGCGCGTTGTTCTTCGCCGACAGCTCCCGCGGCTGCATCTGGGCCATGCAGACCACCGCCGGCCAACCGGACCCGGCGAAGCTGGTGCCGTTCGTGACCGGGGTCAACGTCCCGGTGCAGGTCACCACCGGCCCCGGCGGCGACCTGTTCTACATCGCGCTGGGCGCGGGCCAGTTGCGCCGCGTCGGCTACCCGACCGGCAACCGGGCGCCGACCGCGGTCGCCACCGCCACCCCGCAGTCCGGGCCCGCGCCGCTGGCCGTGCAGTTCAGCGGCACCGGCTCGACCGACCCGGACGCCGGCGACACGTTGAGCTACGCGTGGGACCTCGACGGTGACGGCCAGTACGACGACTCCACCTCCGCCACCCCGACCCGCACCTACACCACCCAGGGCGCGGTGACGGTCAGGCTCAGGGTGACCGACCGGGCCGGCGCGTCCGGCACCACCTCGGTCACCGTCACGGTCGGCACACCGGTCGCGGAGGACCCCGTGCCGGTGATCGACACGCCGACCGCGCCGCTGAACTGGACGGTGGGCCAGAACGTGCCGTTCTCCGGGCACGCCACCGACCCGCAGGACGGCGCGCTGGCCGCGTCGGCGTTGAGCTGGAAGCTGAGCGTCCAGCACTGCGCGACCGGCGGCTCGTGCCACGAGCACGTGGTGCAGACCTGGTCGGGCGTGGCCTCGGGCTCGTTCGTCGCGCCCGACCACGAGTACCCGTCCTACCTGGACCTGACGCTGACCGCCACGGACTCGTCGGGGCGCACCAAGAGCACCACGACCAAGCTCGACCCGCGGACGGTGGCGCTGACCTTCACATCGAACCCGAGCGGCTTGCAGCTCAGCGTCGGCGGCACGGCGCAGACCACGCCGTTCACCCGCACGGTGATCGTCGGGTCGAACAACTCGATCAGCGCCCCGAGCCCGCAGAGCGGACCGCTCGGACTGCGCTACCGGTACGGCAGCTGGTCCGACGGCGGCGCGCAGACGCACAACATCGTCGCGCCGGCGAGTGCCACCACCTACCGGGCGAACTACTCGTCGTGCCTGTGCTGAGGTGACCCGACCGGCCGCGGACACCCGTCCGCGGCCGGTCCCTCCTCGCTGAGGTCAGGCGATGGTCGCCGGGAACCTGTCCCACACCCGGTGCGCACCGAGGAGCGCCTGCACCTCGGCGAACACGCCGGCCGGGTCGTCGCCGACGACGATGCCCAGGTCGCCCGCCGAGCACCCGGCCTCCACCAGGGCGGCCTCGCCGTTGCCCCAGACGCCGATCGCCTTGGCGTGCCGGTAGCACTCCTGGACCATCAGCACCACGCGCGGGTCCACGGTGACACCGGGCGCCCCGGCCTTGGCGTCACGGCTCGGCAGCGCGTCCGGGCCCGGCGGTGGTGCGGCGGCCAGCAGCAGGGCGTCGAACTCGACCGAGCGGGCGGTGAGGAACGTCCGCTGCGCCACCAGCCCGTCCTCCAGCACCCCGCCGCGCGCCGCGATGACCAGCGGCACCATGCCCTCCGCGCTGATCGCCTGGCGCAGGGTGTGCAGACCGTCCAGGCTCGCCGGGTCGTCCACGTCCACCACGATGCCGATCAGCCGACCGTCGGGCGGCCACACCTGCCCGATCTGCGACAACGCCGGGCTGGGCACGACCTCGCCGAGGGGCTCGGTCGGCTCCGGCGCGGGCAGGCCGAGACCGGCCGCCACCAGGGCGCACAGCTCGGCGTCCACGTTGGCGAGCACGCGCAGCTCACGTTCCTTGACGGCCTGCTCGTAGCACTTGCCCAGCTCGAACGTGAACGCCCGCACCAGGTGCTCCTTCTCCACCGGGCTCAGGCTCCGGTAGAACAGCCGGGGCTGGGTGTAGTGGTCGGCGAACGACGCGGGCGCGCGACGCTCCTTCACCGACTCGGCGACCGGCTGCGGGAACTCCACGAACGCGCCGGTCGCCACCCCCGCCATGAACGGGCAGCCGCCGTCGAGGGTGTTCGGCTTGTACGGCGCCACACCGCTGTGCACGGCGTGCTGGTGGAACCCGTCGCGCAGCATGTCGTTGACCGGCGCGTGCGGCCGGTTGATGGGGATCTGGTTGAAGTTGGGCCCGCCCAGCCTGCTGAGCTGCGTGTCGATGTAGGAGAACAGGCGCGCGTGCAGCAGCGGGTCGTCGGTCACGTCGATGCCCGGCGGCAGGTGCCCGACGTGGAAGGCCACCTGTTCGGTCTCGGCGAAGTAGTTGGTCGTGTTGCGGTTGAGCGTGAGCATGCCGATCGGCTGCACCGGCGCCAGTTCCTCGGGCACGATCTTGGTCGAGTCGAGCAGGTCGATGCCCTCGAACGTCTGTTCCGGGGTGTCCGGGAAGACCTGGACGCCCAGCTCCCACTGCGGGAACGCGCCGGACTCGATCGCGTCGAACAGGTCGCGCCGGTGGAAGTCCGGGTCGACGCCGGCGATCATCTGGGCCTCCTCCCACAGCAGGGAGTGCACGCCCAGCTTCGGTTTCCAGTGGAACTTGGCCAGCGACGTCCGCCCCTCGGCGTCGACCAGCCGGAACGTGTGGACGCCGAAGCCTTCCATGGTCCGGTAGGAGCGTGGCACGGCCCGGTCCGACATCTGCCACATCACGTGGTGGGTGGCCTCGGTGTGCGTGGAGACGAAGTCCCAGAACGTGTCGTGCGCGCTCTGCGCCTGCGGGATCTCGCGGTCCGGGTGGGGTTTGGCGGCGTGGATGATGTCCGGGAACTTGATGCCGTCCTGGATGAAGAACACCGGGATGTTGTTGGCCACCAGGTCGAACGTGCCCTCGTCGGTGTAGAACTTCGTGGCGAAGCCGCGGGTGTCACGCACCGTGTCCGCCGAGCCGCGTGAACCCACGACCGTGGAGAACCGGGTGAACACGGGCGTGGTCACGCCCTCCTTGAGGAAACCGGCCTTGCACACCTGCTCCGCGGTGCCGTAGCCGACGAAGACGCCGTGCACGGCGGCACCTCGCGCGTGGACCACCCGTTCGGGGATGCGTTCGTGGTCGAAATGAGTGATCTTCTCCCGCAGGTGGTGGTCCTGCAGCAGTGTCGGGCCGCGCGCGCCGGCCTTGAGCGAGTGGTCGGTGTCGTACAGGCGCGTGCCCGTCGACGTGGTCAGGTACTCGCCCTGCTGTTCTCTGGTGTCGGCCGCGGCGCCGGTCTCCGCGCCGGTCGCGGTCCGCGTCTGGGGGGACGCCTGGTCCGGTTTGCGCGGGAGCGGCCCTTGGGGCTCGCTCGGCGGGTCCAAGGGCGGTGGCGCGCTCCCGGGCGTGCCCGGGACCGGCGGTGTGACCAGGTCGGCGACCTTCTCCACCGCCTTCTCCAGGGCTTCCTTCACGACTTTGGCGGGCTTGCTCGCGTCCACGTGCGCCTCCTCGTCGGCAGTCCCACGCCGACTACCCGCGTCGGGGCGACCTACACGCCGCGGCCTCCGATCAGAGTGCGATGAGGCCCGCGTTTGTGGGCTGGAACCCGCAGCTGTCGAAGTAGAACGGCTTGAGGTGGTCGTCGAAGTCGACGTGGAGCCACTCGCACCCGGCGGCTCGGGCGCCGTCCACTGCCGTGGCGACGAGGTGACGTCCGACGCCGTGCCGCCGTTCGGGTGCGGTGACGAGGGTGTCGAGGACGAACGCGTGGATCGCGCCGTCCCAGGCCACGTTGACGAACCCGATCAGGTGACCGTCGCGGCGTGCGGTGACCCAGCCGAGGCTGTGCCGGGTGACCTGCCCCCACCAGTCGTCGTCCAGTGGCCGGTGGTCGAACTCCTCCGCGTGCAGGCCGTTGACCTCGGGGTTGTCGAACCGGCCGCGCCACTCGTATTCGATCATCGAGCCAGCGTACGGAGGCGGGTATTGCGGAGGCCCGCGAATTCCGGCTCCGCGGATCCGACCCTGGTCTGATCACCAAGTCCGGACCTCGGACCGATCCGCACCCCCGGCGCCCTCCGGCACCTTTAGCCCCATGACAAGCCACTACACGTTCCCCGGTCGCTGGGTCGCCGCCGGCGCGATGATCCTCGGCCCGGTCCTGCTTCTCGTCGGCACGCTGCTGCGGTGGCCGTTCCACTACTTCTTCCCACAGCAGTTGGCCGCCGTCGCCGAGCAACCGGGCCTGATGACCGCCGCGCACACCGCCGTCATGGCCGGGACCGTGCTTCTCGCACCCGCCGTTGTCGCGCTAGCCCACCAAATCGGCCGTACGCGCCCCGTCCTGGCGACCTGGGGCGCGGCACTCGTGCTGGTGGGCCTGTTCGAACGCACCTTCCACGCGGGCATCGACCAAGCCGCCCACGGCCTCGTACGCCGGCAGGGCGCGGAGGCCGCGACGTTACTGGTCGGACAGTCCTACCAGGACGTCCACCTGTTCAGCTTCCTGTCGTTCACCATCCTGTTCGGCTGGCCGATGCTGGCCTTCGCCGCCTACCGCAGCCGCGCACTGGGCTTATTCCGCTCCCTGGCCCTAGCCTCCATGTGCCTGCTGCCGCTGGGCGTCCTGAAGGGCACCGAGGTCACATCTGTCATCGCCGTTGTCGGCCTGTGCGCAGCCTTCCTCCCCAGCGGCGTACGCCTGGCGCTCGGCGGCCCCAAACCAACCCGCAAATCGATCCTCCTCACCCTCGCCACCACCCCCGCCCTCGGCGCCCTGGCCTACGTCAGCACCCTGGGCTAACCCCACACCAACACCTCCCACCAACCCAACAAGCCCAGCCGCTACCCAACTCGGCACCGGCAACGCCGCCAACGTTGCCGACCCACCACTGGACGCACCAGGCTCCGACGGCGTACCACCGGCACTCGGCGGCCCCAAGCCGGACCACAGCCCGCAGACCGCTCCCACCGGCAGCGAGCTCAGGCACTGTCCAGGTCGGCGCCAGCAACGTCGCCAAGGATGCTGACCCACCACTGCGCACGCCAGGCGCCGACGGCCTGCGACGGGCACTCGGCGGCCCCCGACCGAACCACAGATCGGTCCTCCACCCTCGCCACCACGCCCGCGCGCAACGCACTGCCCTACGTCAGCCTGTGCTAACCCCGTGCCAACACCCACCGAACCGGCGAGCCCAGCCGCTGCGCAGGTCCGCAGCGGTAACGTCGCCAAGGTCGCCGAGCCACCACTGGACACGCCAGGAGCCGACGGCGTACGACCAGCCTTCGGCGGCCCCGAACCAAACCGCCGAGCCGCCCTGCTCGCCCTCGCCACCTCGCCCGCGCGCAGCGCACTGGCCTACGTCAGCACCCTGGGCTGGCACCTTGCGCCGAGTCGATGGGCTCAGGCGCTGTCCAGGTCTGTGGCGGTGAGGTTGTCGAGATTGTCGAGCCGCCACTGGACGCGCTGAGCGTCGGTGTCGCGCCCTTGCTCCCGGTACAGCTCCATCGCCTCCTGCCAGACCGCCCGGGCCTGCTGGGGTTGTCCGAGAGAAACATGCGGATGGCCCACGCTGTCGAGGGCATCCGCTACCTGATAGGTGTTGCCGAGGGTGCGGTACAGGGTGAGGGCTTGGACGTAGTGGTCGACGGCCAGGCGGTGGTCGCCGGTCTGGTGGGCGATGAGGCCGAGACTGTCCAGGGCATCCGCCTCGCCCGCCGCGTTATGGTGGCGTCGGTGCAGGGTGAGGGCGGCGTGGCAGTGGTCGTGGGCGGTGTCCAAGTCGCCCAGGCGGGCGGCGTACCAACCCACCGCGTTGAGCGCGTCGGCCTCGCGCACGGGGTGGTCGAGGATGCGGTGGAGGTCGAGGGCGTGTCCGGCGTGGTCCAAGGCCCGACGATCATCCCCTCGTCGTGCCCAAACGAACGCGAGCACCTGGTGGGTGTGGGCCTGTTCGGTGGGGTCGCGGTGGGCCACGGCCAGTTCGAGGGCACGGTCCAAGTGCCCGGTGGCCTCCTCGTGCAGGCCTAGCAGCGAGTAGGCGTTGCCGAGGAACCGGTGGGCACGGCTGCGGGTGGCGGGGTCGGGCAGGTGGGCGGCGGCGTCCAGCGCCGCCCGCCACGAGGCGAGCCCGTCATGTCGATGCCCACGCCGGGTGTGGAAGGTGTTCAGCGCCTCGGCGAGGTGCCATACAACGTGGTGGCGGCCAAGGGCGACCGCAGCACGCTGGGTGGCCAGGAGGGTGGGGTGCTCGGCCTCCAGCCAGGCCGTCGCAGCCGCGGTGTCGGGCAGCGGGTGCGGGTGGGCGCCGGGCGCGGGCGGGTCGGGTCGCAGGCGTTGGCGGTGAGGTTCCAGGAGGCGGTCGGCGGCGTGGGCGGTGTGCAGGTGGAAGTCCATCACCCGTGCCAGGGCCGTCTCCCGCACGTCGTCGGGTAGGTCGTGGGCGGTGGTGGCGGCGTAGGCGCGGACCAGGTCGTGCATCGCGTACCGGCCGCCCGGTCGCCGTTCGACCAGGGACGCCTCCTCCAGCGCCGCCAGCGCCCTGCGTGCGCGGACTCGGGGCAGGTCGGTGAGGGAGACGACGGCGGGCAGGGTGGTGTCGGGGCCGGGGGCGATACCCAGCAGTCCGAACGCGGTGCGCTGTTCGTCGGTGAGCCGGCGCAGGGACCAGGACAGCACGGCGGGCAGGCTCGCGGCGGGGTCGGTGTCGTGGTCGAGCACCTCCAGGCCCAGTTCGCGCAGTTCGGCGGCGATCTCGGCCAGGGCGATCCCGGGACGGGTGGCGGCGTTGCGGGCGGTGATCGACAGGGCCAGTGGGTAGTTCCCGCACAGGTCGACCAGTTCGTCGACGGCGTCGGGCTCGGCGGCGGCGCGGTCCGCGCCCAGGCGTGCGGTCAGCAGGACGCAGGCCTCGGCACGGGTGAGGACGCCCAGGGGCAGGTGGCGGACGCCGTGCCGGTCGATCAGGGAGGCGAGCCGGTGGCGGCCGGTGATCAGGACGGTGCAGGTCGGGCTGCCCGGCAGCAAGGGGACGACCTGCTCGCTCGTGGCGGCGTTGTCCAGCACGATCAGCATTCGCCTGCCCGCGACCAGGCTCCGGTACAGGGCGGCCTGCGCGTCCAAGTCCGCCGGGATCCGGCCGGGTTCCACCCCCAGGGCGTCGAGGAATCCGCGTACCGCCACGGCGGGGTCTATCGGCTCTCCCGCAGGGCTGAACCCGTGCAGGTCCACGAACAGCTGTCCGTCGGGGAACCGGGGCAGGTGGCGGTGCGCCCAGGCGAGCGCGAGCCAGGTCTTGCCCATTCCCCCGGCCCCACCGATCGCCGAGACCATCGCCGTCGCGCCCTCGAACGACAGGTCGGCGCAGGCCTGTCCCCGCACGGCCGTGTCCGGTCCGCCCGGTACGGCGTCGGTCAGGGCAAGGTCCAACCCGGCCAGCTCGGCCACCCGCCCCGCGACCAACCGGGGCGCGGCGGGCAGCTGACGCGGCACCACCGGCGTGGGCGGAAGCGGTGCCGCGTGCAGATGCACCCCACCGTGCACGACACCGGCCTGCACCATCCCACCCACGACACCGGACGCCGTGTTGCGCACACCGGGACCGCCCGCGCCGGCGGGCTCGGAGGCAGGGTCGTCGGGCTGTTCCGGCTCGGACAACACCACGACACCTCGCTGATCAGGTCCACGGCTGGGCGACCCCAGCGTTCCACCGCCCCACCGTCACACGGACCGGCATCGCCGGAGTTCACCCGACCGCACCGACCCGCCCCGAACCACGCCGCCGGAGCAGCGGCCAGCGGGAACGGGCAGGTTCGGCTAAGTCCGCGTCAGGTAGCCCGCGACGGCACGCCCCAGTTCCACGGGATCCTGCCCCGGACGCGTCAGAGCACCGGCGTTCCAGAGCGTCGCGAAGCCGTGCACGATCGACCAAGCGGCGGCCGAGGCGAGGCTGGGGTCCGACCGGTCCGCGACACCGCCCGCCAGGACCGCCCCCGCGCGGTCACGGGCGAGCGTCACCGCCGGGTCGTCCGCGTGGTACAGGTCGGGGCGGAACATCACCTCGAAGTGGGCGCGGTGCTCGATCGCGAAGCGCACGTAGGCCGTGCCGACCTCGACGAAGTCGCCGCCCGCCGCCTCGGTCGCCTCCAGGTCCTCCGCCAAGAGCGTGAAGCCCTCGGTCGCGAGCGCGGTCAGCAACCCCGCCTTGTCCTTGAAGTGGTGCACGGGTCCGGCATGCGACACCCCGACCCGTCGGGCCAAGTCGCGCAGACCGAGGCCACCGACACCGTGCTCGGTGATCGCCTCGACGGCGGCGTCCAGGACGGCGCGGCGCAGGCCGCCGTGGTGGTACGGGCGTTCGGCTGTCACGGGCACAGCCTAACCGCGATCTAGTCATTGACAACATCACGGGCGCGAGGCAATCTTGCCAATGTAAAGTTCGCGATCCCGGAGGAGTCCGCCGTGGCCCCGCTCGTCATCCTCGTGCTCGTCACGCTCGTTCTGGCGGGCCTGCGCGCCCTCGGCGTCACCCGCGTCCCGGCCTGGCCGTTCGCCGTGCAGGGCGGGGTGGCGGCGATGTTCACCGCGACCGGCCTGGCCCACTTCATCGGCATGCGCGAGCAGCTGATCGCGATGGTGCCGCCGGCGGTGCCCGCGCCCGACCTGGTGGTCACCGTGACCGGCGTGCTCGAACTCGCCGGTGCCGCGGGCGTGCTGTGGCGACCGACCGCGCCGTGGGCCGCGGCCGGGTTGACCGCGATGCTGGTCGGCATGTTCCCAGCGAACGTCCACGCCGCGGCGGAGGGCATCTCCCCGTCGTTCGGAGACGCCCTGCTCCCGCGCACGTTGATGCAGGTGGTCTTCCTGACGGCCACCGTGACCGTCCTGGTCCACTACCTGCGCCTGCGCAGGCAGGCGCGCACCCACGTGCGAGTGTGAGGAACGGCCCGGGTCAGGTGGCGGGCAGGGCGAAGCGCCGCGCGCCCTTCGGGGCGTGCACGACCAGGGCTTCCGCCAACGTCGAGCACGGCGGGATCTCGCGGTCCAGCCCGCTGATCCGGAACGGCCGCAGGACGTGGCGACGGCCGGCCACCACGCGCAGTTGCACGCCCGCCGCCTTGGCCGCCACGAGGCCGCGGTAGATCTCGTTCAGGCCCGCGGCGGCGAAAAACTCGACGTCGCTGAGGTCCACCACCACCGGGGCGGGAGGGGTGGCCAGCGCCAGTCCCACGGCGATCTCGTGCTTGAGCTCGCGGACGGTCAACGCGTCCACCTCGCCGGCGACGCGCACCACCACGGCGTATCCGTGCACTTGGCGCTCCACCCTGAACGGGTGAACGAACGGTTCTGTCCTCACGGCCCGCAGCCTCCTCGGGGGTCGAAGAAGGCAGTGGCTGCTGGCTCAACCCGCTGCGCTGTTCGACCGTACTCCCTCCCGGTAAAACCCGCAGATCAGCGCCGTGCCGGTCGGCGCGCCGAAGCCGTCACGCGCGAGAACGCCGCCACCGGCCGCACGGCCGCCGCCACATGGTCGACAATGGGCCGATGGCGCACATCGGCAGCGTGGTCCTCAAAGTCACCGACCTCCACCGGGCGGCGGAGTTCTGGACCGGAGCCCTCGGCTACGAGTTGCACGGCGGTCCGATCGGTGACGACAGCCCGGTCCTGGTGCCCAAGCACGGCGCCGGCACCGCCATCACGCTGGACGAGTCCGATCGGACGCACCTGGACCTGCACGTCGCCGACGAGGCCGAGTTGGCCGCGGAGGTCGAACGGCTGGTGTCCCTCGGCGCGGAACGCGTTCCGTGGGACTACCCGCCGGACGCCGCGTTCGTCGTCCTCGCCGACACCGAGGGCAACCTGTTCTGCGTGGTGAACACCGGCCGGGGTTGACCGGTCAGCCGACGGCCAAGGCCTCGAAGTAGGGCTTCTGCGACGGGTAGTAGTCGTCGAAGGCAGGCAGCGGCGCGCCGGCGCGGGAGGCGACCAGCATGTCCAGGTAGTACTCCCACCCGGGCCCGACCTCGCCCATGCCCTCCTCGGTCGAGAGGTGGTGCACCAGGCGCAGCTCGGTCACGCCGTCCACTTCGGACAACAGCAGTTCCAGCCGCCAGGTGCCCGCCTCGTCCACCATCGACAGCGCCAGCCGCCGGGGCGGGTCGCAGGCATCGATGCGGACCTCCGCCCACGGTTCCTGCTCCTCGAAGACCAACTGCACCTTCACCGTGCGGCCCGGCGCGCCCTCACCTTCCCACGGGCCGAACCACCGGGCGGTGCGCTCCGGCTCGGTCAGGCTCGCCCACACGTCGTCGGCGAGCGCGCGGAACGTCCGGGTGAGCACCAGGTCGCTGCCCGCCTCGGTGCGGAACAGGCGGCCGGTGGGGGTGGGGGTCATGCGGTGTTCTCCTTCGGTTCGTCGGTACGGCGTTCCCGCCGGGTGCGGTGGACCTCGGTTTCCAGCGCGTCGAGGTGGTGCGCCCAACCCGAGGGCCGGTCGAAGCCCGCGAGCCAGCGCGCCAGCGGCGTCAACCGGGACGCGTCGAGCACGTAGAACCGCTGCCTGCCCACCAGTTCGTCGCGCACCAGCCCGCTCTCGCGCAACACCCGCAGGTGTCGGCTCACCGCCGGACGGCTGATCGCGAACCGCTCGGCGATCTGCCCGGCCGACAGCCGCGCGTCCCCACGCAGCATCTCCAGGATCTCCCGCCGCACCGGGTCGGCGATCGCGCCGGCCACCTCGTCCACACCCGGAAGCGTAACCACTGGGTTACGCGTTAGGCAATGCCCTCCAGGAACGCGGTCAACGCCCGCCGGTAGGGCTCCACCGTGGTCAGGTCCGCGTACTCGTCCGGACCGTGCTGCCCGTCCCCGCCCACACCGAAGATCACCGCGTCGATCCCCCGCTGGAAGTAGAACCGGGCGTCGGCCGCGCCGTGCTTGCGCAACAGGTCGCCCGAGTAGCCCTCGGCACGCGCCGCGCGCCGCAGCACCCGCAGGTCCGGGCCGTCCGGGTCGGCCCGGTGCGGTGGCTCGACGTGGTCGACGGCGGCCGTGACGCCGGGCGGGCACAGGGCGGTGAAGTGGGCGGCGACCTCCTGCGGCGTGCGGCCGACGAAGTCGGCGTCCTCCGGCGGGAACCGGACGTCCAGCCACGCGGTCGCGTCCGCGGGCACCTGGTTGAGTGCCTGGTTCCCGGACGAGATCCGCGCGACGTTCACCGTGGTCCGCCACTCCTCCCCCGCCGCCACCGGGTACGCGGCCAGGACGCCGTCCACCGCCCGCATCACCTTGAGCAGCGCGTTGTCGCCGAGCCACTGGTACGCGCTGTGCGCGGCCCGTCCCACGGCGTGCAACCGCACGGTGATCAGCCCTTTCGACTCGGCCACCACGCGCAGCGCGCTGTGTTCCCCGATCACCACGAACGACGCCGTCACGCCCTGCTCCAACTGGTGCAGCGTGCCGTGGCGCCCGCCCACCTCCTCGTCGGTCACGAGTTGCAACCCGATCGGGTAAGGAAGTCGGGCGGCCGTGTCCCGGAACACCGAGGCCAGCACCAGCGCGGACAGCTTCATGTCCTGCGCGCCGCGGGCGATGAGCCGATCGCCGTCCCGCCGGGGCCGGAACTGCTCGTCCGCGCCCGGCACCACGTCCAGGTGAGCGTTGAAGATCACCCGGAAGTGCGGGCGGCGTTCACCCCGGTAGACGAGCGCGCTCGGCTTGCCGGCCGCCTCGAACCGCTCCACGGTGAAACCCGGGCCCACGACGTCCAGCACGAAGTCCAACGCCCGGCGCAGGTCGTCCGGCCGGTCGGCGGTGGAGCGGATGCCGAGCAGCTGCTCGGTCAGCGGCAGCAGGTCCATCCCGCCATCGTGCCCGCACCGCGCCGGTCGGCACAGCTCACGGCGCGTCCGGGATCGCCTCCGGCAGACCGTCCACAGCGGACGGACAACGCGGCCGGGCGCGCACTTCCACGATCGCCACCACCAGGGCCGCCGCCACCGCCACCGTCGCACCGCCCACGGCGACCGCCACCGCCACCGGGAAGTTCCGCCCGGACGCGGCCAGCACCGTGTAGAAGACGCCGGTCAGCGCCGCCGTGCCGATCGCCGACCCGATGCGCTGCCCGGTCTGCAACGCCCCACCGGCCGCGCCCGCCATCGAGACCGGCACGTACCGCAGGGTCAACGTGGTGTTTGGCGAGATCACCCACCCGCCGCCGACGCCCGCCAGCAGCAACGCGGGCGCGACCGCCCACCCGGCCACGTGCGGCGGCGCCACCAGCAGCACCAGCGCGGTCACCGCGAGTCCCACCACCACCATGCTCAACCCGGTGACTGTCAGCTTGCGGCCCCACTTCTCGACCATCCGCCCGCCGGCGACCGCGGACGCCGCCGAACCCACCGCGAACGGCGTCACCGCCAGCCCGGACTCCAGCGGCGAGTAGCCGAGCCCGTTCTGGAAGAACAGCGCGAACACCAGCCAGATGCCGGCGAACCCGACGAAGTACACCATCCCGAGCAACGCACCCGTGCCGTAACCGGGCGTGCCGGTGAACAGGGCGATGTCCAGCATCGGACTGCGGCCACGCGCGGCGACCTGCCGTTCCCACCCCACGAACACCACCAGCAACGCCGCACCGAGCCCGAACAGCCACCACAGCCGCGCCAGCCCGCCCGCCTCGGCCAGCACCAGCGGCAGCATCACGGCCAGCACACCGGTGCCGAGCAGGGCCGCGCCGACGAGGTCGAGGTGCCCGCGCGGGCCACCGCGGGCGCGGGGCAGCAGGCGGGCCGCCAGCACCAGCGCGACCACGCCGATGGGCACGTTGACGTAGAAGATCCACCGCCAGCCATCGTCCCCGCCGGCCACGGCCAGGATGACGCCGCCGATCACCGGCCCGATCGCGGTGGAGACGCCGACCGTGGAGCCGAAGACCCCGAACGCCCGACCGCGTTCCGCACCCCGGAACAGCTGCTGGATCAGCGCCGAGTTCTGCGGCGCCAACGCACCGGCCGAGATGCCCTGCGCCAGGCGTGCCACGATCAGCACCTCGGTCGTCGGCGCGAGCCCGGCCAACGCGCTGAACAGCACGAACCCGCCCAGTGCGACCAGGAACATGGTCCGTCGCCCGATCGCGTCACCGAGCCGCCCGGCGGGCACCAGGGCGAGGCCGAACGCCAGCGCGTACCCCGAGACGACCCACTGCGCACCGGCCGGTGTGGTGCCGAGTCCGTGCTGGATGGACGGCAGCGCCACGGACACGATGCTCACGTCGAGCAGGCTCATGAACCCGGCCACGAGCGTGACCGTGAACGCCTTCCACCGTCGGGGGTCCGGCTCGTAGGCGCTGGTCACCACCCATTCCTACCCGGCGGCGCGATCGACCGCACGCCCACGACGTGTGGTCGGGGTGGGAGTGGTTACCCCTTGGCCATGGACGTGGAGGCGAACGGACTGTCGGATGAGGATCTGCGCCGGTTCGTGCTGGACCGGCTCGCCGAGGACGAGGAGCGGCTCGCCAGGGAAGAGCTGCCGTTGCTCGACGAGGCCGAGCGCCGCGGCCGGCTGCGGATCCTGCGGTCCGACGACGGCCGGGAGCTGCTGCTCGTGCCCCACGAGGCGCAGGCCCAGGACGAGCGCGCGCCGGTGCCGTTCGCGGAGAAGGCGCGGTGGCTGCGCAAGGAGGTCGAGAGCGGGCTCGACCGGTCGGTGCTCGAACTGCTCGCCGCCGCCTACGACACCCCCCACGGCTGGCAGGAGGAGTGGCGGACGTGACCGGCTCCGGTCACCCGGACGACGACCTGCCGCCACCGGCACCGCCACGCAGCGCGCTGACCCTGCGCCTGTGGCTCGCCGGGTTCGGCATCGTCTTCAACGGCGTGGCCGCGGTGCTGTGCGTGCGGGCGGGGCTGACGTGGTTGGCGGTGCTGCTCGCGGCGCTCGCGGTCGGCCTGGTCGTCGACTTCGGCTGGGTCGTGCACCGCAAACGGCGCGGCGACCCCGGCTGACCCCCACCCGTCTCCGACCCGATCCCGACCTGTCCCCGTCCTGACCCGGCTCCGTCAGCGCGTCATGGCCGGCTGGGACGCGCGCGGAGCGGGCACGTCGTGGTGGCGGCTGATGTTCCGTTCGAGCAGGGCCTGCGACTCGGCGACCCCGATCGAGTCCTCCGGCAACACGCCGTCACCCTCCTTCAGCCGGACCATCGCGTCCTCGATGGCCGCGTGGGCGGCGAACAGGCACGGCGTGCTGTAGATCGCCGCGTCGACACCCAGCTCCGTCAGCTCGCGCAGCGACAGCTTCGGCGACCGGCCGCCCGCGATCTGGTTGAACAGCAGCGGCTTGTCCCCCACCACCTGCCGGACCCGCCGGATCACGTCGACCGACGGCATGCCCTCGACCAGCACCACGTCGGCGTCGGTCTCGGCGAACGCGGCGGCCCGCCGCAGCATCTCGTCCTCGTCGGTGGCGTCGGTCCGCGCCACGACGACCAGGTCGGTCCTGGTCCCCAGCACGAGGTCCAGCTTCTCCAGGTACTGCTCCAGCGGCAGCACCCGCTTGCCACCGACGTGCCCGCACCGGCGTGGCCGCTGCTGGTCCTCCAGCATCACGCCGGACGCGCCGACCTGCTCCAGCGCACGAACGACCTGGCAGGCCACCTCGGGGTCGGTGTACCCGTCGTCGATGTCGACCAGCAGGTGCTGCCGGGGCAGCGCCAGCCGCAGCCGCTGCACGAACCCGACCACGTCGGGCCAGGCGATGAAACCGACGTCGGGCAGGCCGTAGTGCGAGGCGGAGAAACCGAAGCCGGAGACGAACAGCCCGTCGTAGTGCCGGGCCGCGATCGACGCCGACAGCATGTCGAACACACCGATCAGCGGCGTCGTCCCGGGTGCCGCGACAGCCTCGCGCAGTGCCTTGCCATAAGCCATGGGACGAACGTAGGCGGCCGTGCCGAACGCGGTCGAGATATCGGAAGGATGAGATCCACTCACCCGGGCCGCAGCGCCCGCGCTCAGCCCGACCTCGTCAGGCCCCGGTAGCGGTGGGCGACTCCACCCGGGAGGAGGTACTCGGCCAGCACGTTGCCCGCGCGGCGCGACGGCAGGCCCATGTCGTGCATCAGCTCGTCCGCGCAGTGGATGTCGTAGGGGCCGAAGTCGTAGCCGCCGGTGCCCGGGAGCACCTGCTCCTGCCAGGCCAGGCGGGCGTCGACGGCGTCCCGCATCCCCTGCTCGTCCGGGGTGGCGCGCAGCGTCCCGAGGAAGTGGCGGACCAGCCAGTGCGCGCTGAGCTCCACGCCCATGATGTTGTTGAAGACCTGGCGGAACCCGACGAACCCCAACCGGTCGACACCCGGCGGCACGATGCCCCGGTAGAGCCGCAGCCGACCGGCGTCGTCGTGCACCGGCAGGTCGAGGAACGGGAAGACCCGGCGGTGACCGGTGGCGAGCACGACCACATCGGCCGCCACGTCCCGACCGTTCGCCAGGCGCACCCCGTCCTCGGTGAACTCCTGCACCGCGCCCACCTCGGCGGCGAGCCGGCCCTCGCGGACGGCACGCACGTAACCGCGTGGCATCACCCCCGCGTGGGCCAGGTGCCACGGCAGCGGCCGAGCCGGGCGCAGCCGCCTCGGCAGCCGGTGGAACCCCGCGGAGACCAGCATGTCGCGGGTGATGACCCACCACAGGGCCCGCTTGACCCGCTCGTCGAGGCGGTCGACCGGGCGGACGCAGGACGGGTCGTGGTAGCGGGGCAGCAGCGCCTCGCCGAGCCGGGTGAACAGGATCCACTTGTAACCGACCGTGCCGAGCAGGAGCCGTTCGGGGATCATCCAGTTGACCTTGCGCTGCACCAACGTGGCCGAGGCCGCCTCCCCCGCCGCCCGCGTCGCCAGGTCCAACGCGGACTTGCCGCCGCCCACGACGACCACGCGCTTGCCGGTGAACGTGCCGGACCGCACGTCGTTGGAGTGCAGCACGGTGCCGCCGAACGACTCACGGCCCGGCAGGTCGGGCAGGTGGACGTGGTGGTGCGCGCCGCTGGCGACGACGACGTGGTCGAACGTCTCCCGGCGGACCGGCGCGCCCTCGTCCCCGGTGGGCCGGGACTCGACCGACCAGCCCGAGGCGCCCACCCGCCCGGGCCCGGGCACCGGCCGGATCGAGGTCACCTCGGTGCCCGGTCGGAGGCACGCGAGCACACCGAACGCCTCGGCGTAGTCCTCCAGGTAGCGGTGGCTGTCCGCCGCGCTGGCGAAGTGCAGCCGGTTGGCCAGGTCGGCGAACTCGAACAGGCGGCGCGCGGACTGGTTGGCCAGGCCGTCGTAACAGCCGCCCGGCGACCAGACCCCACCCACCCGCTCGTACTTGTCGAGGACCGTGACGTCGAAACCGTTCTCCACCAACACCTTGGCCGTCACGATCCCCGCCGGTCCCGCTCCGACGACGCACGCTCTCACAACCGCCACTCCCCCCGGTGATCGGCGCCGGTCGCAAACCCTAGTCCCGGGTCACCGACAGCGCCTCGATGACGTCGTCCGCGGAGACCGGCAGCGAGAACATCGGGAAGTCGAAGCGCAACGCGTTGTCGTGCTCCTCCTGCGAGGTGGCGGCGACGCAGTCGGTCAGCGTGACGACCTTGTAGCCGTTCTCGTAGCCGGAGCGCATGGTCGACTCGACGCAGCAGTTCGTCAGGAACCCGCCGAGCACGATCGTCGTGATGCCCTTGCTGCGCAGGATGAAGTCGAGGTTCGTGCTGGCGAACGTGTCCAGCCCGCGCTTGCCCTCGACCACGATGTCGCCCTCACGGGGCGCGAGGTCGTCCACGATCGCCGCACCCCAACTACCCTTGACGAACGCCTTGCCGTCCACCACGCCCTTGAGGATGCCGTACGGGTGAGCGGAGATCTCGTGGTACCCCTCGGCGAACGTGATCGGCGCGTGCATCACCACCACCCCCGCCGCACGTGCCGCCTCCACCAGCGCCACGGTCTTGGGCAACATGCCCGTATTGCCCATCACCTCGCTGACGGCACCGTGCAACACGCCGCCCTCACTGGTGAAGTCGTTCTGGTACTCGATCAGCACCACTGCGGTCGTCTTCGGATCAAGCACCAGCTCGGTCATCGGTAACTCCTGTTGTTCGGCGGTCGCGAACCCGATTCAACGGCCCCACGCCCACCCCCGCAATGCGGCGTACGGGTTCACTCCCACCAACCCACGCCCCCGCGCCGCCCCACCCACGTGCCGGTGTCGATCCGGGTGCTGCACGTAGGCGGCGCACCGGTGGCCCGTCGCGATCCGTTCGGCGGGCCTGCGTTGACCAAGCACACCATGATCGCGATTCCAGCCCCGATCCGACGCCGAGACCGGGTTCAAGGGGCGGGCGAGAAGGTGCTGCTGGCGGCGGTGCCGTCGCTGTCAGCACCGGTGATCCACGGTCCGGAGGTGCTGGAGCGCCTGCGGTTGACACCACAGGACCTGCTGGAGGTCTGGCCGCGCCCACGGTGCCCACGTTCGAGCAGTTGGTGCCGACCGTGGTCGAGGCGATCCCGGAAGCGTCCAGGGCCGGGCATCGTGGCTATCTGGGACGATTCGTCGCCGTCCAAGGTTCGCGTCGCCTCGACGAGGTGGACGTCAAGGATGTGGTCGGGTTCCTGACGTTGGTTCGGGAGACCGCCGAGGTGCGGGTGTCGAGATCGGTCCGCCGACGGTTCAGGGCGTCCGTCCGCTGTTCGGTCACGTTGGCACCCGTCCGCTCAGACCATGCGTGAGGTGTGGTCGGCAGGGGTGATTACGGCTGCCCGTGTCCTGTGCCGGCGCTCCCCCATCGTCGGCGCAGTCACCGATGCCGGACGGCTGTCGGCAGGCTTTCTTGGAGGCTGTTGCAGTGGTTGGAATACTGGCGGTGCGAGCTGATGCGCATTTAATTAACCTTCGTCCACACTGAATTTATCAAGGTGAGTGAGATGTGCTCGCCGTATGCGCCCGGCCTCGACCTGGCCGACACGCCGACCTCGCGCGACGTGGCCGACGGATTCGAGTTCATGCGCGAAGCGATTGCCAACCTCGGCCTGGCGTGCTGGCCATCTGGTCACGCCAGTCCTCCAGCCGAGACCTGGGGATCGGCCTGGTGATGGCGGTGATCGTCTGGCGGCGAACTGGATTCGGACCGCCTGGTGGCGCGACTGAGCCGCTAGGGCCTGTCCTCAAAGTGGGTGCGGGTGATCTGCTTTGATCTTGGGTCGTGATTCGCAGGCACGAGTTGACCGACGAGCAGTGGCAGGCGATCGCGCCGTTGCTGCCCGCCTCGGGCGCGAAAGGTCGTCCGCGGGTGGACGACCGTCGGGTGATCAACGGGATGCTGTTCAAGGCCAAGACGGGTGTCGCATGGCGGGACCTGCCGGAACGGTACGGGCCGTGGAAGACGGTCTACAACCGGTTCTGGCGCTGGTCGCGCAACGGCACCCTGACCACGCTGGTCGGGAAGGTACGGGTGGTGGCCGAGGCGATCGACGAGTTGGACCGCGAGGTCTCGGTGGATTCCAGCATCGTGCGCGCCCATCAGCACGCCGCCGGCGCCCGCCGCACGGGCACGACCGGCTCCCACACAGGGGGCGGACGGATCGTGCGGCGGGCACAGCGAGCCAGGTGATCATGCCATCGGCCGCTCCCGCGGTGGACCCACGACCAAGATCCACCTGGCCTGCGACGGCCACGGCCGACCGTTGTCGGTCGTGCTGACCGCCGGCAACGTCAACGACTGCACCCGGTTCACCACCGTCATGGCCGGCGTCGAGTTCCGGCGACCGGGTCCGGGCCGCCCGGCGACCCGACCCACGCGCGTGATCGCGGACAAGGGCTACTCGACCAAGGCCATCCGCGCCCACCTGCGCAAACGTGGCATCCCGACCACGATCCCGGAACGCCGTGACCAGCAGACCAACCGCAAACGCAAAGGCCGGGCAGGCGGACGTCCACCGGCCTTCGACCGCACCGCCTACAAACGCCGCAACGTGGTCGAACGCTGCTTCAACCGGCTCAAGCAGTTCCGCGCCATAGCCACCCGCTTCGACAAAACCGCCCTGTCCTACCGGGCCGTGATCGACCTCGCCACCCTGCTCATCTGGCTTTGAGGACAGGCCCTAGGGCAGCGTCGGGCCGAGGTAGGGGATGTCGGCGGCGGTCGTCGTGGACATCGGGACCTCTTCGCACAGGGCGGTCGGGACCACCGTGAGGAGCATGTTCTCGTGCGCGGCGGCTGGGGCGGTGCTGTCCTGGTTCATGCCGGCGGACACCTGGCGGGTCAGGTCGGTGGTGTGCAGGCTCCATGTGTTGTAGCCGGGTAGGTCGCCACCGTGGCCCCACCAGTCTTCACCGCCGCAGGGACTTGGCCAGCGCATGAGGCCGAGGCCGTAGCCGAACGGGCCGATCGACCGGGGGCGGGCATCCTTCATCTGCGCGAGCAGGTCGTCGGGCAGCAGGTGGCCGACGAGCAGCGCGTGGAAGAACCGGTTCAGGTCGTCGGGGGAGCTGATGAGGTTGCCGGACGCCCACAGCCGCGACCACACGTAGGTGGTGACGTCGGTCAGCGGGGCGGTCTCGCCGTAGAGGCGTTCGTAGCCGCGCGCCACCGGGTTCACGACGAACGGCTGGTAGGTGGGGAACGAGGTGTCCCACAGGTGCAGCGGCCGGAAGACGCGCCGCTCCAGCTCGCCGGCCAGTGAACGGCCGGTGACGCGTTCGACCAGCATGCCGAGGACCGTGTAGCCGACGTTGGAGTACGAGAAGCCGGTGCCCGGCGGGAACAGCAACGGCCGGCCGTCGGTGGCCAGGCGCACCAGCTGGGGCGGTGTGAAGGTCTCCCACCGCTTCGTGTCGACCTCTTCGAGGGTCTGCCAGTGCGCGATGTCACGAGGCACGCCGCTGGTGTGTCCCAGCAGCTGGCGGACGGTGATCGGCTCGGCGTAGGGCAGCAGGCCGGGTAGGTGGTCGGCCACCGGGTCGTCGAGCCCGAGCCTGCCCTCGCCGACGAGTTGGAGCACCACGGTGGCGACGAACGTCTTGGTCACGCTGGCGACGCGGATCCGGCCACGCGCGTCGGGCGCCTGCCCGGTGCGCAGGTCACCGACTCCCGCCGAACCACGCCAGGTGTCGCCCTCGTCGACGACGGCCGCGTAGGCACCGGGCACTCCGCTCGCCACCACCTGGCCGAGCGCGTCGCGCACGGGCGAGCCGGGACTCGCCTGCGCTCCGGGCACCAGCCCGGCGGCCAGCGCCGCCACCAACCCGACAACGACACCAGCCCGCCTCATCCCCATGGCCTCAGCCTGCCCGACGGGCCCAGCGAGAGCTACCGCCTTACGACACAACCGGCCGAGGGACGCGCGCCCCCGCGTGGTTCGCACGGCCGAATCCGCGTGCCCGTGGTGGGGCCAAGCGTGCGGGATCCGCGAAACCGTGTGCGCGAACCCGTGAACTCGCGGCCGGTGGTAGGGCTGGCACCTACGTACGGTAACCACCGTTACGCGGAGAGGCTCACTGAGGAGCACCTCAACCTGAAGGTCGGGTATGCGCCCTCACTCAACGAGCGGCCGGTTGCCGACGTTCGCTTCCCCGATAGCTGCAACCGCGATACCGCCGTTCGACGAGGGACTGATCAAGATGAAGCGTTTCCCACGGCCGTAGCGATGATCCATCTGTGATGAACTCGAGCGGCTCGCCTGCCGCACGGTCCGGCCAGGACCTGCCGGCAGTGCTGTCGGGTAAGTGGATGGCGTTATTGGCTTCGAGCGTAGCCACGGCGACAGTCGTTGCCGTGGTTGCACTCTGGTGGGCCGGCACCAGTGGCCTGACGGGACACGAGTTGATCACCGCGAGGTTCGATGCCGTGAAGATCGGGTTGAGCATGGGCCTCGGAGGCGGAGGGGTGCTCGCCCTCTACCTCGCCTGGCGGCGGCAACGCTCCATAGAGATCGGACTGCGACAGAAAGACCTCGAGCACAGGCATCAGGAGCGTGTCGCCGAGATTACCGAGAACGATGCGAGGCAACGTCGCATCACCGAGCTCTACACCAAGGCAGCCGACCAGCTCGGGTCCGCCGACGCCGCGGTACGTCTGGCCGGGCTCTACGCTCTCCAGCGCCTGGGCCAGGTCGAGGCGGAGCAACGCGAGATCGTCCTCAACGTCCTCTGCGCCTACCTCCGCATGCCTTACCCGCCCGCTCCCACCGCCTTACCCGACGACGCGGCGCCGGACGAACGCGAGCGCTTCGACAACACGGCCACCGTGCGGGCGCAGGAGCGTCAGGTCCGGATCACCGCCCACCGCATCCTTGCCCGCCACCGACGCCCCTCGGACATCGAGAACTTCTGGCGGACCCAGTCCATCGACCTGGCCGGTGCCTACCTGTATGGCGCGAACCTCAGCGACGTCGACCTGAGCGGAGCCCACCTGGCCAACGTGAACCTGCAGGGCGGCAACCTCCGGAACATCACGCTCAGCGGCGCCTACCTCGCACGTGCAAATCTGTCGATGACGGACCTGCGCGACGCGCGGCTCGACGGCGCCGACCTCTTCGGGGCCGATCTCGGCGGCGCGGTGACGCTCGGAGCCAACTTCACCGCTGCTCGAGGTCTTCCCCTGGACGCAGTGGACACCGCGCGATAACTCTCATGCAGTGGCCGACCTGCCGCGGGGCGAGCACTGACGACGGATGTCCACGCACCTGTTCCCCGCGGGTTCACCAGGTAGCCCGCAGCGGTCAGGACGAACTGCCGGGTCGGGGTTGCGGCGCGGTGCACAGCGTCCGCGCGATCGGCCCGACGACCTGGTCGTTCGGCGCGCGCAGGGCGCTGTCACAACCCCACACGTTCGACGTGGACGGCTTGGCCGACGACGCCACCTGCCGACCCGACGAGTCGGTGAGGTTCATCGTGGTGCCCGACGCTCGAAGGTCGAGACTCAAGCTAGCGGCCGGCGGTCGGTCCTCAGCGCTGGGGTGGGAGCCGAAACTGCATGCCGTAACGTTCGCCGACCGCCGCGATCCGTTCCAGGTCCGGCGGTGAGTCCGGCGGCGGTGGGACCTCTCTCGTCCGCGCCGGTTCGCCGATCTCGGCGAAGAACCGGTCCATGCCGCCCGGCAGGTAAGTGGTCAGGATCCGCACGGTGTCCGTCACGGGCTCGTAGGTCTCCAGTGTGCCTGCCGGGAAGTAGAAGAAGGCTCCCGGTCCTCCCTCGACGGTCTCGTCGTTGATGTATGCGCGCACCCTTCCTTCAAGGACGCGAAGGGCCTCGGCACCCGGGTGGGTGTGCGGCGGTGGGCCCATGCCGGCCGGAACCGTCATCTCCATGATCGTCATTTCGCCGTTGGTCTCGTCACCGGCGACCCTGACCTCGTAAAGCCCGCCCAGCACCCAGTAGGCGTCACCCTCACCCTGCTCGCGCACGACTGTCTTAGCCATTCGATGCTCCCTCCACAGAGGACGCGGATGGTTCCCACTGTCCTCCTGAAACGGCACGCGGGCCAGGGGCGGGAGGCGGAATTTCCACCTGCAATTCACCCTGGGCGACCAACGCCGATGCCGTCGGGGGGAGATCATCGGCTGTGCCCGTGGTAGGCGTGAGAAGCGCCCTGGCGGCCTGCCTGCTCCCCCGCGCGCGCTTTCCCCGACAGCCGCTCGCCGCGCCGGATGTCCGCTCACGGCTAGCGTCACCGACCCCACCGCTATAGGGCGGCACCTAGGTCCAGTACAGCTGGTAGATCACAGTCTGGTCTGATCCAGGGCGGATCGCCGAGGACGGTCAGCATCGGCGAGACGAGCGGCAGGTCGTCGGCCGCGACGGCATGTCGCACACCGACTGCCTCCCGAGGCCACGGATCTTCATCTTCACCGGAAATCGATCGGTCGCGAGCGGAGGGAGGGGCGGCCAGATCAGGCACGGGCCACACGGCCGGCAACCACGGCAGCACAGGACGGGATGGCTGACGTGAACGATCGTCAGGGAAGGAAGAACGTACGACCGAGCGGCGATGATCACCATCTCCCGCAACTGGCCCGACCGGCAGATCGTCCGCTTCCAGGACATCCTCATCGACAACGGCCGCGTCGAGATGCTCCCGGTGGAAATCAGGTACGCCTGGCCCGCGGAAATCGACCTCATGGCCCGGCTCGCCGGCCTGACCCTCGAAAAGAGAACGGCGGGGTGGCGCGGCGAAGAATTCGACTCGGAATCCGGCATGCATGTCTCGATCTACAAGAAATCGATAACGCGCTGACAGCCACCCGCTCGGTCGACCCGTTGACTCATACAGACATGGAACCCCTGACATGGCCAAACGGAGTACGGCACCCCTGAAGGAGCGGAAGTTCCGCATGCTTTTCCTGGGGCGCGTTGTCAACGCCCTGGGCTCCAGCGTCGCGCCCATCGCGTTGGCGTTTGCCGTCATCCAATCAGGGGGTTCCGGTACGGACCTCGGGCTGGTCCTCGGGTCGTACATCATTCCCCAGGTGTTGTTCCTCGTACTGGGGGGCGTTCTGGCCGACCGCTTCTCCAGGATCACGATCGTCGTCTCGGCGAACATCGTCTCCGCCTGCGGCCAACTCTTGATGGCGTTGGTCCTGGCGTCCGGCGGATCGCCGCTGTGGCAGATCTGCGCGATCTCGGCGCTCAACGGTTGCGCGGTGGCGTTCTTCCTGCCCGCATCCCAGGGACTGCTGCCGCAGACCGTCCCCCAGCACCAACTCCGAGAAGCCAACGCGTTGATCAGGCTCGCTCTGAACATCGTGCAGGTCGCTGGTCCGGCCATCGGCGGCGCGATGATCGCCTGGGTCGGACCCTCGTGGATCATCGCCTGGGACGCGGCCACGTTCGCCGTCGCCGCGGTCGTCTTCGCGTTCATGCGCATCCCACGGACCACGATGTCGACGGACTCGTTCGTCAGAGACCTGCGCGACGGCTGGTCGGAGTTCTGGTCACGTACCTGGCTGTGGGCCATCGTCGTGCAGTACTCACTGGTGAACCTCATCTGGGTCGGCGGCTTCCAGATCATCGGCCCCGTGGTCGCCGACCGGAAATTCGACGGCCCGGTGACCTGGGGTTTCGTGATGGCCGGACTCGGTGCGGGTCTCATCATCGGTGCGCTGATCGCCACGTGGCGCAGGTTCTCGCGTCCGCTGGTGGCGTCCTCCCTGGCGACGCTGACGAAGATCGCTCCGTTCGCCGCCTTCGCCGCGGGTGCTCCGGTGCCTGTTGTGGTGGCCGGCGCGGTCATCGCCGGTGTCGGCATGGAGATCTTCGAAGTCAGCTTCACCACGGTCGTGCAGGAGCAGATCCCCCTGGAAAAACTCAGCCGGGTGTTCTCCTACGACATCCTGCTCGGTGTCGGCTTGGCACCCTTGGGCTACATCGCGGCCGGCCCGGCGGCCGACGTGTTCGGAGTCGACACCACCCTGTGGGTGGCATCGGTGATCGTGGTGTTGTCGACGGTCGCGGTACTGCTGTCCCGGCAGGTGCGGACGACAAGGCACGCGCACTCCCCCGAGGCGGACCCGTCACGGGTCGAGGACGCGCCGGAGCCGGCACGATGACCTCGTGCCGAGCCGCCACGACGGCGACTCCGATGCGCCTTCTCCCGCATCTGGCCCGCAATCGAGGCCGAGGCCGTGAAGCGACCTGCTCACCATGGGTGGCGGCAAGTTTGACCACGAGACGCACTCTGCGCCGATGCTGCGCGTGCACGGCGAGGTCGGCGAGGTCGGCGAGCTCGCCCTCGACCTGACCTCGTCGGAAGAATCGCGCGCGACGGGACTCGTTTTCAGATGCGTGGAAGGGAGGGGGCGCCGGTGAGCAGGTCGGGGTGCCAGTCCTCGACCGGTCCGGGTCTGCCGAACAGGTAGCCCTGCAGGTAGTCGCAGCCGGCGTCGCGCAGCCAGTGCGCCTGCTTCGCTGTCTCGACCCCCTCGGCGACCGTGCGGGCTCCCAACGCGGTGGCGAGGTCGATGATGCACCGCACGACGCCCCCGGTCCGATCGTCCTCGCCCAGGCCGTCGGTGAACGACTTGTCGATCTTGACCAGGTCGAACGGGTAGCGGCGCAGGTAGCTCAGCGACGAGTAGCCGGTGCCGAAGTCGTCCAGCGCCACGCGCACGCCCAGTTCCCGCACGGCCATCAGCAGTCGCATGGCGTTCTCGTCGGCCCAGACCGACTCGGTGACCTCGACGGTGAGCCGCTCCGGTTCCAGACCGGTGGCCGACAGCAGCTCTCCGACCTCGTGGGGGAACCGGTTGCCGCTCAGCTGGCCGGGTGAGACGTTGACGGTCACGCCGAGCCGGTGTCCGCGGTCGCGCCAGCGCACAGCCTGCTCACATGCGGTACGGAGCACGTGCCCGCCCAGCGGCACGATGAGCCCGGTCTCCTCGGCCAACCCGATGAACCGGTCGGGCCCGAGCAGGCCGCGCCCGGGGTGCTGCCACCGCACCAGCGCCTCGGCGTGGGTGGTCCGCGCCGAGGCCACGTCGATGATCGGCTGGTAGTGCACGACCAGCTCGTCGCCGGCCAGCGCCGAGGTGAGAGCGGCCTTGTCTCGTTGGCGCGCCGCGACGTCCTCGCCCATCTCGCGCCGGAACAGCTGGACCTTGCCCCCGCCCTCGCGCTTGGCCACGTACATCGCCACGTCCGCGTCACGCAGCAGGTCCTGCGAGGTGCGGCCGGTGCCGGCGCGGCCGGGCACGGCGACGCCGATGCTCGCGCGGATGGTCGTGCCGTCGCCCGCGGCCTCCGGCTCGGCCAGTGCGGCGAGCACGTGGCGAGCCAGGCGGACACCGTCGTCACCGGGCGAGGTCAGCACGGCGAACTCGTCCCCGCCCAGGCGCGCGACGATGTCGTGCCCGCCGGTCGCGGTCCGCAGGCGTCGAGCCGCCTCGACCAGCCGCAGATCGCCTGCCTGGTGCCCTTGGACGTCGTTGACCTCCTTGAACTGGTCCAGGTCCAGCAACAGGAGTGCGACGTCGCCACCGCCGGCGAGAGCCCGGTCCACCAGTTCGAGGAAGTGCCGCCGGTTGGCCAGCGCGGTCAGCTCATCCTGCTCGGAGCGCTCCCGGAGCACGTCCTCCCACCGGCGCCGCGCGGTGACGTCGACGACGGCGACCATCAGCCCGCCGGCCCGGTGCCCGTCCGGGATGTCGACGGGGTGCAGGGTGAGCGTGGTGCCGGCGCGCTCGAGCCGCAGCTCCACCGGCTCCGGACCCGGTCGGGCGCAGCCCTGCGGGCAGGCGGTGATGTCAGGTCGGTGCGGGCACGGGACGGTGCCGGGTTCACCCCAGCCGAGCAGGTCCGCGGCGCGGCCGTTGAACAGCTCCGGGCGGCCCTCTCCGTCGAGCAGCACGAGCCCCACGGGGCTGGCGTGCACGGCGGCCTCGGCGGTCCGGTGCGCCCGGTCGGCACGGAGCCGGGCCGCGTCGGTCAACCGCGCCGCACGCGCGGTCTCGTACAGGGCCACCGATCCGACGACCAGCCCCACCAAGGGCATCAGCGCCGGCACGAGCACCCCCGGGGAGAACGCGAGCCGACCGCCCAGCACCGACACGCCAAGGCCCAGCAAATAACCGAGCACGGGCAACACAGCCCGCACCGGGAAGCGGTAGTCACCATCGAGCAGCATCCGGCGGACGGTGGCGCCGAACAGGAAGCCGAGCACCGGCTGCGGGAAGGGCAGCACCAGGATTCCGGTCACGACAACGGCGGTCTCGGCCGCGACGCCCCACCTGTCGTGGCCCGGTCGCAGCACCCACCCGCACAGCACCAGCACCACGGCCAGCGCGGTGATGCCACCGACGAGCGCGGTGCCGGCGATCGCCAACTGCGCGGCGAACACGACACCGCCGATCCAAGCGAAGGCCGTGGTCCACCGCCGCACTCGGCGAAGGCCTGTCCGCACTCCCGCGACGTCATCGGACAACGCGCCGATCGCGCCGGTTCCGCGTGCCACGTCCCTCCCCGAACACCTCGACCGTGCACCGGAACCAGAACGCATCCACCCAGTCGCCGACCGGAGGGCCCGGACCGCCGCGTGAGCCTAACCGAACGGCGATCACCCGGCCACAAACCGGGAGCACCACTCACATTCCTCGACTGTGCCGAGCCCCTTCCCGATCAACTGATCGACGCAGCGGGCACCCACCGACACCGGCGGCGATCAAGACGCTCGTGTTACGACTCACCACGGAGAAGCCTCGGCGGGGCACCGACGGATTCGGGAGCCTGCCCGTCACCGACGTGACCGCCCACCCGGCACGAGAATGGATGGTCCGGCAGGACGGGAACTCCGCCGCAACGCCTTGGGCCTGCCTCACCGTCGTCGCCCTCGCCGCCGAGGCAGGCGTCCACCGCATGGCGCTCATCAAACGCCACGCCCACCTGAAGAACGAGTTCTACGAACGCGTCCGCAACGAGACCAAGCAGATCCCGGAAGCAGTAAAACGGCTCCGAGAGACCATCGCCAAACTCAAGAAGACCATCGCCGACCAGAACGTCGAGATCGACGAACTTCGCCGCCAGGTCACCAATCTCACCCTCGCCGGCACCGTCCTCACCCACCGGATCGACACTCAGGACCAGCCTCGCCCCATACCCGACAACGTTGTTCCCATCCATCCCACCCTCCCGGTGCGAGCGGGCTGCCCTGGCCGTTCCAGTCGGACAGGCTCACCCACAGCGCCATGAGGATCGGCAGGACCAGGAAGAGTCCGAGCACGACGATGACGGGTGCGACGAAGACCTGTTGGTAGTGCTCAGAGGCGTCGACGGACCGTCCGGCCTGGTGCAGGGCCGCCCCGTGCCCGTGTACGCATGGCGGCCGGTGCATCGACTGGGGCGGAGGCATCACTACCCGCTCGTGGACGCAGTACAACTCGCACTGCGGCTGACCACGGCTGGTGGCTGACCAGCACCCACCGCCTGAGCTGCTTCCTGGAAGTTGGACTGGAATTCAGTCCTGTCTTCCGGGAAGCAGTTCGACACCTACCGGCAGCTCGCGGCCGCCTGGGAACGCAGGGAGGACGACCGACGGGCGCTGAACCACGCCCGACACGCCCTCGATCTCTACCGCAGCCTCGACGAACCGGTGCGGGAAGCCGACGCGCTCAACCAGGTGGGCTGGTACGCCGCGCGCCTGGGCGAGTTCCACACCGCCCGTACCCACTGCCACGCCGCCCTCGCCCTGCACCGACACCACCACGACCCCGAAGGGGAGGCCCACGCCCTCGACAGCCTCGGCTACATCGCCCACCACACCGGTGACCACCACCAAGCCTCGACCAGTACCACCAGGCCCTGACCCTGTTCCGCAGCCTCGGGAACGCCTATCAGGTCGCGGTCACCCTCGACAGCATGGGCCACACCCACACCGCCCTCGGACAGCACGCGCAGGCCCGCGAGATGTGGAGTGAGGCGCCGGCGCTATACCGGGAACAAGGCCGCAACGCCGACACACAACGCGTCCAAAAGCAGCTCGACGACCTCGATGACACCAGCAGACCGCCATCCGGACGGAGCCGCTGAACCTTCGCAGGCGCCCAGGCAGAAACGATCACCGACAACCACCGCCAGCCCGACCCGATCGCCGGAGGTGGCGGATCCACCATCCACCGATCGGTGGATGCCCGGGTCGTCACGGTGGTCGGACGTCCCGCCGAGCGGCCACCGGAGGGGGCGGCTACGTCGGCGGGCGTAGGCACCGGGCGCGCTCTGCGGCGGATGCCGCGCGGTCGGTCCGACCGCGAGCATCGGTGCCATGTTGCTCACCGGAACACTTGTCACCGCGCTGGCCTTCGCCGGTGTCGCGCCCACGGAGGACGTACGCGTCCACACCGGCGTCATCGACGGGGCACCGTACCGCGTCGAGGTGCCGTCCGACTGGAACGGCACGGTGCTGCTCTACAACCACGGCTTCTACACGTCCGGGTACACGCCCGAGGAGGTGGACTTGACCAACCAGCCCCAGGCGAAGGCGCCACTGCTCGCCGAGGGCTACGCGTTGGCCGCGTCGCAGTACGCCAACCCGCACGGGTACTCCGTGCCCGACGCGTTACGCGACCAGACCGCGCTGCTGGACTGGTTCCACGATAACGTCGGCGCACCGCAGCGGGTCCTGACCTGGGGTGAGTCCGGCGGCGGTCTGACCTCCGTGCTGCTGGCCGAGCACGACCCGCACCGGATCGACGGGGTGCTGGCCATGTGCGGGCCGGTGGGCGGCGGTGGCGCCTTGTTCAACCAGGTGCTGGACCTGGGCTTCACCGTGCGGACCCTGCTCGCGCCGGAGTTGGAGGTGGTGCGCCTGACCGATCCGGCGGCCAACGAGGCCAGGGCGCTGCAGGTGCTGCAAGCGGCGAAGAGCACGCCGGCGGGGCGGGCGCGCCTGGCGCTGGCCAACGCGTTCGCCAGCGTGCCCGGCTGGTCGCGCTCCTTGCAGGCGCGGCCGACCGACGTTGCCGGGCAGATCGACCAGCAGGTGAAGTACGACGAGACCATCGTGCGGTCCCTGGCGTGGGGCTCGAAGCGGGCCGACATCGAGGCGCGGGCCGGCGGCAACCCCAGCGGCAACGTCGGCGTCGACTACCGCGACCTGCTCCGACGTTCCGCTGAACGGGACCTGGCGCGGCAGGCCTACCAGGACGCGGGGCTGGACCTGTCGGCGGACCTGGACCGGCTGGCCGCCGCGCCGCGCATCGCCCCCGACGGCCCCGCCGTGCGGTGGCTCACCCGCAACGGCTCGCCGACCGGCCGCGGCACGGCCCCGGTGGTGACGCTGCACCCCGTGGGCGACGTGGTCGCGACCGGGCACGAGCGGGCCTACG